>NZ_JAAMPU010000105.1 GCF_012911565.1 Flavobacterium silvaticum | reverse complement strand
CGTGTGTTCCGCATCCGTGTAATACGATCCAACACTCAATGAAGGCAACGTGATCGACTCGCAGTCCGAAAGGTCACCAACCGCATCCAATACAGGAGCAGGGGTAACGGTAACGGTGAAGGAAGATTCTGTAGGATCACATCCTGGCGAAACCGCATAGATGAAAATATCCTGGGTAGTTGAAATAATTCCGCCAGCGAATAACTGAGTACCACCACCAGAAGGACCACCTGGCAATGTCCAGTAGGTGTTGTTGGCTGACAAAACAGGTAATTCGAAACTACAATTGGCCGGCGTACTCGGAAGGACATCCGCATTCAACTGATCCAATATAGTTACCGTAAAGGTATCTTGGGAAGAACATCCGGACGTACCTGCATACAGATAAATCATGGTTGGATTGGCCGTATCTGTAATGGTAGCCCCGTCTGCGATAGCGCCTTGTCCATCTGCTTCAAAATAGAAATGTCCTACTTCCGGAGTTCCTAATGTGTAGGATTCGCAGGCAGATACATCATCTACAGGAACAATAGCCGGCGGATTCAGGTTGACAACCAAATCAAGAGCTATTATGGCAAAACATCCTGCCGCAGTTTCAGCACGTACATATATAGTCTGAAGGTTCTGGACTACATTGGTATATAGGTTGGGAAGCGGACTAAATTCATTTGCAGCATCATCTGCCGTAAGATAATACGTCATTGTATAATCTGCCGGATCCAAAGTTCCAAGGACTGGAATATTGGCTTCGGACAAATCGAATTCTGCATAACCGGTTTCATTACAACGTACCAGATCTACATCCGGAGTCAGGACTATATCCGGGAAGAATTCAATCACGATGTCTCCCGAAGGTCCGCAAGTAGTGCTCAGATAATGTGCATCCACATGATATTGTCCAGGCTGTGTAACAACAAGTGTTGGACCAGTGGCAGATTCTATGACTCCGTTGGCATCACTCCAGATAAATGTATATTCATCTGGGCTAAGACCTGTGTCTAAAGTATAAGAACCTCCAGGACAAAGGGCTGTCAGATTTTCCTGAAGCAAATCATCCGGGAACAAATCTTCCCCTGAACTGAAACTTCCGCCTTCAAGGAAAACGGCAGAATCATAAGATGCATCCTGTCGGTCTGCAATAACCAATTTAATATGATAGGTGTTGCCCGGAACTACCGTAGCTGTCGCCGCCAGCGGCACAGTAACACCGTCAAAATTGATGGGCGCACCAAGGCCGCCTATTCCTTCTGGCAACACATAATACTCGTCAAAATATTGCGGGTTTACAGAATCACAACTGTTGTTATATGCCGAATCCCTTATCGTTACCACAGATACAGGCGTGGTTGAGTTAGGCAATACCGCGAGATTCACCGCGGGAGTTCCGGCAGATGTATCGGTCAATAAGAACGCGAAAGCATCGGAGAAACTACATTGGAAATCCCCATATTCTTCTGAGGCGAATATGAAATTAAAGCTGATTGAAGGTGTGATCGGCACGAAGTCGAATTCAACGATCGAAGCATTATTGGAATTCATTGCCTCTCCGGTTGCTTCAAGTATGATGGCTTCAAGATCGTCATCACCAGGCCACAAGTAATTGAAATTGTCGTCCATCTCTGTCCCTGCACTCTGGACCGGGAAGATGATGTTCGGCCCTGGTGCGTCATCAACACTACCAGATGAAAGTATAACCCCTTCATCAAACTGGAAGCTCGAACCATTTTTATTGAAGTATCCGATACCGTTGGCCGCAGAACCAAAATCAATACCCGTAGAAGTGGTAATGTTACTGGCAATCGCACAATCATTTCCTATCAATATATCCTGGATCAATTGCTGTGGTGTCCAGTCGTCGCCCATTGGTGCGGTCGTGATTGGAGGCAACAAGGTTGTGATACAGAGGTCGAATGAATAGGTAGGATCAGGCTCAAACATCGAATAAACCTGAATGTAGTATGTCTGGTCAGGGATCAAACCTGTAACCAAACCTTCGCTCGTTTCAAAACACTGGACAAGCTCAAGTGCGTCGCATCCGTTTGCATAAACCGCGAAGTTTATACTTGGGAAATCCTGATTTATATTCTGTAAAGAGATAGCGTGGTTAGGGCCCGTTGCCGTAAACTGGAACCAGACGTCATCGTCTGAAGAACCGAAACAGTTGTTGGTAACGCCCGAGTCAGTCGCCCCGATTAAAGTTCCCGATACAGATTCGACACACGTTGGAGTCGGGTTGACCGGAACTACCGTTGCGGTGGAACATTCATCATTCGTAATAAGGGTAACAAAAGGTATCGGATATGTCCAGCTGCTCTTGTCTTCATCACTACATATAGCTCTTACGTATACTTTATATTGAGTACCTGAGTCTATTGGCCCATAAGTATATGGATGATCGCTCGTAATTTGCCCTACTGCAGAAGCATCCGGAGCCGGATCTGAAGCAGGCAATACAATTACTTCCCATTGGGTAGCTGTTCCTTGCGGTGTCCAATCAACGGTAACATCTGATGTAGATACATCTACTATGCTTACTTCAAATGGCTTAGGACACGTAGGTGCCGGGATACAATTCACATTGGCCTCCCATCCGGACAATTCAAAGAAATTATCACTCAGGAAATGGAAGGTCAAACAGCCGTCAGGGCTTGACGATTCGAAATTATATGGAAGCTCGCTGCCCCAGAAAGCTCCTGGTTCGGTAAGCACGCCAAAAGTATTTGCAGGATTATCGCTGGAAATTTGTGGTGATGACGTACTTGGGCCATCATACACATATAGCCCATCAATTTGAGCTTCAGTATCGAACGAGGTCCAGACAATCTGTACAATTTCACCTGGATTTTCAGGGCATACAGTAACGATAGAATCAGAACTTTCAGGATAATTGTCATCCGGTCCGCCGGCATCATAGAATATGCCACCGCACACAGGAGGATCTACCTGAGTGGTTATGGTTTGAGGCATTGTCGGATTACTGGCATCTGTATCTGAACAAATGGAGATGACCCAAATTTTATAACACGTACTTTCTATTAAATCTGTAACGGTAGCGGTAGGGGCATCTGCAGGTACTCCTCCAGGAGTTGCAGCGGTAGGTGCCGGATCATCACACGGAAGCACATATACTTTCCATTGTGTGGCAGGACCGTTAGGAACCCAGCTAACCGTAACCGAATCATTGGTAGGTACGGTGTGTGTAACGTTTGTCGGTTTTGGACAAGTTGGAGCCGGTACGCAGGCAACATCTGCCACATATCCATCAAGCTCTCCAAAACCATCACTGATGAACTGGAAAGTAAGACAACCGTCCGGTGAAGTCGATTCGAATGGGCCGGGAATTTCTGTTCCCCAATATGCTCCATCTAAAGGAAGGTTCCATGTAGCTTCATTTTCGCTAGGGATGAGAGGGGAATCTGTAGAAGGTCCGTCAAAAACGTAAAGCCCGTCTCCACCCCATTGTTCTACATCAAACGCTGTAAAAGTTACAATTACAATTTCGCCTGCTTCCGGACAAACCGTAACAATTGAATTTGAGTTGGGAAGATAGGTATTGTTCAATCCGCCGTTATCGGTATACTGGCCACCACAAACAGGAGGTGCAACCTGAGTGCTTGCAGATTGAGGGAAAGTCCAATAACTGAACCCATTTCCATCTGCCGTACAATTCGTACGTACATAAAAGTCATAACAAGTATCCGCTTCCAGTTCGTCTGTAAATACAAACGTTGGCTCAGTTGTAGGAATTCCTCCGGCAGAAGCGTCTGGCGCAGGAGATCCGCAAGGAAGCGCAAGTACCTGCCATGAAGTTCCCGCCCCGGCATCCCAGGTTAAAGTAGCACCATATGATGTTGTCCCCGTAACCTCAAAGTTTACTGGTTTTGCACATGGAAGTATTGGGGCACAAACTACATTCGCCAAAAACCCGGGTGTCTCGAAGAAATCATCACTCAAAAAGTGGAAGGTCAGACATCCGTCTGGCGAAGTAGATTCAAACGGGCCAGGAATATCTGTTCCCCAATAAGCTCCGGGTTCGGTAAGTACACTGAAGCCAGCTTCATTCTCACTTGGAATCATTGGTGCGTCTGTTGAATTTCCGTCGTAAACATAAATTCCGTCAGACCCCCAATCGGTATCGAATTGCGTGAAGATAACAGTTACATAATCGCCCGGGTTTTCAGGACAGATTACAGTAACCTCATCTGAACCTGAAGCATAATCACTGCCAAGGCCTCCGTTATCAACATAGTTTCCGCCGCATTCCGGAGGAAGTACATCTGTCATTTCAGAGATAGGCCCATTCCAGTCGCTGATTCCGTTAGAGGAGCTTTCGCAATTCGCGCGCACATAGAAATCATAACAGGTTCCCGGAATTAATGGGTCAAAAGTGTAAGACGATCCTGTTTCTACAATTGTCCCGACTGTATCAGCCGTAGGTGCCGGAGCTCCGCAAGGCAAAGCAATGACTTCCCAAGCTGTACCCGGACCAACATTTGTCCATCCTAAAGTCGCCGTAGTTGCAGTGACGTCAATAGTCAAAGCTCCCGGCTCAGGACAAGCAGGTGGTGGGTTACAGGTTACACTGGCGAGCCATCCGTCAAAATTTCCAAAGCCATCTGATATGAACTGGAAAGTCAAACATCCGTCAGGGCTCGTAGAAGTGAACGGCCCCGGAATGGCATTACCCCACCAGGCTCCCGGTGTTGAAAGATCTTCATTGAAACCGGAATCATTGTCACTGGCAATAATATTTGCGTTGATTGAGTTTCCATCAAAAACGTAAATACCATCCCAACCGTTTTCTGTATTGAAATCGGTAAATGTTACGGTGACCTGGTCTGTTGGATTATCTGGGCATATAGTGACAATATCATTACTATTTCCTAAGTATTCCCCGTCCACGCCTCCGTTGTCCACGTAAGAACCACCACATTCAGGTGGCAAGGCTTGTGTTGTACATTCTATGGAAACCCAATCACTCGGAGAGTCTTCACATAGTGCCCTAATATAAAACACGTAGTCCGTAATTGGGAGCATTGGTGTTTCCGTAGGCTGTGTGGTATGATCTACAACAAAGTTCGTATTTGTTGTTGCTATATAGGGCGTTCCTGCGTTTGGATCAAACTCCGCATCGGCCGGGAGTACATGGACGGCCCATTGCGTGGCAGGCCCCGGACTTGTCCAACTTAACGATGCGCTTGTGGACAGGCAGGCAGGTACGATATCTGTTACATCAAGACATTTTTCAACGAATTTGAAATCGTCTACCAGCCATCGGTCTCCATTGGGAGCCGCAGTAGGCTGGGTAAACACCCGCACAAAAGCATAATACATTTGTGAACCTACAGGATCTGTGATATCGAGGATTTTTTCCTCCCATACATCATAGTCATCCGTAAGTTCATTTTCCGTCCATGTTTTTACAATGGTGGTAAATGATGCGGGTAGAGTCGGATCTGCAGTTGCAGGCGCCGACCTGATTTGATAAATGGTACTGTTGGGTGTTGACTGGCCCGCGATAGTTGTTCTGGTAAAGAACCGCAACTGGGCATTGGTTGGTACGCTCAGCAGCGGCGTGACAAGATAATCTTCGGAGGTGTTGTTCGCCCCGATGTTCATCCGGTCCATGTACGCGCACTTGGTTCCTGAATAAGCGGGATAAGTACCCTGTGGATTCAAGTTCCAGTTGACTGTCGGTCCAACCCCGTTGTCAAAGATTTGCCAGGTACCTGATGGCAATACCCAAGGTCCGGGAGTAACCGGTGCAACGACGCTCGCGTCATCAAAATATTCAACTTGTGAATATCCCGAAAAACCCATGAGCAGCATTACAAGGTAAATTGTAATCTTTTTCATAGTTGTTGAAAATTTGGTTGTTAAAAAAATTGTAGTTTAGAATCTCAAATTTAACTAAATATTTGGATTTTCTTTAAGAACCCTTTAATAAATGGAAATATTTCGTTCTGATTTGACTACTTGTTATTTATGCTTTAAAAAAAGCATCCTTTTAATTAGTATTTTTGCATTTTCCATAATTTACGATGCTAGAAAAGGATACTAAATCTTTAGAAAAAACCATTCTTGTAGGTGTAATTACCCAACAACAGAATGAGGAAAAACTCACCGAATATCTCGATGAACTTGAATTCCTGACACATACAGCCGGAGGCCAGGTTGCCAAACGCTTTTCCCAAAAAATGGAACGTCCCAACCCAAAGACTTTTGTCGGGACCGGAAAGATGGAAGAAATCCATACCTATATAAAGGAGCATAAGATTTCTACTGTGATTTTTGACGATGAACTCTCACCTTCACAACAAAAAAACATTTCGCGTGAACTTGATTGCAAGGTTCTGGACCGAACGAACCTTATTCTCGACATTTTTGCCCAACGCGCCGAAACATCCTATGCAAGAACTCAGGTAGAATTGGCACAATGCCAGTATTTGCTTCCGAGACTATCCGGAATGTGGACGCACCTCGAACGCCAGAAAGGTGGAATCGGGTTGCGCGGTCCTGGTGAAACCGAAATCGAGACAGACAGACGTATCGTTCGGGACCGGATTTCACTATTGAAGGAAAAACTCAAGGTAATCGACAAACAAATGGCCGTCCAGCGCGGAAACCGTGGTGCTTTGGTTCGTGTGGCTTTGGTTGGGTACACAAACGTCGGTAAATCGACATTGATGAATACCATCAGCAAAAGCGAGGTGTTCGTAGAAGACAAATTGTTCGCGACTTTGGATACGACGGTAAGGAAAGTAGTCGTAAAAAACCTGCCGTTCCTGTTGACCGATACGGTCGGGTTCATTAGAAAACTCCCGACACAATTGGTGGAATCGTTCAAAAGCACGCTCGATGAAGTGCGTGAGGCCGATCTATTATTGCATGTGGTGGATATTTCTCACCCCGATTTTGAAGAGCATATCGCATCTGTCAACCAGATTTTATCCGAAATAAAAAGCGACGGCAAACCAACGCTAATGGTCTTCAATAAAATAGATGCCTATAAACACCTGACCATAGATGCCGACGATCTGGTAACCGAAAAAACCAAAAGGCATTATACCTTAAACGAATGGAAATCTACGTGGATGCATAATGTGGGTGAGAAAAACGCCATCTTCATATCGGCTGCAACCAAGGAAAATATAGAAGAATTCCGCGAACGTGTGTATGAAGCCGTGCGCGAATTGCACATTGCGCGTTTTCCGTACAATAATTTCCTGTATCCGGATTATAAAGACGCCGAAGAATAAAACAAAAACGCCTCTCGAATCGAAAGGCGTTTTTTACAGGTGTCAAGCATCTTTAGAATCCGTAGTTGACTGCAAGCCCAAAAACCTGGCGTACCTGGAATCCCTGAAAGGCATTATCGTCATAAATAGTCTGGAAATTCAAATTCGTTGTTAAGTACTTATTGATTTTGAGGACAATGTTAAGCTGATAATCCAAATCGACATTTTGCGGATCTTCGAGGTAGTTGCTGTACAAATTCAGGATGTTTTCTACGGATACGTTTGCCATGAGGATGAACTTGTAATAGACATTGGCGTTTGCACCTAATTCATATCGGACCGATTTGCCTTCATCGACCCCAAAATAAGTTCCGTCCACATAACCTGGCAACGAAGTATAGTAGCTATCTACAAAGGTAAGTTTTGAAGCGGCAGGAGAAATATTAAACTTGAAATTATCACTCGGCTTGTATAACACACCCGGGCCGAAAGAGAGATAACCCGGAGACAGGAAGTTGGTGTTTTCTGTCCGGATTTCCTTACCATTGTCGTCTTTGCTGTACAAATATCCTTTAGTAAACTGTGTCTTAAAATTCATAAAGAACGAATAACTCCAGTCTCCCGACATTTTTTTGCCCAACAAAGAACTGATTTCGAGACGGTCGTCGGTCTTTTTCTCAAAGTCACTGTTCTTAACCCTGATCAAACCATAGGAAGCAATGACCTTATTATCCCAGTTCCAGTCTTCTTTTTTATAATTGAAATCATAATTGACCCCAATCGTACCCGAAATATTGTTCTCGCCACCCGCGATCCAGTTACTGAAACTGGACTGGTTGAGCAATAAGGAGAAATTCCCTTTGGTAGTCCAGACTTTGGTCGTGTCGACTTTAGGTGGCCCGACATAGACCGAATCGGTTTGTGCCATCGCCGTACTTCCGGCAAAAATCAGGAGGAGTAGCAGTTTTCTCATAAATTCAAATTTTGTTTGAATAAAGATACACTTCAAACCTGAGAAAAACCGCACAAATGCTGATTATTTCCTTTTAAAAAGCGGAACGGCGGAACAAGCTTCCCCATACATCACACTTTTCGCAACAGCCTGCAATTGTTTAACAGCCAACAGGTAAGCAGATTGTGGCACCGGTTTTTTAGAACAACCTTTAAGAATGATCGGTTTGTCTGTATAAGCTGAATAATCAAGGTCTTGAAGTTTTTCAGCATACAGGATCGTTTCCAAATCATCAAGCGAACCCGATACGACTTTTTTTGCAAACGGAGCCAAATGGACTGCGACAAGGATCGAAGCCCAGGCCGGAACTATTGCATCGGCATTGCACGTAACGGCAACAAAAGCATCCTGATATTGTGTCCAGTCGTGGTCTTTCAAAGACTGGCGGAATTCTTTTTCGCGCAGCAACAAGCCTTCGTAAAGCCATTGCGAAATATCAAGCGAAACACGTCGCCCCGGAACATAATAATCTTCCAGATCGAAAACTTCCAACGCGCTCGCTGCGACTTTGTTTACGATTTCTTCCATTACAACATTCCGAGTTCTAGTTTGGCTTCTTCACTCATCAAATCTTTGCTCCACGGCGGATCGAATGTGATTTCAACTTCGGTAGATTTTACACCGTCAATCTTTGTGATCTTTTCCTCTACCTCACGCGGCAGGCTTTCGGCCACCGGACAATTCGGTGAAGTCAGTGTCATGAGGATTTTCACCTCGTTATCGGTATTGACCATAACATCGTAGATCAATCCGAGTTCATATATATCTACGGGAATTTCCGGATCGTAAATGCCTTTGAGCACCTTGACGATTTTTTCCCCGAGTTCTGCGGTATCCATTTCTGTATCCATAACTTATTGATTTGTCTGGGCCGAATAACCCAGTGCGTATAACTTGATTTGTTTGACCATCGATACCAATCCGTTGGCACGCGTGGCCGATAAATGTTCCTTAAGCCCTATCTTATCTATGAATTCCGTATCGGCTTCCAATATTTCCTTTGGCGCATGACCGGAAAAACTGCGGATCAGAATCGCGATCAGGCCTTTGGTCAGAATGGCATCTGAATCTGCAGTGAAATCAATCTTACCATTGTTTTCCTCGGCGTGAAGCCACACTTTTGATTGGCAGCCTTTGATGGTATTTTCTTCGACTTTGTATTTTTCGTCAATCAGCGGAAGCGTTTTCCCCAAATCGATCAGGTATTGATAGCGCTCGTCCCAGTTTTCCTCATCGAACATGGAAAATTCGTCGACTATTTCGTTTTGTATATCTTGGATGCTCATTCTGTTTCTTGTGGTGCTAAAGCCGTCAGGGCATTGATGATTCCGGAAAGTTCAGCCGGCGGGTTTCCATGGTCGAACGACTTTGAACCATATGTTTTTCCTTTGTAAGCGATGGTGAGAGAAGCTATTGCCGCTCCGTCATATGCGCGTTTGTTACTTGGGGCTTCGTAATTTCCTAAGGCGTCCAGATCGAGTTTTGAAGCAGCTTCGTAAAGTGATTTCTTTTCGGCGTCGGTCAAATCTCGTGTTACGGCCGTCTCCTGCCCGCGTTGGTTTTTGCTGATGGAAACTTTGTTGAAAGCCACCTGTATGTTCTGGTTGAATCCACGGGTGATCGCCGAATACTTAATAGTGGCATCTTTCCAGTCTGCCTTTTCTGCATCGCTGCATCCTTTGGCCATAACAAGCGATAAAACAAACGCGAATAGCATTTTCATGACAACATGGTTTTGGCTTTGATGACCGCTTCGATCAGACGGTCGATTTCTTCTGTCGTATTGTAAAACGCGAATGAGGCACGTATGGTTCCCGGAATATCGAAAAACTGCATGATCGGCTGGGCGCAATGATGTCCGGTTCGCACCGCGATTGCCATTTTGTCGATTATGGTTCCGGCATCGTACGGATGGATTCCGTCTATGTTGAATGAAATCACCGATGTTTTTTCTTTAGCGGTTCCGACTATTTTGATCCCGTCGATTTTAAGCAGTTCCGATGTGCCGTAATCGAGCAGCTTCTTTTCCTGAGCCTGGATGTTTTCAAACCCGATGGAATTCAGGTAATCGACAGCCGTTCCCAATACGATTCCGGCTTCTATATTCGGCGTTCCGGCTTCGAATTTATGTGGCAATCCGGCGTAAGTTGTCTTTTCAAACGTAACTTCCTTGATCATTTCGCCTCCGCCCTGATAGGGTGGCAATTTTTCGAGCCATTCCTCTTTTCCGTATAAAATCCCGCTTCCTGTGGGGCCACACATCTTATGTCCGGAGAACGCATAGAAGTCGCAATCCAAAGCCCGTACGTCAGGAACCAAATGCGGAACAGCCTGCGCTCCATCTATAAAAACAGCGGCTCCAAACGAATGAGCCTTATCGATGATATATTTGATCGGATTCACGGTTCCGAGCGCATTCGAAATGTGGTTGACCGTGACGATTTTGGTTTTATCAGATAACAATCCATCAAACTCATCGAGCTTCAATTCACCCGATTCATTCATCGGAATCACCTTCAAAACAGCTCCGGTACGTTCGCACAGCATCTGCCACGGAACGATGTTACTGTGATGCTCGAGTGCCGAAACGATAACCTCATCGCCTTTTTTCAACAACGTGGTAAAACCGCTTGCGACAAGATTGACGCCCATGGTAGTCCCCGAAGTAAAAAGTACTTCGTACGCATGTTTCGCATTGATATGGGAACGGATTTTTTCGCGGCTCTGTTCGTATGCATCGGTCGAAACCTGACTCAGTTTATGGACGCCACGATGGATGTTGGCGTTGATTTTCTGGTAGTAGTCAGAGATGGAATCTATGACAACATGAGGCTTTTGCGAAGTGGCAGCATTGTCAAAATAGACGAGCGGTTTGCCGTAAACCTGTTGGTTGAGAATGGGGAAATCTTCGCGGATTTTGTGGACGTCGAACATGGGGTCAAAAGTACGAAATAACCATCGGTTTTACCATAAGCTTATGTTAAGGCGAAAGCTGACGGATTAATAGGTTGAACCTGATCCGCCGCCGCTGAATCCGCCGCCGCCAAAAGGCATTTCACTTTTGGAGTGGGAGGCTATACGGGTTTGGGAATTCGCAATCAGTGCTTCTGCCATCTTGAATGATTCACTTTGGGTGAACCGGTCTTTTTCATATGTGATGCCGGTTTCTTTGTGCCGCAGTTTTCTCCACGCGAAATACGAAATAACAAATAGAACTATTCCGCCGGCCATCAATGCAAATTCAGGTGGCAATACATGATAATAGAATCTGATGCTGAAAATGGAAAAACCCAAAGCCGCAAAACCGAGCCACAGTAAAGTTCTGTTATGCCATTTGAGCGCAAAGAAAATATAGGCAATCGGAATGACAAATGTCAAGGCGTAAAAGACAAAAGCCAGAGGTAGATCTTGTCCGTATGTGGGCGAAAAACCCATTAAATCTGAAGCGGCTTCACGCACAACCAGATAATTTACGGACAAATACAACAACGCCCAGGCAAAAACCTCAACGGCCCACAAAGCATCCTGATAGACATTCGCATCCGGTCGCTTTTTGATGTTGTAATTTGCATATTGAATCAATGCAGCCAAAGCAAAAAGCACGAATGATAACCCGAATTTGTTGATGATGCCGTAATCGATGATGCAAATGCAAACAAAGCCTGTAATCCCAATAAGTGAAACAATTGCCGACAAGGTATTGACATATCTGATGCAACACAACGCTCCTATGATTGCCAGCGTTGCAAAACTCGCCAGGCTGTTATCGGTCAGAATATAAATCGCTCCTGCAAAAAATCCCTGGAAGCCTAAAATGGCTACGTCGTCTATTCCGAAAGCATAATATTTTGAATGCGCCATGAATTCGGTAATGCCCAATCCGATTAATGAAAAAACAAAGACCGGAAGCCAGAAATTTTTGTCGATTACACTCATAAAAAGCAGCGAAACAAAAGAAATGATGGCTCCGTAAAGCAACATTCCAAGAAAAGCAAAACACAGCCGCAGCAGTATGTTTCTCTGCGTCTTTAGAACCATGTTCTTTTGTTCGAATGCCTGAATCTGGGCCTTGTCTATAAAACCTGCTTCTTTAAGCTCATCCAATACCGAAACACGTTTTGTATTCAGGATTTCCGTTTGATTATATGCTATCATGAATGCTGGCGATTGAATTGTTTGACGGCACGGATGAAAAGCACAATGGCGCCAACCGTATAGATTGGGGAAAGAATGGCTATCGGTGCCCAAAAATCAGGAATGTCAATAATAGTAAGTGTTCTGACAAAGGCAATATTAAAACCGATAAAACCATAAAGCAGCACAAAAATAAAAACGCTCAGGTATCCTTTTTTGTCGCTTTGAAACCAGAAATACCAGCAACTTACAGCCAAAATAATTGCATATATGGGCCAGTAATCGTCACACAATCCCACAATACAGCAAATTCCTGTAAGATGTATCGAAAAATTGAGAAACAAATTCGAAAAGTGCGTTTTTATGGATTCGCGACGCGAAACCTCTTCCCACAAAGCGAGCAAAACAGCGAGTAAAATTCCGGCGTATAATACAAAACCATCCGTAAACACATTGGCTTCCAACACCGCTTGTGGTGTGGCCGTAATCCCAATCGCAGCCGCCAAAGCCGTGATCCCGATTGATAAAACCGGCCGGTTGTCAAACCTGTAAGCTGCTGCTATTGAAAACAACGCGGTCAATAAAGCCGGCCATGCATATCGGTTGCCAAACGGCTGATATTGGATTTCGAGGTAATTGATGAAGATGCCGCCAAGGATGCTTCCGCCAAGCACGACATAATTATAGAACGGATGCGCAAAATCTGTCTGTGAATTGGAATAGGCAGATGCTTTTTTGAACGCGAAGTAAAAGCATCCGATTGTTACTGAGAGCAACAGTAAAAGCAGTATCGTATGCCCGATCGTATCGATGTGCTGATAGACCAGAATTCCGGCACCGCCAGTAAATACAATCACTCCAAGATACATGAGAAACAATATCTCGTTGTGAAGCGAAAAAATATGGAATGACCGATAGGCCGAAACGGCAACGTGTTGTTCTTCAGAAATAATTTCCTGATCGAGCAACTGTCGTGAGGTTTGTTCGTGAATTGGTTCCAATGGTTAGTCGGTTGATAACCAAATATACACTTTTACGGGAGACTCGCTTCGCTTTTAGATATTGGACACGCCTTCGGCTTTTGGATTTATGGACAAATTCTACAGGTCAAACCCCATATTGACACCAAGTTTCCTTGCGATAATCGAGTTGATACGCTGTTTCAGTTCCGGAATTTTGATGCTTTCGATAACCTCGTTCGAGAAAGCGTACATCAACAACGCCGTAGCTTCTTTCTTGGGAATTCCGCGCGATTGCATATAAAACAAAGCCCTATCATCAAGCTGTCCGACGGTACAGCCGTGGGAACATTTGACATCGTCGGCGAAAATCTCAAGTTGCGGTTTGGCGTTTATCGTGGCTTTGTCGCCAATGAGAATATTGTTGTTTTGCTGGAACGCATCGGTTTTTTGGGCTTCTTTCTCGACGTAGATTTTTCCGTTGAAAACACCCGTCGATTTATCGGAGAAAATGCCTTTATAATTCTGGTGCGACTCGCAATTCGGCGTGGCGTGCTGTACCAATGTATGATGATCGACATGCTGTTTTCCGTCAAGGATTGTGATTCCTTTAAGCGTCGAATCGATATGTTCGCCTTTGTGGTAGAAATTCAGGTTGTTTCGCGTAATATTTCCACCGAAAGAGAACGTGTGGACTTTGACCGTACTCATTTCTTTTTGGGAAATGTAGGTATTGTCAACAAGCGATGCTTCGTCGTTATCATTCTGGATTTTGTAGAAATCAACTATAGCACGTTTTTTTGCGAAGATTTCCGTCACGGAATTCGTCAGCACCGGATTTCCGGAGAGGCTTTGATGGCGTTCAATGATCTGGACATTAGCATTTTCATTGACAATGATCAGGTTTCTTGGCTGAACCATCAATGCGGCTTCGCTTCCGGTAGAGAAATACATGATCTCGATAGGTTTGTCGGCCACTTTGTTCTTTGGGATATTGATGTAGGCACCTTCGCGGGCAAATGCCGTATTGAGTGATGTAAGGCTGTCATCGGCCATCGCAACCTTGTTAAAATATTCATCGATTACCAACTTATATTTTGGTTTGGTCAATGCCGAAGACATCAGACAGGCGTCTATTCCGTCATGTGTAGTCGCCGATAGAAACGAACTGAAAACCCCGTCGATAAAGACGATTTTATACGTGTCGATTTCGTGCAGGAAATACTTTTTGACATCGGAAAAACCAATTGCCGATTCCTTTTTAGGGAAAACCGTAAAGTCGTTTTTAAGCACCGAATTCAATGACGTATACTTCCAGGCTTCGAGTTTTTTGGTTGGAAAACCTTGTGTTTCGAAGTTTTTGAGTGCCGATGTGCGGACGTCGTGCAAATCTGTGTTGACATCTATTTGCTCTTCGAACGCCATGAATGATGATATCAACTTTTCCTTCAGCTCCATCTTAATTCTCGTTTTTGATCCAGTCGTATCCTTTTTCCTCGAGCTCGTAAGCAAGTTCTTTTCCGCCAGATTTGACGATTTTTCCTTTGTAAAGCACATGAACGAAATCTGGGACGATATAATCCAAAAGCCTTTGATAATGAGTGATTACGATAATCGCATTGTTTTCAGATTTGAGTTTGTTGACACCATTGGCAACGATTCTCAAAGCGTCGATGTCAAGGCCTGAATCGGTTTCATCCAGGATTGCGAGTTTCGGTTCAAGCATCGCCATCTGGAAGATTTCGTTACGCTTTTTCTCACCTCCTGAAAAGCCTTCGTTGAGTGAACGCGACAAAAATTTACGATCTATTTCAAGTAATTCCGATTTTTCGCGGATCGATTTGAGCATCTCGTTCGCCGGCATTTCTTCCAGCCCTTGCGCCTTTCTCGATTCGTTGATGGCTGTTTTCATAAAGTTCGTCACCGAAACACCCGGGATTTCCACCGGATACTGAAACGATAAAAATACGCCTTTGTGAGCGCGTTCTTCCGGCGCCAATTCCGTAATATCTTCTCCGTCGAGCTCAATTTCGCCTTCGGTCATTTCATAATGCTCGTTTCCGGCAATTACGGCAGAAAGCGTTGATTTTCCGGAACCGTTCGGTCCCATTATAGCGTGTACTTCGCCGGCTTTTACAGACAGGTTTATTCCTTTAAGGATGTCTTTATCTTCGACTCTGGCGTGTAGGTTTTTAATTTCTAACATGTTTGTATGGAAAGTCGGGCAATTCCCGAATTATCTTATTTTTAATTGTTTAGCCGACTGAACCTTCTAACGAAATTTCGAGAAGTTTCTGCGCTTCGACAGCAAACTCCATCGGAAGCTTGTTCAATACATCCTTACTGAATCCGTTGACAATAAGTGCGATTGCTTTTTCTGTCGGGATGCCGCGTTGGTTGCAATAAAAAACCTGATCCTCACCGATTTTTGATGTCGTTGCTTCGTGTTCGATTTTAGCCGATGGATTCTTCGATTCAATGTACGGAAAGGTATGTGCCCCGCAATTATTCCCCATCAAAAGCGAATCGCATTGGGAGAAATTCCTCGCATTATCGGCACGGGCAGAAATCTGGACCAATCCGCGATAGCTGTTATTCGATTTTCCGGCTGAAATCCCTTTGGAAATGATCGTCGATTTTGTGTTTTTACCCAAATGAATCATCTTGGTCCCGGTGTCGGCCTGCTGGAAGTTATTGGTGACGGCAATCGAATAGAATTCACCCACGGAATTATCGCCCTTCAGCACACAACTCGGATACTTCCACGTCACCGCAGATCCGGTTTCGACCTGAGTCCATGAAATCTTGGCGTTTTTCTCGCACAACCCACGTTTGGTCACAAAGTTGAAAACCCCACCTTTTCCTTCCTTATTCCCGGGATACCAGTTCTGGACCGTTGAATATTTGATTTCGGCATCGTCCATCGCAATCAGTTCCACAACGGCCGCATGCAATTGGTTTTCGTCACGGCTTGGAGCGGTACAACCTTCAAGGTAGGACACATAACTGCCTTCGTCCGCAATGACCAATGTTCGTTCGAATTGTCCGGTTCCGGCCTGGTTGATACGGAAATACGTTGAGAGTTCCATAGGGCAACGAACGCCTTTTGGAATATAACAGAACGAACCATCACTAAAAACCGCCGAATTCAGCGCTGCATAAAAATTGTCCTTTTGAGGAACCACCGTACCCAGATATTTCTTCACGAGTTCCGGATGTTCCTTGATCGCTTCCGATATCGGGCAGAAAATAATGCCTTTTTCAGACAATGTCTTCTTGAACGTCGTGGCGACCGATACCGAATCGACCACAATATCCATCGCGACATTGTTCATCATCTTTTGCTCATCGACGGAAATCCCGAGTTTGGCATACATCGCGAGTAATTCCGGATCGACATCGTCAAGTGTTTTGTTCGGATCGACTTTTTTTGGAGCAGAATAATAGGAAATCGCCTGGAAATCGGGTTTATCGTAATGCACATTCGCCCATTCCGGCTCTATCATTTCTTTCCAGGCACGAAAAGCCTCGATGCGCCAATCGGTCATCCACTGCGGTTCTTCCTTCTTTTGGGAAATGGCACGAACGATGTCTTCATTTAGACCGACAGGAAACGTCTCCGATTCGATGTTGGTATAAAATCCGTATTCGTACTCTTTGTTTTCGAGTTCGACTTTGAGGTCGTCTTCGGTGTATTTGCTCATATTTTTTGACTAATGACTGAATGATTAATGACGAAGGACTTCACCCTCATTGCAAAGACAGAAAACTCGTTTGTCTTTTGTCTTTTGTCATTCGTCTTACAATGAAAAACTTTCCCCGCAACCGCAAGTCCGGCTCGCGTTTGGGTTATTGAAAACGAAACCTTTTCCGTTCAGGCCGCCGGAAAATTCCAGCGTGGTTCCGGCCAGGTACAAATAGGATTTCTTTTCGACTGCGATTTTTACCTCGTTGTCTTCAAAAACCTTATCTGTTTCACCCAAATCTTTATCGAACTTCAAGACATATTCAAGACCAGAACAACCGCCGCTTTTCACGCCTACACGAACGTAGTCGCTTGCTGCATCATATCCGTCCTCGGCCATCATTTGGACAATCTTTGTCCGTGCTGTATCAGAAACTTTGATCATGATTTTATGGATTTTGTCTAAATCAACCGCAAAGATAACTCAAAAGAAGGTTTTTGGCGGGGTGAGAAACATTTTTATAACAAATGGCAGTATAGGCTTGGGATATGGCGGGTTTCAGATTTGGTTTAGATCGATCAAGCCTGGATTGTCACTACATCAGCTGAAAACCTCAGATTCCATTTCTTCTATCAATCCTCGCCAACAGGATGTTTACGTTCCGTCCATTCCAACCATCATCTTCGGGAAAATCCAGCCCGATTACCCAATACGGAAATAATGATGCGACGTATTCATCGAAACGTTTATGGTTTTTTTGAGATGCCATTTCTTCTATTTGATGTTCTATTGTTTGCTCAATAGGTTCTATTGGGGATTTTTCATCGTACGTCCAACCTATATCATTCATAACCTTAATAGCAATATTTTTATTTGTTCGGGTGTGTGGATCATTTTATTTTAAGTCAAATTTCATAAAAATCTGATTAAAGCACTATTCCATTTCTAAATCGTCTATGACTTCTATGTGTGCCATTGAAATTCCCTGACTGAACAAAATATATAAAAAAGTTCCTTGTAAGTATGGGTATGACAAAGTCTCCAGTACGAATTTAATTCCTCTTTCTTCAATTTTTGAACTGTGCCATATCCATGCCCGGTCTTTAATATTACTTATCCAGGATTCAAAATGCCATTGTCCTTTGGTTTTCATAATTTCTTCCAAACTTTTGTCAGTCATGCTTTTAACGAACCATTCTGGCAATATGACCTTCCATTCTTTATCCGTCGGCCATTCATTTGTATAGGCAAAATTTGAGATTTTTAACATTATTTCCTTTGTGTTTCGTACTATTTTTTCTGGTTCATCCACATTTTTTACTTGAACTATAATCTTGGTTCCTTTAGGGATTTCACCGTTGATATTTTCGTTTATGTTTTTAATTTCTGTGTTTTTCATCTTTCTTAATATTTGACTATTTTGGGATCTTTAATGCTGTTTAACAACTCTTCAAAATAATTTTCTGGTATCCCGAATGAATTTGGCGTTTTAGTCAGGTCGTCCATTTGCGGCCTTTTTGGAAAGGCTCTGCCATATTCCTGTGGCACCGCCTCTTTTCTTATTTTTTCAATAAATTTCTCTTCAATATCGGCAATGAAAACTTCAGCTTTATCCCCTCTTTTTGACCATATTTCAGCTGTGCGATACCCATCGTCAAAGGTTATATGAAGCATTTCTTTCCCCTTTATTGAAACCTTATCTTCATAGATTAAAAATCTATATTTACTACTATTAGGTAATTCCGCCCCTCCTTGAACCCTAAAAAGTTTACCATATTTAATATCTTCTAAATATCCTTCTGTTCCTAATATTTTTCCCCTATTTCTTGTAGAAATATCATCCACCCAATCCACAACCTCAGGCAAATACTTCTCAGATGTTGCCATTCCTTTAACCAATGCCACAAAACTCAAAACAATATCAATTATAAATATCAGATATTCTCCTGCATCATGGGCCTTTTGGCAAGCATTTTTTTGTGCGTTTGCTGCTCTTGCTTCCTGGCTCATCTGTTTTAAAATCTGATCCATTTCCTTGGAGAGCCACATTGGATCGGCAAGAAACTTTTCGGCCAATTCTTCCAACGCTTCACGGATAGCTATTGTAAACAAATAATCCTCTGCTGTTTCTGTTAGTTGCGCCCGAAGGAACAATTCCAGCAAAATCAGGATGGCATCGACTATTCCGCAAATAAATTCTATCAATCCGTCAACAATACCGCATATAAAAGCAAACTCCAAAGGAATCATGGTCCGCAATCTCTTCACAGTTTTTCCGACTGCATCCATGCTTGCTTCCAGCGATGATAAAACGGAAACTGCAGATTTCAAAAAAGGATTGTCCTGGTCGATAAGCCTTACCCTTGAAATAAGAACAAGCTGTTTGTTCATATTGGATAATCCAGATTCCAAACTTCCCACTGAATTCTCAAGGAAAGCCAACGCATCTGAAGCTTTGAAGCCCAGGTATTTTTCCGACTTCAATCCGGGATCCCAATATGCCGGGTCCAACTTCAATTTCCGAATTGCTTTTGAAATTTCAGGCACCATCTTTCCGACAATTTCCTGAGGCGTTTCTTTGATTGTACCCGTATTCTTTGTTAACCTATATTCGGCTTCAATCCCAAATGCCGTCAGATAATCATTCTCCCTAAAACCCAATTCCGCAATTTGCCTGGCCAATGATTGTGACCATGATTTAGCGATTCCCGGTTTTGTGAAGAACGCTTTGAGCATCGCATTGCCCATTTTGATCAGGAGAACATCTCCAAAACTAATATTCCCATCAGTTTCAATAAAAACAATAAAGTCGAGATCCTCTTTTAAAGTACCTTCCGACTTTTCCAATTCGGCATCATACCTTTTGTATTGCTCAATCAGTTCCGAACCCTTGGCACTCTTGATAATTTTATATTTCCACAAGGAATTTTGAGCATCTGAGAATGTTGCATAAAAAGATTGTAATTCTGGCGATGCATAAAACAGGCTTTTTTCTTTAAACGGAGACCCCATGGCGTAACCGTTGGACTGATCGGCAAGATTGGATAAAAACGATTCCATTTGATAATAATTTATATGGCAAACATAAGAATTTATTCTTCTAAATTTAAATAAATATAAGCTTTTTTTCTACAAATCAAAAATTCCAAATTTGTATTTTTGTAAAAACCACAGCATGAAACTACATAGTATTGAAGCCGGAAACTTTAAACTAGACGGCGGAGCCATGTTCGGAGTCGTTCCAAAGACCATCTGGAACAAAACCAATCCAGCCGACGAAAATAATCTTATCGAGATGGCGGCGCGTTGTCTTTTAGTCGAGGATGGAAACAGATTGATTCTGATCGACACCGGAATGGGCGACAAACAATCGGAAAAATTCTTTGGGTATTATCATCTATGGGGAAGCCATTCTCTTGATTCATCTCTCGCAAAAGCAGGTTTTCACCGCGATGATGTGACCGATGTTTTTTTGACGCACCTGCATTTCGATCATTCCGGAGGTGCGATCCAATGGAATTCCGACAAAACCGGATATCTTCCAGCTTTCAAAAACGCAAAATACTGGACCAATAAAAATCATTGGAAATGGGCCGTGACGCCAAATTCGCGTGAAAAAGCATCGTTCCTTCCGGAGAATATTCTGCCTATGCAGGAAAGCGGGCAATTGAATTTCGTCGGTTTGTCTGATTCTAATCTGATTACAAATTCCGAACTCGGTTTCGATATTTTCCTCGTGGACGGACATACCGAAAAAATGATGATCCCGATAATCGAATACAAAGGCCGCAAGATTGTTTTTGCAGCAGATTTATTACCGACCGCGGGTCATTTGCCGATTCCATATGTCATGGGTTACGACACACGTCCGCTGCTGACCATGCCCGAAAAGGAAACTTTTTTGAAATTTGTGCTTGAAAACGATATGTTTGTAATGCTTGAACACGACGCTCACAATCAAATCATTACCGTAGAGCAGACAGAGCGCGGCATTCGTTTGAAGAATGTGCTTGATTGTTCCGATGTTTTCTGATAATCAATTATTCCAACCATGAAGAAATTTTATTCCCCGATTACACTTTCAGCAGTAGCATTTGCCTTTTTTATCGGCGCCGATGCCACGGCACAGGTTTCGGCAAAAAACGTTACGGCAAAGAAAAAACCATTATCTGAAACAGACCTCAAACGCTGGAGCGACCTCGATCTTGAAAAAGACAGCGTACCGGGAATGAGCGTGGATCGCGCCTACGAATTCCTCAAAGGAAAAAAGGGCAAAACCGTGATTGTGGCAGTTGTCGACAGCGGGGTCGATATAGAACATGAAGATCTTCAAGGCCGCATCTGGACCAATAAAAAGGAAATTGCCGGTAACGGAAAAGACGATGATAATAATGGTTATGTCGATGATGTAAACGGATGGAATTTTTTGGGAAACACCGTAAACGAAACCCTCGAAATTACGCGTATGATCAAAAAGAACGACACCAAAGCGCCGGGTTATGCCAAAATGAAGGCCGATTATGACGAACAATACAAGGAGGCGACCGAAAGCCTCAAAGTAATCGCCAAAATACTTGAGGCAGATGCTACGATCCGGAAAGAAACCGCCACGGAAAACTATACGGCAGATGAATTGAAAGCCCTGAAAAGCAACGATTCGACTGTGAATGCCATGAAACCACGTATCCTGAATTTCCTTAACCGGATGAGCAAACCGGAATTCGACAAATACATCCAGGCAGGAAAAAAGCGTTACGAAAGCCAGGTGAGTTACAACCTGAATGTGGATTTTGATGGACGCAAGTCAGCAACAGGAGACGACCCTGAAAATATCAATGCAAAATTTTACGGCGACAACCACGTATATGGGCCTGACAAGGAAGATGCCTCGCACGGAACACATTGCGCAGGTATCATTACCCAAATCCGCGGAAACGGAAAAGGCGGTGACGGCGTTGCCGAAAACGTAGAAATTATGTCGGTACGTGCCGTTCCAAACGGTGACGAATATGACAAAGATGTGGCTTTGGCCATTCGCTATGCGGTTGACAATGGAGCCAAGGTCATCAACGGAAGTTTCGGGAAAAGTTATTCCCCGCATCCGGAATGGGTTTTCGATGCTATAAAGTATGCGGCCTCGAAAGATGTGCTCATCGTGCATGCAGCCGGAAACGACGGACACGATATTGACCTGGAAGACAACAAGAACTGGCCTAACGATTCGGAAAAACAAGCCACTGAAATTTCAGATAACCTGATTACGATCGCAGCGTTGAACAACACCTTTAATGAAAGTATGGTGGCAGCTTTCTCAAACTACGGAGCTGATAATGTGGATCTTTTTTCGCCAGGTTCAAAAATTTACGCGACCATTCCGGATAACAAGTACGACTTCAAACAAGGTACTTCAATGGCGGCTCCTAATGTGGCTGGTGTCGCTGCATTGATCCGTTCGTATTATCCGTCACTTACGGCTTCTCAGGTAAAACAAATACTAATGAATTCCGGTGTTGCGACTGATATGACGCTGACTTTCGGGAACAAACACGAGAAGCGCAAATTAGCCGAAGCGTGTCGTTCCGGCAAAATCGTAAATGCATACAATGCTTTGGTGATGGCAGAAAAGATGGCAAAGAAATAAGGCTTTCCCATCATAAGTTTCTGTTAATCGCTTAATCGTTTGTAACAAAAAATTATACTTTCGACCAATTTTTCCATAAAAACCTATTTCATGAAATTGCAATATCGCATTCTGAGTGTGGCCCTTGCCGCAACGTTGCTTACTTCTTGCGGGGCTTCCAAAAAAACTACAGCCGCAGCTCCGGTTCCAACTACAATTACAGCTAAAAAAGGTGAACTTGCCGAGAAAGACCTCGAACGCTGGAGCCATTTGGATATTTACAAAGATTCCATTCCCGGAATGAGTGTAGACCGTGCTTACGAAGAATTACTTAAAGGCAAAAAAGGCCAGAAAGTAATTGTCGGTATTGTAGATTCAGGTGTAGATATCGATCACGAAGATCTTCAGGGAATGATTTGGACGAACCCTAAAGAAATTGCCGGAAACAACATAGACGACGATAAAAACGGTTATGTTGATGACATCCACGGATGGAATTTCCTTGGTGATGCCAACGACGAAAACCTCGAAATGGTTCGTATTGTCAAAAAAGGTGACGACGGGTCTGCCGATTACAAAAAAGCCAAAGCCGATTTCGATGAAGAATACCAACAGGCACTTGCCGGTAAAATGCAGGTTGATTTTATCTTCGGAGCGAACGACGCCATCAAGAAACACCTTGGAAAAGAAAATTATACGCTTGATGAATTGAAGGCGATTTCTACTACTGATGCCAACCTCAACCGCAGCAAAATGGTCATGACACAGGTCATTGGCCAAACCGGGCCAAGCTTTAACGAAGACCTCAACGAATACAAAAAACAGGTAGACGACCAGATCAATTACAACCTCAATAAAGATTTCAACGGACGCAAAATCGTCGGTGACAATCCGGAAGACATCACAGACACCAAATACGGGAACAACCGTGTCTACGCCCCTAACAAAGAAGATTCCATGCACGGAACACACGTTGCCGGAATCATCGCGCAGGTTCGCGGAAACGGAAAAGGCGGAGACGGAGTTGCATCTACAGCAGAAATCATGGCCGTACGCGCGGTTCCGAACGGTGACGAATATGACAAAGACATCGCCCTTGCCATACGTTACGCAGTTGACAACGGTGCAAAAGTGATCAACGGAAGTTTCGGGAAAAGCTTTTCGCCTCACAAACAATGGGTTTACGATGCGATCAAGTATGCGGCTAGCAAAGACGTGCTGATCGTACACGCAGCCGGAAACGACAGCCACGACATCGACCTTGATATGTACAAGAATTTCCCGAATGATTCAGAAGATGGTGGAAAAACCGAAATGTCTGACAACCTGTTGACAATAGGGGCTTTGAACAACACCTACGGAGAAAATCTGGTTGCCGGGTTTTCAAACTACGGAACCTATAACGTCGACGTATTCGCTCCGGGATCAAAAATCTATGCGACGGTTCCGAACAACAAATACAAATACGAACAAGGAACCTCGATGGCATCACCGAATGCAGCCGGCGTGGCAACTTTGATCCGTTCCTATTATCCGAACCTGACGGCTTCGCAAGTGAAACATATCCTTATGGATTCGGGAACCCCAATCACGGTTCCGGTGAAAGTAGGAGAAGAAAAAGAGACGCGTACTTTTGATAAAGTTTGTCGCTCGGGCAAAATTATAAATGCATACAACGCATTGAAAATGGCCGAGCAACTATCCAAGAAATAGGCCTTACGGTTTTCAAATCACAAACGGAAGAATTATCTTCCGTTTTTTATTTCACACCACTATGAATCGCATGCTTTCGTTTGCCCTGATAGGGTTTTCATCTTTCGCTTTTGCTCAGGGAAATTGTTACTGGCAGCAAAAAGTCAGTTATAAAATGGATGTCAAAATGGATGTCAAAACCTATAAATACACAGGCAACCAGGAATTGGAATACTGGAACAATTCGCCCGATACCTTAAAAAAAGTGTATTTCCATTTGTATCCGAATGCGTTCCAGCCAGGAAGCGAAATGGATATGCGCGTGCGGTCGATAAAAGACCCGGACGGCAGAATGGTGACAAAAAAAGGCGATGTCAAAGAAAGCCGCATCAAAAACCTGAAACCCAACGAGATTGGATTTTTGAATGTCTCCAATTTCAAGCAAGACGGAAATAACGCAGCTGCCCAATCGAACGGGACTATTTTGATTGTGGATCTGGCAAAGCCGATTCTTCCGAATTCGACCACGAAATTTTCACTCGATTTTGACGGACAGGTCCCAATCCAGATTCGTCGATCAGGCAGAAATAACTCAGAAGGTGTCGAACTGTCCATGTCGCAATGGTATCCGAAACTGGCCGAATATGACTTTGAAGGCTGGCATGCAGATCCATACATCGCCCGTGAATTCTATGGCGTTTGGGGCGATTTCGATGTCAATATTACCATCGACAAAGATTACGTCATAGGCGGATCGGGTTATCTGCAGAATCCGAACGAAATTGGCCACGGCTATGCATCGAATGTGACGTATCCGAAGAACACCAAAACACTGACCTGGCATTTCATCGCACCGAACGTGCATGATTTCACCTGGGCGGCCGACAAGAATTACATCCACGACACCTATGCCGGACCTAACGGAGTCGACCTGCATTTTTTCTACCTCGACGATGCCAAACACAATGATAACTGGAAAAAATTACAGCCTTACACGGCGACTTTGATGGATATTTACAACAAAACCGTCGGCAATTATCCATATAAGCAATATTCGGTGATACAGGGCGGCGACGGCGGAATGGAATATGCGATGTGTACGTTGATTTTGGGTAATGGTGATCTGGACGGACTTATTGGCGTTACGGCTCATGAAATGGGACATTCGTGGTTCCAGCATATTCTCGGTTCAAACGAGAGCAAACACGGCTGGATGGATGAAGGTTTTACATCTTTCCTGGAAGATTACGGCCTCAATAAAATCGCTGCGGAACCAGTGGCGAATCCGTTTTCAAATGCTTATAAAACCTATGCTTCGATGGCGAATTCAGGCACGGAACAGCCGCTTTCGACTCACGCCGATCGTTTCGATATCAACCGCAACTACAGCATTTCGTCTTACGTAAAGGGCGAATTGTTCCTGACGCAACTGATTTATCTGATCGGGGAAGAAAATTTCATGAAAACCCTAAAACGCTACTACTCCGATTTTAAATTCAAACATCCAAACCCGAATGACATCAAACGTGTCGCGGAGAAAGTTTCCGGCGCTATGCTCGATTGGTATCTGGTCGATTGGACGCAGACGACAAACACGATCGATTACGGAATCAAATCGGTTACTGCTGATGCAAAATCCACGATGGTTTCACTGGAAAGAATCGGCCGCACACCGATGCCGATGGATGTTTTGGTCGAATATGAAAACGGTGAAAAGGAGTATTTCTACATTCCGCTTCGCATGATGGATTACCAGAAACCGAATCCATTCCCGAATGTCAAACGCACGGTTTTATCAGACTGGCCCTGGGCGCAGCAGCAATATGAGTTTAAGATTGACGGAAAATTGGTTAAATCTGTCCAACTCGATCCTCAAGGCTTAATGGCCGATGTGAAGCCGGAAAACAACAGCTTCAAAAAGTAATCTTATTTCCATACAAAATAAAAAACCCTTTCGGTATATGGACTCGAAAGGGTTTTTTGATTGTATAAAATTTATTTAATGCATTGCGTTGATGCGGATACTTGCCTTGACCAATGCCAAAGCCTTTATTTTTCCCAGTTCCACATCTTTATCCTGATGGTGTTGGTTCTGGCTTACCAAACGAACTGAACCTGGTATTTCCGATTTTTGAATGTATTTTACGGTGATGTATTCCTCACCACTCATATCAATGCTGAGCAGATACATTTCACCCCAGAAAATCTCATTGCGGATATCGTGGATTTCCTTGTACAACACAATATCTCCGCTTTTCAGTAGCGGATACATACTGTCACCTGTGACATAAACCGCTCCGTCACATTTAGGCAAATGCGGTATGGAAATATGGTCTATTGGCTCTTGTGATTCGGAATGTTGGAACAACGGCACCAATCCGGCCATAGCTTCAATATCGTAGAGCGGAATCTGTTGACTTTCTAGGCTGGAATCTGTCTTAAGCCGGAAAGTCTGGATTTCACGGTTTGCTGATACTTCATTTCCGGATATAAACATTTCTCCCTGGCCGGTCAAAAGCCATGACGGATTCAAATCTTTGTAAATACCCATAATATTTTCAAGCACATTTGAGCCGATACTCTTTCCTTCTTTAACCGCTTTTGATATACTTCCACGGCTTGCTCCAAGACTATTTTCAAATGCATAGTAGCTAATGCCCTTTTTTTCAATGTATTGGCCAACTCTTTCTGAAACCATTTTAATTCAAATTTTCACAAAGGTAGAAAAAAATACCACAAAAAGATTTTTGTTAGAAAAATTTCACTTCAAATAAAACAACAAAAGCAACAGCATTTGAATGGATTATGCATAAAAGATTAAAGCCAACATCAAGGCGCGATGAAAATAATATTATAAATTACTTGTATAGATGACTATATTCTTATATATTTGCATTGTTATTAATTCGGCATTGCCGCCATTGTCCGGAAAATGGAAAACCGCCGTCTTATTTATAACAAACGAGGAAAATAATCAATTAAAATTTTTAAAATGACTAATTCAGAAATTAAAAACACGCTATTTCGGTTTGTGACCATGAGGTCGCCGGAATTGGCCGATGATCGCGATGAGATTTTTCGGTTCATATTTATTCCAAACGATATCACAACCACTTTTCACCATGCAATATCAGCGGATCCAGGGAAAAAGTGGACTGTGCTTAAAGAGAAAGCGTCCGGCTTTGAAGACGATTCATTGGTGTTGGATGTTGCTGGTATAAAGGCAACTGTTTCACCGGCGCTGTATCACTTCGCAATCTGGCTTGCGGGCAATAAAAAATCAAAAACCGCATCTGAAGTCGCTAATTATTACGGCAACCTTACTTCTACCCAGGTTTATGATTTGCAAATACTTTGGGAAAATCTTTTTTACCAAATCATCATGCAAAAGGATTTTTATGCAAAAGAACTCCTTATGCAGCTTCTTTCAGCTTTGCATGTGATACAAATGATAGACAAGGATGAATTGGAGATTGCATTGAAAGCCACGGTGGTTTTGCCTAGGGAAATATTCGTGGATTTACTGGAATCCGAGCCTGCTCAATTCAGGACTTCATTTAAACCGGGTGAAATGGTTTTATCAAATCCTTCCGCAACCATGTCAAAGGTTTTGAAACGGAACGAATCTATTGCTTTTTTGGTAAGGCTTGGGACGCTAAAAAAAGAACTCGTTAAAGCAAAAGCCATTTACTGGGACAAATATAATTCGGCGTTGGAATTGGACCGGCAAGGTTACCTGGAAGATCACAAAACCGAAATCGAAAATTACAAAGCTCAGGTCAAGTCACTTAAAAACTCCTATTGCGGTGTCAGGCCAGAAGGCGTGGCTTACGACCCTTTGGATCCTTGTCAAAAAATCCCGTTGCCTCCAGATCTGGACATCCCGGAATTCAAATTCACTTACAAGGCAGAAATGGACCTCCTGAATTTGGAATCCATGTTCTCACGCGGCGCCTATGCTACCTTGTTGGATGTACTTGGTGTAGAACGTGATCCTGATTCAACCCAGTCCAGTATTTTTCAACAGATTATCCAGAGTTCCATTACCTTCAGACCTGACCTGACATTCGAGGATGTAGAACAATTAACAGATAGTGCTGCAAGAAAAGCCGCAGACAGCATCATTGCAAACAATCCTGACACATCAGATGCCACTGCGATAGTTGGTGGCGTGCGCGTTGCTAAAAAAACGCAAGACGAACGTCCTTTTGAATTCCAGTGCTGCCCGACAAACTATAAGAGTAATGTCAACGGAAACACCTATGTCCATTTCGCCCTTGAATTCGATGTGCCTGATACTTCGTGGGAAGTAAGTGCGGTAGATACATTGGCGGTTTACCAGAACGGCTCGGAAGTAGGTCGCCAGTCGTATTCCCAGATCAGGAACGGCAACCATATCACATTGAGCAACCTGCATGAAGAAGATTTAGATATGGGCGCGTTTTATGAAGAAATCGAATATATAGAATTCTCCATTTCGTTTGGCAATGGGGCGGTAAAGTCGTTCAAATCTAACTTTTACAGCACGTTAAGCTGTATGCGTGGAATGTTTGAAACCCAAAGAGAGCCCTATGACGAGACGGAAACCAATCCCACAGACTCACAACCAGAAGGCTCATTCATTCCATCTGGATTTGGGGTAAAACAACTTGGTATAGCCGATTACAAAAAGGTTGAGACTTCGGTTCAGGGTTACGTAGAAGGAGAAGTAGCTGCCATTGAAAACATCATGGCCCGAGAATATCGCGAAAAAGCTACCAGAAGGTTGAGGCGAAGCGAGAATACCATTACTTCTGCATCTGAAAGCGAACGCGAAAAACTCACAGATACGACTTCTACAGATAGATTTGAGATGCATTCTGAAGTGGCAAAAGTTTTAGCAGAGGCAACGGATATTACCGCCGGCGTAAATGCAAATTACGGAACTGACGCCTATCAAATCAGTGCCAATGCCGGCTTTGCTACACATTCCTCCCGCGATGAAAGTAATATGCTTGCTGTAAATCAGGCAAAGGAAATTACAGAGCGCGCCCTGGACAGGATGGTCACCAAAGTCAAGGAAGAGCGTATTGAAAAAATCATCGAGGAATTTGAAGAGAACAACAAACACGGTTATGACAATACCAAAGGCGACAAACATGTTGTAGGGGTCTACCGCTGGGTCGATAAAATTTTCAAAAACCAGATTTTAAATTATGGAAAGCGTCTGATGTTTGAATTTATGGTCCCGGAACCGGCAAAATTGCATTTGCTTGGAATGGAGGCTAATAAATCTGGTGTAGTCCTCCAGAAGCCTGCAGATCCAAGGACATTCGAGGATTTACCCAATACGCCTCCTGATGCACTATTGCAGCTAAAAGACTTTAATTCCATAACCGACTCCAACCTGAAATATTGGGCAGGGAAATACAACGCAGAAATTCCGGCCCAACCTACCGCAGAATTATCCGCAGGAGCATCATTTAAAATTCTGTATGACGAATCAGCAGTAACTTTTGGCAGCATCGAAGCAAATGCCGGTCAAGGTTCTATCAAGGTTCCGGAAGGCTATGAAGCATATTATGCGAGCGGTGTTTTTTCCGCTGTCAGCGATAACGGCTCCGGTGGCGGAATATTACTGAGCCTATCTATTGGGAATGTGACCAACAAGTATGAGAGCACTTTCTTTGCGGAGCAATTGTTTGTGAACGACTACATCATACCTTACCAAGTCGAGGTGCCTGTATCTTTCACTTTAGGGAACCACGTTGCCGGAGACATTACGGCCAGCGTGAAATGCCGTCCGACACCTGAAACGATGAACAAATGGAGACTCGAATCATTCAAAGCCGTAATTGATGCTTATGAAGACGCATTGTCTAAATACGAGCAAAAAATGGCCGAAGCCGAAGCCAAAGAAGGAGCCATAAAAGAAGCTAATCCGGGTTTCTACAGACAGATTGAGAATATGATATTGCGTAAAAACTGTATCTCCTATCTGATTGATCAAAATCCGGCTGCAACAAGCACCTATGGAAAAGATATGTTTAAACCATTGAATCCGGGTGAAACCAGAAATTTCGGAAATCATGAAGTCAATGTGACGACTGTCCTTGATAAATACGCTGCCTTGTCTAAATTCATGGAGCAGGCTTTTGAATGGGATATCATGTCCTACAATTTCTACCCTTACTATTGGGGAAGACGCGAAGATTGGGGCGCCTTGTATCAGTATGACAACAATGACCCGTTATTCAGAAGCTTCATGCAAGCCGGTACAGCACGTGTAATTGTAACGGTGCGCCCCGGATTTGAAGATGCCGTTCGCTATTACCTGCAAACCGGGCAAATCTGGAACGGTGGAGAAGTTCCTCTTATTGAAGACAAATTATTCATGGCCATTACGAAAGAGCTGACATTGCCTGTCGGGGTCAAAGAAGGAAAAGCCTGGCCGACTCGTCTTCCAACTTCATTGACGATACTGCAGGCTGACAGCATCGGATTAAAAGTGAGCAAAGCCCTTCCGTTCAACGAGGATGACCTGGAAGACTTCGAAGATCCGGAAGCTGTTCCACAGTCTGAAAGTTTCGAAATTAGTGAAGCCCAGCTAGGGAATCAGGGATATGCCAAGATTATTGGTCATATTGAAGGTAACCAGGGCAAGGAAATCAAAGTGGTACTCAAGCGTCTGGATCATGTCATCCAGGATCTCACCTATTCCACGCCTGACGGTAATTGGGAACTTAACACCATTCCTATCGGAAACTATGAGTTGTTCATAGATGCTAATGACGATTTGCCCACCGATGCATATGAAGTGGTCTCCGGATCACGGGCCATTGGAGTCCAGCTGCATGCCGACCAGGTTCTGGAAGCGAATCTCGAAGTTCAGCATGTTGCCCCTTAATCATTGTTTAATCAACCCCCGCTGTAATGGCGGGGGTTTTAAAAATATCAATATGGAACTATTATCATTTTCAGATTTTGATGCGGAGGGTTTAGAAAATATAAACAATATTAATTTCCTCGAATTACAAAACAATTTCTTAAACTCACAAAGCACCAGAGAATTTAGAGAAATATCTAACGAATATGCATTAAATACCCCTTTTGGAAAAAACAGTCTTTTATATAAAGAAGCAAAAGGAGAATTTTATACTGGATATACAGATTTTATGGCGGTTCTCTACCATATTGGGGCGGCAATGGCAATCATTACCGACTTTGAAGAAAAAAATCAACTGGACGATGTCATTGTAATTGCAAATAATGAGAAATCAATTTTTGATTATAAAAAGTTCATTAATGGAAGTCCGAATGTTGAAAATTCGTGGGAATTTCAAGACACAGAATATACTGGAAAGGCGATTTTGAATAAAAAAATTGCATATATAGATACAGAAAAAGTGTTTTTGAGTGATGAAGGATTGGGATATGCGCCATATTGTTTGTATTTCCCATACAGAAATGACGGCAATATATCCCTAAACAATCCGAATATCGAATACCTAAAAGAGAACGCTGCCATTAAACTATCTGATTTGAGTTGGGATAGCCTTTTGATTATTCTTAGCAATTTGCATCAGAAACAGCAAAAACTGTATATAGAAAAAATATTCAAAGACGTCGCTCGTAAGCTAGAAGATGGATTGATTTCAAATCCTTTAGCACTTCATGTCTTATATGACTTACCTATTTTTTTACTTAAGTTTTTTAAAAATTCAACAATAGAATATTTCCTCTTCGGATTACTCAGCGATAATATTTTACCTAATGCAAGAGAACAAATTGTTCTGAAGCTTTTAGAAACATGTACAGAAAAAGAGAGTTTCAATGCAACATCTTTTCTAAACAAACTCTTGACCACCCATATAAATGGGCAAAACGCTTTTCTTACAATATATGACAAAATGAACGATTGGGGTGGAGGAAATAATTTCAGTCAAGCAATGATTTTATTGGCTAAAATCTGGTCGGAAAGCATTTACATCGATTCTGGGAATAAAGTCTTCAATGATTATGACATCCCGATTCCCTTAGCATACACTCAGGATTATATTTTGGGATTCCGGCTTGACAACTTCGATTTTGAGATGTCAGGTTCTGATATTACCATTACAACAGCAACGGAAATTCCTTTATTGGAAGACACCTATACTCATTATCATGTATTCCAGCCAGTAGATCTTATAGCACTAAAGGAAGTCCAAAATGAAGATTTGATCCTTGCTGAAGGTGTCAAAATCCCTGCATTCTATCTCAAGGCTTTCGACGATAAAGGTGCTTGGGAAAATTTTGAAAAAGCCCTTTGGATAACGGCGGATTTTATCAGTTTATACACTGGTGTCGGAGCTTTGTTACAATTAAGACGAATTGCCCAAACCGCAGAAATCACTTTTGTTGTCCTGCGCACAACATTTGGCATACTTCAGGTTTCGAGCAGTGTTATTTCCATTGGACTTAGCCTTATCGAAAATTCCAAAAATCGCGATTTGGTAAATAAACTTCGTGAGTATTTGTTCTGGTTTGAATTGTGCATTTTGGGTACAGATGCTTTAAGTACGAGGATTTTAAGAAAAAAGGCCGCTGACTTAGAAACTGTTCTTGAAAAAAACAGGAATTCACTTAATAAGAAAGAGTTGTTGGATGTCAATAATTTTAGCGAACATTTGGACGACATAATAGAATTAGAAAGACAGGCAATAAACACATGGGACGGAGGAAAATTTATTGGTGAAAGATTGCTTAGAAAAAGAATCAAAAATTTATTACATGACTACAAAAACTTTAATTTAGAGATTCATATTGTCGATGAAGTAAAGGACGCCGAAAGAATTGTTAAGTGGAATGCTCGCAAAGTATTAGGCAGCTTTTCCATGGGGCCGCCACCAAAAATCTATTTCAGAAAACAGATTACCGAACTTACTTGGCAACATGAATTATGGCATTTAGAGGATTTAAAGAAAATGGGAGCTAAAAAATTCTATAGTATTGACCAGTGGAAACATGAAGAATTGGTTTGGGATCGAATTTGGCAGTCCAAAAATAGATGGACGGAAAATGAATTGGTCGATTCCTACCAATATTACAAAAAAATTGCCCTTTTAGAAACCGGACGCTTTAAAGCTGTGAAGGAAATGGAGGATTTATTGAGTTTGCCATATTACAAATTTTCAAGATATAAGCAATGAATTTAACAGAAGAACAAACATTCCAGTTGGCGAAGAAAGCCTTGGAAGATATAGGACAATGGGAAAATTTCGTAAATCAAAAATCTACATTTGTATCAAAAGAGATTGATGAGAATTATAATTCTGATTACTGGTTAGTTCATTTTGTTTTTTCAGATGCTGATGACGTTTCACCGATAGTTACAATCATAGATGATACAAAATTGGTTCATAGCATTTCATGGAAAACATCTAATTTTGATTTGACGTACGATGCAGCCAATGATAAATATTTTCATCTTGGACTAAATATGTGACTTTTCAAAACTTAAAATTCTTTACAGTATTATAAAATTAAAACCGCTCCAACATGCAGCGGTTTTTTATTACCAAAATCCATCGATATAAGTAAATAATCTTCGTTTAATTTGTGTTTAGTAAGATTATTTTCTATCTTTGTCTTATGGACAATCACACAATACTTCACCTCACCAGACTACATCCGTTAATCCGGACAGAAGTTGCCACAATAGTCGATAGTTGTAACAAAATTCTGACCGGAAAAGCAAAGCTTCGCATCACTCAAGGTCTTCGGACTCTAGAACAACAAAGGAAACTTTACGCCATCGGGAGGACGATTGCCGGGAAAAAAGTCACAAATGCCAAAGCCGGCCAATCAATCCATAATTACGGTTTTGCAGTCGATATCTGCCTGATTGTCGACGGAAAAGAAGCCATTTGGGACATCGGCAAAGATTTCGATGATGATAAAATAGCGGACTGGATGGAATGTGTGAAAATTTTCAAACAATATGGATGGTTGTGGGGTGGCGACTGGAAAACGAATAAGGATTATTCTCATTTTGAAAAATCAGGATTCAGCGATTGGAGAACGCTTTCCAAACTTCCCGTGAACGACCAAGGTTATATAATACTAACAAACGAGAAAAGACCATGAAAAAGAAGATCAGGATTTTAAGCCTTGACGGAGGCGGGATTCGCGGCATCATAACCTGCGTCATCCTAAAATATATCGAAGAAGAACTTCAGAAGATCGATCACCCGAACGCCCGTATCGGAGATTATTTCGATTTGGTTGCAGGGACAAGCACAGGCGGATTGATAGCTTCTATCCTGCTCTGTCCGGGAAACGACGGAAAAGCAAAGTTTTCGGTTCAGGAAGCTTTGGACTTGTATTCCAAGAACGGAGAAACCATTTTCAGTGTATCGTTTTGGGAACATATGTTCAATATTTTCGGACTGTTCAATGAAAAGATTTCAAGGCGGAATCTCGAAAAGCAACTCGAACAGGTTTTCGGAACACTTCAACTTAAAGATCTTGTAAAGCCAAGCCTCATTACGGCTTATGATATTTTTGACCGGCGCGCCAAGTTTTTTACAAGCCATGAAGCAAAGGCCTCACTTGAAAATTTTTATGTGAAAGATGTCTGCCGGGCCACGTCGGCTGCACCAACCTATTTTGAACCAGCTAAGATCAAATCACTTTATGGACAGGAATTTACCTTGATAGACGGAGGTGTGTTTGCTAACAATCCATCGCTGTGTGCCTTTACCGAAGCGCGAAAAATTCGCTTTTCCGAAATCCTCAATGATCCTGAAAAGCCCGACCATCCCAATATAAATGATCTCATCCTGGTTTCAATCGGAACAGGCGAAGTACTTAAGTCCTACACATTCGAGAAGTTTGAAAACGCCGGAAAGCTCAAATGGATTGGGCCGCTTATAGATATTTTGCTTTCTGCCAATGCCGAAACCGTAGATTATCATTTGGGCAAAATGTTCGATTCACTGGGTAAACGCAATCGCCAAAATTATTACCGCCTGGTTCCGAATCTGGGAAAAGCCTCGCCGGACATGGATAATTCTGGAGAAAAGAACATTTATGAACTCATTCAGGCCGGTTTGGCTTTCGTTGACAAAAATCGGGATTTATTGGCCGATATCGCCAAAAAACTTGTCCGTAACAAATAACAAAAAACCCTTTCGAGTCATATTCCGAAAGGGTTTCTATTTTCAGGTATGCCCAAATTTGGCTTTCCCCTGAAGATGCCGGAAATTCGATCTCCGGACTTAGTCGTTGTGTTGATGTTTATGTAGTTACCCGCTTATTGTAGCAGTTGTTTCTTCAACCCGCGGATATTGCTTTTCTATCTTAATGTAAAGGTAAGCCAGAAATTCCTTGTTAACATTTCAGGATTTCCAGATTGGCTTACAGCATTTTAAGAAGTAACGGCAACTTGTATTTCCAAATTGCCGTCACCGTGCCTTTCGGCTTCTTATTTAGAAGATTTGGTTTCCTCTTTTTTAGCCGGATCTTTCGTCTCTGGCTTTGTGGTAGTTGTTGTTTTATCAGATGAAGTCGTTGGTGTCGAAGACTTTTGAGGTGTCAGTGCCGGACTTGTAGTTTGGGATGCATCGGTTGACTTTGTCGTTGTTTCCGTAGCGGCTTTCTTCTCTTCTTTTTTAGGTGTTTCCTGAGCCATGGCGCCCATTCCCATCAGAAGCAGTGCACCGAAAAATACTTTTTTCATTTCTATCATAATTTATGTTCGAGGGCAATAAGGCAATCGGTGTGCCTGTAAAACCATAGAGATAACAGATTGTCTTGTTATCAAAAACAGCACCTCCATAACCTTACTGATTTTAAGCAGATTATGTCCTAAGCATTTTTTTTCGAATTCCATAAGATCCGAAATTTGCAAAAATCCAAATGTGGGGAAAAGTGTGGAATACATTTGATACGAAACGTGGAATCATGCCACGGTCAAATACCCAATCCGGCTTCGTATCTTTGGCCCAATGGATCGCAGTTACCCAAATTCAGAGAAACTCAAGAGCAGATTGACCATTGAACGTTTGTTCCGTGAAGGCAAATCTGTTTCCAAATATCCGTTGCGGTTGGTTTTTATCCCTATCGAGGATTCGGTTTCCAAAATCCAGGTCGGTGTATCCGTCCCGAAGAAATTCTTTAAAAAGGCCCACGATCGTAATTTGATCAAGCGCAGGCTGCGGGAAGCGTATCGGCACAACAAATCTCTTTTGATCGATGCTGCAAAATCCCCTGTTGCCTGCATGATCGTATATTCGAATTCCGAAACCATGTCTTATGCAGATATCACGGTCAAAATCGAGCAGCTTTTTAAGAAATTCGCCGACTTGCAAAATGAGGCAGAAGCCCATAAAATAGATACTTCCACCACGGAATAATCCATCTGTTTGCCAATTAGGTTAAATTCGTGTTGAGCAACCTTGACTCTGTGGTTTTATTCTTATTTTTATCGCCTTATCATATGCTGCCCGAATTGGGTTCCGCAGCATCATAACCCAGATTGACACATGCAGATTTCTTTCAAAAAAAGATATGTTTTTCCCGTAATCGGCGCCGGGCTTTTATTTGTCGGCTCGAGTTTCAAAGAAGATTTTTTCGAAGTTGCCAAACAGATAGAAATTTTCACCAATCTGTTCAAAGCCGTAAGCGAGAATTATGTGGACGAAGTCAATCCGGGAGAACTGATGGATCACGCCATAAAAAGCATGCTCGCCGATCTCGATCCCTACACGGTTTACTTTAACGAAGCCGATGTGGTAAAATTCAAGATCAACAACACGGGCGAATACACCGGAATCGGGGCTTTGATCCAGCGAAAAGACGGACGCCTCATCATCAAGGAACCCTACAAGAATTACGCAGCCGACAAAGCCGGACTCAAAGCGGGAGATGAAATCATACAGATTGGCGACGTAAACCTCGAAGATTTCAAGGAAGACGCGGGCCAATTGCTCAAAGGAAGCAAGAATACTAAAGTCGACATCACGTACAAACGCCAGGGCAAAATCCAAAAGACACAGCTTGTCCTTGACGAGGTGGAACTAAAAGCAGTTCCGTTTTTTGCCAAAATCGATGACAAAACGGGTTACATCGCACTGACGGCTTTCAACAAAAGAGCATCATCCGATACTAAAGAAGCACTCGAGCAACTCAAACGCGATGGAGCCGAACGCATCGTTTTGGATTTGAGAGGAAATCCGGGCGGTTTGCTTGGCGAAGCAGTCAACATTTGTAACCTTTTCGTGGCCAAAGGCGAAACTATCGTCACGACAAAATCGAAACTCGAGAAACACAACAACACCTACAAAACCACACGTGATCCGGTCGATGCTGAAATCCCATTGGTCATCATCGTCGATGGAAAAAGCGCTTCGGCATCTGAAATCGTCGCCGGCGCGTTGCAGGATCTGGACAGGGCCGTAATTGTCGGGAGCCGCAGTTTTGGAAAAGGCTTGGTACAGCGTCCAATCGACCTGACTTACGGAACGCAGCTTAAAATCACCATTTCAAGATATTATACGCCTTCCGGCCGTTGTATTCAAGCTTTAGATTACGCCCACCGAGACAAAGACGGAAAAGCGATCCGGACCGAAGCTACAAAATATAACGCCTTCAAAACACGCAAAGGCCGTACGGTTTATGATGGCGGCGGAATTTTACCAGATGTGGAACTGGCAGAGACCAAAACCAGCCCGATTTCTGACGCTTTGGTCCGCAACGACGGCATTTTCAATTATGTAACCGAATATTATTACAAACATCCGCTGGCCGCCGGACAGACGCCGACGATTTCTGATGCGGATTTCCTCGATTTCAAGCAATTCCTCAAACGCACAAATTTCTCTTTCGATACGGAAACGGAAGTCGCGCTTAAAAATACATTGGCTGCGGCAACGAAGGAACAGGTCGATTCTTCCATCAAAACGGAATACGCCCAATTACTGAGTGCCTTGCAGAAAAGCGAGGAGACACAACTCAACCAGAACCAAAAGGAAATCAAGACGTTGCTTTTGGACGAAGCCATCAAGCGTTACTCGTACAAAGAAGGACTTTATCAATATTATCTCAAAAATAATTCTGAAATCAAAAAGGCCGTTGCCATCCTCAACGTTCCCGCCGATTATAATAAAATTCTCAAAATCTGATGCGATCATTACTGCTGTTGCCGCTGTTGTTCCTGTTCCAAATCTCTCTGGCCCAGGAAGAAGTTGTACAATCTGTTTACTTTGAATCCGGAAAAGCCACCCTGGACGGAAAACAGGCCGATGCGGTTATCGACTTCATCAAAAAAACCGATTCCACACGAATCGAATCCATCCAGATTTTCGGCTACACGGACGATGTTGGAAAAGCGGCCTACAACACCAAATTATCGACCCAACGTGCTACGGCAATCAAAGACAAATTGCTTGCAAGCGGTGTTAAAAGCAAAATCATCGTCAGTATTGAAGGCAAGGGTAAAATCATGATCGAGGACGATATCGAACCTGAAAAAATTCCGGAAAAACGTTCCAAGAACCGTCGCGTAGATGTGGTGTTGAACTTGCTTCCGTTGCCCGAAATCGTCATTCCCGGATTCTACACCGGAATCCAGAAAAGCCATAAAGTGGGCGACCATATTTACCTTGAAGGTCTGTTGTTCGAACGTGGCAGCAGTAAGCTGGCATTCCAGGCCAAGACCCAATTGGATAAACTTTCGAAGTTGCTTTTGAAATACAAGAATCTGGAATTCGAAATCCAGGGACATGTTTGCTGTACGCCTCCGTATCAGAACGAAGCCATAGACTTAGCCACTAAAAAAAGGAAATTGTCTACGAACCGGGCGGAATCGGTATACAAATACCTCATCTTCAAAAAGATTCCAAAGGAACGCATGACCTTCAAAGGTTATGGAAACACAAAGCCTCTTGGAAAAGAACCGGAATACGACCGCCGCGTGGAGCTTGTGATCACAAAAGTATAATCTAGTTCAGGTCCATTCCCAAATGCGGAATGCCGTCTTCCATATACGTTTCGCCAACTCCGACAAACCCATGTGATTCGTAGAATTTCTGCAGATAACATTGTGCGGAAATATGGATATTGTTTTCCCCGAAAAAAGTTTCGATGCCTTTGATCGATTGCCGCAGCAATTCGTGTCCCCATTTTCGGTCGCGATAATTCGCATCAATCACGACACGACCGATGCTGGCCTGCTCGAAATAATCCCAGGGTTTGAAGATTCGTGAATAAGCTACGATTTTGCCATCGTATTCACCGGTGACATGCATTGCTTTGGCATCTTTGCCATCGATGTCCTGATAGACGCAATCCTGCTCCACCACAAAGACTTCACTCCTCAATTGCAGCAGTTGGTATAGTTCAAGCGAAGAAAGTTGCTCAAAACGTCTTATTTTCCAAATTGGTTCTGTCATTTCATAAAAGATACGGTCCGAAGGATTGCTTCGAGTTCAAACATCAAATCACGTTTCTCGCGTGAAGGTGCATAACAAAAGCCTTCTACAAAAACGTAGCGCCTATGCAATTTGTCATGAATGCAATAGCTTAAAAAAGGACCTTGCATAAAATCATTGGCGAGTTCCCAGGTTCCGCGCATTTCATAAGCAGGTTTTCCGGCCAGGGTTATTTCATTGAAATAGGGCGTAAACGAATTCTCCGTCACCATTGGCGTATTGCGGCGTGTTCCACGGATGTACTTCCTGATTACGGCATTTCGCTGTCGGATTATCGTCGCATCCATATCATTTGAAATCCCGATTTGCCATTCGGGAATCTGATATACCAGAATGCTTGAACTTCCGCTGGTGATTTCCTTTTTTAGCCAGATGAACTTGCGTCGCTTGAGAACCGTTTTATAAGACTTTGGATAATTCATCCGGATACGGAACATCTTTTCGAGATCCTTATCGTCGGCAAGTGCATTTTTGATCGATTTCTGGCTTTCGGCAATTTCAACCGCCCGAATGCGTGCAATCATATCCGGAGCATGCATTTCAAGCGTCTGGATGATATCGGCCGTAGTCTTGCCCGAAATAGAAAAAATAGTCTGTGGCCGAGTATACTGGTCACGTTTTACCTGATATACATTCTGGGTCAGCTTGTCGTTTTTTTTGATGACGATGATATTGCGGCTATGGGTCATATAACCTTCGAGAAGTTTGGCCGGATATTGATTCAGGGTGAACAACGGCTCTTCCTGATCAAGGCCCGTCATTGGCGCGGCGAGTTTGTTCCTCAGCGAATCGCCTATCGTTCCAAGCCACAGATTATCGTCAATGATCACGGCCACAGAATTGAGTTTATCGGCAGCTTCCGTCTTACGCGAATCATCGGTTTTCCCACATCCGGATAGAACGATTGCAATCAGCCAAAAAAAAAGGGCTTTTTTCATCTCTGAATAAAGCCCTAAAAGTATCAATTTAATTTTTAAGTCCCACTGATTTTAAGCTTCATGCCCGGTTTCAGGTTACTTCCGTTGATTCCGTTCCATTTCTTGATGTCTGAAATCGAAACCCCCGGATATTTCTTGGCAATGCTGAAAAGTGAATCGCCTTTCTTGACATAGTAATGCTCCGATTTTTTCTTCTCGACCGCTGCAATACGTTCTTTTTTAGTTTTTGCAGCCGCTTCAGCTACGGCAGTATCCTCGACATCTGTTTTAGCAGGAACAGTCAGTTTGGTTCCCAGAAGCACACTGTTTTCTGTCAGGTTGTTCATTTCCTTGAGTTCGTTCAGCGTGATTCCGTATTTGCGGGCAATGGCACTCAGGTTGTCGCCTTTAGCCACAACATATTCCTGTGTTTTTGGCTGATTATCGACAACTGCAGCATCGTTCGTGTTCTCTGTGATCAATTGGGCGATGGTCAGTTTGCTGTCCAGTTTCACATTGTTGTCGTGAAGATCGTTCCATTTCTTGATATCGTCTACCGAAACGTTGAAACGACGCGCAATCGAACTTAGATTATCACCGGCCTGAACCACATAAACCTGGCTCAAACGTGTCGTCGCCGTGGTATCTGTATCTTCTTTTGCCTTTTTGACTTCTTTAACCTCAACTGATGCCACATCCTGGCTCGTCGGTTTAACAACTTGAGGTTTTACTGCGACAGCCTCCGTAGTAACAATTCTCAGGCTTTTGCCCATTGGCGCCTTGTTGCTTTTGAGTCGGTTCCATTTTTTAAGGCTTGCAACAGATACATCGTATTTTTCAGCAATCTCACTAAGGCTGTCACCGCGACGCACTTTGTAATATTTTGTACGGGTCGTGCTATCAGATTTCGTGCGCGTGCTGTCACGTGATGCCAGCAAAGAACTGCTTTTGAACGGACGTTCGCGTTTTAGTTCCTCATGGGCGCAATAAGCATATATTTTATCTTCGTTGGAAGTGAAAATCGCCATCTTATCGTTCGGCAATCTCAAATAGTGAGGTGCATCGTTGTATGCAGGAACTGTATTCAGTTTATATGACGGATTCAGCAATTGCAATTGGGCAACCGGAATATCAAGCAAATCAGAAATCTGCTTGAACGAAATCTGGCGGCGCACCATGACGGTATCTGTCTCGAAATGCTTTACGAGCGCTCGGTTCGGAACGATTCCGTGTTCTTTGTGGTACTCATAAATGTACATGGTGGCAAGGAAAGCCGGAACGTAACCTTGTGTTTCTTTAGGAAGATTCCTGCGGATGTTCCAGAAGTTCTGTTGGCCGCCCGAACGACGGATCGCCTTGGCAACGTTCCCCGGACCCGAATTATACGAGGCAAGTACCAGATCCCAATCCCCAAAAATGCGGTACATATTCGCCATATATTGGGCCGCAGCTTCACTCGCTTTTAACGGGTCGCTGCGTTCATCAACATAGGAATCTATTTTGAGATTGTACTGTTTTCCGGTTTGGTACATGAACTGCCAAAGCCCGGTTGCACCTACTCTTGAAACCGCTTTAGGATTCAGAGCCGATTCTACGATTGCCAGATATTTGATTTCCAATGGGACGTTTTTTCGGGCCATAGCTTCTTCGAACATCGGGAAATAATATTCAGAAATAGCCATAAGTCGCTCGTAGGAACGCTTGCGGTTTTTAAGGAAATTCTTGATGAGGTTTTCGAGTCCCGGATTGTATTCGATGTTGAACGGTGATTTCGCGTCCATTTCCTTGAGACGTTGTTTAAGCAGTTCTGTCGGAAGCTCATCATAAACTACTTTTTTCTCCGGATCGAAATTCTTGATGTCTGATTGGATGTCATCGAAAATATCGACATTGGTCAATTCCTTCATCCACAAGCTATCTACGCATGAAGCCAGTTGGTCATGAACAAATGTAGCTTTTATAGAATCAAGGTAAGAAATTTTGACTTCGGGAGTCGGAACCACCTGAACAGCGGCAACTGAGTCTTTTTGTGTATTTTCCTGTGCCAGGCCGGCTGCGGAAACTGCGAGGAGTAATGTAAGTGTGGCCTTTCTAATATTCATTCGTTACGTTTTAGATACCAGGTTCGGAAATCCAGAAACCCGGCTTTTATTCGTATTATGTTCTTGGAAATAATAAGCGCACTCTGTCAAATATCGTGCAACAAAGTCATTCAATTAACAATGGCTTTTTGCAAACATAATCATTGTATAACAAAATTCGCTAATGATATAACTACAAAGTGTTTTTTTAAGTATACTTTTTAACATATTCATCAACAATTTTTGCTTAACCTTTCGAATAATTTAAAAAAGGCCCTGATAAAATTTTGCGTTTAAAAAAGTGGTTTAATATAATTCCTGTTGAAATCACACCAATTTAGGAGCATTGTTGAAATGAGCCACATACCATTTCTGAAAACAATAAAATGTCCAGACCCGAAACGTATTATCAGCTTTTCCGTTCATATGGTTTTGGACTATCGGAAGTATCTTCTGGCTATTGAAAAGTCCTTGGTCTTCAAGAAAACGAGCGTCTACATAAGACAACAGTTCTTCTTTTAATTTTCCACGAAGCCAGTCACCAACCGGAACACCGAATCCTTTTTTAGATTTATCAAGAAAATCCTTCGGAAAATAAGATTTGAAAGCCTCTTTAAGCAAGTGTTTCTTGTCCCAGCCATTCATCAGGAAATTCTCCGGAAGCTGACTGGTAAAATGCCACAATTCTTTGTTCAGAAAAGGTGCACGACATTCTAATGAAGTCAACATACTTGTCCGGTCAACTTTAACCAGCATGTCGCCTTCAAGACTGAGCAAGCGGTCAATATTACGGAAATCCGTCAGCGTTTTATTGTTGCTGCCAATTTGTTTCTTATAGATTTCCAGCGGATTATCAGATACAAAATCCGATTTTAATATGGCTGCGATTTCCGAGAATTCAAACCCAAGCGAAATAATATTGTAATAAAAATCACCTTCATAATTGATCGCTTCCAGAAGTCTTCTTGCCTTCAGGCGCTTTCCGCGGTTATCGTCCGTCGTTTTCAAAAGTGGCATCACGGCATTTTGAAGTCCTTTGTGCAACCCTTTCGGGACAACCGATGTGTATTTGCGGTTCAGGCTTCCCATATAATATTTGTTGTAGCCGCCAAAAACCTCATCACCTCCGTCGCCTGTAAGTGCAACGGTTACGAACTGTCTTGTTTTTTCGGCAACTACGAAACTCGGCAATGCAGAAGAATCGGCGAACGGCTCGTCAAAATTGAGCAGGATTTTATCTATGTTATCAGACAAATCGGCCTCCGAGATTATGAATTCATGGTGATTGCTTCCGATTAGTTTTGCGACAGTTCGGGATTTATCGGTCTCATCAAAAGATTTCTTATCGAATCCGATAGAGAATGTGTCGATTTTTTTTTCCGATTGCTGCGCCAGACAAAGCGAAACGATCGACGAATCTACTCCACCGGAAAGAAAAGTACCCAGCGGTACATCTGAAATAGATCTTGAAACAACGCTTTCGCGGACAAGTTCCTCCGTTTTTTTTGCGGCTTCGGCTTTTGAAAACGAGCCGTATGCTTCGAATTTCTGTTCGATTTCCTCGATTGAAAATGTAAAATTCCTGCAGTCGAAAGCGATGTAATGATTGGCCCCAAGCTTTTTGATTCCGTTGTAAATGGTATACGGAGCTGGAATATAAGTCAGTCTGAAATACAGATTCAGCGCCGTTTTATCTATTTCCGGCTTGTGTGATGAAACTTCAATAATTGATTTTAGTTCCGATGCCCAAAGAAAATCATCTCCATTCTGATAATAGTACAACGGCTTTTCCCCAAAGAAATCACGTGCAATGTAAAGCATCTGTTTTTCCTTGTCGTAAATGCTGAAGGCAAACATGCCGTCGAGCATCGAAAAGGCTTTGACACCGTGCTTTTCATACAATTTTATGATGACTTCGGTATCTGAATTGGTTTCAAAACGGATGTCGTCGGCAATCAGATCCTTGCGCAATTTCTGATAATTGTAAATCTCGCCATTGAACAGGATGACTTTCTGTCTGTCTTCGGTATAAATAGGCTGTTGGCCAGAACTCAGGTCAATGATCGATAGCCGACGCATAGCCATCCCAATTGCCCGTCCGTTATGATTCTCGTTGAAAAAACCATCCTGATCCGGGCCTCTATGAAGGATTTCCTGATTCATTGATGACAGTCGCTGATGAAGTTTTTCCGTAGAAATTTCATTTGCGCTGATGTAGCCGTTTATTCCGCACATAAATTTTTGGTTGTCCGGAATTATTCCAGAATAGCCGCAATTCCCGGCAATGTTCTTCCTTCAAGCATCTCAAGCATGGCACCGCCTCCCGTAGAAACGTAGCTCATTTTATCTTCAAGCCCGAATTGCTTTACGGCCGAAACCGAATCACCGCCACCGACGAGCGAAAAAGCTCCATTTTTAGTTGCCTCTGCGATATAATTTCCGAGTTCGATGGTTCCGTTGGCGAAGTTCTCCATTTCAAACACACCCAGCGGTCCGTTCCAGAGAATCGTTTTTGATTTCAGGATGACTTCCTTGAAATTCTCGAGGGTTTTCGGACCTGCATCGAGACCTTGCCAACCGTCAGGGATTTTATCTACATCAACCACCTTGGTGTTGGCGTTATTATTGAAATCATCGGCAGCAATTACGTCTACAGGAATATGGACTTCAACGCCCTTCTCTTTTGCTTTTTTAAGGATTTCAAGGGCCAGATCCAATTTGTCGTTTTCACAAATGGAATCACCAACTTGACCGCCTTGCGCCTTGATGAACGTATAGGTCATTCCTCCACCCACGATCATATGATCAATTTTGTCGAGGATGTTTTCGATGACGGTAATTTTAGTAGAAACCTTGGAGCCACCAAGTACCGCAGTCACGGGTTTCTGACTGTCGTTCAATACTTTATTCAACGATTCGATTTCTTTGGCGAGCAGATAACCGAAACATTTTGCCTCCGGGAAAAACTTGGCGACAATAGTAGTCGATGCGTGGGCGCGGTGAGCCGTTCCAAAAGCATCGTTCACATAAATGTCACCTAATGAAGCCAATTCTTTGGCAAAACCTTCGTCTCCGGCCTCTTCCTCGGCATAAAACCTGAGGTTTTCGAGCAACAGGATCTCGCCTGGTTTCAAATCTTCCGATGCTTTTTTGGCTACTTCTCCGCGGCAATCTTCGGCGAACTTGACTTCTTTCCCAAAAATATCCGATGCTTTTTTCAGAATGTGTCTGAGCGAATACTTGTCTTCTTTTCCCTTCGGCCGACCCAGATGCGACATCAGGATCACGCTTCCGCCATCGTTCAGGATTTTATCTATCGTTGGTTTTGCTGCAGAAATACGTGTGTCGTCGGTCACATTGAAATTCTCGTCGAGAGGCACATTGAAGTCAACACGTATCAGCGCTTTTTTATTTTTGAAATCGAAATGGTCTACCGTTTTCATTCTTTTATGTTTAGATGGAATGCAAATATAGTTTTTTGGTCCGCCGCTTTGGTTACGAATAGGTTCAAAAAAACAAACCCTTTTGTGAAATTTCTTCCGCAAAAGGGTTTTGGATACAGGTAGTTTAGGCTTACGCTACAAGTAATTTCCGGGTGAATGAAACAAGACGTGTTCCGTTGTCTATTGTAATTTTATATAAATAATAGCCGCTTTCAAGCTTATATTCGTTCTTATCAAGCAAAATAGTATTGTTCCCGGCAGATAATTGATAGTGTTTTGGCTGACCGATACGACGTCCGCCAGCATCAAAAAGTTCAAAACTTACGTTCCCGGATGTTGTCATCACAACTGGAATCGTAGTCGTATCTTTCACGGGATTAGGATAATTCTGACCTGCGAAATCTTCGGCGGCCTCAAAATCCGATATGCCAAGTGTCGGTCCGTTTACATAAATTTCATGATCCAATACATAACCATCTGCGAGGCTTCCGGAAACGGTCGACAATTCATTACTGACGCCATCTGAAAAAACATTGTCGCTGCTGTTGTAGGTGTATCCTGTCATTCCTTTGGTATAACCGTAAGATGTTGCGGCGTTAACGGTATTTACGGCACTTGAAGTTCCTTCCGGAAAAGCGATCTGGGTCACCAAAAGCGAAATTCCCGAGGCATTGTAAATATGCACATGGATATGAGTGGCACGGCCCGTATACCAACCCGGAAAAATCGAAGTGAACGTCACCAATCCGTTGGCATCGGTCACCTGGCGTCCGCGAAGAAAATGATACGCCGTGTAGTTCGTGGGTTGCATTCCGGTTCCGCCGTATTGGGAATAATTGCCGTCTTTGTCGCAATGCCAGATATCGACCAATGCGCCTTCATATCCGTTGCAGCCACCGTTTACATTTTTGATCGTGATGTTGACCGTGAAACCGACTCCGGTTCTGTCTCCAACAATATCCGAAGTAACATAAGATGACGGATTGATGGTTGGGAAAGGACCTGCTGTTTCTGAATTCGTCTGGCTGCACACCAACGCCTCTTCCAATTCCGATTTTCCGGCTGTGAGCATTTCCGGTGCAAGCATCGCCAATCCTAAAAACCCGATGCTGTTTCTTAAAAATACTTTTCTTTCCATACCATTTGTATTAGCTGGACAAAAAAAGAAATACAAAACAATTTAAACAATTTTTTGAGGTAAAGACACTTACCGCCGCGGTAAACAGGTTTTATTTCAGGATTTCCGCCAATAAAATAACGGCGTCGCCAGATAAAGATTCATAATCGATTGCGCCAAATCCTTCCAAAAACAATCCATCACGAGTTTCCAAAAGCCGGTCCTGAAATTCAAAAGCACCGTTTATCACGAATGCCAGTAGTGAAGATTTGGTTTCGATTTCTGCTTTTTGCCGTCCGTCGTAAATGCCGAGCGAGAGTTTGATTCCGGGAAATTCGGCAATAACCTGAAGTTGGTTTCGCAACGGCTCAAGCGGAATCTGCTCGAAAACTAAAGATACACTGAGCTTTATCTGAAGAAAATTAACCTGCAAATCGTCATAAAAATTCCGGATGATGTAAACCGTATCAGCCGGAATAATTAAAACATTTCCTGTCATCAACGTAATCTGGTGGCTTTCCGATTCGAATTCCAGATTGCCGATCAACGGAAAAATCAGTGTCGCGAAAGGTTCCGCATTATAGTTTTTGGATGTATCGGCAGCCAGGACCTCATCGCTCAATTGACGAAAATCGCCAATTCCGGAATCTGCGAAAAGACTTTGTTTGCGATAGATTTCCGTTTCTTCGGTTTCGCGTCTGGTCGATAAAAAAATACGTGCCGTTTGTTCCATCAGATGAATTGAAGGTGTGAAATCCCAAGCCCATGTTGGATTGGAATCAATCGTGTAGGCACTTCTTCTTTTCGTTTTAAATTTTCAATCAACTCCGGATCGCAAACTAAAAATCCTGCCGGGGACACAAAAATTTTAAGCCATTGGGCCGAATATAGTGAAACTTCGATACGGTGTTTCGATGCATCTTCGAAATCGGAATCGAGGATCGTGAATTTGAATTGCTGAAGTCCGATAGCGTCTTGATTCGCATCTTGAAAACCGGGAAGGTTTCCACCAAAAGACCCGATCAGTCCACGGATCGACGGACTGACACGGGCATGTATTTCATCTGCTTTCGGCACCGATTTGAGAAATTCGGAAAAGCTCATTTTCGGATTGAATTCCGGATAATTCTGGACTTGCAACTTATATTCGAACCAACTCGACTGATGCGCTGCCTGATTCCACGAATTGGGATCATTGGCTGAAATATGTCTTTTATGGCAAAATCGTATCAATTCCATTATCCATCTGGATTTAGCCTGGCCTTGAGGTCTTTCTCATAACTCGCGCTTACGGGTATTTCTGTCTTTCCCATAAAAATGGTTTTGTTGCGGAACCGCTCGATGCGCTCGATGGGCACAATGAACGAGCGGTGGACACGGATAAAATTGGCAGGAAGTTTTTCCATGATCCCTTTCATCGTCATTCGGGTCACAACGGTTCTGTGGTTTTCGATATGGATCTTCAGATAATCGTCAAGGCCTTCAATGTAGAGCAAGTCTTCCACTGCAATTTTTATCAGGCTGTAATCGGCACGGATGTACAGAAAGGTTTGTTCGGGCTGTTGCTGAAGCAGATCCATCTGCATACGCACCTTTTCCATCGCCTGGCGAAAACGGGCCGGCGCAATAGGTTTTAGCAGGTAATCGGCGACTTCGAGATTGAACCCTTCAACCGCATATTCCGGATAAGCCGTTGTTAAAACTATATGGATCTTACGGGGCAGTTCCTTAATGAAATCCAGACCTGAAATCGACGGCATGTTCACGTCGAGAAGCAATAAATCTACGGGTTGTTTGCGAATATACTTCATGGCTTCGGACGCGCTGCTGAAGGTTTTTTGCAGTTCGATGAAATCTACATCAGCACACAAAGCGTGAAGTACTTCGAGTGCAGGCGGTTCGTCATCCAAAGCGATAGTCCTGATCATAATTCGAGCTTTAGTTCAATGCTGTATTCATTTTCTTTATCAGATACTTCAAGATTGTAATCGCCGGAATACGTGAGTTCGAGACGATCCCGTGTATTTTTGAGCCCGATTCCGCTTTCCGTCTGGACGGAATTTACCTTTTTATTCCAGACATAAAGCTTCAATTTGTTTCCGTCGGTTACAATTTTGATTTCAATTTCCGATTTTTCGTCGGGATTGACACCATGCTTGAATGCATTTTCTATGAACGATATGAGAATCAGCGGCGCGATTTGCTGGTTTTTCGTTTCGCCCGATACCTGATATTTTATATTAACCGTATCTCCCAATCTTGATTTCTGAAGCCCTATATAATTATCGATGTACCCAATCTCCGCATCGAGCCGGATTTTGTTTCCCGTGGAATTGTTCATGATGTATCGCATCAACCCGGATAACTGAACAATGGATTCCGCCGTACGATCATCTTTCCGGATTGCCAAAGCATAAATCGAATTCAGTGTGTTGAACAAGAAATGCGGATTGATCTGTGCTTTTAAAAGAGACAATTCGGCTTCCATCCTATCGCGTTCACTGGCCTGAAGCCTTCGGTTGATTGATAGGAAAAGACTCGCCAGAACTCCGGTCAGGAAAATAAGGATGGTATGTGAATTTTCATTCGGGCGCATTCCTCCAGGCGGCCCAAAAGGCATATGTCCCGGACCATTTGGGAAAAACTTGGGCGGTGGCGGCATATTCGGTGGCGGCATATCGGTATGGATGATGCTCATTTCCGGTCTGTCGAACAAAAATGAAGCGGCAAGGAAGAATGTCAGGAACAAAAAAAGAATAAAGAAATACAGGCTTTTTTTCCGATTGAAATACAATCGGGGCGTAAGGATGTAATAGTTGAAATAAAAAAACAGCAGCAGGAAAACATAGACCGTAAAATACAACCGGTCGTGCCCATTGTAGAAATTCGGAATGCGAAGGAACGATCCGCTGGCTGTAAAAATATACGGCAACAACAGGAACGCGACACACAAACTCACATGCGTGGCGTAAAAAGCAAAATTACGTTTGGCAAAATATCCCACTCTGCCGTCAAAAGTATTGCTCATAAAAAAGACGGGCTAATTTTTTCGGTAAAGTAGTGAATTCCTGCGGAGTTGTAATTTGCGCTGACCAACATCTTATCTCTGGTTCGGGTTGGCTATATTTGCCTATGCTTTTTTCGGAAATTCTCGCACAGGACGATGTCAAGGAATACTTGGCAAGCAGTGCCGATTCAGGCAGGATTCCGCACGCCCAACTCTTTGTCGGAGCAGAAGGAAGCGGAACATTGGCCATGGCGATCGCCTATTCCCAATACATTCTTTGTAAAAATGAATCGGGAGAAAATAACGGCCCAAACCAGGCTTGTAATCTCAAATTCTCGAATTTTTCCCATCCCGATTTACATTTCGTCTATCCGACCGTAACCAATGAAGATGTCAAGAAAAATCCCAAAAGCCTGGATTTCCTTGGTGATTGGCGTGATTTCCTTCAGACGAATATCTATGGGAGCCTTTACGATTGGCTGCAACTGCTCGGCGTCAAAAACCAGCAAGGCGAAATCCGGGTCGAGGATGCGAATGATATGGTCAAAAGCATGTCACTCAAAGCCTATGAAGGCGGTTATAAAGTGATGATTGTCTGGATGGCCGACAAACTCAACATCGCGGCATCGAACAAAATCCTCAAATTGCTCGAAGAACCTACGCCTCAGTCGCTTTTTATCCTCATAAGTGAAAACGAAGAAGATATCCTACCGACGATCAAATCGCGTTGTCAGGTAATCCGGTTCAAACCCTTGCCCGAAAAAGTAATGGCCGATGCGTTGATGGAAAAAACCGGCCTTGCTCCACGTGAAGCGTTGTTATTGGCCCGCCAGGCACAGGGAAACTTCAACAAAGCCCAGAAATTGGTACATTCGGATTCAGAGGAAAACCCGTTCGAGGAATGGTTCGTCGTTTGGGTACGCGCTGCTTTTCGGGCGAAAGGAAACGCAGCCGCAATCAATGACCTGATTGGCTGGAGTGAAAAGATTGCCTCGTTGGGACGCGAAACCCAAAAGAAATTTCTTGATTTTTGTACCGATATGTTCCGGCAGGCGTTGCTTTTGAATTATCAGGTTACACCTTTGGTCTATTACGAACCGAAAGTCGAAAAGTTCCGCCTCGAGAATTTTGCCACCTATGTCAATGATAAGAACATAGCCGATATTTTCAGGGAATTGTCAGATGCCATGTACCATATTGAACGAAATGCAAACGCGAAAATCGTATTGACCGATTTATCCATAAAACTCACGCGCTTAATCCATAAACAATAATGAACACAGCTGCTATTCTTGTACTGCTTTTCCTGGCGATCACTTTTCTGCAATCGGGTTATGATAAAGTGGCCGACTGGAGCGGAAACGTAGGTTGGTTGAAATCGCATTTTGCTTCTACCTTTCTCAAAAACAACATTCCCGCCGCTCTTGGAATGATACTCGTACTTGAAATCATTTCCGGAATCCTGTGCATCATGGGCCCGATACAGATCATGGTCAACGGATTGACGGAATATGGATATTACGGTGCCGTCTGCAGCAGTATTACCTTGCTCTTTTTGCTCGCCGGGCAACGCATCGCCAAAGATTACGACGGGGCACGCACCATAGGCATTTACTTTATTCCTGCAGTGCTTGCCGTGTTCTGGCTCAGCTGACGACGGATTTCCGACCGGTATAATTTGAGTTCGTTCCACGTGACGGTTTCGCCCAATTCTATTTTTAGCGGGCCAAGTGCTTCTTCGTGGTCGCGTCCTTTGAAGATTTGGGCTAGTTCCTGTTGCCTGTCGTCCGGCATGAATTCGTCAATCGTCACTCGCTCATCCTCTATCAATTTTGCCATGTGATTGTATATGGTTTGCTCGGTCAACTGTCGCTCTTTAGCAATTTCTTCCACGGAAAGTTTCTGCAGGTAAAGCTCATATGTGACTTCCGATGTATGTTTCTGGGGCGCTTTCTTTTCTTTCTTTGCGGGTTTTCGATTCCTGGCCGGTTCCACATCTCCGGTCAGTGTGCCGTTTTGCTCTCGGTATTTTGCGGCGGCTTCATCGTTTTTGGTTTTGCGGTAAGAGGCTGCTTCCGCGCTTTCAAGATTCGATTTATTCAGATCCGATCCTTCTGAAATCAATTCCATAAATCGTTTGATCCGAAGCATATTGATAATGACACCGCTGGTTTCGTCTTCCAATCTGCAAAGCGATTCGAAATAGGCCTTTGCCTTTTTCATGCGACTGACCGATTCTATCCTGAGCAACAATTCTTCTTCAAGCGCATTCAAATGTTCGTAAAAATAATTGACGGCGAGTTCAAGTCGTTCTCGGATAAAGTTGATGTCCGGTTCATCTGCCAAAAACAAACGCATGATCTGGTTCCGGAAACCTGCGGCCGGTTCAAGCAATAATTTGAATCTTTCATAAGTCCACACAACCCATTTTTCATCGTTACGCCGGGCCGCAGTAGTTTCATCTTTGTCTTTTAGGAAAAACAGATCGCGCCATTCCTGTTCCAGATTAGGCCACGTGAAACAATCGATCAGTTTCTGTTCGGCGTATCGTTTGGAATCATGGGAGAAATTCTCGAAAAGGCTTTCTTCGTTCGATTTGTTCTTGGCAAAATCAATCACATCGCGGTCGTTGTCAAGTCCGTTGATGTTTAGCCTGGAAAGCAAAATAAGGCCGTCTAACGAACGCAGTCGCGAAAAAGCAACGTAGGCCTGTCCGGGAGCGAAAATGTGCGATACGTCAAGTGCTGCTTTGTCAAACGTCAATCCCTGGCTTTTGTGGACGGTAATCGCCCAGGCCAACCGGATGGGAAAATGCACGAACGTTCCCATGATTTCTTCAGTAACTTCATGTGTGTTTGGATTGACAGAATATTTGATGTTCTGCCATTCGTATTTTTCGAGCTCTATGAACGAGCCGTCATCCGGAAAACGCAGCTGGATTTCTTCATCGGACAGAAAAGTGACCTCAGCCATTTTTCCATTGTAGTATCTTTTTTCTGCAGACAGATCGTTCTTGGTCAGGATAACCTGGGCGCCAACTTTGAGCCTGAGCGTTTCCTCTATGGGAAAGATCCTTTCCGGAAATTCTCCGGTGATTTCCGCATGATATTCAAAAACCGTTTCATCGATGCTTTCAAGTGCCGATGTGTTGATGGCATCGGCTTTGGCATTATGGGTTGTCAAGATGATATAACCCGGATTTTGGTCGAGGCTGAAATGTGGTTTTACCTGAAGGTTCAACCGGTCGACATCTTGTTGCTGCAGATCATTATTGCGCAGATTATTCAAAATGCCTATAAATTCAGCGTCCGTCTGACGGTAAATATGGGTAAGTTCTATGTAAAGCGGCAGTTGGTCCCGAAGGCATTGGGCGTGAAAAAAATAATTCCCATAATAATAATTCCGAAGGATATTCCATTCCTGATTGTTCACGACAGGCGGAAGCTGCAACAAATCGCCAATGAACAAAACCTGCACGCCTCCAAACGCAACATTTCGTTTCCGGACGCTTCGAAGCATGAAATCCATCGCATCCAATAAATCGGCCCGAAGCATACTGACTTCGTCGATTACAAGTAATTCCAGATTTTTAATGACGGCTTTTCGCTGGCTGCTGATGCGGAAATGACGACGCAGCGAAGACCGGGTTTCGCATTTGACCGAAGTGGAAAAATCAGCAGCGGAATCGGTCGGTAAAAAACACGCAAAAGGTAGTTGGAAAAGTGAATGGATGGTGACTCCGCCGGCATTCAAAGCGGCAATTCCAGTGGGCGCTACCACAGCCGTATTCTTGTGAGTGGTCTGGATGATTTCGCGAAGCAGCGTAGTTTTTCCCGTACCCGCGCGACCTGTAAGGAAGATATTCCTGTTGGTGTGATTGATAAAGCGCAGCACATAGTCTGCGGTAGAAGTTGGATTCATCATTTTGGCTTAGAATAATTCAGGGAATTTACAATTTTTTGGAACAGATTGGATGTTTGCAAAATAAAAAATGCCCTCCGTTTAAGAGAGCATTTCAAAGCTAGGTCGGCAAGATTATTTGGTTTCTTCCGGCTTTGTCGCAGGAGCGGCCGCAGGAGCAGCAGCTTCTTTTTTGCCTTCGGAAGCATATTTATCGTTTAGTGCCTTTACGACATCTTTGGTTATGTCATATTGGTCTTTGGCAGACAAAATAGAAACGACATCACCTGTGGCAAAGATGTAATCGTATCCTTTTTCTTTACCGTAATCTTTGATGAATTTCTTTAGTTTTTTCACCAACGTATCCATTTCAGTACTGCTTTCATCCTGGATCTGGCGTGTAAGTGCCTGTTGCTTGTACTGCAATTCTTGTTGTCTTCTGGCCAACGGAGCGCTGTTTTGCTGAGCCCAGATTTCTCCCAACGCACGTGCTTTTTGTTCAAACGCGGCGGCATCTGCTTTGAAACGCGCGGCATCTGCTTCGAGTTCCTTACCCATTTCCTCAGATTTGGCTTTGTATTTTGCCTCAACATCTTTCGCCTCAGTATAATCTTCCATCATTTTGGCCGTGTCTACATAGGCGGTTTTGAACTCTTTTTGCTCAGTCGGTTTGTCACATGCAATTAGGGTCAAAGCAAAGGCAAGCACTGTTACTATCTTTTTCATTATGGTTGTCGGTTTTAAAAAATTCGCGTAAAAGTATAAAAATTCGTTTAGTAGGGAAAAGTATTTCAGGCTTTGTGCCGAATGAGGTAGATATGAGATGAAAATTCACCTGAAAAACACCCTTTTATATTGGAAATCAATCCGTTGAATAAAGATTTTATAGGTTTCATACTTCCGGAACGATATTTTTCCGACAATAAGCTCACATAAAAGGCATCGAACCACATGGGTTTATATTTGATGAGTTCCATATGATGGTTCGCAAACAATCTTGAGATCGACTGACGCGAAAAATGTGTCAAATGACGTGGTACATCGTAAGCTGCCCAAAAAGATCCATAGATCTTCGCATCATATGATTTGAAATTGGGAACGGCGATGACTAAAATCCCTGTTGGTTTCAAAAGCCTTTTGAGTTCCAAAATTTGTACGTCAACGTCCGGAACGTGTTCCAGAACATGCCACATGGTTATCGCATCGAAAGAGGAATCGGGTAAATTCTTTAAGTCGTCTGTAAGTGTTACCTCTTTTCCCAAAGCTATTTTTCGGGCCGATTCACTTGGTTCGAATCCGGTGGTTTGCCAACCTGATTTTGTGGCTTCGGATAAAAAATCCCCTGTTCCTGCACCAATGTCCAACAACCGGGAATTTGCTGCTTTCCATGGCTGAATCAGGTTGAGCTTTGACTTCAATGCAAACGACCGAACCCAATGGTATACTTTCTCAAATAACGTTCGTTTAGAATCGGTGTGGGAAATATAATCTTCGCTTTGATAATAGTTGCCGAGTTGCGATTCTGGTGGTTGTGGAATCGTTTTGAGCAAGTCCGATTCAGAATTGTACTCTAAATCAAAAATTTCACCGCTAACTGAGTGATCCTTGGTTGATAAATAGATGGTTTTTGTCACTTTTTGTAAAAATCTGATTGTTCCACGTGAAACTATCGTCCCATATGGACTAAAAGAACTGAAATATCGCTTGGGGAAACACCGCTGACACGAGATGCTTGCGATATAGTTATGGGTTTGATTTTAGCTAATTTTTGTCTTGCCTCTATTGACATGGACTTAATCTGGCTGTAATCGAACGCGTCCGGAATACGAACGTCTTCGAGTCGGGTCAATTTATCCGCATTGTTGCGCTCTTTTTCTATGTATCCGGAATATTTGACCTGTATGGCTGCTTGTTCTACAATTTCTTCATCGAGATTGTTTTCTAGGACATAATCGGAAACATCTCGAAATCGCAACATATCTTCGAGTTCAATCTGCGGACGCGAAAACACTTTGAACATTTTATCAGACTGGGAAATGGGAGCGCTTTCCTTCTCTAAAAGTATCGGATTCGTTTCTTCAACAGAAACACTCGTCTGCTTAAAGAACTGAACCATTTTTTCGCTTTCAGCCATTTTTTGTTCCATACGTTTCATTCGTTTCTCAGATGCCAAACCAATTTCGAATGATTTGGGGGTAAGACGGAAATCGGCATTATCCTGACGCAACAAGGTCCTGTATTCGGCACGTGAGGTGAACATTCTATATGGTTCTTCTGTTCCTTTGGTAATCAAATCATCAATTAAAACACCAATATAAGCTTCATCACGTCGCAAAATCAACGGATCTTGTTCTTTGACTTTTAATGCTGCATTTATTCCGGCCATCAACCCTTGTGCACCGGCTTCTTCATAGCCTGTAGTTCCATTGATTTGTCCGGCGAAGAATAAACCATCAACCAATTTGGTTTCAAGTGTGTGTTTCAATTGTGTCGGTGGAAAATAATCGTATTCTATGGCATATCCCGGGCGGAAGAATTTTACATTCTCAAATCCAACAACAGACTTCAATGCTTTATACTGAATATCCTCCGGCAAAGAAGTAGAAAATCCGTTCACATAGACTTCAACCGTATTCCAACCTTCAGGTTCAACAAAAAGCTGATGCCTTTCTTTATCTGCAAATCGATTGATCTTATCTTCGATTGAAGGACAATAACGCGGCCCAAGGCTTTTGATTCGGCCGTTAAACATAGGCGATCTGTCAAAACCTTCACGTAAAATATCATGGACATCGAGCGAAGTATAAGTCATGTAACAGGAACGCTGGTTTTTCAATGGTGAAGTTTCGTCCGAATAGGAAAATTTCTGCGGCTTCTCATCTCCCCTTTCCTCATTCATTTTCGAATAATCAAGTGACCGACCGTCAACCCTTGGCGGCGTTCCGGTTTTCATTCTACCGGCTTCAAAACCTGCTTTTACTAAATCTTCAGTAATTCCGTAAGATGCACTTTCTCCAGCTCTTCCACCGCCAAATTGCTTTTCACCAATGTGGATCAATCCGTTCAGGAAAGTCCCATTCGTAAGCACAACAGCTTTGGATCGGATTTCAATTCCCAGTGATGTTTTGACGCCGGCAACTTTCCCACTTTCTATAATCAACCCCGAAACCATTTCCTGATAAAAGTCAAGATTTGGGGTTGCCTCGAGCATCAATCGCCATTCTTCGGCAAAACGCATTCGGTCGCTTTGCACACGTGGCGACCACATGGCCGGGCCTTTCGATTTGTTGAGCATTTTGAACTGGATGGCTGTCTTATCGGACACAATACCGGAATAACCTCCAAGTGCGTCAATCTCACGAACAATCTGGCCTTTAGCAATACCTCCCATGGCCGGATTACACGACATTTGGGCGATATTTTGCAAACTCATAGTCACCAGCAATGTCTTGCACCCAAGATTTGCCGATGCCGCCGCAGCCTCAGAACCTGCGTGTCCCGCTCCGACAACAATCACATCGTATACTTCATTGAACATACTTCTCCTTCATTATTGTTTCACGTGGAACATAGACATTTTTTCTTCTTCTTTGTTCCGCATTACCTTTTCGTCACTCTCTGTTTTATCTTTATAACCGCAGTAGTGCAATACACCGTGGGCGACAACTCTTTTGAGTTCGTCTTCAAACGAAACGGTAAATTCATCTGAGTTTTCTTTGACGCGATCGATAGAAATAAAAATATCTCCGTGTAATTCGTTTCCTACAGAATAATCGAAGCTGATAATGTCGGTCAACGTATCGTGATTCAGATATTGCTGGTTCAATTCAAGCAAATAGTCATCGTCACAGAAGATATAATTGATGTCTCCTTCTATTTTGGATTCGGAAGAAATGATACGGGAAACCCAATCGGCATAATATGCTTCGTCTTCCAATTCAAATTCCGTTTCGTAGTTAAAACTAATCATTGGCTTTAAAATATTCCTGAACCTTCTGGTTGTAATTGGAGCGCAAAGGTAAGCTTTGTCTGTTTAATATTTCAATGCTGTTCAAATAGTCCTGAAGAGAGGCCGGAAGCGCATTGGTTTGATTGTTAAACGCTTTGCGATTGGTTTCAGATTGCCGCTTCTTTTCCTCACCTTGCTGCTGGACGGCTTTTTCAAGTTTTAGCAATTCATATTTCAGATTTAATGCTTTTTGAAGCACATCGTTATTAAAACCTTTGTTAAGAAGCTGTTTCTCAATGGATTTCATCTGATCCAAAGCAGCCTGTCCGTTTCCACCCATGCCTTGTTTACGCAATTCCTTTTCAAGGGCTTCGCGCAACTGACGTTGTTCCTTATAAATTTCCATAATGGCTTTGGCATCTCCTTCCCCATCGCGTCCATCGCTATCCTGATTACCCTGACCTTGCCCGTTTCCACCACCTGAATTTCCGCTCTTTCCATTCTGGCCAGATTTACCGTTCTGTCCCTGTTGGCCTTGTCCGCCCTGACCCGGATTCTGTCCTTTTTCACCTGGTTTCTTTCCCTGTCCCGGTTTTTGTCCATCGCCGGGTTGTTCGCCAGATTTGTCTCCGGGCTTATCCCCTTTCTGCATGCCTTGTTTCATTTTTTCTCCAAGACCTTGTTGCTTTTGGATAATATCCGGCAGTTGCATTCCTGACCCTTGTCCTTGGCCCGGCTTTGGTTTTCCGCCTTGACCTTGTCCTGACATTTGCATCTGCATTTGCATGCTGTTCATGATCTGGCTGAGGAAATCGGCGAGTCTATTGGCTGCTGATATGGCATATTGCTGATGTGACGTGCCTTTCGGAACCTGTGCGTCTGCAAAAGCTTCAAGCGATTTATCCATGTTGTAATGGACATTTCCTATTTCCTCCGTTACATTCTCAGTGATTTTCGGATTCCTCAGAGACATGGCAAACAACGAATCATCCACATGGCGGAACTGCAGTTTCAAATCCTGTTGTAATTTGAGGTTTTTGTTGAACGACGGTGCATTCCTCCTGAGCGACTTAAAATCGTTCATCAAATCTTCTTCTGAAAAAGAAAATGCAAGCAAATTGTCAAGAATCTGTCGCAACATTTTTACGTCTTCTTCCAGTTGTTCCATTTCTCCACCTCCCATGCTTTCCATCATCTTGCCACCCATTTCCTTCATTTTATTGGCTGCACTTTTTTGTTTGGGCTTGGCCTTTCCGGAATCATTCTTTTGCAGTTGTTCCGTAGCTTTTTTAAGGTCGTCTTCTACGCTTTTCTCCTGAGCATCCGTGTCAGGTATATCCATTGGAGACTTGAGCTCCTTGTTGTCTTTTTCAAGGTCATCGAGTTCCTTTTTGAGATCGTCGAATTCCTTGTTTATTTCCTGCTGTGCCTTTTCGGTATTTTCCTTGTCTTTGTTGGAAAGCTCGTTTTGTTTGTCGCCGAGTTTGTCAAGTTTATCGGCAATCTGTTCGGCTTTTTTCTCAACGTAATACCGTTTGGTCAGTTCTACCAATTGTTCCAGAGTCTTGGTCTGATTTTTAGCATTCTGCTTGAACTCATCCATTTTTTCAAACAATTCTTCCTTGCTGATTTTATCATTGAGTTCCTTCAATTCGTCAAGAAGCTTTTGATTCTTCTCCATTTCCTTATCGGTCTTTTCCAGACGACGCTGCAATTCTTCCTTGAACTCGTCCTTTTTGTCCGGATTGAATTTTTCCAGGTTTTCCTCAAGCTTCTTTGCAAAATCTTTCATCATCTTGTCCTGCTGTTGCTGGCGTTTGATGAAGTCATTTACTTTTTGCTGATCCTTGAATTCAAGGCTTTCTTTTTCTTTACCCGATTGCTGGATTTTGTCGAGTTCAGATAATTGCTTCTGTTGATTCTGCAACGACTTTTCAAGGCTGTTCAGGTTGCTGTTCTGCTGTTGCAAAGCATCATCCTGTTTTTCCTGTTCGGTTTGGATCCTATTCGAGAATACAGACGATTTACTGCTTTTGTATCCGTTAAGCACATCATTATCAAATACTTCAAAGTAATAATCATACGAAATGCCTGCCTTGACCTGAAGATTCGACGGGAAAGCAAATACGAATTGATCGAAAACATCCTTTTTCACATTGATATTGGCCCTGATTGCCTGTGACGGCTGGCCTTGTGGATAATAAACGACCTGAAGTTTAGACAATCCATAATCGTCCGCAACCTGGCCTAAAACGTACTTTTTCTCTACTTTAAGGCTGTCGGGCGCATTTCCTACGTTTATGGTCGGGAATTGGTCTTTGATGACCGAAATGCGATAATTGAGCTTTTCGTAATCCTGAACTTTTTTATTCGACGTCCGGATTTGATATTCGGTGTTTTGCGTGATTGATTTTGAGAGTGAAAATGCATCTCCGTTTTTCCCGAAGGCAAGATTGCTTCCACCCGATGTATAATCGACGCGCTCTGTCGCTATGGTATTGATGTTCCACGTGATTTTGGTTCCTTCGGGGACGATTGCATTTCCGCCGCCCTGGACTTTCTCAGATTTCTTATTCAGGTACGATGGGAAATTCAGCACCATTTCAAAGTTCTCGATGGACGGAACCGTAACAACAGAAAGCTCATATTCCTTCGACTGAACCTGATTCGCCTGCACATAAAATTCAGTATCCGCTCTTGGTTTTGAAAAAACATACTGGAATTCCCCTGCTCCCACAGGTTCCATATAATAGCTTTCATCTCCAAGGAAAATCATCGCCTGCTCCGGGATTACCTTGCCCTGGGCTTTGACACGCAGCACAAAATCCTGGTTCTGCTCCACCTGAAGGCTTTTATTTAAAACGGTAAGTTCGAACGGAGCCGGCGGTAAAAACTGGCTTTGGTAATGGACAACTCGATTCAGGCTCTGGCTTAGGAATTCGTTATTCCCTGATAGCCAAAAGAACAACACGAAAAGCACCGGAAGAATCGCTAGCGGCAGGTATTTGGTATTCGATTTAAAGTTGACGGCATTGGTGAATGGAACTAGTTTGAGTCCTGATGCCTTTTGATCGATTGATGCCAGCAATAGTTCAGATTTGCTTCCATCCTGGCTCAGTTGCAGGAAATTCGTGAGCTTGTCGCTGACTTCTCCAAAATGATTGCCGATGATGACCGATGCTTCTTTGTAACCGATTCCTTTTTGCAACCGTGTCAGTTTAAAAATCGGGAACAAAACAAACCGTGTCAACAGGAAAATCTCAACGGCTACAAAAGCCCAGAATAAAATGGTCCGGTAAACCGGTTTGAGCCACAGGAAATATTCCACCGAAAGCGTAAGCAAAAAGTATAACAAACCGATTCCGACAAAAAAGATGCTGCCGCGAATGAGTTCATTTGTATAATATTTCCGGATGAAAGCCTCAAGCTTTTCGTAAATGACGTTCGATGTTTCCAAAATGGTGGAATTTGTTCCTATAACCGATAAAAGTAAGGATTTCGGTTTTAATATATGTTAAGGGATTGTTGATGGAAAAGCAGCCTAGCCCGTGATGGAAGTGGCAGCCTTTTGAAAAAAACCGCCTGCAATTGCCGCAGCGAAGGAGCGACCAACGGAAGCTCCCGAAGCGCGTTGAAATTGCGGCAGTTTTCAAAAAAGCTATAGCGCACAGCCGGAACAGCTCCTAAATGTGAAGCTAAAAGCACGAATTGTCGAGCAGTGCCGAAAAAATGTTTACGTATGAGTCGTTTACAAAATTTTGTAAACGCGATTTTTGTAAACAGGCTTAATTTGCTAAATAATTATAGTTTAATCCGGGCAATTTATGTTTTAGTGCTTCGCTTTCTTCATTTGACTGACGACTAGTATATCTTTGCAAAAATTTCTACAAATGCCAAGACCAGTTCGCGTTCGATTTGCGCCAAGCCCGACAGGCCCGCTCCATATTGGCGGTGTCCGTACGGCTCTTTTCAATTATTTGTTCGCCAAAAAACACGGCGGGACATTCTACCTTCGTATTGAAGATACCGACCAGAATCGGTTCGTTCCCGGTGCCGAAGCCTATATTTTCGAGGCTTTGGAATGGCTGGGGATTTCACCTTCCGAAACCGTTGGGAAGAATGAAAAATTCGGGCCGTACAGACAAAGCGAGCGCAAGGAAATGTACCGCGAATACGCAGATAGATTGGTGGAATTGGGTCATGCCTATTATGCATTCGATTCGGCTGAAAGTCTCGATAACCTTCGCAAAAGTGCCGAGGCTAATGGGAATACATTCATATACAATCATTCCGTTCGCGACGTACTTGACAATTCGTTGGCGCTGACTGCGACCCAAACGAAAGAGCGCCTGGAAAATGGGGCCGAATATGTAATCCGGTTTAAGATTCCGGAAGGAGAAACGTTAATCCTTACTGATTTGATCCGGGGTGAAATTAAGTTCGATACGAATTTGCTCGACGATAAGGTTTTGTTCAAAAGCGATGGCATGCCGACCTATCATCTGGCTAATATTGTGGATGATCATTTAATGGAAACGTCTCACGTAATACGCGGTGAAGAATGGCTGCCTTCTCTCCCGCTCCACGCCTTGCTGTATAAATCTTTCGGTTGGCAGGCGCCTGAATTCGCGCATTTGCCGTTGATCCTAAAGCCAATCGGAAATGGAAAATTGTCCAAACGCGACGGCGACAAAATGGGCTTTCCGGTGTTTCCACTCGAATGGAAGACAGCTGAAGGCATATCATCGGGCTATCGCGAAAACGGATATTTCCCCGAAGCCGTAGTCAATTTCCTTGCTCTTTTGGGCTGGAACGACGGAACGGAAAAAGAGCTTTTCACATTAGATGAATTGGCACAATCTTTTGATCTGGAACGCGTGCACAAAGCCGGTGCGAAGTTCAATCCGGATAAAAATAAGTGGTTCAACCATCAATATCTCGTTGGAAAACCAGATTCGGAACTGGCGGAGTACTATCTGGAAATACTGTCTGAAAAAGGGATTTCAATTTCACCTGAAAAAGCAGAACGCATCGTTTCCCTTATAAAAGACCGCGCACATTTTGTATCTGAATTCTGGGAATTATCCGATTACCTTTTTGTGGCGCCGGAAACATTTGAAGAAGGAGCCGCCAAAAAATGGAACGATCAATCGGCGGAAATCATGAGCCAATTATTCCAATTGTTGGAAAATGCACCTGGGTTTGACGCATCGGCATTGGAAACCTATGTAAAAGATTGGGCGGCAGCGAATGGAATCGGGATTGGAAAAATCATGCAACCGTTGCGCGTGAGCCTTGTAGGAAGCATGAAAGGCATTCATTTGTATGACATTCTGGAACTGATTGGCAAAGACGAAAGCATCCGCAGGATCAAATATGCCATTGCCAACTTATAAAGAAAAAGCTCCCGTAAAAAGGAGCTTTTTTATTTGCATTTCACTGTATCAGGCTTATCGAGATAATTCAGAATCGTGAGATTCAGTTTGTCCGTATCGTTCTTAAAGAGTTGGAAATGAGATGTGACTTTTGGACAGTCGGCAAAATTATCTGTTATGAAAGAGAATATTTGGTTTCGGTTTGATACTTCCTTTTCGGTTTCGCTATTTGAAAAAGTCAGCGTCTTGGAAATCTTACCATCTTCTGAAACAACTAAATTATAAAAGGTTTGAACCGATTCGAATCCGCCGCGATTCTTGATTATTTCACTTTTATTGACAGCGAGTTCCCGGTTTCCTTTTTTGGAAATGATAAAAAACAGCTTCGGTTTTTTTCCGTCCAGAATCGGTTTCATCAATTGATTTTCCATTCGGATGGAGTCTATTTCTGAATTGTTGATTTTGGAGATTTTTCCGTCCGATTCCACTTTTACGAATGTCTTTTTCGGATCTGAAATAACATATTTCACCGTTAGCTTCTTCCCACCTTTTTGATATAAGACTGGTTGGGCAACCATCTGAAAACCAAAGAACAATACGAATATCTGGACAACTAATTTCATCAGAAAAACACCGTAAGCGTACCGACCAACGTACTTGGATGTGATTTGAAATTCGCTCCCGGCTGGTCTATTTTACCAAGAAAATTAGAAAATCCGTACATATACCTGAAGCTTGCACGCAACTCACGGATACCTGCAGTAAACCCAACAGCACCCAAAAAATTGAATGAATTTACTTTTTCCATATCATTCAACGTATACGGAAGCTTGTCCATATAATAATTTTCAAAGTCTTTTTTATATCCTAATTTGCTGTTTGCCTGAAATACCGGTCCCGCCTCAATTGACAAGTGGTTGTATACAATGTTATAACTTGGCATCAGTGCAATCTGCACACCCTGGATCTTAAAGTCCGTTTCCTGGGTTGGAAATCCCGCAACCGGGGCAATTGGAGCTGAAAACTTACTTTCGAAGAAGCCGATTGTGTAGATCATGTCGAAATCATTGTAGAAATTTCCGCGTATGCCCGCTCCTACTGTCCACCCAATTCCGGATTTGTTCGTGAAATCATTGGTCTGTAAATCGAAAGATGTGATTCCCCCGAAAATACCAATCCGGTTCGAATCTTTGTAATCCATTTGGGAAAAGGCGTTGAAAGAAAATAGCGCTACAATTGGCAAAATCAGATGTCTCATAGTTATAGGGATAAAGAAGCCGCTTTTTTTGTAATTTACAGCAATACAAATAAAACCAACATCATGGAAATTACAACTATTATCATAATAGTATTTGCCCTATTTATTTTATTCGCAGCATTTTTTACGGTAAAGCAACAAAGTGCCGTTGTGATTGAACGTTTTGGAAAATTCCACAGCGTAAGGAACAGTGGTCTGCAAATGAAGATTCCAATCATCGACAGGCTTGCAGGTCGTGTTAATCTTAAGATCCAACAGCTTGATGTAATCATCGAGACCAAGACAAAAGACAATGTTTTTGTGAAGATGAAGGTCTCTGTCCAGTTCAAGGTGATACAGGAAAAAGTGTATGATGCCTTTTACAAACTCGAATATCCGCACGATCAGATTACCGCTTATGTGTTTGATGTGGTGCGTGCCGAGGTTCCGAAACTGATCCTAGACGATGTTTTTGAACGAAAAGACGACATCGCCATCGCCGTAAAACGCGAACTCAACGAGGCCATGACGACTTACGGATACGACATCATCAATACTTTGGTCACAGACATCGATCCGGACATACAGGTCAAAAATGCCATGAACCGGATCAACGCCGCCGACCGTGAAAAGACCGCAACGGAATTCGAGGCAGAAAGCCAGCGCATTAGAATCGTGGCCAAAGCAAAGGCCGAAGCAGAAAGCAAAAGACTTCAGGGTCAAGGTATTGCAGACCAAAGACGCGAGATTGCACGTGGCTTGGTAGAAAGTGTCGAAGTACTGAATAATGTTGGCATCAATTCCCAGGAAGCCTCGGCATTGATCGTGGTGACACAACATTACGATACATTGCAGGCGATTGGTTCCGATACGAATTCAAACCTGATCCTGTTGCCGAATTCTCCCCAGGCCGCAAGTGAAATGCTCAATAACATGGTGGTTTCTTTCGCCGCTTCGAACCAGGTTGGTGAAGCCATGAAAACGAAAATCAAAAACACGAATCGAAAGAGTAGGGAAGACAAGAATTCTGACTATCAGGACGATACCGAACAAAAATAAGAAAGAGGCTTTAGGGCCTCTTTTTTTATGTGGTCTTCGCTTTGAATGAATCGGCGGCTTTTTTGAGATCGGCGAGTTTCTTTTCCAAAGTGGCGACGACTTCCTGGGTTTTGTCATCTACGTTCGAAGCAAGATCATCGAAAGCTGTTTCCAGATCTGCCTTTGAACTGCTGAATTTAGATTTCAGTGACGACGCCAGTTTATCAGCTTTGTCTTTCAGTTCATCTTTTTTATCATCGAATCCATCTTTTATCTTTTTTCGGGTGTCCGATCCTTTTTCAGGAGCGAACAAAATTCCAAGTCCCGCTCCAATGACAGCTCCGAGTAAAAGTGCCGCAACCGCTTTTGAATTTCCAGCCATGATTTTTTGTGTTTTTAATTAGGAACCTAAAGTTACCTAAAATTTGAACCGAAGCGATTTTGAAGATGCCATTTTTAGGTTAAAATGAACGAAAATTCATTAGCGTAAATCTGATGAACTAAATTTTTACAAATGTATCAGAAATCGACAATTTCAAAAAAGTCGCTCAGAAGCAAAATATACGATCCGTTTTTAAAAGTAAAAAACTATCGATTTATTTTTTTCATAGATTTTTTAAATAATAAGAGCCGACTTTTGTTAGCCGGCTCTTTATAAATAAAATTGATTTGGTGTTTTTAATTATCCAAAAGCAAATCTTTGAACTTGTCTTTTATGATTTGTTCTTTATCTGCCAACTTGTAAAAAGCTTCACGAACCAGGTTGTCACTTTTCAAACTCATTCCTGCAAATTTCAATTGCTGGTCATCTTCAAGATCGTCAAGTTTTACATGAGCCGAATAGGTAAGGAGCCAGTTGGCAAAAAGCAGTGCACTTTTATTGTTATCGATATTTTTTCGAAGTGAATTCTGGATCAGGCTGAAATTTTCAAGTGAGGCGATATTCGCTGCAATGGCCTTTTCAATGTCATCCCTATCCGAATCTGAAGCCGATTTAAAATACCTGTTAATTTCTTTGAGCGAATTATTGACCAGGTTTTCTTCTTTCTTGCCTTTTTCCTCCCACGCATCCTTAAGCCCGACGGTTTTGTTAAATACCAGCTTATCAGCAGTCGAATCTTTATCTACCGTAAAATATCCGATGCGTTGGAATTGGAATTTGTCTTCGTTTACAGCAGATTTCAAACTCGGTTCAACGAAAGCATGAACCACTTTCAACGAATCCGGATTCACGAAATCGAGGAAATCTTTTCCTTTATGTGTATCGGGAGATTCGTCTGTGAACAACCTGTCATACAAACGGACTTCTGCTGGCAATGCGTGAGCAGAGCTGACCCAATGTAGTGTTCCGGCCACTTTACGCTGGCTGGCTTCGGTTCCGCTTCCGGATAGACTTTCCGGATCATACGTGGCGTGAATTTCTGTGGTATTTCCGTCGGAATCCTTTACAACAGCTTCTCCCTGAATAATATAGCCATTCTTTAAACGCACTTCTTTTCCTATCGACAACCTGAAAAACTTGGCTGGCGCTTCTTCCATAAAGTCTTCGCGCTCAATGTAGATTTCTCTTGAAAATGGTACTTTCCTGAAACCGGCATTCTCATCTTCCGGATTGTTTTCAGCTTCAAGCCATTCCTCTTTTCCTTCGGGATAATTCGTAATGATGAGTTTCACCGGATCGATGACCGCCATAACCCGAGGCGCAATTTTATTCAAATCTTCACGGATGCAGAATTCCAACAGCGACACATTGATCAGGTTATCGCGTTTTGCAATCCCGATCGTATTGGCAAAATTCCTAAGTGAAGCTGCCGTATAGCCACGTCTGCGCATACCCGAAATAGTTGACATACGCGGATCGTCCCAGCCGGAAACGAAATTTTCAGTAACCAGTTTGAGCAATTTCCGCTTGGAAACAACCGTGTGGCTCAGGTTACGTCTGGCGAATTCACGTTGTTTCGGACGCACTTTCTTATCGTCAAAAATCTGGTCGAGGAACCAATCGTACAATTCACGGTGCGGCAAAAATTCAAGCGTACAAAGCGAATGGGAAATCTGTTCGAGATAATCGCTTTCACCGTGAGCCCAGTCATACATAGGGTAAATGCACCAATCGTCGCCGGTTCTGTGGTGGTGTTTGTGCATGATTCTGTACATCAATGGATCACGCATGAGCATATTCGGAGATGTCATATCGATTTTGGCACGCACAATATGAGCTCCATCCGGAAACTCGCCGTTCTTCATACGTTCGAACAAATCCAAATTTTCTGCTACAGATCTGTCGCGATAAGGTCCTGCTATTCCAGGTTGTGTCGGTGTTCCTTTTTGTTCTGCAATTTCTTCAGAAGATTGACTGTCAACATAAGCTTTACCTTTCTTTATCAATTCGACTGTCCAATCGTAAAGTTGCTGAAAATAATCAGAAGCATAACGTTCCTCAGCCCAGGAATAACCCAGCCATTCCACGTCTTTCTTGATGGAATCGACAAATTCCTGTTCCTCTTTTTCCGGGTTCGTATCGTCAAAACGAAGATTTACGGGTGCGTTATAGGATTCGCCAAGCCCAAAATTTAGTGCAATGGAACTCGCATGTCCAATATGCAGATAGCCGTTAGGTTCTGGCGGAAAACGGAACCGTAATTTGCTTTGCGGCAATCCGTTCGTTAAATCATCTTCTATGATTTGCTCAAGGAAATTGAGCGATTTTTCTTCTGACATGATAGCATTTTGAAAGTGCAAAGGTAGGGAAAGTTCGGAAGTTAGTGGTTCGGAAGATTGTAAGTATTTGAAGCTAATCCCGCTGTCTGCTATAGCTTTCTCAAATCGTGGTTTGTTGCGGCCAAATGTCGAGAGCTCCCGGGGTCGCTGCACATTTGGGCAACAAATCCGGCGCTTTTTCAAAAGGCTGCCGCGTCCATCGGGGCTAGGCAATCGGGTCGAATTGAAACCTTATCTTTGCGAGGAACTTTTTACCTTGTCATATCAAAATGGGAATCATCCGCCTCAAAAACATCCGAACCTTTTCACGCCACGGCTGCCTGCCGGAAGAAACCAAAATCGGTTCCGAATATACCGTAGATCTTGAAGTCAAAGCAGATTTGTGCAAAGCATCTGTCAGTGACGAACTCGCGGATACTGTTGATTATGTACTTCTCAATAGAATCGTAGTGAACGAAATGGCAATTCCTTCCAAGCTTCTGGAAACAGTCGCCAAACGAATTGTGGACCGGATTTTCACCGAGTTGCCGCAGGTTTCGACAATCACCGTATCTGTTTCAAAAGTGAATCCGCCTTTGGGTGGCGATGTGGAAAGTGTCAGTGTCGTTCTGGAAGAATTCAGGTCCTGACTTCATTAAATAAAAAAACCCGCAAGAAATCTCACAGGTTTTTGGAGGCATCGAGCGGATTCGAACCGCTGTAAGAGCTTTTGCAGAGCCCGGCCTAGCCACTCGGCCACGACGCCATTTTGTACAGGTGGGCAAATGTAGGCAAATCTTTCAAAAATTAAAACGTTTGCCTTAAAAATTCGGGTTAATCGTGTTGTTCGAGTTTTTCCAAGGCTTTATCCACAATCTTGCGTTCACGCGGAAACCAACCTTGTGCCAGCAGGAAAACACCACAAATGATAAGTACTACACTGATTCCTTTTTTGATCAGCAGGATATTATTCGGCGTCAAATAATTTCGTAATCTTTTGGCCAGCAATATCTTGAAAACATCAATGATAAAATAACTCAGGATTACCGAAGCGAAAAAAGTGAACATACGAACCGGTTTGAGTTCCAATCTCGGTCCCATGGCTATGATGATCGCAAGCCAAAATCCCAATACACCAATATTTATGAAATTGAGGAAAAATCCTTTGATGAACAGGTTTAAATAATTGGTTTTGGCAAGTTCCGCGGGATCTTCCGGGTCAATATTCTTACTCGATTTTTTGTTTTTAGCCAGGTTGATGATGCCGTACGTCAGCATCACAAGTCCACCGAAAATGAATAAAGCCGGATCGTCCTTAATAGCTTCCAGAAGTTTATAGGAACTGAAATAGGCAATCAGGATAAAGATCACATCAGCCACAACAGCACCCAAATCGAAACAGACTGCAGCCCTGAAACCCTTGACAACACTGGTTTCAAGCAATACGAAAAAGACAGGGCCAATCAAAAAACTCAGGAAAAATCCAAGCGGAATCGCGGCGAGAATGTCTTCTAAAAGCATAAATGTTGTGGTGGTTTGTCAAACAAATATAACCGAAAAAATCGATTGCGAAATGATCTGTTATCAGTCGGCTAAATCTATGCTCCCGCCAAGTATCGATTTCTGGTCAACGGTTTGTGGCTTTCCGTAAATGGTAATGTTTCCACCTGCTTTGGTTCGGGCTTTTGCCAGTTTGGAAGCATTGACTTCGGCTTCCCCGCCGGCATTTATGCTGACATCTGTATTTTGTGTCTGAAGTTCTTTGGCATAAACCATTCCGCCGGTACCTATTGAAATTTCCTGTTCATCGGCCTTTCCGGACAAACGTATCGTACCGCCGGTTACCGATTTCACTTTGAGCAATTCCACGTCGAGCATCAATTTGATTTCCGCTCCTTCTTTGGCAACTACTTCCAGTTTGGCCGATTCTATGGTGGCCTGGCTCGAAATATAGGTACCTTCGCTTCCATCGATGCTACTCAATGATTTATAGTAGATTTTGGCCTGAATTTCTTCTCCCTGCATTAATTTTTGTGGTGGCAAAGCCAGTTTCAATTCACCGTTTTGGTTTGCCACGATAACGTCTTTGGCGCGTGAACCTGTGATTTCCACTTTATTTGAAGATGACGGGATCAATTCTGCTGAAATCCTGTCATAAATCTTGACTTTGGTAAAATCGCCCGGATCTTTTGTAACCTGGGCCGATGATGTAATTGCAGCTAAGACACTAAAAAATAGAATGATCTTTTTCATATCAGTTTTCATTTTTTCGTAAAAAAGTAAAATCGAGTTGTTTCTTGACCAGGTCGGCGTTCTTCACTTTGACCCAGACTTCATCACCGAGTTGGATGGTATTTTTGGTGACTTGCCCGACCAAAGCATATTGCTTTTCATCGAACGTGTAATAATCGTCTTTAATCTCGCGGATGCGGCACATGCCTTCACATTTATTCGAAAGTATCTCCACATAAATACCCCATTCGGTCACACCTGATATAACGCCCAAGAACTCTTCATCCTTGTGATCCTGCATATATTTTACCTGCATATATTTTACAGAATCACGTTCGGCATTGGTCGCGAGGTTTTCCATATCGCTTGAATGCTTGCACTTTTCTTCGTAAATTTCTTCTGATACAGATTTTCCTCCGTCAAGATAATATTGCAATAACCTATGCGCCATCACGTCAGGATAACGCCGGATAGGTGAGGTGAAGTGCGAATAATAATCGAATGCCAGGCCATAGTGTCCAATGTTATGTACTGAATATTTGGCTTTACTCATGCTTCGGATAGCAAGCGTATCGACCATATTCTGTTCTTTCTTACCCTGTACGTCATGCAATAATTTGTTGATCGATTGTGAAATTTTCTTTTTATCACGAAAATCGATACTGTATCCGAATTTGGAAATCACACCCTGAAGGCCTATCAATTTATCTTCGTTCGGTTCGTCGTGGATTCGATATACGAAAGTCTTTTTCTGTTTTCCGATGAATTCCGCCACCTTTTTATTGGCCAACAACATGAATTCCTCAATCAGGTGATTCGAATCTTTGGCTTCCTTGAAATAAACACCAGTTGGTTCTCCATCTTCATCTAAGTTGAATTTAACCTCGACCTTATCGAAAGATATAGCTCCGTCCGACAATCTTTTGCGACGCATAATCTTGGCCAGTTCGTCCATTTTGAGAATGGCGTCGACAATTTCTTTAGGTGCTTTACACGCTTGTCCCGTAAGCGAAACTTCGGCAGGGATTTCATCTTTTTTGGTCTCAATGATTTTCTGTGCTTCTTCATAAGCGAAACGCTGATCGGAATAAATCACCGTCCGCCCAAACCACGAATTCAGCACATTAGCTTTTACATCGAGTTCGAAAATAGCCGAGAACGTATATTTTTCCTCATGCGGACGCAACGAACACGCAAAGTTGGAAAGTACCTCAGGAAGCATCGGAACAACCCTGTCGACTAAATAAACAGATGTAGCACGGTTATAGGCTTCTTCATCCAGAATGGTTCCTTCCTGGACATAATGCGAGACATCGGCAATATGGATCCCGATTTCATAATTACCATTCGGGAGTTTTTCGAACGATAAAGCATCGTCAAAATCCTTTGCATCTTTCGGATCGATAGTAAACGTCAATGTTTTTCGCATGTCGCGACGTTTTTCAATCTCAGCTTGTTGTATTGAGGTGTCGAGCTTTTGCGCATACACTTCAACATCTACAGGAAAATCATATGGAAGTCCGTATTCTGCCAGAATTGCGTGGATTTCGGTGTCATGTTCACCTGGTCGTCCGAGGACTTTCGTCACCACACCGAACGGACTGTCGGCGCGTTTAGGCCAGTCTTCTATGGCAACCAGGACGACATCACCGTTTTGTGCTTCGCCTATTTTGTCTTTCGGGATAAAAATATCCGTGTACATCTTTGGATTGGCGGTAGAGACGAATGCGAAATTTTTCTGGATATCGATAACCCCCACGAAATCTGTCTTATGCCTTTCGACAATTTCTACTACTTCACCTTCCGGTCTTTTGCCTTTTCTTCGATTGTAGACATATACTTTTACCTTGTCTTTATCTAAGGCGTGATTGAGATTTTGGGTCGGAATGAAAACATCTTCCTCGAATTCAGGACAAATGAAAAAAGCCGTTTTCCGGCTCGTCATGTCTATCGTACCTTCATAATAATCCTGGCTGACAGCCTTGATCAAATATTTTCCGGGTTCCGATTCTATGATTTTTTTCTGAGCAGCCAGAAGTTTGAGGTCTTTTATAATCTGGTTGCGGCTTTTGGTATCGTCTACTTCTAAGATGGCCGCTATTTGTTTGTAACTGAATGCCTTGTTAGCATTTCTGGAAAGGACTTTTTCGATTTTATGTGTAAAATCTTTAGCCTGCTGTCCAGGTATTTTATTTTTTTTGCTCATACATATTTAAAACTGTCGTGAAAGTACAAAATACCTTAGCTATTCGGCTAAGTCAGAACCCAGTTTTAATTTAATTATAACTATGCAGCAATATGTTACCAATACTGTAATCCTTTGTAACTTTAAACAAAGATTCTGTCATGGAAAACTTTATCACCATTGCCGTATTCCAGTATACGCATGAAATAGAAATCTTAAAACATCGTCTGGAACATGAAGGGGTACGGTATCATTTCGAGAACGAGGCCACAGCTTCGGTTGTTCCAATGTATTCACTGGCATTGGGCGGCATCAAACTTAAAATCCATCCGAACGATTCCGCATCTGTCCTTGCCATTTTGGACGAACTCAAAGGTGGGCACGATCTTCGGATTGTCTGAACTTTTCAACATCTATTATATACATCAAAATAAAAAGATTAAAATTTAAATTATTTATGATGGTTATTATAGCGTGTTGATAGACACAATAATTTTTTTTAGCCTGTATTTGAAATATGGTTTAAATTTGTTGTATCAATTTATTAACATACAATTAAGAAAGAAAACGATTGATTTCCAACCCATATTTTTCACTTATTGACAATTGTTGACAGTTAAGAATCGATAAAAAATGTCGAAAAAAACAAAATCCTGAATTGTTTATAAAGCACTTTTGTAAGCTCAAAACTTTTATAAAAATCACCCAAAATAAAATAGGTTTTTTAAATCCAATTCTGGATTATAAAAAATTTCAATACCCATGCAAATTTCTTTTGTAAATCTATCACAGGTTTTGAACAATGTATGTTAATTTAAGGTTATCTGAAAATCAAGAGGTTGTGTTTTCCAGTTAACAATGGATTTTTACACTAAAGTCATGAGTATTGAGTCGTGAGATATTGTCTTTAGCATAGCATTATTTAATCAAGCTCATAACTCTCACTCATTACTTACCTTTGCTAAAACAACGCACATGAAAATAGCCATAGGAAACGACCACGCAGGTCCCGATTATAAAAAAGCCATTGCAGAAAAACTCCAGTCGCTTGGTCATGAAGTAATTAATTTCGGGACAGATACGCCTCAAGCAGTAGATTATGCAGATTTCGCCCATCCTGTTGCCAACGCCGTAGCCAATAAAGAAGCAGATTTCGGCATCACGATCTGCGGAAGCGGAAACGGAATTTCGATGGCCGCCAACAAACACCAACAAATACGTTCGGCTGTTTGCTGGACCAAAGAAATCGCATTCCTGGCCAGATCCCACAACGATGCCAACATACTGAGTATTCCGGCCCGTTTCACCTCAATTCCACAAGCCGTTGAAATGGTGGAAGTATTTTTGGCAACTGAATTCGAAGGTGGACGCCACGCGCTTCGTATCAGCAAAATTCCTTGTATGTAATTTTGGGACACGGGCACGATCATTCACACGGAGAGCTTCACGGTAAGAACCTGCTCATTTCAATACTGCTTAATGTAGCTATTACGGCATCGCAGGTCATTGGCGGAATTTTGTCAGGATCACTTGCGTTATTGAGTGATGCTTTGCACAACTTCAGTGATGTGTTGTCGTTGGTATTCAGTTTTATTGCCCATAGATTATCACACAGAAAAGCCACACACAAGGAAACTTTTGGGTATAAAAGAGCCGAAATCCTGGCCGCTTTTGTCAATGCCGCAACATTGGTGATTGTCGCGTTGATTTTGATATATGAAGCTGTCGAAAGATTCTTTTCACCACAACATATAGAATCGAACCTTGTTATCTGGCTTTCGGTTTTGGGAATTGTCGCCAATGGTTTTTCTGTGTTCTTGCTCAAGGCAGATGCCGATAGGAACCTCAACATGAAATCGGCTTACCTTCATTTATTGACAGACACCATGGCATCTGTCGCTGTCCTTATTGGTGGATTGCTCATGAAATTTTTCAACTGGTATTGGGTCGATAGTGTCCTTACCTTGGCTATTGCGGTTTACCTTATTGTCGTCGGATACGGTTTGCTTAAAGATTCGACGCGGATTCTCATGTTGTTCACGCCGACACACCTGAGTATTGAGGAAATAGCGTCCGAAGTGCACAAAATTCGAAACATCGGAAAACTCTACCACATGCATCTGTGGCATCTCAATGACGAAGAATTACATCTGGAAGCGCACTTGGCTTGCCCTGAAAACCTGACTATTTCAGAATTTAACCAACAGGCCGAAACCATCGAAAAGCTGCTGAAGGAAAAATTCGGCATCAACCATTGCACGATCCAGCCGGATTTCAATAAACAATGTTCCAAGGAATTCATCGTTCAGGAATAGAGCATTATTTATTTTTATTTCTATTATTTATTATGGATCTAATCCAGGTGTGACGACGTAGCTTCACCACAATTTCAGCTTTATGTACATGAGGAAATGGTGTCTTTTTATGGTGTTGGCTTTTCTGTCATGCAAAACAGATGGGAAACGGGACTATTTTTCAAGACTTTCCGGAAACGATCAACCGCTGCCCAAAACGTTGCCTGGTGAATGGCTTTGGGATCATCCTGAAAACGGCCAGACTTTCGGTCAATTCCTAAAATCGAAACCGATAATTCCTACCGATTACAAAAGGACAATCTATGTGTCACAAATCGGGAAATTCAATGAACTGCAAACCCGGCAAATCCAATTGTTGCAGGAATATCTGCAGATTTTCTTCCAGCTGGAAGTGAAAATAGGTGAACGTATTTCGAGCGATGAAATTCCTGCCGATTGTCGCAGGATTGGTAAAGAAGACCAGGAACAACTGTTGGCTTCTTTTGTCCTGGATTCTGTTCTGGTAAGGCAAAAAACCAAAGACGCGATTGCCTTTATGGGTATTTCAGAACTCGATTTGTATCCGCAACCTTCGTGGAATTATGTTTTCGGCCTGGCATCTTATCAAAAACAGGTTGGTGTAACCTCTATTTTCAGGCTTCAGGACGAGTTGCTCAAAAAAGAAAATTTCGACCTTTGCCTGACACGGTTGCTAAAAGTATCTTCGCATGAAATTGGGCATATGTTCGGGTTGCATCATTGCATTGATGCCAGCTGTGTGATGAACGGATCGAACCATCTGCCGGAAACCGATAAAAATCCAACACGGCTCTGTTCGCATTGCCAGCAAAAGTTACAATACAGCATTGGTTACGACAATCAGAAAAGAGTGAACGAACTGATTGCTTTTTTCAAACAGAATAAACTCGAACACGAAAGTATTATCTTAAACAAAGACCTGAAAATCAAAAAGTAGCTTCACACTACAACATCTTGCTTCTTGGCTCTTGCTTCTTTTCTCTAAAAAATGACTCCATTACAATACATTTCCCAACAAGTTTCGGCTCCGGCCAAATCCATTGAAAACACCTTAAAATTATTATCGGAAGATTGTACGATACCTTTTATTTCACGCTACCGGAAAGACATGACCGGAAATCTGGATGAGGTTGTAATAGAGCAGATTGCCAAACTGAACGCATCATTTGATAGTATCATCAAACGCAAAGAAGCCATCCTCAAATCCATTGGGGAACAAAACGGATTGACGCCGGAACTTTCAAAAAAGATAGAGGCGAGTTTTGATTTGACCGAACTCGAAGATTTGTATCTGCCGTTTAAAAAGAAACGCAAGACCAAAGCCGATACGGCACGTGAAAACGGATTGGAACCGCTTGCCAAAATAATCATGGCCCAAAACGCCGATGATCTGGATTTCATCGCCTCTAAATACCTGAACAAAAACGTCCCGAACGAAGATGAAGCCTTACAAGGTGCACGTGACATCATCGCAGAATGGATCAACGAGAATATGTATATCCGGAAAACGTTACGCCGGATGTTCCAACGAAAATCGGCCATCGAAACCAAAGTCGTCAAAGGTAAACAGGACGATGAGAACGCCGCCAAGTTCAAGCAGTATTTCGATTGGAACGAGAATTTGTCACGAACGCCGTCGCATCGATTACTCGCCATGTTGCGTGCAGAAAACGAAGGTTTTGTCCGGTTGAATGTTTCGATAGAAAAAGATGAAGCGTTGGATTTCATGGAGGACAACATCATAAAAAACAAAAAAGAGACGGCCGTCCATCTGGAAAAAGCCATTGCCGACAGTTACAAACGATTGCTCGAACCGGCGCTTTCAAACGAAGCTTTACAGGAAGCCAAAGCCAAAGCCGATTTGAATTCGATAGGTGTTTTTGCCGGAAACTTAAGTCAGTTGTTACTCGCGCCACCGTTGGGTGAAAAACGGATTTTAGCCATCGATCCCGGATTCAGAAGTGGCTGTAAGATTGTCTGCCTCGATGAAAAAGGTGATTTGCTCTATAATGAAACCATTTTTCCGCATGCGCCACAGAACGAATCGGCTATTGCCATGAAAAAAGTCAAATCGATGGTCAACGCCTATAAGATCGAAGCCATTTCAATAGGAAACGGAACGGCTTCACGAGAAACGGAATTCTTTATCAAGAAAATTCCGTTTGACCGCGACGTGCAGGTTTTTGTGGTGAGTGAGGCAGGCGCATCGGTATATTCGGCATCAAAAATCGCGCGTGAGGAATTCCCGAAATACGATGTTACGGTCCGCGGTGCGGTTTCAATCGGACGACGGCTCAGCGACCCGTTGGCGGAACTGGTGAAAATCGATCCGAAAGCCATCGGTGTTGGACAATACCAACACGATGTGGATCAGACAAAGCTTAAGGAGGAACTTGATACGGTCGTGGTCCGTTGTGTGAATTCCGTCGGCATCAATATCAATACGGCAAGTAAATCGCTGCTCAGTTATGTGAGTGGGATAGGAGAGAAGCTGGCTGAAAATATCGTGGCGTACCGCTCTGAAAACGGGCCGTTCCAGGATAGGAAAGAACTTAAAAAAGTGCCGAGATTAGGTGATAAGGCCTATCAGCAAGGCGTTGCTTTCATCCGGATTCCGTCTGCCAAAAACCCGCTTGATAATTCCGCCGTGCATCCGGAAAGTTATGGTGTAGTCGAGAAAATGGCCAAAGACCTTAAACTATCGGTAGCTGAACTAATTGGGAAAAAAGACAAAACGGCACTTATCGATGCGTCGAAATACACCTCTGAAACCATTGGGATTTTAGGCCTGAAAGACATCATCAAAGAACTCGAAAAGCCCGGCCTTGACCCAAGAAAAGCCGCAAAAGTTTTTGAATTCGACAGCACGGTGAAAACCATTTCAGATTTGCGTACCGGAATGGTATTGCCCGGAATTGTCAACAACATCACCAATTTTGGCTGTTTTGTAGATGTCGGCATCAAGGAAAGCGGGCTAGTCCATATTTCCCAGCTTAAAGCCGGTTTTGTGAGCGATGTGAATGAAGTGGTCAAACTGCACCAACACGTACAGGTCAAAGTCGTTGAAATTGATGAAGCCAGAAAACGCGTTCAATTGACGATGATTTTGTAGTACTTTTAAGTATGCCGGAACCAGAAAAGAATCTTCAACTCGACAGACTTGTATTTTTCACCGATGCCATCGTAGCCATAGCCATTACGTTGCTGGCCCTTAACATCCATGTCAATATTGGACCCGACGGACATTTGCACTATTCAGATTTATTGCGGCAATGGAAGCATTTCCTCGCGTTCGGGCTGTCGTTTTTCAACATAGCCGTTTTCTGGAAAACCCATCATACTTTTTTTGGCTACATCAGGAAAATCGACGACCGCATGATATGGTGTACTATTTTCTGGCTGTTATTCATTGTGGTCCTTCCGTTTTCAACCTCTTTGGTGAGTGAATATTTTTTCGATATTCCGGCAATGGTGTGTTATAGCATCAATATTTTGATGATCGCCATTTTCCAGAACGCCATTTGGGATTATGCCGCCATGAAGCCGAATTTCATGAAAGAAGATATGTCTATAGAGTGGAACGGCCGGATCAGGATGTATTGCAACCTCGATATGATCAATGCCGGAATAGGTTTGATTGCGGCCTTCTACATACCAGTTTTGGCATTCATCATTTTGTTTACGAGGTTTCCGGCGATTTTGATTACAGGAATTTATTACACGGCTAAAAACAAAAAGGAGCTACGGAAAAAAAAGCCATAAAAAAACCCGGAATTTCCGGGATTTATACTGGTGGATTGTTTTGCTCTTCGTTTTTCTTGTCTGCCGGTTGGTCGTCCTTAGCGGCGTTCTTGAATTCCTTAACCCCGGATCCAAGGCCTTTCATAAGTTCCGGAATCTTTTTGCCTCCAAAAAGGAGTAAGATGACGGCGATAATCAAAATCCATTCTGTAGCACCCATTTTTCCCATGGTTATAATCTTTAAGCCGAAGCATTATTAAGTTTTCAAAGATACGAAGATTTTGATCGTGCGGATTTTATGGTTTGGCAATTTTTTGTGAAATAATCCAGACATAAGATTTCTGCGACGGCCTTTGTGATTGCTTATATTTGTGCAAAGTCTTGTCTGGGCATGTCAAAGAAAAAACTCAAACGAAAAAAAATCGCCAAAAAACTGTATGCCAAAAACCGGTTGGTGATTTTGAATGAAGATACGTTCGAGGAAATTTTTTCATTGCGGCTGACCCTGATGAATGTTTTCGTTGTGGCATCGCTCGGCGCGATTCTTATTATTTTCGTGACTACATTCATCATTGCCTTTACGCCGTTGAGAGAATTCATTCCGGGCTATACATCGGGCAAAATGAAACGCGAAGCTACAGAGTTGGCGCTTAAATCAGATTCGATACAGAAAGCCATCCGCGAAAACCAAATCTATCTGTCAGCCATCAAAAAAGCATTGACCGGAGAAGTTGAAGCTGCAAAACTCAATAAAGATTCGATTGTGGCAGACAGCACCCGGATCAATGAACAAAGCCTGCAACCATCTGCCGCCGAACTCAAAATCCGGAATGCCACAACTACCAAACCGATTAAAAAATAAACCATCCCCGAATCATGTCGCTTAAAAGCATCGCAGCCAAACTATTTGCCGGAGTGATTTACAAAAAGACCCAAAAATGGGCGACAAATCCGGTAGAAACCCAACAACGTGTATTTGAAGGACTCATCAGGAAAGCGGCTACCACATCTTTCGGGAACGATCATAATTTTGGTTCCATAAAAAACCACAGCGATTTTGTTTCCCGTGTCCCGATCCGCGATTATGAGGCACTTAAACCGTATGTGGACCAAGTGATAAAAGGAGACGAAAACATCCTCTGGCCCGGAAAACCGTTGTATTTCGCAAAGACTTCCGGAACCACGTCAGGCGCCAAGTATATTCCGCTGACCAAAGAATCGATGCCGTATCATATCGAAGCCGCACGCGATGCCATCCTGCATTATATACACGAAACCGGAAATGCGGATTTTGCAGACGGCAAGATGATTTTCCTCCAGGGCAGCCCCGAACTCGAAGAGAAAAATGGAATCAAATTAGGCCGATTGTCAGGAATCGTCGCGCATTTCGTTCCGGCTTATTTGCAGCGAAACCGGCTTCCGAGCCTGAAGACCAATTGCATCGAAGACTGGGAAACCAAAGTCGATGCGATTGTAGAAGAAACCATCGATCAGGACATGACGGTGATTTCCGGAATTCCGTCGTGGGTTCAGATGTATTTCGAGAAACTGAAAGCAAGATCCGGAAAAACGGTTGGAAATCTGTTCCCGAATTTCAATTTGTTCATTTACGGTGGCGTCAATTACGAACCATATCGGGCCATGTTCGAAAAATTGATCGGGCGTAAAGTGGACAGCATCGAATTGTTTCCGGCTTCGGAAGGTTTCTTTGCCTACCAGGATTCGCAAAAAGACAAAGGCATGTTGCTGCTGCTCAATTCCGGGATTTTTTATGAATTCGTAAAGGCCGATGAATTCTTTTCTGAAAATCCAAAACGATACACGATTGGCGAAGTGGAATTGGGCGTCAATTATGCATTGATTATTTCCACAAACGCCGGTCTTTGGGCTTATAACATTGGTGATACGGTTCAATTTACGTCACTCAAACCGTACCGCGTGATTGTTTCCGGACGCATCAAACACTTCATTTCGGCTTTTGGCGAACACGTGATTGGCAAAGAAGTCGAACAGGCATTGCGTGACGCGATGGAAGATTCAGATGCCGTGGTGACCGAATTCACCGTTGCGCCACAAATCAACCCGTCAGCTGATTTGCCGTATCATGAATGGCTGATTGAATTCGAGCAGGAACCGAACGATTTGGCTGCTTTTTCAAATGCGATTGACGCATCGATGCGGAAACAGAACGTCTATTACGATGATCTCATAACAGGAAAAGTTTTACGGAAATTGGTCGTTACGCCTGTACCAAAGGGCGGATTCGAGCGTTATATGAAAGCTGTCGGGAAATTAGGCGGGCAAAACAAGCTGCCACGTTTATCGAACGACAGAACCATAGCCGACCAATTATAACATGAGGAAACTTTTATTGTCGCTTTTGCTGCCGATGCTTTCGTGTGCCCAATTATCCGGAGTCGTACGCGACAGCATCAGTGGAAATCCGGTACCTTATGCCAACATCTGGATCGAGGATTCAAAGAAAGGGACAAACGCAAACGAAAAAGGCGAATTCGAACTGGGCAAGGAATTTTCAAATGCGTCGTTGGTTTTTTCGGCCATTGGTTACGAAACCAAAAAGATCAAAGGAAATTTTTCTGCTGTCAATCTTAATCCCGTTTCGTATCAGTTGGACCAGGTTGAAATTAAAAAACCATTTGGCAACAAATCCATAAAACTCTCCGGCTTCACCGGATCATGGGTTTTGTATCAGACAAACCTTAACATGGCCAAATTTTTTCCTTCAGATGAAAAGGTGCTGAAACATCCGTATCTAAAGGAAATCACATTCCGCACCGTAAGCCAAAAAGAAGATTGTGTGGTGAACCTCAGATTCCTTCAAACGGACCAGAACGGTTTTCCGGGACAAGATATGCTTGATGAAAACATTCTGGTTCCGGTTACCAAAGGCGACCACAACACCACTTTCAATGTTGAAAGATACCATGTCAAAGTTCCGGAAGGCGGGATTTTCATTGTAATCGAACGGTTGATCATTCCGGAGAACAGGCTTACGACAGAGACGAAAGCCAAAAGCCTTTCCGGCGGAAAACGAATCCTTAAATCCTACAGCTACGAGCCGACGTTCGGGCTATTGCCATCTGAAGTAAACGACACCTGGAACTGGACGGGCAAATGGAAACAGGATGGCAAAGAGAAATTGTCGAACCCCCAATCGTATGAAAACCTGCTCATGAGAAAGTATCACGATAAATTCAAAACCGCGGCCTTAAGCATAACACTGACCGATTGATGAGGTATTTTTATTTTTTGATCGTCGTCACCTTTTCGACGACCGCCCAGGTTTCCGGAAAGATTGTGGAATCTGATACAGGAAAACCAATTCCGTTTGTGAACATCCGAATCAATGACAGCGATGTCGGGACTTCGGCAGATGAGAACGGATCTTTCCGTTTTGAAAAAGCTACTTCAGAAACGGCTTTGGTCTTTTCTGCCGTCGGATATAAATCAAAAACCATTTCCATAAAACCCGATGCCCGGATAGAACTGGAACGTGATACCTATGAATTGGGGGAAATTAATGTGCACAAACGTCTGGAAACAGAGAAATATACGATTGGGAATTACAAAAAGAGCGATAATGACACTTGGTACGGAGCGAGTATTTATCCGTGGAAACTTGCCAGATATTATGCTTTTTCTGAGCAATTAAAAAAGACGCCGTTTTTGGATAAAATAGAAATCCTTACCAGATCTGAAATCAAAAACGCGACGTTTCTGGTTCATTTTTATGAAGTCAATGACGATGGAAGTCCGGGACGAGATATTGCAGATTCCAATATTATCGGTATTGCCAAAAAAGGAAGTGGATTTACCAAAATCGATCTTAAGCCGTATCAATTGGTTTGTCCGGATAACGGATTTTTCATTGGGATTGAATGGCTTATCATAGATTCCAATAAAAAGGAAGAAAAAATAAACGATGAAAAAGGAAAAGAACATTTAATGGTGCATTATTACCCATCGATAGGATCAATCGTTTCAACCAATGTCACATCATGGTTCTTTACCAAATCGCATTCTTGGGTGACATCGAGGCTGAATGAAAAAAGTCCCGAATACCAAAAATATTATGACGATCATTACGCGGAAAAAAATTCACCCATGTTCAAAGGATTCTACGAACGGCATGAACGCATGAAAGGCAAGACACTCGAATTCGCGTTTAACCTGAGCTTAACCAACTAAATTCCAAAAAGCATACATTTGCACACAGAATTACCCTGAATGAAAGAATTCAAGAATATCGTACGCTCACGCGCCCAGGAATCTTCGAGCGCCGTAGAGAAATTGTACATCACCATGCGTCACTTGTTCAACCGCGGGTTTTACAAGCCAATGGGCGTTTCCGGTGAAACGTTACGCGAAGCCTTATTGGAATTGCGCCCTGAGATTTACGGCAGTATAGCCACCGAAAAAGTCGAACTCAACGGCTTACTTTATGTCATTGAACGATTACCTGTCGGGATAGAAGAATGCCGGTTCATTAACCTGACTTCGGATGAAGGCTATTCCAAGTCACATTTCAAGGCGATAGTTCCGCCAAAACGGAAACGCAACTGTTACCGCATTGATGAAGAGCAGATGAACGTTGAAATCACGCGTGGCCGTTCGGACATTTACGATATCCTGACGCACCTGACGTTCCTGTTCATCGAATCGCACAAAATCAAGGACAAGGTCTTGCTTGATGACAATGCGGAAACGTCACGCGACTGGCAGAAATTGGGTCAGTTTGTCAAAAGCCCTAAAAAATTAGCGTTATCAGATAAGGAACAGGCTATTTCACATGCGGCGAATATCCTTGGCCGTACGTTTTCTGAAATACTCGACATATACGATAGTTTCGCGACGGCGGAAAAGCCGGATCGTTTGCTCCATATTGTATATTGGCTTGGGAAACTGGCTTTGGATGAGGTGAACGAAAACCAGAAACGCACCATAACATTCAGCCCGATTCTTCGCGAAAGGCTTGGACATCACATTCACGGTGAAATCTGGGCGACGAATATAAAGGATACACTTTTTGAAAACGGATTGATTGAAAGACCGATCCATATTATCAGCGCCAACATGCATTCGGTGATGAACTCATTGTATGCAGGCCATCTGTTCAAAACTAAAATGGCAGGCAAACCGGAATTTCAGGTATATGAAGAACTGAGCAAATCATCTGGAAACGACATGCGTGCGACAGTCGAAAAACACGCGTTGGCCAATGGAATGATCGTGATTCCGGATACATCCGGAACCAATATAGACGTCCAGATTTTCGATACGGCAAAAACCGACTGGAAGAAATCCTCTTTTCCTAACGTAAAACCGTCCAAAAATGCTTCCGTGATCATCGTTATGGATTATGCATTTGGTGAACAGGCGTATGAAACCATAGATGAACTGCTCAAGCCTTACAATACTAAAGAAGGCCGGATTTACCTCAATGTGGAATCGGTTTCCATTATGGGGAAAGCCGGAATTCTGGAAGGCGAGAAGGGCGATATCATGATTCCATCGGCACACATAAACGAAGGAACCGGCGATAATTATCCGTTTGAAAACCAATTGACTTTCGATCTTTTCGACGGAAACGACATTCCGGTTTACGCCGGACCAATGGTCACCGTTTTGGGAACATCGCTCCAGAACCGCGACTTGCTGACGTTTTTCAATAAATCGACGTGGGGCGTCATCGGGTTGGAAATGGAAGGTGCTTATTACCAAAAAGCGATACAATCGGCCTCAAAAATCCGCAAGAGCATCAACCCGGACGTCAAGGTGCGTTATGCCTATTATGCATCGGACAACCCGCTTGAAACCGGAAGTACGCTGGCATCTGGCGGACTTGGGACAGCCGGTGTAAAGCCAACCTATTTGATTACGATAAAGATTTTAGAACAGATTTTAATTTAAACGATGATTCATGAATAATCGGCAAAATATCGATAATACCGAAATAGATTTATCTATAATCCGTGACAAGGTCAACTCGTTATTTGACGGTGTCAAAAGTGCTATATTCCGGTTCGTCCAATACCTGTTCAAAAATATCGTTTGGATTGGGGTTTTGTTCCTTGCAGGAATTGCCTTGGGATGGTTCATGGACAGAGGCCCAAAAATATATGAATCGCAGGTTATTGTGGCGCCACATTTTGGCAGTGCCGATTATATGTATTCCAAACTTGAACTGTTACAATCCAAAATCCGGGAAAACGATACAGTCTTCCTGGCGGGTCTGGGAATCAAAAATCCAACAAAGCTGGCAGAGGTTAAAGCAGAGCCGATAATTGATATTTACAACTTCATCAACAGAAGCAATTCAAATTTTGACATGATCAAGCTGATGGCAGAAGATGCTGACATGAAAAAAATCATTGAAGATCCTGTGACCAGTAAGAATTATGATTTTCAACTCATTACCATTACAACAGCTAACAAGACCAATCAAGACCTAAGTATTCAGCCTATTTTGAATTTTTTGAATTCCAGTGCCTACTTTGCCAAGATTCAAAAAGAGTATATAAAGAATCTGGAGCTTAAGATTAAAACCAATGAACAGACAATCGGGCAGATCAATGGAATCCTGGATAATCTTGGAAGCAAAAATGGTCAAAATTTGTCAAGCCAGGTTAACATAAGCCAGAATAATCAATTGAACGATGTGTTGCAAACCAAATACAAACTCATTGAGGACATAGGAAACCTACAGGTCGCCCTTGTTCAAAATCAACGTATTATCAAGGAAAGCGCAATAACCCTGAACATTAAAAAGGCCAAAGGAATTCTGGGCCAAATGAAGTTCATGCTTCCTTTTGTATTCGTTCTGCTGTTCTTTTTAATCAAAGGGTTCATAGGATTTTACACAACTCAGTCTAAAAAACACCAACTTCAATCATGAAGGGAATTATCCTTGCCGGTGGATCCGGTACACGTCTGCATCCGCTTACTCTTGCCGTCAGTAAGCAACTGATGCCGATTTATGACAAACCGATGATCTATTATCCATTGTCTACCCTAATGTGGTCCGGCATTCGCGAAATCCTGATTATTTCCACGCCCCATGATTTGCCGTTGTTCCGACAACTTTTAGGAGACGGATCAAGCCTGGGTTGCCGATTCGAATATGCTGTGCAGGAACATCCGAACGGATTGGCTGAGGCTTTCATCATTGGAAAAGAATTCATTGGGTCAGACAAAGTGGCGCTGATCCTGGGAGACAATATTTTTTACGGAACCGGGCTTTCAGGGTTGCTTAAGTCTAATAACGACCCAGATGGTGGCATCATTTACGCCTATCACGTCCACGATCCGGAACGTTATGGTGTTGTAGATTTCGATTCAGACGGAAATGTGCTGTCGATTGAAGAAAAGCCTACCGAGCCAAAATCCAATTATGCCGTACCCGGAATTTATTTTTATGATAATTCCGTGGTAGAAATCGCAGCAAACATTCAACCGAGCCATAGAGGCGAACTCGAAATCACCGATGTCAACAAAGAATACCTTAAAAGAGGCAATCTCAAAGTCAGCATCCTGGATCGCGGAACCGCCTGGCTTGATACCGGGACTTTCAATTCGTTGATGCAGGCTTCGCAGTTTGTCCAGGTAATCGAGGAAAGACAAGGACTTAAGATAGGTTCTATTGAGGAAGCCGCGTTTGGAATGGGTTTCATAGATGCCGACCAATTGAAAAAGCTCGCCCAACCGTTGCTTAAAAGCGGTTACGGAAAACACTTGATGGGATTGATTTAATATGGAATTCATACAAACCAAACTCACCGGAAGCTTTATAATAGAACCCAAAATACTCAGGGATGAACGTGGCTACTTCATGGAAAGCTTCAATGAAAGGCTTTTCCAGGAAGGAATCGGCGACCGTATTTCTTTTGTCCAGGATAATCAATCGGCATCTGTGAAAGGCGTTTTGAGAGGGTTGCATTACCAGACGGGTGCTTTTTCACAAGCCAAACTGGTTCGTGTCCTCAAAGGTGAAGTGCTGGATGTGGCCGTGGATATTCGTCCGGATTCTCCAACGTTCGGTCAACATCAGGCTGTTTTACTTTCAGAAGACAACCAACGTCAATTCTATATCCCAAAGGGATTTGCACACGGATTCGTCGTGTTGAGTGAGACCGCGATCTTCTTTTACAAATGTTCCGATTTTTACAATCGGGAATCAGAAGGTGGCATTTTGTTCAATGATCCGGCACTCGGGATTGATTGGAAATTACCTGAAGCAGATTTTATCCTTTCTGAAAAAGACCGGAATTTGCCGTTACTCTCAAACGCGCGTCCGGCATGGTAATTCTGGTAACCGGATCTGGCGGGCAATTGGGGCAGGCATTGCAATATGTGTCGGCGGAATATCCACAACTACATTTCATATTTGCCGATTCCAAGACCGGAGATATTACCCATAGCGACAAAATCCGGAAACTTTTTTCTGAGACAAAACCAGATTTCTGTATAAATGCAGCTGCATACACGGCTGTGGACAAAGCGGAATCTGAACCCGAAAAAGCGCAATTGATCAATGTGGATGGAGCACGGAATCTGGCAAAGATTTGCTCTGAACACAATACTACGCTCATTCATATTTCTACAGATTTTGTTTTCGACGGACAAAAATCCACGCCCTATTCAGAAGATGATGCCACAAACCCAACCGGTATCTACGGAAGAACCAAGCGTGATGGTGAAAATGCCATAGAAGCCATAGGAGGTAAATATTTCATCATAAGGACGTCATGGGTGTATTCCCAATTCGGGAACAATTTTATGAAAACCATGCTCAGGCTGGCATCGGAACGGGATTCACTAAATGTAGTGAATGACCAGATTGGAACACCTACGAATGCCGTCGATCTGGCAAAAGCAATCCTGACTATCATAAAATCCTGTAAATCAGCATATGGGATTTATAATTTCAGCAATGAAGGTGTGGCCAGCTGGTTTGATTTTGCAGCGGAAATTTTTAGGGTGAACCACATTTCAATCAACCTGAAACCCATTCCTACCGAAGCATTTCCCACAACTGCAAAACGCCCCGCTTACAGTGTTCTGGATAAAAGCAAGATAAAGGAGGTTTTTGGAATCGAAATAGACTCATGGAAATCAGCCTTATCCAACATTTCAAAATTATGAAGGAAAAGCATTTTAACCTGGCTTATCTGCTGCTTACACTGCTCTGCTTTAAATTTATTTATGGGCTATCAATCATAGATCCGACGAATATAAACTGGCTTATGTCTGCCTATCACGATTGGGGACAGCACTATTTGGGTTGGGCTTTTTTCAGGCAGGAAAACTGGACTTTCCCTTTGGGAACGATCCAGAACTACAATTATCCTGCAGGTTCTAATGTCGGGCTTACCGATTCCATTCCCTTATTGGCCTTTTTCTTCAAACTCTTTGACGGGATTTTACCAACGGACTTTCAATATTTCGGGTTGTGGTTTTTATCATGCCATTTGCTGCTTACTTATTATACCGTAAAGCTTTTACGATTGTTCAAAGCATCGGACTACGTGCTTATTGCAGCTGTACTATTAATTTCCCTGAACCCGACATTGCTTTACAGAGGAATGCATCCGGCACTGTGCGCACATTGGATGATAGTGGCTTGTTTCTATAATTATTTCAGGTCATCAACTACAGATAATACTCAGAAAGTAATTTACCACCAAATCTTTTTGCTGCTCTTTTCTGCCGCAGTGCATCCGTATCTGTTGGTCATCGTCGCAGCATTTAATTGCATTCTGCCGCTTAAGATGCTGCTTGATAAAAAAATCTCGGTCGTTCGTTTTGGCGTGTATGTAATTGTCCCGTTTTTGCTGGTTCTGGTGATTTGGTATCTGACAGGATTGATACGATTCGGCGACAACACGGCTCTTGAAGTCGCGAACAGCTACGGGTTGTTCAGTACCAATCTCAATGCGTTTTTCAATGCCCAGGGCTTTTCCAGGATTTTGCCGCAAATGCCTTTCCATAAGGTCAACCAATATGAGGGTTTTGCCTATCTGGGCGTAGGTTTTATGATTCTGCTGGTATTTTCGGTGGTTTATAAAATCCTGTTCTGGAAGAAAACCTGGAACTTCCGGATTGACCGCAACAAGGTGTTATTTCTTATTGTAATTGCAGTTTTTACTTTTTTCGCCATCACCCATTTGATTACGCTGAACGAAAAACTTCTTCTGGAAATACCAATGCCCGACAGTGCCTTGAAAATTGGAAATATCTTCCGGGCCAGCGGCCGTTTTATCTGGCCGTTGTATTATGCGTTCCTTTTCTTCATCCTGATCTTTTTCTCGAAACTCAGGATAAACAGGTTTGTCCAGATTGGCGTTCTGTCTGCCGTACTTGTAGTTCAGGTGTATGACATCAGCCCAATGATGTTCCGTTATAAAGATTCTGGTTCATATGTTTCCAAGAAGATCGATCAGCAGGGTTGGATCGACATGACATCGTCTTTCAAAAAAATCATTACGTTTCCTCCGTTCGAAAACAATCTGCAAAATGCACTGGATTATCAGGATTTGTGTTTTGTGGCGTTGAAAAACAAGATGGCCATTACCTGCGGATACGTCGCCCGTGACATTGGGAGCACGAACAATGAGTTCAAGAAAGGATTGGAAAAGCAACTCACAGAAGCTTCCATAGACCCAAATAACATTTACGTCACTACCCAAAAGTACATCGATGCATTTTACCCGCTCATCGAATCAGGGAACGTGACCGTCAAAGAGCACGACGGATACTTTTGCATTTATTCGAACAAGAGCCGTATCAGGAGATTGTCCCGATTCAGCGATAAGACAGCCGAATTGTCCCAGAAAGTCCACAAGGAACTAAAGGTAAAAGTCGAAACCGGCTTGGTGTTCAGCAACGACATCGTCAAATATAATTTTGATGTGAAACTCAAATCGGAGAAGACATTAAATCTTCAAGGTTGGGCGTTTTTCAGCGATTTGGGCATCAGGAGCGATTCGGTCAAAGTGGGTCTGGTGAGTCAGGACAAAGCTTATTTCGCACAGACCAATATATTCGAAAGGCCGGATCTGGTTGATAACTTCAAGTCCGCGTCACTGTTGAAGTCGGGTTTCAAAAGCACTATTTTCCTCAACCAGATTCCGCTGGGCAAATATAATTTGGTGATAGGGCTAAAAAGCAATCAAGGCTGGAGTTATCAGAAATTGGAGGATGAGATTGATATCAAGGAGCAGATTGTTCCAAAACGAATACAAACCGTACCATCTGAAACCGGCAATGTCATAGGAAACCTTGATGATTTTAAGCAGGAAAAGGATAAAATAGAAGTTAGCGGCTGGGCGGCCATCGAAAACGAAGATTGCAACGGAATCACGCATGAATTGATTTTGATTGGCGACACGAACTGCTACATGATTGCTACAGATAATGTGATCAGGAGAGATGTATCCGATCATTTTAAGGTAGGCAGCAAATACAATAAATCCGGTTATTCGGTTCAAATCCAGAAAAGTAGCATCAGTAAAGGAACCTATAAAGTGGGAATCCGGATGCTTCGGGAAAACAATGTCATCGGATTTAAAATAATTACAGAAAACAAAATTATTAACTAACAACTTTTTTAGTACACTTGTACAAAATTTAAAACCATGAAAAGTAAAATCTTATTATTTGTGTTGTTGAGCCTTTCGGTCATATCTTGTAAGAACAAAGAGGAACAACAAGAGCCGAAACAAGAGGAAAACAATGCATTCACCATTACAGTCGATATGATTGTAAAAAAAGATGACAGTTTTCAAATCTATTACATGGAAGATGTAAACGCTCCTGTAGATCCCAAAAATTACGTCGATGTAGCTGTTAAAGGAAGTGATGCTTCTCAAGCTGTAGTTTTTAAACTACCGGAAGATGTGGTTCCTGCGAATATCAGATTTGACCTGGGCGGAAACGAAAACCAGGATCCAATCAAAATCAATAGCTTCAAAATGAATTACTTCGATAAAAGTTTTGAGGCTAAAAACGGAGATATTGATTTTTTCTTCGGATATAATCCACAAATTACTTTTGACAAAGCTACTGCTACGGCAACAATCAAAAAATTGCCAAACGAACCTTATGATCCAATCTTTATTGCAAAGACGTCTCTGCAGGATGAGTTGAAAAAAATGGCTATGTAACTAAGTAACATACTACACGGGAGGGAATTTTCTAAGTTGGAAATTCCCTCTTTTGTTTTAGTATACCGGCTGCGTTCTATTTAAAACGGCCTCGTATTTCTCAAGATATGCCAGCGCCATTTTCCTGGAATTGAATGCTTCGACCACATATTCGTTACACCTGCTTTTTGAAAAGCTGTCGGCATTTAAAATAGCCCGGGAAAGTTCTTCTTCTGAATTGGAAAGCAAACCGACATCTTCGCGAACGAGTTCCGGTAATGAGCCATAAGTAGATCCAAAAACCGGACATCCGTAGAAAAGACTTTCAATAATGGCCAATCCGAAAGGTTCGTTCCAGGTCACCGGAAACAGCAATCCTTTGGAATGGTTCATCACTTGGGCCTTTTTAACATCGTCCACCATTCCCAAAAAAGAAATTTTATTCGAAAAGGTGAAGGTGTTCGGATGCCATCTCGTTCCGCCCATCACGTAAAGTTTTTCTGTCTTTGATTTTGAGATGATGCTTATGGCGCCTTTCACATTCTTTACTTTCCAGGCGGCGTTCCCAAGAAAATGGAAATAGCTTCTTTGCGATTCCAGATTCGGTTTTTGGTAGGCGTTCCAGTCCAATCCATTGTAAACGTAGCTGTCAGACGCATATCGTTCGGCATGATTCTTTGAAACAAAAACCGCATTTTTGGGCGGCGTTTCCGTTTCGGGGTTTCCGTGAATGGTGACAATAAAAGGCTTCGATATATCTTCTGTAAAATAATCATCGTTTACATGGACTATGTCCGTATCTGCCGGTATTTGATCTTCAAGAGCTAAGCCCGGATCGTAAATGAGCACTTTGGCAAAATCGCAACTGGAGCCTTCATTGGCCAGAAAAGTAACGGAATGACCCATTTTCACCAGCTCATTCCCCAAATACCACATAACTCTTTCTGTGCCACCGTATAGAAGCGATGGAATTCGGGTCTTTAAAAATATCAGGACGTTCATCAAAGGGTTTGTTGGGCTTATTTGACGATAAATATAGGCAACGCTGCCCGGAATCAGGCTATCGCTGAGGTTAAAATACCCGTAGGCAGGATCAGTCGAAGGTAAGTTTATGCGCACGTTAATCTGGTTATACTGACAAAAAGGGTATTTTTGTGCAGATGAATGCAAGCTTGCCCAAAATCAATGTCATTTATAGAAGTTGTGATGCCGTAAACGCAGTCCACAATGCTCCGAGGCCATTTGGTCTTGATAAAAAAACGCTGATCAAGGTCTGTTTCAAAAGCCTTCACGATTCGCTTCAGGGATTCAATTACTCGATTACTGTTTTGGGCGACAATCTTTCGGCAGAAATGAAAGAATTCTTCCTGAAATTTGATGTGGAATTGATTGAAGGTGTTTTTGGGAACGATGCATCCATAAGGGAAACCATTAAAATCGCCGAACGATTCAACGATCAGGAATGGGTTTACTTTTGTGAAGACGATTATTTGCACAAACCGGAAACATTCGAACAAATTGTAAACCTTATCCAGGTTAAGGACAGTATTATTCCGGCCAGGATCCAGTTCAAGCAGCTGTTGCGGAAACGTGAATTGACGTTGTTTTCTATGAACAGATACTTTACAAAGCCAAATCTGGTCATACATCCTTGCGATTATCCGGACAGATATCATCAGAAATACGCAGCCAAAAACTTTATTTTCCACACCCAAAAAGGACATTGGCGTCAAATTTCAGACATGACCTTCACGTTTTTGATTGAAGTCCATGAGGTGAAGAAGCACAAAAAGACATTGATCAAGGCTTCTCACCGCGCCAACGACAGATACCTGAGCAAAACACTGTTTGGCAAATCTGTTTTCATCAATACATTATTGGGTGTATCGCCTATGCCAAGCCTGTCCACGCATATGCACATTGAAACGATGTCACCATTGGTAAATTGGGAACAACTGGTGAATCAATTGCTTATTGAGATTTGATGCTTAAAAAGATTCTCAACGATATCGACCTGATAAACTTCATTCTGAAAAAAGGCGGATTGATCTTTTTGTTCCGGATGATATCCATGGCCCTGACTTTCTTTACCACCTGGTATATTTCAACCCATTACGGCGGTTCGGACTTTGGTAGATTTTCATTGGCGCTGACCGTCCTGCAAATCATCTTTCTTTTTTTTGCCTTGGGCCTTCCGAGTGTTTTCCTGGCATTCACGGGTAGTTTCACCAATGATGAACTCAAGAAAGGGCTGCTTATAAAAGCGACTAAAATTGTGTTGGTCGTTTCTGTTTTCCCGGTTCTGGTCACCTTTTTTGGTGCCGATTTAATCGCGCAAGGGATTTTTGAAAAAGAATCTCTCGCAGTTTATTTCCGGATCGTTGCCTTTGCGGTTCCGTTCATGATCCTGCATGAAATCATTTGTTATTATTTCATTTCGGTCAGCAGGCATCTGTCTTATGGAATATTGCTGTTTGTTTTACCCAACATTGTTTTCACCCTGTTTTTAATACTGACCCATTGCTTTGATTTACCCGGTTATTTCACGTTTCTGGATTATACTTTAGGAATAGCCATAACCGTACTCGTTGGCTTTTTTATGGCATTTTATCAAAGCAGGGAATTTTCTCTACCTGATTTATCGTACAAAGACATTCTAAGGAAATCGATTCCAATGATGGTTGGCAGTATGTTTCTGTTGCTGCTCAACTGGACCGATATTCTCATGCTGGGCCGAATGGAAACAGAGGAAAACATAGGGATTTACAACGCAGCTTTTAAAATAGGTTATCTGGCGCTTTTCTTTATTGCCTCGATGAATGTAGTGGTGATGCCAAAAATTTCGGAGCTTTTCCATCAGGACAATATTCCGGAAATGAAAAAAGTGATCAATCGGGCTACGCAGATCGTCATTGTGCTTACGCTTCCGCTGGCTTTGTTCATTATGATATTCAGTAAAGAAATACTGTCAATTTACGGGGAAGATTTTGTCGCCGGAAGTACCTGCCTCATTTTCATAACCGCTGGTGCCTTGTTTAATGCCATGACCGGAAACGTTGACCAGATTTTGAATATGACGAATCAGCAAAATCTGGTCAAGAACATTTTCTTCATTGGCTTTGTATTGAACGTGGTCTTGAATTTATTCCTGATTTCAGCATACGGAATACAAGGAGCGGCTTTGTCCAGCCTGATTACCAATGTAATCGTAAACGTGATTTTTGTTTATAAAATAAAGAAGAATCTGGGTTTCTATACTTTTATCTAAATTTGGAATTCATAAGTATTGGTTATGCAAACTGAACTTTCAGTAATAATTGTCAATTATAACGGGTTACCTTACTTAAAAGATTGTTTGGATTCTTTGATTCGGAAATTATATGGAATTCCGAATGAAATTATCTTGATCGATAATAATTCACAAGATGAAAGTTGTGCGTTTTTAAAAGATAATTATCCTGACGTAGTGCTTATCGAATCAAAAGTCAATCTCGGCTTTGGCAAAGGAAACAATGAGGCGGTCAAACAGGCTAAATCTGACACTATTCTCCTGATAAACAACGATACCATAGTCCTTGATGATTTAAAACCGGTATTGGATTTTTTGAAAAACGATGCATCGATAGGTGTAGTTGGCATCAATATGCTTAATGCCCAAAGAAAATATTTACCTGTTGCCGGCGTTTTCCCCAATTACAGGAATATGTTTCTGATGAAAAAATTACTGGCCGTGAACACCGAATTTACCAAAGGAATTTTTTCAGAACCGAGTTATGAAGTGGACTGGCTCAGTGGTTCCTTCTTACTTCTGCGAAAAGAAACCTACCAAAAGATCAACGGATTTGACGAAGACTACTTTTTGTATGTTGAAGATGTGGATTTTTGCAAAAGGATTTCCAACCTTGGGCTAAAGAGAATCTTTCTTCCCAATTACAATTATATCCACTTTGTGGGATTCAACACCTCTAAAAACCCGCTGCTGGTCAAAGGCTATAAAATTTATATTTCAAAACATTTTAAAGGTGTTTCAAAACTTTTGGTTTCGGTGGCTTTGCAATTCAATAGCTTTGTCAAAAATGTGAAACTGCGAACAGGATTAAATCAATTGTTTCTTGGGATGTTTTAATGCGATAGTAAATGATAGTGAGCAAAACAAAATTTTACACAACGTTATTTATAATCGTAATTCTTTCGCAGCTATACCTTTCCTCGTTTAAGGCCAACATTTTTTTGCAGATCGGGGTTTTGGGATTGTTTTTTTTTTACGACAGGCCCATTTTATCCGTTTCCTTCCTAAAACTTATCTCGCCTGTTCTGTTTTTGTTTGTACTGGGTTTTCTGGGCACACTCATAAACCAGTATAATTGGTTCAATATCAGTAAGGATATTTTTCACTTTTTAAAGCCGATCCTTGGAATAGTCATAGGTTATCTGTTCTTTCGAAAAATCGGTAATCTGGGAACCTTTATCCGGACCATTGTGATCTGCGGATTTATTTCTGCCCTGCTTCATTTCTTGATTTTAGTGGGCACCGGAAGCCTTTCATCCGGATCTATCAATGATGTGAGAGAGTTCGGAAAAGATAACTTCCTGGAAGTTTTCGCGCTTTTCTTTTTGCTCTACCATTCTAAATTTCAGGATGCAAAACTGTTTAAAAACAAGGCAACGGAACGCATCGTGTTCATCGTCCTTTTACTTTCGTCCATCCTTTACTTTTCAAGGACCATGATTGTGGTTGCCATCATTCTGCTGTTGACCATTTACGGATTCACGCTCATAACCAAAAAATCCATAAAGGTCATAGCGGCATTCATTGGGCTTATCGTTTTGTTCTATGCCTATTTGTTTTCAATAAAACTGGAAAGGAACAAACCCGGATTGGAAGCGTTTCTCTACAAGGTCAAAAATGCGCCTTCGGAATTGTTCAAGACAAAAATCGACAGGGAAAACCACAAAGATTTATGGGATCACTGGCGCGGATATGAAGCCAAAAGAGCCATTGCGTTGATGGATAAAAATCCAAGCAGTTATGTTTTTGGCAACGGGCATGGGTCTTTGGTGAATTTGAAATTCAAAGCGCCGCTCACCGGAGAAAAAGAAGGCTTAAAATTCATTTCGGAACTTCACAACGGCTATCCGTATGTATTATATAAAACAGGCCTTATCGGATTAGTGGTTTATCTTATTTTTTTGTTCAGGATCTATGTGTTCGTTTACAAAAAGAACAATCAGAATACATTTTTATTTCTTTTCATATCGGCAATAGGGACGATCTATTTATTTACAACCTTAACTATCACAGGTATTTATAACGGAAGGGATATTATAATCTTCATACTTGGTGCATTGTTGTTTTTTGCTGAAAAAGCCATGTCACATCCGAATCGTATAGATGAAAAAAACTAATATTCTTATAGATTGCCATGTGTTCGATGGAAACTTCCAGGGTACGACTTCCTATCTGAAAGGACTTTGTACCGAGCTTATACACGATAAGACCAAACATTTTTTTTTAGCCGCACAAAACGTGCAACACCTGGAATCTATTTTTGGGCCGCACGACAATGTGACCTTTCTGAAATACAAATCAAAGAATAAGTTCGTCAGGTTATTGATAGACATTCCCAATCTGATCAGGAACCATAAAATAGATTATGCCCATTTTCAATATGTGGTTCCGCCGGTTAAAGCCTGTAAGTACATTGTCACTATTCACGACGTACTGTTTCTTGATTTCCCACAGTATTTCCCATCTCTGTATAAAATAAAGAACCGTTTTCTTTTCAATTGGAGTATCAAACATTCCAATATAGTCCTTACCGTTTCCAATTATTCCAGACAAAGAATAGAAAAGCATTTTGGGCAATTCAACGTTGCTGTAACTCCCAATGCAGTCGATCCCATATTTTTTGAAAGCTATGACAAAACACGGGTCCGGAAGGAAAACCTGGAAAAATTCGGGATCAGCGATTATTTTGTATTTGTGAGCCGATGGGAGCCGCGTAAAAACCACGACGGACTGCTCCGGGCTTTTGTAGAAGGTAACTTTTATAAAAACCACGAATTGGTGTTGGTTGGAAATGAAGCCATACCAAATAAGAAGTACGATGAGCATTACGCGTCTTTACCGGACGAAATCAAGGTGAAAGTAAAAGTCTTATCCAATATCGGATTCAAAGATTTGGTCCAGATTGTACGCGGAGCCACTATAGCGGCTTATCCATCCATTGCAGAAGGTTTCGGTATTCCGCCTCTTGAATCAGTAGCTGCCCGGATTCCTACCGTTTGTTCCAACACTACGGCCATGTCTGAATTTACGTTTATAGATCAGGGCCTGTTCGATCCGTATAACATACCGGAACTGATTCAAAAAATAAACGATTGCCTGCACAATTGGCCTGAAGCCGAACATAAAAGCCACGAAGTATTCAGCCAATACAGCTGGAAAAATTCGGCCCGGGTATTCCTGAAGGCCATTGACGAAGACCAAAAAGCTTCAGCCGCTTCAAATTAGTCTTTTCACTTAACTAAAAACTGCCTACTTTTGCGGCCATAGAAAAAGGCCATGAAAATTGCAATTATCGGAACACGCGGAATCCCAAACTACTACGGCGGTTTTGAGCAATTTGCAGAATTTTTCTCAGTCTATCTGGTAGAAAAAGGCCACGAGGTCTACGTTTACAATTCACATAATCATGCGTATCAGGAAAAAACGTTTCACGGCGTACGCATCATCCACCAGAATGATCCGGAACACAAACTGGGAACGTTTGGCCAGTTCATCTATGATTTTAACTGCATCCGTGACTCGCGCAAAAGGAATTTCGACATCATCCTGCAACTCGGTTACACGAGTAATTCCATTTGGTTTTTCCTTCTTCCCAAAAAACCGATTTCCATAACCAACATGGATGGACTTGAGTGGAAACGAAGCAAATATTCGGCTCCGGTGCGTCAGTTCCTTAAATTCGCCGAAAGATTGGCCGCAATCAGCAGTGATTATCTCGTAGCCGATTCGCTCGGAATCCAGAAATCCCTTAAAAAACGCTACGGTAAAGATTCCACTTACATAGCTTATGGGGCGCATCCGTTCGACAATCCCGATATTTCGGTATTGGACAAATACGAGCTGCAACCTGAGAATTACAACATGATCATGGCGCGTTTTGAGCCAGAGAACAATCTGGATATGGTGCTTGAAGGTGTAGTCAAAAGTGGTGATGAAACCCCGATTCTTGTCATCGGCAAGCACGAAACAAAATACGGTGCTTATCTCAAAGGAAAGTTCGGGCAATACAAACACATTCGTTTTACAGGTGGAATTTATAACCTGGCGGAACTCGACAGCCTGCGTTATTATTCCACATTGTATTTCCACGGACATTCGGTTGGCGGAACCAATCCGTCCTTGCTTGAAGCGATGTCATCACAAGCCCTTATCTGCGCCCATAACAACGATTTCAACCGCGGAATCCTGGGCGATAATGCCTATTATTTTTCAAATCCCGCCGAGGTTGCAACCTTGCTGTTGACGACTAAAAAAAGTGATAACTTGCAACTCGTCAAAAACAACTTCGAGGCTATAAAACGCGATTTCAACTGGGAAAAGATCAATGGGGAATATCTACAATTATTTGAAGACTGTATGGCTCGACATCAGTCGGGAAAGTAGGAATAATCCAGCTTTTGCGGCTGTTTTGCTCTTGTTGTGCTGTATTCCGCTGCCGTATCAGTTCAATAGTATCTCACTTGGCATTCTTGGAGCCGTAAGTCTTTGGTCGTTTTGGCGTAATCGATTATTTCGGTTTGATGGGTATTTAATGCTACCCATCTTGTTGTACCTGCTAATGGTCATTTCGTTGTTTTGGTCTATTGATAGTCACAGATCCGCGCGAGCTTTGTCCAAGGAATTGATGCTGATCGTAGTTCCTGTTTGCTTTATGCTATTACCCGTATTCCCTAAAGAGCAGACAACAAAAATCCTAAGGTACTTTAGTTACGCCATGATTGTTTATGCCGTGTCCTATCTGATACGGGCTGTGGCGAGATTTGCCATTTCACATGATTCATCGGTGTTTTTCTATCACGAACTGGTAACGCTCGAAGTCAATGCCATTCACGTTTCGGTATATTTTGCATTGGCGCTCTGCTGGTTTTTATCGGCACCAGGAATCAATCACACCAGGATTTTTTGTGCGGCGTTACTTGGCGGAATGATTGTTTTGCTCTCGTCCAAAATCATGCTGACAGTCACTGCAATCTTGGTGATTTGGCATTTGTTTTCGGCAAGACAAATCTGGAACAGAAAAGCCGCACTTATTCTTGGAACTGTCATTCTCTTTGGCGGAATACTGCTTTCGGGTAAGATAATCCAACGTTTTTCAGAAGAATTCCTCACGGTAACAAATGAAAATACGCTCAATACTAAGCCATCAAGCCAAGGCCATGTGTTCAATAAAAGCATTAGTGAAGCCTGGAATACAGAACAATTTACGCCAAATGATTATTTCCCCGGGACAGCTTTCAGGGTTTATCAGGTTCGGATTTTTACCGAGATGCTTTCGCAGGATGCTATTTTCTGGAATGGATATGGCCTCAACGCCTCTTATGATAAGATTGCCCAAAAAGCAGTTGAACATCATTTGTATTCCGGATATGGTGAGTTTAATTTCCACAATCAATATGTCCAGAACTTCGCCGATTTAGGGATTTTTGGTTTATTGTTGTTGTTAGCTATGTTAATCCTGTCTCTTAAAAAAGGTGCCAAAAACAAAGATTTTGTTCACATTTCTTTCACAGTTCTGATGATAAGTTTATTTTTGACAGAATCGTTTTTATGGCGTCAAAGAGGGGTTACCTTTTTTACTGCCATGTATTGCCTGTTCAATTCGGTAGTAGCAACTAAGCCACTGCCGAAGAAAAACAAAAGTCTATGAAAAGAATTTTGATTACCGGCGCCGCGGGCTTTCTTGGCTCGCATTTGTGTGACCGGTTTATAGCCGAAGGATATTATGTCATCGGGATGGATAACCTGATTACCGGCGACCTCAAAAATATAGAACACCTTTTCAGCCATCCGCATTTCGAGTTCTATCACCACGATATTTCAAAGTTTGTCCATGTTCCGGGAGATTTGGATTACATACTGCATTTCGCTTCACCCGCGAGTCCGATAGATTATCTCAAAATCCCGATCCAAACCCTCAAGGTAGGATCTTTGGGAACCCATAATCTGTTAGGTTTGGCCAGAGTTAAAAAAGCACGCATCCTGATTGCTTCCACTTCTGAAGTCTATGGCGATCCACTCGTGCATCCGCAAACCGAAGAATATTACGGAAATGTCAATACAATAGGGCCACGCGGCGTATATGATGAAGCGAAGCGTTTCCAGGAATCGATTACTATGGCGTATCATACGTTTCATGGTGTAGAAACCCGTATCGTACGAATTTTCAATACTTATGGCCCAAGAATGCGACTAAATGACGGCCGTGTAATTCCGGCTTTCATAGGTCAGGCATTACGTGGTGAAGACCTTACCATTTTTGGTGACGGTTCGCAAACACGCTCCTTTTGTTATGTGGATGATCAGGTAGAGGGAATTTTCAGACTACTTCATTCAGATTATGTGTATCCGGTCAACATAGGCAACCCGAATGAAATAACCATTCGGGATTTTGCCGAAGAAATCATAAAACTTACAGGAACTGCGCAAAAAGTAGTGTATCATCCGCTACCTGTAAATGACCCTATGCAGCGTCAGCCCGACATTACAAAAGCCCGTACCATTTTAGGTTGGGAGCCAAAGGTTTCGCGTGAAGAAGGAATGAAAGTCACCTATGATTATTTCCGGTCACTTTCACCTGAAGAACTGAGTAAAGAAGAGCACAAAGACTTCACCGATTACATTAAGTAGAATGACCGCAGGACAACGGGGAAGATATTCCAAATTCATCAGGCCAATCAGCATCTTTCTTGATCTGTGTGCCATAAATTTTGGTGCTTTCTTTATCCCCGATTGGCTAAACCTGGACAGATACTATTTCTTGTTATACATCAATATAGTCTGGATAGGTCTTTCGTTTATCGTTAAATTTTATGCCGTTTATCGATTTACCACGCCGGTTGAGATTTTCTCGAAACTCGTTCGCCAAGGCTTGTTGTATCTGTTGTTGCTCATCGCTTTTTTCCCTTTTGCAAAAACGGCCATGTTCAGTGGTAGGGCTTTAGCCATTTATATTGTTTCGGTAATGACGGTCATTACCATTTTCAAGTTTCTTTTGTTCTACTACCTCAAGAAATACCGGATTATTACCGGAAGTAACTTAAGGAATGCGGTAATCATCGGCTATACCCCGGAAGCCATCCGCCTTCGCGAACTTTTTGACAAGCGAATCGATTACGGATACCGTTTCATGGGTTATTTTTCAGACAAGAAGTCGAACGAAAACATAAAAGGACGTTTGGATACGCTAAAGCAATTTTCAATAGATAACGGAATCGATGAAATCTACTGTTCGCTAAATGAGATATCGAACGATCAGTTAAAGGATCTTGTAGAGTTTGCCGATTCCACCCACAAGTCCATAAAGTTCATCCCTGATACCAAGGAAATATTTTCAAAAAGCCTCAAGGTAGATTACCTCGAACTGTTCCCGGTACTTTCGCTCCAACGCACCCAACTGCACGAACCGGCCGTCAAAGGTTTCAAGCGCGTCTTTGATATCCTCTTTGCCCTTTTCATTATTTTCACGGTACTTATATGGCTCGTGCCGGTTCTTGCAATCCTTATAAAACTGGAATCCAAAGGCCCGGTGTTTTTCAAGCAAGGCCGTCCCGGAATCAATGAAACCGAATTTTTCTGTTATAAGTTCCGATCAATGAAAATGAACGAGACCACAGAAAGGGAAGCTTCCAAAAATGATCCGCGCGTGACCCGTATCGGTCGTTTCATGAGAAAGACAAGCATGGATGAACTGCCGCAATTCATCAATGTTTTAGTTGGGGATATGTCTGTTGTCGGGCCGCGTCCGCACTTGTGGTCGCAAAATAAATCCTACGGACAGAAGGTCAAGAAATATATGGTGCGTCATTACGTAAAGCCAGGCATCACAGGTTTAGCACAGGTTCGCGGATATCGAGGTGAAATCGAGACAGATGACGACATGATCAACCGTATCAAGTTCGACGTATTTTACATAGAAAACTGGTCGTTTCTTTTAGATCTTAAAATCATCCTTCAAACGGTCATAAATATTTTCAAAGGAGAAGAAAAGGCGTATTAATGGAAGCTCTTGTTTCTATAATAACGCCAACGTTCAACTCCGGCAAATTTGTTTCGGAAACCATTTTATCCGTACAAAACCAAACCCATACCAACTGGGAATTGCTTTTGGTAGATGATTGTTCTACAGATGATACCATTGAAGCCATCACGCCTTTCCTTTCAGATTCACGCATAAAACTCCATAAACTCGATGTCAATTCCGGAGCCGGAATCGCCAGGAATAGGGCCGTTTCCTTAGCCAAAGGCGATTACATTGCTTTTGTGGATTCAGATGATTTATGGAAACCGGAAAAACTCCGGAAGCAACTTGATTTCATGCGCCAAAATTCGCAACCGTTCACGTTTTCGTTTTACGATTGTATCGATGAAGACGGAAAATCACTACACAAATGCATCGAAGCACCACGCAACTTAAGTTACCGACAGCTTTTCTTTTGCAATTTCGTGGGCAACCTTACTGGAATGTACAGCGTGGCTTATTTTGGTAAAATCGGTATCTCGTCAATCCGGAAACGCCAGGACTGGATTCTGTGGCTTACGATCCTGAGACAATTGAAAAAGGCTAAACCTGTTCCGGAAAGCCTTGCTTTTTACCGCGTGCGAAAAGATTCAATTTCGGCTTCAAAATGGAAACTACTCAAAAGCAATTATGTGGTTTACAAAGATTTCCACAAACTCAATTCGGTAGTTTCTGTATTGGCTATGTGCGGCTTCCTTTTCACCCAATTGCTTGTCAAGCCCCGATTCAGCAAAAAAGCACGTTAAAATCAGTCTCTTACAAGCGACACGAATTGCTTTAATTTTCCGGAAGAACTGCGTTCCAAAACATCCTTTCGGTTAAAAATATACTGCAATCCCGGTTCGAGATAATCGCCCATGACCTTTTCGATGTGTTTCATTTCGGTTTCGGTCAACACGCGTTCGCTGGTATAATTTATTTCGAAAATATCTTTTTGAGTTTGTCTGATAACAAATTCCTTCACGTTTCCATCGTCGTCAAAAAGCTTTTTCGTGATGGAATAAAACGTCATCCCGGCCGGTTTTTTCCCACTTGGCAAAATGGCGAAATCGTTGGTACGCCCGGTCAATTTTTTGAGCAACGGTTTTTTGGCCGTGCTTTTTTCGTCAAGAATTCCAAAATCACCTACCTCATATCGAATGAACGGATGCGCCTTGTTAAACAAACTCGTCACTACAATCCGGCCTTCTTGTCCGTATGGAACCGGTTTGTTGTTTTCATCCAGGATTTCTACATAAACCGTTTCAGAGTTTACAATCCATTCATTGTCAGTATTCTCAAATGCAATCACTTCCAGTTCAGAAGCACCATATTCATTGATTACCGGAACCCCGAATTGATCCTCAAGCAATTTATGATCGTCTTCAAAAAGCATTTCAGAGGTTACGATGCACACTTTTAAGGAAGGGCAAATATCCTTTAAGATGAGGTTTTTCTTTTTCAGATATTTCGCCAATAGCACGATTGGGCTGGTGTAGCCATTTATGTAACTGAATTTTTTGGAGCGGAATTTATCCACGACTTTTTCAAGTGCATCATCTGATAAATCAAAAATGCTGAACCGATAGCGTTTGCTCAGATAGTCTTTCAACCGAAGCTTTTTATTGTCGATGAAATCCAGTGTCATTCCGTAAAAGCGGGCTTGCCATGAATGATTGAAATCTATCCCATACCAGCCGAATCGCCTTGAGATATTGGCCCAGGTTAGCGCATGCGCCATCTTATCACGTGCAAAAACCATTGGATCGCCGCTTGAACCCGAAGTTTTATTCTGATATACCGATTTTGGAGTATAGCCATCAGAAAGCCGTTCCACCAGCGGACGCTGAAAATCGATCTTTCGCATTATTGGCAGGCTTTCCCAGTTTCCATCGAAGTCTTTGGCCAGGTCGCGGTAAAAGGAATTGTGCTCCAAATGGAACGCAACTATTTCTTTCTTTTTTTGTTCAATGAAAGACTCATATTGCGCTTCCGGCACCAACAATATTTCCAGCAGCAGCCTTCGGGCTTTTTCCAATGGAAAACCGTTCAGTTTCAAACTTAAGTCAAAGATTTTTAGCATCAGGCTTTAAGAATTACGTTGATTGATGCTTCCGACTGACGGCTCTTGTTCGGTGAAACTCTTGTAATCGGGTTTTGTCACGGGCTCAGAAATAAAATGCAAAAATACAATTTGTGAATCGGGCAATACCGGATAAATCCTATTTTCTGCCAGATTATAATCAACACTTTCTGTCGAAGTCTCTTTATTTTCAGAAAAATTCTGCAACAAATGGCATAGTTTCACGCCGCCCTGAGCCGGAAGCGGTGAAAGTGATTTGAATGCAAAAGTTTTCAGCCTGTGATCCATCGTTGAAATTTTATCCAAATTTAAAAAACCGAAGTACGTAAACCAGTTTGTTCGACTTTTTATTTGACCGATTGACCGTAAATCATCCAAACGAAGTATTTTTGCCGCATCAACACAGCCACAATGACCATACTTCTATTAGGTTCAGGCGGACGCGAACATGCGCTGGCCTGGAAAATGACCCAAAGCCCAAAATGTCAAACGCTTTTCGTAGCACCCGGAAATGCCGGAACTGCACAAATTGCAAATAATGTTGACATTTCGGTAACGGACTTTGGATCCATCAAAGATTTTGTCCTCAACAATAAAGTCGATATGGTTGTCGTAGGCCCGGAAGATCCTTTGGTTGCCGGCATTTATGACTTTTTCAAAAACGACGATAAACTCAATGGAATTCCGGTAATCGGCCCGTCAAAACTCGGTGCGACGTTAGAAGGGAGCAAGGAGTTCGCCAAGGAATTTTTGATGCGCCACAACATCCCAACCGCAGCTTATGCGAGTTTCAATGCGGAAACGGTAGAAGACGGATATGCTTTTCTCGAGACGCTCCAGCCGCCGTATGTTCTCAAAGCCGATGGCCTTGCCGCCGGAAAAGGCGTGTTGATCCTGAAAGACTTACAGGAAGCCAAAGATGAATTGCGCAATATGCTTGTTGATGCCAAATTCGGGGCGGCAAGCTCAAAAGTCGTGATTGAGGAATTTTTGGACGGAATCGAACTCAGTTGTTTTGTGTTGACCGATGGAAAAAATTACAAAGTGCTTCCTATGGCCAAAGATTACAAACGCATTGGGGAAGCCGATACCGGACTCAACACCGGCGGCATGGGCGCTGTTTCCCCTGTTCCGTTTGCGAGCGGTGATTTCCTGTACAAGATTGAAGAACGTATTGTGAAGCCGACGGTTGCAGGTTTGCAGAAAGACAATATAGAATACAAAGGATTCGTGTTCATTGGACTCATCAAGGTAGGCAACGATCCGTTTGTGATCGAATACAATGTTCGTATGGGCGATCCGGAAACCGAAGTCGTCATTCCGCGCCTGAAGTCAGATCTGGTGGAATTGTTCGAAGCTGTAGCGAATCAGGAGCTCGATGAATTCCAGTTGGAAATCGACCCGAGATCGGCGACTACGGTCATGGTCGTTTCCGGCGGTTATCCGGAAGAGTATGAAAAAGGCAAAGAGATTACAGGTTTTGAAAATGTCTCGAATTCGATTGTATTCCATGCCGGAACCAAACTCGACAACGGCAAGGTTCTCAGCAATGGCGGGCGTGTGCTTGCGGTAACATCGTATGGAGAAGATTTCAATGAGGCCGTAAAAAAATCGTATCAGAACATAGACAAGCTACATTTTGATACGATGTATTATCGCCGCGATATCGGCTTCGATCTGTAAAAGACCGTTATTATTTCAGGAACGAATGGGCTGTAGTATCCTGCCCGTCGTTTTCTTTGGTAATCTTGATTTGCTTGATCCAGTAAATCATGAAATAGGCGCAGATGAACATAAAAATCCAGTTGATGGTGTTTGCACCGAACCAGGTTTTAAGCTCCAACGCGCGCAGGCCGTCAAGAGGCTTGAATAAAAAGTCAACGAATAATGACTGGATTGCTTCGAAAAAGGCTCTCATTTTGGAACAAGTATTAATTTTACGTCCCACAAAAGTATAAATTTCGGGCATGATTGCAAGCCTTTTCAGAAAATCGACACCATTTAATTACACCTTGCTTATCGTGTCGGTCGTGGTTTTCTATGGAATCTATGTTTTGGCCGATACGGATACGCCAGGAATCATCGGGATTATCCACAAGATTTCGCTGCTCGGTTTGCAGTTTGCGTCACTGTTCATCCTCAATTTCATCGTCAAGAAGAATGGACTCAGCCGCGATAATTCGTTTACGATACTGTTCTACTTTTTGTTTTTGCTGTTCTTTCCGTCGGTATTGTCGAATACGAATCTGTTGTTGTCGAACTTCTTTGTATTGCTGTCGTTACGCAGGCTAATATCACTTCATTCGTTAAAAGCACCACGCGAAAAAATCTTCGATGCCTCGCTTTGGATATTCGTGGCGGCCATATTCCATTTTTGGAGCATCTTGTTTTTGGCGTTGGTCTTTATCTCGATTTTCTTTCACGTATCGCGCGATTACAGGGTTTGGATCATTCCGTTCATAGCCGCTTTTGCCGCGATTACCGTTTTCCTGATGTTTTCCTTGTGGCTCGATCCGGCCCGAATCGACCACGTCATCAATGGAATGAAACTTTTCCTTCGCATTGATTATTTCACAGATCCAAATCAGAATATTGCCATTTCGATGTTCGCTCCGGTGGTGGTCTTGATTTTCGGAGGTACGTTGCTCGGATTGTCAAATCGGCCGCTTATTCTGCAATCGTCTTACAAAAAAGTGATTTCCGCCTTTGTCATCGCGATTATCATCTACATCATATCGCCTTCAAAAAGCAACGATATGCTTATTTACACGTTCGCGCCTTTGGCCATCATGGCATCGACGCTGGCCGAAAACATCGAGGAAATCTGGAAACGCGAAGCACTTGTAACGGGAATTGCCTTATTGGCCGTCGTCGCTTTTTTTATCCAGTTATAATTTATTGCCGTAAGCTAAATCACCCGCGTCACCCAGTCCCGGAACGATGTAATGGTGTTCGTTGAGTTTTTCGTCTATGGCGGCAACCCACAAGTGACAGTTTTCAGGCAGGTATTGTTCCAGATGGGCGATACCTTCGGGCGCAGCTATAACGCAGGCAATATGCACTTCCGACGGAATCCGTTCCAAAGTGAGTGCCCTGAAGATGGCGACCAACGATTGTCCTGTGGCAAGCATCGGATCTACGAGAAGCAACGTTTTGTTTTGGATGGATGGAACGGCGGTATATTCTGAAACGATTTCAAAATCATCATCGTTATTGTAATGATTCCGGTAAGCCGATATAAATCCGTTTTCGGCACCGTCAAAATAATTGAGAAAACCCTGATGCAACGGCATTCCCGCACGGAGTATCGAACAGATTACAGGTTGATTCGATAATAATTGCGACTTCTTTTCGGCTAACGGTGTCATCATTGATTTTTCTTCAAATGACAATGATTTACTTATTTCATATGCCATGATTTCCCCAATCCGTTCCAGGTTTCTTCGGAATCGCATGCTGTCTTTCTGGATGGAAACGTCGCGCAGTTCGGCAAGGAATTGATTCAGCAGACTGGGATTTCCGGATAGATGATGTACTTTCATAGATGCGATTTTCTCCCGATAAAAGTAAGTATCTTTGCCTCAAATTATACCATATGTTTGCAAAACTGGCCTATTCCGTATTTGAACAGAGTATTCAGGATTACCACAAATTCGACAACGTAGATCAACCTATAGAAAATCCTTTCGCAAAAGATCAATTCGAACATTTGTTGTACCATAAGAACTGGATCGACACGGTCCAATGGCATTTTGAAGATATCATCCGCGACCCGAATATCGACCCGGTTGCCGCATTGACATTAAAGCGCCGCATTGATGCTTCGAATCAGGAACGCACCGATATGGTGGAATACATCGACAGTTATTTCCTTCAGAAATATGCCAATGTCCACGTAAAGGAAACGGCCAAGATCAATAGCGAAAGTCCGGCATGGGCGTTTGACAGACTATCTATCCTGGCCCTGAAAATTTATCATATGCAGGAAGAAGCAACGCGTCCGGAAGCGACTCAGGACCATCGCGACAAATGCCAGGCGAAACTCAATATACTGCTCGAACAACGCACCGATCTTTCTGTCGCAATAGATGATTTGTTATCCGACATTGAAAAAGGCGACAAATTCATGAAGGTATACAAGCAGATGAAAATGTACAATGACGAGGAACTGAACCCGGTGTTGTATCAGCATAAAAAATAAAACTTGGGCAAAATTCCCAATCATATAGCCGTCATCCGACTGTCCGCAATGGGCGATGTCGCGATGACGGTTCCTGTTTTACGGGCTCTGGTAAAGCAGCACCCGATGCTTAAAGTCACGGTCGTTTCAAGAGGTTTTTTCAAACCTTTTTTTGCAGATATCCCAAACGTGGATTTTTTTGCCGTCGATTTGAAGCAACGGCACAAAGGAACTTTTGGCCTTTTCAGATTGTACGGCGACATCAAAAAACGCGGTGTCAATGGCATTGCGGACTTGCATAATGTGTTGCGATCCAAAGTTGTCCGGACGTTGTTTTCGCTTTCCGGTTTTCCCGTCGCTTTTATTGATAAAGGGCGAGAGGAAAAAAAGGCACTCACACGTGCAACGGATAAAATCTTCAAACAACTTAAAAGTACTTTCGAGAGATATGCAGATGTATTTAGCGGCCTAGGTTTCCCCATTGATTTATCGGGACCTCATTTTTCGCAAAAACCGGAATTGTCTGCCGAAACGGTTTCAATCGTAGGTACAAAAACCGGAAACTGGATTGGGATTGCTCCTTTTGCCCAACATTCGGGAAAAGTCTATCCGATGGATTCGATGGCAGAAGTAATCGACAAACTTTCATCTGACCCAAACAACAAAGTCTTTCTTTTTGGCGCAGGCGATCCAGAAACAAAGCAACTCGACGCATTTGCTTCAGGTAAAAACAACGTCATCAATCTTTCGGGAAAACTCGGCCTGGCCAAAGAACTCGAATTGATTTCACGGCTAGAGGTGATGTTGAGCATGGATTCCGGAAACGCGCATTTGGCTGCGATGTTCGGTGTTCCGGTTGTGACAATCTGGGGCGCGACACATCCGTTCACGGGTTTCAATCCGTATAGGCAACCTATTGAAAATGCATTGACTGCAGATAGGGAAACGTATCCGTTATTACCGACTTCCGTTTATGGGAACAAGGTTGTGGCAGGTTATGAAGATGCGATGCGGAGTATTTCCGTAGAAAGTATCGTCAAAAAAGTAGCGTCACTTTTATAAAAAAAACAACCTCAAAAGTTTTGGCAGTTGAGGTTGTCGGCGAATATAATATCAATTGACTAAACGTCGTCGTAATCTACATAAATCTCATCGCTCGTCGGATGCGCCTGGCACGTTAAAATCAATCCCTGCTTGATTTCACCATCGGTCAGGATTGCATTCTTTGCCATCTCTGCCGAGCCTTTTATCACACGTCCCAAACAACTGCTGCAAATTCCGCCCTGGCACGAATACGGCGCGTCGATACCTTGTTTAAGCGCGGCATCAAGCACGGTTTGCTTGCGTGACATCTCGAATGTCGTTTCTTCATCGTCTACTAAAACGGTTATTTTGGTATGTCCGCTGAGGACGATATCGAGCGGCTTTTCTGCCTTTGGCGCTACGAACAATTCAAACCGGATGTCTTTTTCGCGAACGTTGTGCTCTTTCAAAACGCCGCTTACCGTATTGATCATATCTTCCGGCCCGCACAACCAGAACGAATCGAATTCGAGTTCCTTGTATCGATTGTTGAGGATGAAATTGACGGTTGATCTTTCTATACGACCGAACAATTGGTTTTCCACCTTAGCCTGGCTGTATACAAAATGGATGAACAATCGGCCGGTGAATTTCTGCTCGAGTTCGTGAAGCTTGTCGTGGAAAATGGTTTCGTGTGGCGATTTGTTTCCGTAGATCAACACAAAACTACTGTCCGGTTCGCCTTCGAGCACGCTCTGCAAAATGGCCATGACCGGCGTTATTCCGCTACCGGCTGCAAAAGCGGCGTAGTTTTTTCGTTTTCCTGGTTTTGGTTCGAAGGTGAAATTTCCTTCGGGCAAACCTACTTCAATAGTATCGCCAATGCGCAATTGGGAATTGGCGAATACGGAGAACAAGCCGGACTTTACAGATTTTATCGCGATGCGGAGTTCATCTGAATTCGGTGCGGAACAAATGGAATAGGCACGTCTGAGTTCCTGACCGTCAAGGGTGAGTTTGAGGTTGATGTATTGGCCCGCGGTGAACCGGTAATAATCGCGGAGTTGGTCGGGCACGCGAAAAGCTACCGAAATGGCTTCGGGGGTTTCACGGCGTACATCTGATATGGTCAGTTTATAAAACGAAGACATGCTTTAAAATTTTCGCAAAATTACAAAACCTAATTGCTTTGGTCGAATTTTGCCACACAAATGGAAAATAAGTTACGTAATTTTGTGTAACAAAATGGGTTTTTGATAGCCCTATCGAACCAAAACCAAATCAAATGTTCAGACTTTTCGCCGGTCTTGAATGGAAATCATTCGTAAGATCCAAGGCTTTTGCCGCCAATCTCGTCTTAAAAATCTTAATGGGACTGGCAGCCGTTTATTTTTCGGTTTGTTTCTTATTTCTTGGAGTCGCCTTATATTTTGGGCTTGAAGAAGCAAAATTAGAGCCGCTTGAAACGGTGAACCGGTATTTGCTCTATTTCCTGTTTTTTGACTTGACGGTTCGGTATTTCCTTCAGAAGATGCCAGTGCTCAACATCAAGCCGATGCTTCCGATCCCGATTCCAAAGAAAATCATCGTTCATTATGCATTGAGCAAGTGTGTGTTTTCGTTCTTCAATTTATATCAGGCGTTTATTTTTGTTCCGTTTACCGTTGTCCTTCTCCTCAAAAGCGATGTGCCGGTTGTCAATGTGCTTTTATGGCATGTTGCGGTTTTTGCGTTGGTTTTCAGCAATAATTTCATCAATGTCCTTATCAATAGTAAAGACAGTGTTTTCTATCCGGTACTTGCAATCGTTGGTCTAACGGCTGTATCACATTATTACGGTTGGTTCGATGCCACATTGTACACGCAACATTTTTTCAACAGCCTGTCTGATACCTATTTCATGTTCCTGGTTCCGTGCCTGTTTTTCGGACTGTTGTATTATGCGTCGTTCAATTATTTCAGGAAACGATTGCACCTCGATACGGGCCTGGCTTCCAAAACCGATCTTGCCACTACCGAGAATCTTACCTGGCTCAACCAGTTCGGATCCATGGGAACATTTCTCAAAAACGATATCAGGTTGCTGCGCCGGAACAAACGTTCACGCACTACGTTGTTCATGAGTGTCGCCTTTATTTTCTACGGACTGCTATTTTACACCGGAAGCATCGAAGTCTATTCAAGTCCGGGTTTCCAGGTTTTTGCCGGAATTTTCGTATCGGGCGGATTCTTGTTTACGTTTGGGCAGTTCGTCCCGAGTTGGGATAGTGCCTATTATCAATTGATGATGAGCCAGAATATTTCCTATAAACAATACCTGGCTTCAAAATGGTGGCTGATGGTCATCGCTACGTGTATTTCTACGGTCATTGCGTCTTTCTACATTATTTTTGGATGGAAGATTTATTTGCTGATTGTATTTGGTGCCATATATAATATAGGTGTCAATTCCTATCTGGTATTATGGGCAGGGGCTTATGTCAAAACGCCAATCGACCTGACTTCAAGCAAACGCGCTTTTGGTGACAAACAGGCATTCAATTTCAAAACGCTTCTCATATCGTTACCAAAACTTCTCGTACCGGTACTTTTATATACCATAGGTTATTTTGCTTACGGTTCCGAACTCGGTTTATTATTGTTGGCGCTGGCCGGAATCGCCGGATTCTTGTTCCGCGACAAGATGTTCAACGTTATCGAAAAGGTCTATCGGACAGAAAAATACAAAACCATAGAAGCCTATAAAGAAAAGGCATAAAGTAGAATCACATGATACAAGTTCGCGATTTAAGCAAATCATATTCAGGAGTCAAAGTACTCAACATTCATAATCTTGACATTTCAAAAGGAGAAAGTCTCGGGTTGGTTGGAAACAACGGAGCCGGAAAAACTACTTTTTTCAGTTTGTTGCTTGATTTGATAGAGCCGACGTCCGGCCACATCATCAATAAAAATGTCGAGGTAAATACCAGTGAGGAATGGAAAAAGTTCACCGCGGCATTTATTGATGAATCGTTCCTTATCGGATACCTTACGGCCGAAGAATATTTCTACTTCATTGGGGAAATCCGCAACAGGAACAAAGCCGATGTGGATGCTTTGGTGGCAAAATATTCGGAATTCTTCAACAATGAAATCCTCGGAACACGTAAATACCTGCGCGATCTTTCCAAAGGGAACATGAAAAAAGTAGGAATCATCGCTGCTTTGATCGGTAATCCGGAAGTCATCATTCTTGACGAGCCGTTTGCCAATCTCGATCCGACAACGGTAAACCGCCTCAAAAAAATCATCAAAGAACTTTCAGAAGACCCGAATGTAACCTTACTTATTTCGAGTCACGATTTGGTCCATACGGTAGAAGTCTGCGACAGGATTGTGGCATTGCAGAAAGGTGAGGTGGTAAAAGATATCAGGACATCGGCCGAAACACTTCACGAACTCGAAGCTTTCTTTGCAGTTTAAATAATTGGTTTCGTATAACCGATATTATCCAAAGACTCGTATTTTTACCCCTGAAGTATACTAAAATTGCGTTAAAGCAGTTTTAGAGAAAAACGTTTTCAGCTTGAAAATCAATATCCTTAAACCCGTTGTCTTCACGGGGATTGCCTTATTAGCCCTGGCTTGTTCCGTTCGTCGGGACACGTGGCTCTCGCGTAATTCCCATGCGCTGAGCACCAAATACAATATTCTATATAACGGAGGATTGGCTTTGGATGCGGGAAGACTCGACCTCCAGACCAAATATTCGGATAACTATTTCGAGATTCTTCCAATAGAACAAATGCAGCCTGCCCCGGACGTTGCGGCGTATGAAGAACAACTGAACAAAGCAGCCAATCCGACTGCCGGAAAAGTAGCGACACCTCCAAAATCTTCAAAAACCGGAAAGGACGCAAAAGACGCAGGAGCGGCACCTCCAGTCCAGGAACCGGTAGCTGCAGCAGCACCGGCACAGGAACGCAACGGCAATTTCGAGCGAGCCGAAACCAAGGCGACCAAAGCCATCCAGAAACATTCCATGAACATTGGCGGATCTGAAAAGAACCCGCAAATGGACGAAGCCTATTTAATGCTGGGACAAGCCCGATATTACGACCAACGGTATTTGCCGGCGTTGGAAGCATTCAATTATGTGTTGTACAAGTATCCGCAGAGCAGCCGTATCTACGAGGTCAAAGTGTGGCGTGAAAAGACGAATATGCGTCTGGAAAACGAATCCCAATCGATCAATAACCTAAGAAAACTGCTCAAGGAAATAAAACTTAAGGATCAGATTTTCGCCGATGCAAATGCCACAATGGCACAGGCATTCCTGAATGTCCAGGAAAAAGACAGTGCCATTGTCCGATTGAAGACGGCAGTTGAATTCACCAGGAAAAATGAGGAAGAAGCCCGATACCAATTTATCATCGGTCAATTGTACGAATCTCAAAAGAACAGCGACAGTGCGTTTGCCTATTTCCAAAAGGTAATCGACATGAAACGCAAAGGGCCGCGCATGTATTATATTCAATCGATTCTGCATCAATCGGCTCAGTTCGATCCTAAAAAAGGGGATACGATCGCGTTCAATGAAAAGTTCGACAAACTGCTCAAGGATCGTGAAAACAGAGGATATTTAGATTGGATCAATTTTCAATACGCGCTGTATTACGACAAGGCCAAGAATCCGGACAAGGCGCTCAAATATTATAACAAGTCATTGGATGCCGGGCCGACGGATGCATACCTGAATGCGTCTAACTACCGAAATATAGCTGACATTTATTTCAATAAAGCAAAATATGTGACTGCCGGAACATACTACGACAGTACGATGATTCACCTGAAACCACGTACGCGTGAATTCCGTCAGATAGAGAAAAAGAGGGAGAATCTTGCCGATGTGATCAAATATGAAAGCATCGCCCAAAAAAATGACAGTATACTCAAAGTGGTCGCGATGGGAAAACCAGCCCAGATCGCTTACTATCAGGAATATATCGACAACCTTAAAAAAGAAGATGAAAAAAGACGCATAGCTGCCGAGAAGGAAATGGTAAAAGCAGAAAATGCGGCCCGTGACATGGCATCGGGTTCCAATGCGCGAAGTTCTACCATGCCGAAATCCGGTTCACCAGGTCTTGCGAACATTAACAAACCAGCAGCGGAAAAAACCAAAACGGGAACATTCTATTTCTACAACACGGCTATGGTTGCCATGGGGAAACAGGAATTCAAACGAAATTGGGGCAATCGGAAACAGGAAGATAACTGGAGGTCGGTAAAGCCGTCGAAGATGTCAGCTTCTGAAGAAGAAAACACAGATGAAGTCACCGACGAGCAAAAACAGGCCGCCAAGAAACTGGCCGAGGATGCCGAAGTGAAATACACACCGGATTTCTACATTTCCCAATTGCCGACGAATCAAACGGTACTGGACAGTTTGGGCAAAGAACGCAATTTCGCCTACTATCAGTTGGGTGTGATTTACAAAGAAAAGTTCCGCGAATATCCAAGGGCTGCCGACAAACTTGAGAAATTGCTTTCGCAGAATCCGGAAGAACGTTTGATTCTTCCTGCACAATACAATTTGTATAAGGTCTATGAAGCCATGAACGACCCGAAAGCTGCCGAGGTCAGAAACGACATACTGACCCAGTATCCGGATTCGCGTTATGCCCAGATCCTGTCGCAAAATCAGGCCGGCAACCAGGCTGCACTTGGGCCGGATGCCGCATACGAAACTGTATTCAAGGAATATGAGGCCGGAAAATATGTAGCCGTCCTTCCAAAAATAACAGCCGCAATAGATCAATATACAGGTGAGGAAATCGTCCCGAAACTGGAATTGCTCAAAGCCCGTACGGTTGGAAAAATGCGTGGCCTGGACGAATACAAAAAGGCACTCAATTACGTTGCATTGACCTATCCGAACAGTACGGAAGGTAAAGAAGCAGAAGTACTGTTGGGTCGCGATGTGGTTTTGATGGAATATATGCAGTTCAATGACCGTGAGCCCAAAAGCTGGAAATTATTATTCCGTGCACCAAATCTCGAGGACAAGAAAATAAAGGTACTTCAGGAAAAACTCAAAAAATTCATATCGGAACGCACAGCCGATGAATTATCACAATCTGTTGATTTCTACACGCCCGAAATGAACTTTGTCGCCGTTCATGGAATCAAGACCAAAGAAGGCGCACAGGGAATTGCATCGGTGCTTAAGGAATTCAAGGAATATAAAATTGCTGAGGTTCCGATTATCGTTTCTTCGGAAAATTACGGCATCATCCAGATCAAAAAAAATCTTGACGAATATTTAGCCGATCCGGACAAACCTGCGGCAAAACTTCCGCCACCAACAGTTAAGCGATTAGAAGAAGCGGCTACCAAAAAACAGCCTTTGAGACCTCGTCCGCAAAAACAGCGTGCCACGGCTCCATCTGTCCCGGCTTCCAATATGCCCGGAGGTGCCGCAGTTCCACCTAGCGATCCCGACACTCCCGCCACTGGGGCCAGGGGAAATACACAACAAACAGGTACAAGGCCTGGAGGCAACTCACCAAACATGGCTCCTCCGGGAAAATAACAATGTTCGAGAAAGCGCCTAAATCCTATACCGACCTGCTCGGAAAGACGAACCGGCTCGTAGAAGGAACGGTGGTCCAGGGAAATATTTCCACGGCCGCCGATTTTCGCCTTGACGGCACGTTGACCGGAGATTTGAAATGTGGCGGTAAACTCGTCATTGGGCCAACTGCTATGATTCGTGGTGATATCGTATGCCGCAATGCTGATGTAGAAGGAAAAGTTTTTGGTAAAATTGAAGTCTTTGAATTATTGAGCCTGAAGGCTAAATCGAGTATCCACGGAGAAGTCATCTGCGCCAAACTATCTGTTGAACCCGGAGCCGATTTCAGTGCCAGTTGTGAAATGCGTCCGAACCCTAAAACTAATTCCCATGCCGGAATCGCCAAAGAATCGGAATAAATGGCTCGCATTGGTCAATATTCCCGTTCAGATGGGTGTGATCATTTTCCTGTTTACCTGGCTTGGGAAATATCTCGATGAAACGTATCCGAACGAGAAAAATTGGTACGTAAAAGTATTTGTGGTTTTAGGTGTGTTCGTCTCTCTTTACAACGTTAATCGCCAGCTTAAGGAACTTAACAAATGATTGGGGGCAAAGATTTTCGCCCCTTGTGGCGAATGCTGTTTACATCAATAGCGATTTTCTGTGTCCATATGGGATTATTATATGCCTTCCAGATTCCGTGGAGTGTTCCTGAAGTTTCTCTTATAAGTCTTTACGGTTTCTTTTTTGCCTGTGCCTTGACGATAATCCTGGCCATGATCATTACGAAGAAAAAAAACCGTGATGCCGTCGGTTATACTTATCTTTTGTCGACTTCACTTCAGTTGGCATTGTCTTATTTCATGATTCGTCAGGCATTGAATCATCCGGATATAGACTTGACGGATAAATTGAATATAGGTTTTGTGTTTGCTGCCTTTCTTCTCGCAGAAACATCGATAGGCATGAAAATGCTCGATTTCAATAAATAAGCAATTTTCATTTCTTGCATTTTCGGCAGTAAATAGCAGTTGTTATACAGCGGAATCTTACATAAATGCAACAAACTTGTGTCGATACCAAAAATACCTTCGGAAATTTTATTTAGAGGGTTTCCAAATATAAATAAATGACATACCTTTGCACCAAATTTCAGAAAGTACATTTTAAGCCAAGGAATATGACGGTGTTTTCGCCTAAATCTCTCAAACTCACGCTCTCAATTTTGTTTGTCGCGCTTTCGTTCTCTGGTTTTGCCAATGCGGAAATAGATTCGACTGCAATCCATACCGAAGCCGCTCACGAAGAAGTTGCACACGCAACAGAAGCAACCCACGGATCTGAACACGGCGAACCTCAGGATCAAAAGTCAAGCATCAAGGCTTATATCAACCATCACGTACTTGATTCACACGATTTTACATTCTTCTCTGATCCGGAAACAGGTAAGCATTACGGCTTTTCGCTTCCGATCATTTTGTGGGATAACGGACTACAGACTTTTTCTTCTTCTGAGTTCGAACACGGAGAAAAAGTGGTTGAAAAAAACGGAAACTTCTACGCTATCAACCATCATAACGGAAAAATTTACAAGACTGACGCTGCCGGGACCATGCATGAAGATAAAGATGGTTTTATCACAAACGTTCGCCCGATAGATTTCTCGATCACCAAAAGTGTTGTTTCTATTTTGATTGCGGCTTTGCTGATGTTCTTCCTGTTTCGCGGCCTTGCAAAATCTTACGGGAAAAACAACGGTATCGCTACGGGTATCGGACGTTTCTTCGAGCCTTTGGTGTTGTTCATCCGCGATGAGATCGCACGCCCGAACATCGGTGAAAAATATTACAGGAAATACATGGGTTATTTGTTGACCGTGTTTTTCTTTATCCTGTTCCTGAATCTTTTCGGATTGTTGCCTTTCGGAATTAATGTTACAGGTAACCTTACGATTACATTTTCATTGGCGTTGCTGACTTTTTTCATCACGAACTTTTCAGCCAAGAAAGATTACTGGGGACATATTTTCTGGATGCCGGGAATTCCGTGGCCGATGAAAATCTTGCTTGCCCCGATTGAATTGCTTGGCGTTTTCATCAAACCGTTTGTATTGATGATCCGTTTGTACGCGAACATTTTTGCCGGACACATCGTCATCATGAGCATCATTGCCTTGATATTCATTTTCAAAAGCTGGATCGGAAGCCCGCTGTCCTTTGGATTGGCGTTCGTGTTGTCGATCCTCGAGATATTGGTTGCTTTCCTTCAGGCATATATTTTCACGATGCTTTCTGCCTTGTACTTTGGTGCTGCGGTAGAAGAGCATCACCATGAGGAGGCACATCACTAATAGCATAACCGTTTAATCTTTAATTATATTTATCATGCAAATTCCAGAAATTGTAGGTGCAGGTCTGATCGTTATCGGAGCTGGTCTTGGTATCGGTAAGATTGGTGGTTCAGCAATGGACGCTATTGCCCGTCAGCCAGAAGCTTCAGGTAAGATCCAGGGAGCGATGATTATCGCAGCCGCACTTATTGAAGGACTTGGTTTCGCTGCTTTGTTCGCGAAATAAAAAACTAAAGCATCAGTTGTAACGGTTGGTTGCAACTGATCTTTTTTAAAATTTGATTTTAGATTACAAGATAAAGAAATATGAGAAAGTTAATAGAATCATTTGAATTCGGATTGTTTTTCTGGCAGGTACTGATCTTCATCGGGCTTATCATTTTGTTGCGCAAATTTGCATGGAAACCAATTCTTACTGCGGTCAACGATCGTGAAGACGGAATCCGCGACGCCTTGTTGTCTGCAGAAAAAGCACGCCAGGAAATGCAATCGCTCCAGGCTGACAACCAACGTATCCTTCAGGAAGCCCGTGCCGAGCGCGACGGTCTTTTGAAAGAAGCCCGTGAGATGAAAGAGAAGATGATTGCAGATGCAAAATCAGAAGCGGAAGCTGTAGGACAAAAAATGATCGAGCAGGCTAAAACAGCTATCGAGAACGAGAAGAACGCCGCCATGGCCGACCTGAAATCACAGGTTTCTTCTTTGTCATTGGAAATTGCCGAAAAGCTTTTGAAAGAAGAACTTTCGAACAAAGATTCCCAAATGAAACTGGTCGACAAAATGTTGGCCGATGCAAAACTGAACTAACATGTCAAGAGCTTCCATTCGATACGCGAAAGCGATACTGGACATGGCCGGTGCAAAAGGTGCTGCTGCAGACGTGAACAACGATATGCTGCAAATCAGTGCTTCGATTGCCGAAAGTGCCGAGCTCACGGCTTTCCTTGAAAACGACACGATTGCCAATTCCGTAAAGGAAAAAGCACTACTTGAGGTTTTCGATGCGGCCAATAATTTTACAAAAGGTTTGTTCCGATTATTGGGTGAAAACAAGCGCTTCGGAATCCTGGCAGATATCGCCACATCATACAGTCGTTTGTTCGAAGAGTTCAATGGAATGGAGAAAGTTACCGTGACTACGGCTGTGGCATTGGATGCCGAAATGGAATCACGTGTCATGTCTAAAGTACTTGAATTCACGAATAAGAAAGTGGTGATCGAGAATATCATCAATCCGGAAATAATCGGAGGATTCATTCTGAGAGTCGGCGACAAACAGTACAATGCATCTGTGGCAAATCGTCTTCAGTCGTTAAAAAGAGAATTCGGAAATTGATGAAGAAGTTTTTAGGGATTATCGCTCTTTTTATTTCGATTGCAACGACGGCACAAAAGGTCAAAATCAAAAAGACCGACGTAATAGTAGACGATGTGGCCTGGCTCAAGATTGATGAAACCAGCAGCACGATGTCATTGATGAATGCAGCCGGAGATGAGATAATCTTTGTCAAGTACAAAGAGTTTATGGGTGTAACAGCTGTGACATCGACAAATATGAATGGATCGGTTGGATTCTGGGAAATCAGTTTCCTCGGACAAAATAAAAAGATCGAAATCCAGCATTATAAAAAAGAAGTCCTGCGTTTGCTGTATGCCGGAAAGGTTGTCAATGAAGACGGCACGCTCAATACTGAAAAAGTGGACCGGATGGTCGAAAAATATGGAACGCCTTATTCAGATCAGTACAATGGCGGATCAGATAAAACCATTATCATAAAGGACGAAAGCCCGAAATCGGGTGTCAACATTAATATAGGAAGATAAACATAGAGTTATGGCAGAAATTAAACCGGCTGAGATTTCAGCAATATTGAAAAAGCAACTTACCGCTTTTGAATCGGGCGCTACTTTGGAAGAAGTAGGAACCGTTTTGAACGTAGGTGACGGTATTGCGCGTGTTTACGGTTTGTCCAACGTACAATACGGAGAATTGGTGGAGTTTGAAAACGGTATGCAAGGTATCGTTTTGAACCTTGAAGAAGATAACGTAGGTGTTGTATTGTTAGGCGCATCTACAGAAGTCCGTGAAGGTTCAACCGCTAAACGCACACAGAGAATCGCTTCTTTGAAAGTAGGTGAGCAAATGGTAGGACGTGTCGTCAACACTTTGGGCCAGCCTATTGACGGTAAAGGACCAATCGGTGGTGATTTGTACGAAATGCCGTTGGAGCGTAAAGCGCCGGGTGTAATCTTCCGCCAGCCAGTTACGGAACCGCTTCAGACAGGTATCAAAGCGATTGATGCGATGATTCCGGTCGGACGTGGCCAGCGTGAACTTGTTATCGGTGACCGCCAGACAGGTAAGTCAACGGTTTGTATCGATACCATCCTCAACCAGAAAGAATTTTATGATGCTGGAAAACCAGTATTCTGTATCTATGTCGCCATCGGGCAAAAAGCGTCTACCGTTGCCGGTATTGCAAAGAACCTGGAAGAAAGAGGCGCCATGGCTTATACGGTGATTGTTGCGGCCAACGCTTCAGACCCGGCTCCAATGCAGGTTTACGCTCCGTTCGCGGGTGCTGCAATTGGGGAATATTTCCGTGATACAGGTCGTCCGGCCCTTATCGTATATGATGATTTGTCTAAACAAGCGGTAGCTTACCGCGAAGTTTCCCTGTTGCTTCGTCGTCCACCGGGTCGTGAGGCTTATCCCGGAGACGTTTTCTACCTGCACAGCCGTTTGCTTGAAAGAGCTGCCAAAGTGATTGCAGACGACAGCATCGCCAAAAACATGAATGACCTTCCGGAATCGCTCAAGCCAATCGTTAAAGGTGGTGGATCGCTTACGGCACTTCCAATCATCGAGACACAGGCGGGTGACGTTTCTGCCTATATCCCAACCAACGTAATTTCGATTACAGACGGTCAGATTTTCCTTGAGTCAGATTTGTTCAACTCTGGTGTACGTCCTGCGATCAACGTAGGTATTTCGGTATCTCGTGTCGGGGGTAACGCCCAGATCAAATCGATGAAGAAAGTTGCCGGTACGTTGAAGCTTGACCAGGCGCAATTCCGTGAATTGGAAGCGTTTGCCAAATTCGGTTCTGACCTTGATGCAGTAACGTTGAACGTAATCGAAAAAGGAAAACGTAACGTAGAAATCCTTAAGCAAGGCTTGAACTCTCCGGTAACGGTTGAAGATCAGGTTGCGATTATCTATGCAGGTTCCAAAAACCTGTTGCGTAACGTTCCTGTAAGCAAAGTGAAAGAATTCGAAAAAGACTTCATCGAGTTCCTGAACGCATCCCACCGCGATACGCTTGATGCGCTTAAAGCAGGAAAATTCACAGACGAGATTACAGATGTGATCGAGAAAGTGGCGAAAGAAGTTTCAGCGAAATACAATTAAATTAATTTGAGAATTTGAAAATTTGGAAATGTATCTCATTTTCAAATTTCCAAATTCTCACATTTCCAAATTATAATGGCTAACCTCAAGGAAATACGTAACCGGATCACCTCAGTTTCGTCAACGATGCAAATCACATCGGCGATGAAAATGGTTTCGGCTGCCAAATTGAAAAAGGCCCAGGATGCCATCACGGCCATGCGTCCGTACTCGGAGAAGCTGACCGAATTGTTGCAGAACCTTTCCGCGACTTTGGATGGCGATACGGGAGGCGAGTTCACGACACAGCGCGAAGTAAGGAATGTTCTTATCGTGGCCGTTACCTCAAACCGCGGACTTGCCGGAGCGTTCAATGCGAACGTGATCAAGGAAGTGCGTCGTTTGACCGAAAGCGTCTATGCCGGAAAGCACGTCGATTATCTTACCATTGGTAAAAAAGGAAACGATCTTTTGAAAAGAACCAACCGAGTCGTTTCCAATAACAATGGTGTTTTTGATGATCTTACTTTCGATAATGTATCTGTAATCACCGACAGTCTTGTCCAATTATTCCTCGACGGAAAATACGACAAGATCGTAATTGTCTACAACCAGTTCAAAAATGCGGCAACCCAAATTATTCGCGAGGAACAATTCCTTCCGTTGGCTGCATCGACTGCGTCAGTGAACAATCAGGTCGATTATATTTTTGAACCGAGCAAAGAGGAAATCGTCCTTACGCTGATTCCGAAAATGCTGCGTACTCAATTGTACAAAGCTATCCGCGATTCCTTCGCATCGGAACACGGCGCACGTATGACGGCCATGCACAAAGCGACCGACAATGCCACGGCGCTTCGCAACCAACTTAAATTGACTTACAACAAAGCGCGTCAGGCAGCCATTACCAACGAAATCCTCGAGATTGTTGGCGGTGCCGAAGCACTCAACGGATAAGCAATGCCAAACACGAAGAAAGAGGCCGGTTTTTTGACCGGTCTTTTTTATTTAACTAAATCTGAAATGGTTATTTTTGCTACTGTTTACAACAATCTGAGTGTACAAAAGCCTTTTTAAACAGACTGCCATTTACGGACTTGCCACGGTGTTGCCGCGTATGCTCAGTTTTTTGCTCGTGCGGTTGTATACCAACAAGCTGCCATCTGCCGAATATGGTGAAGTAACCGTCGTCATGGCCTGGATGGTTTTCCTTAACGTCATACTTTCCTACGGATTTGAAACCGGCTTTTTCAGGTTCTACAATACGGAAGCTGATAAGAAGAATGTCGTTTCAACATCTACCATTTCCATATTCTGGTCATCGGTGCTTTTTCTCGGGATTGCACTTTTGCTCAGGCATCAAATCGCAAATTACGTCAATGTAGAAACCAGTTACATCACTTATGCCATTTGGATTTTGGTGCTTGATGCGCTTGTCATCATCCCTTTTTCAAAACTTAGGGCGCAACAAAGACCGCTCGTTTACGCCGCCATAAAGATTGGTAACGTCATTATCAATTTAGGGCTGAACCTGTTTTGTTTGCTGGCTTTACCCGAAATCGCGGCATCCGATCCGAACAGTTTCATTGGCAGTCTTTACATTCCCGATTTTGAGGTCGGATATATTTTCCTGTCCAACCTCATTGCAAGCTTACTCACCTTCATCATCCTGTCGCCTGACTATTTCAAAATCAACTGGCACATAGATAAGGAACTGTGGAAACGTATGATGAAATACGGCCTCCCGATACTTTTCGCCGGAATTGCTTTTGCCATCAACGAGCATTTTGATAAGATTCTCCTTGAAAAACTTTTGCCTCCAAACGTCGCCAAAACACAGGTTGGGGTTTATTCAGCCTGTTATAAACTCGCATTGTTCATGACTTTGTATGCTACGGCTTTCAGATTGGGAATCGAACCCTTTTTCTTTAGCCATGCAGGAAATGAGAACGCAAAGCAAACCTATGCCATGATCACCAAATATTTCGTGATTTTCGGGTCTTTCATTTTGCTTTCGGTGGTGGTTTTTGCCGATTTGCTCAAAATGCTCCTGCTTGACAATCCGGCATATTGGGAAGCCATGAAAGTAGTTCCGCTGATTATCATTGCGAACTTTTTTCTTGGTATTTACACGAATCTTTCCGTTTGGTACAAACTTATAGACAAAACTTCAATCGGCGCTTATATTTCCCTTGCCGGCGCTGCGGTCACGCTCGGGCTCAATTTTATCCTGATTCCGTATATGCAGAAAAATACCGGCGACGGTTATATGGGTTCGGCCATCGCGACCATTGCCGCTTATGGAACCATGATGGCGTTGTCGTATCATCTGGGCCAAAAACAATATCCCATTCCGTATGATAAAAAGAAAATCGGAGGTTATCTGGGGCTTTCCATTTTGTTTTCCGGATTGTCGTTTTACGTTTTCCGTGAGAATTATTTTGTAGGCATTCCGCTGCTGCTCTTGTTCCTGTATTTCATTTATCACAACGAAAAAGAGGCTTTGCAACGCATCATCAAAAGAAAACCGAGAACTGTGGTGTGATTTTTTGAAGCTGTTTCCGGCTATCCGCTATAGCTTTCTCAAACCCGGCAATTTTGCCATCTCACGGCACGAGCTTCTGTTAGTCGCTGTGCCGCTCGGGCAAAATAAGCCGGCTTTATCAAAAGGCTGCCGCTTCTATCCAGGCTAAGCCTCAAACTTTTAAGAACCGAACATCATAAATAATGAAAATAAAAATAATAAATACCTCCGGCCACCAACTGCCGAATTACGAAACCATCGCTTCGGCCGGAATGGATCTTCGCGCCGTTTTATCGGAACCAATCGTCCTGAAATCTCTTGAACGCGCCATAGTCAAAACAGGTTTATTCATTGAACTCCCCGTCGGTTTTGAAGCCCAGGTTCGTCCGCGTTCCGGTTTGGCTGCCAAAAAGGGAGTTACGGTTCTGAACACGCCCGGAACAATAGATGCCGATTATCGCGGGGAAATCGGGGTTATTTTGGTAAATTTATCCCCAGACCCTTTTACGGTGGAAAACGGGGAACGCATCGCCCAACTCGTCATCGCCAGACACGAACGCGCCGAATGGGAAGAAGTTTCTGAATTGTCTGAAACAGTTCGTGGCGCCGGAGGTTTTGGAAGCACAGGAGTTTAATTAGTTATTGTTATTGATATTATTTATTCCACGCTTCATCCAATAAAAAATAAAAATAAAGAATGAAAATAATTGTTCCCATGGCCGGTCGCGGTTCACGCCTTCGTCCACATACACTCACCATTCCAAAACCGCTGATCCCGATTGCCGGAAAACCAATCGTCCATAGATTGGTAGAAGATATCGCCGGGGTCATCAACCAACCGATCGAAGAAATCGCATTCATCATCCACAAGGATTTTGGCGTGCAGGTTGAAAAAGATCTGGTTGCCATTGCTGAAAAACTAGGTGCGAAAGGGTCGATTTATTATCAGGAGCAACCTCTTGGAACCGCTCACGCGATTTTATCTGCCAAAGAATCCATGACCGGTCCTATCGTCGTGGCTTATGCCGATACACTTTTCCGTGCCGATTTTACGTTAGACACAACCGCCGACAGCGTTATCTGGGTCAAGCAAGTTGAAGATCCAAGCGCCTTCGGAGTCGTAAAACTCGATGGAGACCGAATCACCGATTTCGTTGAAAAGCCAAAGGAATATGTATCAGATTTGGCCATCATAGGGATTTACTATTTCAAAAGCGGTGAAACGCTGAGAGGCGAATTGCAATATCTGTTGGACAATGGCATAGAAAAAGGGGGGGAATATCAGCTTACCGACGGTTTGGAAAACATGAAACTCAAAGGGCTTCGTTTCGTTCCGGGAAAAGTTGATGAATGGATGGATTGCGGAAACAAGAATGTGACGGTGGAAACCAATTCGAGATTGCTTGGATTTTTGCATGAGGATGGACAGAATCTGGTGTCAACAGAAGCAAAGATTGAAAATTCAACTATCATTCCGCCGTGTTTCATAGATAAAGATGTGATCCTGATCAACTCGACTGTCGGCCCGAACGTATCTTTGGGCAGAGGCACGCATATTATAGACAGCTCGATTAAAAATAGCCTCGTTCAGACGCACGCACACATCAAAAACGCCAACCTCGACAACGCCATGATTGGCAATCATGCGAGTTTCGACGGGAAATTTACAAGTATCAGCATCGGCGATTATTCCGTACTTGAATAGATTCAAATGAAAAATACAGTCATTGCATTAGTGTTCAGTATCGGAAGTGTCGCATCGGCTTTTGCCCAGCAACCTGAACCCGAAGATATTGCTTTGGCTACGAATGAATTCCGTGACTCGTTCTATGAATCACTGAAGCAGAAAGGCATCGAAAATTACGACAAGGCTATCGTTTCGCTTGAAAAATGCCAACGTCTCGAACCGAACAATCCGGTCGTCTATTTTGAACTCGGGAAGAATTATCTGGCGGCCAAAGATTACAAAAAAGCCTACGACAGTTTTGAAAAGGTGACCCAACTGGATCCGAAAAACAAATGGGCGTGGGTTGGCATGTACGATGTCTGTTATGAAACCAAAGATTACGACCAGGCAATCGTCATCGTCAAGAAACTTGTTGAATTCAAGCAGGAATACAAAGAAGATTTGACGTCGCTTTATATGAATACGCAGCAATTCGACAAGGCGCTTCAGCTGATCAACGAGCTCAACGAAACCATGGGGACTACTGAAACCCGAGAGGTTTATAAAGCCGCAATCATGCGTGACCCGAAATTCCAGGGTTCTGAAATAGATAACCTGTTGCGGCAAATTTCAAACAACCCGAAGGAAGAGCAGAATTATGTGTCGCTGATGTTTTTGTATTGGGATTCGAACCAGGATGAAAAAGCGCTAAAGATTGCACAACAACTTGAAAAGGAAATACCGGGTTCGGATTGGGCACAGATAAGCTTATTCAAATATCATCTGACGAACAACGACGGACCCAAAGCCGTCAAGGCGATGAACGCGATATTGGCCAGCAAAAAGATCGATGACAAAATCCGTCACCGCGTGATGAACGAATTCCTGTTGTTCGCTAAGGACAAACCGGAATATGCTCCTGATTTGGAGAAAGCGATCTCGTATTTCAACAACGATAAAGTAGTCAAAGTCGCCAAAGAAATTGGGAAGTTCTACCACAGTAAGAAGGATTACGAAAAAGCCGCCCATTATTACGAAATGCAACTCAAAAGTGATCCGGGCGATATGGAAGCCATACATTTGGTGCTTGAGGCCTATAGTGAAGGCCAGCAATATGACATACTTGCGCAACGAGCTGAAGGTTTGATCGAATCGTATCCGCTTCAGCCGCAATTCTACTACTACGCCGGATTGGCCTACAATCAGCAGAAAAAATTCAAAAAAGCCAAGGACATCCTCGAAATGGGATTGGACTATGTGGTAGACAATCAACAATTAGAAGGAAGTTTCTACGTTCAATTGGGTGAAGCCGCCAACGGATTGGGCGACCAACAAAAAAAGGAAAGCTATTTCCAGAAGGCCGAAAAATTATTGCAAAAGAAGAAATGAAAAGGATTTGCCTCTTATTGATCTGTATTAGCCTGATTGGTTGTAAAACCACAAAAACGGCTGTTGCAGCAACAACGCCTGAAACGCCAAAATCGATTCCGTCCGATTCGTTCGTGGACGCATTTTATGAAGGAAGAAACGATTTCAAGACTGTGGCCATAAAAGCATCGGCGAAATATGTAGATGAGCATCAGGACCAAAGTGTTACGGCCGACGTACGGATCAAGAAGGATGAAATCATCTTTCTAAGCATCCGTTTCCTTGGTATTACCATGGCAAAGGCAATCATCACACCTCAGGAAGTCAGATATTACGAAAAGATAAACGAAACTTTTTTCGAGGGTGATTATGCGACGTTGAGCAAATGGCTGGGAACTGATCTGGATTTCCAACGTGTCCAGAACCTGCTTTTGGGTGAACCTATCGAAAATCTTAAAGGGAAAAAGGTGAAGCAGACTTCTGACGGAACATCGATCCGGATTGACGATACTTCTGACAAACAAATTCCTAAAGCATATACCTTTGATGCTTCGAACCTCAAAAAATCCGAGGTAAAACAACCGGCGGAAAATCGTAACCTCGAAGTGAATTATCCGGCATATGCAACACAGCAAGGGCGTAACTTTCCGGCCCAGATTCTTATCGAAGCCTTACATCCAAAAGGAAAAACGAATATTCGCATCAATTACAATTCAGCCACATTCAACGAAGAACTTTCGTATCCATATAGTGTCCCGGACGGTTACGAACGCGTTTTTATTGAGTAGATTTGCAGCACAAAACCCAGACAATGCCTAGCCAGACAATGCCTAATCTTTTCCGTATTTTCTTTTTCATGTTGCTGATATGTTCGGTTTCTTACGGACAGACAGACCAGCAGAAACTCGAAAAACGCAAAGCACAGATCCAGCTCGAAATCAAGAAGAGCGAGGAGTTGCTCAACGACATGAAGTCGCGTGAAAAATCTGTCGTGAATCTGATATCGGAACAGAAAAAGAAAATAAGCCTCAAGGAAAAACTCATCAATACCACTGAGAAACAAACCCGTTTGCTCAATGACGATTTGTATCTGACACAACTCAAGATCAACAAGCTGAACCGCGAACTCGTGGTTTTGAAAGAAGATTATGCAGAGATGATCCGAAAATCGTATCGCAGTCGTTCCGAACAAAGCCGGGCGATGTTTTTGTTGTCGTCCCAAAACTTTCTTCAGGCATACAAACGGGCGCAGTACATGAAGCAATATGCGAGTTACCGTCGTTCCCAAGGCGAGGAAATACAGCAAAAGACCAAGCAGTTGCTACAGTATAACGATCATATTGTAGTCCAGAAACAGGAAAAGCAAAAACTGCTCAAGGAAAACGAAACGGAGAGATTGTCTTTGCTAAAAGAAAAAGAAGAGCAGGAAGTATTGGTCAACGGTATTAAAAAGGACAAGAAAAAAATAGCTGCCGATATCAAGAAAAAGCAGCAGGAAAGCCGCAATATCGACAGACAGATTGATAGGTTGATCCAGAAAGCAATTGAAGAAGCCAACCGCAAAGCAGCAGCGGCAGCAGCAAAAGCCAATCCTACAAAAGCCAAAGAGGTCAAAGCCAAAGTCGCCGAAGCGCCAACCAAAATCGTGTTGACACCGGAAGCCAAGATTGTAGCCGATAATTTCCGCGCCAATAAAGGAAAACTGCCATGGCCTGTAGAACGAGGTGTCGTGACATTGGGTTATGGCGACCAGCCGCACCCGGTTCACAAATCACTTGTGGTCCATAACAGCGGGGTCGAGATCACGACTGAAGACGGTGCCAATGCCCGTGCTGTTTTTGGAGGAGAAGTCATTTCGGTCATCGTGATTTCACCGGTCAACAAAGCGGTCATCATCCAGCACGGGGATTTCTTCACAGTCTATCAGAATTTGAGTTCTGTGGCGGTAAGCAAAGGTGATAACGTCCGTATCAAGCAGAACCTAGGGCGTATCCGTACCAATGGTGATACGGGTAAGACCGTTTTGAAATTCCTGATCAAGCAGAATCTGGTGTACAATAACCCGGAAGTTTGGTTGTCGGGAATGTAAACTTTAGATAAAAAGCGCCTTTAATTCCGTAGCATCATGCGGATTCATCTTTCCAGCTAAAACCAAGCTCAGTTGTTTCCGGCGCAAAGCTGCGTCATAACGTTGTTGTTCCAATTCGGTTTCAGGTAATATTGGGGCGACTTCAACAGGTAAGCCCGATTCATCTACGGCAACAAACGTGTAAATCGCTTCATTTGCTTTTGTGCGGACACCGGATTCACGGTCTTCGATCCACACATCAATAAAGATTTCCATGGAACTTTTGAAGCTTCTCGAAACTTTCGATTCAATCGTAACAACGCTTCCCAACGGAATCGATCTGTTGAAAGCTACGTGATTCACTGATGCCGTCACACAAACCCGACGCGAATGTCGTCTTGCAGAAATGCTTGCCGCACGGTCCATTCGGGCCAACAGCTCACCGCCAAATAGGTTGTTTAACGGATTGGTTTCGCTTGGAAGGACAATATCTGTAAGGATGGTCAATGACTCGGAAGGCGTTTTCGGCTGCATGGAATTCTATTAAAAGTTGTCCAAAGGTACGATACGGATCGGGCATAAAAAAACCCGGAATTTCCGGGAGTTTTCTATAAATCTTTTACCATCAGCCAGGCTTGCTTGTCGCGCGTCGACCTGATTTCGGTCATGGCATTCTTTGCAGTTTCGGCATCTGGATAACTTCCGTACAGAACCGGAAATAATCCGTGCTTGTTTTTTCCGATGCGTCGTGCCGGATAACCTAACTTTTTAAGATCCTGGCAGGCATTGTCGGCATTGCTTTCATTACGGAAAACACCCGCAACGATATGATAGGGTAATTTATTTTCTTTTACAGTCAGCGTAACTGCCGGCAGCGGGTTTTCTATAAAAAAAGTAGCTTCCTGTATCTTGTTCTGTACCTGTTCCTGTACCTGTTCGTTTACGAGTAAGGTCTGTTGTTCAACTTGCTTTTGGAATAGTGTGTAACCGATTCCGCCTGTGGCAGAAAAAGCCAACACGAAAACGGCTGCATATTTGAGCCAAGAAGGACTGTTTTTGCGTTCGCGGGCTTCCGGAGTGAATACAACCGGAACGGATTCTTCAAGCACACGAACTTCTTCTTTGTAGACTTCGCGCTTGATTTTTGGTGAAACGAACGAACTCAATCCGAACGATTCCGTGTGGTAATTGATATTGTCAGATGGAGAAAACACCACACTCTGCTCTGCATTCAATGAAAGCTCACCGATATTTTTCAACGTGAATCGTCCGTTGACTTTAAGGATGTCTTTCCAGATCGAAACTTCATTCTGGATGGCAACTACAGCATCGTCGTAAGCAGTTTTTTCTGATTCAGATATATGATTGGCTAAAAGCCCGTCGTTGTTTTTCAGGTGCGGATTGAACGAAATCCGTTTCTTCGGCGGATAGAACGCATTTGAAGATTCCTGGATTTGTGCCGACTGGAATTCGGTCAAAAAAGCTCCGAATCCCGGAACCGTTACACATTGGTAACGATACAGCAGGCGAGAAATGTAATGTTCGATCTTCATAGAAACAAAATTAGGGTTTACGGCTTGGTGTCAAAATTTTATCCACAATTTTTATTAACAATGCCGAAGTAATTTCATACTTTTCAAAATCAATATTTTACTATGCGCCATACAGATTTAATCTACCTTATCGCCTTGCGGCAGTGCTACGGCATTGGAGACATCACCGCAAAAAAGCTGCTGACACACTTCAAATCGGCAGAAGAAGTCTTTAAAAGAAATCCGGTCGAGATTGCCGGATTGACTGGAATCGGACTCAAAAATTCACAGAATATCAAGCTATCTGAATGGCTTCAAAAGGCAGAACGCGAAGCTGAGTTTGCATTTCAGAATAATATCGATTGTCAGCGTTTTGATGATCCGGATTATCCCGAAAAACTCAAACATTGCCCTGATGGACCGACACTTTTGTTTTCAAAAGGCAACATCAATCTTAAAGATAGAAAAATAATCAGTATTGTTGGAACCAGGAAAGTGACTGCAGCCGGAATTGATTTTTGCCGTCGGTTGATTTTCGATCTGGCGCCTTTGGACCCGGTCATTGTTTCAGGATTCGCTTATGGTGTCGATATCGTCGCACATCAGGCCGCCATCGAAAAAGGGTTGCAAACAATTGCCGTCATGGCTCACGGTCACAATCAGATTTATCCCAAACCGCATCAGAAATTCGTCAAGCCCATTTTGGAAAATGGCGGATTCATGACCGAATTCTGCACTTGGGAAAATCCGCTTCCGGAGAATTTCGTCAAAAGGAACCGGATTGTCGCCGGACTTTCAGAGGCGACCGTCGTAATCGAATCTGCCGAAAAAGGAGGTTCGTTGATTACCGCGAACATGGCCCTTGATTATAACCGTGATGTTTTCGCAGTTCCCGGAAAACCGACCGATCCATTGAGCCAGGGTTGCAACAACCTGATTAAAACCCAACGTGCCCAGATATTAACACAGGCAGCAGATTTGGTTTACAGTCTCAACTGGGATCTCAAAAAAACAGAACTTCAGGTCCAGAAGCAATTATTCGTCGATCTGTCTGACGAAGAAAAACTGATTTTCGATCATCTGAGCCAAACCGGAAATCAATCGCTCGACGTCATTGCCCTGGAATGCGGGTTTCCGGTCCAGAAATTATCGGGATTGTTATTGCAGATGGAACTTAAAGGTGTCGTCAGGCCGATGCCCGGAAAAATGTTTCAAGCTGTTTAATCGCGAGACATTTTTTCATAACCGAGTTTTTCACGGACACGATCCAAAACACTATTGGCCACGACACTGGCTTTGACTGCACCTTTTTCAAGAAGCGCATCGAGTTCCGAAAGGTTTTCCATGTAGTAGGAATATTTCTCACGGGCAGTCCCGAATTTCCCAAGGATCAGCTCAAACAGTAATTGCTTGGCATGTCCGTACCCAAAATCACGGTTGGCGTTTTGGTATTTGATACGAAGCGATTCCGTCTGGTCAGCATCCGCCAATAGTTGATAGATGGCGAAAATCTTGCATGTATCTGGATTTTTAGGCTCTTCAAGCGGCGTACTGTCAGTTTCAATCGACATGACCTGTTTGCGAAGTTCTTTCTCAGGCAGGAAAATGTTGATGATGTTATTGGCCGATTTACTCATCTTGCCACCGTTCGTTCCGGGAACCAACATGGTTTCTTCTCCGGTAATAGGTTCGGGAAGCACAAACGTGTCACCCATTTGATGGTTGAAACGCGAAGCCACATCACGTGTGATTTCTATGTGTTGCAACTGGTCTTTTCCGACTGGGACGAATTCGGCATCGTACAATAGAATGTCGGCAGCCATCAGCATCGGATAGGTGAATAATCCGGCATTGACATCTGCCAAACGGTCTGATTTATCTTTGAAGGAATGCGCTAAGGTCAATCGTTGATACGGAAAAAAACAACTTAGGTACCAGGAAAGTTCGGCAGTCTGGGGCACGTCGCTCTGTCTGTAAAAAACGACTTTATCTGTATTCAATCCACAAGCCAGCCAGGTTGCGGCCGTACTGTAGGTATTGAAACGAAGCAATGAGCCGTCCTTGATTTGGGTAGCCGAATGTAAGTCTGCAATGAACAGGAAAGACTCGTTTTCTGGTTGGTTCGAAAGTTCTATAGCCGGAAGGATCGCCCCGAGAAGGTTGCCCAAATGGGGTGTGCCGGTGCTTTGGATTCCCGTAAGGATTTTTGCCATGATACTGATGTTGTCTTCGTTGATGCTTTTTGGACGAAAGTGGTGCAAAGGTAGTGCTTTTGGTAATTTTTATTCCCGATTCGTTACATTTGAGACCATGAAGTATTTTCGATTGGCCGCAACGGTTGTGTGGCGCATTTGGTTTTATGTGCTGATGGCGATTCCGATAATCGGCTTGCTTCCGTTTTTGCTTGTGGCCATATCGCGTGAGAAATGGTATCCGTACTTTTTTGTGATGGCGCGGTTCTGGGCAAAGTTCATTTTGTTGGGAATGGGCTTTTACTACAAAGTACAGCGGGACGAAGAACCGGAACCCGGAAAAAGCTATATGATTGTCGCGAATCATTCCTCTATGGCAGATATAATGCTGATGCTCGTGCTGATCCGGAACCCATTCGTTTTTGTCGGAAAAATGGAACTTGCTAAAATTCCGCTATTCGGATTTGTGTATAAAAGAACATGTATTCTGGTTGACAGAAGCAGTCCAAAAAGCAGGCGTGCCGTTTTTGAAAGAGCCCAAAGTCGTCTGAGCCAAGGCCTGAGCATTTGTATTTTTCCGGAAGGTGGCGTGAGCGATGACGAAAGTATCTTACTCGATAAATTCAAGGATGGTGCTTTCAGACTTGCCATAGAACATCACATACCTATCGTGCCATTGAGTTTTCCGGACAACAAAAAGAGATTCTCATTTACTTTTTTAACCGGAAGTCCCGGATTGATGCGCGCCCGTATCCATCGGTTTGTAAGCACCCAAGGTTTGGAAGACGAGAACAAAAAAGACATCCACAACCTGCGTAACCAGGTACATGAAATTATTGAAAAAGGACTTTTGGAAGCACAAAAAAAGGATGCCGGCCAAGCATCCTTTTAATCCAATGCCTCGGCACCGGATAACAACTTAACTAAAATCGATAGTTCAAACCGGTGTAAATCCCAAAGAAATACGGTTTGTAGTTTCCGGCATCGGAATAGGCGTTGAGCTGGTATTTGACCATCGGCTCCACACGGAAATTCATGTTGCGGAATATCTTGTAATACAACCCAAGACCAAGGTTGGTACTGAAATGCGTCGCGTTGAGGTTGTCGGCTTTTCCAATCGACATTTCAGATTCACCTGAAATGAGTGAAATATCATTTTCCTGTAAAAACAACGTACTCATACCGCCTATGACTTCTACCCCAAATCGTTTATCAAGAACAGAATAAGTCACTTCCAACGGGACTTCCAGATAACCTGTCTTTTGTGAAATGCTTCCCGGAATTGTTTTGGACTGAGCCGCGTTAATATTGAATCCTTCCAGATTGACAGCAGCTGGACGCGAAGTCTGGGACTCGATGTTTATATAAGATCCTTGTACATTACTATTCAGGTGAGCCAGTTGTTGGCGTGCGAATGCCGATTGATTAAATGTCACTCCGGTAGTCCTGTATTCCATTGCCAAAGAGTTGATTCCAGTGCGTACAGATACTTTTTTGCCTATGGCGTAACGTGCGCCAACTCCGTATGAAAGTGTCGTTTTATACTCTTTACCATTATTTGCAAACTCAGGATCGATAGGAGATCCGTTAGATAATGAACTCAAATAAATAGGGGCAACGTGCGTATCGACCTGCCACCTATTTATTTTTTGTTCAACTTCGGTAACCGACTTGTTTTCTTTTTCATTTAACAATTCTCCCATGGCGAGGGATTCAGCCGTAGCAATAGCAGCGGAATCCGTTTTTGTTTTTTCGGCCGGTTTTTGATTTTCGGCCAGCATTTGGGTTAGTGTGTTGTTGTCAGTTACTTTTTTATCGTTTGCATTAGTTGTTGTGGAATTCTTTTTATTTGTATCGGTTACAGATGCGATTCCCGAATTTTCATGTGAATTGTTCAGGTTGTCTTTTCTGTTTTTTCCTTTTGATGTCTTTTGACCTGATTCAGCAACAGCAGCAGATCCAATCTTGTTTGGGGCTTTTGAAGACCGATGCTTTTTAGAGCCGTTATGTCCAACTGTTGCAACCTGTGAATTGTCATCATCTGAAGAAACTCCGGATGCTTTTTGTGATTTGCTTCCAAACCTTTTTCTGTTTGAAACAGATTTGGGTGAAGATTCGTTTTTGTCAGTGTTTGCGACGGCTGAACTGCTATTGTTTTTGAACGTATTATTTTTTATCGTTTTGCCTGAAGGCAATTTTTTATCCGGATTGTCTGAATCATTTTTTTTCAGACTTTCAGAAGCATCAACAACTCCATTTACGGCATTATCGCGGTTTATGGTTTGATTCTGAATGCTTTCGGTTTGGATTTGACCCGGAGTGATTCCTTTTTCATTCGATTTGGCATTCCCTCTGTCGGTCACATTTGTGTCTTGTCCGTTAGTGAAAGAACCGAATCCGCCGGTTTGATCCATCAGCAATAATCCTATCAGCAGTATTGCCGCAACACCTGCGCGTTGCCACCATAAAGGCAGTATGCGCCGCTTGTGTTTGTTTCCAAGCCGTTCTGATATGTTTTCCCAGGACGATTCCGGCGGATCAATCTCGAAATCCTTGAACCGTTCCTGGAACAACCGATCTATGTTTTTCTTCTCGCTCATTTGGCCGAGGGGAATTTTTGTGCTTTATATTGTTCGATCCGCTCTTTTAATATAATCCGGGCACGTGCCAGGTTTGACTTTGATGTTCCGTCTGTAATTCCCAACATCTCCGCGATTTCCTTATGCGGATAACCATCAATCACATACAGGTTGAAAACAAGTCGGTACCGATGTGGCAATTCCTGAATGATTTGCATCAGGAAATCCATCGGAATCTCATCGTCCTCAATCTCAACATTCGCGTCAGGATCTTCAACATCCCGGTTGCCCATATCCAGAAACGATACGTTCCGGTATTGCTGCAACACGTTGTTGACCATCACGCGTTTCATCCAGCCTTCAAAAGAACCATTAAACTTAAACTGGCCTATTTTATTAAAGATGATAATGAAACCATCCTGGAAATTATCTTCGGCCTCCGCGTAGTTGCGGGAATATTTCAAACAGACAGCGAACAACTTCGATTTGAAAAGGCGGTATATCTGCTCCTGAGCACGGGCATTGTTCTGTTGGCATTCCCGTATTAGCTCGTCAAGGTTCAAACCGGTTCAATTAATTAGTATTCTCGACTGTTACCGTCTTTGTGATGTATTCTGGTTCATTCTGTTCATTGTCACCGGACCAGAATTTAAATTCATAAGTTCCGGTGGTACTGGGTACAAAATCCATCGGGACTTCATAAACAGTTCCCTGATCGTCCAGGCATTCAGAGTTGTTAAAATAAATTGCTTTTACAGAAACCAATCGGTTAAAATTAGCCACTTCAACATTGAATCCATTAAAGATATAACAATCGCTTGGCCTTCTGTAGCTCACCGCGAAGGTTGCTGTATCTCCAAGTGTTATGCTTTGCGGGGATACAACATACTGGACAGGCAATGTATATTCGTAACTCTTGGTATCTTCATCAGAAAGACTACAAGATGATACACCAAAAACGACACACAAAAAAACCAGAAATAATCTCATGAACTTTCTTTTACCGAGTGCAAGACGCAAGACACTGTAAATGGTTGCGCCGAAATTTACTTCAAATGACATTTTTTCTACAAATATTATTGAATGACCTGTTTAAACGAAAAAACCCGGCAAATACCGGGCTTTCAATTATGCATTTTCTTTGATCTTGGTTTTGATTTTTTCTTCTAGTTCGTCAGATAATTCCGGATTATCCTTTATCATCAGCTTTACTGCGTCGCGACCCTGGCCGAGTTTAGTGTCCATATAACTGAACCACGACCCTGACTTTTTCACGATTTCATATTCAACGGCTAAATCGAGGATTTCACCGGTTTTGGAAACGCCTTCTCCGTACATGATGTCGAATTCGGCGAATTTAAACGGCGGTGCTACTTTGTTCTTTACGACTTTTACTTTAGTGCGGTTGCCGATTACGTTGTCTCCGTCCTTGATTTGTGAGCTTCTGCGGATGTCAAGACGGATTGAAGCATAGAATTTCAATGCATTACCTCCGGTAGTGGTTTCGGGATTTCCAAACATCACCCCGATTTTTTCGCGAAGCTGGTTGATGAAGAACACCGTACAATTCGTCTTGCTGATCGTAGCTGTAAGTTTACGCAACGCCTGTGACATCAATCGGGCATGCAATCCCATTTTGGAATCACCCATTTCACCTTCGATTTCACTTTTTGGCGTAAGGGCCGCAACCGAGTCGATCACGACAATGTCGATAGCTCCCGAACGGATAAGGTTTTCGGCAATTTCAAGTGCCTGTTCACCATTATCCGGTTGTGAAATGATAAGCTCGTCTATGTTGACACCGAGCTTTTCTGCATAGCTCCTGTCGAATGCATGTTCCGCATCGATGAAAGCGGCGATGCCACCCATTTTCTGTGCTTCCGCAATGGCGTGTAAGGTAAGCGTGGTTTTACCCGATGATTCCGGGCCGTAGATTTCAATGATACGTCCTTTTGGATAACCGTTGACGCCAAGAGCCAGATCTACCCCGAGCGAACCCGATGGAATGACTTCGACCTCTTCGACCGCCTGGTCGCCCATTTTCATTACTGTTCCCTTTCCGTAGGTCTTGTCGAGCTTGTCCAAGGTGAGTTGGAGCGCTTTGAGTTTGGCTTCTTTTTCTGAACTCATTTTATAGGCTTTTATAGATTTTTTTAGTTTGGTAAATGTACTTTTTTTTTCCGCTCGGACAACTGTCGGCAACTATGCAAAGGTGATTATCAGAAAAAAACAACCTGATGTTATAATGGGGTGTATTCTTCATTTTGGCGTAAAGGTATCGGGTTGTTTTTCTGATAATTCTACTTCGGCTAAAGTAAAATCCTTTACGTAATGATAATTACAGTTTTTCTGTATCAATTGTTAAATTCACGTTTTAATCAGCCCACTTTTAAATAAACGAAAACCAATGATAATTGTTAACCCCTAATCTTTTTAAATTCCTTAATTTTGGGCATTTTATTTCGGTAAATGGAGAAAATCGTATCCTATCCTGTATCGTTCCTGTATGCTATCTGCTTTTTATTATGCCTGATAGTTTTCCAACCGATACAATGGATTTGTTTTAATCTGTTCGGATATCAGGCACACAAAAAAAGTGTCGATTATCTCAACGGGGCACTCGTTGCGTGTACCTATATATTAGGAACCAGGTATCGGTTCAGGCATCGTGAGCGTATTCCGAAAGGCGTACCGTTGATTATCGCAGCTAACCACCAGAGCCTGTATGACATTATTGCCATCATCTGGTTCTTGCGCGATTTTCATCCCAAATTCGTCAGCAAAAAGGAATTGGGCAAAGGAATTCCAAGTGTTTCCTACAATTTGAGACACGGAGGCTCCGTTCTCATTGACCGAAAAGATCCCAAACAAGCCATACCGGTTATTGGCGGAATGGGAAAATATATTGAAAAGTTCAACAGGTCGGCGGTAATTTTCCCCGAAGGAACACGCAGTAAAAATGGCGTGCCAAAGGATTTTGCCCAAACCGGATTGAAAATATTGTGCAAGTCGGCACCATCGGCCTATGTCGTTCCGCTGACCATAAATAATTCCTGGAAGATGGTCAAATTCGGCGGTTTTCCATTCGGGCTGGGCAACCGGCTGACGTTTACCGTTCACGAACCTATTTCGGTGCAAGGCCATACTTTCGATGAAATCATGGAATATACCGAAGCCGCTGTCAAAAGCGCAATAGTAAATTAAAATACCATACAATGTCTACATACAACGTTCGGCTTGAAGTCATGAAATTCCTGGAAAAGGATGTCGAAAACTACGTCGATAATTACCTTATCCCTGTCGAAAAAATCTGGCAACCGACCGACTTTCTGCCTGATTCCCAAAACGAGAATTTCTACGAGCAAGTACGTGAATTGCGTGAAGTCGCCGCAGATTTGCCATACGATTTCTGGATTACGCTCATTGGTGACATGATTACCGAAGAAGCACTTCCAACGTATGAATCGTGGCTTATGGATGTTGATGGTGTCGGACAGGTGGAACGCAATGGCTGGTCTATGTGGGTACGTCAATGGACTGCAGAAGAAAACCGACATGGTGATTTGCTGAACAAATATCTATATCTGTCTGGCCGCGTCAATATGCGTGAAATCGAAATGACGACGCAACATCTTATCGCCGACGGATTCGACATCGGAACCGACCGTGATCCGTACAAAAACTTCGTTTATACCAGTTTCCAGGAATTGGCTACCTATGTCTCACATAACAGAGTTTCCCAATTGGCCAAGCAACACGGTGCCAAAGGACTTTCCAAGATGTGTAAGATGATTGCAGGTGATGAAATGCGCCACCATAATGCTTATAGCGAATTCGTTACCCGTATCTTCGAGGTCGATCCAAGCGAAATGATGCTGGCGTTCCAACACATGATGAAACTCAAAATCGTCATGCCGGCCCATTTCCTGAGAGAATCGGGTGATAAGATCAGTTCGGCATTCGAACATTTCTCAGATTCTGCCCAGCGCATTGGTGTCTACACTTCTGCCGATTATGTCGAAATTCTGCAAAAGCTCATCGATCGCTGGAAAATCGCCGATATCTCAAACCTAACGGACGAAGCCGAAAAAGCCCGTGATTACCTCATGAAACTTCCGGCGCGTATGGCACGGATTTCAGAAAGATTGGTCATCCCAAAAGAATCACACATTTTCAAATGGGTCAATCCTGCCGGTTTTAATTTGTGATGGATCAGTCACTGATTCAAAACACCGTCCATTTCGTAAAGTCAAAACTCGAAGGAGCCGAAGCCGGTCACGACTGGTTCCATATGGAACGCGTCTGGAAAAATGCGAGACTCATCTGCGAAAGCGAAAATGCCAATCTGGAAATCGTGGAACTCGGAGCCTTGCTTCACGATGTGGCTGATAGTAAGTTCCATGACGGAGACGAAACCGTAGGGCCGAAAGTCGCGCGTGAATTCCTCGAATCCCAGAATGCCAATCCGGAAACCATCAATCATGTCGTTGCCATTATCGAAAACATTTCGTTCAAAGGCGGTAATTTCCAAAAGACATTTTCGTCCAAAGAACTCGATATTGTCCAGGATGCGGACAGATTGGATGCCATTGGCGCCATCGGAATCGCAAGGGCTTTCAATTACGGCGGATTCAAGAATCGGGCGTTGTTTGATCCGGCCATCGAACCGAATCTGTCCATGACCAAAGACGAATATAAAAACTCCAAATCGCCAACGCTCAATCATTTCTACGAAAAACTGCTGCTTCTAAAAGACCGCATGAACACCGAAACCGGAAAACGCGTCGCGGCCCAGCGTCATGAATTCATGCAACAATTCCTCGATCAGTTCCACGCTGAATGGAACGGTGAAAAGTAATTTCCATAAACCGGAAAAGTTAAATATTTGGGATAAAGCAGCTTACTCTTAATTAGCACGTACATTTGCGGCCGCTAACAAATAAGTTGAAAAATGAAGATGAAAAAAATACTGCTGATTCTACTGCTTTTGCCCGTTCTGGCAATCTCTCAAAAAATTTCACTTAAAAAAGACAAGATACTTTCCGGAGATAAGGAAGTCGCCATCATGAAAGAAACCTCGCGCGACAATTATGATTTTTCGGCCCTTGACGGAACCAAGGTTTTCTCGGTCAAATACAACTCGCTGATGCAGGACAAACAAGTCGCCGCCCAATGGCTGACCATCACGAATCCCGATAATTCCAAAAAGAGCGAAATCGAATACGAAGTGCTGATCACTGCTTTCAGTACCTCCAAAATCATCCTCAACCTGCTTTCCCAAAAATACGGCCTCATCGACGCCAATGGAATCAATACTGCCAAGCTCGATGAATTCTTCGAAACGCACAAGGAAGATCTCGACGGAAAATACCGCGGTGGCATTGCCGGAGCTACAGCCGAAGCAGCCGCCAACAAAGCCGATTTCGATGCCAAAGTAGGCCGAATCCGTCCGTTCGTGAAGAATGATGGAACCGTGGTTTTTGGAGGACAAATGGGTAAGGACATCGTCGGAAAAGTCATGGGTATCTCTAATTTCCAGCCACTCGGGCAAAACGCGCCAATCCAGGTTTTCGACCTTGACGGCATCCAGGTTGCCCGGGCCGAACTCAACGACAAATTCGAGAATGATGTCAAAGTGACCTTGTTCAACAACGACACCTTTACCTATCGCGCCAAACGCCGTTACGCCCATGGTGATAACACCTTGTTCCACCAGCAGCTGATCGAGGAATTGGTTTCGAGAGTTATTATGCTCGGACATCAGGCCAAGACCTACGACCGTCAGCTTCAAGCCAAAAAAGTCGCGCTAGCTAAGGAAAGAAGCATCAATGTCTATCAGATCAACGGTTACGCCGTAGATGAAAAAGGCGTCAAATACACCGGAAAGATCACGTGCCAGTTCGAAAAGCTCGATGTCAACCAAACCGGCGACAATCAGGTTGTGGATGCAATTGATAATTATGGCAAGAAAGTCACTGTGAAATACCTGAACGAAAAAGGAAAAGAGCGCAGCACGACATTGACCGCCAATGACAAAACCTATTTCTGTGTCGATGGGAAAGAACAATCCAACGGTTGTTATTACGGCATGAAAGTCAAAGGCGATTCGGCCAAAAAGTTATCAAATGCCATGTCTCTCGGCTTTACGAATGCCTATTTCTACAAGCTGTTGTTCGAGGAAAACGGAAATCAATTGCTCGTCGATCCAATAGAGACAGATAGGTTCGTCATCAAGCTCAAGAATAAAGACGAAGGCCAGATGATTGACCGTCGCAACAATGAAAAACTCTCGGCCGCACTTGCCGAATATCTAAAAGATTGTCCGGAACTGTCAAAGGAAATCGCCGCAGGCAAAATGGATTTGAAGCTGCAGGAAAGCCTGGAAACCATTATCAAGGAATACAACCAGTGCAAGAAATGAGTCTTGAGAAATGTGTAAATAAGCCGGGCAATTCGTCCGGTTTTTTTATGGGAGCCAATCGAGCTTCCACTTCAAGTCCGCGGTTGCAAATCTGGTTTTTATAGTCGCCACACAAGCTTCCGTTGGTCGCTGTGTTTCTCCCTAAAAACCAGGTTTTGCAACCTTGCGGGCTTTCTGTTCAAATCTGGGCTAGGCAGTAGTTTCCAGAAGAAGTTTCCAAATACGTTACATCCGTTCCATCCTGATGCGCGCTTCCCATTTATCCATTACGGCAGGAAAATCACCCAGGTTCTTGCTCAACGGAATGCCATTTTTGACGCTTTCCTCAACGACCCAGTCGGCCATCGCCCGCAACACTTTCTGCAAACTGATTCCGGATTCACTGAGCCTGTACGTCACATGTGGCGGCACAACCGGACGCGCCTCACGTATGATGAGGTTTTCGGCTTCAAGTTGTTTCAAATTTTGGATCAGCATTTTCTCGGTAATTGGCGGAATGCCGCGACGCAGTTCGTTGTACCTCTTTTCGCCCGACATCAGCTGGAAAAGAATAATCGGTTTCCAGTAGCCGCCGATCTTCTCCATTACATACGTCACGGGACATTCTATGATTGCGGCTTTTTTGTTTTCCTGGATTGTCGAGCTTTCTTTGATTTTTGCCATTGTAATACACACTTTAGGGTAAGTACTTGTATAAAAGTAAGTGCAAATATAACTTTGTTCGCGAATTAAAAAACTCTTTCACATGAAAATAATAGTTACAGGCGCTTTGGGCAATATCAGCCTTCCGCTTACCAAGAATTTAGTTGCAAACGGCCACGATGTCATCGTTGTTTCCAGAACACCGGAGCGCAAATCAGAAATAGAAAACCTCGGAGCAAAAGCTGCGATTGGCGAATTGGACAATGCAGATTTCCTTACAGAGACATTCTCCGGAGCTGATTCAGTCTACCTGATGATTCCGCCGGATTACCGCGCCGCCGATATGACAGCTTATATTTCAGAAGCCGGAAAAATCTATGCCGAAGCCGTAAAGAAAAGCGGTGTCAAAAACCTTGTTGTTCTAAGCAGCATGGGCGCACATCTTCCACTCGGAAACGGACCATTGAGTGCGTTGACTTTGGTCGAAAAAACATACAATGACCTTCAGAATGTCAACATCACCTATTTGCGTCCGGGCGGATTCTATGTGAATTACCTGCCGTCGATCGGGCTTATCAAAGCCGCCGGAATCATCGGTGACAATACCTCGCCTGAATCCAGAATGTTGCTCACACATCCGGCTGATATTGCAGATGTGGCGGCCGATGCCTTGCAAAATCCAGTTGCCGGAACAACCTATCGCTTCATCATTTCTCAGGAAACGACAAACAATGAAATCGCGTCGACAATAGGAAATGCCATCGGAAAACCGGAATTGCCTTGGGTACAATTCCCCGCCGCAGATTATAAAGGTGCGTTGATCCAACATGGTTTCTCGGAAAGTGCCGCACAATCCTTTGTCGAAATGGGCGATGCGTTCCGCGAAGGACGTTCGTGGGAAGAAGTCGATGCGCGTCCGCAGGAAATCGTAAGGGGAAAAAGATCTTTTGCCGATTTTGTGAAAGAGGTTTTTGTGCCGGCATACAATGCCTAAAAGATGTAAAATAGAAAAGGCCGGATGTTGTGTCCGGCTTTTTTTATTGGTAATAGATTATTATTTTCCGTTAAAAGAAGGTTTCCGTTTCTCCAAAAATGCCGTCGTTCCTTCCTTGAAATCTTCTGTGGCAAAACAATATCCGAACGCGCGTACTTCGGTCATAAAACCATCTGAATCCTTATTGAAACCGGCATTCACCGTTTCTATCGCTTTTGAAAGTGCCAGCGGTGCATTTTTGGCAATTTTCTGAGCGATTCCAGAAACGGTTTCGAGCAATTGTTCCTGAGGCACGACCTGGTTGACCAAACCCCATTGCAAAGCTTCATCGGCAGTAAGCATGGTCGCGGAGAGAATCATTTCCATCGCTTTTCCTTTTCCGACCAATTGAGGTAAACGCTGTGTTCCGCCATAACCCGGAATCAGTCCGAGTGTAACTTCCGGCAAACCCATTTTGGAATTGTCCGATGCAATCCTGAAGTGGCACGCCATAGCCAGTTCCAATCCGCCACCAAGCGCAAATCCGTTAACGGCTGCTATCACAGGTTTTCTCAGGTTCTCGATGAGGTTGAAAAGAATGTCGTGTCCGGTTGCGGCAAGTGCCGTTCCCTGTTCTTCGTCGAAATCGGCAAACTCCGAAATATCGGCTCCGGCCACGAAAGATTTGGTTCCGCTTCCGGTTAAAATGATGACGCGTGTAGTATCGTCATTTTCAAGTTGGGTAAAGGCTTCACTGAGTTCTTTGATGGTCGCTTTGTTCAGTGCGTTGAGTTTGTCAGGACGATTTATGGTTACTGTTGTAAGTCCGTTTTGGTCTTCTATCAGGATGTTTTCAAATGCCATTTTAAGTAGTGCTTATTGGAAGTGTAACAATGAATTCGGTGCCTTTTCCGGCCTCGGTCTCAAAGGTAATCGTTCCGTTATAATTTTCTATGATGTTTTTGATGATGCCAAGTCCAAGGCCCATTCCGCTGGATTTGGTCGTGAATTTCGGCTCAAAAATATGAGACACGTTTTCCGGCAATATACCGTTTCCATTGTCTTTTACCGAAATCTTGATCCATTGTTCATTGCGGTCCAACCGAACCACGACCAATTTATAATCCTGGTCTTCCGGAATGGCCTGGGTCGCGTTTTTGACCAGGTTCGTAATGATCCGGATCAACTGGGTACGGTCGAATTGGGTTGTGATTTCTTTTTCCTTGCAGATGAAAACCACAAATGCTTCATTGAAAATATCGAGTGCCAGTTCCACCACTTCGACTACGTTCAGCGACTCATTCTGCTGGGCCGGCATCGATGCGAAGTTCGAAAATGCCGATGCCACTGCGCTCATCGTATCAATCTGTTGGATAAGCGTTTGGGAATAATCGTTGAGTTTTTGTTTTAAGTCCGGATCGTTCGGATCAAATTTTCGCTGGAAACTCTGGACGGTCAAACGCATAGGCGTAAGCGGATTCTTGATTTCATGTGCCACCTGTTTCGCCATTTCACGCCAGGCTTCCTCACGTTCACTTTGGGCGAGTTTGATGGCGCTTTTTTCGAGTTCGCCCACCATTCCGTTGTATGCTTTGATCAGGGAATCGATTTCTTTACTGTTGGCTTTGAGGTAGATTTTTTTATTTTTTTGGAGGAAACTCGTTTCGTTGATACGATCAGAAATGGTCTTGAGCGATTGGGTGATATAGGTCGATAAGAAATAGGCAAGCCCGAACGCAATGACAATCGTAAAGCCGTAAACCTGGGACAATCGGATCAAAAAGTTCCGGAGTTCCTTGTCGTAAAATCCGTCGTCTTCCACATAAGGCAAATTCAAAATCCCGAGCGGCTTGAACTTGTCGTCTTTAATTTGACTATAAGCTGAGCGATTCTTGAATCCGTCCACCGTCTTGATATCGACGTACCGTTTTTCAATCGAGGAATTCACCAATTTCAAGACATAGGGCGGAACCGGTGGCGCGACACTATCGATCGAAAATGACGATTTGGACGAGATGAGCAGTTTTCCATCCAACCCGTACATATTGATTTCAAGGTTATGGATGTCTGACAATTCGTGGATTCTGTCTTTAAAAATGAGCGGCAGGTTTCGCGTTGTCAGCGGATACGTCGTGGTAGAAAGCACATAATTGATATGTTCCTTGATGGCATTTTCCTTGTTCTCCAATCGGTCCTGATGGTATTCCTTGGCCTCATTGCGGAATTGGATAATGGAAATTGAAGCCAGTAAAACAGATGCGAGTACGATCAACACAATCATCGACAGGAAAATCCGTGTCCGCAGCGAAAGCAACGATATGTTGAACCAGGAAGCCATTTAACTATTGTTCTTTTCTCTGATCCTTTTGTAGAACCGGAATCCGAGCATGATCAGCACCGAAAACAAGATAATTCCGACAACCCCAAAAATCCAGTTTACGGCATTTTTCATCACCGCTAAAAATACGACCGCGAATAAGATTATCGTAGCGCCTTCGTTCCACAACCGCATGAAATTCGAGGTGTGTTTTATTTCGTTCCGCTGTAATTGGTTGAAGATCTGGTGGCATTTCAAATGATAGGCGTACAGCAAAACTACGAAGCACAATTTGACATGCATCCAGGATTGGTTCAGCCATTCGGGAGCCAAATACAAGAGTGAGAAGGCGAATAAACTAGCAAGGATTGCAGAGGGCCAGGTGATGATATACCATAATCGATACGCCATCAAATTATACTGCTTCTGCAAAATTTTTTTTTCAGGCGATGGTTTTTCAGATGCCTCGATTTGGTAGACGAACAATCTGACAATATAAAAAAGCCCCGCGAACCAAGTGATCACGAAGATTAAATGAAGCGATTTCAGGTACGGATAGCTATCCATTTTGTTGGGAAAGTTTATGTCGGACATCAAGCCACAGGAACGAACCGGTGACGCAAACGGCCAGGGTATCAGCAATAGGGAACGAAACCCAAACCCCAAAAATACCAAATTTATCGGGTAGGATCAGAATTAGCGGAATCAGGAAAAAACCTTGTTTGGTCAGCGTCAGCAATAAAGATTTCAATGCGTTGCCTTTTGCCTGGAAATAGGCCGATCCGATAAGTTGGACCGCAATCACCGGAGACGCTGCAAAAACCCAACGCAAGGCATTCGGTGTCTCTTTCAAAACGTCAGCATCTTTGATGAAAACAGAAACGATGTGCTCTGCAAAAATCAATATCAGCCCGTAAATCACAATAGCGAATCCGCAAGCGTAAAGCAGCGAAAGTTTGATGACCTTTTGAACCCGGTCGTATTTCTTCGCCCCGAAATTATATCCGGCAATCGGCTGGAAACCTTCCGTAATTCCGTTGACCGGGAACAGCGCGAACATTAACATTTTGCTCACGATTCCGTAAACCGTGACCGAAGTTTCGCCACCGTGATCGTACAAAACATGATTGAGCAAAACCGATAGGACTGAAATCACACTTTGTCTGGCCAACGTCGTTCCGCTTAAAGCCGATATTTCTCCAGCGAGTTTAAAATCGGGAACAAAATGCTTGAATGACAACCGGATTTCACTTTTTGTGATGAAGAACCAAACCACATATAAAAAGCCCATGGCAAAAGAAATCGCCGTTGCCATTGCAGCTCCAAAAACGCCCCAATCGAGCACTTTGATGAAAATAACATCGAAAACCAGGTTCATGACAGATGGAACAATCAACGCGATCATAGCCAGACGGGCTTTGTCTTCGGCCCGCATCACGCTACTTGCCATAGCCGCAATTGCCTGTAAAGGACCTGCAATAAGTATTGGAAAATAAAAGGCTTTCGCCGATTCAAGTATTGAACCTTGTGCCCCGAAAAGTTTCAGCATGCCATCGGAAAAAACCAATCCGATGATGACGATCAGGCTCGAAAGCAAAAAGGTAAGCAGCAATTGATGCGCGACGGTCTTTTCTGCTTTTTCGCGGTTTCCCGAACCCAACGCACGTGACAAAACCGAGCTTCCGCCAACGCCAATCGCCAATCCCAATGAAGCGATAAAAAAGGAAACCGGAGTTACGACCGTCAAAGCCGCAATCGCGTTTCCTCCGACCCAACGACCGACGAGAATCGTATCGACGAGCAAGTTGACGGTCAAAAAAAGAATGCCAATCGAAGCCGGAACAGCTTGTTTGAGCAGCAACGTTCTAATGTCACCGGTTCCGAAGGCTTCGGTCGATTCTGCCATTTATGCGAGGACTTTATCTGTGGCGACCCATTGAGAAATCCAGTTGGAAGCCGTTTCGACCCAATCGTCATTGTCGTTTAGACATGGAATAGCGAGAAAATTTTCACCTCCGTGGGATTTGAAATCTTCGTTGGCACGCATCCCGATTTCTTCGAGTGTTTCCAAGCAATCGGCGACAAAAGCAGGCGTTACGACAGCGAGATTTTTGATTCCCTGATTGGGCATTTTGTTGATTTCGATATCGGTATATGGTTCCAGCCATTTGTCTCCGGCCAAACGCGATTGGAATGTCAGGCTATATTTTTCTTTGGCGATTCCGAGTTTTTCCACGACCAACCGCGTGGTTTCATAACATTGGTGGCGATAGCAGAATTGGTGCGCAGGTGAAGCAGTGACGCAACATTGTCCGTCAATCTTACAATGCGATTTGGTGATGTCGGTCTTGCGGATGTGCCTTTCGGGAATGCCGTGGTAGGAGAAAAGCAAGTGATCGTATTGGAAATCTTTTAAATGTTCAGCGATCAAATCCGATAGATTCTTTATATAATCTGGCCGATTGTAAAAGGCAGGAACTTCCGATATTTTCATCTGTGGAAATTGCTTCGCGCGGATTTCTTCTGCCAATACTTCAATGGTTTTGGTCGACGCCATAGCATATTGAGGATACAATGGAAACAGTAAGACTTCATCGACACCTTGTTCCGATAATTCCTTCAATCCGGATTCGATCGACGGTTTTCCATAACGCATCGCAAGTGCTACCGGAACATCAGATTTTGCCTTGACTTTGTTGTAGAATTTTTTCGAGATTACAATCAAGGGCGAACCGTCCTCCGTCCATATTTTGCTGTAAGCGTGTGCCGATTCTTCAGGTCTTTTTCTCAAAATAATCCCGCGGACAAGAAGCGCACGAAGCAAATACGGCACATCGATCACGTATTTGTCCATGAGAAATTCATCGAGATAGGGTTTTACATCTTTGGGTGTCGGGGAATTTGGGGAACCGAGGTTTACTAAAAGAACGCCTTTCATTATAAAGTATATGGAATTATGCCGATACATTGATCGACATCAGATATTTTTTTGGTGTAGTGCCGAATTTTTTGCGGAAAGCCGATATAAAATGACTCGCCGTCGAATACCCGATTTTGAGTCCGGCTTCATTGACGTTGTGCGTGCCTTCTTCCAAAAGTTTGCGTGCCACTTCCATTTTGTAATCGAACAGAAAGCTGTAGACCGAATCACCGTAAATCTGCTTGAAACCCACTTTGAGTTTTTTCAGATTAAGGCCGACCTGATCGGCGAGTTCCTGTAATCCGGGCGGTTCGGCCATGTTTGCGATGACAATGTCTTTGGCCTTTCGGATTTTGAGGACGTTTTCCTCATCGACGAGAAACGGACATTGTTCGGCGTCCGGATCTTCGGTTCTGTTGAAATACAGGCTCAACAATTCGTAACCTTTTCCTTTGTAATACAGGTTTTTGATCGACGGATGCAAATTGAAATGAAACAACTGGTTCAGCGTGATGGCCATCGACGGGGAAATATCGGCTTCGTTATAATATTTCCTGTCCTTGTTTTCAGCCGATAGAAATGGAATCACATCCGCTTCCGAAGAAAATAACGCATGGAATTTCTTAATGGAAATGATGACGGAGATTACCCATGAATTCGGTGAAATTTCAAGGTTCAGCGGTAATTCCTTTGTCGGATTATACAGCAATAATGACTTTTCCTCCCGAAGATCTAGTGCATACGTTCCCTGATTGAAAATGAACTTCGCACGTCCTTTGAGCCCGAAATGGAACTGGATCAACCCTTGATGGATTTGACGTTCTGCCCGAAACATTTCCGGTGAATCGTTCTGGAAACGAAGCAGATAAAAATCATCTTCAATTTTAATGACTTCCTGAGAACCCATAGCGATATTTTTTTAGTGATAGCTGATGTAAAACAGCATTGTTTTTATTTAGAACAATTCTACATAAGAATGATGTCAATGCCCGTCAGCACTGCAAAAGTATAAAGAAATACCGATGCACGTACCATTTGGCATCCAAATCTCCCTTAGCGACATAAATAGTCCTTTGAGCGTTACTTTTAATTGAATCACTGAAATATTTTTGTGCCGTATTTTACCAAACGCATGCAACAACATTCCATATCGAAGCATCTGCATTTCTATGCCGTTGGACTCAGCTATAAAAAAGCCGATGCCGATATACGCGGAAAATTCAGCCTCGATTCCACAACCAAATCGAAATTACTCGATCAGGCTAAGGAAGATGGCATTTCCGCCCTCATCGCAACTTCTACCTGCAACCGCACGGAACTGTACGGTTTTGCCGAACATCCGTACCAACTCATCAAATTATTGTGCGACAACAGCCAGGGTTCGATTGACGAATTCCAGCGTGTGGCTTATATCCATAAGAACAACGATGCGGTCAATCATATTTTCCGTGTCGGAACCGGTTTGGATTCCCAGATTCTGGGCGATTTCGAAATCATCAGCCAAATCAAGACCGGCTTTTCGGAATCGCGAGCCAAAGGATTGACTAATGCACATTTGGAACGACTGACCAATGCCGTGATCCAGGCGAGCAAACGCATCAAGAATGAAACGGAGATTTCTTCGGGGGCGACTTCTGTTTCGTTTGCATCTGTCCAATACATGTTGCGTAATGTGGATGATATCAGCAATAAGAACATACTGCTTTTCGGAACCGGAAAAATCGGTCGGAACACGTGTGAGAATCTGGTCAAACACACCAAGAACAACCACATCACGCTCATCAACCGGACAAAAGACAAGGCGGAGCAACTGGCCGGAAAATTCCATTTGACCGTAAAGGATTATTCGGAACTGCATCTGGAACTGCAAAAAGCAGATATTCTCGTTGTGGCAACTGGCGCACAGAATCCGACGATCGATAAAGCGGTCCTGAATCTGAAGAAACCCTTGTTGATCCTCGATTTATCTGTTCCGAAAAACGTGGCAGACGATGTGACAGAACTTGAAGGCGTGACGCTCATCCATATGGATCATCTGTCACAAATTACAGACGACACACTTGAAAACCGCAAAAAACATATTCCGGCGGCCGAAGCGATCATTGCCGAAATCCAGGACGAATTCACCACCTGGACGCATGCTCGCAAATTTGCCCCGACGATAAACGCACTAAAGGAAAAGCTCAACGAGATCAAAAACTCCGAGCTCGATTTCCAAAGCAAAAAGATTTCCGACTTCAACGAAGCCCAGGCCGAAATCATCTCGAACCGCATCATCCAGAAAATCACGACCCATTTTGCGAATCATCTTAAAGATCACAACACATCTGTCGATGAAAGCATTGAATGGATCGAGAAGGTTTTTCGGATTGAAAATTCGGTGAAATGAACAAGGTCATCCGAATCGGCACACGCGACAGCCAACTCGCCTTATGGCAGGCGCACACCGTAGAAAAAAAACTCAACGACTTAGGTTTTGAAACCGAGATTGTCGCCGTAAAATCTACTGGCGACGTCATCCTCGACAAACCGTTATACGAATTCGGCATCACCGGAATTTTCACCAAAACCCTTGATGTGGCCATGATTTCGGGCCAGGTCGATATCGCGGTTCATTCGATGAAAGATGTTCCGACGGCCTTGCCAAAAGGAATCGTCCAGGCGGCGGTTTTGGAAAGAGCGTCGGAAAAAGATATTCTGGTTTATAAAGGTGACGCTGATTTTTACCAAAAAAATGCTACGATTGCTTCTGGAAGTTTACGTCGTCAGGCGCAATGGCTGCATCGGTATCCGAAACACAATGTCGTCGATCTTCGGGGAAACGTAAATACACGTTTGCAGAAGTTGGCCGATAGCGATTGGAACGGTGCCATTTTCGCGAAAGCAGGTTTGGAACGTTTGGATCTGATACCTCAAAATCACATTGATTTAGACTGGATGTTACCCGCTCCGGCTCAGGGCGCGATGGTTGTGGTTGCGATGGAAAATGACGATTTCTGTAGAGCAGCCGTTGGAAAACTGAACCATTTCGATTCTGAAATCTGCACCAAAATAGAACGTGACTTTCTGCGGACCTTGGAAGGCGGATGTACGGCTCCGATTGGCGCATCGGCACAAATCTTCAACAATGAAATCAGGTTCGAAGGCGCATTATTGATGATTGACGGGAGTGAGAAAATTGCATTTGAAAAGACGATTTCCTCAGACAGATATAAAGATTTCGGAAGCGATTGTGCTAAAGAAGTTTTACAGAATGGAGGCGATTTCCTCATGAAACTCATCCGCTCACAGCTAAAAAAATGAGTCGATCGACCCGCATCTTATCGACTAAAAAACTAAAGCCGAACCAAAAGCAGTTTTTGCTCAATGCCGGTTTTTCTATAGTCGAAGCCGATTTTATCCGGACAACCCAGTTGCCGTTTCAGCTGGAAGGCGTGAACGAAAACCTGATTTTCACGAGCCAGAACGCGGTAAAAGCAGTTTCCGAGCATCCCGAAGTCCAGGAAATCAGGCGCAATCCGGTTTTCTGTGTCGGTGAAAAAACGGCTGATTTACTTGATGAGGTTGGATTTACAGTGATTGAATCTGCCGGGAATGCATCGGAACTGGCTGAAATCATCGTCAGGAATTACGCTTCTGAATCGTTCACGTTCTTTTCCGGAAATATCCGCCGCAACGAACTGCCGGAAGCACTTCAATCGGCCGACATCGAAATGAACGAGATCGAAGTCTATGAAACAGAGCTGACACCAGTAAAAATTCAATCTAAAATTGACGGGATTTTGTTTTTCAGCCCAAGTGCCGTCAAAAGTTTTTCAATGGATAATGAATTGTCTGCCGATGCTTACTTCTGTATCGGACAAACAACAGCCGATTATCTGGTGAAAACTTTAGGTTCGAATCCTTCTGCGATTACGAACATTATTATTGCCAATCAGCAAACCATAGAAAGCACAATTGCCAAAGCTATAAATCATTTCAACCAAAAAATATAACTTCGAGACTTAGCGCCTTTGTGCCTTCGTGTCCAAAACAAAAGCAATGATCAAAAACGACCTTTTCCTCCGCGCCCTCAACAACGAACCCGTTTCACGTCCGCCAGTCTGGATGATGCGCCAAGCCGGAAGATACTTGCCGGAATTCCGCGCCATTCGTGACAAATACGACTTCTTTACCCGCTGCAGGACTCCGGAACTGGCCGCAGAGATAACGGTGCAACCTATTCGTATCGTCCAGCCGGATGCCGCGATTTTGTTCTCCGATATTCTCGTCGTGCCCCAAGCAATGGGAATCACGGTGGAAATGAAGGAAAACCAAGGTCCGTGGTTGCCGAATCCGATTCGTTCCGCGCAAGATGTGGAGAAAGTGTTTGTGCCAGATGTCAATGAAACCTTGGGTTATGTGTACGATGCGATAAAGCTGACCAAACAAATGCTCAACGATGAGGTTCCGTTGATTGGATTCGCCGGTTCTCCGTGGACGATTTTCTGTTATTGCGTCGAAGGCAAAGGCTCCAAAAGTTTCGACACCGCCAAAGGTTTCTGCTTTTCTCAACCCGAAGCCGCTCATGCCTTATTGCAAAAAATCACCGATACGACCATCGAATACCTCAAAGGAAAAGTCGCCGCCGGAGTAAACGCCGTCCAGATTTTCGATTCCTGGGGCGGCATGTTGTCACCGGTCGATTACCAGGAGTTTTCATGGCAATACATCAACCAGATCGTAGAGGCGTTGTCACCTATGACCAAAGTGATTGTGTTTGGAAAAGGCTGCTGGTTCGCACTTAATGAAATGGGCAAATCGAAAGCGTCGGCTCTTGGTGTGGATTGGACGTGTTCGGCGAGAAATGCCCGTTATCTGTCAGGTGGAAAAATCACGCTTCAGGGCAATTTCGATCCGTCGCGCTTGTTGTCGCCCATTCCGACCATCAAGAAAATGGTGCACCAAATGATCGATGAATTCGGGAAAGACAATTACATCGTGAACCTCGGGCATGGCATTTTGCCGAATATTCCGGTAGATCATGCGAAGGCGTTTATTGATGCGGTGAAGGAATGGAATTAATAAGTAACAATTAATAATTAATAATTGGGCGTTGCCTGAAGGCCCGCGCTGTCCACTGTATCTTTTGCGCTTAAGAACGCTGCAAAAGGATGCCGTTGCCATCACTAACGCGTACATGTAAAAAGAAACATTCAATGCCTCTAACAGCCGGCCGTCGAGACGAACAAAACGAACGCATCAACAACATCCTGTTGCGGTTGATCGGGCTTGGTTTTGTGCCTGAGAAATCTGAGTTGATTGATGCGGAACTTTCAGGAATTGAGTTATCAGTAGAAAAACTGGAACGACTTTCTGCATCGGAACTCATAGAAGTATTGCAAAACCAGCAATTCGACTGGACCAATTTCGAATCGTTTGCTGACTGGCTTGCATCGGCACACAAACAAAAGGCGCTTGCCATTTATACTTTCATCCAACAGGAAAGCGGTACTTTTTCCTTCGGCATCATGAACAAAATAGCGGCGCTGAAACCATGAAAGAAGTCCATGAGCATTGGCAAACCGACAGGCTGCATCAAATTGAGCCCGAAGAATTCTTTGACCTGATCCAACGCAACAGGAAACATATCCAAAAGACATTTCCCGGAACGTTGGAACGTTCCAAAACGCTTGAAGACACGATTGCGTTTTTATACGAAAATGTGCATAAGGAAGAATCAGGTGACGGATACTATTTCTATCTGCGTGACACGAAAAGTCAAATGCTGATAGGTTATGTGCTGATTAAAAACGTCGTCAGGAATATCGGAAAATGTGAAATTGCTTATTTCGTAGATAGGGAATTCGAAGGAAAAGGAATCATTACCAAAGCTGTTTCCAATTTGCTCGAATTCTGTTTTGGTGAACTGTCGATGAATAAAGTAACTATATGTACATCACCTGAAAACGCTGCCAGTCAACGCATCGCAACCAAACACGGCTTTAAAAACGAAGGCATGTTGCGTCAGGAATTCAAAAACGGCGACGGTAATTTAGAAGATATTTTCTACTTCGGCCTGCTCAAATCGAACTATGATGAAAGATAAATTTTTCGCTTACATACAGAATCTGCAGGATAAAATCACTTCAAAACTTGAGGAAACCGATGGTGCTGTAAAATTCCGACAAGACATTTGGGAACGACCTGAAGGCGGAGGCGGAAGAACACGTGTGCTGGAAAACGGAGCTGTGTTTGAAAAAGCAGGCGTCAATATTTCCGGCGTCCACGGAAAGCTTCCGGAATCGATGCAACAGTTATTCAAGGTTGAAGAAGCCGATTTTTTTGCGTGCGGCATCAGTCTGGTCATCCATCCGAAAAATCCGATGGTTCCGACCGTCCATGCGAACTGGCGGTATTTCGAGATGTATGATTCCAATGGAACAATCATAGATCAATGGTTCGGCGGCGGACAGGATTTGACACCGTATTATCTGTTTGAGGAAGATGCCACGCACTTTCACCGGATATGCAAAACGGTTTGTGACCAGCACGATCCGGAGTTCTATCGCAAGTTTAAAAAACAATGTGACGGCTATTTCTGGAATACGCACCGCAACGAAGCACGCGGTATAGGCGGATTGTTTTTCGATTATTGCAAAGCCGAAAATGGAAAGACCATGCAGCAATGGTTTGATTTTGTAACGGCAGTCGGCAACAGTTTTTTAGATGCGTATGTACCGATTGTCGAAAGAAGAAAAGATTTGCCGTATCTTGAACCGAATCGCAACTGGCAGGAAATCAGGCGCGGACGTTACGTGGAATTCAACCTCGTCCACGACAAAGGCACGTTGTTCGGACTAAAGACAAACGGGCGCATCGAAAGTATCCTGATGAGCTTGCCGCCTCATGTGCAATGGGTTTATGACCATCATCCGGAGTCCGGAAGCGAAGAAGAAAAATTGATACAAGTGCTTGCCAATCCTCAGGACTGGGTTTAGATAATCAGGAAAATGGCCAGGAAATATGCATATTTGCTTTCGATTCTGCCGGGCTTTGTGAACGCTCAGGAAGATTCGACGACTGTAAAGTATTTTGAGACCTACGACCAAAAGGTATCGCTTGAATTATTCCTGCTTAGAAAAGAGAACACATTCACGCTCGATTATCGCGACGAAGACATTCAGCTTGAAATGCGCCCGAATTCGCGAACGACACTGAATTTAGGAGCAAGTTATGATGTGATAGCCTTTAGTTTTGGTTATGCGCCTAACTTTCTCGAAGAAAATAAAGCCGTCAAGGATCCATCCAAAATGTATTCGTTCGAACTGAAACTGTTTCCCAAAAGACTCATGCAGCATTTCGAATTTTACTATCAGAAAGGAATGACGCTTGAAGTTATGGACACGCATGCCAGTACGTACGTAGGCGGAATGAAGACGCTCAAAATAGGCGGAAGTACTTCGTACCGGTTCAACCCAAATTACTCGTTCAAGGCCATGGCCATGCAGAACGAGCGCCAGATCAAAAGCGCCGGGACTTTCGCGCCAGGTATTTCCTATTATTACACCGAGCTCGACGGAAACGGGGACGCGGACATAGACGGGAAATTCTATTTTGTAGATATCGCCTTTTTCCCCGCCTATTATTACAATTGGGTCATCGCCAGACACGTACAGGTCATGGGCGGCATAGCAACCGGTGCCGGATTGACCTTTTCCCATGATGAAGGAACAAGCACGACCGCGCTGCTGGTTCAGGGGCAACTGCTGCTGGGATTGGGTTACAATTCAGATTCCTGGTTTGGCGGGTTGAATGCACGCGTCCAGGTATCAAGCCATAATTCGGGCGAAGGCGTAGATGTTGGCGATGCTTTGGGATATTTCACCTTGTTCGGCGGATATCGTTTCGATGCACCTGAATTTCTCAAAAGCCGCATGCAAAAGGCAAAGGAACTGCTTCAAAAAAAAGAAGACCCCGGTAAGAATAAAAAATAATAATTAAGAATAAAAAATAATCCCATGTTTCCCTATTACAGAAACCGCCGTTTACGCACCAACGAATCCATCCGTTCACTTGTGCGTGAAACCATTTTGACACCGAATGATTTTATGTTCCCGATGTTTATCACAGAAGGAACCAACACCCAGGAAGCCATTCCATCAATGCCCGGGATTTACCGTCGTTCGCTTGATTTGACCGTTCGAGAAGTCCAGGAATTGTGGAAAATCGGGGTCAAGGCCGTCAACATTTATGTCAAGGTCGATGATAAGCTCAAGGACAACACCGGACGCGAAGCCTGGAACAAAGACGGGCTGATGCAGGAAGCGATCCGGGCCATCAAAGGAGCGGTTCCCGAAATGATCGTAATGCCAGATGTCGCCCTCGATCCGTATTCCATTTACGGTCACGACGGCATCATCGAAAAAGGGAAAGTCGTAAATGATCCTACTGTGGATGCGCTTGTCAAAATGGCACTTTCGCATGCCGAGGCCGGTGCCGATTTCATTGCGCCGAGCGACATGATGGACGGTCGTGTGTATGCCATCCGCAAAGCGCTTGAAGAAAACAATTTCCACGATGTCGGTATCATGAGTTATGCGGCCAAATACGCATCGGGCCATTATGGGCCCTTTCGCGATGCGCTTGATTCAGCTCCGGTCGATGCCGAGGAAATTCCCAAAGACAAAAAAACGTACCAAATGGATTATTGCAATCGCACCGAAGCAATCCGGGAAGCGTTGCATGATGTGGAAGAAGGAGCCGATATCGTTATGGTGAAACCCGGATTGTCATATCTGGATATTGTACGCGAAGTCAAGAACGCGGTTCATGTACCGGTTGCTGTTTTCAACGTTTCCGGTGAATATGCCATGGTGAAAGCGGCTGCGGAAAAAGGATGGATCGACCATGATAAGGTGATGATCGAACAACTGACGTGTATCAAACGCGCCGGTGCCGATTTGATTTCGACATATTTTGCCAAAGAAGCGGCTTTGTTGCTAAACAAATAAAAAATGAATCGGACGCTATCACTTTTTTTCCTATTACTGCTATTGGGCTGCAAATCCAAGGAATCGGCACCGGAACAGGACTTTTCTTATGAAGATGACAAACTCACACCTGTCCAACACGGCCAGAAAATCTTCGAAGGCAAAGGGAATTGTACGGCATGCCATCAGCCGGAACAAAAAATCATCGGGCCGTCGTTGAAAGAAATAGCATCGGTTTACAAAAATCGCGATGGAGCCATTGTTAAGTTTCTTAAAGAAGAATCGGAACCAATTGTAGATCCGGCTCAATATGCGGCGATGAAAGTGAATTTCACCGTGACCAAGAGAATGACAGATGAAGAATTGCAGGCACTGGAAGCGTACATCTACAGTATAAAATAGTTTTTTTCTGTTGTCTTGAATCCTGTCCCCGAAACCGTTTGCGCTTTTATTCCTATATTTATAAAATGCAATCGGCACATATAAAAACACCTCTGGGAACAGCCCGTATCGAAGGCGATGAAAACGGTATTTCCCTGATCCATGTGCTGGATGAAAGCATCGAAGCCTCAACCGAAATTCCCCAATCGCTTTCAAAAGCAGTATCGGAACTGACGGAATATTTCGAAGGGAAACGGCAACAATTCACTTTTGCAATAAACCCAAAAGGCACCGATTTCCAAAAATCAGTATGGAAAAGCCTGGTTGAAATTCCGTTCGGGACTACAACTTCCTATTTGGCCTTGTCGCGCAAATTAGGAGATGAAAAAGCCATCCGTGCCGTGGCATCCGCCAACGGAAAAAACCCATTATGGATTGTCGTTCCGTGTCATCGCGTCATTGGTTCGGACGGATCATTGACGGGCTATGCCGGCGGTTTATGGCGCAAGAAGTGGCTGCTTGAACATGAATCACCTCCAACCCAACAAAGTCTGTTTTAAATCGATACCATGAAATTTATCAAACGTCTTTTCCTTGGAATTATCCTGTTGATTTTATTGGCAGTAATCGGGCTTTACGCTTCGGGTTACGGATACATCGTCCGGGCGGTTTGGGTCACCTATATGCATGGACATCAAACGGCTTATCTTGAAGATTACAAGCACTTTGACAACAGAACCATATCTGCCGGAAATCAAAAACAGCCGTGGAAAGCAGCGACAGATTATAACTCGGTAGAGGTTACAAAACGACTTGACAGTGTCCACAAGACAATCGGTTCGGTCGCGTTTCTCATCATCAAGAACGACAGCATCTGGCACGAAAGCTATTTTGACGGATTTGGCAAAGACAGTAAATCCAATTCGTTTTCGATGGCCAAAAGTATTGTGACCATGGCGCTCGGGAAAGCGATCATGGAAGGTAAAATTCCGAGTCTCGATGCTAAAGTAGGAACCTATTTCCCTGAATTTACATCGGGAAAAGCAGCAAACCTTACCGTGGGCGATTTATCGTCTATGGCTTCCGGCCTGGATTGGGACGAGAAGTATTACAGTCCGTTCTCCAAAACCACGCAAGCCTATTTTGACCGCGATCTGGCAACATTCATGAAAAGCCTCAAAGTTATTCACGATCCCGGAACATCCTACCAATACTCAAGCGGGAATACCGAACTACTGGCCATGTGCATCGAGAAAGCCGTCGGGACAGATTTGGCGACCTATGTTTCAGATAAATTCTGGAAACCGCTCGGGGCCGAAAATGACGCATTATGGCAAACCGACCATGAAAACGGACTTGTAAAAGCCTATTGCTGCATCGCTTCGAATGCACGTGATTTTGCCCGGTTCGGAAAACTCTACGAACATCACGGCAACTGGAACGGACAACAACTACTCGATAGTGCTTTCGTCAAAAAATGTATCACGCCGCGTTTTCCGGAATCGCCCCAATATGGTTATGGCTGGTGGATTTTTGATCACGACGGCCATCAGGGTTATTATATGCGCGGTCATTTGGGTCAATACGTCATCGTAATCCCAAAAGACGATCTGATCATCGTTCGCCTTGGCCATAACGGAAATGTCAGTGATCCGGGCGAGTTGCACGCCAATGATTTTTACGTATATTTGGAAGAGACTTATAAAATGCTTTCGAAACGGAAGCGCTAAACGCCATTTAAATTTGTACACGCCATGATTCAAAAATTTCCACTCGGGAACATCTTGTTCCTTGACATCGAGACCGTTCCGATTCACGAAAACTTCAACGAATTGGACCTTGATTACCAAGAACTTTGGGCTCAGAAAACGGCCTATCAACGCAAAGACGAATTCACGCCTGAAGAATTTTACGATCGCGCCGGAATCTGGGCTGAATTCGGGAAAATAGTCTGTATTTCCGTCGGTTATTTTGTGTTGAAAAGCGACATCCGCAACTTTCGCGTCACGTCTTTTTTTGGGGAAGAAGACAAGATTTTACGCGACTTTTCCAATCTTCTTGAAAACCATTTTTCAGGTCCGCAATACATGTTGTGCGGCCATAACGCCAAGGAATTCGATATTCCGTATATAGCGCGCCGCATGATTATCCATGGAATCTCATTGCCCGAAAAACTCAACCTGTTCGGTAAGAAACCTTGGGAAGTGCCGCATCTTGACACGCTTGAACTGTGGAAATTCGGCGATTACAAACATTTTACGTCGCTTAAGCTATTGACAAAAATCCTCGGTATTCCTTCCCCGAAAGGCGATATCGATGGCAGCCAGGTCGGCCACGTTTTCCATGTCGAAAAAGACATCGACAGAATCGTGACGTATTGCGAAAAAGACGTGATTGCAACGGCACAAGTTTTTCTTAGGATGAGACGGGAGGATTTGTTGGTTGATGAGGAGATTTTGCACGTTTGAGTTTTCAGGAGCATGAACCCGCTGCCCGCTATTAGCTGTTATGCAAAATTCAGGTTTTGCAGCGGCTTGGTGTAGCTTCTTTCAGTCGCTCACCCACTCGCGCAAAAGCCCTGAATTTTCCTGCTACAGGCTAACCGCTCGCATCGGGGCTAGGCTGTACGACTTTGTTTTTCCACATGCTCGATTCAACCGATTTTCTATTTTTACTAATATGGAAATAAACGACCAACTCTACCAAATCCCGCTTCGTTACCGCAAAACCGAAAACCTGCACATCGTGTTCTGGCTGCTCAAAGACCTGTGTTGGGTCATGCTCTGGAAACCGCTCGGCTTGATCATGATTTTCCCGACGATTGGTGCGGCGGCTTTGATCACATGGCAAACGCGCCATATCAAAAGCGAACTGCTGCATAACGTTGCCGTGCTTTTCTGGATCATCGCGAATTCATATTGGATGATGACGGAATTTTTCTCAGACAATGATTCATTGAGATATTATGCCGTGATTCCATTTGCCTTGGGAATCGTATCGGTTGCCTACTACTATTTCGGATTAGGTCTGGAAAGGTATTCCGGCTGGAAAAATCAGAAAAATAGCATTACATAGAAATAGACTATCTGTATTCACTAAATTAGCCCAAAGCAACCGGTAATATTAGTGCCATTATCTCATTATCTCATTTTCAAATTATCTAATTAATGGTCCTTTCGCGTTTCTGGCTCACTATCTTTATTTCGTCAATCCTTTTTATTGTCGTCAGTTTTTGCATCGGCGGAACATATGCGACAGATTTTGTGCTCAACGGAAAAAAAGATGACCCAATCCTTATTTCTGAGCAGTATCTGGAAGAACTTCCGAAGTTCCTTCAGGACAGCATCCAAAAAAGCGACGAAAAATCATTTACAATTAACCGCGACACTACGAACATTGATACGACGTATGTCTTCAAAAATAAGACGGTCAAAGTATTCAGCGGCATTCAAAAGTCCGATGGTTTGTTGCCGACATGTAAGAACACATTGTTTGATTTAATCCTTCCGCTGATTGCCTATCTCGCTTTTTTCTGCGGATTGATGCAGCTTCTCATCGATTCGGGCGCATCGGAAAAGCTCGCAAAAAAACTTAGTCCTGTTTTCGTCAAAGTGTTTCCGTCTGTTCCGAAAGGACACGAATCTATATCGTACATGACGCTCAATTTCGCCGCGAACTTCCTCGGCCTCGATTCCGCAGCAACGCCCTTCGGATTGAAAGCCATGGAAAGCCTGCAGGAAATCAACCCCGATAAGGAACGAGCGAGCGATGCCCAAATCATGTTCATGTGTCTTCATGCCGCCGGTCTGACATTAATCCCCACATCGATCATCGGATATCGCGCCGTTGAAAATGCCGCCAATCCGGCCGATGTGATGCTGCCGTGTATCATCACGTCTTTCATTGGGACAATCGCCGCTTTTCTCATCGTGGGTATCCGACAGAAAGTCAATTTCAAAAGTGCTTCACTTGTCGTGACCCTGATGACGCTTATTGGTGCTATCGCCGGATTATTATTTTACGTGAACGGGCTTGACCTGATCGAAAAGAATTTCTTCACCGGAAACCTGTCCGGATTATTGCTGATTGGAATTATAGCCTTTACACTGATTTTTGCGTTTGTACACGAAAAGAAATTCACGGCGCTGAACACCACCGTTTTCGACTCTTTTGTAACCGGGGCCAACAACGGTTTAAAAACCGGGGTCACTATTTTTCCTTATGTCCTGGGAATGCTGGCTGCGATTTCATTGTTCCGGAACAGCGGGTTATTTGAGATCATTTCTGACGGAATCGCGTTTGTGTTTTCGCACTTGGGCGTTTCAAAAGAAATCACGGATTCGCTTCCGGTGGCATTATTGCGCCCGTTTTCTTCCGGCGGTTCGCGTGGCTTTATGATTGATTCGATGCGGATGTACGGCGTAGATTCCCTGACGGGCCGATTGAGCTGCATTTTCCAATGTTCGGCAGAAACGACTTTTTACGTCATCGCCGTCTACTTCGGATCGGTCAAGATCAAGAACACGAGATACACACTCACGACCATGTTGCTCGTTGATTTGATTTGTGTTTTGGCGGCGATTTTTGTGGCAGGATGGTTTTTTTGATATGGAATCGGGAAAGAAGCATCGTTTCCTGACGGTGATAATTGCTTTGGTCTGGCTTGTAAACGGGCTGTTTTGTAAAATACTCAATCTGGTTCCGAGGCATCGCGAAATCGTGGCGCGGATTCTCGGAGAAGATTATTCTGCCTCGATTACTACCACGATAGGAATCCTTGAACTACTGATGGCTTTTTGGATTATTTCGCGTTACAAATCGCGCCTTAACGTCATCTTCCAAATGGCAATTATTGCAACCATGAACCTGCTTGAATTTGTTCTCGCTCCGGATTTGTTGCTTTGGGGAAAAGCCAATATTCTTTTTGCTTTTTGTTTTATCGGACTGATCTATTATTCAGAATTCATCGTTCCTAAAACCAATGGCTAAATCTACACAACATCCGTTTGGGGTAAAAGCCTTCTTCAAATCGTCGGTCGTGCTGACTTTTGCAGTCGATAAAAATCAGTTGAAATCGCTTATTCCGACTCGTCTCGAATTGGACACTTTTGAAGACAAATGGGCCTTTATCGCCATAGCCATGGTTCAGACAGAAAAACTTCGTCCGGCTGTTTTTCCTGAATTTTTAGGGAACGATTTCTTCCTTGTCGGATATCGCATCTTTGTCCGATATAAAACCAAATCGGGAAAGAACCTACGCGGATTATATATCCTCAAATCTGAAACCGACAAACGTAAAATGCAGTTTCTGGGTAATATCTTCACCAATTACAACTATGGTTTGATAGACGTTTTGCGAATATCAGATGCAAAATCAGAAATCATTTCATCCCAAAAATCAGGTTTTGAAATTCACATCGACAGATCAAAATCAGAAATAACCTTACCCGTAAATTCTGTGTTTTCAGATTGGAAACAGGCCCGTCGCTTTGCAGGTCCGTTGCCGTTTACTTTTTCCTTCGATGCCAAGCAAGATTCCGTAACCCGTGTAGAGGGCGTACGCCAAAATTGGGAACCGAAACCCATTGCAATTCCGGAATATCATTTTAGTTTTCTCGATACGTTGAACCTGCAAAATCCAACGTTGACCAGTGCGTTTGAGATTGAAAACGTTCCATATTCATGGAAAAAGGGAATCGTCGAAACATGGAAGTAACACGCAGTCCGTTTCAAGGTGTCAAAAACATCGTCGAATTCAACCGGCATTTTTATATAAGTTCCGGATTTATTATTTTGATAGTATTGTCGGCCCTTTTTTTCTTGCCGGCATTTTGGCAAAAGGTGATGGCGACAATTATGTCTGTGTTCATCTTACAGAATCTGATTTCACTTGTGGCATCACATTACATTTATGACCGTTCCGATTTATACAAAATGGAATGGCTTGAAAAGCTGCGGCCACAAAAAATACTGTTGGTCACGGCCGGATTCGACGAAACTTCAGATTGGCTGACCCAACGTTTTCCAGCCGCCGAAGTAGTTGTCTGCGATTTTTACAATCCGCAAAAACACACTGAAATCTCAATAGAACGGGCAAGGAAAAAGTATCCGTCCAAACCCGGAACCGTAAGCGTGAAAACGTCGGAAATTCCATTTGCTAATGAAACTTTTGATCTTGTCATCGCGTTTTTATCGGCACATGAAATCCGGGAAGATAAAGAGCGCATTACTTTTTTCCGGGAACTAAATCGGGTTTTAAAACCGGAATGTTTTTCATTTGTGACCGAACATATACGTGATGGCTCCAATTTTTTGGTGTACAACATTGGGGCTTTCCATTTTCATTCGCGCCAAACCTGGTTCCGGACATTCGTTGAATCTGGTTTCCAAATGTATCGGGAGTATAAAATCACACCGTTTGTCTCAACTTTTATGATTAATAAGAATGATAATACAGCTTAAAGTTGTCGGTGTTTTGCTCATGCTTTTGGGCACAATCCATATCCTTTTTCCACACCTGTTCGACTGGAAGAATGAATTGGATAGATTGAGCCTCATCAACAGGCAAATGATGCTTGTCCATACCTTTTTTATTGCACTCGCCGTTTTCCTGTTGGGCTTGTTGTGCCTTATGTATCCTGTGGAATTGCTGTCGACGAAACTCGGAAAAGCGATTTCTATGGGAATAGGCATTTTCTTCGGAATCCGACTGCTTATACAGTTCATCGGATATTCGCCTCGATTATGGAAAGGCAAAGTATTCGAAACCGCCGCACATGTTTTTTTTGTTGTGCTTTGGGGTTATTTGACCGGAATTTTCGTTTTTGTTGGATTGGGCTGATGCTTCAGAGTTTGACTTCGGGAACTTTGGCCGTAATCATTTCGTTGAGTAAACCGTTTCTTGAATCTTTGAGTTTTTCGAGGAAAGGCGTAACGTCATTGCCATAACTCCTTTTCGAATAGGAATAAAGCACCAAGGCTTTGGTTTTGTCTTTCAATTCGATTTGAGTGTATTTGTAGATTATAATTCGACAACGTCCACTTTCCCCGAAGAATTGTCGCTTAATAAACAATCCAGGATTTGTTCCTTTCCATCCGGGCTTTTTATGACACTGAAATGGCAAATTTCATCGGTTTTTTTTCTTTCGGTAAGTTCTTCTGCTTTCTGGGCAACTGCTTGTTCGACGCTAAATCCGGCATGAAGCACATATAAGGTCAGCATTTGGTCGAACCGATCCACAGTTTCGCCTTTAGGCAGATATTCCTGTACATACATTTTTTCATTCGGTTTTTGTGACCACGCCAAACTGAATTCGGTTTTGTTGAATTGCAATGGACCTTTGATTCCAAGTCTTTCCACCGGATCAGAACTTGTCGCGAAAGACATACAAATGAGGCAAACCAAAAGGATACTTTTTTTCATGAATTTGATTTGAATAGTAAAACTAACGGAACAAAAGCGGCACGAATTCCGTCAGGTAATCACGCCAATTACTCCATGTGTGCCCGCCGGCAGTTTCTTTGTAGACGTATTTGAACTGCATCGCATCGAGTTTTTTCCGAAACGTATTTGATTGCTCAAACAGGAAATCATCGGTGCCAATCCCAATCCAATATAATTTATAACCTGCTTTTTTCTGGGCTTCCAGTTTCCTGTCGAAATCTTTGTAGACTTCACCCGGTGCTTCTTTGGGCCACAACATGGCAGATGAAAACACAGCGACATAACCAAAAAGCTCCGGATTATTGGCCGATATCACAAGTGAATGCATGCCGCCCATTGACAATCCGGCGAGCGCACGGCTGGCTTTGTCTTTTTTGACGCGGAATCGCGATTCGATGAATGCTACCACTTCGGGATAGGCTTTTTCGGTATTTCCGGAGAACATATCCGGTTGAATGAAAACCGGTTTTTTCATGGGTGCCGATGATTCTCCCGGAGCCGCAGTCTGTCCGGCATTTCCATTGGCCATCACGACAAGCATCGGTTTGGCTTTTTTGGATGCGATGAGGTTATCGAGTATCTGCGCCGTCCGACCCAACTGCAACCAGGCATCTTCATCTCCGCCCGCTCCGTGCTGCAGGTATAACACAGGATAATTTTCTTTTGAAGTTTCATAACCCGCAGGCGTGTAAACCGTGAGGCGGCGATTGGTTTTAAGCGATGGCGAATCATACCACACGTGGATGACAGACCCATGAGGAACGTCACGAACCAGGTAATCATCGGCTTTTCCGCCTGGGACAAAAAACATCCCGAAGACATTTCCGACATCGCGGATCACAAACGCATTATTGGGGTCGAGCGTCCGAACTTTATCGACCTGGAAATTGTACAGATACATTTCAGAGGGAAGCGCCACAGTCGTTACGCTCCAGACTCCCGATTCGTTTTTGGTGAGTCGCATCGGGCCTGAACCTTTCTGCAGTAAATCACATTCCAGCAACACTTCGGAAGCGGATGGCGCATAGATACGGAACGTTACCGTACGGTCTGCGTTGACTTCGGGTGAAACGAGTTCCGGGATTCTGTTCTGTGCGACAGAAGCGACACTGAGAAAAAAGATGATGACGTTCAGGATTCTTGCCATAGAAAAAGCGTTTCCTAAATGTACGTCTTGTAATCAGATAATAATCAACTTTCGGAGTTTTTGATAAAAAAAGGAAAGTTAGTCAATTATCATTTCCGGGATTTCACCCTCAATAATCAAATCGGCTTCGGTCGATGCGATGATGTGATCTACCGAAACACCTGGTGCCCGTTCCAGAAGCTTGAAACCATTTGGCGTGATTTCCATGACGGCGAGTTCCGTTACGACTTTCTTGACACAACCCACGCCGGTCAACGGCAACGTGCAACGCTTGAGTATCTTGGATTCTCCGGCTTTATTGACGTGCATCATGGCTACGATTATATTCTCCGCAGACGCTACCAAATCCATAGCACCGCCCATTCCTTTGACCATTTTCCCTGGGATTTTCCAGTTAGCGATATCGCCGTTTTCTGACACTTCCATGGCACCAAGAATTGTCAAGTCGACTTTCTGGCTGCGGATCATACCGAAACTAAAAGCAGAATCAAAGAAACTCGCTCCGGGCAATGTCGTGATGGTTTGTTTTCCGGCGTTGATCACATCTGGATCTTCGTCGCCTTCAAATGGAAACGGACCCATTCCCAGAACACCGTTCTCGCTTTGGAATTCCACCGAAATATCTTCACGGACGTAATTGGCAACCAATGTGGGAATTCCAATTCCGAGGTTGACGTAATAACGGTCTTTTACTTCTTTGGCGATGCGTTTCGCGATTTCTTCTTTGCCTAAAGCCATATCAGTTTCTGGTTCTAACGGTTCTTTGTTCAATGCGTTTCTCGAATTTTTCTCCCTTAAAGATGCGTTGCACCATGATTCCCGGAATATGGATTTCATTCGGATCCAGACTTCCGACGGGCAATAATTCCTCTACTTCCGCAATCGTGATTTTTCCGGCACCGGCCATTGGCGCATTGAAATTGCGGGCCGTTCCTTTGAAGATAAGGTTTCCGGCCTCATCCCCTTTCCATGCTTTTACGATGGAGAAATCGGCTTTGTAGGCGTGTTCGAGGATGTGCATTTTGCCGTTGAATTCACGTGATTCTTTCCCTTCGGCCACTTCGGTTCCATAACCGGCAGGCGTGTAAAAAGCAGGGATTCCGGCTTGGGCTGCACGGCATTTTTCGGCCAGTGTTCCCTGGGGCGTGAGTTCGACCTCGAGTTCGCCGGAAAGCATCTGGCGTTCGAATTCGGCGTTTTCGCCTACATAGGATGAAATCATTTTTTTGATCTGCTTTTTCTGGAGGAGCAGACCGAGGCCGAAATCATCCACGCCGGCGTTATTTGAAATACATGTAAGATTTGAGACGCCCATGCGAACGAGTTCAGCTATTGAATTCTCAGGGATTCCTGAAAGTCCGAAACCGCCGAGCATGATGGTCATATCATTTTGAATACCTTGTAGGGCTTCATGTACCGAGTTGACTTTCTTAGTGATCATAGTTTGTTATGAAGAAGCGCAAATTTACTTTTTTCTATATCGATTTCGTAATGAAACGGTGTTTTTCTGTCAGAAATCAATTGCCCATGATGACCCGAACAATGCAAGCAAACTTTTAACAGAATATTCATATTTTATGTATCTGATTCTCATCGGGAAATTGTAGGGACCACATTGGCCTTTCCTGTGCAAACATCGTGTTTTTGCAAATGCAAGTCTTACATGAAAAATGTATCATGTGTTAAATGTTTTCAATTTTTGGTGTAGGACATTCTTTATCTCGTTACGAAGAGTGTTACAAATTACAGATACGCGGCCGGGATGCGAGCGGATAGCCTTTCGAAAAAAAAGCCCGGTTTTTGGCAGTTGCAGAAGCGACTAAAAGAAGCTTTTGCAACAACTGAAAAACCAGGCTTTTTTAAGGAAGCTATGAGCGGGCAGCGCGAACTTGCCGCCCAAAAATTACTGAATCATAAATTCATCCGTATCTTGGGCCGTGCTGTCAATGGCAGTGGAATCTACTTCCTTGACCTGTCGTTCCCAACAATCGACCTTGATGGCAAGGTTGGCCGGGCGTTCGAAATCTTTCTTGGATACATCGAGGGCGGTATCATTGTAACACGATTTCATGAACATACCCCAGATTGGCAATGCGGCAACTGCACCTTGTCCGTAAGTAATGGATTTAAAACGTGCCGAACGGTCTTCGCAGCCGACCCAAACACCTGTTGCCAGATTCGGCACCATACCCACGAACCAACCGTCTGACTGGTTCTGTGATGTTCCGGTTTTACCCGCAATCGGGTTGTTGAATACGTATGGATAACCGGTTACACGTTCGTATCCGTAACCGCCGCCTTGTGTGCGCAGACGTACACCGGAACCGGATTCGGTCACTCCTTCAAGCAAACGGATTACGGCAAATGCAATGTCTTTATTGAGTACGTCGCGTGATTCAGGCATAGGCTCATATATAAGAGAGCCGTTTTTGTCTTCGATATGTGAAATGAATTGCGGCTTCATATAAACACCCTGGTTCGCAAAAGTGCTGTAAGCAGCAACCATGTCCATAACGGTGATTTCGACAGCTCCCAGAGCGATTGAAGGTTGTGCCGGAATTTCAGATTTCACTCCAAGTTTATGCGTCATTTCAATAACAGCTTCCGGCCCGACCTTGTCAATGAGTTTGGCCGATACGGTGTTGATGGAATAAGCGAGCGCTTTTTTGAGCGTCACCATGCCGCGGAATTGTCGGTCGGAATTATTCGGTGTCCAGGTTTCGGTCACGTGGTGACGGCCTTTTGGAATCGTGAACGGTGAATCGAGAATAGAATCGCAAGGGGAATAATTGAGCTGTTCTATTGCCGTTGCATACACGAATGGCTTAAAGGTAGAACCTACCTGGCGCGCGCCCTGGCCAACGTGATCGTATTGGAAATATTTATAATTGACCCCGCCGACCCATGCTTTGATGTTTCCGGTTTTTGGTTCCATCGCCATCATTCCGGCCTGAAGGAAACTCTTGTAGTACCTGATGGAATCGGTTGGCGTCATCGTGGTGTCACGTTCGCCTTTCCAGGTGAAAACGGTCATTTTGGTCGGGATGCTGAACGATTTGATGATGTCTTCTTCAGATTTATCCTGGGCAGACATTTGCTTCCATCTGTCAGAATTCTTCATCGCCGACATCATGATTTTGTCCGTCTCTTCTTTTGAGATACGCACGAACGGCTTGTTCTTGTTGTCCTTTTGCTGGTTGTTGAATTCGATTTGCAGGTTCGACAGATGTTTGTGTACGGCATCTTCCGCATATTCCTGCATACGCGAATCAAGCGTGACGTAGATCTTGAGGCCGTCGGAATAGATGTCGTAATCTGTCCCGTCCGGTTTTTTGTTGTCCTTTGTCCACTTTTTCATGAATTCACGCAGGTACTCGCGGAAATAGGTAGCGATACCTTCTTTATGGCTTTCCGGATGGAAATCAAGCACCAAAGGTTTGTTTTCGCTTGCGGTTTTTTGGGCTTCTGTGATGAAATTGTTCTTTACCATCTGGCCCAGGACCGTATTACGGCGCAAACGCACTTTTTCGGCACGGCGTATAGGGTTGAACAACGATGGGTTTTTGAGCATTCCGACCAAAGTAGCGCTCTCTTCAAGCGTCAGGTCTTTCGGTTCTTTATTGAAATATACTTTTGCGGCGGAACGGATTCCGACGGCCGTATTGACAAAATCAGCTTTGTTGAGGTACATCGCAATGATTTCGTTCTTGGTGTATTGACGTTCCAGTCGAATGGCGATGATCCATTCTTTAGCTTTCTGGATGATACGAAGCGGTAAGAAACGTGAACCTTCGCCGTGGAAAAGCAATTTGGCGAGCTGCTGTGTAATGGTACTGGCACCACCGCTTGTTCCCAGACTCATGAGGGCGCGTGTAGTTCCGCGTCCGTCTATTCCGGAATGTTCGTAAAAACGTTCGTCCTCAGTAGCTACAAGTGCCTTGACCAAATGTTGAGGCAATGCATTGTATTTGATCATCGTACGGTTCTCATTGTAGAATTTTCCAATGGTCACACCGTCTGACGAAATGATTTCAGTCGCTAGATTCGATTCCGGGTTTTCCAGCTCCTCGAACGATGGCATAGACCCGAAAACACCCCACGAAGCCAGTAGGAAGAACAATGCGACACCGCCCAGCGTATAAAAAAATACTTTCCAGAAACCGCGTTTGTAGTAGGCTACGTCACGCTGAAAGAATCCTTGTTTTTTTGCCATGATTATTTTGTTGATTCAATTCTGAAACCTACATCGGTAATACCATCCAGGCGTTCTACACCTGAGATTTTTCCGCCCTTGCGCACCGCCTGGCGAATCTTGACATGATACTTTCCTGAAGGTTTGAACGTATAATTTTCTTTGTAAAACAACTTGCTTTCCTTGATATCGGAGAATCCGTCTCCGAGTAAATTCCCTTCAGGATCGGCCATCTGGTATTCCAAGGTGTCCAATTTCACAATACCTTTGGGCTGTTCCATGGATACGATCAAAAACAAATTGCTGAATTCATATTTGTCGTTGTCACGTACATTAACGAACAAATTATAGGTTTTGGTACTGTCAACCTGTGGCAAATCAAAAGATACGATACTGTCTTTGTGCCACCCGGAAGCCGGCATCGACTTATATTCGTCAAAAACACGGCTCTTGTCACACGAAACGAAAGCCATCGAAATCAATAAAAAAGCAATACTAACTTTTAGGTTCATCTGAATTACCTCTTTTATCGTTATTGCGGTTACGATTGCGATTACGGTTGTTCCGATTCGGGTTCGGACGGTTTTCACCCGCAGGTTTTTCGCCAGAAGAAGCATTCGGATTTGCAGTTCCTTCAGCTTTCGGTTTGCTCTCCGGACGATTTTCCTGCCTAGGACGATTCTCGTTCCGGTTGTCCGGCCTGCGGTTTTCGCGTGGCTGATTCGGTTTTCCTTCCGGATTTCTTTGCCGATTTTCCTGTCGGTTCTCGGTATTCTGGGGCTTCCCGCTTTGTTCGCCTTTAGATTGTTGCGGACGGCCTTCCGGATTCGGTCGACGATCGCCTCTGTTTTTTGGCTGCCCCTGTTTAGGCGCATTTCCATCGGCAGATACGGCAGCACCTTGTTTGTTTTTATTCTTGTTGCGGTTCTTGTTGTTGCGTTTCGGCTGGTCGAATCGCGTCAGGCTTTCCTGTCCGACACCATTGTTGAATGTCTTTTCAGGTTCGATGGCAGCGACTTCGACGGCGAAATCTTCTAACGATGCAACTTTGTTCTTTAGTTTGTTTTCGGCCAAAATCTCCTTGACCTGTTCTATTTTGAGCGTGTGCCAATGTGCGGGGCTATCGGTATACGCAAACCACATCAATCCTTTGAAAATGTCCTGTTTCTGGCAAACCGCATCACCTTTTTCCGTCTGTAATTTCGTATCGAAATCCGGAAAATCGCGCAACGCGTCCATATACGTGTCGAGTTCGTAATTGAGACAGCATTTGAGTTTGCCACACTGTCCGGCGAGTTTCTGCGGATTCAAGGACAATTGCTGATATCTGGCTGCCGATGTATTCACCGAACGGAAATCCGTCAGCCACGTCGAACAGCACAATTCGCGTCCGCAAGAGCCGATTCCGCCCAAACGCGACGCTTCCTGCCGGAAACCGACCTGTTTCATCTCGATTCGGATTGAAAACTCACGCGCAAATTCCTTGATCAATTGACGGAAATCGACACGGTCATTGGCCGTATAATAAAAGGTAGCTTTTGAGGCATCGCCCTGGAATTCAATATCTGAAATCTTCATTTCCAGTTTGAGCATGATGGCCAGCTCACGTGCCCGAACCTTCATCGGTTCTTCACGATCACGTGCGTTGCTCCAGATATCGATGTCTTTTTGCGAAGCTTTCCTGTAGACTTTCAAAACTTCCGGCGAATCGACCGGCGTGTGCTTTTTCTTCATCTGCACTTTCACCAATTCGCCTGTAAGCGTCACGATTCCAACATCATGCCCGGATGCTGCTTCAGTTGCAACCACATCGCCAATACTCAGCGTGAGTTTCTCGGAATTTCTGTAGAATTCTTTCCTGCCGTTCTTGAAACGCACCTCGACACAGTCAAAAGGCGCTTCGCCAGAAGGCAGGCTCATGTTGGCAAGCCAGTCAAAAACCGTCAGTTTGTTGCAACTGTCGGTTCCGCATGTGCCGTTATTTTTACAACCTTTAGGCGCGCTGCCGTCGGAGGTTGAACAAGATGTACAAGCCATAATATGTATATAGTGATCGTGGCAATGCCACTACGTTTCTCAACTTAGTCGGTAAAGATAGTGTTTTGAGATGAAAGTCGGTGAAGTCGGAAAAGTCAGGAAAGTCTGGAAGGTCAGAAAAGAATTATACGCTATATCCGAACATTTGTGTGACTGATGCAATAAGGCCACAAAAAAGCCCCGGATATTCGAGGCTCAATGATTATCGTAGCACTTTGTAAAGTGTATCGCTCAACCGAATCCGGAACGGCAATTTAAAGGAAACCAAGTCGTTCACCTGAGCCGGATTTGTCGGATTGTCTTTGACGAAAAGTTCACCGACCGTTAAAATCTCTTCACCCGTCGTTGGACCCGAAATCAATATCTCGTCACCAACTTTAAGTTCACCTTCCACAATCAAAAATTGCCCGATTCCCGCTTTTGGAAAATAATGGACGCCTTTTCCAAGATAGCTTTTCCGCAATTTTGGCCTTGGCTCTTGGCTCTTGCTTCTTGGCTCTAAAATCTCTAAACTCTCACGCGCCGTCAGATTCTCCGGCCGTCCTTTCTTGAAAATCATGTTTCCTTTCTGGATGCCGCGTCTCAATTCTTTTTGCTCGGCTTCCGGTAATTGCACGATATCGGCACAGGCCACGGAACAGCATCCGTGCATTGCTTCGGCACATTCCTCACATTGAAGAAACAACAAATGGCACGCTTCGTTCGCGCAGTTGGTATGTGTGTCGCACGGTTTTCCGCATTGGTGGCAGTTGGAGACAATATCGTCCGTAATACGTTCGCCTAAACGCTGGTCGAATACGAAATTCTTGCCGATGAACTTGCTTTCGAGATTTTCCGCTTTTACCTGGCGTGTGTATTCTATGATTCCGCCCTCGAGCTGGTAGACGTTCTCGAAACCTTTGTGCTTGAAATAGGCACTTGCTTTTTCACACCGGATTCCGCCTGTGCAATACATCAGCAGTTTTTTATCCTGTTTATGTTCCGCAATCTGTTCTTCAATGATAGGCAACGACTCGCGAAACGTATCTACATCTGGTTTTATCGCGCCAACAAAATGACCGATCTCGCTTTCATAATGATTGCGCATGTCGACCAGGATCGTATCCGGATCATTGAGCATGTCGTTGAATTCGGAGGCTTTGAGGTGAATGCCTTTGTTTGTGACATCGAACGTATCGTCGTTCAATCCGTCGGCGACAATCTTATCGCGCACTTTTATCGTCAGTTTCAAAAACGAATGATCGTCCTGTTCCACAGCGACATTCAACCGGATGCCTTGCATGAAATCATAGGCTTCAAGCGTGTCTCGGAATTCATAGAAATGATCTGCCGGAAGTGACAATTGGGCGTTGATACCTTCATGTGCCACGTAAATCCGACCCAAAACGTCAAGCGGATTCCATGCTAAAAATAAATCGTCCCGAAATTTTTTAGGGTCTTCAATTCGCGCATAGGCGTAGAACGACAAAGTCAGTCGTTGCTTTCCGGCTTCGTCAATGAGCACGGCACGTTCCTCTGCGCTTAATGTGTTGTACAGTTGCATGCTATAAACAAATTAAGTTTGTGGACTGGTTTTATCCGGTCCGATTAGTAGAGGCTGCAAATATAATTTGTTTCAATAGAATTTTCATATCTGATCCTCAGTTAATTGTGATTTTTATTATCAGAATATTCAACATAAAATGAACTAATTTGGCTTTTTATTTGATTTTTTTGCACCGAATGGTTATTTTGGCTTCGGAATCTTAAAAAATCACGCTATGAACAGAAGAAAATTCCTGACAGGAACGGCAAAAGTTGTCCTTGTCACCACAGGATTGGTTGTCACGGGCGGTCTAATGGAGGCTTGTAGCAGTGATGACAACGGAAATTACTCCGGCGGCTATTACGACGACGGTTACTACGATGATGGCTATTATGACGATGGCTATTACGATGACGGTTATTACGACGATTAGAATCAGTTCGTAAATTCCACTTTTGAAGCATATCCTTTTTTTACACGATACAGACCTTTCGCTGCGCCGCGGGGCCGAGTTGACATTAAAGCAACTTATTTCCCTTGGCGAATCGAGAGGTTTTCGTGTTTCTTGCAATTCCGTTCAGGATTTTGATGATGTAAAACAGGCGATTTCAATTTCCGATTTTATAATCGTCAGCAGCACGTCGCGTTGTCCATTTGAAACGGAGTTGATCCGATTCCTCATCGACAGTAAAAAGCCGTATGCAAAGCTGGAATTCGACCATAATTTCTGCGCCAGGAGAACCATTTATTGTACCGTAGATCCGCGTTACAAGAATTGTTGCGAAACCGATAAGTTCCATGCGTATCGCGAACTTTCTGCAGGTTCGAAGATGAACTTCTTCCAATCGCCAAAGCATTACGAAAACCACAAACATTTTTACGGGGAAGCAATCGGGGCTTATCAATTGATGCCGCCAACGGTCGAGGTCGATCTGATCCAGGACAATCCGGAGAAACAGGAACATACTATTCCCTATTTTGGTGAATTAAGCCTGCTCAAAGGCGGAAATGCATTTGTAGATTATGCGATTGAAAATCCTCAAAGACGATTCGAAGTCTACGGAAAGAATAAACTGCAGCGCGAAATTCCACAGAATGTCTTTTTTATGGAATCGGTTCCGAATGAACAGGTTCTTGAAATTCTGGGCAAATCCAAATACTTTTTCTGCCAGCCGTATTGGCCGGAACCATCGGGAAGACTGGCTGCGGAAGCCTGGTTAAGCGGATGCGAGATTATCGCCAATGATCGTGTCGGGACGTTTTCGTATGATTTCTATCCGAATGATAAACAACGTGCCATTCGTGAAATGGAGGAAACGCCGGGAAAATTCTGGGACACGGTTGAAGGTTTGATTCCAGATGAACCGGCATCGGAACAAAATACGCTCGGAAACGTGCTTGTCCGCAAATCCTATGGCGGATTGGGCGATATTTTCTTTGTGATTCCGTCGCTTATCGTTTTAAAAAGCATTTCAGATAAAGTGACTTTTGCTGTTGAAAAGCGCCTGGTGGATTTTCTTCAGGCAAATATTCCCGATTTGATTTTCATCGACAGGAATGAAGCATCCAATTCAGATTTCGATCGTGTCATCGAGCTCGGGAATTGTCCTGCTTTCGGAAGACGCGAATATCCCGAACAACTCGATTACGTCACGCATAAAAAGGTGAAGCAACACGCCATTGGTCATTACGCCGATGCGATTGCCAAAATGCATCCGAATCCATCGGCGGTAAAACCATTTCCCTATTTCAACCGAACGCCGGATTTTGAAAACCCCTATTACACCATTCATCCGGGTGCGGGTTTTCTGCTGAAAATATGGCCGACAGAAAAATATGCCCAATTGATCCAGGATTTGCACAAAGAATTCCCGGGACTTCGCTGTAAAGTAATTGTTGGGCCAGATGATCCAAATCCTGTTGATTTCATGCAAGGCCAGCATGATTACATTGATTTGGTGACCGGTGGAATTGAAGATGTAGGTAATGCGATGTCCAAAGCATTATTCCATATTGGCAATGATGCCGGAATCACGCACGTTGCCGGAGCATATAATGTTCCCAGCGTCGGGATTTACGGCCCGACCGGTCCCGGTGCTTGGGGTTGTTTTTCGGAACAGACTGAAATCGTATGGGGGAAACCCGGAAATTGCGAATTGAGATGCAATTATGAAGTGATACTGGCCTGCGAACATCGGGTTTGTTTGTCATCTACGACAAGCAAGATGGTTATGGGCGCGGTTTTTAAATTGTTGCAGAAAACGTATCCGGAATTGGGCATCCAAAAAGTAATCAATCCTTCTTTGATTATTGAGAAATTGGAATCGGGTTGCGGACTGACGATTGACAATTCAAAGTTCGACCTCGAATTTACCAACGAATTCGCATCGGGTGAAGTGTATCAGATTCTGTCCGGAGATTTTTCCGATGCGTCAAAAAAACATCTTCGGCCGTTTGTCGACTTTCTATCGGAACAAAAAATTATCCTTGACATACCGAGTTTCCCAAAATAAAAAAGGCCACCAATCGGCAGCCTTCTTAACGTAACTTCTGTAACGAAATTAGCAAAACTCTTCGTAAGCGTCTTTAAGGTTTTCGGCAATCAGTTCCGCCGGTCGGCCCTCAATGTGGTGACGCTCTAACATATGCACCAATTCCCCGTTTTTGAACAAAGCCATACTTGGGGAAGATGGTGGGAACGGAAACATTTTTTCACGGGCTGCATCAACGGCTTCACGGTCAACGCCTGCAAAAACGGTTACCAAATGATCTGGTTTTTTGGAACCTTCAAGGCTCATTCTTGCTCCCGGACGTGCATTTCTCGCGGCGCATCCACAAACGGAATTTACCACGACCAATGTTGTCCCTTCTTGTCCGATTGCTTTTTCGACGGCATCGGCACTATATAATTCTTCAAAACCAGCGGTGGAAAGTTCCGCGCGCATAGGTTGTACAAGATCTGCTGGATACATAAAATTTATGCTAAAGTTAGAGTGCAAAGATAGGGGAATGAATAATTAACGATTAATAATTAACAATTAGATGTGCAGATGATACCATCAGCTGTAGTTATCACAGTCTGAATGAGCAGCCCAACGAGATATAATAATCGGGCGCAAGTTCGGTTAATCCTACTCCGGCTGAGGCATCGATCATGAAATCGTTCGATATCAAATAAGTGAATCCGCCGTCGGCACTGTGGTAAGTGGTACTTTCCTCTGGGGCGAATCCAAATACTTCCGCGTAGCATCCTAGTTTTTCTGATATCGAATAGCCCGCGGTCAAGGTGTAGATAAAAGTCGCATCGGGCACATTTCCGTCCCATTCGGCACCTAGATTATAGCCAAGGCTGAAATCGTCCGACAAGGTGTGCTGCATGGTAAACCGGAACAACGCGGCATAATGTTCGGCTTTGAATTCCTTCGAGGCCAGATCCGGAAGCTGTAAATGTGCGATGATCGAGGTTTTTGGAATGATGCCGTTTTCCTCAAGCAATTTCGCTTTGAAACCAACTTTTACAGGAGCCAAACCTGTTGTGGTCGTTTGTGGATTCTTCTGGGTTTCCAACTCAGTAATCAACCGAAGCTCGAAGTTTTCATTGACGCCGTATTTCCATAAAACGGTGGGTGTGACAAAACTTTCTTCGTCTGAATTCGCTTTCTCATATACAAAACCGGTTTCGGCCTGGAACATTCCTTTTGGTACAATGGCAGGTGTTTCGGTTTGATCCGGTCTATCGGCTTCAATAGGTTCAGGTTTTTCCGGCTCCTGGGCAAATGCATAGAAGGGGAACAATATAAATGAGGCAAAAAACAGGCGGGCCATAGTTTTATTTTTAGACAAATCTAAAAATTTATTTTGTTCAATTGAAAATTTAATTAGTTTTGTGTTGCAAAAAATAAAATCATGTCATCAAAATCGCTCGAAGAAGTACACGAATCGATATCGACCCAGAATAAAACGTCCGGGTTCAAAAAGATACTGGCGTTTTTAGGGCCGGCTTACCTGATCAGCGTCGGGTATATGGATCCAGGCAACTGGGCGACTGATATTGCCGGCGGAAGCCAATTCGGGTATTCGTTGCTTTGGGTATTGCTGATGAGTAACATCATGGCACTTTTGCTTCAAAGCCTGAGTGCGCGGCTTGGTATCGTTACCCAACTCGATTTGGCCCAGGCTTCACGCGAAACGTATTCAAAAGGTATCAATTATATCTTATATTTCCTAGCTGAAATAGCGATTGCCGCCTGTGATCTGGCCGAAGTACTCGGAATGGCCATCGGGCTTAACTTATTATTCGATATTCCGTTGCTTCACGGTGTTTTCATTACCGTACTCGATACCTTCCTGTTGCTGTTCCTCATCAATAAAGGCATGCGGAAAATGGAAGCATTCATCATTGCGTTGGTTGCCATCATTGGGTTTTCGTTCGTATTTGAAATGATCTTTGCACAACCGGAACTTCCGAAGGTTTTTGCCGGGTTGATTCCATCGATACCGAATGAAAATGCACTCTATATAGCAATCGGTATTATCGGAGCGACCGTGATGCCGCATAATCTTTATTTGCATTCCTCATTGGTCCAGACGCGAAAATTCGACCGTAATATTTCCGGTGTCAGGCAAGCCATCAAATACAATTTCCTCGATTCGGTCATCGCCCTGAACCTTGCCTTTTTTGTCAATGCCGCAATCCTGATATTGGCTGCCGCTACTTTTTACAAAAACGGCATGTTTGAAATTGCCGAAATCCAGGACGCGCATCGATTCCTTGAGCCGTTGCTCGGAACCAAATTCGCCCCGATTTTATTCGCTGTAGCACTTATTGCAGCTGGACAAAGTTCTACCGTGACCGGAACATTGGCCGGACAGATTATCATGGAAGGTTACCTGAATTTGCGTATCCGTCCGTGGGTCCGACGCATTATGACACGCCTTTTGGCGATTGTTCCGGCTGTGGTCACCATATCTGTTTTTGGAGAAGGCGTAACCGGAAAACTGCTCATTTTAAGCCAGGTCATCCTGAGTTTGCAGCTTGGATTCGCCATTATCCCGCTGATCCATTTTGTCAGCGACAAGACCCGGATGAAAGGGTTCCATATCAACAAACCGACACAGATTGCCGCGTGGGCTATTGCACTCGTCATCGTCGGGTTAAATGCAAGGCTGGTTTACGGCGAATTGCGCGACTGGCTTTCATCGTCACCGAATGCTACGTTGCTTTGGTTTACAGTTGTGCCGATAACTGTGTTTTTTGCCTTGTTGCTGTTGTATATCGTGATCCGTCCGTTTGTGGTCAAACCGAAAGAGCATATCTACAACCACAGTCCACATAATCTCAAACTGGAATTCAACCAAAGCGCGGGTCTCAAAGCACAGAAAATTGCTGTCACGGTCGATTTTTCAAGTGCCGATGAAGGTGCGCTCAACCATGCGTTTTCCATTGGCGGAAACCAGGCACATTACACCTTGATACATGTGGTTGAAACCGTCGGGGCCATGATGTATGGGGAACAGACTGTAGACCATGAAACATCTGTCGATGAAAAATTATTAGCCGAATATGATATTATGCTGACTGAAAAAGGATACGACATCGAAACCAGACTCGGTTACGGAGAACCCGGAAAAGGCATCCCTAAAATAGTCAACGAAGGCGATTTTGACATGCTTGTCATGGGAACACATGGGCATTCCGGCCTCAAAGACCTTATCTTTGGTACAACCGTAGACAAGGTACGACACGGCATTTCCATTCCGTTGATGATTGTACGCGATTAACCAAAAGTTGCATTGATGAAACCGATGACTTTTTCCGAAGAGAATTATCTCAAGACCATCTATCACCTCATGAGCTTGCACCCGGAAGGCGTGAGCACGAATTCCATTGCCGATAAAATGGAAACCAAGGCTTCATCGGTAACCGATATGCTTAAGAAACTATCCGAGAAGAATCTGGTTTCCTATAAACGATACCAAGGTGTCTTACTGACAGATTCGGGTTTGCATGAGGCCAAGATGATTGTGCGTAAACACCGGCTGTGGGAAGTTTTTTTGGTCGAACATCTCGATTTCAAATGGGATGAGGTCCACGATATAGCCGAACAACTCGAGCACATCCAGTCTGAAAAACTGATTGACCGGCTTGCCGATTTTTTGGGGAATCCGACCCAGGATCCGCACGGTGACCCAATTCCGGATGCCGACGGCAAGATCGCAAAAACCGAAAAGCAATTGTTATCGGAACTCAAAGTAGGGGAGAAAGCGATTTGCGTAGGCGTTAAGGACAGCTCGTCCGAATTCCTTAAATATCTGGATAAACAACAAATTTCACTTGGAACAACGATAGAAGTTTTGGAAAAGGAAGATTTCGATCAGTCGCTTCACATCCGAACCAAACAAGGTGAAGTTGTGGTTTCCCAAAAAATTGCCGGGAATTTGTTTGTGCGTAAAGGTTAGATTTTCCTAATAAACTACATCTCTTTTTCCTTGCCTTCTTCAAAGAAATTCACCCAGAAAAACTGATTCGGGTCAAGGCCGAGTTCGGTAAACCTGGTTTGGAGCACGGCAATCCTTTTCTCGCTGTCGGCATCTGAAAGTTTAAGGAATTCAACAAAATGTTCCAGGCTTTCAAACCGGAAACTCAGTTTGGTATTGAGCGAATAGGCGGTGATCCGGTAATCGAATTTCTTTCCTGTTTCCGGATTGGATTCGGGAATCTGATGGAAGCCTTGCTTGATAAGGGCGTCGAGGATGTGAGAATAATCGGCAGTCATAAATTCGATTTGCAGATTGAATATAGTGAAATATTCGGTTCTGCCAATTTACATCATGCAAAAAAGCCTTCCCGAAAGAAGGCTTTAATTGATGTTCGTGTTGTGTTACCAGATTTTCACGCGATCTGCCGGAGCAAGATACAAGGAATCTCCTGGTTTTACATTAAAGGCATCATACCATTCCGGCGTGTTTCTCACGATTCCGTTGACACGGAAATGTGCCGGTGCATGCGGATCTGAAGCGACCTGTGTACGTAATGCTTCCTCGCGTTGCTTGACAAGCCACGATTGTGCGTATCCGATAAAGAAACGCTGTTCGCCTGTCATACCTTCGATTTTTGGTGACGGTTTTCCGCCAAGGCTGATTTTGTATGCCTTGAAAGCAATCGCCAATCCGCCCAAATCGCCAATGTTTTCGCCAAGTGTAAACGCACCATTCACATTTAGATCCGGGAAAACCTTGAAGCTGCTGTATTGTTTTACAAGTGCGCCCGTGCGTTGTTCGAACGCTTTTTTGTCGGCTTCCGTCCACCAGTTGCGAAGTACGCCGTTTCCATCGAATGTGCTTCCCTGATCGTCGAATCCGTGTCCGATTTCGTGACCGATAACTGCCCCGATGCTTCCATAGTTGACCGCGTCATCTGCAGTCAAATCAAAGAATGGCGGTTGCAATATGGCTGCCGGGAATACGATTTCATTAAGTGACGGATTGTAGTAGGCATTTACGGTTTGAGGTGTCATTCCCCATTCGGTCTTGTCTACTTTTTTACCGAGTTTGTCAAGCATGCGGTTGTATTCGAATTCGTACGAACGCTGCATGTTCCCGAATAGATCATCCTTTTTCACCGTGAGTTTGCTGTAATCTCTCCAATGATCCGGATAACCGATTTTAGGCGTGAATTTCGACAATTTGTCCAATGCTTCTTTCTTGGTTTCAGGTGTCATCCAAGTTAGTTCCTTTATGCTGGCTTCGTATGCTTTGAGCAGGTTTTTGACGAGTTCAGACATACGCTCCTTAGCTTCGGGCGTAAAATGTTTTTTGACATATTGTTCCCCGACGACCTCACCAAGATTGTTGTTTACAGCTCCAACGGCACGTCTCCACGATTCGCGTTGTTTGGTGGTTCCGCTGAGTACTTTACCATAGAAATTGAAATTTTCGTTGTCAAGATTGGCTGACAGATAAGTCGCGTTGTCATGGATAGCGCCCCATTTAAGCCAGGTCTTCCACACTTCGAGCGGCGTGGTCCTTATAATGTCGTACACTTTGGAAATGTAACTTGGTTGTGCAAGGATGATTTTTTTCTGTCCGCCAAATCCCGATTCTTTAAGGAAGCCGGTCCAGTCGAAACCCGGTGAAAGCTTGTCGAGTGCAGCCAGATCAAAAACATTATACATTTTAGTGGCATCACGCGTTTCTTCTTTTTTGACATGGTTCGATGCGATACGGGTTTCGAGTGCCAGGATTTCTTTTGCCTTGAGTTCCGGTTCAGCAATGTTCGCAAGCTTGAGCATGGAAGCTACATGTTGTTCATATTTAACGCGGATTTCCTTTGACTTTGCATCCTGGAGCATATAATATTCGCGCTCTGGAAGACTCAAGCCGCCTTGCCATACGAAAGCCATATAAGTCGTCGGGTCTTTGAAATCTTCAGTAACCTGGATACTGAACGGTGCCGATAAACCTGCTTTGTTCGCCTTTCCGAAAAATGCAGGCAATTCCGTGACATTCGTAATCGCGTCAATCTGGTCGAAAATAGGTTTAAGCGGAGTGATTCCTTTTGCATCCCGTGTTTTCTGATCCATGTAAGAATTGTAGAAATCGCCTATTTTTTGTTCGTTGGAACCTTCTTTGGCGTTTGATTTCGCAGCTTCTTCAATGATGGATTTTACATTGGCCTGGGCTTCATCGTCAAGAATCGCATCGACCCCGAACGATGATTTATCGGACGGGATTTTGTTTTTCTTCATCCATCCGCCATTTACATAAGCGTCAAAATCATCACCCGGCTTGACAAGGGTGTCCATATTTTGTTTGATGATTCCGGAAGTCAGTTCGTGCTTTTCCTCTTTTTTGCACGATGATAATAATAAGGTAGTAAGTGTTGGGACAAGTAGAAGTACTTTGTGTCTTTTCATGAAATTTGGTTTTGTTATGCAAATAGCCTTCAAATATAAAATTATGGCGCGGAGTGTTTGTCCCTGATCGAATAAAAATGTTACGATAAATTAACATTCAACCCATTAAAAAATAGATTATTGGAATTTCAATGCGATTTTTTTATAAATTGGACGGAAACAAAAACCTCTTAATTATGAAATCTATCACAAAATCGCTTACCGTCCTTGCATTGGCATTGATGCTTTCCGGAACCGTATTTTCCTGCAAGAGCAAAGAAGGAATGGAAGAACCTGCTGCAACCGATACGACAACAGTTGACACCACAACAGCAGCTACACCAGAGCCTGCAGCTGCTCCGGCTACTACAGATACAGTGGCAAAAGACACTACTGCTGCTCCGGCGAAATAATATCGATTCCCTTATCCGGGATTTATATTAAAATTTTTTAATTCAGGGTGTGATAAACAGATGTTGGTAAAAATAGCTGTCACACCCTTTATTTTTTGACCGACTAATCCTTTAAAGACATAATTTTTTTAATTTTGCCTCATCAAATCAGGGGTAGGATTAATATTTTGAATTTATGAAGAAGCTGGAAAAACGTTGGATCATTTCTTTCGCAATCATTACAATTGTTTCCATTACAGGTGTTTTCTGGCCAGAAGCCGCTCCTGATACAACAGGCCAGTTCGGAACCACCGATCAGATCGTAACCGCCGATGTCGCCTGGTTATTGACAGCTTCAAGCCTTGTGCTTCTCATGACACCCGGACTGTCGTTTTTTTACGGCGGCATGGTCGGCAAAAAGAACATCATTTCTACCATGTTACAAAGTTTCATCTGCCTTGGCGTGGTGACGCTTTTATGGGTCGTAGTTGCTTTTAGCCTTTCATTCGGCGACCCGATCGGGATTACCATCGATGGAAAATTCTACAGTTTTTTTGGCGATCCGCGCAGCTTTGCATTTATGGATCATGTAGGGCTTTTGCCTCATAACAAAATGGCATCGACCATTCCATTTATGCTGTTTGCGTTGTTCCAGATGAAATTCGCAGTGATAACACCTGCTATCATTACCGGATCTTTCGCCGAACGCGTTCGTTTCATTTCCTTTTTACTCTTTATCTGTCTATTTACCTTATTCATATATGCACCGCTTTGCCATTCGGTCTGGCATCCGAGCGGAATCCTCGGAACTTATTTTGGCGTCAAGGATTTTGCGGGCGGAACCGTAGTCCATATGAGTGCCGGTTTTGCAGCGTTGGCCGGAGCGATTGTTTTGGGCAAACGCAAAAATTCACGCCACATTCCAACCAACATTCCTTTTGTGCTTTTGGGTACGGGAATGCTTTGGTTCGGCTGGTTCGGATTCAACGCCGGATCTGCTTTGGCGGCAAACGGAACGGCTGCGATGGCTTTTGCCACCACCACCACGGCATCAGCTGCGGCTATGTTGACGTGGCTCTTTTTTGAAAGGCTCAACGGCCGTAAAGTATCGGCTATGGGCGCTTGTGTGGGCGCTGTCGTCGGATTGGTTGCCATTACACCGGCAGCCGGTTATGTGAGCGTTCCCCAGAGTATTTTCTTCGGATTCATTACTGCCATCGTTTCAAACAAAGTGCTTACGTCGAAATACATGCAGAAGATAGACGATACATTAGATGTTTTTGCCTGCCATGGTGTCGGTGGCATCATGGGAATGATCCTGACCGCGATTTTTGCCCAGGGAGAAAATGCGAGCCTGTTGCACGGCGGATGGAACGTGTTCGCTCATCACATGATGGCACTCGTACTGGTATCTGTTTTCACCTTTTTCGGGGCGTGGATTTTATTTAAAGTCACCAACTATTTCATCCCGCTGCGGGTTTCGGAAGATTCAGAACATTTAGGCCTCGACCTTTCGCAACATGATGAATCCATAGACAATTCAAAGCCGGAACCATTGGGTTATATGAACCTGATGCAGAACGGCTGACCGTAAATCATAAGCCATGTGATTCCCGTATCTTACTTGTTGAGGTACGGGATTTTTTTGGACTGAAAACGAAAACATATTCATTTAACACCCGAGGCTTTAGCAGAACTGAGCGAAGCTAAAAAGTACATTTTTTCTGTACCTCTTATTACCGCGGATTTTTTAGGGATACCATCGGCCCCTTCCCTATGACAAGGTATGGATTGCCAAAATAGGTTGATTACAGAAAAACTGCCTGAATTGTTAAATCTCTGTAGTAATTTTCTATTACCGTTCGCATTAATTATGCTTATCTTGTCCAAAAAACTATGCGATACCTACTTCTTTTTCTGGTCCTGATTCCAACAGCTTTATTGTCACAAAAAGCCGAAATCACCAAAACCCTTGACGCATGGCTCAAAGCCGCTGCCGATGCACAGTTCGATGCCTATTTTGATTCGATGTCAACAGATGCGATATTTATTGGGACAGATGCCACCGAAAATTGGAATGTCAACGAATTCAAAGCCTTTTCAAAACCCTATTTCGACAAAGGAAAAGCATGGAGTTTCACATCTCTTGAGCGTCATATTTTTTTAAGTAACGACGAAAAGATGGCTTGGTTCGATGAACTTCTGGATACTCAAATGGGCCTTTGTCGTGGTTCGGGCGTATTGCGGTTGGAAAACGGAAAATGGAAAATTGCACATTATGTGTTGTCCATGACGATTCCGAATGACAAGGTTAAAGAAGCCATTTCGATAAAGAAATCCCTCGAAGAAAAGCAGACATTGGATTTACGCCAGAAAAAATAAGGGACGTTCCCGAGTTTCCCAGTCTGCTTTTTTGTGTACAATAACGAAAGGCGCGAAAAACAGGCAACAAGGGTGTTTACAGAGATTGCTGTCGCGTGAGGGATGAAGGCATTTTTGTTTGAGCTCACCGTTGTAGCGCAGCGGAAACGGTAGCGAGTGCCGACAGCCCGACGGCGGCAAGAATAAAGTCAATCGCAAAACGGAAGTTACCAGCCGCCGGCACGCCCCAAAAAAGCTATTTCAAATGATCAAGCATATCGCTGGTCATGTTATCGAGGTCAAAATCGTGTTTCCAACCCCAGTCTTTCCTCGCTTCGGAATCATCTATCGAAGCGGGCCACGAATCGGCGATTTTTTGGCGGAAATCCGGTTTGTAGGTAATTTCAAATTCCGGAATGTGTTTTTTGATTTCACCGGCGATTTGTTCCGGATTGAAACTGATCGCGGCTAAATTATAGGAAGATCGGATTTTGATATTTTCCGCCGGAGCTTCCATGATGGAGATAGTCGCGCGAATGGCATCGTCCATGTACATCATCGGGAGTTCGGTTTCTTCAGACAGGAAACATTCGTATTTGCCGTCTGACAATGCTTTGTGATAAATATCGACGGCATAATCAGTAGTGCCTCCGCCGGGTGGAGTCGACCACGAAATCAGGCCCGGATACCGGATGCTGCGGACATCGACGCCATAAATATGGTTGTAATATTCGCACCAGCGTTCACCGCATTGCTTGGAAATCCCATAAACGGTTGATGGTTCCATGACCGTGTATTGAGGCGTTTGATGCTTTGGTGTCGTGGGCCCGAAAACGGCGATGCTCGATGGCCAGAATATTTTTTTGATTTTTCCGGCTTTGGCCAGATTGAGTACATGGAACAGCGAATTCATATTTAAATCCCAGGCGAAGGCCGGATTTTTTTCGGCGGTTGCAGACAGCAAAGCGGCCATGAGATAGACTTCTTCAATGTGGTATTGTTCGACGATATGTTCGATCTGGTTGAAATCGAGTGCGTTGACTACTTCAAAAAGACCGTTGTTGACAATGTCATTATTGAGTTTGCGGATATCGGACGCGATGACATTTTCCTCACCGTATTTCTCGCGTAGTTTGTGTGTAAGCTCGGTGCCGATTTGGCCACAGGCTCCAATAATCAGAATTTTGGGCATAGTGCAGAAGATTAAATAAAGGGCAAAAAATTGCCGACTTTTAAACAAAGATAGATTGGTTTTGCGAACTTCTTTACGAGAGTTAATAATTCCTGTTTGTTTGTGGGAATTTGTCGGTTCGTACTTAAATTTGCGTCACTATTCCAACCCGATGCTTAGAAAGACATTATCCCTGGTTTTTTTCATGATGCTACTGATATCCTGCAAAGACGATCAGCAAGAGCAAATCCAGTTGAAGGAAGCCAAAAAGAAAGAGCAGATTTTTTCTGAGGTCAATGCACATTGGAAATTCAATTCCACCCCTATAAATCCTTCATCACAGCAACTTACGGCGACCTGGGCGCCCTGGCGGGATTTGCTTCGGGAGCTTTCGCAAAAACCGCAGAGCAGTATTGAAGCATTCCAGAAAAAATCAGAAGTGCTTTCGGCAAAGGCGCTTGAATTACCGGCCCAGCTTCCGTCCCAGTATGCAAAACCGGAGGTCCGAAGCCGTATTTCGGTGTTGACGGCACGTATCAATGCACTAAATCTGTTCCTGCACCTTGACGATATTCCGGCCAAAAAAGTCAATACGGAAGTCGACGCCATAAATGCATCGCTTATCTCGCTCCAGATGCAATTCGATGAGATTGTACGCAAATCTAAAATCCCAACCGAACAGGGAGAAGCAGATATGATCCGGATGCTTGATACCACAAGAGCTGTTCCGACCGGTGGCGTATTCCCTTCGTCTTCAACACCACCTGCACCTGTGCAAAACCGGGCTTTACAAACGCCACCGCCGTCACAATTGAACAGAAAACCAGGCATGATGATCGACAGGCGTAAAAAATTACAAGAGCGTCAATGATCGAAACTCTTATCACCAAATACGATTCTTCCGCACCGATCTCGCGAATGGCATCGGCAATCAAACCCGGCGCAAAAATCCAGGCAAACGGATTGGTCGCATCGAGCCTGTCATTTGTATTGCGTTCACTATTCAAAAAGACCGAAAAACCGTTTTTGTTCATCGCAACTGAAAAAGAGGAAGCGGCGTATTTTTTAAACGATCTTGAGCAATTGATAGGCGAGGAAGACGTATTGTTTTTCCCCGGATCGTACCGCAGGCCTTATCAGATTGAAGAAACCGATAACGCCAGTGTGTTGCTTCGGGCCGAAGTGCTCAACAGAATCAATTCGCGGAAAAAACCAGCCTTTATCGTTTCCTATCCCGAGGCAATTTTCGAGAAGGTCGTTACACGCAAAGAACTTGAGAAAAATACACTCAAGATTGCTGTCGGCGACCAGATTTCAATTGACTTTATCAATGAAGTGCTTCACGAATATGAATTCAGAAGAGTTGATTTCATCACCGAACCGGGTGAATTTTCGGTTCGCGGCGGAATCATCGATGTGTTTTCCTTTTCGAACGACAATCCATACCGGATCGAATTCTTCGGTAATGAAGTAGACAGTATCCGAAGCTTTGATGTAGAGACGCAACTGTCGATCGAAAAGAAGAAAAAGATTACGATTATCCCGAATGTTGAGAATAAATTCTTCGAGGAAAACCGACAGAATTTTCTGGATTACATAGGCGATTCGACGGTTCTCGTTTTGCAGGATGCATCGATTACGTTATCGAAACTCGCCACATCCTTCGAGAAGGCAAAGGAAATTTTTGCTTCGCTTGATTCGACTATAAAACACCTGGAACCGAAGCAATTGTTCGTCGATAGCAAAGAATTTTTGCATAAGGCGGAACTTTTTGCCGTGATCGAAACCGGTTTGCAACCCGTGTTTGAACCGTCATTACAGACGTCTTTTCATACCCGGCCTCAACCGGCGTTCAACAAGCAATTCGATTTGTTGCTCAATGATCTGGCCGACAATCATTCGAACGGGATGCGCAACTTTTTGTGCTGTTCCAATGAAGCCCAGGCCAAGCGGTTCGACGATATTTTTGCCTCGATGGATGAATCGGGAAATTCCAATATCCATAATACATACGAAACGGTCGTGATGCCGTTGTATCAGGGTTTCATTGACGAGGAATTGCAGATTGCATGTTACACAGACCACCAGATTTTTGAACGATACCACAAGTTCAGCATCAAGAACGGTTATTCCAAAAAGCAGAACCTGACGCTCAAGGAATTGAATTCATTGTCGGTTGGTGATTATGTGACACACATCGATCACGGCATCGGGAAATTCGGCGGGTTGCAGAAAATCCAGGTTGAAGGCAAGACACAGGAAGCGATTAAGTTGGTGTATGCCGATAACGACATCGTCTACGTTTCCATCCATTCACTTCACAAAATTTCGAAATATAACGGCAAAGACGGAGCGCCGCCAAAAATCTATAAACTAGGTTCGGGTGCATGGAAAGCACTGAAGCAGAAAACCAAAGCCCGTGTCAAGAACATCGCCTTCAACCTGATCCAACTGTATGCTAAGCGCCGTTTGGAAAAGGGCTATCAATACAATCCGGACAGTTACCTGCAACTCGAACTCGAATCGTCATTCATCTATGAAGATACGCCGGATCAGACCAAAGCGACACAGGACGTCAAAGCCGATATGGAAAGCGAACGCCCGATGGACCGACTGGTTTGCGGGGACGTTGGTTTCGGAAAAACGGAGGTCGCAATCCGTGCCGCTTTCAAGGCCGTCGACAATGGGAAACAGGTTGCGGTTTTGGTTCCGACTACAATTCTCGCGTATCAGCATTACCGGACTTTTTCAGAGCGATTGAAAGAAATGCCTGTTTCGATTGGCTATCTGAACCGGTTCCGGTCTGCGAAGGAAAAAACACAGACGCTAAAAGATCTGGCCGAGGGAAAACTCGACATCATCATCGGCACGCACCAGCTGGTCAATAAAAATGTCCAGTTCAAGGATTTGGGCTTGCTGATTGTGGACGAGGAACAGAAATTCGGTGTCAACGTCAAAGACAAACTAAAGACCTTAGGCGCCAACATCGATACATTGACACTTACCGCAACCCCGATTCCGAGGACGTTGCAATTTTCTTTGATGGCAGCCCGGGATTTGTCGGTCATCACCACACCTCCGCCGAATCGCTATCCGATAGAAACGCAGATTGTCGGTTTCAATGAAGAACTTATAAGGGATGCGGTTTCGTATGAAATCCAGCGCAACGGACAGGTTTTCTTTATAAACAACCGAATCGAAAACATACGCGAAGTAGCGGGAATGATCCAGCGATTGGTGCCACAGGCGAGAATCGGGATAGGGCACGGGCAGATGGAAGGAAAGAAACTCGAAGAACTGATGCTTGGTTTCATGAACGGTGAATTCGATGTTCTGGTTGCCACCACGATTATAGAAAGCGGTCTCGATGTTCCGAATGCGAATACGATTTTTATCAACAATGCCAATAATTTCGGGCTCTCCGATTTGCATCAGATGCGGGGTAGAGTTGGGCGAAGCAACAAAAAGGCATTCTGTTATTTTATAGCGCCTCCTTTTTCCGCCATGACCGACGATGCCCGCAAAAGGCTTCATGCGCTGGCCCAATACAGCGAACTCGGCAGCGGTTTCAACATTGCGATGAAGGATTTGGAAATTCGCGGCGCAGGTGATTTGCTCGGTGGCGAACAAAGCGGTTTCATCAACGACATCGGTTTTGAAACCTATCAGAAAATCATGAACGAGGCCATAGAAGAGCTCAAGGAAAACGAGTTCAGGGATTTGTATCAGGAAGTCGATGACCAGACAGAAAAGGAATATGTCAAAGACATCCAGATCGATTCCGATTTTGAATTGCTGTTCCCGGATGAATACATCAATACGGTTTCCGAAAGGCTGATCCTGTACAACGAACTAAGCCAGATCAAGGATGAAGAAGCGTTGTTTTTGTATGAAAAACGGCTCGTGGATCGTTTCGGACCACTTCCGGTGCAGGCAAACGCGTTGCTCAATAGCATGCGCATAAAATGGATTGCATCAAAACTCGGTATGGAGAAACTGGTGATGAAACAGGGCAAGATGATCGCTTATTTTATTTCGGACCACGATTCTGCATTCTATCAATCGGCACATTTTGATAAAGTGCTCCAGTTTGCCCAGCGGAATCCACAACTCGGTCGGATGAAGGAAAAACAGACGGCTAACGGATTGCGATTGTTGTTCACGTTTGAAAACGTCAAGTCTGTCAAAACTGCTTTGGATCTGATGCAGAAAATGTGGGGTTCGCACACTCCTGCTTAAAATGAAAAAGCCCCTCTTTCGAAGGGCAATTTCCACTTAAATAACAACTCTGTTTATTATCGTTTACTATTGTTTAAGGATCTTGAAGTTGGCTTCGGTAGAACCGAATTTCAATTTGAAGAAGTAGGTTCCTGTTGCGAAAGACGATACGTCTACTTTCTCTTCAAGACCGTTCAGTTTCTTGTCGAACAACAATTGACCTGTTACGCTATACACCTGGATTTGTGTGATCGCTTCTGATGCTGAACTGATGTTGACAATGTTGTTGGCCGGGTTCGGGTAATAGGTAAAGTCAATGTTACGCGAAACATCGCCTGTTCCCAACGTACTTTCACAAACTACATTGGCTACGAAGCCTGCGGCATTGGTACTGTTATCGGCACGGAATTTCAAGGTCAGTGCGCCATCGGCAGCCGATGAAGTAAACGTTCCAGGACTAACGTTTCCGGTGTATCCTGTCGTTGTTCCCATTACAGGCGAACTGGTAGAAGAACCGTTATACATCCAAAGGAAGTCGTAGTTGGTTTCAGTCGCGAATGACGTGAACGTGATCTTGATTTTTTTGTTAGCCTGTGTCGGCATGATTACACGTACGAATTCCTGGCTATCGAAATAGTTTGCCGTTGCGCCTCCGGTATCGGTAATGGTAACGCCGCTGCACCAATCGGCACCTGTAGCAAAAACCAACTGTCTGTAGGATGACGTCATTCCGGAATCACAAGACGGCTTGATACGCAGTTTATAATAGGTATTTGGTTGGAGGCCCGAAGCTAAATAGGCATTAGAGGTTACAGTTGTCCATGAAGAACTTCCGCTCAGTGGGCTCACGGCAATTTGCCATGTGCCAACGTCGCCTATATCATCCCAACTTAGGTTAGCCGTTGTACTTGTTACGGTATCGACATGCATATTAACAGCCGTGTTGATACAGGTATTGACACAATCCACGCTAAGGCAAGTAGCCCCATTTACAGTTGTAAGGATTCGCGAAGCTGGTTGAGGGCCGAAACCGTTGCTGAAGTTGATCCCAACTCCGCCTACCAAGTGGCAATAACTCATGATGGTTCCTTTGACCACTGCTGTTGGAATGGTTGGAGGCGATGTCATGCATGAAGCTCCCTCTGAATTCGGGATTGCAGATGGGCCGCAGTTGTCTATCGCTGTATTGTTTCCGTTCCACACGCATGAATGGGTGTGTGGTGAACCCATCAAATGACCAAGTTCGTGAGTGATTACCTGCACGGTCCAGGAATAGGTCGGTACAGCATTGTATCCGAAGTCAATATCGGCATAGGAGAAATTATTCGGGCCACAGATACCATTTACGGCAGAAGCTACACCACCCAAAGATCCCGGGTCGATTGCGACCAACTGTCCGATGTCTCCATCAAATACAGGGCGGAACTGGTTGAAAGAGTTCATTCTTGCCGTAGATGTTGTTCCGGTAAACGGATCGGCCGTAGTCCACACAAATACGCTTTTGAGGGCGACATTGATATCAGCGTTCGCATATAAAGTCTGGACGTTATTGAATACAGATGTAATCCAGGTATTCGCAGTTCCGGCGTTGTTTCCATTCTGAATGTACAACTGGTTATCCAATTCGAGATAAACCGTTGCACAACGTGAACTCAAAACAGACTGGATCGATTGTTCCGACTGTGTTTGGTTTGCAGCAGGTGCGTAAGCAGCTTCATCCGGAAGCTCACATCCGCTTATATTGTCAATCAAAAGGTCTGCATCGGAATACACGATATAATCCTGGCTGTTTCCGACTCTGTCAAGTTTTCCTACCACTACATTATTCAGTTCCTGGCTCGCGATGATACCGTTGAACTGGCCGTTGAAGAAGTTCATTGAAACAATGGAGTTCATATCATCGTTTACGATACCACGATAATGGACGCCACGCTCAAAAGGGACATTTTTTGCTTTGTCCGTATCCAGATGGAAACTGTCATGTAAAACCTTCACTTTATAGAGTTGCACTATAATAGTCTGGCCTTTGAACGGAATTTCAAGCTCGATGGTTTCGTTTGCCTGGCTGACAATGGTATTGACAGACGCAAGGCGGATTTTTGCAAGTGTAGCATTTCTGACTACATCTCCGAGTCCATCTTGTGGAATTTGGCTCGAAACATCAAGAACCGAGAAATGTTTGAAATTGGTATTCATGGATTTCAGTTCCTGTATTCTTTCTGCAACTTTTTGCTGGGCCAAACATCCCAAAGTCGCAAGAATGGCAATTAGGGTAGCAATTCGTTTCATAATAAACATTTTGTAGGTTAAGGGTCCACAAACATAGTCAATTAATCGACGAAATGCATTTTTTAACGTTTAACTACATTGTTTTTTAAAAATAATAGAATGCATCTTGCAAATGCTCAATGGTATACGAGCCATTTTTTTTCTGTATTGAAATGACATCAAGACGAAAATTTAGGTCTTGGTTTTTTGTATTGGCATAGGCATTTACGGCCTCTAGCACCAGCTTAATTTTTTTCTTTCGGACGAATTCCTGAGGCTTACCAAAGCTGTCGTTTGATCTTGATTTAACTTCAATAATAATTGTAATATTCTGATATTCAGCAATTAAATCAATTTCTAATTTTTTATATCTCCAATTTCTTTCGAGAATAATATAACCCTTGTCCATCAAATATTCCATGGCTATACGTTCGCCTTCTTTTCCGAATTCGTTGTGTGTCGCCATATTGAAAAATTGTAAAGAAAGAAGTTCCAGATTCTCGTTCCGGAATGGATAAATAGGTGTAAAAATTTATTGTAGTATTTTTCTTTAAATTTTTAATTTTAAATGTAATTTGTCGATTTAATTTACATTTAATCGGATTTTTATTGTTGCCAAATCACATTCCACATCACTTTTTCAGGGTTTGAACTTCGGCTTTTTCATTTTCTGCTTCCATTCGGATCATTTCTCCAAGGACAAGTGTCCGATTATCTTTTATATGTCCAGCCGGAAAATTAAAAATTACAGGGAAATCATAATCCTTGACAATGTCTTTTATGATTTCTTCGGCGGTATGACCCCAAGGAATATCATTGTCGTTCATAGAGGTCATTCCGCCGACAATCAATCCTTTTATATTTTTAAAATAACCGTTCCGCTTGAGGTTCATCATCATGCGGTCTATATGGTACAGATATTCGTCGAGGTCTTCAATGAAAAGAATTTTCCCTTTAGTGTCTATTTCAGATGCTGATCCCATCAAACTATACAACACCGATAAATTTCCCCCAGTTATGATTCCTTCAGCAAAACCTGTCCGGTTCAGGCTATTCGGAGCAATGGTGTAATCCCTGATTCCGCCAAATAACGCCGTCCTGAAACTTTGTATCGCTTCCGCCGATGCCGATTTGGCACTTAAAGCCATAAAACTGTGTATGGTTTGAAAGCCCAGCGTCTGGATGTGGCTATGTAAAACCGTACAATCACTGAAACCGGCAATCCACTTTGGATGTTTTTTGAATTTTGTCCAATCGATACGGTCTATGATTCGAACCGTGCCATAACCACCTTTTGCCGACCAGATCAGTTTTATTTTAGGATCGTCGAGCATCTGTTGTAAATCGGTAGCACGAAACCAATCCGGACCGGCAAGCTGGTTTTCATCTTTGCCGATGGTTTTTCCGACGACCACAGTAAGCCCCCAACTTTTTAGCAAATCGATTCCAGCCTGAATGCCTGCAATATCTATTTTTCTGGCCGTAGTCACTATTCCAACGGTATCTCCGGGTTTTAGGTACGGAGGAGCGATTGGTTTTAGTTGTCCGAAAAAACAGATGGGTAACAACAGCAGTAGTAAAAATGATTTTTTCATAGGCCTAAAGATACGTGGCTTTACTTAAAATGATGACTTCTATTGCCTGGCCAACAACCAACGTTTTTCCATAGTTTATGCTTATTTTTACGCCCAATTTCATACGTCATGATCCAAAATCCAAAACGATATACCATTACGGCAGCCTTGCCTTACACCAACGGCCCAATCCATATTGGCCATCTGGCCGGGGTGTATGTTCCATCTGATATTTATGCCCGCTACCTCCGACAACAGAATCGCGACGTCGTATTTATCTGCGGAAGCGATGAACACGGTGTTGCAATTCCGATGAAAGCCCGTAAGGAAGGAATTACGCCTCAGGAGGTTATCGATAAATATGATGGCATTATCCGGAAATCTTTCGATGATTTTGGTATTTCATTCGACAATTACTCACGGACGTCGCTTCCGGTTCATTACGAAACCGCTTCGGCATTTTTCAGGAAACTGTATGATGAAGGAAGTTTCATTGAAGAAGTCACCGAACAGCTCTATGATCCTAAAGCGGAACAATTCCTGGCCGACCGTTTTGTAATCGGGACGTGTCCGAAATGCGGGAACGAAGAAGCTTACGGCGACCAATGTGAAAGATGCGGGACATCCCTGAATGCTACGGATCTTATCAATCCAAAATCGACCCTGTCAGGTGAAACACCCATATTGAAATCTACAAAACACTGGTTCCTTCCTTTGGATCGGTATGAGGAATTCCTGCGCGAATGGATATTAACCGAGCATGCCAAAGATTGGAAGCCGAATGTACTGGGACAAGTGCGTTCCTGGATCGATGATGGGTTAAAACCACGTGCCGTGACACGTGACCTTGATTGGGGAATTCCCGTTCCCGTCGAAGGAGCTGAAGGCAAAGTGCTTTATGTGTGGTTTGATGCACCTATCGGTTATATATCGTCAACCAAGGAATGGGCACAGAAAAACGGAAAAGACTGGGAACCTTACTGGAAAGATGCCGATACCAAACTGGTTCACTTCATCGGTAAGGATAATATTGTCTTTCACTGCATTATTTTTCCGGCAATGCTAAAAGCCGAAGGTAGTTTCATCCTTCCGGACAATGTGCCAGCGAATGAATTCCTGAACCTCGAAGGCAACAAGCTCTCCACTTCTAAAAACTGGGCTGTTTGGCTGCATGAATACCTGGAAGATTTTCCCGGCCAGCAAGATGTGCTGCGATACGCACTTACGGCAAATGCTCCCGAATCAAAAGACAACGATTTTACATGGAAGGATTTCCAGGCGCGCAACAACAATGAGTTGGTAGCCGTTTTTGGAAATTTCATCAACCGCGTGATTGTACTTACCAATAAGTATTACGACGGATTGGTTCCTGAACCAAATTCATATTTGGAGGTCGATGAAAAAACATTAGCCGAAATGAGGGCTTATCCAAATGTCATTTCAAGTTCTGTTGAAAGATACAGGTTCCGTGAGGCACTCGGTGAACTCATGAACCTTGCGCGTTTAGGAAACAAATACCTTGCAGACGAGGAGCCTTGGAAACTCGTCAAAGAAAATCCAGAACGAGTCAAGACTCAAATGTTTGTAGCACTTCAGATTGCGACTGCTTTGGCAATCCTGAGTGAACCATTTTTGCCATACACATCGGCAAAGCTCAAAAATATGTTAGGCATTCATCCAAGTCCTTCGGAAGTAAATGATTGGCTTGAAGTTTCCAAGGATCAAACCATATTATCAGCAGGAACAAAAATTGGTGCTGCGGAACTGTTGTTCACCAAAATTGAAGATGATACCATCCAAAAGCAAATCGACAGGCTTGAAGCATCAAAATCCCAAAATGAAAAAGCGAAGAACAGCATCGTCGAGCCACAAAGGCCGAATGTTGACTTCGATTCCTTTTCAAAAATGGATTTGCGTGTCGGAACCATTTTGGAAGCCGAAAAAATGCCAAAGGCAAACAAACTCCTCATTCTCAAGGTTGATACAGGAATTGATGTCCGAACCATTGTTTCAGGCATCGCCGAAAGCTTTTCTCCTGAAGAAATCATAGGGAAACAAGTAACCGTATTGTCTAATCTGGAACCGAGAAACCTGCGAGGCGTAGAAAGCCAGGGCATGATTCTAATGGCTAAAGACACCGATGGAAAACTTGTTTTTGTGAATCCCGATACGGTTGGCGTGAGTAATGGAACAAGTATAAGTTAATGGGCTATTCAAACTAATCCTGGTTTTCCAATATCGATTGAACAATAATTTTCAAAAAAGTGGTTATTGGATAAAGAAATACTTATTTATCTTAACTGCAATCCTGTTAGTGATTAGATTATGGCGATTAAAGTAATTGCATTCGATGCCGACGACACCCTGTGGGTTAATGAACCTTATTTTGAACAAACTGAAAAACAGTTTTTGATTCTCATGCAGGATTATCTGTCACATCAGGGACTGTCGCAGGAGCTTTTCAGGATCGAGATAGAAAACCTTCGACTTTACGGATACGGAATTAAAGGGTACATATTGTCAATGATCGAAGCGGCAATCAAAATTTCTGAAGGAACTCTCAACATTGCCGCTATTGAGAAAATACTTGATCTCGGAAAAGAACTTCTGCAAAAGCCAATCGAACTGCTGGACGGAACAGAACAAACATTGCAAAGACTACACAGCAATTATAAATTAGTTGTAGCGACGAAAGGAGATTTGCTCGACCAGAGACGCAAATTGCATAACTCCGGTCTTGGAAAATACTTTCATCACATTGAGGTTATGAGCGATAAACAGGAAGCTGATTATTCAGATCTTGTCAAACGCCTGGATATTTTACCCGAGGAGTTTTACATGATCGGCAACTCGCTCAAGTCTGACGTTCTTCCCGTTCTTGCCATTGGAGGCCACTCAGTACACATTCCTTTTCATACAACCTGGCTTCATGAGCGTATTGACCATGAAGTACATCACGAAAGATTCCGTACTTTGGATTCCATTTCTCAAGTGCCTGAAATCTTCAACGCCTAATGCTTTTATCGTGAATCGGTATCTCCTTTTTCTGTTTCTCATATACAACATCTGGAACGCACACTCACAAAGTTTGCTGACTACAACCGATGTTAACTTTGAAACAGACGTCAATGACATATGGTCAGCAACCGATGAACCGTCAAAACAGTTTTGGGTCTTTATGGCATCCAAATCGACCACCACTGCATTTACATTCAACAAAGAATTATTCCAACGCGATTCCGTTTCTTTCGCTCGTCCTGACAGCAAATTCGAAAATATTGCAGGCTGCAGCTTCGATGATTCCGGAAACCCGACTATTTATTGGTCGTCTGCCGATTCAAAACGTATTTTCACCCAAACATTAAATCAAAAAAATCACAGTCTGGTCAGTAAATCGTATCTGTTCGACTTTGAAAATGAAGACCTGCTGGTTTCATTTAATGACCATGGTCGGTTTTGCCTGCTGACTTCGGTAAAAGATTCCAGCAAACTTGTCCTGTACGATTTTAAAAATGGCGTTCCGGAGATGCATGTCTTGGATTTCACTGCTTTCCCTTTCCAAAATCCGCGGGGACAAAACTTTTTGCTTTCACGTTTTCTTGATCGATACCCCATGCAATATATAGATCAAAGCGCATTGTCATCACTTTACATGGCTACCGAAAAATGCAAGTTATACGCATTTGATGACAAGCTGTTGTTGACTTTTGATGACAATCCAACCCAAACCCGAATTTTTGAAATACAACTGAGCGACTTTTCGATTACCGAATCCAAAGTTCCGCAGCAGTCTTTTACAGATGAAGCCTCTTCCAATTCATTCATAAACCAAAATACGTTGCTTCAGTTCAAAGCCAATAAAAACGAAATGCTTCTATCGGCATTTGATCTGAAAAGCAAACAGCCGATAAAAACATATCGGGTAACTTCAGAAGATACCATATCATTCAAGAACAGTCCACTATTGGTACAATCACCAGATGATAAACTCTCAACCCTTAGTTCTACAAAGAAATTTCTCAGAAGAATTAATCAAAGACCTATAGGCGTAAGTATTTACAGACACAAAGACGGGCGTTTGATTGTTACCGCCGGAGCTACATACGATTACATTTCGACCGGAGACGTTATCCTGGGAACAACTTTGGGAATCGGAATGGTTGTCGCAGGAGCAGGTAGTGATATTGACCGCTTCATTCAGGAGCCATTACTCCAAACCGTTTTCTTCGAAGGCATCTTCGATAAAAATTTCGAACACGTGTCTGCGGAGCAGCCTTCCTTGTATATCGATGTACTGAATCGTTACCTCACAAAAGAACAACCGGAATTGTATGCGATATCACATTTGAGAAACTTCTTTGTGCTGAGTTACTATGATAAAGCGACCAAAAAACTCGTGATGCGTAAATTCAGCGATTCCAAAATACTGGATTAGATCTAGTTCACGTCAAATAAAAAGCAGTTCGTTTACCACGACTTCCGTAATGTATTTTTTCTCGTTGTTCTTATCATCGTAAGATCGATGAATCAGTCGTCCTTCAAGCGCAAGTTCCTTTCCTTTGGTAACATATTTTTCTATAAGTTCCGCTTGCTTACCCCAGGCGACAATCCTGTGCCATTGCGTGTCTTCGACCTTTTCACCCTTGTCATTCCTGTAAGTGTCAGTCGTGGCGAGGGTCACAGTGGCTAACTTCCTGTCATTTTCCAAATTCTTGATTTCGGGATCTTGTCCCACGTTGCCTATCAGGCGTACATTGTTGCGTATACTATTCATGGCGTGTAAAAAATTAAATGGTTTATAAATTTTGATTTAAGGTTGCAACCGTTTGGCAAATGTGATACATCTGATTCGAATTATCCGGCAATTAACCGTTTAAATACGTTTCTATTCAAATCGGGCAATCGAATGCAACATCAGAATCACTATATTTGAAAGGTTTTGCCTGACAGCGAACCATATATATAAGCCATAAAACCTAAATTGAAACGCCATGAAAACCTGTGTAAGGTGCGGCGATGCCATTGTTGGCCGCGTCGACAAAAAATTCTGCTGTGACGGTTGCCGCAGCGCATACAATAACAGTATCAATAAACAAAGAGATCGGAATATCCGACAGATAAACAGCCGTTTGCGCCGGAATTACAAGATCCTTTCTGAACTTAATACCGGACAAAAAGTGACTGCCTCAAAAAAGAAGCTGATTTCCAAAGGTTTTGATTTCGATTTTTTTACCCAGGCCATGCATTCCTCCCATGGCATTACTTTTTATCTTTATGATCAGGGTTATTTTCCTTTATCAAACGGGTCATATGTGCTGATTCGGAAGGAAGTTCCCAAGCGTAATAAATTACAGGAATGAATAAAAAATTTGCCTCAACCGTTTCTGCGTTTTTCCTCATCCTGGTACTTTGCTGGTCCTACTTTTCACAGCTTCCGGGGGAATCATCGGGGCCTGTTCCGTTATCTGAATTCTCAACGGCAAGAACATTGGACCACGTTACCAAAATATCCCAATCGGCTCATTTTGTCGGGTCGAAAGAGCATGGGCAGGTTGCTTCATATCTCGAGAAAGAGTTGCGCCAAATTGGACTGGAAGTACAATCTCAGGAAGGATTTACGTTGACAGAATGGGGTAATCTGGTGAAGTCCAAAAATATAATGGCGCGAATAAAAGGTTCTGGCTCAGGAAAAGCGCTGTTGCTACTTTCCCACTATGACAGTGCGCCTCATTCGTATTCAAAAGGAGCTTCGGACGATGCATCTGGCGTGGCTGTGATCCTCGAAAGCATCCGCTGTTATCTGCACAACAAAACCGCCCATAAAAACGATATCATCATCCTGTTCACCGATGCGGAAGAACTCGGATTGAACGGAGCCGCCCTTTTTGTCGAAAAAAGTAACTGGGCAAAAGATATCGGTGTCGTATTGAACTTTGAGGCGCGCGGAACTTCCGGTCCGGGTTATATGCTGATGGAAGTCAATTCCGGAAACTCGCAAATGGTCGATGCTTTTGCCGATGCCGATGTGTCGAAACCCATCAGTAATTCCTTGATGTACAGCATCTATAAAATGTTGCCGAACGATACAGATTTGACAGTCTTTCGTGAAAAAGGAAAAATACAGGGATTCAACTTCGCCTTCATCGACTCTCATTTCAATTACCACACCGCTCAGGATGACATCGATCATCTGAGCAAACAGACACTTAAGCATCAGGGCGATTACCTTGTTCCGTTGTTAAGCCATTTCGCGAATGCCGATCTTAACCGTTTAAATTCGGATAACGACCAGATCTATTTCAATACGCCGTTCGCCTTTATCCACTATCCGTTTTCATGGAACTTCGTGCTGTTGGGAATTGCGGCCTTCGTGTTCGCATTCTTTGTTTTCATAGGTCTGGGCAAACGGGTATTGCATCTCAAAGGAATCGGAAAGGGTTTTGTTTTGTTCCTGACGACAGTGGCAACCACAGGAGTTGTTGTCTTTTTATCATGGAAAGGCCTGCTATTGCTGTATCCCGAATATTCAGAAATACTCCAGGGTTTTACCTACAACGGACATTATTACATAGCCGCATTTTTAGTGCTGGCTCTTGGAATCTGCCTGCTTTTCTATTCGCGGAACCAACCGGAATCCCAATCCGGTGATTATGTAGTCGCTCCTTTAGTTATCTGGCTTTTGATCAATCTTGGAATCGCATTATATCTGCCGGGAGCCGGCTTTCTTATCATCCCGGTCTTCGCGGCTATTTTTATGTTCGGCTATTATATGCTGACCCAACGGTTTTCGATCGTTTTGTTTTCCATACTTTCGGTTCCCATAGTACTCATTGTGTTTCCGTTCCTGGTTATGTTCCCGATTGGCCTCGGACTTAAACTCCTGGCCGGATCGGCAGTATTGCTGACACTTGGTTTCGGATTGTTGTTGCCTCTTTTCGGACAATTCAAATTCAAGCCAGTCTCCGCAATACTTCTATTATGTGTTTCCGTGGGGCTTTTGATAACAGCGCACTTCAAATCTGGATTCAGCCAAGGTGAAGCAAAACCGAACAGCCTGGTTTTTTTATATGATGCCGAAAAAGATCAATCGTATTGGGCAACGTATGACAATACCCTCGACGAATGGTCCAAAACCTATTTGGGATCTGATCCGAAACAAGCATCACAAATAAATACACTTCCGCTTTTCAGTAAATACAACACAAAATTCACGTATGAAACCGAAGCGATGAACCGTGAACTGAGCGAACCGGAAGTTACTTTTGAACGTGATACCGTCATCGGGAAATACCGCCATCTGACAATACGGATTACCCCGAAAAGGCCGGTCAATCGTTACGATATTTTTGCATCCGTAAAAGCCAACATCTATAACCTGAAAGCGAACGGAGTTGCAAATTCTTCCCAAACGGGAAGTCTGTATAAACGTGACGACCGTAAACTACTCAGTTATTATGTCGTGGATAACGAACCGCTCGTGTTGCAATTCAGCACGCTTAAAACTGCCGTCCTCGATATGGAATTGCTCGAAGCGTCGTTCGATTTAATGAAGCATCCGGCTTTCTCCATGCGAAAACGTGCCAACTGGATGATGCCCAAACCATTCGTGTTGACCGATGCCATCCTGATCCGCAAAAAAATCACAAATACCAGAACCATTTCAGATGTACGGGCCGTAAAGCGTAATTTTGTAATCCAGACCCAGGCAAACGATACCATTCCCGATGCCGATATGGAAAACGAAACCATCACAAAACCAGTCGGTTCACCGACACCCGAAAGTACATCGATACAATAAATGGAAAAAAGCGAACAGGCCATACGGACCACTTTTTTTAGTCTTTTTGGGAATATCGGCCTTGCACTGACAAAAGGAATCGCCGGATATTTTGGGAATTCCTATGCGTTGATTGCCGATGCCATCGAATCTACTGCGGATGTTTTTGCCACCGTGTTGGTTTTGTTCGGACTCAAATATTCCACGCGCCCGCCAGATGAAAACCACCCATACGGTCACGGAAAAGCGGAAGCATTGGTCACCTTTGCCGTCGTCGGATTTCTGGTGATTTCTGCTACTGTCATCGCGTATGAAAGCATTCAGCACATCCAGACGCCCCATAAAATCCCCGAGGCGTATACTCTCATCATTTTGGCGGTTATCATAGCCATAAAGGAAATTTTCTACCGTATCGTTTCCAAAAAAAGCGACGATGTAAACAGCACTTCCTTAAAAGCCGATGCCTGGCACCACCGCAGCGATGCCATCACTTCACTCATGGCTTTCATAGGAATTTCGATTGCATTGTTCATGGGCCCGGGTTATGAAACCGCCGATGACTGGGCCGCATTGCTCGCTTCCGGCTTTATCATTTACAACGCTTGGCTTATTTTCCGGCCGGCACTCGGCGAAATCCTTGACGAGCATGTGTACGATGACATGGTGATCAAGATCAGGCAAGTCGCCCAAACCGTTCCGGGTGTCATCGATACTGAAAAATGCCATGTGCGTAAAGCGGGAATGATGTATCTCGTAGATCTGCATCTAACCGTAGACGGAACTATTTCGGTTACCCAAGGCCACGATATCGCCCACCATTTAAAGGATACGTTGCAACATGAAATTCCGGAGATTCACGACGTTCTGATCCATGTGGAGCCGGATCATTTACAACAATCATAAATTGTTTTTCGGCGGTTGGAATCTCGTTTAAAAAGGAACCGGATAACGAACCTCCTTCGGGCTAACCACTTCCATCTTACACGAGGCCCATGCCAAACTTGCGAAGTCAATCCAAACCGGAAAGTTTCAACTCTCTTTTACAAAAAGCCCCCAATAGTGTCTAACGTTTTTGGGGGCTTTTCAGATTTGAGGGCTTTTCTTTTAGTTTATATCGTTGAGCATCTTTGAAATCTCATCGAGTTTTGGCGTGAGGATTATTTCGATGCGACGGTTCTTCGATTTACCCTCCGGATTGTCATTTGATGCAATGGGCGCATATTCGCTTCGTCCCGCTGCGGTAAGATTTTGCTTATTGACTTTTTTGTTTTCCGCGATGATGTTTACGATTGCAGTAGCTCTTTTGGTTGAAAGATCCCAGTTATCTGCAATCGGGCCTGAACCTCCGTACGGAACGTCATCGGTGTGTCCTTCTATCAAAACCGTAATATCCGGATTGTCGCCGAGAACTTTTGCGACTTCAACCACAGCGCGGCGGCCTTCTGTCCCAACGGCCCAGCTTCCGGAACTGAACAATAATTTGTTTTCCATGGAAACATAGACTTTTCCATTCTTTTGCTCCACCGTAAGCCCTTTTCCCTCAAAGCTGTTGAGTGCTTTTGAAAGCGTTTCCTTGAGCTTTTTCATGGCCGCGTCTTTTTGCGCCATCATGTTTTCGAGTTCGGCAAGGCGTGCGGAATTAGATTGCAAATCTGCTTTTAGTTTGTTCAGGCGTTCCTGTTCTGCAGCAAGTGCTTTCTCTTTGGCTTCAAGCTTATCGAGCAAATCGCGGTTCTTTTTGAGGTTCGATTGCAATTCGGCGCTGCTGTTTTTTTCGAGCGCGTCATAAGAAGATTGCAGGTTGTTTAGGTTGTTTGTCGATGCGGTAAGGTCGCCCTGAAGCTTGTCGCGTTGGGATTTGGTCTTGGCGAGTTCGTCCTGTAGTTTGGCATAATCGGCATCAAGTTGATTTTTGGCCTTTTCGAGTTCGGAGTTTTTATCGGATAGTTTGCGGTTGTCTTTTTTGAGGGTCGCGTATTTGTCCTCGAGTTCGGTGTACAGTTTTTTGGAAACGCAGCCGGTTGAAAGGCCTGCAATCAAAAGTACCAATGAGATTCTCTTTATCATGTTGTTCGTTTTGGTTGTTCCGAAGATGGTTTTAGCCCGGATGCAAGCGGCTAGCCTTTTGAAGAAAAACCTTTGCAATTGCAAATTTGTGAGGGCGACCAACGGAAGCCCCGAAGAAATTGAGCAATTACCAGGTTTTTCGAGAAAGCTAATAGCGGACAGCCGGAAATAGCTCCAGAAAAATTCAGGCGAAAAATAGAAAAGATAAGCCGGCCTTGCCTGAAGACGGGAAAAAGTTATTCACTCGATTTCCACAAATTGTTTTTTGTTGATTGAATCCGGACTCCCAAATCGACAGATAAACAAATCAACATTAATCAATCTCCACCAATACCGGACAATGATCTGAATGGTACGCCTCATTCAAAATAACCGCTCGTTTGAGCCGATTCTCCATTTGCCTCGACACCAATAAATAATCGAGACGCCAGCCTTTGTTATTGCCTCTTGCGCCGGCACGATACGTCCACCACGTGTATTGATGCGGGTCTTTATTGAAATGGCGGAACGAATCGATAAGGCCGCTTTCCATGAACATCCCAAGCCATTCGCGTTCGCGCGGCAAAAACCCCGAAACATTGGCGTTGCGGATTGGATCGTGAATGTCGATGGCCTGATGGCAGATGTTGTAATCGCCGCCAATGATGAGATTCGGGATTTCCTGACGCAGTTTTGCAATATAATCGTGGAAATCATCCATAAACTGGAATTTGTGATCGAGACGCGCGATGTTGGTTCCTGACGGAAGATAGAGGCTCATGATGGAAACGTCTTCAAAGTCAACCCGAAGCGTCCTTCCTTCGTCATCCATATATGGAATTCCGGTTCCGTAAGCGACGTTTTTCGGCTCCTTTTTGCATAGAATCGCAACACCGGAATAGCCTTTCTTTTGGGCCGGAAAATAATATTGGTACGGATAACCGGCCATTTCGATGTCGACTTTGGGAATCTGGTCTTCCATCGCTTTTATTTCCTGCAGGCAGATGACATCCGGATCTGCCGATACGAGCCATGATAAAAACCCTTTTGAAATAGCGGCGCGGATGCCGTTGACGTTATAGGAAATGACCTTCATTGCAGTTTTTGTTGCGGATTTTATTGCAGATGATAAAGTAAATAAAATATCACCGAACTAATCCTAAAAAGTTACGCACAAGCCTGAGGGTTTCCCTGACACCTTAGTTATTTTGTTATCTTTGCCATCAAACAAAATTCAATGGGGCTTGTCACTGCAAAAGAGGTTGCCAAGGCAATCAATGCGGAGAAATACGGTGTTTTTGGGACTTTCGCGGCGTGGTTGCTGATGAAGGCGCTTAAAATATCGACCCTGAACAAAATCTATGCGCGCCACAAGGAAGAAGATGGAATGCAGTTCCTCAACTCCGTAATAGGCGAATTCCAGATCAAATTTGAAATACCGGAGGAAGACCTCAAACGACTGCCGAAAGACGGTCCGTATATCACCATTTCAAACCACCCGCTCGGAGGCGTGGACGGAATCCTGCTTTTAAAGCTGATGCTCGATCGCGAACCGGATTTCCGCATCATCGCCAACTTCCTTTTGCATCGGATCGAACCGTTGAAGCCGTTCATCATGCCGGTAAATCCGTTTGAAAACCACAAAGGGAAATCGAGTGTGATTGGCATCAAGGAAACCTTGCGGCATTTGAGCGACGGAAAACCGCTGGGTATGTTCCCGGCCGGTGAAGTCTCTACGTATAAAGACGGCAAGCTCATGGTGGACAAACCGTGGGAAGAAGGCGCCATAAAAGTGATCCGAAAGGCACAGGTTCCTGTTGTCCCGATTTATTTCCATGCCAAGAACAGCCGGTTTTTTTACCTGCTTTCCAAAATAAGCGATACGTTGCGGACTGCGAAATTGCCATCGGAACTACTTACGCAAAAGAAGCGCGTGATCAAAGTCCGTATTGGAAAACCTATCCCTGTTTCGGAACAGAACGAATACGAATCCATCGAAGATTATTCTACATTTTTGAGGACCAAAACGTATATGCTGGCCAATGCGTTCGAGAAAGAAGGAAACTTTCTGCAGAACCAAACCATGAAGCTGCAACAGAAAAGCCCTCAGGAAATCGTGCGCCCAGCCAACCAGCAGCAATTGCTTGACGAAGTGGAAATGCTGCGCAACACAGACAGTCGCATCACGCATTCCAAAAATTACGAGATCTTTTTTACCGAAGCCGAGAAAATCCCGAATATACTCCACGAAATAGGACGTCTGCGCGAGATTACGTTCCGCGAAGTAGGAGAAGGCACCAACAATTCCATCGACCTCGACAAATACGACAAGTACTATCACCATATGTTTTTGTGGGATGACGATGCCAAGCTCATCGCCGGCGCCTACAGAATGGGAATGGGAACGGAAATTTATCCCAAGTACGGCATAGAAGGCTTTTACCTGCACGAACTGTTTAAATTCGAGCCGGAATTATTCCCCATGATGAGCCAGTCGATTGAAATGGGCCGTGCGTTCATCATTCGCGATTACCAGCAAAAACCTATGCCGCTGTTTCTGTTATGGAAAGGCATTGTGCATCTGACACTTCGTTATCCGGATCACAAAGTGCTGATTGGCGGCGTAAGCATATCGAACCAATTCTCCGATTTTTCCAAATCGTTGATGATCGAGTTCATGAAGTCGCATTACTATGATCCATATGTGGCGCAGTACATCACGCCTAAAAAGGAATTCCGCGTCAAACTCAAAGATGCCGATAAGGATTTTGTTTTCAATGAAGCCGAAGCCGACCTCAATAAATTCGACAAGATCATCGATGAGGTCGAACCGGGGAATTTGCGTCTGCCCGTTTTGATCAAAAAGTATATCAAGCAGAATGCGAAAGTGGTCGCGTTTAACGTAGATCCGTTGTTCAACAATTCCGTCGATGGATTGATGTACATACGAATTGCAGATTTACCCGATTCTACCGTGAAACCGGTAATCGAAGAATTCCAGGCAGAACTTGAGAAGAAACTTTTAAAGAAGGGTCAACTTTAATTTCCAGCTTTTTAAAAACTGTTGCCTGATTATCCCAGACGGCATCCGGGATCAATCACCGTGCTGGATTGTTATGGGCATTTTGAATCGGCAGCGTACGGGTTTTCCATTTTTCATGGCCGGAATCCATGGCGGTGAAAGTTTCATGACACGTACCGCCTCCTCTCCAGCTCCGTAACCCACACCGTCTGTAACCTTTATATCAGAGATTGCCCCGTCAGATTCTACAATGAAATCCAATACGACTTTTCCCTGTGCTTTATCTTCTTCCGGAGTCCTGAAGTTCTTACCCACGAATTTGTAGAAATTTATGGTGCCGTCCTTGAATTCAGGTTTGATATCTACATCCTGGGCATTATAGATACTGTCCATAACCACTTTTTGCTGGGAATAGGCACAGAATGAAAAAGCGGTGAAACAAATGACAAGAAATTTCTTCATTTCTGATTTACGGATTGGTTAACGATTTCCATTCGGTATCGGTCAGAATTTTCTTCACCTTGAATTTTTCGCCTTTGATTTTATCCAGGATGGCCAATGCGCGTTCTTCTGATTCCGGATGCGTGCTGATGTAATAGACGGCGTTCGGCAAGTTGGTCTGGCGCGACATGTTGTACATGAAATCGGCGAATTTGGCCGGATTGAGGTTTGCTTTTTCGAGGTAGTCGACAGATGTCATATCGGCTTCAGATTCGAGCGAACGGTCATACGCGCTTGATGACAATGTTTTTAAGGCTTCGTGAACCATGCCGCCGCCTTTTCCGCCTGTGGTCATGGAGACAATTACGGCAAGTCCTAACTCCTTGACGAGCTTTTTCATCACGTGGTCTTTCTCGATATGCGCGATTTCGTGACCGATTACGCCCGCGAGTTCCGATTCGTTGTTGCAATCCTGTAACAATCCGGTATAGACAATCAAATGTCCGGCAGGAAGTGCAAACGCATTGATTTCGTCTTTTTCCACAATGTGCACTTTGATGCTTTTGGGATTGATGTCGTTGGCTTTGCAGATATGGGTGAACAATTTGTCCATCGGTTTTACGACGGAATCATCGTGGATGATGGTCTCGGTTTTTTCAATCGATTCCCAGATCAATTCGCCAAGTTTCTCTTCGGTCTTGCCTTTGTTTTCGGTGACAGAAAACAGCGACATAAAATCGAACTGGGACAATCCGAACCACAGTGCGACACCAATGGCAAAGAATAGCAATCCCTGGAATATGGTTTTTTGCGCTTTCATTTCGTACAGATCATATTGGTGATTCCGCCCACAAACCACAGTTCGACATGTTTTCCTTTGCGGGTCTGGACGGCACAGTAGATCGTCGACCCGAATTCGACCGCATTGAAAAGAAGCAGCGTAAACAAATAGGCAAAATATTCGTTTGAGATGGTTTCCTCGCCCATGATAAGCGAAATGGTCCACCAGAACAAGACGCTGTTGAACGGCATCAATGCGATTTGTGAAATTAATGCCTGCGTGCAATGCCAGCGCACAAAGAAGGTCGATTTGCGATTGGCGACCCAGTAAAAAAATGTCGCGATAACGTTGACAATCGGCATGGGTAAACCTGCCACTATAGCCACAAGCGACATGAGGTAACTGTTGGATGCCTTTTCGCATTCATGCTCGAAAGGCTTATATGGAAATGTTGTGGTCATAACCCTTTTGAAATTCCCCAGAACCAGTTAGTCAAGACGAGCAATATGAAAATTGTCGCCACAGTCGGTCGCCGGATTATGCTTTCGGTTTTTTGGTAAAACCGGAAAAATGTTTGTTTGCGTCGTAATAAATCAAGGACAATCCAAATGGGAGTGGCCAAAGCCAGCAGTGCCACGAGTATTCCCAACGGATTCATAAGCAGCGAATCGCGTACGTTTCCCTGCAAAAGCAACTGAACCGCACGCGTAACGCCACAGGAAGGACATGGAATTCCCACTACATGCTTGAATAAACAGATTCCGAAACCCGAAAGTTCCGGTGAAAATTCAGCAAATGCCAGCCAGGAATATCCCGCCAGACAAGTCAATCCGACTATCGAATATAACTTGCCCGGTGTCATTCAATTAATAGATTGATTGTTGGAATGTCTCGAAATTTTTCTCGCGAGCCGCGCCCATGATCAGGAACCAGTCAATGATAGACCAGATTCCGAGTCCGCCGCACGTAAGCAATTTTGCAATTCCAAGACCGGTGTCTCCAATGTAAAAACGATCGATACCCAATCCGCCGGCAAGTAATGAAATAATCAGAACCGTTGTTGGGTCTTTGAATTGAAGGCTTTGTACCAGCGTACTTTTTGAATCGTCAAGATCAGATAGTTTTTCACGAACGTGTCCTAATTGATGTCCTTCAAAAAACTTGCTGTTCATCATAAGGAACATGTCTACTTTTTGTGCTTCCATTTTATTTATTTGGTAAAGGTTGATTAATGCGCCTAATATATGACTTTTACAAAAACGCCGAATCAATCGGTTGCCATAATTCTATTTTATTGCCTTCCGGATCCATGATCCAACCAAAATTCCCGTAATCGAATCGTTGGATTTCGCCTAGTACCTCAACACCTTCTTCCCACAATTTTTCAACTAAGTAATCGAGATTTTCAACGCGGAAATTCTGCATGAACTGTTTTTGGGAAGGCTCTAAATAGGTTGTGTCTTCTTTAAATGCGGACCATTGGGTTGAACAATCGTTACCGGCCGCATCTTTCCACCAAAAGGTACATCCGTACGCATCTGTCGCCAATCCCAAATGTTTGTGATACCAGTCTTTGAGTGCATCGGGATTTTTTGATTTGAAGAAAAAACCTCCAATTCCGGTTACACGCTTGGGTTCAGGTTGTTCCGATGGGCCAAAGAAAAGTGCCTTGATCTTATCGACGATGACTTGCGCGAGCCGTTCTTTGCTTTCGACCGTCCAGCCCGCAATATGTGGCGACAGGATCACTTTATCAGACTGAATCAAATACTTCATCGCATCAGGCATGTCATCTGAAAACAAACTTTCAAAAGACAGCTTTTCATATTCGAGTACATCGAGGCCTGCTCCCAGGATTTTTCCAGATTCGAGTGCAGCAACCAAATCAGCGGTCACTACATTTTTTCCACGTGATGTATTAATGAGCCAAAACGGTTTGGCAAAACCGGTTATAAAAGCCGAATCTACCATTTTATCGGTTTGCGGCGTCCACGGAATATGAAGGCTCAATACATCGGCTTTCGATTGAAGTTCTTCGAATGAGACTTGTTTCGCATTGGCATCGCCCACATTCGGAAGGATATCGTAACACAATACCTCGACATCGAACCCACGCAGTTTTTTGGCGAACGATTTTCCCATATTGCCGTAACCGATGATACCGATCGTTTTTCCGTCGAGTTCCAGGCCACGGTTCTTTTCGCGGTTCCAATGACCGGAACGTATTTCACGATCTGCCATATTGAGTTTGTTGAACAACGACAGCAACATAGCCAGCGAATGTTCGCCGACGGCATTCCGGTTACCTTCTGGCGCCGCGATCAATGCGATGCCTTTGGATTCGGCATAATCGATATCGATGCTTTCCAATCCGGCACCGACTCGTGCGATAAATTTGAGGTTAACGGCTTTGTCGATGAATTCGCGGTCTATCTTGAACCGGCTGCGGATGACAATGCCTTGGTACTGGTGGATTTTAGCCTCGATTTCCTGTTTCGAAGACGAATAATCTTCATTGTTTTCAAATCCGGCCGCGGCCAGTTGTTCCAGTAAAACAGGATGGTTGTTGTCGAGATGAAGAACTTTGGAAGGAATCACGTGATGCGTTTTCCCAAAGGTACTAAGCTATTCTTTTACGACAATGATTGTCGCTTTGAATCCGGTCGCCAAATCCCATCTGTTTGAGGAAATGAGTTTGCCTTTTTCGTCTATGACGCGGAATTCGGCTGTATTCGGGCCGGAAGTTCCCTGGTTCAGCGCTTCGAAATCTATTTTGTTGAAGCCCGGCTGCAGCACCAGATCAAAACCCTGGAAAGCGCCGTCGAGATAAATGACTTCACGGAAAACGTGATCGTTGACCCAAACCCGAATCATGTCTCCGTCTACGAATTCATGGTCGCGATACGAAACCGAAACCGTACCGGAAGTCGTCTTGAAATCGCCTAAATACTGGTTCTGTCGCAACACTTTATACAATTCGCCATCGCCTCGCTTGTTGAGCTTTTTGGCAACGGCATCGCCCGGATTGACGAATTCCGGTTTTTTGGAAGTGAACGCATTATCGTTTTCAATGACTAGCGATTTGCTTTCGGACGGCGCACCGAAAATAGAAGGCGGTACATCCCGCGGATCTGCCTTTGGCGTTTCCGGCAGCGGAACAGATGCCGAAACCGGAGGCGTATTTGTGATAGGGGGAAGATTCAACGAATTATTGCCTGTATCGAATTGGGCGGAAACCGTCATGTAAAACGGAAGCAACACGAGCAGAAGCAATTTTTTCATCTATGAATCGAAATTTCAGGAAGTTGCAAGGTAAAAAAAGTTGGTTTACCGAGCTGCTTCGGGCGTAAAAGTAAAATGGGTGTGGGATTTTTAAAAACGAATTCACATAGTATTAACCTAAACAGGCAAAAACGTCGATGGGCTGTCGATTTTTTGAGGTGATTGTATCAGACGCTCAAAATCGTCCGGGCTATAAAAAAGTAAAGCATGATTCCCACCACATCATTGGTCGTGGTTACGAACGGGCCGGTCGCGATGGCCGGATCGATCTTGTATTTATTCAGGATCAGCGGAACCAAAGTGCCCAATGTCGCCGCAATCATAATGACGGAGATCATCGAAATGGAAATCGCTATCCCAACCATATATTCCCCGAACATAAAGCTGTGATAAGCAAGCAGCAAAAGTGAGATGATGATTCCTGAAATCATCGAGACGGTTACTTCTTTGCTGAAATAATTGCGGTTGAATTCCTTCACGCTTCCGTTTGCCAATCCCTGAACCACGATAGCCGAAGCCTGAACACCAATGTTTCCGGCCGTTGCAGACAACAACGGAATAAAAAGGATAAGTGTCTCGTATTTTTTGAACGCGGTTTCATTGTCTTTGAGCACGACAGAGGCGATCAGTTCGATGACCATGCCAATCAAAAGCCATGGCAAACGCGCCTTTGTCATCTCGAGGACGCTGTCGCCTACTTCGACGTCCTGGGTGATACCCGCCGCCAACTGGTAATCTTTATCGGCTTCATCCTTGATTACGTCCACGATGTCATCAATAGTGATACGACCCACGAGAATTCCCATTTCATCGACTACGGGAATCGCTTCCAAATCGTACTTCTGCATGATTCGGGCAACTTCAACGTCCTCCGTATCGATCTTGACCGAATTGAGTTTCCGGATGTAGATATCGCCGATTGCGGTTTTTGTAGATGTAGTCAACAAATCTTTGAGTGACAGACGACCTTTCAAACGGTCTTCATCATCTACCACATAAATCGAATGCACGCGTGTGACATTTTCGGCCTGGATGCGCATTTCCTTTACGCAAGTCAGCACGTTCCAGTTCTCATTGACTTTCACGAGCTCTTTATGCATCAAACCACCGGCCGTATGTTCGTCGTAACGCAAAAGTTCAACGATATCCTTGGCATGTTCGACGTCCTGTAGTTCAAGGATTACTTCCTCTTTGATACTTTGCGGAAGTTCGGAGATAATGTCCACCGCATCGTTCGTGTCAAGCGCGTCAAGTTCTTCTGCGATTTCCTTTGGCGAAAGCTGCTCCAGGATATCCTCGCGCGTTTCCTCGTCGAGTTCAAGCAGTATTTCGGCCGTTTTGTCGGTATCGAGAATTTTGAAGATGTAGGTCGCGTCGGCTACATCGAGCTCATCGAGAATCTCCGCAATATCAGCGTGGTGCAAATCATTGAGCAGGGTTTCGAGTTGCCCGTCCTGGCCGCTTTCGATAAGCTGCTCGATTTCCGCTATAAGTTGCTTGCTGATTTTAAACTCCATCGGCCTGGATTTTTTGGGTCAAATCTATGAATTGGGCCACGTCCAGCTGTTCCGGACGCAGGTCAAAGATAGTATCTTCACGCAACTTATCACTGAGTCCGAAGGTTTTTAAACTGTTACGGATTGTTTTTCGTCTTTGCTGGAATGCCGCTTTTACGACTTTGAAGAACAGTTTTTCGTCGCAAGGCAATTCAAAATCAGTCTTTCTGGTCAAACGAAGCACGCCCGATTTGACTTTTGGCGGCGGATTGAAAACCTGTTCGCTTACGGTAAACAAATACTCGGCTTTGTAGAATGCCTGAACCAGAACCGAAAGGATTCCATAGGTTTTGCTGCCTTTTTTCTCACAGATCCGTTCGGCTACTTCCTTTTGGAACATACCTGAGAATTCGGGCACTTGTTCACGAATGTCGAGCATCCGGAATACGATCTGGGATGAAATATTGTAGGGAAAATTCCCGATGATGGCAAACGGCCTGTCGCCGAAAGTCTTTCCAAGATCATATCTGAGGAAATCTTCCGAAACGATTTTCCCATGGAGTTTCGGATAATGCCCGTTCAGGTATTCGACAGATTCCGTATCGATCTCAATCACATGCACCGTCCAGTCTTTTTCAAGCAGGTACTTGGTCAGGACACCCATTCCGGGCCCGATTTCAAGTATGTCGTCATAACCTTCCCCAGATAACGTTTCGGCTATTTTACGTGCAATGTTCTCATCGGTCAAAAAGTGCTGCCCGAGGTGCTTTTTGGCTTTTACCTGATCCATCATTTAGATGATTGAATGATCTGAAATATGCTCCAGCTCCGTACGGAAAGCAAGCATCTTATCCCCGAATAACCGGATGCCTTCTTCGCGCAGTCGAGGTGCGTCTTCGGCATAATATCTTTTGAGCAAATCGTGGTTCTCGGCCGTATATTGGATCGAATAGGTCTGTCCGCCCATTTGTTCTTCTACCAGCACTTTGACCATTCGGGCGCCGGTGAATTTGCCTGTCGCCAGAACATCAGCTATGTGTTTATGCTGCATCCAGTTCAGCCATTGTTCGTGAACCGAATCGTCTATGTTTATGGTGACGTTGTAGATGATCATGTGATAGAAATTTTATGAATGACGAATGACAAAAGACAAACGGCGTTCTTTGAGGGATATTAATTTTTAAAATACGGTGTCCAGTCCTTCATCATTACTCATTACGACTTTAGTCTTAAAGGTTAGAATCTCCTCTTAAAGTCCGGTATTTCTTTCTGGCTTCGACAAAATAAATACTGTCCTGATGCTCGAAGATGACTTTCTCGAACAACGGTTTGGCTTTTTCGGGATCGTTTAGTTTTTCACTGTAAATACAGGCTGAAAAATAAAGCGCTTCATCTGAATAAATGCCGTCCTTATGGAAATCCAGAATGTTTTTGTAGCGTTGTAAAGCGCCGTTGTAATCGCCCAGTTTTTCATCGATGCGACCCAAACGCAATTCGGTTACGGCCTCGATTTCATTGCCTTTGAATTGGGTCAGGATTTCAGAGAATTTCTGTTTGGCTTCCGACACTTTATTCTGGTACATTAGGTAATCGGCTTTGGCGAATTGGGTCAGGGCAACGCGTGTGGAATCGGCAACCGTATTGTCGTTTATAAGCAGGTAATATTCGAGTGCATCGTTCGCGATTAGTTGTGTCGAAGCCGATTTAAGCGTCGTGAACTGTGCCTGTGCCCAATCGAAATCACCCTTGAAATAACTGGTTTTTGCCGCTTTGAGACTGGCTTGGTGGCCGACGGCATCGTTTTTCAACTCGTCCTCTATCTGCGAATAATACAATAATGCCTGGTTGAATTTTTGTTCGAACAGATAGATATCGGCGAGTTCCATTTTGAGGTCGGCTTGCTGGTATTTGTTCAGGTTCAGCTTCAATGCATCCTGGATAATCTGTTTTCCGAGTTCTGGATTCGACAGGTTGAACGTAGCGAAATGTGCATTGAGTAATTGCAACGGAAGCGTCTGCGGATTGATGCCGAATTCGTCCAGCAGTTTCTTCATATCCGATTCGATGAGCGCATTATCCTTTGAAGTCGCAACGGCTATCCGGATTTTCATCAGGTTGTAATTGGCATCAATGCGAATGTCAAGATCCTGGGTGTTTTCAAGTACGAACTGATAGATTTCCTTCGCCGTATCTGAATCGCCTTCCTGAACAGCTAATTGTGCCAGGTTGACAATATTGGCAAACGTTTCCTGATTCCTGCGATACACCGCCTTTTCCTGGATGAATGCTTTCCCGTATTCTTTCTGTTGCACATAAAACCAGCTCAGGTATTGGTTCCAGAAAATATCCTGATCCTTTTGGGCACGAATGAGCAATGCTTTTCTGAGCGTTTCATTGAACTCAGGACTTCCGTCCTCGGCCATGAAACGCGACAATCTATTTTGGATGATGATGGAATTCTGTGGATTTGCAAACGCTTCATCGAGGAACATATTGATCATCTGATCTGTCTTTCCCTGCTGGCCATATAAGAGTGCCATCTGGAAATTGAAGTTCAACTTTGGTTCCTTTTCTTTGGCAAGTTGATACGAACGGAGGGCATAATCCAAAAGACTGTGTTTTTCAAAAGCCGGCCCAACGGAGTAGACTTCGCCTGCATTTGTACCGATGCGTTCAATGGCTTCTTCGTATTTCTTTTTGGCTTCGGCCTCGTTTTTTTTGAGTTGGTAATTATACCCGATCTCCACCAGCAAACCGGCCTGTTTGTATTTGGAATATCGATCCAAAAGTAGTTTTTCGGCTACATCCAATTGCTGCAACTGCTGGTTTGATTCTACGACCCGCTGAAAATAAACGGTATTTGAAGGTTGCCCCTTAAGCAGGTCTTCATAGATGAGTCTGGCTTTTTCAAAATCACCTTTATCGAAATAATTCTGCGCCAATTGCTCGTTCTGCGCAAACAAAGCCAAAGAGAAAAATGACAGGATGAATGAAAAAACCAACTTCATATTCGGGGTACTTTTTAAACCTCAACAAGATAACACAATTTTCCCCTGAAAATTATGGCAGAACTATTAATCGATGCGATCGAAACCGGTGTAACGGCGCAGCACTTCGGGAATTTCGATTCCGTCCGGTGTCTGGTAGTTCTCAAGGATTCCGGCAAGCACACGAGGCAGGGCCAATGAACTTCCGTTGAGCGTGTGGGCCAATTGATTCTTCCCGTCTTTGTCGCGGTAACGCAATTTGAGACGATTCGCCTGGAACGTTTCAAAGTTGGAAACAGACGATATTTCAAGCCATCTGTCCTGAGCCGTAGAAAACACTTCGAAGTCATAGGTCAGTGCCGATGCAAAGCCCATATCGCCTCCGCACAGACGCAACACGCGATACGGCAATTTGAGTTCGTCAAGGATATTTTTTACGTGATCGACCATTCCGTCGAGGGCAGCGTATGAATTTTCCGGTTTTTCGATACGGACGATTTCGACTTTATCGAATTGGTGCAGCCGGTTCAACCCGCGAACGTGTGCTCCGTAAGAACCGGCTTCACGACGGAAACACGGTGTATAACCGGTCATGAGAACCGGAAGTTCGTTTTCAGCAACAATCACGTCGCGATATAGATTCGTCACCGGAACTTCTGCGGTCGGAATCAAATATAAATCATCGATACCAACATGATACATCTGCCCTTCCTTATCAGGCAATTGTCCGGTTCCGTAACCGGATGCTTCGTTGACTAAATGCGGCACCTGGAATTCCTTGTAACCGGCATCTGTATTCTTATCGAGGAAATACGAAATGAGCGCACGTTGTAACTTCGCACCTTTTCCTTTATACACCGGAAAACCCGCACCCGTGATTTTGACCCCCAGTTCGAAGTCGATGATGTCGTATTTTTTGACAAGCTCCCAATGCGGCAACGCTTCACCATGCAATTCGGGGATTTCCCCGCTTTGGAAGACATTTTCGTTGTCGTCGGCAGATTTTCCGTTCGGGACGATATCCGCCGGCGCATTCGGGATTGCGTATAATTTGTGGAGCAAATCTGAAGCATACACTTCGAGTTGTTCTGAAAGTTCCTTGCTTTTTTCTTTAAGCGAAACCGTTTTTTCCTTGAGGATGGCGGCTTTTTGTTTTTCGCCGGCTTTCATCAATTCGCCAATGTCTTTGGAAAGTTTGTTCGATTCAGACAGGATATTGTCCAGTTCGACTTGTGTGTGGCGTCTTTTTTCGTCAACCGAAACGGCATCTGCAACCAATTGGCTAGCATCTATATTCCGCTTGGCAAGCGCTGCAATTACTTTTTCCTGGTTCTCGCGTATGTAGGCGATTTGTAACATGGCGTGTTTTTTAAAGTCGCAAAAATAGCTAAAATGTTTGGTGCTTCAAGCAATCCGGACAAGCCAAATTTCGCAATCAAAGCCCTTTTTTCAGCTGCTATGCAACAGATTAACAATTGGCTGCCTTTATATTGATTAAATTCGCCAAAAAATAATGCTATCATGTTCCAAAAATACCTCTTGCCCTTACTTCTTGCCGCATTGCCGCTTGCTGCCCAAAAACACAACGACGGTGTTTTCGGGATTGCCGAAGCAGAAAGAAGATCGGCCTCCCAAGTCCTGTTCGTACAGGTAAATCCGGATACGTACAATTACGATGTCACGTACCACAAACTGGAATTTACCGTTGATCCGAACGAATATTTCATCTCCGGAAAAGTCACTACGACATTCACGGCTTTGGAAAACATGAACCAGGTGATTTTTGATCTGGCCGATGCACTCGATGTAAGTTCGGTCAAACAAGGCACGACGAACCTGACGTTCACACAGAATTTCCAGGACGAACTCGTCATCACGTTACCATCGACACTTACAACCGGAAATTCGGCGACAGTGGAAATAACCTATTCCGGAATGCCTCCTTTCGACAATCAGGGATTTTCGACGAGTTCGCATAACGGTTCTCCAATTTTGTGGACATTGTCGGAACCTTTCGGTGCCAAGGATTGGTGGCCTTGTAAACAGGATTTGAACGATAAGGCAGATTCGATTGATGTCTACATCACAGCACCTTCCGATTATGTGAGTGTTTCCAACGGCCTCGAAGTCGAACAGACGGTTTCAGGCACGAACAAAACCACGCATTTCCACCACGGCCACCCGATTGCAGCTTATCTGGTTGCGATTGCCGTCACCAATTATTCTGTGTTTACGGTCAACGCGGGAACGGCTCCGAATGAATTCCCGATCATTAACTATGTATATCCTGAAAATCTGGGTTCGGCACAAAACAACATCGCCATTACGCCGGATATCATGGATTTTTATGAACAGACATTCGGTACGTATCCGTTTTCCGATGAAAAATACGGCCATGCCCAATTCGGTTGGGGCGGCGGAATGGAACACCAGACCGTTTCGTTCATGGGCGGGTTCAACCGCGAACTCATTGCCCACGAACTTGGCCATCATTGGTTCGGCGATAAAGTAACGTGCGGAACCTGGAAAGACATTTGGCTTAACGAAGGTTTTGCTACCTATATGGCCGCCATGATCATTGAAAGTTTCGACGGGGCCGACGCTTTCGTAAATTACAAAGACGGGCTTATCAATTATATCTGTTCCCAACCCGGCGGATCCGTTTACATGACTGATTCCGAAGCCCTGAACACCGATCGTATCTTCAGCAGCCGGCTCAGCTATTATAAAGGTGCCATGGCAATCGAGATGCTGCGATGGAAACTCGGCGACACCAATTTCTTTGCCGGCCTTCAGGCTTACCTGACAGATCCGGACCATGCGTACGGTTATGCGCTGACAGAAGATCTTAAAACCCATTTGGAAGCGGCTTCAGGCATGGAACTCGATGAATTCTTCAGCGACTGGATCTACAACCAGGGCTATCCGTCTTATGACATCACCGCCCATAACACGGCTCCGGGAATGGTTCATTTTACGGTAAACCAAACCCAATCGCATCCCTCAGTGACGTTTTTTGAAATGCCGGTTCCGGTGCGGGTTTTTGGTGCCGGCGGACAACAATTGGATGTCGTCCTTGAAAATACGGTGAACGGACAAGGCTTTGACGTTGCCGTTCCGTTCGTGGTGACATCTTTGGAATTCGATCCGGACAAACATATCCTGGCTTTGGATAATTCGGCGACATTAGGCATTTCCACAGCGAACGGATTGAGTGGCATTTCGGTCTATCCGAATCCGGCATCGGCCCAAATCAACATCTCGGTTCCGCAACGTTTTTCTGTTTCTGGAATAAAGATTACCAATGTTTTGGGACAAACGGAACTATTGGTTGGGGAAACCTCACAGATAAATGTTTCATCACTAAGTACCGGCGTGCATTTCCTGACGGTTTTTGCCGATGGGCGCCAACGAACATTCAAGTTCATCAAGGAATAAACACAAATCTTAAAATCGGAACCTATGAAAAAAGCACTACTCTTTTTAGCAATGATAATGACCGGAATGTCGTTTGGGCAAGTCACCATAGGCAGCGGTACGGCGGTCGATTCAAACGCCGGATTGTCGACACCTATTTCAAACTGGTATGCTTCCTCTCTGGCGCAGATGATTTACCTGGCATCGGAAATAAATACATCGGGAAATCTGACCTCGATTGAATTCAAGCTCAACGGAACCACCGCACTGACCAATTCAAATGACATGATCAGTGTTTGGGTCGGACATTCGACAAAATCGGCATACACACCAACAATCAGTGCGAGCGGTGCCGATTGGGTCAGTGTCGCAGATCATACGCAAGTGCTTGCCAACGGAAGCCTGACACAAACCGGAAGCACCGTCAAATTTACCTTTTCACAACCGTTTGCCTACAATGGGACAGACAACCTTGTGATCACCGTTGACGCGAACGAACCGGGCGATGACGGAAGCGGGATTCTTTTTCTTCAAGGAGCGTCAAATCCAGCCGTGAAATGCATCATGATACGCACCGATCAGGCAGCTGACAATGCCGATCCGTTGAACCCACCGTTGAATTACACGGGCGGTTTTGCGGCGGAATCGGTACAGGCCAAAACAACGCGGCCAATCATTACCTTGAACTTTGAAGACCTGGCCGTTTCCAACGTAACTTCGGAAAATAAAATCTCCCTGTATCCGAATCCGGTCGTGAATGAGCTTTTTATAGATGCGCCGTCAAATGTCCAATCAGCTGAAATTTATTCGCTTTCCGGACAAAAGATAAAAGCTGGTTTGCTTTCCGGGAATAAAATAAATACGTCAGATTTGGCTTCAGGCACTTATGTGTTGCAGATGAAGTTTGAAGACGGATCTGCCGGAACCAAAAAATTCTCGAAGCAGTAATGAGTTCAAAAACAAACCACGGTTTCAGCTATGCTATATTCGCTTTGCTATTGCTGCTGATATCGTGGTTTCTTTTTATAGTGCTGATGTTGAACAGGTATTTTTCTGCGGGAAAATTTTTTCTGTTCCCAATGCTGATTTCCCCAATACTGGCTGTAATTGGCTTGGTTTATTCGGTCAAAGGCATCAGGGAACCGAATACGTTCAAAAAAATCTTCGGTTTGATCCTGAATGTTTCGATCCCTTCGCTTTTCATTGCCGTCATCGTAAAAAATGCCATAGAGATTTATCGGGCAATCTATTGACCAACTTTTAGGAATTCGAGCAAAGGCGCAATGAATTTTTCGTACGCTTCAATATGAGGCAAATGGCCGACATTTTCAATTTCAACGAGTCTGGAGCCTTTGATCTTTTGTTGGGTCTCTTTCCCAAGCTTCGGATAATTGCCTAATGTGGCCTGAACTTCCTTCGACGCGTTGCTTTTGCCTAAAGCCGTGCGGTCACGTTGGCCAATGATAAGCAACGTCGGTGCTTGGATGTTTTGGAATTCATATACGACCGGCTGCGTGAAAATCATGTCGTACGTCAATGCCGAATTTTTGGCGATGATGGAATAATCCTTGTTGCGTGTCCAGCCGGCAAGCATTTCGACACCTTTGTCGTATTCCGGTTTCCACTTGTTGTCAAAGTAGAATTTGAGCTGGTATTCCTTGATGGATTCGGCTGTCTGGTGTATTTCGTTCGCATACCAATCATCTATCGACGGATACGGCACGACGGTTTTCCAGTCTTCGAGCCCGATTGGATTTTCAAGGATCAGTTTCTCTGTCGTTTCCGGATACATCAATGCGAAACGTGTCGCCAGCATACCGCCCATTGAATGACCCAGAATGATCGCTTTATCAATTTTAAGTTTGTCTAAAACAGCTTTGGTATTTTGAGCGAGCCATTGGAAACTGTATTGGATATTCGTCGGCTTGCCCGATTTCCCGAACCCGATCTGATCCGGCATGATCACGCGATAACCGGCTTTGTTCAAATCTTTGGCCGTCTGTTCCCAATAATAACCCGCGAAATTCTTTCCGTGAAGTAAGACGATGGTTTTCCCGTTCGCCTTTTGTGGTTTGGCATCCATGTAGGCCATCTGTAATTTCTGGCCCTGTGAATCGATGGTGATTTCAGATACGGGAAACGGATACGTGATATTCTCCAACTGCAGTCCGTTGACTTTGCCCGATTGAGCAAAAGCAGCTAGTGTAGTCAGCAAAAAGAACAGATACTTCATGATGATATTTAAGCGATGGTTTTCACAAGGCCGCCATCAACACGTAGCGAAGCCCCGTTAGTAGCGGACGATCTTGGGCTGGCGACATAGACAATCAGGTTCGCGATTTCTTCCGGTTCCGCAAAACGACGGATCAATGATGACGGGCGCGCGTTGTCAAAGAAATCCTTCTCTTTCCGGGCTTTCGAGGCATCGTCGAGCTGGATAAAATCGACCAATCCTTCGGATGCCGTTGGGCCGGGAAGCACACTGTTCACGGTGACTCCGGTAGATTTTGTAAGTTCTGCCAAACCTCTTGCGACTGACAACTGAGCCGTTTTTGTCATACCGTAATGAATCATTTCCTCAGGAATATTGAGTGCACTTTCAGACGAGACAAAAATAATACGCCCCCAATTTTGCTCAATCATCTGTGGGAAATAATGACGCGACAACCGAACGCCGCTCATCACATTGATTTCAAAAAATCTAAACCAGTCTTCGTCCTTGATTTCCGTAAAAGGAACAGGAGCAAAAATCCCGACGTTGTTGATGAGAATGTCGACTTTCGGAACTTTCTTGAACAAAGCATCGATATCTGAAACATCAGAAAAATCACAGGCTGCTTCACGTGCATCCGCATTTGGCACTTCCGATTTTAGCTTTTCGATTGCTTTTTGGACACTTTCAGGTTTGCGTCCGTTGATGTAGACTATAGCACCTTCTGCCAATAATGATTTTGCAGTGGCATAACCTATTCCCGCCGTCGATCCCGTGACCAAAGCGGTTTTTCCTTTTAATTGTAAATCCATCAGTGTAGTTGTAATTGATTGTGCCAGATGTAAAGCAAGCCTTCCATTTTTCCGTAGACCGGATCGTTTTCGGGCAATTCGACTTTAGCTATATTTTCATCGGCTTTCGGACGTTCGCCGGGTTCACCTTTCATGATGTCGTAATCGCAGCCATTCGGATAAGCACCTACCACGGCGAAATCTTCAGACTGATCGACGCGTTTGTGCCCCACGCCGGCCGGAATCACGATTACGTCGCCTTCTTCAACAGAGACGCGTTCGCCATTTTCTCCACCAAACTGTAGTGTCGCATAACCCTGGTAAATCCCAATGACTTCGTGCGTGATGCTGTGGTAATGATGATAGTCGTACACGCCGTTTTTCCAGGCATTGCGCCATCCGTAGTTTTTGAAATGGGCAATCATGGCGTCGGCATCGGCTTTATCTTCAAGGAAAACGCCGCGATAAATAAGTAGCGGCAATTTACTGTTCGGGATTTTCCCGTCGTCTTTGAATGTCAATTGAATCGGTTCCATATAGTTGTGTTTTAGTTTGTTCGTGAAAATGTTACCCGAGCCGGAAGCGGTTCGCCTTTCAAACCTGCAATGGCATTTTGGGCAGTCAGAATCGCCATGGCATCCCTTGTTTCCCTGGTGGCAGAGCCGATGTGTGGCAGTACCGAAACCGTTTCCATTTCGAGCAATGGATTTCCTGGCTGCATGGGTTCAGGATTTGTGACGTCTAGACCGGCGCCCCAAATTGTTCCGGATCGCAATGCTTCGGTCAGATCGATCTCATTGTGGATTCCGCCGCGGGCCGTGTTGATGAAAATGGCTGACGGTTTCATTTTGGAGAATGCCTCACGGTTGAATTTGTTTTTAGTTTCAGATGATAAATTGGCATGGACCGAAATCACGTCACTTTTTTGAAGCAGTTCATCAAACGATACCAATTCGGCCTGAAATGCGTGTTCTGCTTTTTCATTGCGGCTGCGGTTGTGGTAAATGACTTTCATGTCGAAGGCACCACGGCAGGATCTGGCCATTTCATATCCGATGTTTCCCAACCCGAAAATCCCGATGGTCTTGTCTTTCAGATCCAGGCCCAATCCGGCTTCAGGATCAAAGACAGCCCAATCGCCTTTCTGGATTCTTTTGTGGTGGAAAAGGGCTTTGCGCGCCGTCATCTGCATCAGCAAAAAAGCGGTGTCGGCTGTGGCTTTGCTCAAGACATCAGGCGTGTGTCCGACAGGAATTCCCAGTTCGTCTGCAGTTTTGATATCGACATGATCATATCCGACGGAAAACAATGAAATGACCTTTAAATGCCGGTTGGCCTCGAGGAATTCACGGTCTATTTCCGTCCGTCCGAGAACGAGTAAACCATCGGCATTTTTGCTACCGTCGTACAATTCCTGCTTTGTCGGCGATCTTTCTTTACGCCAGCAGTTTACCATAATCCCGGCCTTTTCGAAAACCTCGATTCCTTTTTGCGGTAAAATGCGGGTCGAGAAAACGTTCATATCAGTAAGCGCTTGCGGAGTTGAGCAGGTTGATGTCTTCCGTATCGAGGTTCAGGTTCGGAGCCGATATAATGCTCGAAAGTTGCGGGACTTTCGTGGCACTTACGATTGGCGCCGTGACCGATGGCCGATTGATAAGCCACGCCAGGGAAACGGCTGCCTGATCTGTATTGTATTTAACAGAAATTTTATCGAGTGCATCTAAAATCGCAAGGCCGCGTTTGTCGAAATATTTGTTCATGTCGCCACCGCGCGGACTTTTGCCAAGGTCGGCATTGGTTCGGTATTTTCCGGTCAGGAAGCCGCTTTCGAGTGAGAAATACGTAATGACACCCAGGTTTTCCTTTAATGCCAAAGGTTCATATTGAGTTTCGTATTTTTCGCGGGCATATAGATTGTAATGCGGCTGAAGCGTCTGGTAACGCGGGAAGTTTTTGTCGGTACTTGTCTGTAGCGATTCCGAGATTCTGTCAGGCGACATATTCGAAGTTCCGATGAAACGGACTTTGCCTGACTTTACGAGTTCGTCGTAAGCCGACAACGTTTCTTCGACCGGCGTGGCTTCTTCATCGAAATGGGTCTGATACAAATCGATGTAATCTGTCTTGAGTCTTTTGAGTGATGCTTCGACTTCTTTGAGGATGTATTCTTTTTTGAGGCCTTTGTTGCCGTCGCCCATATCGGAACCGACTTTTGTCATGAGCACCAAATCCTGGCGTTTGCCTCTTTTGGAAAGCCAGTTGCCGATGATGGTTTCAGATTCGCCACCGGAATTTTGCGGCGCCCATCGCGAGTAGACATCGGCCGTATCGATCGCATCGAAACCTGAACCGGTAAAATGATCTAAAATTTCGAACGATTGTTTTTCGTCAATCGTCCAGCCAAAAACGTTTCCGCCAAAAACGACGGGATAAATATGTAAATCGGAATTTCCGAGTTGTCTTTTTTCCATTTTAAAAAGTGATGTGTGTTTTGGTTTCGCTGCTTTCTATGGCCGCTTCTATGATTTTCATGGTCTTCACAGCATCATCTGCCGGAACCGGATTCTTGCCACTTTTCTTGACGTATTGGAATAACTCTTCAAAAAAGTGATAGTAATTTCCCTGGAGCGTCGGGACATGTTCGCGTACTTCAAGGCCTTCGATTTCCGTATGGAGCACACCGGAGCGGAATTCGGGTTCTTTGCCCCAATCGGTCACCATCGGCTTTTTGCCTGCCTTCAGATCATCTTCCTGGACATCGCCACGACTTTTGAGGAACGAACCTTTTTTGCCGTGAAGAATATAAGACGGCAACGGTTCCCGAACGAAATAACTGCTTTTGACACGGACGCGGAATGTGTCGTAAAACAAAGTAATATCGAACCAATCATCGACAACAGAATTTTGCCTGGTGCTTCGGACATCGGCAAACAAACTATCCGGAAAACCAAACAGCACCAAAGCTTGATCAATGATGTGCGGGCCTAAATCTTTGAGAACGCCAGATCCGGGGCTTTTGACTTCCTTATGCGGTTTTGCACTTAAATTGGGATTGAAACGGTCAAAATGGATTTCAGCCTCTACTATTGAGCCGAGGATTTGTTTGTCGAAAATATCTTTGACGGTCTTGAAATCACTGTCCCAACGGCGGTTCTGGAAAACGGTGAGTTTGCGTTTGCTTTCTATGGCGAGGTCGCGAAGTTCTTCGGCTTCGGCGGCAGTTGTGGTAAACGCTTTTTCGACAAGGACATTTTTTCCGGCGAGAAGCGCTTGTTTGGCGTAATCGAAGTGGGTTTCTGTGGGCGTGTTGACTATGATGAGTTCTACTTCGGGATCGGCGAGAACCTCATCCAGAGTGCCGTATGATTTGACCAGCGGATAATCTTCGTGGATTTTCTTTTTCGATCGTTCCCAGGCACCAATCAATTCAAATCCGGGATGAAGTTCGAGGAAAGGCGCGTGGAAAACCTTTCCAGACATTCCGTAAGATAAGAGTGCTGTAGCGATTTTCTGCATGAGTGCTTGTTTCGGTTTCCTGTAAATTTACCCCTGAGCCGCCCAAGAATCAGAACTATTAACAAACATTTACAATTGAATTTGCGCTACTCGAACCGACGTTGGTTTTAAATCTCTATTTTTGTCCGCGATTCAGTAAAAATATCTAATGGACATAGTAATCAAGCTTTCCCAATTCCTGCTGAGCCTTTCGTTGCTCATTGTTTTGCACGAATTCGGGCACTTTATACCGGCAAAACTTTTCAAGACACGTGTGGAGAAATTCTACCTGTTTTTTGACGTGAAGTTTTCGCTGCTCAAGAAAAAAATCGGTGAAACGGAATATGGAATCGGATGGCTGCCACTTGGCGGTTACGTAAAGATTTCGGGAATGATAGACGAAAGCATGGACACGGAACAAATGTCGCTTCCGCCCCAACCGTGGGAATTCCGTTCCAAACCAGCCTGGCAACGTCTCATTATCATGCTTGGCGGCGTTACCGTGAATTTTATATTGGCGTTCCTGATTTATATTGGGATGGCTTTCGCTTATGGTGATTTGTATATTTCGAACGATGAAGTGAAAGACGGAATTTGGGTGACAAATCCTGCCGTGGAGAAAATCGGGCTTAAAACGGGAGACAAAATCGTATCTGTCGACGGCCAGAAAATTGCACATTTCCATGATTTGAACGAAGCGATTTCAATGGCCAAAACGGTCGAGGTCAATCGGAACGGACAAAACCAAACCATCAACCTTCCGGTGAATTTCATTTCACAATTGCTTGACGAAGGCAAACGTTCCGTAGTAGAACTGCGTATTCCGTTCGTGGTTTCAGATATTCCGGCATCTTCCCAGAACAAAGAGCTGAAAGTTGGCGATATCGTTCAATCTGTAAATGGAAAAGCACTCCAATACGCCGACCAGATGCCTGCGGAACTCGAAGCCAATAAAGGCAAAACGATTCCGGCGATCGTGCTTCGCGATGAAAAACAGGTTGCAGTGAATCTTAAGGTAAACGACAGTGCAAAATTAGGTGTGGTTTATCCGTGGAAACTGCCTGTGGACAATCTTGAAAAACTGGGATTGTATAAAATCAGTGAGGAGAAGTATGGGTTTTTCCAAGCGATTCCGGTTGGGCTTTCTCACGGAAAAGAACAAATCGCTTCTTACGGACGCCAGCTTAAAGCAATCTTTACCCCAAGCACCGGTGCATACAAAGGCGTTGGTGGTTTTAAGGCCATTTACGACATTTTCCCGCATTCGTGGAGCTGGGAAGCATTCTGGAACATTACGGCCTTGCTTTCGATCATGCTTGGCGTGATGAACCTGCTTCCGATTCCTGCATTAGACGGCGGACACGTGCTGTTTTTGTTATATGAAATGATTTCAAGACGCAAGCCGAGCGACAAGTTTTTGGAGTATGCACAATTGGCTGGTTTCATTATGCTGATTGGACTGGTATTGTTCGCAAACGGCAACGATATTTATAAGGCCATAGCGAAGTAAAATTTTTTAAAGTTTTATTTGCACAGATGATTTTTCGAGTTATCTTTGCCACCGCTTAAAAGATAAAACATCTTCCTCCTTAGCTCAGTTGGTTAGAGCATCTGACTGTTAATCAGAGGGTCCTTGGTTCGAGCCCAAGAGGGGGAGCAAAAAACGAAAGCCATTCTCACGAGTGGCTTTTTTTTATCGGCCCCGTAGTTCAACGGATAGAATAGGCGTTTCCTAAACTCTAGATCCAAGTTCGATTCTTGGCGGGGCTACTTGCCGGACAAACCAAACTTATGGATTGTCCGGTTTTTTATATCGTAATCATAACGCTAATTACATCCGCAATCCGGTCCGCAACCGTCTTTCTTTTTAGGTTTGAATACGAACTTCCGAGCCAGAAAGACAACGGCAACAACAAGCAATCCTATGGCGATTATAGTCTGCATCAGCTTAAGGTTTGATAGGCGATGAACGCGGTGAGATAGGCAAATGCACTCATGAATACCAATTGGATGAGCGGCCATTTCCACGAATTCGTTTCTTTTTTGACGATGGCCAATGTACTCGCACATTGTAATGCGAAGGCGTAAAATAACAGCAATGAAACTCCGGTTGCCAGATTGAAGATTTTGGTTCCGTCCGGCCAGGTTTCAGAAGCCATTTTAGACTTGATCGTAGCATCATTATCTGCATCGCCAACACTGTAAATAGTGGCTAAAGTGCCGACGAAAACTTCACGGGCTGCAAATGAACTGATAATCGCTACCCCAATTTTCCAGTCATAACCCAATGGGCTAATTACGGGCTCAATGGCTTTTCCGGCAATCCCAATGTAGGAGCTTTCCAGTTTGTATGACGCAATTTCGCTTTCCAACGTTTCGCCTTCCGGCAACGTACCTGTCTTTTCGAATTTTTGGGTTACGATAGTTTCCGCGTTATGGAAATCATTTCCCGGCCCGAACGATGCCAGAAACCACAGCACAATCGAAATGGCCAAAATGATTTTTCCGGCGCCGGCCACAAAAGCTTTGGTCTTTTCAAGTACATTGATGCCGACGTTTTTGGCGAGCGGCAATTTGTAATTCGGCATTTCGACCACAAAATACGTTTTGGTCCTGAGCTTTAAAATTTTGTCCAAAAGCCAGGCAGAAACCACCGCCATAAAGAATCCGGCGAGATACAATAGCATCAGCGTCAGACCTTGAAGATTCATGATACCACCGATGCGTCTGTCCGGAATCACCAAAGAAATAATAATCGAATATACCGGCAACCGCGCTGAACAAGTCGTAAAGGGCGTGACAAGTATCGTTATCAGTCGTTCCTTCCAGTTTTCAATATTACGTGTCGCCATAATCGCCGGAATGGCACAAGCCGTCCCTGAAATCAAAGGCACGACGCTTTTTCCGCTGAGCCCGAACCGTCTCATGATCCTATCCATCAAAAATACCACACGGCTCATATAACCGCTTTCTTCAAGTAACGAGATAAACAAGAACAGCACGGCGATTTGCGGAATGAAAATCACGATGCCACCAATTCCGGGAATGATTCCCTGGGAAACCAGATCGGTCAGGATTCCTGGTGCAAAACTCTCGGAAACCATTTGGCTCAGGTTGGCGAATTGCTCGTCGATAAAATCCATCGGATAACTCGACCACGAGAATATCGACTGGAAAATAAGGAACAGAATAGCCAGGAAAATTACATAACCCCAGACTTTATGCGTGAGTATTTTGTCTAATCTGCTACCGAAATCTTTTGCTTTTGTACTGTCTACGACCTGACCGATGCGAAGCACATCGTTTATGAATTGATAGCGTTTGATCGTTTCCTTTTGCTGCATCCGCTTGAGTTCGGAATTCGGTTTGGTAAACGTCGATTGGATTTGTTTTTTCTCCGGCAACATGAAATTCACATCCTGTGTAATCACAAGCCAAAGCTTATAGACGAGTTGGTTAGGGAACGTTTTTCGGAGATTATCGAAATATTCCGGATCGATTGACGAAGCATTCAGGCAAGGTTCAGCCGAAAGCGTCTTGTAAGAAGCAATTAAATTTTTCAGTTCGTCAATGCCCGAATTTTTACGCGTACTGATTAGTGCAATCTTTGTATTCAGACGTTCCTCCAGGTATGGAATGTCAAGTGAAATTCCCTTGTAATCCATGCGGTCAGCCATATTGATGACCAGCACCGTCGGGATTTCAAGGTCTTTGATTTGGGTGAAAAGCAGTAAGTTACGCTTGAGGTTTTCGACATCGGTAATCACGACGGCGACATCCGGAAACAATTTGTCGTTCTTGTTTAACAGCAATTCGATCACGACATTTTCGTCCATCGAACTCGCGTTCAAACTATACGTTCCGGGCAAATCCAGGATATTCGCTCGGACATTTCCTGGAAGTTTACAGAACCCGATTTTCTTCTCGACGGTAATTCCCGGATAATTCCCAACCTGTTGATTCAGGCCGGTCAGCGCATTGAAAACAGATGTCTTTCCGGTATTCGGATTCCCAATCAGGGCTACGTTGATATTCTCGTTGCTCATTTGGGCGCTCTTTCAATTTGGATCAGCTGGGCCGTTTCTTTGCGGATTGCCAGGCGCGCTCCGTTGATATCAAGATAAACCGGATCGCCAAGCGGCGCAATCTGCAATAGTTCAACCGTATTTCCGGGGAGGCAACCCATTTCGAGAAGTTTCAACGGAAGCAAATCGACATCGATTTCCGTGATGATGCCTTTTTCCCCTTTCCTGAGTTGACCGACAGTTGTATGCAACGCTTATTTAGATTGAATAAAGCGCAAAATTAAGGTTTATTGTTGAGTTAGCCGGCTTTTTAAGTTGTTATTATAAGAAGCTGCTTTCTCGTTTTGGCTACAAAGTACCTCAATTCGGCTTCGGCCAAAATCTATGATGTCCGGAACTTTGCTTCATCATAAAAAAAACAATCATGTCACAACAAAAAGAAAAAGTCTGGTTCATAACAGGAAGTTCAAGGGGTTTTGGAAAAGTCTGGACACAGGCCGCGTTGGAACGAGGTGATAAAGTTGCCGCAACAGCCCGAAATCTGTCGGGCATTTCACACATGAAAGAACAATTCGGCGACAATGTCCTGACGCTCGAACTCGATGTCACCAATCCGGAACAAGTCAAAACAACCGTCCAACAAGCCTACGATCATTTCGGAAGATTGGACATAGTCCTGAACAACGCAGGTTATTCACTCGTCGGAACCATCGAGGAAGCCAAACCCGAAGAAATCCGGGCGCTTTATGAAACGAATGTTTTAGGACCTGTTTCGGTCATACAAGCCGCACTGCCGTTGTTGCGTAAACAAGGTTACGGCCACATCATGGGCACATCGAGCAATTTAGGTCACGTCGTTTTGCCCGTCATCGGTTACTATTGCTCTTCTAAATGGGCATTCGAAGCCATACATGAAAGTCTGGCCCTGGAAGTGAAACAATTCGGAATCAACGTTACCATAATTGAGCCGGGTGCGTATGCCACCGAATTTGGAAGCCAGGAATCGCTCAAATTCTCAAACAACCTCGATATTTACAACGACTTCAAAAATGAATTCTTCGGAACGCTCCAGAATCTCGAAAGAGGAAATCCGGAAGCGACGCCTGATGCCATTTTCGCAATCGCCGATGCCGAAAATCCACCGTTGCGTTTTTTCCTCGGAAACCAAAACCTGCCATGGGTCAAAAAAGATTACGCTGAACGTTTGGCTATCTGGGAAGAATGGGCAACCGTTTCCAATGCAGCCCAGAATTGATGAAGTAAAATCCGGAAGACCGATATCAAAACTATCGGTCTTCATTCTTATATTTAAGTATGAAAAAAGATCCCGTGCAAACTCAGGTAAATTCGCTGACGGAAGTACATCGCACTTTAGGTTTGCCAAATCCGCAGCATCCGCTCATCAGCCTGCTCAACGGTATTGACAACGACATCCGGATTTGTCTGCCGCAAGGCGCGCATGTACTTCATTTTTACAAGATTTCATATAAATCAACGGTCAGCGAAAAACTCAAATACGGCCAGGGTTATTATGATTTCGACGAAGGCGGATTGATGTTCGCTTCTCCCAATCAGGTCATCGGAAGCCCGAACGAGCCCGGTCGGCAGGACAGTTCGATGTATACGATACTGATCCATCCGGATTTTTTGTGGAATTATCCGCTTGCCAAAAAAATCAAGCAATACGGTTTTTTCTCTTATTCGGCCAATGAAGCATTGCATTTGTCCGAAGAAGAAAGAGAAACCGTGATTTCCATCTTCAGGATCATCGAAAAAGAACTCAACAGCCGAATAGACGATTTCAGCCAGGATGTCATCATATCCCAAATCGAGGTATTGCTCAATTATGCCAATCGATTTTACAAACGCCAATTCCTCACACGAAAGGTCGCTAGCAATGATTTATTGGTCAAAATGGAAGAATTGCTTGATGAATCTTTTGAATCGGAATCTGTAAAAAACGGAATTCCAACAGTTCATTTTCTGTCTGAAAAACTCAATATTTCTGCGAGTTATCTCAGTGATATGTTGCGGTCACTCACAGGCCAGAACGCACAGCAACACATCCACAACAAATTGATTGAAAAGGCGAAGGAAAAATTATCGGTGACGCAACTGTCGGTAAGTGAAATCGCTTATGAACTTGGGTTCGAGCACCCGCAATCGTTCAGTAAATTATTCAAGGCCAAGACGCAATTGTCGCCTTTGGAATTCCGGAAATCATTTAATTGATGTGTCTTTTTCGGCAAGCTCCTTTAGCAACGCATTTCGCTGAAGCAAAAACGTCATCATATACTTTTTAAGGATCAAGGCATTGAAAATCTTACCAATGATTCCAAAAGGTGCTTCAAAATAGAATTCATCTTTCATTACAGTCAGACCATTTTCGAAAGAGAAATGATGCTCGTGCCTCATGCTTTTGAAGGCGCCTTTGGTCATGGTGTCTTCAAAAAAATACGGTTTTTCGAATTTGGTGATTTCAACGGATAATCGCTGACGGATTCCAAAATGTGTGGCTTCCCAGGTAATTCTGTCGCCCAATTCACATAATCCTGAAGTTCGGCCAGCAACAGCTTCTTCATTGGTATTTGCTACAGAAAGTTTATGGAAATCGACATTCCTCGCCAAATCGAAGCAGCGTTCTAAAGGCGCATCGATAGCCGTGGAAAGTTCGATTTTAGTCATCAGATTTTTCACTGAGCCAGACAATATCTTCTATCAGGCGTTTGATATCTTCTTCTTTCGTTCCGTCATAGAATCCGCGGACACGCCTTTTTTGGTCGACGAGCACAAAGTTTTCAGTATGGACCATATCGTCCTGTTCTTCCGGCCGACCGATTTTGACCGCCAGATAAGACTTTCTTGCCAGATCGTAGATTTCCCTCCTGCTTCCCGTGACCAGGTTCCATTTTGTGTCATCCACACCTTTTTCCAGAGCGTATTTTTTGAGGACGGGTACGCTGTCGACCTCTGGCATTACAGTATGAGAAAGTAATAAAACTTTCGGATTGTCCTTGATCGCTTTTTGGATTTCAGCCATATTATGCGTCATTTTTGGACAGATCGACTGGCAGGTCGTAAAGAAAAAATCGGCTACATAAATCTTTCCCTCGTAATCTTTTTGAGTGATGGTTTTGCCGTTTTGGTTCGTTAGTGAAAAATCGGCAATATGGTGTTTGTTGCCAATGTGCTGAACGGTGCTGTCGACCATTTCCGGATTCACATCGGCCGGATTATAGATTGGAAGCATCTTTTGGGGCCTCAGTGCAAAATAAAACAGCGTAATGGCCACAGCCGAAACCACGAACATGGCAATAAAAAACGGCTTGTACTTTTTAAAGAACAAAATCATGCGGCAAAAATACCGTGTTTTGTGCAGCGCAGTTGATTTAATCAGGTTAAAAATGTGCAAAAGGCGTATATTTAAATCCGGCTTTACAATGACCGAAAACTACAATCCAGATGAAAAACTCAAAAAGATCTTTATTACTGCTGTTGCCCATTTTCGCTTCCGGCAGTCTTTCCGCCCAAAAAGCACAGACAAAACCCGGAATCAATATGTCTCTCATGGATATCAAAGTCAAACCCGGAGACGACTTTTTCAGATACGTAAACGGAACCTGGTTCGACAATACTGAAATTCCCGCCGACCGCCAGCGTTGGGGCAGCTTCGACGAATTGCGTCAGAATACAGACACTGATGCACTGAATATCCTGAAAGCGGCTTCCGCTTCCGGTAAGTACAAAACCGGAACCGACCAGGCAAAAGCCATTGGGCTTTACCAAACCATAATGGACACGGTTTCGCGCAACAAGAACGGATATGCGCCACTTAAACCGTATTTCAAAAAAATAGACGAAGTTAAAGACATCAAAGGCCTTCAAAAGTTGTTGACCGAAATGGAACCGCTTGGCGGCATTGGTTTTTTTGGGGTCGGGATTGGACCTGATTCCAAGAACAGCAATCGCAATATAGTCAGTGTCGGGCCAGGTTCGGTCGGATTGCCCGATCGGGATTATTATGTTTCTTCGGATGCCGATTCACAGGAAAAACGTAAAAAATATACAGACCATGTGGCACGTATGCTTGAAATGGTCGGCGTTTCCAAAGATGCTGCTGCCAAAGACGGAGCATCGATCCTCGAATTTGAAACCAAGTTGAGCGAGCCTCGTTTGGACCGGGTCGAAAGACGCGACCGACGCAAAAGTTACAACCCGATGAAGGTCTCGGATTTACAGGCCATGACACCTGCAATCGACTGGAAAATGTATCTCGATGGCATCGGATTGACTAACCTCGATTCGCTTAATGTCTCTCAACCGAAATACATGAAGGCACTTCAGGATTTATTCACTCAAAACAATGTCGATACCTGGAAGGCCTACATGAAATGGACGTTGCTCAACCGTTACGCAGGAACCTTATCGACAGATCTCGAAAACGCCAACTGGGAATTCTACGGAAAAGCACTCACGGGTGCCATCAAGCAACGACCTCGTGACGAACGCGCGTTACAAAGCGTAAACGGATCAATCGGCGAAGCACTCGGTAAACTATATGTGGCTGAAAAATTCCCGCCGGAAGCGAAGGCAAAATGTGAAAAGATGATTTCCTATGTGTTCCGCGCCTATGAAAAACGTATCAACGAACTGCCTTGGATGGATGAAAAAACCCGCGCCATGGCCATTGCAAAACTCAAAAAGTATAGCATCAAAATAGGTTATCCGGACAAATGGCGTGACTATTCAGCACTGGATTTGAAGTCGCCGACAGCAGGCGGATCTTACTTTTCAAACGCTCAGGCTTCGGCCAAATGGCGGTTCAATGAAGATCTCAAAGACCTCAAAAAACCGGTAGATAAAACACGTTGGGGCATGACGCCTCAAACCGTCAACGCCTATTACAATCCGTCGTTCAATGAAATTGTGTTCCCTGCGGCCATCTTGCAACCTCCGTTTTATGATTATAAAGCGGATGAAGCCGTGAATTTTGGTGGTATTGGAGCTGTAATCGGGCATGAAATCTCGCACGGATTTGATGATTCGGGTGCGCGTTATAACGCAGACGGAAACCTGGTGAATTGGTGGAGCGATCAGGATTTGGAAAAATTTACCAAGCTAGGTGACGATCTGGCGGCACAATACAGTGCACTTGAGCCGTTGCCCGGGATTTTTGTGGATGGTAAATTCACGCTTGGTGAAAACATAGGTGATCTAGGCGGTGTGACTGCGGCATATGACGGCCTTGAACTGTATTTGAAAGAAAATGGAAATCCCGGAAAAATCGACGGTTTCACACCGGAACAGCGTTTCTTCATTTCGTGGGGAACCATCTGGCGTACCAAAATGCGTGACGAAGCTATCAAAAATCAGGTTAAGACTGACCCTCATTCACCAGGAATGTACCGTTCGTATGTACCGTTGCAGAATGTGGATGTGTTTTATCAGGCGTTTGACATCAAGCCTGGCGACAAACTATATGTTGTTCCTGAGAAACGCGTAAAAATCTGGTAAGGATGAGTCAAAGTGTAAATTTGTATCAGATAGATGCTGTGGAATTCAGGAAATTTTCGGCAAATCAGGAAGCTTATGATTTTAAGTTCGACGACACTAATTCAGCGGTTTTCGACCAGAATTACGAAGGCTTGAATTTTTTGCTCGAGACGTATTTTGCAGGCGAATTCCCGGAATCGTTGGAAGAGGTTTTTTATCCGACGGAATTTGTGGGTGAGGAAATAGAGTTCGATGCACTTGACTTTGAAGATCCTGAAGATTTTCCGGAATCGACGGCGACGTATTTTCTAAAACCGGAGGTGATTTCCCACGCGAATAAAATCCTCGAATCGCTTGATGCTGATGATGTGCTCCGATTGTATGATGCCGACAGTTTCAACAAAAACGATATTTATCCGACTGTGTGGCACACTAATGAAAGTCCGGATCAGGCGTTCAACAAACGACATTTGGCCGAAGGATTCGATTTATTGAAAAAGACCCTTGCCGATGCCGATTCAAAAGGCAATTACATTCTGTATTTTATTGGCTGATTGAGATAATTCTTTTGATATGGAACCCGTATTTAAAAAGCCCCCAAAAGTTGGACACTAATGGGGGCTTTTTGTATTCGGTTGCAACTTATTGTATGGCGAGTTTGCTGCTGAATTGTTTGCCTTCCTTATCTGTCATTTTAACCAAATAGACACCGCGGGCCAAGTCTGATGTCTGGAAGTGATTTCCGGAAGTGGCTTCGATTTTTTGGTTGAAGACAACGCGTCCGGCATCGTCGATAATAGTGAAATTGAGCGGATACATGCTATCTGGTGCATCAAGGAAAACCTCGCCGTTTGATGGATTCGGATACATTTTGATTCCATTGCGCGTAAAATCTGCCGATGATAAGTCCAGGTCTGAAATCTTATAGATCGTTCCGCCGCCTGCTACATATAACTCTCCAGAATTGTCTTCGCCCAAAGTGGTTATGTTTCCTGCAAACGAAAGATTCGTGGTAAACGTAAGCGTTCCGTCCGGTACAACGGTTGCCAATTCGCTTTTACAGTAATCGGCAAAGAAATAGTTTCCGTAGAAATTCGGGTACATGGCACCACGATAAACGTAACCACCTGTTATGGAACAACCGGAAGTGGCTGCATGCGTATATTCGGCGAAAGGCATCGTAATGGTAGATTCTTCCGGACAACCTGAAATATTATATGGTTGTGTGCCTTCATAACAACGCCATCCAAGATTGAGACCCGGAGTCAACGGAGCCGTAAGTTTATTGATTTCTTCCACTTCATTCTGGCCAACATCTGCAATCCATAAATCCCCGTTGAGCCTGTCGAATGAAAACTTCCAAGGATTGCGGACTCCGTAATAGAAAATTTCGTCGTTTCCGTCAATTCCCACAAACGGATTCGTAGCAGGTATTCCATATGGTGAGGCTGAATCTACATCAATCCGAAGCATTTTACCCAAATTCTGCGAAAGATTCTGTGCACGGTTTCCAGGATCGCCACCGCTTCCACCATCACCCATTCCTATATATAGGTAACCGTCCGGACCAAACCGAAGCGTACCTCCATTGTGATTACTGAAAGGCTGGCTTATGGTAAGCAGGACGACTCCGCTTGTGGCATCAGCAACGTTAGGGTCGGTCGTGCTTACGGAGTAGCGTGCAATGTTGGTTGCTCCATCACCATCACGGGTGTAATTAACATAGAAATATCCGTTGTTGGCGTAATCCGGATGGAATGCCAGGCCAAGCAAACCTTGTTCACCTCCGGAATCGATGACAGAAGGCCCAAGTGTAAGGAAAGGTGTTGTATTCGTCGTGCCGTTTGCATTCAGGATCTTAATAGTTCCGCCTTGCTGGACTACAAACAATCTGTCATCTGAGGTGTGAGTGATTTCCACGGGACTTGAGAAGCCCGTTGCAAAAGAAGTGACCGCTATGGTCTGTCCCTGCGAACAAAGGCCTAAAGTTGAAAATAAAAATAGGTAAAGTCGTTTCATAGCATTCGTTATTAAAGGTTTATGTTTCTAAAAGTAGGAATTTTTACACTATGTAGATTACTCAATTCTGCTTAAAATATGTAAGACATTCATGTTTGCAGTTTCATTCAAAATTCGCTAAGTCTCTAGCAGAATGAATTTTAACAAAAATTAAAAGTAGGAATATTCATATGTTTTACACAATTCCCATGTTTGTTTATAAAAAAAATATTAATACTTAACTATCTGATTTTCAATTCTATTTGTTGACTTTCATCGACGAACTGCATTTTTTTATTTGTAGGAAAAAAAATATGATGCATTTTTATTTGTGCACTTAATCGATGTTTTTATACATTTGGTCGATGTTTTAAACGAATCATCGTTTGAGCATTGTCAGAAACAAAACAAATTTACTTGTCCCAAAAAACAAAACATTTAACCACTATGAAAAATCTGTACTACGGAAATGAGGAATCCGTTCGTTTTAGATTACGCCTGAAATTAATACTGGTCTTTTTGATCCTTGTGGTCATAGGAACGGCTGCGCAGGCACAATGTCCTACACCACCGGGTGATCCTACAGTTTACGGAGTCGATTCCTGGATTGGATATGTCTATTCTGATCTTGACGGAAACAACCCGCCACAGAATGCTCTGGCTTCTGTTAACTACAAAGGCTATATTACTCAAACAGAACAGTTCAATTACAATCTTGCAACGGGTGCCGTATCTGGAACTAATGTTTGTGGATCCTATAGCGACCGAATGTCCATACGCTTTCGCATGCAACGGAATTACCCTGCAGGCTACTACAGCATAACAGTTGGAGGAGATGATGGTGTAAGATTGAGTACCGATGGTGGAGCAACTTGGGCAATTTCAGACTGGAATTACCATTCTTACCAAACAACTACAGCTGTAATATACCTGAGCGGCGTACAAAATATGGTACTGGAGACTTATGATCAGGGCGGCGATTTCCGCATATCTTTCGCCTATAATTCTTGTCCCGGTACACCGTCTACAGCACCGAGTTCAATAACTGCAACCGCAACCACAGTATGTAGTGGAAGCAGTACTACGCTTACGGCAACCGGAGGAACTCTCGGGACAACCGGAACCTACCAATGGGGAACAGGAACTACAGGCCAGAATATCCTGCCAGATACTACAGAATCCATAACAGTCAATCCTACTGCCAACACAACTTATTGGGTTCGGCGCGTAGATTCCGGAGTTTGTACACAGACAACTAATGCTGCTACACGTACCATTTCTGTAACACCTATGCCTACGGCTCCTGATTCCATAAGCGGTACGACATCTGTTTGTGCAGGTGCAAGTACGACGCTTACGGCCACCGGCGGCTCTACGGCCACTGGGTCTTCATATGAATGGGGAACGGGAAGCGTTGTAGGTTCTAATGTCATATCTGGACAAACGGGAGCTTCTATTACTGTTACACCTTCGACAACAACAACCTATTGGGTGCGCCGTGTGAGTGCGAATTCATGTGGGGCAACTAGCGGTGTTTCAGTCCAGGTTACAGTGACACCACCTCCCGGGGATCAAGTTTCTTACGGTTCAGGCTCGTGGATAGGCTACGTTTATGCTTCATGGACAGCAGGCCCGCCTCCTACAGATGCATTTACCACAACATATCGGGGATATCTGACCCAATCTGAAACGTTTGACCAGAATCTCGCTACCGGTTCGGTTTCTGGAGCAAACATCTGCGGATCTTATGCAGATAAATTTGCCATTCGCTATAAAATGACGAAATATATGTCCGGAACTTTCACATTTACGGTTGGAGGTGATGACGGATATAGATTGAGTATTGACGGCGGTGCTACCTGGCTCATCAACAACTGGGGCGACCACAGTTACACCACATCTACTTCTGCGGCCGTGACATTGAATGCAAATACAAATTTTGTGCTTGAATATTACGAAAATGCTACAGATTCACGTGTTTCATTTACCTATACAACCTGTGGTGCTACGGCCCCGACATCCCTGACTGCAGATACAGTTTGCAGCACTAGCGGTACAAACCTATATGCAAACGGAGGTAACGGCTGGACTTTTCAATGGGGAACAGGCTCTACCGTGGGAAGCAACGTAATAGGCGGACAGACAAACCAGAATATGTGGGTAAATCCTACGGTTGCGACTACATATTGGGTTCGTCGTTACGATTCAACCTGTAATTATTATACGACAGGACAGACCATAACAATTTATCCGGTTGGGACAGGACCTTGGGGCTTGTCTTCTTCCGCCTCTCAGGTTTGTTCTGGTGCAAATGTGACCCTGACTATCAATGCAGGAAATCTACCTACAGGCAGTGTATATGAATGGTCTACCGGAGCCTCGGCTGGAGCTACTGTTTTAGGTACAGGAACTGCTACGACCAGAACGGTTGCAGTAACGGCTTACACGACGTATTGGGTACGCATCATAAACGGAGGAAGCTGCCCGGCAGGAAATGCCGTATCGGTCAACGTAGATATTTACAGTCTGTCTACAGCTCCGACATCAATAACAGGGGACAACGGACTTTGCAGTGTCAACGGGATAAATCTGTATGCCAACGGAGGAACCAGCGCGCCTAACGCACAATACCAATGGGGAACAGGATCTGTCATCGGGACAAACCCAATAAGCGGCCAGACCAATCAAAGTACCTATGTAAACCCGACTACAACTACAACCTATTGGGTACGCCGTTACGATTCGAGCTGTAACAATTACACTGGCGGAGTTACGGTAACAGTTTACAAAGGAAGTGCAGGGCCATACAATATTTCAGGCCCATGGATGTCTTGTGCCGGTTCAAGTGTGACGCTTACTGCCGACGGAACTCCCGGAGCTGGAAGCTATCAATGGGGAACTGGTTCATCCGGATCGAATATTATTTCTGGTGCGACTACCAATTCAATTACGGTAACTGCTCCATCTGCAACAACTACATATTGGGTAAGGATTGTAGGGGCGGGAACGTGCGGGAATTCAAATTACATAACCTACAATCTGCAAGTGTACACTTCATCTACCCCTCCGACATCTATTTCCGGAAACGCGACCTTATGTAATGGTTCGGGACAAAACCTGACGGCCAACGGAATTTCGTTTGGCAACGGAGGCGGTCAATACCAATGGGGAACCGGATCTGTCGTGGGGACAAACCCAATTGCAAACAGCAACAGCCAGACATTGTGGGTGCAGCCGACAACTCCAACGACCTATTGGGTACGTGCCTATGATTCTACTTGTAACACCTATACATCTGGAGTGACATTTACCCAGGGGATTTCGTCTACGGCACCAACCGGAATCACTGCCGGAGCCACAACCATATGTTCAGGATCGTCAACTACGCTAACAGCAACTGGAGGATATGCTGCAACAGGTTCCGTTTACGAATGGGGAACCGGATGGAGTGCCGGGTCAAATACGATTTCAGGCAACACAGCTTCGATCAGCGTCAGCCCGACCTCAACCACAACCTACTGGGTTCGCCGATATGACGGATCGCCTTGTAATGCCTACACATCGGCACAATTTGTTACCATTACTGTCAATACACCATCTGTGGCACCGACTTCCATTACGGGAGCACCAGCTTCAACAACTTGTCCATCAACAGCCATAACCCTAACGGCATCAGGCGGAAGCGGATCGAATACATTCCAATGGGGAACCGGAAGTGTTGCAGGAACAAATGCTGTGGCAGGTACCGGAAGTACCTTGAACGTATCTCCAACCACCACTACAACATACTGGGTACGTCGCGTAGATGCCGCTCCTTGTAATTATACGGCTGCTGCTTATGTTACGGTTACTGTGGGTGCCGCTCCGGGAACACCGTCTGTCTTTGGAACAAATCAATGGAATGTGTACGCATACAATGGTGCCGATATCAACTTGGGATCATCTTTGGTCTACCGTGGTTACTATGTACAGAACACACTTAGCCCGAACTCTCAGGATACGGCGAACAACGGCTGGAGCAGCTCGCTTTCACCATCGGCTTCAGCAGGATGGAACGGTTGTACGGTCAATAACGATACCCATACATTCGTTTATAAAAGACAAGGTTTCCCTTGCGGAACGTATTCACTTACCATGAATAACTGGGACGATGTGCTTCAGGTGTATCTTAACGGAACACTGATTCATTCGCAAGGATCATATGGAACCACAACTACACTTATCGGAAGTTATAACCTCGATTCATCAAGCCAGATCGAAATCCGTATCCGTGAAAATACCGGAAATTCAAACATGGCCATGACTATTGTTAAGACAGATGTTGCTTCAGTCGCTCCTACATCTGTTACCGGAACCACAGCTACCTGCTCAGGAACTGCAGTTACGCTTACTGCCAACGGTGGAACCAAAGGAACCAACGGTGTGTATCAGTGGGGAACAGGAGCCGTAGGATCAACCATACTTGGTACTTCGACTGTAAACACATACAGTGTTTCACCAACGGGTACTACAACATACTGGGTGAGATTCCTGGATTCATTCTGTGGGACCACTACATCAGGTGTTTCCATGACCGTTACCGTATCTGCTTCTGTGGCAGGAACTATCAGTACGTCATTGAATGAAATCTGCCGTAATTCAACACCGAATTCAGGATTTACGTTGACCGGCCAGACAGGATCTGTCGTAAAATGGCAATATGCTACCAATGCGGCTTTTACAACCGGTGTTACCGATATCGCTGTGACGACAGCCACACTAAGCGGGGCTCAAATCGGGTCTGTACCGGCGACGCGTTACTATCGTGCCGTAGTCCAAAGCGGAAGCTGTGCAGTTGCATACACCAATGTACTGACCATTACTGTTCCGGCTGCGGTAACCTACAACGGAACCTGGAGCGGAACACCAACTGCTACCACACCGGTACTCATAAATTCAAACCTGGCCCTGAATACGAACCTTACTGTTTGTGCTTGTGAATTAGCCAATAATGCAATCATAACCATCAATAACAACGCAAGCCTTATCGTGAAAAGGGAAGTGAAAGTAAATGCCGGATCAACTTTCATCATAGAAGATAAAGGTAGTCTTGTACAAGTTGATGATGATGCTACAGATATCGGAAATGTAATTGCCAAACGCAACACAACCCCAATGCGTACGTATGATTTCACCTACTGGTCGTCTCCGGTTACAAACTTTACGCTGAACTCTCTTTCGCCAAACACCTTAAGTGATAAGTACTACAGCTTTAACCCAACAATCGGAAACTGGTCTTCCATTGCGGGAGGAAACCAGGTAATGGCACCGGGTGTCGGATACATCATACGTGCACCTCAAGGCTGGGCTTTGACGAACACCAGCAACGGTGTCTATACAGGACAATTCCAGGGAGTGCCGAACAACGGTGTCATCAATACGCCAATCATAAAGAGTGCAAGCCCATACAACCTGATTGGGAATCCGTATCCGTCTGCTATCGACATAGACCTGTTCATTACAGATGCCGTAAACCAGGGCGTCGTAAACGGAACCGTTTATCTGTGGACACACAATACACCATTGAACCCGGCGGGCGGAGTGTACACCTACACGAATAATGACTATGCAAAATACAACCTCACCGGGGGTGTCAAAACAGCATCAGCCGCTATTACGGGAGGTGCGGAGCCAACAGGTAAAATTGCATCGGGACAAGGATTTTTTATTGAAGGCCGCACCGGTCTTGCCAACGGAACGTATTCCGCAAGATTCAACAACAGCATGCGTGTGGCGAACAACAACAACCAGTTCTTCCGTATGGCGCAAACAGATGAATCCACCGCAATGCCAGCCGATCAGGAAATCGAAAAGCACCGCATTTGGGTAAACCTGACCAATGCAACCGGAGCGTATGACGAAGCCCTTGTAGGTTATGTCGCCGGAGCTACGAACGAAAAAGATCCGTTGTTTGACGGAACCACGTTCCCTGCCGGAAATGCCGCAAGCCTTTATTCGATACTCGGTCCGGATAAACTTTCAATACAGGGACGCACACTGCCGTTCAGCAACCAGGATGTGGTGCCAATGGGTTATAAAGTGACCGTTGCCGGAGAATTCCATATTGCGTTGGAGCACTTTGACGGTTTGTTCGACAGCCAGGATGTATTCCTTCTGGATAAAGCGGACAATACCTACCACAACCTCAAATTGTCAGATTACACGTTCACTACTGTAACCGGTCAATTCGATGATCGTTTCGAAATCCATTACACGGAATCGACTTTGGGAACCGGAAGTCATGTGGCCGATGAAAACAACGTCATCGTCATCAAAAATGCTGACCATATCGAAATCAGTTCCGGCAGCCAGCCAATGAAATCGGTGACGCTGTATGATGTAACGGGCAAGAAAATCTATTGGGAATCAGACATCAACAGCAATCTGTTCGTTTCAAAAGACATCAACATCGCGAGCCAGGTCGTCATCGTCAAGATCGAACTCGAAAACGACGTGATCGTCACCAAAAAAGTAAGTTTCTAGATTTTGTTATAAATGTTATTGAGAATGAGCCCCGGAATGTGAGATCCGGGGCTTTTTTCTTTTTAGGGAGACTCCAGGAAAGGATTTAAGGGAACTGTTTCGGTAATTCGGGAATAGCTGTTAATTCAATCGTTCAGACCATTTCAATCCGCCAGGCAACTCCACATTCGAAAACTCCACATGAATGACACGTCTCTTTTTTTGGTTCGCAGTCCTGTTTGAACCATGAAGGAGTAATGGTTTCATAATCATAATTCCGCCCGCAGGAACAGAGCAGATGGTTTCGGTTTCCGTTTTAAAATTGATAGTCTCAGGACGATAAATGCCTTGTGAATGGGATTTCTCAATGACTTTAAGTGCGCCATTGTTTTCATTGGTATCATCAAGATGGATCCGTATGGTAAAATTGTTTTCCAGGATTTTAATCGGCGGCTGCACAGCAAACTGATTTTGCTTAACGGTCCATGGGCCAAAGTTGTCGATCCCTATTTTTTTGTCGACAGAAATCGTCAAATCCTGATGATAAGCCACATACCAATTCGAGGTTTCGGGTTTGTCGAAATAAATGCTCTTGACTACAAAAAAATCTGTTCCAAAAATGTCCGTGATCACTTGTTTTAAAGCGTCGGTGAATACCAGATTTTCAACTTTGGGAACTTCTTTAAGGAATTGTCTAATGGCGAATAAATTGGCAGATTTCCTAAAATTCTCTTTAGAAGTATCAACATCTTCTATTATTGAAATTAGGGTGTCGGTTTCCTCGCGGGAATAGATATCCGGGATAATGGAAAAACCGATTTCAGTTATTTGCTCTTTATGTTTTTCCAGTTCCATCACGCCGGTTCCCAAAGCTCGATCTTGTTTCCATCCGCATCCATAATATGCAGGAATTTGCCAAAGTCATACGTGGTGACATCATCCAGGATAGTGACACCATTCTGTTTGAATTTTTCAATAAGCCCTTCCAGGTTCTGCACGCGGTAATTGATCATGAATTCCTTTTTGGATGGGGCAAAATAATCGTCCCCGTTTTTGAAAAGGCTCCATTGAAGCGAGTCGACCTGATCCGGTTTTTCCATATTTCTCGAATCGAAGCCAGACGAACCCCAGGCATTGAATTCAAAACCTAAGTTCTTGGCATACCAGTCTTTGGTTTCTTTTGGATTGTCTGAATAAAAGAAAACACCGCCTATTCCGGTGACTTTAGGTGTTGTGTCTTCGGCTGATTGACCTGCTGGATTTTTTTGCTCTTCCATTTTTTGCTGTTTGAGGTAAAAGTAGCGAAAATGAAAAAAGCGGCATTAGACCGCTTTTATTTAAACTTGGAATATGTTGTGGCTTGGTTTATTTGAGGCCGTACGAAATGTATCCGCCGTCAACCAAAAGTTCGGTTCCGGAAATAAAGCTCGCATCTTCAGAAGCCAGAAACAAAACCGCTTTTGCCACTTCATCCGGATGCCCGATTCTTTGCAAAGCCGTTGCCGCTGCCAAATGTCCTTTGAATTCTTCAGGGACGGCATTTTCCAAACCAGGTGTCGAAATCGGGCCCGGGCTTACAATGTTCACACGGATTTTTCTTTCGGCAAATTCATTCGCTGCAATCGTCGCGATTTTATTCAATGCGCCTTTTGTTGCGGAATATACGCTGCCGCCCAACATAGAAGCGGTTGCCACTGTCGATGAAGTGAACAGTACCGAAGCGCCATCGTTCAAATGTGGAAGCAATCGTTGCAATGTAAAGTAAGGTCCTTTGACATTGATGTTGAACTGGCTGTCAAAATCGGCTTCGGTAGCTTGTGCCAAAGGAGCGAATACGGCAATTCCGGCGTTGAGGTACAGTACGTCAAGCTTCTGTCCGTTATCTGAAATCGCTTTTTCGAGAATAGCGATGTCTTCTAGTTTCGAAGTGTCGGAAACCAGCGTTTTCAATTTCGGGCTGTTGATCTCGGCTGCTGCTTTTTGAAGGCTTGCTTCGTTTCTGCCCGTAATCCAGACGTTTGCGCCTGCGTTGATGAATGCTTTGGCAGATGCAAATCCAATTCCGGTGCTTCCGCCAGTAATAACTACATTTTTATTTGTGAAGTTCATGTTATGATTTTTTATCATTTTGTGATGCAAAGCTACAGCGAAGTAATTTATTTTGGTAACTTTGTAACCAAAAGTAACAGTAACGTTTGGGTAACAAGGTAACTTATGACAGAAATTAACAGCGTGGCTTGCCACAAGAAAGAGCTTCGGGCGGTTCATGACGCCATGTATGTGTTGAGCGGCAAATGGAGGATCAACATCATTTCGTCCATCTGTTTCTACAACAAAAGACGGTTTACAGATATACTGACCGATGTTGACGGAATCTCGAATAAGATGTTAAGCAAGGAATTGAAGGAACTCGAAATAAACAAGTTGATACAACGGACAGTACAAGATACACATCCGGTAACGGTAACGTATCAGCTCACCGAATACGGGCGTTCACTGCAAACCATTATCGACCAGCTTTCGGAATGGGGAAAGCAACACCGGAAAGTGATTATTGGGGAAACTGAAATGGCTGTGTAAGTTTTTAAAAGATTGATATCACCGCACTCACCGCATTCCCGCCAAATCCAACCGCGTTCACCAGAATCTTTTTAAGCGACACCGGTTTTGATTCCGGTCCAAATGGTGACCCGATAAAATATTGGTGCTGCAACATCAAGGCAGCCAGTTCCACATTGATCATTCCGGATGCACCAAACGTATGCCCGTTCTTCCATTTGGTCGTCGTCAGCAACGGTTTGTGGTTTCCGAAAACCGCTTCAATGGCCCTGAATTCAGAGAAATCTCCTTTTACCGTTCCAGGTGCATGCATGATTATCACATCGATTTCAGACGGATGTATATCAGATAAAGCCATCTTCATCGAACGCTGTAAACAATCGGCGTTTGCAGAAATCGAGGTATTGCTTTCCAATGTTTCAGTGGCATATCCGACCGATTCCACAATTGCAATAGATTCATCTGAAACCCCGCTTTCCAGACAACACATCGAGGCCGCTTCTCCCAAAATCATCGATGAGAATTTCTTATCAAACTCCAAGGCACGTGAGGGAAATTCAGCGGTTTCAGGTTCGCGTGAATAAATTTTGAGCGACTGCATCTGGGAAATCGTAAACGCTGTCAATGGGGATTCGCTTCCTCCGACAAGGAATTTATCGGCCATTCCCGAACGAAGCCAGGCCACACCATTAAGTAAGGCGTGTAACGAAGTCGAACACGTAATCGAATGAGAAAGTTCCGGGCCGTTTGATGCTAGATCCTGAGCGACCCAGGACGAAATATTTCCTAAGGTTGTGACGGGTGAGGTGAGTAAAGGCGCTTTTCCCGTTTGCAGGAATTCTTCGTGATGTTTCTCGAAAAGTGATGTTGCACCACGCGAAGAACCAATGTTTATTCCAAAAGTATCGGCTGAATTCCAACCGGCTTTTTCGACAGCCTGGCGTGAAGCCGCAATGGCAAGCAAAACCGAATCGTCAAGGTGTTTGTATGTATCGCTTGATTCACGCAATATTTCAATCTGTTCGCGTGCATTTGAATCAAGAAATCCGCCCCACGCTTTCGTGTTTCCAATGTGCCTGAACTGAAATAAGTGATTTTGTTTTTGCCATTCCGTCCAAATCTTTTCAGGATTGTCGCCTAATGAAGAAACGGAAGCGATGGAACGTATGGAAACAATTTGAGCCACGGAGGAAAATCTTAAAGGAATCAACGCCGCAAAAATACGCCAATATTTCCATCAGGCCGAACGATCGAAGTAACAATGCAGCAACGACCGCAACGGAATTTCCCCGTCAATCACGCTTTGGAATTCTTTCCAGGTTTCCTTTGGGATAAAGGCTTTGAGCGACTGGCTTACCGTATTGATATTGTTTAGGTTTTGGCGGATCAATTCGTCCCATTCCTCATAATGCCGTATCAGGTCGTCCGGATAGACCACTTTACGGAACGTGTTTTCATCGGCGGCGGCAAACGGTTCTTCTACATTCAAATACCCGTAATCGTCGGTCAGTTCTTCTCCTGGATAAATGTCGCGGATCGCAATCTCAAAATCGTAAGCCGTTGACATACAACTGGGGCGAAAACTGTGGTTTACATACTTGGCGTTGTCCCAGCACAGTACTTTGTTTCCGTCGTGGTTGGTGAAGCAATAGGTTTCGAGATACACCTTCATGCGGTCGCTGATCTGGCTTTCGTCCTGTGGCGTAAAAATCCGGTCGAGATCATCCTGAACCCAGGTTATGGTTCCTTTCGGAATGAATTTTTTGGCCACGACACCATAGCCTATGGTGTCAGAAATAAAGCGAAGTTCAGTATCCGGATGAATCATAAGCCTGAGGATTTCTTACTTAAAGGTATCCAATTTTTGAAAATGCTCAGCAAAACGTCCCGAATATTTACAAAAGGTACGGATAGTTGTTGTTGCGGACTTTTTTCGATTGTAATAAGGTATTTTCGGAGAATGATAATTTTAACCGATATGAAAATCCAGTCTGTCTTTCTCCTGCTTTCAGCCCTGACAATCACTTCCTGTAAACAGCAGGATCCAAAAGCTGAAATTCAAAAACCTGATGCTATGGAAATTCCTCAAAATATGTTTTTGGTCGAAGCGGAACCGATTCGGTCGAATGAAAATCATTCAAATCAAAATCACGAAAACCGCACATCCCCGGCCCAATTGCAAATTTCCCAAACCCAGTTCTTTTCCTACGCTTTGCCTCCGGGCTGGCGTGTAGGTGAAGACGGGCAATTCGCATTGACGCTTCTCGCTCCGGATAACCAGGCATTGACTATCTTGGTAGGAAATTCCGGTTTGATGCCGAATACCAATCCGGCACAATTCGTCTACCAGAAATTAAGTGCCATGCAGGTCCAGAACCTTCAGCTTGGGCAGATGCAGCAAATCAATCCGATTAACGGTTTCAAACAGGCCTATGCGATGGAGCTGCACTACCAATCGAATGGGAATTCCTATCGCGGTGTGGCGACTGCTCAAATCATACCGTATTATGACGGCTGTGTGATGGCAATGACGGCCGCGATCTCAGAAAGTTCACAATGGGCTGAATATAGCCAATGGTTGCCTCAGGTGTCACAACAGGTTTCGGCTACGAACGGTGCGGCTTTCGGGATGCGCGGGTTGATGCAGCAGAATCTTCGTAACTCGATGGCTTATGCCGATGCCGCCAAACAATACCGCGATTGGTCGCAAAAGAACTGGCAACAGGTCACCGATGACAAAAATGCCGTAACCGACAGGCAGAATACGGAATTCCGTGAAAATCTTGGCGCTGTCCAAACATACGATAATCCAAACAGCTCAACTCCGACAGTAGAATTATCGACTAAATACCAATACTATTGGAGCAATAAGCAAGGACAGATCCTGGGGACGAACGATGCGTCGGCCAATCCGAATCACGGCGATACGGGTGATTGGTCTCCATTGCAAAAAACCAAGCATTAATAGACTTCGGCCAATGCTTTTTCTATGGTTTGGTAAACGGTCTGCAATTGCGAATCAGTAATGACATAAGGAGGTAAAATGTAGACGATGTTTCCCACAGGCCGCATAATGATTCCGTTGCTTATGAAAAAGTCATACAGTTTGTTTCGAAGCGTACCGTAATAAGCTTCTTCGGATTCCGTCTTGATTTCCAAAGCCAGGATCGTTCCGAGTGTACGTGACGTTTTTACACGCGGATGATTTCCAATTCGGGAAAGAAAGGCTTTGTGATTATTTTGGATCCGAGCGATATTTGCCTGCATCTCATCTGAACCCAATAATTCGAAACTCGCCAATGCCGCCGCACAACCTGTCGGATTTGCCGTAAAAGTGTGTCCGTGGAAAAGCGCTTTGTTGATGTCATCCGAATAGAATCCGTCAAAAATTTCCTGAGTAAAAGTTGTAATCGCCATGGGAATCGTTCCGCCGGTCAGTGCTTTGGAAAGGCAGAAAATATCTGGCGAAACGCTGAGATAATCGCAGGCGAAAGTCTTTCCTGTCTTTCCGAAGCCGGTCATGACTTCATCGGCAATCGTCAGCACGTTATTTTCCCGACAGATGGTAATCAATTGATCCAGAATTTCCGGTTCATACATCACCATTCCGGCGGCACCAAGCACAAGCGGTTCAAAAATGAACGCGGCGCACGAATGTTCAGAAATCACTTGTTTCAAAGTCGAAATACTGTCTTCTTCACGCCCTGCAACCGGAACCGGAATCCGGACTACGTCTATGAACATACCTTTGAAAGCCAATGTGTAGAACGAAATTCCGCTGGCTGCCATCGCGGCAAAAGTGTCTCCGTGGAATGCATCCTCAAACGCGATTATCGTCTTTCTTGATTCACCTTTATTGTAAAAATATTGCAACGATGCCTTGATAGCGACTTCAACCGCAGTTGATCCGTTATCTGAAAAAAAGACTTTTTGCTGGTTCGACGGAAGCATCTGCAACAATTTCTCTGCAACATCAATCGCCGGTTTGTGCGTGAATCCGCCAAAAAGAACGTGTTCGAGAGATGTCAACTGTTTGTAGATCGCATCTGCAATGAACCGGTTGCTGTGCCCGAACGGATTGACCCACCACGATGCGATGGCGTCTATATATTCTTTTCCGTTCTCGTCCCAAACCAACGCAGCTTCGGCTTTTGAGATCACAATTGGTGTCGCAGCGGTTTTATGTTGTGTGTATGGATGCCATAAATAGGCAGCGTCTTTTTCCTGGAGTGTCATGTGGTTTTGAGTTGTGGCAGAAAGAGTTCGGCGTATTCCAAGATTACGCTTTTGTCGAAAAACGGTTCTTCTTCAATGCGTCCGATTAAGGGAACGCCGGTTTTCTCAAGGATGATTTTTTCCGTAGATGCGTTTTCGTTTCCCGAGAAAATGATTCCTGCAATGTTGAGTTTCCGATGTTTCAAAGCCTCGATCGTCAGCAAAGTATGGCTGATGCTGCCCAGATAATGTCGCGAAACAACTACTACATTATAATTGGGTTGGATCAAATCTGCGATGGTTTCTGAATCGTTTATCGGAACCAGTAATCCGCCGGCACCTTCAATCACCAGATTGTTTTTAGTGCTTGGGACTGTTATGTTTTTGGCCTCAATTGTAATCCCGTCTATTTCTGCAGCGAGATGCGGGCTTGCTGGTGTATGCAGCGAAAAAGCATTCTGGTGGAATACGGTTTTTTTATTGCTGATGTATCTCTGGACTTTATGCGTATCTGAATTATCGAGATCGCCGGCTTGGATTGGTTTCCAGTAATCGGCTTGTAAAGCTTCGGTTAGGATGGCGGAGGCGATGGTTTTGCCTACATCGGTAGAAATTCCGGTGATGAAATAGGTGGGCATGCGTAGTTTTTTGGTGATGTAAAGATACGGAACAAATAGAATGTGCTTTTTGGAAAGAAATGAAGTTTGTTTTACCCCATCAAAATTGCTGGCTTTACACCTAACAAGTTTTCAAAACTTGTTAGGTGTAAAAGTCAAGCAAAAAAACACATCAACGGTACATAAAAAATGTATATTTTGTTAATTAACATACTTCTTATTTCAATGAAATTCGTCTGTTTCAAAATCTTCCTTATCTGAAATTGTCAAATTAATTCCCTAATTTGTAGTAAAGATTAACGATGGTTATTCCCGGCTACATCAAAGCGGTTTTTCTCTCACTGCTCATTATCATCATTATTTTCGTAATGATCATGGCAAAGCCAATTTTGGTTCCGTTGATGGTTTCCGGATATATTGCCATGTTACTTACGTCATTTTGTAACCGGCTTGAGAAATTTAAGGTTCCAAGATCGCTGGCAGCCTTTATTGCATTATTGCTGATGACGGTAATTTTAGGGGCATTTGTGTGGTTTGTAGTGAGCCAGCTCAAAAATTTCAGCGATGATCTCAAAGGTGGGTTAGCCCAAAAACTAAATGATTTTGCAATAAACGCAGATGCATTCTGTCAACGCAACATCGCGTTCGATCTCCACATGGAAAAAGGCTTCGATATTCCAAAAGTCATGACATTGATTTCTAATGGTGAAAATGAAATAGGCTTTGTCATTACGGCGCTTGGGACACTTTCCAACGTAATCCTGCTTCCGGTTTTTGTGTTTTTCCTGTTGATCTACCGCGACCATTTTGCCATTTTCGTAACCAAAGTTTTCAAAAAGCAACAAAATTCAGAGCTTCTCGATCAAATGGGATCTATCCGAAAAGTCATCCATTCCTACCTGACCGGAGCCGGAAAGGTCATGTTGATTCTGGGTGTCGTGAATACAGGTGTTTTGTTCGCCCTCGGGATCAAACACGCCATTTTTTTTGGAATGCTCGCCGGTTTTTTGAACATCATTCCTTATCTCGGGCCCGGTTTGGGTGCAACGCTTCCGTTCGTATTTGCACTGGTAACGAAAGACAGTTTGTTTTATCCGTTCGCAATAGTCGTTTCGTTCACGCTTATTCAGTTTCTTGAAAGTGCTTATCTGACGCCTAAAATTACGGGTGCGAATGTACATTTGAATGCGTTCATCACATTCCTGGGCTTGTTGATTGGAGGCGCCATTTGGGGAATCGTGGGAATGATACTGATAATTCCAACGATAGCCATCCTGAAGAAATTATTCGAATTGAGTCCCGAAACAGAGCCTTATGCTTACTTATTCGGAGAAGAAGATTTGCGATGGTTCCGAAAGCACAGTGATAATTAATTGTCCAATCAGCCAAATAATTTAGCAGATAGTTCAATTAAAAGCCTTGTTATTTCGTCTTCGGAATTGAATGCATGAATACAAATCCTCAGCCTTTCCTGGCCTTCAGGAACTGTAGGAGACAAGATGGGACGAACGTCAAAACCTTTTTCCTGAAGCAATTTGGCTACAGATCTCACCGAATCATTTCCGGGAATTACAGCACATTGGATGGCCGATTTGCTGTAGACGAAAATCGGTTTCAGGCCAAGCCGATTCTTTTCACGATTGAAATGCAAGATGTTTTCGCGAAGTTTCCCCAAAGATTCCCCATCGATTTCCAACTGACGATACGCACATGAAATCACGGCAGCGGAATGAGGCGGCAAAGCCGTGGTATAAATAAAACTTCGGGCAAAATTGATAAGGTATGATTGTAATTCAATCGATCCCAAAATAGCCGATCCATGACAGCCAAGGCCTTTGCCAAAGGTCATGATCCGGGCAAAAAACTCGTTTTCGAGGCCAAGTGCCTGGACCAAACCGTTACCGTGATGCCCAAAAACACCAAGGGCGTGGGCTTCATCAATGACCAAAAACGCGTTGTGTGTTCTTCCGATTTTTGCAAGTTCTTCGAGGTTTGGCGAATCACCATCCATGGAGAAAACCGACTCGGTCACTACATAGATGTCGATTCCATCAGTGGTAAATTTCTCCAGCAATTTCTCAAGTTCCTCCACATCGTTATGCCCGAATTTGAACGAACGCGCGTTGGAAAGACCAATGCCGTCGCGTATGGAAGCGTGGCACAATTCATCAAAAAGAATCACATCACTGCGTTGCGGAACCGACTGGAAGAAACCCACATTGGCATCATAACCCGAATTGAATATCAATGCCGATTGTGCGTTGTGAAAAGCAGCAATGTGTTTTTCCGTTTTTTCTATGAGGGCGTAATTACCGGTAAGCAAACGCGATCCGCCGGAACCGTTTTTGGTATTTTTGGTTTCCGTAAGAAGCTCATGGGCTTTTTGGAAGATGGTTTCGGATTGTGAAAATCCAAGGTAGTCGTTGCTCGAGAAATCAACAAGATTTGATTGCGGTTTAAAGCTACGCAATGCATTCGAAGTAGCGCGCTGTTCCAATTTTGCCGACAATTTTTTAGGGAAATCAGGCATTCGTCTCGTTCATTTCAATCCAGGTGAAATCGCCTTTTCGGGTGGCGTCAAGAAGGTCGATGTTAAGCTTTTTGGCAATGTCTCTTGCAAAAGAAAATGCCTCGGCCGGTTTGTCGAACGCACACATCTTATAGTGTTTGTTGCCTTTATACCACAAATTGGCCTCAAACTGTTCTTTTTGATTTTTGAAGACCGACATGTATTCAAGTTCGGGAGCAGATTGTGTAATAGTTTTTCTAAAAGGTCCTACTTGTAAATCTGTTTGCAACAGGTTTTCTGCCGGACTGATCCGCACAGTGCGCCTTAAGGAAAGCAATACGCCGGCTGCAAAAAAATAACCCACACTATTCATTGACTTCGCACACGCTGTCCAAAGTTTTTCGTCATAGCCTACCTGATAAATGGCCCAGGCGTCCAGTCCTAAAATATAAAGTATCCACGAAAAACAACCCGCGGCCAATATGGCGCGCCAAATAGGGAGCCTGCCTTGTGAAACAACGATGGTTTTTGATTCCATTGGGTAAATGTAGCAAAAGTAGTTTTAGCCCCGATGCGAGCGGTTAGCCTTTTGAAACCGGCCGCGGTTTTTGCCCGATGCGGAAAGCGACTTTAGAAGCTTTTTGCGGCGGTTGCAAAAACAAAGGCCGGTGAAAAAGCTGGAAGTGGGCAGCGGGATCAAGCTTCTAATAACAATCCATCTTTATCTGACCGTTTGCCTGGAAATGACTCAGCGGCTCACCGAGTTCATCGGCCATTAAAGAGAATATTTTGAGCACGTCGTTCTGCATCGAAAGCGAACCGCAAATAAGGAAAACGGCTCCGTTGTGCAATTGCAGCGTGAGTTTTTCCATATCGCGTGAAACCAGTTCCCACACGTATTGCCGTTGTTTTTCACGAGAGTAGGCGAGGTTCAGGAATTCGAGTTTGCCATTTTCGCGATACGTTTCCAAATCGTTTCGGTACGGACTGAACGATTTTCCATCCCTGAAACCGGCGTAAAGCGAAGTCGGGATATTCGGGTTTTCACTAATCATTCCAAGAAAAGGCGCGATTCCGGTTCCATTTGAAATGAGTACGACAGAAGTAGCTTTCTTGGGGAAATGGAAGTTCGGGTTTTTGTCGACGGATGCCAAAATAGTGTCGCCGATATTCAGGTTATACAGGAACTCAGAACCCAATCCGTTTTTGTGGTATTTGACGCTGAGCTGGATTTCGTTTGAAATTTTACCTATCGAATATTGCCGTAACCTGTGATCGTTCGCCGGATAAATGTTGAACAAATCACCCGATTGAAATTTGACGTTTTTAGCTTTTAATCGAATCAGGAATGATTCTTCGACACTTGCTTCCGTCTTTGAAACGACGGTAAATTCTGTACGTTTTTTTGGTGCCGACGACAGTTGTTTGAAATCGACATCAAGTGCGATTCCGGTCTTGGCACAGAAATCGGCGACCCATTCCCCGAACGCCTGTATCGATTTGTCGTTAATGATTTTTATCTCAAGGAACGGCTCGAGATCTTCACGGTTCGAAAGCCTGTTGAATAGATCGAACCCGAATTTGCAGAAATCAGGATACGCATGCGAACCGAAAGCGACGACTGAAAATTTAGGCTGGTTAGACTGTGTTATCTTAGAAATCTGGTTCAGGGCTTTTGTGGCGTTTGCCGGCGCCTCACCGTTTCCGTACGTCGCCGTGAAGAACAACAGATGCTGTGCTTTTGGGAATGCATCGTAATTGTTGAGTTCGCCCAAGAACGATTTTTTGCCGGCTTTGATCAATGCCAGATGCACCGATTTTGCAAATTGCATCGTGCTGCCGTTTTCAGATCCGGCCAATATGATGAATTCCGATTCGTCTTTTTTGAACTTGTTTTTGATTTTTCCGCCAATCCGTTTAAGCGTCATGGCAAATCCGGAGTAGATAAAGAACAAGATATTCAGTGCGGCAATTGCGAGGACAAGTGCCCAAATTGTGTTGGCTCTTCCTGTATGTAAATCGAGGCTGAGGTTTTTCCAATAGGAAACAGCTCGTGTTTTCTGGTCGCTCAGAATGTCGCCGGTGAATTGATTGACGACTATTTCGCGGTCATCAAGCTTTATGGTGAATGCATCTTCCGGATCTGGTGAGAATGGGAATTCGACAGCTTTTACGTGAGATAGTTCGGTGTTGTTGAAGATTGGAAAATCTTTAATGGCAAGTTTCGGCACTTCCCTTATCTTCTCGAAATCGACGTTATGTGAAATTTTTTGTTTGGGAAACAGGTTGAATTCCTCGAGTGTCAGGAAACTTCCGGTGAGTGCAATGATGAGTATCGGGACCAACCAGAACCGTCCGAAAAGCACATGGTAAAATGAAAAGAAGTCCTCGCGGATGACTTTGGAGAAAAAGTGTCTGATGCCGCGTTGCCGTTTGATGACCAGAATGCTTCCGGTGAGCGCGATGAGCAGGAGTAAAAATGCCGTCAGGCCCATAAAAAACCGGCCGAAACCATGAAGGAAAAGCGATCTGTGCAACGTAGTCACCCATTCGAAAAACGCATCTTTCTTTTGGACTTCCCCAAGCGATTTTCCAGTTTTTGGATTGATGTAAACGTGTTTGCTGTCGCCGTCTTTGGTTATGACATCTGCAGAAACAAATCTATCACCTACCTTGATTTCAAGGATTTCATCGTATTCCTTTTGGACCGAGGTTATCGTCTGCGAAAGCGTAACCGAGCCCAGATTGGAAACAGCATATGGTTTAAGGCTCTCGGAAACAGGTTCGAAAGCCAGGATAATGCCCGTCACGGAGGCAAGCGTTATAAATAGAAAAGAAGATACGGCCAACGCGAGATGGCTGTATCTCCAGATCGAAATCGTCATGGGTTATTAATTATTCGGCATAAATCGCACGTAGCGAATATAGCCAGTTCCGTCGGTTTTTCCCGAAACATTTTCGGTCGTCAACGGAACTTCTACGTCTTTGATATGGTGGTCCTGGTTTTCTACTGCCGATTCGAAGCGAATAGTATAACCTGCGTCAAGTTGTGCGTTGTCAATTTCAACAACCTGGATTTTTCGGTCGCCTCCAGCCGCAGACGCACCTGTAATAGCGCTCGTTGGAGGTGTTTTCTTGCCGAGGTTTTTATGCCATTCCGTTAAATCGTGATACCATTTTTTATCCTGTCCTAAAACCAAAAGTGTCTTTTCATAAGCACCTTTCGGATCTATCAATGAGGCCACGACATAAGCGCCTTCACCCGGATAATTGGTCATCTGGACCATGCATTTGTATTTTGTGGTTCCTGTTTTCTGGGCATTCATCACTGTAGAAAGCAATGTCAGCAGAAAGAATAGGCGTAAATAATTCATGTGTTACGATTTGAGAAATTGTACAGAGATATTGTTTTTGGAAAGAAATTCGTTTTCTGAGGCAAGGCTGAACGCTGTTTCTTTCATGTCGGTCGTGATGTCTTTTTTGGCCCCGATTGAAATGAGGTATTTGAGTACGGTATCATCTTTTGCAATCATCGCTGCTTTATGAAGTGCTGTATATCCTTCTTTGTTTTTGGCATTGACATCGATTTTATATTTGGACAGACGCTTGAGTAAATCCAGATCGTTTTTTGACACTGCCAAATGATACAACGTGTTTCCATCCTGCTGGTTTGCCGTGAGATTTACTCCTGCTTTTTCAAGGAGCTTCCATTTTGCATCAAAAACATCGCTCTTTTTAGCATCATAGGATTGGATGAGGTAAGCGACAAGATTGTTTCCATCCGAATCCATTACATTTGGTTTTGCGCCCTTGGAAAGAAGCAATTCCACAGCTTCCGCGCTATTGTTTTTGATGGCCAATGCTACAGGCATAACCTTTTTTTTGTTTCCCAGGTTAACGTTTCCGGTTTTTTCGGCAAACAACGTAATAACTGGAATTTCACCCGAGGATGCCGCAAATAACAAAGGCGTATTGCCATCTTTGTCCATTTGGTCGGCCTTCGCATCTCTGTCTAAAAACCATTTGATTATATCCAGTTGGCCTTCTTTTTTGGCCAGGATATGCAGGGCATTTTCGCCGTTCTTTCCTATTACTGAAGGTTTTAGTTTTAACGATTCCAGGAATTGATAGGTTTCGGGTTTGTTCGATGTTCCGCGTGTTCCGGTAGCTGCGAACAGGAACGCATTATTGTTGAATGGGACGCCTTTTTTGATTAATGCTCCAAGGAATGCGACATTTCCGGTTTTTGCAGCATAGTTGAATGCACTGTTTCCGTTACTATCGGTACCGTCAATGTCAAGCCCTTTTTTTGAAAAATAATCGAGGAGCTTGAAGTCGGTGGAGTAGGTTGCAGAAAGAAGCAGGGCGTTGGCTCCGTCATGGTCTACATCTTTTTTAAGATCGGCGCCTTGTTCAAGGCATATGTCATAAACCTGAGTATTCATTTGCCCGGTTGCAGCCGCAAAATTCATGATGGTGTAACCGTGATCTTCAATGATATCGGTTTTTGCGTTTCTTTTGATGAGGTCGCGCATCAAATCTGCATTGCCTTTGTATGCTGCCCAGAAAATATAGGTTCTTCCATCGTGGGTGATCTTATTCACATCGTTTCCTTTTTGGGAAAGAAGGAATTCAATAGTCTCTTTTGGAGCATCTTCGAGTATGGCGAAGACTGTTGCATCAAAAGCATTTTTATCCAGTTCCGATGGATTGTTGCCTTTTTTGATTTCGGCTTCTATCGTGGCGACATTCGGTTTGGTTTTCCAATAAGCACGATCAAGGAAAACATTTTTTTGTGCTATGCCAAGAACAGGCAATGATGCAACCAATAAGCAGATAAGAGTTTTGCGGATCATAATGATTGTTTGGATTGCAAAATTACTAAGACTGATTCTAAATAAAGTTATTTGCTGAGAAAAGTTTAGCATTTTATTACACCGATATGAAAAACAGCCACAAATAAAAAAGCCGGACGCTAGTCCGGCTTTTTTATTTGTGTTGATATATCAATCTACCAAAACAATAATCTTGTTATCGTTCATCTCGATGGTTCCTGAGTTGATTGCAAGTGTCTGCGTTTTATCGTCAACCTTGACAAATTTTTTCGAAACTTCTTTCGCGAACGTAAAAGAATCGGCAACAATCTTAATGACACCTTCTTTCAGGATAGAAACGATAGGCGCGTGGTGATTGAGTATCTGGAAGCTTCCGTCAACTCCGGGCAATGTAACCGAAGTTACCGTTCCGGAAAAAAGTTTGGCTTCTGGTGAAACTATTTCTAAAGTCATGAGTTCAATTAATAATTAATAATTAATAATTAAGGAGCGCGATAACCGAGAGCCTAATTGTTAATTATTCGGGAAGTTATTGTCGCCCTTCAGGCTCAGGGGTTCATTATTAATTATTAAGCTTCCGCCAACATTTTCTCTCCTGCCTCGATAGCATCCTGAATGGTTCCTTTCAGGTTGAACGCTGCTTCCGGAAGGTGATCCAGTTCTCCGTCGATGATCATGTTGAAACCTTTGATAGTGTCTTTGATATCAACCAAAACTCCTGGAATACCTGTAAACTGCTCCGCTACGTGGAATGGTTGAGACAAGAAACGTTGCACACGACGGGCACGTGATACGGCCAGTTTATCTTCTTCGCTCAATTCTTCCATACCAAGGATTGCAATGATATCTTGCAATTGCTTGTATTTCTGAAGGATTTCTTTCACACGCTGAGCGCAATCGTAATGCTCGTCACCAAGGATTTCCGGCGTAAGGATACGTGAAGTCGAATCCAACGGGTCAACCGCTGGGTAAATACCAAGTTCAGCAATCTTACGTGAAAGTACAGTTGTAGCATCAAGGTGGGCAAATGTAGTTGCCGGAGCCGGGTCGGTCAAGTCATCCGCAGGAACGTAAACCGCCTGTACAGATGTGATCGATCCTTTATTCGTAGAGGTGATACGCTCTTGCATCGCACCCATTTCTGTAGCCAATGTAGGTTGGTAACCAACGGCAGATGGCATACGGCCCAAAAGTGCCGAAACCTCTGAACCAGCCTGTGTAAAGCGGAAAATGTTATCCACAAAGAAAAGAACGTCTTTCCCTTGGTCAGAACCAGCTCCGTCACGGAAATACTCAGCGATGGAAAGTCCTGAAAGCGCCACACGTGCACGTGCTCCTGGCGGCTCGTTCATCTGTCCGAAAACAAAAGTAGCTTTCGAATCACGCATGCCTGCTTTGTCAACCTTGGACAAATCCCATCCTCCATTTTCCATAGAGTGCATGAATTCCTCACCGTATTTGATAATGCCAGACTCAAGCATCTCGCGAAGCAAGTCATTTCCTTCACGGGTTCTTTCACCTACTCCTGCAAATACCGAAAGACCACCGTGGCCTTTAGCAATGTTGTTGATCAATTCCTGGATCAAAACCGTTTTTCCAACACCTGCACCACCGAACAACCCAATTTTACCACCTTTTGCATAAGGCTCGATAAGGTCGATTACTTTGATACCGGTGAAAAGAACTTCGGTAGATGTGGAAAGCTCGTCGAAACGCGGAGCCGGACGGTGAATCGAAATTCCGTTCTCGCCATCGCGTGGCAAGTCACCAAGACCGTCAATTGCGTCTCCTATAACGTTGAAAAGGCGTCCGTAAACATCGGCACCAATCGGCATTTTGATAGGGTTTCCGGTTCCGGTAACCTCGTATCCGCGGCTCAATCCGTCAGTGGAATCCATAGAGATCGTACGAACCGTGTTTTCCCCAATGTGCGATTGCACTTCAAGAACCAACAGCGTTCCATCTTCTTTCCTGATTTCCAGTGAGTCATAAATTTTCGGGAGAGCCGACTCGCCGCTGAACACTACGTCAACCACCGGGCCAATGATCTGCGCAACTTTTCCTGTTATTTTCGACATTGCTTATGTAATTTAATTATAGCTGATTAGGTTTTTTGCGAACCTTATTTTTTTCGAGTGCAAAGATAGGCTTATAATAGAGATTCCCAAAAAGTTTAACGGAAAAATATTCGGTGTTTTGAGCGTCTCGAAACCAGATCGGAAGTTCCTGCTTCGGAAGTTCAATGACAAGGTGTTTAAATAAAAAAGGAAAGCAGTTTAAAGATGCTTTCCTGATATTGTTTTCCGATATTCTGATCTTCCGAACCAAGAACTTCCGAACTAAAAACTAATTCAATGGTGTGGCAGGATATTGGGAAGGATAATTGTTCAAATCGACGCCCTTGAAATTCGATCCGTACGTCGCATTGATAGCCTCAAGGAATTTGTTTGCAATCAAAGCATACCCTCTTGCGCCCGGATGGACACCATCAAGAGAGAATGCTCCACCCGAAACATAAGCCGCTCCAAGCTGCAATCCGTTTGCCCTGATTCCAGTGGAACGCAATTGTTGCAATAGTGCATTGGCATCCATGAATGCCAAGCCGTGTGCATCGGCGGCTGCTTTGATGGCAAGGTTGAATTGATCTGTCGCTGTCTGTATTTCGGCTACTTCTGAAGGAACCAGAACGTGTTGGTCCTGCAACGGATATGTAATTCCATACACGTTTACCGGAGCCGGAATACTAGGAGCATTAGTCCCGATAACGCCCTGAGTAGTCAGCAAAATATAATCTGTCGTTGCTACCGAACTCGTTTTTTTGGCCTGACGCGCCTGTCCGTATACCTGTCCGTAGAAAGCCGCCGTTGCAGCACCGAGTGAAGGTGTGAATGCCGCCGTCAATTGAGCCGACAGGTTAGGGAGGCTTTCATCCTTGATCAATAATCCGTTAGCCGAAGTCTTGCTCAACAATTCAATACGATCACCGGCTCCAAAAGCGGTCAACGCCGTTTTAAGCGGCCCGTATAATAACGTGTTCAACTGATCGATAGTGGCATCTCCAACAGGGATATTTGGAGCCGTTGTGCCATCTGGTTGTTCCGAACAGCCACCAATCAGCGCAGATGTCAATGGATTCGCAGGAACCGTAGTAAAGAATGGTATTGTATAAACATAAGGTATGTTCGCAACTACACCTTTAGCACCATTAGCCGTAAGAGCTGTTACCAGTTGGTTGTACGCGCCACCAAAAACGGTCGGATCGGTAAGGTCATTGGATCCGTATGTGGCCGGGTTCATATTTCCGACCTGGTTCAAACCTGTTCCTCCTGAAGTAGAATAAGACAACACATCGTTATTCCCGATCCACAATGAAAAGAAAGTAGGATTTTGTGCAACCGCATCTGCAATAACGCTTGTAGTTGGAGAAGAAGCAAACCTCACAAAATATGGGTTCGCCTGTCCGGTCAAAACGCCGGCAGCATTACCGTAACCCGGAGCCAGTAAATGGAAAACTTTTGCTCCCGGAACACCCATGTTGTTGAACTGACCAGTCAACGGAACGCCGATTTCATTCGTGGGAACTCCCGGAATCGGGCCGATTATTGGAGTAACAGAAGGGCACGTGTTGAAACCCTGTATCGCGTAACGCAATCCTTGTATCGGTGTTCCGGCCAAAGTCAACCCGCCGTTATTGTCATCGCCCAAAAGCGGTAATTTAAATTCGCCTCCACCGACTAGCGTGAATTGTGAAGCCAGGATGTTCGGATAGGAATTCAATTGGCCTGCCTTGAACAACGCATTGTCGCTAAAGCCTGCAGTAAGCGAATTCCCTACGGAAACATATTTGGAGAAGTCGGCAGAACCCGCCGTAATTGGTTCATCTGGTACCGTGGCAACCGTATCGTCATCGCTGCATGCCGCGAAAATGGTGAGCGATGCTAAAAACAGTCCTTTATAATTCTTTATCATGATAGTTCTTTTTAGCAATTATGGATTATAAGTAAAGGAAACATACACCATTTCGCCTACGCGTCCGGCACCAATTACCTGAATGTAATCTTTTCCGAAAAGGTTTGCACCTCCCACTTTTACGACTGATTTTATGACAGGGATGTTGTAGCTGACCTGCGCATCGAAAACCGTATTTTCAGGAACCATACCGTCTCCGAAAGAAGATTGCCACAGGTATTCCGTGTTCCATCTTACGTTAAGGTTGAATCCGAAATTCGCAATGGCATTCGGATTTCCAAACATGGCCTTTACCCTGTGTTTTGGCGTGTTGAAGCCTGGAATGAACGATGGATCTTCACTGGCATCATATTCAAAACCGGCATAATTGTAATTGGCGCCAAGTTCAAAATTCTTGTAGATTTTTTTGGAAAGCCCGATACCGACACCGTAAGATTCCACTTCGGTTTGTGAGTTGGTATAGATTTGATACACCCGACGATCACCGAAAGCAAGTGCCTGATAACCCAGGTTGACCTGATCTTGTGAAGCGGTTCCATCGTTTACATGACCATAATAAGGAGTGATGACACGCGATTGGTTCAGGAAATCATTGTAGATATTGTAGTAAGCATTTATGTCAACTGATAAACCGCTTTCAAGTACCGCACGATAACCAATTTCGAAAGCTTTCACACGTTCCGGTTTTACCAGTTTGATATTGGCAACCTGTAAATCGGCTGGATTTTGTGATTGGGCAAAAGCCTGTACCGATGCCAAGGTGTATGAATTGTTATAAGCATCGTTTCCGTCAAGTGTCACCGTTGGCGTAACGCCCGGCAATTGTTGTCCGGCGGCGCTGACTGGCTGTGTTTCTACAAAACGATTGAGGTTTTCTGCGGCCGATCCGATAAGAGCAAACGGCCCAAGGTCCAGCCCGATGAACAAATCCTGTGTCGTCGGATTACGGAAACCGGTCTGGAACGAAGCACGGAAATTGTGTACTTTATTCGCGCCTGCCGAATAGACCAAGGCGACACGTGGCGAGAAAAAGCCGTCGAACAATTCGCTCTTGTCATAACGTACAGAACCTGTGAATTTCAAACGTTCGTCTTTAAGGAATTTCTTCTGTACCTGAGTATAAGCGCCGTATTCGTTGTAACGGATAATGCCATCGTAATCTGTAAAAATGGTTCCGTCTGAATTCAGCGCATATTGACGGAACGAACCTCCAAGCTGTATTTCTGCAAATTTGATCAATTCCTTGAAGTTGTAATTCGCATCTACATGGTAGAGTTTTGAGTTATCCTTGAACTTGGCACCTTGGGTCAAATCCGGATTAGCGGTTACCGATGCGAGTGCCTGGTCGAATTCAGGAGTTCCGGGCATATAGCGTGAGGCACCGCTTGGGTTCAATGGAATTCCCGGAGAGTCGTTGTAGTCTGCGAATTGTCGGGCATAGGCATGTGCTTGAGGAGGAAGGTATCCGAAATTCGCCTGTGACAAAGCAAAAGCCGTAGCATAATCTGTAAACCATTGGGTATCCGTTTTCCAGGCCCGGTTCACATTCCAGGCGGCAAATCGCATATCGTACGAATCACCGGCGCTTTCAGAAGTCATGTATCCGCGGACAAAGAAATTGCGGTTACGGACCTCAAGCCGAACCTGGTTCATAAGGAAATTCTTGAGTGAATATCTGTTGGCACCCTGATAAATCGTGCTTCCGAGACCGACTTTTTCCTGAAAGATAATTTCGAGGTCATCGGCCATTGGCTTGATATGGATCGAAATATCAGCCTTTACACTTTCAATCTTATTCTCGTTCACATCCTGTTCGCGATAACCGGTACGGCTTACCTGGCCCACATTCGGAAGGAACGTAGTCACTTCATCTCCATAGGTGTTTAATCCGTCATAATTTGGATTGTCCGCGTGGCTCGTACCGCCGGTCACACTGCTGGTTTCATTGGCAATCCATTCCGTAGCGCGCAACCATGAAAAGTTCGCTTTGGCTGCAAAATGAGGGGTGAACGCTTTTGCCATCCGGATTCCGAAATCATAATAATCATTCGTACCGGCTGCGTCCTGGCTGGTTTTTCCGTATTTGAAATACGTTGAGATGCCCTCGTTAGTAAACGGGCTTTTGCTGTTCATAAACAAAATTCCGTTGAAAGCGTTGGCTCCGTAAAGTGCCGATGACGCTCCGGGAAGCAATTCTACGTTAGCCACATCGACTTCTGAAAGCCCAACGAGATTCCCGAGAACAAAGTTGAGTGCAGGCGATGAGTTGTCCATACCGTCAACCAATTGAAGGAAACGGGTGTTTGCCACTGTAGAGAATCCACGGGTGTTGATGGATTTGAATGAAAGACTGCTGGTGTTGAAATGCACTTCCTTCATATTTTCAAGTCCGTCATAGAAAGTTGGGGACGTTGTGTTTTTGATTTGCTGAAGCGTCATCCGTTCTATGGTGACCGGCGATTCCAAGACTCGTTCCGGTGTTCTTGATGCCGAGATGACGATTTCATCGAGTTTGGTGTCTTCCGATGCCATTTTCACGGTTACATCAGAAAGGCTTGTGACGCGCATGGTCTGGGTAGTAAAACCGACGCTGCTGATTTCAATGGTGAATGGTGGGTTTTGGGTGACGGGAAGTATAAATTTTCCATCTGAATCTGAACTGGTCGCCGTAGTCGTTCCAACAACTTTTACATTGGCGCCTGGCAGCGGAAGATTATCCTTGTCGGTAACCGTTCCTTTGAGTGTCGATTGCGCAAATGCAAGGGTTCCGGTGCATAACGCGATCAATAAAATGTAGAACTTCATTTGTGTTAGGAGTTGATTATATCGCTAATGTAATAAGAAAAGACTTCCTTTTTAACCGCAACTAAATCGTTTTCGTTTTTTACAGATAGAAGGTTCTCAGTATATCACGAAATTCCTTTAACTTTTTTTTGGCTTTTGGCTGATTCACTCCATTCTTTATTGAAAATAGTATGCGTACATATAAAATTTTGTGTTTTCAATAAAAGTGACAGAAAGTAAAAAAAATAAAAAACGGGGCTATAAACCCCGTTACTATTATGATGCTGTAAAAGTAAATTATTCTACCGTTACAGATTTGGCAAGATTTCTAGGCTGATCCACATTACAACCCCGCATTACGGCAATATGATAAGATAGCAGTTGAAGCGGAATTGTCGTCAATAAGGGTGTCAATGCTTCTGTAGTATCGGGAACTTCAATTACAAAATCGGCAAGCCCACGAACCTGAATGTCGCCTTTGGTCACAATCGCAATAATTTTACCGTTACGAGATTTGATTTCCTGAATGTTACTTACAACCTTATCATAATGACCTTGTTTTGGAGCGATTACTACAACGGGCATCGATTCGTCTATGAGCGCGATTGGTCCGTGTTTCATTTCCGCAGCCGGATAACCTTCGGCATGAATATATGAAATCTCCTTTAGTTTCAAGGCACCTTCAAGCGCTACCGGAAAATTGTAACCTCTTCCAAGATACAGGCAATTCGGAGCATCTTTGAACTTGGCGGCGATTTCTTTGCTCACGTCGTTGGTCAATAAGGCATCGGCTACTTTTTCCGGGATTACTTCGAGTTCCTGCAGATATCTGTGGAAATCTGAATTCGAAAGTGTTCCTTTTGCTTTTGCCAGACGCAAGGCGATCATAGTCAGGACCGTGATTTGCGTGGTGAAGGCTTTGGTGGATGCCACCCCGATTTCAGGCCCGGCATGTGTATAAGCACCGGCATGAGATTCACGGGAAATAGAAGATCCGACTACGTTACAGACGCCAAAAACAAACGCGCCTTTTTCTTTGGCAAGTTTGATGGCGGCCAATGTATCTGCCGTTTCTCCGGATTGTGAGATTGCGATAAGCACATCACCTTTATTGATGATCGGGTTTCTGTAACGGAACTCAGACGCATATTCCACTTCTACCGGAATACGGGTGAATTCTTCAAAAATATATTCAGCCACAAGGCCGGCATGCCAAGAAGTTCCGCAGGCTACGATGAGGATGCGTTCGGCATTGGTGAATTTTTCAAGATTGTCTTCTACACCTGCCATCTGGATGATGCCTTCGTTGGCGTGCAGACGACCGCGATAGGTGTCTTTTATCACGTTAGGCTGTTCGTAGATTTCCTTGAGCATGAAATGGTCGTATCCGCCTTTTTCGATTTGCTCTAAATTCATCTGAAGTTCCTGAACGTACGGGTCGACCAAGGTATCGTCTTTGATCTTACGCACTTTTACAGGTTTATCCTTGCGGATAATTGCCATTTCCTCATCTTCAAGATAAATAGCATTGGAAGTGTATTCTATAAATGGCGATGCATCTGAAGCCACAAAGAATTCGTCTTTCCCGATACCGATAGCTAATGGGCTTCCCAAACGGGCAACGACCATTTGATCGGGATATTTTTTATCGAAAACGCAAATGGCATAAGCGCCGACAACCTGGTTCAACGCTACCTGTACGGCTTTCCCGATTTTGAGGTTTTCCTTGCGTTGTACTTCCTCAATCAGGTTTACCAGAACCTCCGTGTCAGTGTCAGATGTAAACGTGTAACCGCGATTGATCAATTCTTTCTTCAACGGTTCGTAGTTCTCGATGATTCCGTTGTGGATAATCGAAATTTCTCCGCTGTTTGAAAAGTGCGGGTGGGAATTTACATCGTTAGGAACACCATGTGTAGCCCAACGCGTATGGCCCATCCCGATGCTTCCATTGAGGGAAATTTCGGCAGAGGCACGGGATTCAAGATCGGTTACTTTTCCTTTAGTTTTGGAATGTTTGAGTGATTCACCATCATAAATCATGGCTCCGGCACTGTCGTATCCGCGGTATTCCAACCGTTTGAGTCCTTTAATAATAATAGGATAGGCTTCGCGATATCCTACGTATCCAACTATTCCACACATAGGTTAGGTATTATGGGTTAGGTATGGTGTAATATACGGTCAATTTCAGTCGTGTTGTTTCATCGGTGGCATCGGCTCCGTATAAAACGGTTCCCAATGGGCTGATTACGGATGCCTGAGGTATAAAATCTGAGCCTTCAGAAAAATCAGGTGCCCCGGATTTACGTCGGTTCATGGTAGAATTCGCAATACTCTGGCTCACGGCAAGACCCAGGCGCACATTCGTCGAATCGTCTGAAATAAGACTCCTCAAATAGTTGGTAAGCCGTATTTTGTATTTATGCCTTATGACGGTTGGGCTCAAACTGTCTTTGAGGTAAATTCCGCCGTAAACATATTTGTTCAACGATGCATCACTCAGTGTTGTATTGTCGTAAAGATAATCCAATACGGCCTGTTTATGGTTCATGTCGTACAGATAGATCCGTTGCGGATTCGTATGATCTGCATGCTGCATTCCCGTAATCGATTCGTCAACATAAAAAGAAAGACTTGCTTCGTTGATCATCCATTTTTCATTGCGCATCATTTCAAGGTCGGACGGGTTGAGGATATCGATTTGAGACGTATATCCGGGGCCGCCCAACACAGCCAATCTTCCCTGTGGAACAGCAAAGGCGTTTTGTCTTTCCTGCAGGCTTATGGTTGTTCCGGTCAGGTTCAGCGTGATGGTTCTGTCGGTACGTGTATCTTCGGTTTCTCCAGCTGTGTAGGAAATAGTGATGGTGCCGGCAGTGAAATTAAGCAGGTTAAGTGCTTCGTCGTCATTGTTTCCGGTAGCTTTAAAGTACAATCCGCGGAAATATTCCTTGAACGCATTATTCGAAGCCAGGTTGGCTGAATTCGTATTCAGGATCGCTTCTGCAAAATATTCCTTATTTAAATGGATTATCATGGCTGGAGCTTCACGTGTCGTATTTGTCACGGTGACGCCGTCGTCCGCATATTCGTTTGTAACGATTTCTTTCGGATTAAAGAAGAAAGCCGTGTTTTCCTCATGGTCCGTCGTTTCCAAATCGTTCAGCTTGGAACCGACCTTGACATTGTCAATATCCTGATTCTGATCGGTATAATAATATTGGCTCGTAATTTCGTTGGATCCGTCGACCTCATTATCCCTTAAAAAATAACCGTTCCGATATATTTCAAGATTGAATTTACCCGTACCTCTGGTGTAAAGTGAATTAATCGTGTAAGCATTGTTCCCATCACTATCTGTCTCGCCTGTCGCAGTACTCGTATATGGGATTTTAAGGATTACATCATCGATTTCCGGATCTGTGCCAATGGTAGGTGCTTCAGTAGCAAGCGCAACCTGGGTAACAAAATTGGCTGTGACTTTTCCGAATACAGGATCGGTGTATACGCCAAGCGGATTGGTCGCAAGGTTATTTGACTGCACTGCTCCGGTTGCAAAAGTTGATGCGGTAACATTAAAATCGTGTCTTGTACCTAGCTGATAATTTTCCCCGCCAAGGATGTCAGAACCCAATTCATTATAATCGCGGTCACAGGAAACCAGTAAAACGGCAATAGCCCCAAGGCAAAATAGAAACTTCTTGATATGCATGTTTGTGTAAATTATAGAACCGAATTCTTGTAGAAAGCGGTGTATTCCTCAGCAACTTTTTCTTTCGGCGCGAAAGGTAGAAAAGGTTTGCCGGACGATTCTATATATTTTGTTAAACTTGGAGATACGTTTTCCGATGCAATAATCACAGCGTCAGAGTGCGCCACTGCTGTGCGGATGATGTTTTCATAAGTTGGTGAAGCAAGATCCGCAACCGATTCTTCCGGAACGTTGTCGAACTTCACTTTGTTGATCATTTCCGGGTCGAGCGTACCATCAAAAGATTGTGAATACACAGAGGTTACAATCTTGGTATCTGCAAAAAGCGCCTCGTCCTTATAATAATGCTTCATGTAAACCGGAAGCATCGATGCGAGCCAGCCGTGAACGTGAATGATATCCGGAACCCAATTGAGTTTCTTTACGGTTTCTACTACACCTTTTGCAAAAAAGATGGAACGTTCGTCATTGTCCGGATACAGTTCGCCGTCTTCATTGGTGAAGGTAGCTTTACGCTTGAAATATTCGTCGTTATCTATAAAATAAACCTGTATACGTTCTTTAGGTATAGATGCAACCTTAATGATCAACGGCATATCAAGGTCATTGACGACCAGGTTCATGCCGGAAAGGCGTATCACTTCGTGAAGCTGGTGACGGCGTTCGTTGATATTGCCGTATCTGGGCATGAATATCCGGATTTGTCCGCCTTGGTCATTGACCATTTTAGGGACATCGTAAGACATCATTGAAACTTCATTCTCAGCAAGATATGGTACCACTTCTGATGATACATACAATATCCTCTTGTCCTCCATAGGGTAAATGTCTTTTTCTTAGGCTGTTTTTTTAACCGTTCGCTTCATAAACCAGACAGGTAATGGGCTAAGGCATAAAACTTTTGCAAAAGTACTAAAAATTACGGTGATAAATTCTAAAATCTTAAGTTTGCACCGCCAATAGCATCTGTATGATGACATTTACTAATCGCAAACAGCTTCGGGATTTTCTGTGGCCGTTGCGCCAGGATGGAAAAACCGTCGGATTCGTTCCTACCATGGGCGCACTTCACGCGGGCCATTTGTCTTTGCTGCAACAGTCTGTCACGGATACTGATGTGACCGTGATTTCCATCTTTGTCAACCCGACCCAATTCAACAATCCGGACGATTTAAAAAAATATCCGCGTACGCTTGAAGCCGATAGCGCCAAGATCCAAACGGTCAATCCGGACATTGTCATATTTGCTCCGGAAGTATCTGAAATGTACGGTGAGAATACGGTATCGGAACATTTTGATTTTGGCGGATTGGAAAACCAGATGGAAGGTAAATTCCGTCCCGGACATTTTGACGGTGTAGGAACAATCGTTAAGAAACTGTTTGAAATCGTTGAACCGGATAAGGCTTATTTTGGCGAAAAGGATTTCCAGCAATTGCAGATTATCCGCAAACTCGTCGAAATCTGTCAGCTTCCTGTCAGTATCGTAGAATGCCCAATCCTTCGTGAACCAAACGGACTTGCCATGAGTTCGCGCAATGAAAGGCTTTCGCCGGAAATGCGTCACAAAGCGGCTGTCATATATAAGACGTTGCTATCTGCCAAAACCCTGAGTGGCACAGAAAATGCCAACGCCGTCCGCGAATTCGTAAAAACAGAATTTGACAACATACCGGATATCGAACTCGAGTATTTTGAAATAGCGAATGAATCAACCTTAGAACCTGCACCGGAATTCGACCCCGGAAAAAAGTATCGGTTTTTTATTGCCGTCCATTGTGAAGGAGTAAGGCTCATCGATACCATATCATTATAATATGTTTATGCTTTTCGCATCTGCCCAAAAAAGTATAAAGAAGTTCCAAATTAATTTACCTTTGTCCCATGCAAATCCAAGTTGTTAAATCTAAAATCCATCGCGTGTCCGTTACCGGCGCCGATTTGAATTATATTGGCAGCATCACCATTGACGAAGCGCTCATGGAAGCCGCCAACATTATTGAAGGCGAAAAAGTATCTATTGTAAACGTAAACAATGGAGAACGCCTTGAGACTTATGCCATAAAAGGCAACAGGAACAGCGGGGATGTCACGCTTAACGGACCGGCTGCGCGTCGTGTCCATAAAGGTGATATCATCATTATCATTTCTTACGGAATCCTTGACTTCGAGGAAGCCAAATCGTTCAAGCCAACCCTGGTTTTCCCTAACGAAACAAATAACACCCTTACCTGATTTTGAAGCGACAGATAAGTAAATGGCTGTCTGTGCTGCTTCCCATCGGCCTGGGGTTTTACCTTATTTATTACACTTATACCGGTTTCACGCCTGAACAGATAGACGAAATCAAGGGTTACTTTAAAGACGCTGATTATTCATTTATCCTTTTGGCTGGTTTCATTTCGGTCCTGAGCAATGCTTCACGCGCCTGGCGCTGGAAATATCCACTTGCCGGAATGGGCTACAAAGTCAGTTTTGCCAATTGTTTTATGGCTGTGAATGCGGGTTATCTGCTCAACCTGACCGTTCCGAAATCGGGTGAAATCTCGCGTGCGGTGATTCTCAAGAAATATGAAGATGTGCCTTTCGACAAAGGTTTCGGTACCATCGTAGCCGAACGCATCGTCGATATGATCATATTATTATTGTTCATCTTTGTCGCCTTTTTTCTTCAGTTCGATATTGTAAAGGCATTCATACTCGATCAGATCCCACTCAATAAATTATTGCTTTATGGCGGCATCGGGATTGGCTTTTGTACCGTTGGGTTATGGGTTTACGCCTATTCCAAATCAAAGTTCATCCTGGCGTTGAAAGAAAAAGTTTCCGGCCTCAAGGAAGGTCTTTTCAGTCTCTGGAAAATGGAACACAAATGGGAATATCTGGCGCATACCGTATTTATCTGGTTCAGTTTTATCCTTACGTTTTATGTGACGCTTTTTGTTTTTGAGCCGACTAAAAGCCTTTCCGTTGGCGCTACGATTTCTGCATTCGTGGTCGGAAGCATGGCCATTGCGTTTACGAATTCAGGTTTTGGGTCGTATCCGTTCCTGATTGCCAAGATCTTACTTTTCTATGCTATACCGGAAACGGTTGGCAATGCATTCGGCTGGATCGTCTGGACATCCCAAATGCTTGTGGTGCTCGCACTTGGACTTGGTTCTTTTTTGCTTTTGCCGATTCTCAATCGTACCAAATAATTTTCTATATTGGCGTTCCGCAACCCGTTGGTTTCCATGGTTGCATCTTTTCCAAAACGCCTGACTATGAAAAATATCTTTGCTATATGCTGTTGTCTCTTTTTGGCGACGGCCGCCTTTTCCCAAAAGACTATAATCGATACCATATCTTCCAAAAGACTAAAGGAAGACCGCGTTATTTCTATTTCGCTTCCGGCATCTTACGGAAAGGAAAAAGACAAAAAGTATCCGTTGCTGTTGTTGCTTGACGGCGAATTCATGGTTCCGGCATTCAACGGAGCGCTCGAATATGGCACGTATTGGGAAGATATTCCGGAAATGATAGTCGTCGGGATCAACCAAAACGCCAACAACGAACGCGAAACCGATACGGAATTTGACAAAGAAACCGGACTTCCTGACGGAAAAGGAAATGACTTTTTTGATTTTATCGGAATGGAACTCATGCCATCCATCCAGAAATCATATCGCATAGCACCATTGAAAATCATCGCGGGATTAGACGTGACCGCTGCGTATGCCAATTACTTCCTGTATAAAGACCAGCCGTTGTTCGATGCGTACATCATCATTTCTCCAGAATATCCAAAAGGGATGGAAGAACAGGTTCCGGACAGGCTTTCGAAAATCGAAAAGCCAATATGGTATTATCACTGTGTTGCCGATGGCGACCTCAAGAAGATGACGGCCCGTATCAAAAAACTCGATGAAGATGCCAAAAAAGTAAGCAAGCCGACACTTAATTACAGGTTCGACGAGTTCAAAGGTGCCTCTCATTATTCGCAGGTTTTGTTTGCCATCCCGAATGCGTTGTATTATTTCTTCTCGGTATATCAGCCTATTTCCATGCTGGAATACAATGAAAAAATCGCCCCTTTGCCGGAAGGTTACGTTAAATACCTGATTGACAAATACAACAAAATCGAACAGGCGATGGGCATGAAGATGAAGATACGCATCAGTGATTTCAAGGCCATCGAAGCGGCCATCATCAAAAACAAAGCTTACAACGAATTCGACGAACTCGCACAGCTTGCCGATAAATACTATCCTAAAACAATGCTTGCTGACTATGAAATGGCACAGATGTACGAGAAAAAAGAGATGATCGACAAAGCCATAAAAACCTACATGCATGCTTATCAAATGGAGCCGATTGGTGATTTGACAAAGGATATGATGATCGATAAGGCCGATGAACTCAAAGCCTCGAAGTAATCTTAAAAAGCTTTCAAAATAGTCCAACCTCAGTTACCTTTGAGTCCTTAATCTTTTAAAGTGGCCAAAGTCAAAACCTCTTTTTTCTGCCAGAATTGTGGCACCCAATATCCAAAATGGCAAGGCCAGTGCACTTCCTGCCGTGAGTGGAATACCATAGTCGAAGAAATTGTCCAGAAGGAAGAAAAGCCAATATGGAGAAGCAATTCAACCGAGAGCAAACGCGTTGCAAAACCGTTGCTTATTGGCGAAATCGATTCGTCACAGGAAGCCCGATTGAATAGTGGAGACGATGAACTGAACCGTGTTCTTGGCGGCGGCATCGTTCCCGGATCCCTGACACTTTTGGGAGGCGAACCCGGAATAGGTAAAAGTACGTTGCTGCTTCAGATTGCACTCAAATTACCATTTAAAAGTCTTTATGTTTCAGGAGAAGAAAGCCAGAAACAAATCAAGATGCGGGCGGAACGGATCAATCCGGACAGCCAGAACTGTTACATCCTAACCGAGACCAAAACCCAGAATATTTTCCGCCAGATAGAAGAAGTGAGCCCGGATGTGCTTATCATCGATTCCATCCAGACACTCCACACCGAATACATCGAAGCATCGCCGGGTAGCATTTCCCAGATTCGCGAATGTACGGCCGAACTCATCAAATTCGCTAAAGAAAGCAATGTTCCGGTAATCTTAATCGGACACATCACAAAAGACGGAAGCATCGCCGGGCCAAAAATCCTCGAGCATATGGTCGATACCGTTTTGCAATTTGAAGGCGACAGAAACCATGTGTACCGAATCCTTCGTTCCCTGAAAAACCGTTTTGGATCTACTGCCGAACTGGGCATTTATGAAATGCTAGGAAGCGGATTACGTGAAGTTGCCAATCCGTCGGAAATACTTATCTCGCACCGCGAAGAACAATTGTCGGGAACGGCAATCGCATCGACCCTTGAAGGTATGCGTCCGCTAATGATCGAAATACAGGCGTTGGTCAGTACCGCTGTTTACGGAACGCCCCAGCGAAGCACGACCGGCTTCAATGCCAAACGTTTGAACATGATACTCGCCGTCCTTGAAAAACGCGCCGGTTTCCGTTTGGGCGCCAAAGATGTTTTCCTCAATGTCACAGGCGGGATCAATGTAGACGATCCGGCAATCGATTTGGCTGTCGCGGCCGCGATTTTGTCTTCAAATGAAGATATTCCGGTCAAAAAAGATTGCTGCTTTGCCGGAGAATTAGGGCTTTCGGGAGAAATCCGTCCGGTGAACCGCGTTGAGCAACGCATACAGGAAGCGGCGAAATTGGGTTTTTCGACCATATTCGTTTCCAGATATACCAAAGTTGCCATCAAAAATCCGGCAATTGAAATCCGGTATGTTTCGCGTATCGAAGATGTGGCCGAAGGACTTTTCGGTTGAATTTAACATATTAAAACCGTAACTTCCCCACTTATACCGCCCCTGAATGAGTCCACGCGCCAAAAAAAGAATCCTCATAGTCCTGGCATCGCTGCTTACGGTAATCGTACTCGCGTTGGCCGGGATTTTAATTTTCAGGGATGCCTTGCTGCAGAAAGCGATAGCGAAGGTTTCCGATAAAATGCGGACGGATTACGAGAGTAAATTCTCCGTCAAAAACGCCCATTTCACGAGCCTGAATTCGATTGAAATGAAAGATATCGTGCTGGTTCCTAAATCTGGCGATACCTTGGTCAGCATCAAAAATTTCAGTACCGAAGTCAACCTGTGGAAACTCTTTACCGGAAACCTGCAATTGGGGAAACTCAATGTCAGCAACGGTTTCGTGCAATTGGTAAAGAATAAGGAAGGGAAGAATTTCGATGCGTTCCTGCATCCGAAGAACGAAGAAAAACCGGTTGAAAAAACGCCGGGAGAACGTACCAATTACGCCAAATTAGGATACAAATTACTGACCCAGGCACTCAATCTGATTCCGACCGATATGCAGATCGACAACGTCCAGCTCAGGTTGTTCGATATGGATCGGAAACTGACAATGGATTTGAGCAAATTGCGCCTGGCAGACAAAAAGTTCAATTCCGATATCCGCGTCACAACCAATACAATGGCTCAGAACTGGAATATTTCCGGTTTTGCCGATCCGCGTGAAAAACAAACCGATCTCCGTTTCTTCAGCCGCGATTCCGGCGGCATCCGTTTGCCCTATGTTGATGAGCGCTGGAACCTCAAATCGGGCTTCGATTCCATTCGTTTAAAAGTAACAGACATTGATCTCGATGGAGACGAAATGCACGTGGAAGGTTTCAGTTCGATTACCAATTTAATGGTCGAGCACAGACGTATCGCGTCACAACCTGTCGTCATCAAAAATGCCGATTTCAAATACAAGCTTATGTTTGGCGCCGATTTCATGCAGGTCGACAGTTCGTCCACAGCAAGCCTGAACAAAATAAAATTCCATCCGTTCGCCCAATACAATGTCGAGCAGGATACGATTTACAAGCTTCGCGTCAACATCCCGAAAATGCAGGCCCAGGATTTCATAACGTCGCTGCCTGACGGACTTTTCACGCATTTCAAAGGAATGGAAGCCGAAGGTGCTTTTGACTACAACCTGGTTTTCGAATACAACAAAAACAAACCAAATAAGGTGGTTTTCAATAGTTCGTTGCATAAAGAAGGTCTCAAAATCATCAAGTACGGAGAAGCGAACCTTGCCAAACTCAACGGAAGTTTTACGTATCGCGCGGTCGAGAACGGACGATTGCAACGGCCTATTTTAGTGTCGCCCGTAAACATATATTACACGCCTCTGGATCAGATTTCCCCTTATTTGCGAAAGGCGGTTCTGACTACGGAAGATCCGTCGTTCTTTTCGCACCGTGGCTTTATAAATGATGCATTCCGACAGTCTATCGTCCAGAATATCAAGACAAAGCGTTTCGCACGTGGCGCCAGTACGATTTCCATGCAGCTGATAAAAAATGTGTTCCTTGTACGTGAGAAGACACTGTCGCGAAAACTCGAGGAAATCCTGTTGGTTTATATCATGGAGAACAACCATATCGTGAGTAAAAACCGGATGCTCGAAGTGTATTTCAACATTATAGAATGGGGGCCGAATGTCTACGGAATCGGTGAAGCGTCGTTGTTTTATTTCCTTAAGCATCCGTCAGAGCTCAACCTGAATGAGTCTTTATTTCTGGCGAGCATCGTCCCGAAACCGAAAAAATTCATGTGGCAATTCGATGGCGAAGCGACACTCAAACCTTACCTGGTGAAGCACAATTCCTACCTCAAGAATATCATGATGCGCCGCGGGCTGATTTCGCCCGAAGATACGGTAGCCCAGACTAAAAAAGTGGTGTTGTACGGTTCGGCAAGGAATTTCGTTAAGAAAGAAAAAGAAGAAAAAACCATCGATCTGGATACGCTTTCGATTGACGAATTCGATTTTTAGGATTTTCCCAATTGGTGGATTTTGTCGAGGACGAGCTGGGATTCAAAACCTTTTCGCAATAAGAAATCGGCGACTTTCTTTTTCTTTTTGAGCAGATCTTTTTCCAGTGTCGTTTGCCACTTTTTTTCTGCCAGCTTATCAAAGTTTTCGTGATAGTCGTCAGCTGGTATTTCAGTCAATGCAGCTTTGATGTTGGCCAAAGAAATGCTTCTTAGTTTCAGTTCTGAAGTTATCCTCGGAATTCCCCAGCCTTTGATGCGATGCTTTCCTCTGGCGAAACTTCGGGCAAAGCGTTCTTCGTTGAGGTAATTATCCTGGATCAGTTTGGTCATGATGACATCTATGGCTTGGGATATCATTCCCATATCGCGTAACCTGGCTGAAACTTCTGCATGGCATCTGTCCTGATAGGAACAGAAATACTCCATTTTTTTGCGCGCTTCCTCAACAGAATATACTTTGGACATAACGAAAACGATGTAGTGGTTGTAAATGTTTATAATTTAGTCGATTAAAATCGGCTAATAACTTAATGTTATCTTAACTTTGTCAGCCCCAAAATCTAAATTTTATTTTTTTACGAATATACGCCGTAGCCTGAATCGAGTCTAACTAAAATACCACGAATGAAATTAAGATTTCAACTGTTTCTTATTTGTGCCATCTTTTTCACGATTAAGATTGAGGCGCAGGTTTCTCTATATTCCACGAATTTCGGCACTGCTACGGTAAGTACTGTGACAACGCCGGGTTTCGTATCTAATGCTGCGGGTGGCTCGGCTTGGGATTTAAGGACAACAACTGCCAGTTCCGGTTATAGTTGGACAAATCCTACTGCTTCGGCATCAGGCGGGGCTAATGTTTTTACGAATCTAGGTACAAATACGGCTACCAAGACGTTGACTTACGACAATTCGCTTTCTACTATTGGTTATAATACAATCATAGTTCGGTTTGGCGGGATAAAATCGGGAACGGTTCCAAATCTTGATATTTCATATTCCACCGATGGCACTTCTTTTACCTCTGCAGGAACAGTCACCCTTGGGACAACTTGGGCAGGATATGCCGTCAGTCTTCCCGCAGGGGCGGCCAACGTTTCCAATCTTCGCGTACGTTTTTCGATTGTTGCCAATAACAACGCTTCAAATAATTTCAGGTTAGATGATGTTCAGGTTATTGGAACTTTAGTGGGTTTCGTCACGGCACAACCCGGAAACTGGTCTAATACAGCCACATGGGTTGGAGGTGTTGTTCCTGTAGCTTCCGATGCGCTCGTAACCGTTAATCATGCGGTGGTACTTGATGTGCCTGTTACAAGGAATTCAGGTACAACCACTACCATTTCATCTACCGCTTCACTCGATATGCAGAATGCTTATACGAGCAACGGGACAACGACATTCGACGGAAGCGCATTCGTCAAAAATTCCATAACGATGGGCGGTGGCTCGACCTTTCGTATAAATGGAGATTTCTATTTAAATTCCGGAGGCTATTTCCTTGTCGGTTCGCCAACTTACGGAGCTTCATCGACCTTGTTTTACAGCAATGGAACCATATACGGCCGCGGCTATGAATGGAGTGCTTTGGGAGTTGGGACTTTAGGGACAACGTCAGGCTATCCGAATAATGTCAGGGTCACCGGAAATACCACCGTAAATTACAACAATGGCGGAACTGCAGATGATAAAGCGCTTGCAGGAAACCTGACCATAGATGCAGGAAGTTCTTTCTTTATGGATTATGGCGGAGCGACAAATGACGGCCCTTTGACCGTTGCCGGAAATGTTGTTAATAGCGGCAACCTTAGCCTCGGTTCCGGAATCGGTGATGATTTGATTCTCTACGGAAACTTCACCAGCACGAACAATTTTTACCCAAATACAAGAGCTGTCGTATTCTCAAAAACTTCAGGTACGCAGACCGTCAGTTCCACATCGGCGTTGGACTATTTCAAATTCGGGAGCACCGGAAACCGGACGGTCCAATTGATAAACAACCTTACCATAAACCGGGAAGTCGGTTTTGCTAGTGCGTCCGATATCCTCGATATAAATGGCTACGCATTGACGTTGAATACCTCGATTGCAACAAACCAGGTCACAGGCTCAGGGACATTCAAAGGAAGTGCTTCTTCCTCGTTGAACCTGACCGGATCAGGAACTATCGGAACGTTATCTTTCACTTCGGGTTCACAGCTTTTGGGAAGCCTTGTCGCCAATCGGAGCACAACAGCCATTTTCTGTCAATTGGGTACAGATTTGACCGTGAACAATACACTTACACTGACCTCGGGAGTCATTAATCTGGGCTCGCAGACGATGACTTTGGGTTCGTCCGTTCCAGCTGCCGCATCAGGATCTGTAAATAGTTATCTCATTGCAGATTTGTCGTCGGGAGGAAAACTGCAACGCCAGATTCCGGGCGCGGGAACCTATTTGTTTCCTATAGGCGATGCTGCTTCGTCAGCCGACGGATCTCAATATTCACCAGCGAGCATGACGTTCCCATCAGGAACATATACGTCTGCGATGTACGGATTGCGTGTCCAGGATTTGGCACATCCAAGTTTTGACGGATCGGCTTTGGTCAGCAGATATTGGTCGGCAAGTTCAAGTGGTACGTTTCCATCGGCCGCTTACTCCATCAATGCAACTTATTTTGCTACAGATGTCACGGGCGTTGAAAGCACCATGCAGTCCAATCAATGGAACGGCAGCAATTGGGTCAATTCCGGAACATCGGCACAAACCAATTTCTTTACCTACAGTGCCAATACATATCCGACCGTAAGTGATTTTGCCAAAGGGTTGCGATCGCCCGATATCAACATCAAAGAGACTTTAACCTCTACGGTTTACCTCACAGGCAGTGCGTATGCAATTCCGACACAGCTCACCGGAATTCCTGTCGATCTGACCTTTACGATAGAAAACCTCGGCGGACAGAACTTGGTCTTTTCAAATCCGTGCACGGTTTCAGGAACCGGTTTTTCTTTCAACCCGGCATTTTCATTGACACCGGACATCGCACCAGGCGGAAGCAGAACTTTCACGGTTCGTTTTCTAACGGCTACTCCGGGGAGTTTTTCCGGATCGGTCAGCTTTACGACCAATGATTCGTACGGATCTGAAAATCCATATGTCATCAATTTTACGGTTACAGCAAACAATCCGGCACCGGAAATCGGTCTTAACGGGGCGACTACAGGAACCAATCCGATTGCAAGCGGAAGCACGACAACTTCGGGACTTAACAATACAGCTTTTGGTACGATAGCATTGGCTACGACGGTCACTAAAGATTTCCGCATAAGCAATACAGGTACGGCCGCGCTGAATTTGACCGGCGTACCGTTAGTGAGTATCTCGGGGACGAATGCATCGGATTTTACGGTCAGCACGCAACCACCCGTGTCAAGTATAGCAGTTGGCGCAAATACGGTTTTTGCCATTACGTTCAACCCGACGGCACAGGGTTATCGCACGGCTACGGTTTCGATTTCCAATAATGACAGCGACGAAAACCCGTATACGTTCAAGATTGACGGAAATGCGACTTGCAATACTTCAACGAATGTGATTACGCCAACATCAGGACCTGTCGGCACGGAGGTTACCATTACAGCTTCTGCAAATAACCTCACGGGAGCGACAGCTGTTTTCAATGGGGTTTCTGCATCTGTAACTCAAATTTCCTCAACCCAGATAAAAGTGATTGTGCCTGCAGGCGCGACGACAGGTACGTTGATTACGACAAATTCCCAGGGGTGTCAGGCGTCCAATCCGTTTACGGTTATAAATAATGTTACCAACGGCTGTCAGGGAACCAACACAGCATCTGAATTATTCATCAGTGAAGTTACCGATGCCTCTTACGGCGGATTGAGCTATATAGAGATTTATAACGGAACGGGTGCTGCGGTCAACCTGTCTTCGTATTCGCTTCAATTCTTTGCGAACGGCAACAGCACGAGTTATTCCAGCCAGGCGTTATCCGGAACATTGAATAACGGGCAGACATATGTTGTCAGCACCTCGACCAGCGGCTCGGAATGTCCCGTAACGGGAGGTAATGGGTCATTGGCAACGCTTGCGACAAGTATTTCGGGGGTTAATTTTTCAGATACCTCTACGGGTGATACTACTGTTGGACATGATCATATCGCTCTTTTCAAAAGCGCCGTCAAAATAGACAGTTGGGGAACATATATGAACCAGTCGTGGGCCGTTCCGCTTAATATAGGTGACAGGGGAGCCGATTTCCGCCGAAAAAACACAGCTACCGTACCGAATCCGACGTATTCCAATAGCGACTGGAACGTGAGCGATTGGCTCGGAAGCGGGCTCAGCAGTTGTTCCGTGAACGATTATTCCAATATCGGCAGTTATGATTTTCCATCAGGTAATCCGCCAGTGATAACCCAACAGCCTGTAGTTGCCGGAAGTTGTAAAGGAGCTACCATAACAGTTGCTGCGAATGAGGGTTATGCAGGCGGTAACGCGCTGACCTATCAGTGGTATGCAGTACCGCCAAATACCGCTAGTTGGACACTACTTACCAATGCAGGTCTCTACAGCGGGGTTAATACAGCCGTACTTTCTATATCCAATGTTTCTACCCTCGCGGGTTACCAGTTCTATTGTCAGGTAAATGAAAATACAGCGACTTGTTACACGGCGACCAATGCGATCAAAGTAAGCGCTGCTAATGTGGTAACATGGAATGGGTCAGCCTGGAATCCGGTTTCGGGACCTGATTCAACATCAATTGTGGTTTTGAATGGCTCTTATAACACAGCTGTTAATGGCAGTTTTTCGGCCTGTAGCCTCACGGTTGCTTCCGGGACTTTAAATGTGGCAAGTGGAAACTACGTGTCTGTCCAGAATGATCTTACCGTAAGTTCCGGAGCCATAATGCATGTGTTGAACAGTGGGTCTTTGATTATGGTTGAAGATACTGGTATCGTGACCAATAATGGCACAATGGATATGCAACGCACGCCGACACCATTCCTCAAATATGATTATACCTACTGGTCTTCTCCGGTCACAAGTGCGATGCTTGCGACTCCATTTGCCGGTTGGAGAACAGATTATGCCTTTACGTTCAATACAGCGAATTTTTCAGATATGACGGGGCCTGGCGGAAGCGGACCTGCTGATGGATATGACGATGACGGAAACGTCTGGACCCTTGCCAGTGGACTGTTGCAGCCCGGTAAAGGATATGCGATAATGGGGCCTACGACGGCACCTTCTTATCCTATAAATCCCGGAGTGACTTTTAGCGGAACTTATAATAACGGAATTATTACACAGCCTCTGTCACTAAGTGCAAATACCGGAAATGCGACTGACGATTACAATCTGATCGGCAATCCATATCCTTCCGCATTACAGGCGGATGATTTCATCAACCTCAATACGAACACTTCAGGGACTTTATATTTCTGGACGCATAAAACACCAATTTCACCGTCTGGCGGAACGTTCCAATTCATCACTTCCGATTATGCCATGTACAATTTGGGAGGAGGAACAGCAAGCATAAACGGAGGGCCGGCACCTAACGGATTCGTCGCCAGCGGCCAGGGATTCTTTGTGGAAGCCATCACGGCTACGCCTGTCACTTTCAATAACAGCATGCGCGATGTGGTGGCCACCAATACGAATTTTTACAGAATGTCTGCAGCCGATCCTCAATTATTGCGGGACCGGATATGGATTAATCTGATGCATGAAAACGGATTGTTCAGCCAACAACTAATTGTCTACACGCCTGATGCTTCGTTAGGATTCGATCGGGGCTATGACGGACGGGTCAGTACGACACAGAATGCAGTATCGTTTTATTCTGTTTTCGACGATGAAAAATACAGGATTCAGGGAAGACCGGCATTTGATTCATCCGACATTGTACCGTTGGGATTTTCGACTGGATATGCATCGGAATATTCCATTACAATTGATCATTCCGAAGGTGTATTCGACAATGAGGAACAACCTGTTTATCTCGAAGATAAATTGCTCGGGATTATCCACAACCTGAAAGAAACACCATATGTTTTTTCTTCAGGAACGGGGGAGTTCAACACCAGATTCCAGTTGAGGTATAATCTGCCGTTGTCAAGTCCCGGAATTTCCAGCCAAAACGATGTGATTGTCAGCAGTAGGCCTGGTTGGCTTCAGGTTTATTCGGGCCAAAACATAGAGAATATTGAAGTTTATGATGTTTTGGGTCGGTCTGTTTTTAAATCCGGATCTATCGACGCATTAGTTTTTGAAAGTACGATAAACGGGATTTCAGACCAGGTAGTTTTGGTCAAAATTGATTTGATTGACGGGTCTCAGGTGACTAAAAAGGTGCGTATTTAAGCCTGAAGTATTTGAGATTGATGAAGTTAATCGGATTTGTAGGATTATTTAACCGAAATTATCAACATTTAATCGAATTTTAAACATCGGCTAAAACACTGTAAATCTTTTATTTGTATGTTTGGAAATTCAGATTTACCACGTCTGAGATAAACCTACTTTCCCTATGAGATTAAAATTACTCTTTTTTATACTGTTAGGCTGTCTATTCCAGAAAACATTCGCTCAGGTAATGTTGTCTAACAGCACACCGGTTACGATTGATTTTTCCGCCACAACACCAGCAACCGTAGGCACATCCCCTGGTTCCGCATTTGCAGGTAATGGTTTTTCTCCGGCACCGACTATTTCCGGCAGGCTTAATTCAAATGCCTGGAGTGTACGCGGATTCGATTTCGGAACACTGGCTTTCGGAGGCACGCAAACTGTTGATGATTTTGGACGCGGTTCGGTTATAAGCCCTGTTCTTACTCCGGGTCTTTATGCCTATACGGATTCTCCTGGTTCCGTAGCAAATCCTGTACTTATGATCCAATCCGGGCCTGCTGGTGATTTTAATCCCGGAAGTTTGGTGTTACGGGTAAAGAATAACGGGACATCCAATTTGACCCAACTTGAAGTTTCTTATAATATTTACATGAGGAATGACGAAGGAAGGTCTTCAAGCTTTAATTTTTCACATTCACTGGATGATGTCACCTATCAGGATGAACCTTCGCTGGATTTTGTTTCTCCAGATGTCGCCGATGCATTTCAATGGGGCCAGGTTGGTGTAACACCAACTAAATCTATAATCATTACCGGCCTTAACATTGCTCCCGGGGCATTTTATTATTTGAGATGGAGTATAGAAGATGTTGCCGGAACAGGTGACAGGGATGAATTTGGTCTGGACGATATTGTCATTACCGGATCATATGGTGCCCCAGCTCCGGAAATCAACGTTCAGAATGTTGGAGGAGTCACTGTATTAAGTGGCGATACGACTCCCTCTGTAGCCGAATCTACAGACTTTGCCCCAATCGGCTCTCCAATCTCTACAAATGCGGCCACGCTTTCTACCACATTTAAGATCCAAAACTTAGGAGGGGCGGTTTTGAATGTATCGAGTGTCGTGATTACGGGAACAAATGCTGCGAATTTCACCGTTTATACAGGTGGAGGCTCAAATCCTGTCGGAAGTATTGCTGCCGTTTCCGGTTCTGTAATATCCACAAGAGAGTTGACGATAATATTCGATCCGAGTATAGAAGGACTGCATACTGCCAGGGTAAATATCTACAATACAGACAGTAATGAGAATCCGTATTGGTTTGACATTCGTGGTTATGGATTCGTTCCCAAGCCTGATATAAATGTCAAAGGACTTACTGGCGGAACAAGTAATATCTCAAGTGGGAACATGATTCCTTCTACGTTTAACAATACGTTATGGCCGGTTGCAGGAACCGTAGTGGGCTCAAGTGTAGTTAAAGATTACAGAATACAGAACACCGGAAATGTTGGAGCATTATTACAATTGACAGGTGTTCCGATTGTAAGTATCAGTGGAGCAAATCCTGGTGATTTTGTAGTGACGACACAGCCTACCGCAACATCCATCAATGCCGGATTCGGTACTAATTTTTACATTACGTTTACACCGACTGCTGTCGGGATACGAACGGCAATCGTCACTATCTTAAACAATGACACCGTCAATGACCCGTTTACATCCTTGCCGGAAAACCCGTATACGTTTTTAATTCAGGGTACAGGGGTCAGTCCGGAGGCCGATGTTTTTGGGAATAATCAACCCATTGTTAGTGGAAGTACACTTCCAACACTCGTCAACCATACCTTTTTTGATTATCTGAATATAACTGGGGCAACACTCACTCGAACCTATACCATTAAAAACACTGGCAATGTAGCTCTTACTGTCGGCACACCAACTATTACAGGACCTAATGCTGCAGATTTTGTCATTCTGACCCCGCCTGCGGCATCTGTTGCCATAAATGGGACGACTACTTTTACGGTGCGGTTCGACCCTTCGGCTACTGGTGTCAGAGATGCAGTAATTAATTTCACCAATAATGATTTTAATGAAAACCCATATACTTTTGCCGTTCGCGGTTATGGTATAGACTATACACCATGTTCTTATTTGCCGGTCGAAACCATCGCGATACAGGATTTTGAAACCGCTCCGGCAACGCCTACGTGGGCATACACTACTTCTGGTTCAACAGTGGCAGGAGGAACTGCTTTTGGGGCGAGTGGAGATTCAGGCGCCTCTGCCAGATATGTGGGAGCGCGGAGTCTGCAGGTGAATAATGCTACTTCTACAACTACGTTTGGTTCAATCAATACTTCTGCATATAGTGATGTTGAACTCAGCGTCCGCGTGGCATCGCTTTCCACCACAACGGCAGAAGGCTCAGATTCAACTGACAGGATTCTTATATCAGTAAGTTCCAACGGAGGAACCAACTGGTCGGACGAAGTGGAACTGGTCGGTAATACCAATTCAAAATGGAGCTTTACATCGGGAACCGGAACTCTTTCCAGAACGTATGACGGAGATAACCTCGTTTCATCTGTGAGTACACCATCTGTAGGTTATGTGACCGTGGACGGGAACAGTACAATCAGGCTGTCATCATTGCCTAAATCTACAGCACTTCAGGTACGGATTTCTATTTTAAACAATAATGCCGCCGAGATATGGGCTATTGATGATGTTTCCCTTTTTGGGCGAAAAGAAGTCACAACCACATGGACTTCAAGTTGGAGCAATGGTACGCCAACTACAAGTGTGAAAGCCATTATTGCGGGTAATTACAGCACTGCGGCCAACGGTAATGTTCAGGCTTGTAAAATCCAGGTCAATGCAGGAAGCACACTTACAATCAATTCAGGCCAATTCATCAGCGTGGAAAGCGACTTGGATAATGCCGGATCAATTGTAATTGAGAACGGAGGAAGCTTGGTCCAGAAAAACGACTACGCTACAAACTCCGGAAATATCGTTGTCAAGCGGAATACAACTCCGGTACGCAGATATGACTACACCTACTGGTCATCTCCGGTAGCCAACCAGACTCTGTTTAACCTTTCTCCGCTGACCCTTTCAGATAAATTCTACCAATTCAATACAGCCGCCAATACCTGGCAGGGTGTTCCACCTGTAACCACGGTAATGGTACCAGGTAAAGGATATATTGTACGGGCGCCACAGACTTTTGATATCGTCACGCCACAAGTCTATATGGCTCAATTTTCAGGCCCTGCGAACAATGGTTTTATAACTCAGCCGGTAGTCAATACAATCGGGACGTGGAACTTGCTTGGGAATCCATATGCCAGCTCCATAGATGCAGATAAATTCCTCCAATTGACCAGTAATAATATCATTGGAGGCACACTTTATTTCTGGACGCACAATACGGCGATGACAAACAATGCTTACACGAATTCAGATTATGCATCTTATAATTTACTTGGAGGTTCGGGAACAGCATCTGCAGCAAATATTGGGGTCAACAACACAATTCCTTCTGGTGATATAGCTTCCGGCCAGGGATTTTTTGTGGTAGCAAATACACCAGGGACTGTCACATTCAACAATAGCATGCGTCAAACCACTTCTAATTTGCAGTTCTACCGACACGCAGCGATAACAGCTTCGAGTGTTGGGGATGATATTGTCGTCGCTGCAAAGCACAGATTATGGCTTGATTTGGCAGGTGCCGACGGATTATTCAGACAGGTTCTTTTGGGTTATGCCGATGGAGCTACGAATGACGTTGACCGCGATTATGATGGAGCAATATATTCCGTCAATACAAGCCTTAGTTTTTACTCGTTGCTCAATGCCGAAAAAATGGTAATTGAAGGTCACGGGCTTCCGTTTAGTACACAAGATAAATTCCTGTTGGGTTATCAGGCTTCGATTTCCGGACAGTATTCGATTTCAATCGAAGGAATGGACGGCCTTTTTGAAAACCAGGATGTATATCTGAAAGATAATTTACTTCAGATTGAACACGATATCAAAGCTTCACCCTACAGTTTCACCACAGAGGTCGGAACATTCGACAACCGTTTTGAAATCGTATACACAACACAAGCATTGGGTCAACCGGAATTCGATCAATCCGGATTGCAGATTGCGGTAAAAGACCAGGTCATATCTATCCGGAATTCCCAAGAAATTGCATCGGTAACGATTTACGATATCACCGGGCGCCAGCTTTTCCAGAAGTCCGGATTGAATACCACGGATTACAGCATTGACACATTGGCGGCACAACAGCAAGCATTGATGGTAAATATTGAACTCGCTGATGGAACCAAAGTCACCAAAAAGATTCTGTTTTAAACGAAATTAAAAAACAAGAAATCCCGGCACAAGGCTGGGATTTCTTGTTTTATGCAGTTTGTATTCCGAGTGTCCTGTGTGTTCGTTTCAACGCGAGATCGTTTTTGTAATCGATCCAGGATTGACCTTTCCATCGGCGCATTAAATTGTCGAAGTGACGCATGATAAAAATATTATATACTGCACGAACCAAATTCGCCGGATGTATGGGTAATGCCCGTAGACTCATTGAAAATCCCGGCGTGACATATTTCATATAATGCCAATATCCTTCAGGCATATATAGCATTTCACCGTGCTTAAGGTTTGTGACCAGTCCTTTTGCTTTCTTCAAGGCAGGAAATTTCTGGAAATCCGGATCATCAAAATCGATATCTTCTCTCGAAATAAGAGCGTGGGGAACTTTGTATAGATAAGGTGTCTGGTCTGGCGCGAAGAGAATACAGCGTTTTTCACCCTGGAAATGGAAGTGAAGAATGTTGGAATAATCAATATCGAAGTGTATGAAAACACGCGATCCTTTTCCTCCGAAGAACAATAATGGCAACTGATGGATCAATCTTAAACCAATTTTAGGCCATTTGAAATCCCGTTTTAAAAGAGGGACTTCTTTCACCAGATTATATAAAAAAATGCGATAATTGGTAGGTTGTTTCTGTAGCAGGTCGACATAATCTGACATTTTCATTTCAGCGTGTGCTGCATTGAATTTATCCCTGTGGGAAACGGGTCTGTCATCGTACAAAGGAACAGTCTGATTTCCGGCCACATTCTTTATATATTCAAAATTCCACTTTTTATAAGCGGGCCAATCACTGGTCAATTTTTCAATAACTACTGGCTTTTGTGGTTTTACGTAACGTTCTAAGAAGTCTTTTTTGGATAGGATCGCTACGCGTTCAATTTCGGTCAGGTCTAATGGCATATGTGTGTTGTTTTGAGCTTTTCAGAACCTTTTTATCAGATTCCTATATAAATTTAGGAAGTGTTGGGAAATTGTAAATTCTATGTTTTGCTAAAATTTTCACAAATGAAAAAGGCCATATTCGCAAAAATATGGCCCCAAACATAAATATGTTTTTTTCTTTAAACTGCTTTCTTTCCGGAAGCATTCAGGTTACGTTCTATGTTATGTCCCGGACGCGACCATTTTGGTTTTTCGCCCAATGATGCAAAAGCAGAATCTTCAGCTTCTACCGTTTGCGGCTGAACCATCTTAGTGAACGGTTTTTGAGGCTCCAGACCCAAAGCGGCAAACATCTTCATGTCTTCATTCACATCAGGGTTTGGCGTGGTAAGTAATTTGTCTCCTGCAAAAATTGAGTTGGCACCCGCAAAGAAACACATGGCCTGGCCTTCGCGGCTCATTCCGTTTCGTCCGGCAGAAAGGCGTACCTGTGTTTCCGGCATCACGATTCGTGTTGTGGCAACCATCCGGATCATTTCCCAGATTTCAACAGGCTTTTCATCTTCCATCGGAGTTCCTTCTACGGCAACCAAAGCATTGATTGGCACAGATTCGGGCTGAGGATTCAAGCGGCTCAAGGCAACCAGCATTCCGGCGCGGTCTGCTATGCTCTCTCCCATTCCAATGATTCCTCCACTGCAAACCGTGACATTGGTCTTACGCACGTTTTCTATCGTCTGCAAACGATCTTCGAATCCGCGGGTAGAAATTACTTCTTTGTAATAGTCTTCAGATGTATCGAGGTTGTGGTTATAGGCATACAATCCGGCTTCGGCCAGACGCATCGCCTGGTTTTCGGTGATCATGCCTAACGTACAACACACTTCCATATCGAGTTTGTTGATTGTCCGCACCATTTCGAGTACCTGGTCAAATTCAGGTCCGTCTTTCACATTCCGCCACGCAGCACCCATGCAAACCCGCGATGAACCGCTTGATTTGGCACGTAACGCCTGGGCTTTAACTTGTGAAACGCTCATTAAATCGTTTCCTTCTATGTTGGTGTGATATCTGGCGGCCTGTGGGCAATACCCGCAATCTTCAGGACAGCCGCCGGTTTTTATGGAGAGTAGCGTTGAAACCTGGACTACATTCGGGTCGTGTGATTTTCTATGTACCGATGCCGCTTCAAAAAGAAGATCCATCAAAGGTTTATTGTAGAGGTCAATTATTTCCTGTTGGGTCCAGTCGTGTCTGAGGTTATTCATGGATTGCATTTTACCTGTCAAAAATAAAGATTTCCTGCCGAAGTTCGGGTGCTACATTACGCCAAAGTTACCGACAAAAAAAACCCGCAGTTTTTGCTGCGGAAATAGAGCTGGTTTACTGGATTTTAGTCAACCCGATTAATTACTTCAACCTTATCTTTCCAATACTGCATCAGGCAGAATGAAACAATCAGCGAAGCGGCAGTTGCTTCGAACAAAAGTCCTATACAATATTGTTGGATGGTCAAATGTCCACCACCGAAGATGAAATTATCCGCAAGGTTTTTCAAATAAGATTCGCCTCCTTTGAATTTGATGTAGGCCAAAAGCGTACCGATACTGAGGAAAGCGCCAATCATTGACGTGATTATGGCAGACAACAAGTTTGTATTGTATCCGCGGATGCCGTCTGCCTGATTCGCTTTGATGGTTCGGTTTACACCGTAAATCACAAAGGCCACGTTGAAAATCCGAAGCAGGAATTCATCTGACAGCCCAAGTAATTCAAGTATGATAAAATAAACCCCGATTCCGAGGAAAATTATGATTCCGTTCGTTAGTTCTCGTGTAAATTTCATGACAGTAGTTTTTGTCTTTCCAACGCAGGAAAAGTGTTAGACAATAGGTGTTCTACTATAAATTTACTAAAAAATTACGGTTATCTGAGTGAATGTATTGTTTTAATATAACTTTAATAACAAGCGTTATCTATCGGCTTATGCGTTTTCCCTGATCATCATAAAGTAAAATCCAGTCTGCGTGGCCAAAATAATTCCATGAAGCTTGTGCCATGTCAATTTTTGGGTCGATGAATTCCAGATAGGGCCCAGAATTTATAGAAACCCTTGCCTTCACAAAAATCTTTACGTCTTTTCCTTTTTGGTTGTATTCCGATTTGATGCGTTGGCACATCTGCCAGATTCCGTCGGGTTTGGAAGTCGCAAAATCTACTTGTTTCTGGTCGAGTTTTGACAGCGGATAGATATGTGTCTGGCCGGTTTTCACATCAACGACTTCAAATTGTGCAAACCCATTCCGTTGTCGAAGCATCATGCGCCAACTGAGCCTGTGGCCTTCTTCTGTCCACAACACATCGCCTTTGATGAACCAATGCCGAATCGGGAGCAAAAGCTGAATCAACACATACGGAAGCACGATCCATTTTAGCAAATCCTTTCCAAAGTAATCAGGTGTGTCTGAAATAATCGGAAGTTTTTTAGGGAAGAATCGTTTCCGGATAACATCTGACGGATAAAAGAACAATACAAAACTTAGGGCGAAAAACGGAAAGATCCCAATTTGCAGCACCATCGAATTGAACAGGTGGAAAATGAGCGACAGAATCAGTGCAATGGTTCGTGTCCTTCTAAAAAGAAGCAGCAAGACAATAGATCCGTCAAAAAAAATCCCGGTCCATGAAATAAAAAGATGGAACCAGTGCTTGTCAAAGAATTGACCCACGATTGGGTAATGTGTCTTTCCCGAAAGCACGATCCGGATAAAATCGCCGTTGATCCATCCCGGATAAAATTTGGAAACCGTCGCAAAAAAATAAACAATGCTGATTTGGACAATCATGAGCAGCGAACACCAGTATGGCATCGACAATCGCTTTATATGGGGATTTCTTCGCGTATCGACAGAAGCATAACCGTTTGCAGGCAACAGCAGCATGATGAGGCAAACTAGCAACAGCAAATAATAATGATTGTTGTACGATTCCTTTTGCATCAGGTAAGCGCCGGCCCATAATAGTGTGAACAATCCCAATGAGAACCGATACCTGAAACCAACCATGATGCAAATTCCCAAAACGGCCATCAGCCCAAAATAGAAATACATGCCCATCCCCGGAAACGGTTGCAGCCATTCAAAACCGATATGTGAAAAGGTAAACGAAGGCTTTACCAAATTGCGTTGAACCCAACCGGTAAGGATTGCACCGAAAGTTTCGGCGAACAGTAAAAAGCCAAATAATATACGAAAGACAACCAGTGGCGCGATATCTACAGGTTTGAAAAGCCGCCTGGTCGTGGAAATCATTTGCTCAGGATTTTTTTGGCAGATGACATATCAGCGTGCAATTGTTCCTTCAGGGCATCAATTGAAGCGAATTTCTGCTCATCACGCAAGCGTTCCACAAAAAAAACTTCGATTTCCCTATCGTATAAATCGGCATCGAAATCAAAATAATTCACTTCTATGGACAGATTGTTTCCGTCTACGGTCGGTCGGTTTCCAATGTTCATCATTCCCAAAACCTCACGCCCGTCGATATTTGATTTCACGGCATAGACGCCATTGGAAGGAATCAGTTTTCCGGAATCATTCAGAGAAATGTTCGCTGTCGGAAAACCTATGGTGCGCCCGAGTTTTTTGCCGTGGACGACTGTACCGCCAATAAGGTATTCATAACCCAGATAGGAATTCGCCAGCGGAATATCGCCCTGGGCCAATGCGTTCCTGATTTTGGTGGAACTGACTGAAATATCGTCTATCTGTTCTGCCGGAATCTGTTCTACTTTAAAACCGAATTGCTCGCCAAAACGGACCAAATCGTCAAAATTGGCACTTCTGTCTTTTCCAAATCGATGATCGTGGCCGACGATGATTTTTTTTGTGCCGAAAGATTTTACAAGGACTTCCGATACGAATTCTTCAGCGCTCATTTGTGAAAAATCGGCATCGAATGGATGCACGACAAGACTCTGCAGACCCAAATCTGCGAGTAATCGGGCTTTTTCATACATAGTACTCAGCAATTTGACGCCTTCGCCAGATTTAAGAACCATTCTGGGATGCGGAAAAAAGGTAAGGACAAGGCTTTGGGCCGATTCTTCTTTGGCAGCCGCTGTCAAACGACTGATTATTTTGCGATGGCCAATGTGGACACCATCAAAAGTGCCAAGCGTGACAACGGTTCCGCCAGTTTTTTTATAATCGGATATTGAAGGAAATAAGTCCAATTTGAATGCTATTCGGCAAAGGTAAGCAACTTTGGCTATTGCATGCGGTTTTGGTTTGGACAAAGCAAGGCCATTTATACGATAATTCTCAGCCATTCAATGTGACTGCCTCAAAATCAGTAGAAAATTCTCAATTTGGGCTATAATTCTAAATAAAATGGTTACATTTAGCGTCCTTAAAAACCTATATGAAAAAAGCACTACTTATCAGCGCACTTTTCGGAAGCCTGTTCATCCAGGCCCAACGTACGTGCGGAACGCCGCAAAAAATCCAACAGCTTATTGCGCAGGATTCCAATTTTGAAACGCATTACAACGCTGTAAGGCAACAGTTGCATGAGGCAGGCTCAAACCTGAATCAGACAATGGCTACTGAATCTGTGGCTCAGCCAGCAGTTGTGGTTACGGTGCCTGTGGTTGTCCATATCTTATATAAGACTTCAGCCCAAAACATCAGCGATGCCCAGATTGCATCACAAATGACCGTTTTAAATAACGATTACAGAAAACTCAATGCAGATTTTGCGACTGTGGTACCAGCTGTATGGCAACCGCTTGGGGCCGATATGGAAATCAATTTCGTAATGGCTTCTGTGGATCCGAATGGAAATGCCACTACCGGAATCACACGTAAAAACATAACAGCTACAGATTATGTATTTGAAGACGACTATTATACCACCACGGGTGAACCAGCTTGGGATCCGGACGAATACCTGAACATATGGGTTGGAAATTTCAGTGATACAAGCCTTTTAGGTTTTGCCTATCCGCCTGCCGCTGCCGGTTATCCGTTTGACGGTTTGTGCATTGATTTTAATAATTTCGGTACAATCGGTACTTCAGCGACGGCTCCATTTAATAAAGGCCGCACAGCAACCCACGAGATTGGTCATTATTTCGGATTGGAACATCCTTGGGGTGATGATGGATCAGCTTGCGGAACAGTAGCCAACAGCGACGGTGTTGCCGATACGCCTCAGGTAGGCGGACCAACTTATTTTTGCCCTGATTTTCCAGATTATGATCAGGCATGTTCACTTACAGGAAACGGTTCCATGTTCATGAACTATATGGATTATGTCAACGATGCGTGTATGGCTTTCTTTACCAACGGACAAAAATTATTGACCAACGCCGCCATTGCCGGCCCTCGTGCAAGTGTGCTTGGAACTCCGGACTTGCATGCCGCCGCGCAAATCAAAGTATATCCGAATCCGGTATCTGACGAATTCTCAGTGATTTCAAGCAACCAACAATTGACTAAGGTTGAGTTGTTCAATATTGCCGGGCAATTGGTATTGACACAAGCGCTGAACGGAACCGAAGCCAAAGTGGATATGCACGGTTTTGAAGCCGGAATCTACTTTGCCAGATTCTACAACGGAACAAAGTTGCTGAAGTCTGAAAAGCTCATCAAGAAATAATCTTAAAGCAAGATATCTGAAAAAAGAAGCCGTCTCAAAACTGAGACGGCTTCTTTTTTTCTGTTTATGTGTTCTTAAAAGAAATAAATATTCTTGTAAGGCCTGTGATAAAAAGACTTTAAATTTAATCTGATTGAATTTAGAATCGACATCTCTGTAAGCATCATAATTCATGGATTAACTAAAGCACACAGGTAAAGCCGCAGGTCTTAAAGTAACAGAAAAAAAGACTACACAAATATTTTGTCTTATACCAATAAAAAACAAAAGCCCTTCTATCTTCAAGAAGGGCTTTTTCTTTATCTCTAACATAAAGAAAAACCTCCAAAAGGAGGTTGTTTGTTGTTTGTGTGCTGATTAATTACCGGCAACAACCCGGTTCATAAATGTTTCATCACCATATTTTGTGATAAAAGTATACTCACCGTATGGCACATTGCTGAAATCAAACATTTTAATGTGGCTTAATTTCTCAGGTGTCGTTTCAGTAAAAAGTTCCACATTCGAAGCGTCAAGCAACGTAATGCTGATTGGAGTAACGGCACTGTTGATTATACTGATGCTGACTTTAGCGTCTTTTACGGCAACCACAGGTTTCACCACTTCCGTTGCAGGTGTTTTAGTAATGATGGCGTCGTCTGCAGTTACATCTACTTTATAGACAGATATTTTTGAGGCCGATTCCGCTTTAAGGAAATACGTTCCGGCTGGAAAACTTTTCAAATCGTACTGACGTGAAATAGCTCCTGTACCAAAAGCATTTTCTTCAAAAAGAATTTCGTCCTGATCTGAAACCAGAGATAAATGAACAGTCGGGGCATCAACTACAGAAAAACGGATCGTCTTTCCTATATTATCATTCACACGCACAGAAAAATCTGTCGTATTTGCAAAAGTCGTAACAGCCATAGCAAGAAGAGCCGCCATTACCAAACCGAATTTCATCATTTTTTTCATAATGTCAAGATTTAAGGATACACAATAGTTTCAATTGACGATGTAAAATTACCTGCGTCATCCTGTTTTCGCTACACCCATATTTTCAGGTTTGTGTGTTATTTTAACATCAAATGCCACAAAGAAAACGATGTAGGTTAAAATAGTTCACTTCTAAGGTAATATTGCGCAATTTTGCAATCGCTAATGTGTGTAATTTTGATATATGAAAGCTGCACTTGAAGTCATAGAACCATCGTTCGGTAGTTCGTTTTCGTTCAGCAAGTATGCGAACAACCAGAACCAAAAGGCGCATGTCTGGCATTATCATCCGGAAATCGAACTTGTATTTGTAAACGGAGGAAACGGAAAGCGTCAGATAGGAAGCCATGTTTCGTATTATACAGATGGCGACCTTATATTGATTGGCAGCAATTTGCCTCATTGCGGCTTCACGAGTGATACGACCGGAAACATAGATGAAACGGTGATCCAGATGAAACCCGATTTTCTCGGAACACAATTCCTTGATCTACCCGAAACCAAAAACATCAGGAAATTATTCCACCAGGCAAAAGGCGGAATCGCTTATGGCCCGGAAACCCGAAAGAAAATAGGTGTAAAATTAACCGAATTGCAAGACGCATCGGAATTTGACAGACTGCTCGGCGTACTTGGCGTTTTGAATGAACTCCAGCATTCAGAGGATTTCAAGATCCTTAACGCCGACGGATTCGCTGTCGAAACCCAAATGCAGGACAATGACAGGATCAACCTGATCTTCAATTTTGTAAAGGATAATTTCCAGAAACAGATTACACTCGAGGAAATCGCAGATCTGGTCAGCATGACTGTTCCGTCGTTCTGTCGTTATTTCAAAAAGATAACCAACAAGACCTTTACGCGTTTTGTCAATGAATACCGTGTAGTGCATGCGTCAAAACTATTGGCCGAAAAACCAATCGGCATCACCGAAATCTGTTTTGAAAGCGGCTTCAACAATTTCAGCTACTTCAATAAGACGTTTAAGGAATTAACGGGCAAAAGCGCATCGGAATACCGCAAGGAATATAAAACGATGATTGGCGCTTAAGGTTAAGTAGCATTTTTCAGGAATGTCGATCCTTTGAAAAGGCATGATGAGAAGTGTGCTAAACTCAAATTCGGGCATCATTTAACACGTGATTCTCTGTGTTAAAATTGAATTTGAGATCCATTTAACACAGAATATGTGTTAAACGTTTTTTTAAACAGCAATCAACACAAATGGAATTACGGCTAAAGAAAGTTTCAATCTGATTTCAATCGGAGTCACAGACTTTATTTTCCGTTAAATCCGGTCATCGTATTTTCCAATCCGGCCGTTCCGAATGACTTAATCACTTCTACAGATTTTTCGAGTCTTTCCGGCAGTTTGGCCTCTTCATCGGCGCTCCATTCACCAAGCACATAATCGATCTGCTGGCCTTTTTTGAATTCATCCGATATGCCAAACCGGAACCGCGTGTAATTCTGGGTATTTAAAACCAGATTGATGTTTTTAAGGCCATTGTGTCCGCCGTCAGATCCTTTCGGTTTGATGCGGATGGTTCCGAACGGCAGGTTCAGATCGTCTGTAATCACCAACAAATTCTCGAGCGGTATGTTTTCTTTCTGCATCCAATACTGAACTGCTTTCCCGCTCAGGTTCATGTAAGTATTCGGTTTCAGCAAAATGAATTTGCGTCCTTTTAAACCGTATTCCGCAACCAATCCGAGTTTGGCCGTTTCAAACGGAATGCCTTCGGCCCTCGCCAAAAAATCAAGCACTTTGAAACCAATGTTGTGGCGCGTGTTTACATATTCGGCCCCAATATTTCCCAGGCCGGCGATTAGGTATTTTTTCATTGGGTCAGTTTCAGGTTCCGTCTTTTTTGAAAAGAGTTTGAAGAAGGATTTCATCCGGCGAATTTAGGCAATTCGTCACTTACTGGTATTCGCACGTTCGTACATAAATAAAAAGCCTCATCAAACGACAAGGCTTTTTAATTTTTTGGGCGCTCCGCCGGGTAACAAAACTACGGCGATACCTTGTTTTGTAAACCCGCCGTCAGGCTGCCGCTCATATCTTTTAACCAAAAAAAGGATTTGGTTAAAAGGATATCTCACTCACATCCTTAGCGCGGGGCACCAAACGCTGTTATCGCTTCACGACTTTGGCGACCTGAGTCCCGTCCTGTCCGGAAACCTTAAGCAAATAAGTCCCCGAAGCGAATCCGGTCAAATCGATAACCGCAGATTCCGTGTGGAAATCTTTATGCAGTAGCAAACGTCCCTGGATGGAATAAACAGAAACAGCATCAATAATTCTGTCAGAAGAAACGGTTATAATACCGGAAGCCGGGTTGGGGTATATTCTAACGGAAGCCGAATCGAAATCTGATGTCGAAAGGACCGCGTGAACTGTTACCGCAAGTACATTGTTGAGATTCAAAGCAGCACGATCTGTATAATCTATGCATCCAGGTGGAACATACGTTTCAAGTGCGTAGTAGGTAACGCCGTCTTCCAACAATGTGTACAAAGAAATAGGAAGCGTAAGTTCTTGATCTGCATACCATTGAATTTCAATTCCGGTAACATCAAGATCGGCAAGCGTCTGCCCCAGCGTAAAATCCTGGGCCGTAGCGCCAACCGGTGCCGTTGGAGGAATGTCTACGTGTAAGGTGAAAGAGCCGGCAATTGCATAGCATCCGGTTGTCAATGATTCTATGGAAGCGTAAATTACCTGTCCGCCAAATCCCATGAATACGCTCGGGTTGACAATTGGATTGGCAAACAACTCGGCGTCAGTCAGAGAAGTAAAGTAGGTCACATTATATTCCATCGGATCAAGCATAGCCAGTACATTAGCAGTATTTGCAGTAAGGTCAAATACTGCCGTTCCGGTATCGGAACAATGATATAGATCTTCCGGCGCGGCCGAAGCAAAACTACCCAACGTGACATTTATGCTCTGGGAAACAACTACGGGAACGCATCCGGTGTAGGCAACCGTTGCGGAGATTGTGTTTTCGGGATTGTCCAGACAAAGTGTTACCGGATTACCTGAAGCAGCTGTTTCGCCGTTAAGAGACCAGCTCACTGTAGATAGTAGATTGCCGTTTGGTGAAAATTTCCATGCTTCGTTGGTTGCTGTCCACGCACCGCTGTTTCTGCCTTCTGGTACTACGGCGGAATCTCCGCTCGTATTTTGTATTCCAATCAAGCCAAAACCATCATTCCAGGTAGTACATGGAGTTCGGCTCAGTACAAATACCTCTATCTCATTTGTGGTTTCATGTAGCACAATCTGGCTGGTTTGCAGCTGTTCATCACAATTAAATGACGCAATCTGATTGTAATTTATAATTACCGCACGATTCGGAGCCATGCCTGAGATAAAGTAATTGACATTGGACGCCTCGCCAAACTGAGTCGTAATGGCAGTATTAATATCCTGGTATACGCCATAGATAGCATTTTTTATGGGAAATTCAGAATACGGTATTTCCCAGTCAAAGTTCCATGGGCAGCTTCCCGGACCCGTGGCGGAAGGTTGCGTAAAAGTGACGACACCATTGGAACCCACCCAAATAGAAGCATAGGTCTGACCGTAAAAACAAAACGAAAACGGAATGTTGAATTGCGAACTCCAGATATCATCTGTGTTTGCGTCAAGTTCCACGCCACCCGTAAATGGAAAGGCAGGTTGGTATGGAATAGAAGACACGGTATAAGAAGTGGTTTCATGTGCGGGAGTGTAATCGAGGGTAAATTCGGTACAGCCGCCAGTGGAACATACGGGGCCTCCAGACTGGATGATTTGCGGAGTAAGGCTTTGGGCAGATAGGATTCCGCCGACCATGATACAAAGACTCAGGTAAAGTTTCTTCATACGGAGTTTTAAAGTTTACGCATTGGTTGTCACTTCGCTAATATATTGTTTTTTCTTTCGGATAATTTGATGCATGGGATTTTTTGCCCCGATGCCAGCAATTTAGAATACGCTTGTGTCGCTTTGTGAAGATCGGAACCGTGGATTAAAAGTCCGCACCTTGGATTGCCGCTGAAATTCCTATTCCAGGTTAGGGCCTTTCACCTGATCATTTAACTTTTTATACATTTTTCATGTACCTGACCTATCGCGCCAGGGAGTACCTTGGCACCGGGGAGGGGCCAATGGTGTTCCCTACGAAATCCGCAGATTTCCTTGCTGTAGTTTTTCTGTACTTTTTGTTAAAATTCATCTGTCCGGTTTTTCCTGTCAGCACCGGCTTTGCGCTTTACATGGACATCTAAAAACAAATCAGGATGATGCGGTCATTCTCCCATTTAGCGGTGATGCCGGGAAATTAATTACACGGACATTCCGCAAAGCGTACGCGCGTTCAGGCCTTGCTGACTGCCTTTGAATTTGTGGCAATCCAACGTGTGGATTTTAAAAAGTCCACACGTTGGATTGCCACAAAGATTCCCAACACGGATTTACTGGGTTTTATGCTACGAAGTGCGCCGTAGGCGATCACCCGTCCTTCGTGTCATCCATTACCCAATAAAAAAGCCCCGACGCAAGTCGGGGCTTAATTGTTAATTATTAATCGTTACTTACCGTTTGATCACACGCAGCGTCTTCACGTTGCTTCCCTGTGTCAGCACGATGTTGTAGACACCGCTCGGGTATTTCTCCCCGAACTGCGCCAGTTCGATCCGGCTTGCCCCGAAGGATCTTTCCTCAAGCAGTTTACCTATCATGTCGTACACACGTACCTGCACGGCTTCCTCCGAAGTGGAATCCAGGTCGAGCGAGAAGCTCTCGGCATACGGGTTCGGGAACACCGT
>NZ_JAAMPU010000104.1 GCF_012911565.1 Flavobacterium silvaticum | reverse complement strand
AACCATCAGAATATATAAGAGCCTGCTGCTTTAGCGGGTGCAAAGGTAGCCCCCTTTTTTACTTTTCCAAGCCTTTTCCCAAAAGTTTTTTCCCCTTTTCCGTAAGGACCTGGGAACTCGTGCGTTGGACAGGGATTTTTTTTCCGGTTGCCGGACGGCGCACCTGCGTGAGGACCAAGACGCATAACCCGGGAGCACAAAACCCAATGGAAGGTTATGCTCCGAGCGGCAAGACATAAACCTACTTATATAATATGTAAAGATTAAAGTTTTCCGGAAGCGGAAATAATATTGCCTGATACAGATGAAGGCACAACCTGCGGAGACATTCCAAAAACATAGTCCTGAAGAATCAGGAATTGTTGGGTGGCCGGGTCAAATTGCCGAAGCGTAATGCTACCACACTCGAAACGCAACTTGAGGGATCTTATACCTGTAAAGTAATTTTTAGCTGTAAGCAGTCTGTTCTTGGAAAGGCCGCGGGCTAAAGTGATATATGGTTTTTGCGAGAGATACGCCCAAATTTGATCCTTCATGGGAAAATCGGCGTAAAACGCATCCATCATGGAACGAAAATAAGGCTGGTTTGACTTGGATGCCGCAAAATAAAGCACGCCATTATCCCGTCCTGGAGATGGTGAAATCGCATCGAGACTTGTAAATTCCACTGTTTGAGAAGTACAAACAGAAGCAAATTTCGCAGCATATTCCTTAAAATACGGCAATTCACTTTCGTTAGCCTCAAATTCCATTATCCCTACGCTGGCTTCCGAATCGTTTTGATTCTTGCCTGTATCACCTAATTTACTCCTCATATCCGCAACATTATCCATCACCTCCTGAGAAGGCCGGAAAACGAAAGAATAATAGTTACGCTGCATAGATTGTTTGTTTTGTAGGTTAAACGTAGAACAGATTAAGCAAGTATTACCATAGCCTACTTTTTTTGGGCAAATCAATATTAATGTTTTTTGGCCAAAAATATCCGACTTACAAACTTCGAATTGTCAACATTTTAATAACAATTAATTGTTGCCGATAAAAAAAGTTTTTCTTCAGGCAACTTTGATTTCTAAATTTCCGTCTTTAGCAAAAGAAACCCGTTTTTGTGAAAATAATACAGTTATTCAATTCAGAGGAAGCTCTCGTAAAACGCGCCGTAAAGCACGATGCCGCCGCCGAACGCCAGCTGTTCGATCGGCTGTCACCAAAAATGCTAAGTGTTTGCCGATACTACATTTCTGATTTGCATTATGCAGAAGACGTAATGATCACGGCTTTTGCCAAAATCTTCGAAAACATAGAAAGGTACAGATTCGAAGGAAGTTTTGAAGGTTGGGCCAGACGGATCGTGGTGCGCGAATCGATTGACTTTCTAAGAAGCCGCAAAAAAATGTACTTCGCCGAAATTGAAGAAGCCGAAAACAAGGTTACAGAAACGACGGAACTTGAGTTCGATCCGGAAACGCTACAACTCATGATTGACAAATTACCCGACGGATACAAAACAGTATTGCTGATGTTCGCCGTAGATGGTTTCAGCCATAAAGAAATAGCGGAAATGCTATCGATATCAGAAAGCACTTCCAAATCACAATTATTCAAGGCACGACGCATGCTTCAGGAACTATTGAACCCTCAAATCGCGAAGCTGCGCTAAATGAAAAGGAATATGGAAAATTTAGATTTTGACAAACAGTTAGGAAACGTGTTGGACCAGCGCCGCATCAATCCGTCGGAAAATGCGTGGGAACGCGTCATGCTTCAGAGACAGGCCAAAAAACCAAAAAGAAAGTTCCCATTTTTATGGATTGCCGCGTTGTTGATTGTCGCTCTCGGGATTTTTGCTTTTTTGAATTCCGGTTCCGACAGACAGGAAAATGCAGTTGTTTCTGCCCCGAACGAAGTTGTAAAACCCATGCCTGAACCGGTTATCGTCCCCGAAAAAATCAATCAGACGCAAACTTCAAATAAACGACCGGAATCCGTGGCCGAGACACTTGCCGTTGCTGTTCCGAAAGACGAAATAAAAACCCCGATCGAACTGATCAACACGCAACAGGCCGATCTCGAAAAACGCAAAATCGAAGAAATAGCTGCAGTCGTCATCCAAATGAACGAATCCGGAAAAACCATCTCGGAAGACGATGTCGACGCTTTGATCGAAAAAGCCCGACGCGAAATAGCTGCCGGGAACGGCCCGACCCAAAATACCGATGCCACTGCCCTGCTGCGCGACAGCGAAGACGAACTCACGGGTGAATTCCGCTCCAACGTTTTCCAGAATTTAATGACACACAAAAAAATAAAGATCGCATTCGGCGGTCCGCGTTAAACCAACTCAATCATCATGAAAAAAATCATTTTTGCCCTTGTGGCGACAGGCTTTGCCATGTTTTCCGGAAACGCACAGAATGTAGTTCCGGATACTGTAAAATCACCAAGGATGCAGTTTGAAGATCCGCAATCCCGCGCAAGCCGTCGGGAATTCTATCTCAAAGAGCTTGAAGAAGAAAAAAAGCGTGTGGAAGACCAGGAAAAATTCGAACTCAAAAAGGTTTTGGAAAAAATCAACGACCGTGTGGCCAAAAATGAAATTACGGCAGACGAAGCACGCAAACTCAAAGAAGATGCAGCCAAAAACTCAGCATTGAACATCGACCAGAAACTTGCCATTATCGAAACCCAGAAAAAGCTACTTGAACGCGACAATTACTGGGCTTTTGAGTACAGCCAGGGCGAGTCTCTCGAAATCGGGCTTGGCAATGTATACGACGATAAAGGAAGCTGGCTGTTGGGCTACGGCTATCGGAACGACACCAAAAAAGTCAAGTATGACAAAAGGTCTTATGGCGATATTGTCGTGGCCGGCGGCCTCAGCAATGCTTTTTCCTCAAATCGTTCCTTCAAGGATTCGCCTTATAAGGTTTGGCAGAGCGGATTCGCAGAACTCGGCTGGACTGAACGGATTCGCCTTATGAAAGACAATAATTTCTGGCGACTGGCTGCAGGTGCCTCACTCCAGTTGCATGCATTCACGCTCACAGCTAACAGGTATGTAAGCGTAGATGGCGACAAAACCCTGTTTACCACAGCAGCTGAAGACCTCAAATACCAAAAATTCCGCGTCACGAACCTTGTATTTCCCGTTTACCTTGAATTCGGGCCTTCCAAAAAATACGAATACTATGATCATTTCAGATACAGCACCGTGAACCACTGGAAAGCCGGGATTGGCGGATATGCCGGAATGAATTTATGGAGCAATCAGGTTACGCGATATTACGACAACGGACGCAAAATACAGGACACGCAACAGCGTTCGTTCAATGCCAGCAATTTTGTCTACGGACTTGGCGCTTACGTGGGTTACGGCCCGGTTTCAATTTACGCGACCTATGATTTGCAGCCGCTTTTCAAGAACGGACCTACGCGAGACAACGTATTTTCAATTGCCATTCGACTCGATCTTTGATTTTTTCAGGGCGTGTCACCAAAAACAAAAGCGGCTTTTCGGGCCGCTTTTGTTTTTGCTGCCGGGCTGCCGGCACTCGCTTTTTTGCCTCATGCTTCGGCAAAAAGAGCTCAAACAATGCCTCACATCTGCTTCGCCAGTTCGGCTAAAGCCTCGGGTCTCACGCGGGCAATCAGCTTCTGTTGACCTTGCAGCCTAGCCCCGATGCAAGCGGTTAGCTTTTTGAACGTGCGGTCGTCAATTTTGCCACCGGCACGAAGCGACCAACGGGAGCTCTTGCGCCGGTCTGCAAAATGCCGCCGCACGAAAAAAACTAATAGCGGGCAGCGGGATCAAGCTTCAAACCAATTCAATTATTAATCGTTAATTATTAATTGTTAATTATCTTTGCACCACTAATCAAAAATTATGATCCAGATTACATTGCCAGACGGTTCGGTAAAAAGCTTTGAAAGCGGCGTCACTCCTATGGACGTTGCCAAAAGCATCAGTGAAGGTTTAGCCCGTAACGTGATTTCTGCCTCGTTCAACGGAACGACGGTAGAGACCGAAACGCAACTGACGACCGACGGCTCACTTGTACTTTTTACCTGGAACGACAAAGAAGGCAAAAAAGCCTTCTGGCACTCGACTTCGCACGTATTGGCTCAGGCACTTCAGGAATTGTATCCGGGCGTGAAACTGACTATCGGGCCTGCGATCGACAATGGTTTTTACTATGATGTCGATTTTGGCGATTACAAGATTTCCGATACCGATTTCAAGGCTATAGAAGACAAAGTACTTGAAATCGCACGAGGAAAATATGACTTTAAGATGCGTTCGGCGACTAAGGCAGAGGCACTTGATTTTTATAAAAAAGAGAACAATCCGTACAAGGTGGAACTCATCGAAAACCTGGAAGACGGAACCATAACTTTCTGCGACCATTCGACGTTCACGGACCTTTGCCGCGGCGGACACATTCCGAACACCGGCTTGATCAAAGCAATGAAAGTCATGAGCGTTGCAGGTGCCTACTGGCGCGGAGACGAAAAGAACAAGCAGTTGACACGTGTCTACGGCATCTCGTTCCCAAAACAAAAAGACCTGACCGATTACCTTGAATTGCTTGAAGAAGCAAAACGACGCGACCACCGTAAACTCGGAAAAGAACTCGAATTGTTTGCCTTTTCACAAAAGGTCGGACAAGGCTTGCCCTTGTGGTTGCCGAAAGGTGCCGCATTGCGCGACCGTTTGGAGCAATTTCTCAGAAAGGCACAAAAACAGGCAGGTTATGAACAGGTTGTGACACCACACATTGGCCAAAAAGACTTATATGTTACTTCTGGCCATTATGCCAAATACGGAGCGGATTCATTCCAACCGATACATACGCCGGCAGAAGGAGAGGAATTCCTGCTCAAACCGATGAACTGCCCGCACCACTGCGAGATTTACGCCGTGAAACCTTGGTCTTACAAGGATTTGCCTAAGCGTTATGCGGAATTCGGAACGGTTTACAGATACGAACAATCGGGTGAATTGCACGGATTGACACGTGTTCGCGGATTTACTCAGGATGATGCGCATATTTTCTGTACACCGGATCAGCTCGATTATGAGTTTAAAAACGTGATTGACTTGGTGCTTTATGTTTTCGGATCTTTAGGTTTCGAGAATTTCACGGCTCAGGTTTCATTGCGCGACCCGGATAATCCGGAAAAGTATATCGGATCTGACGAGAACTGGGAAAAAGCAGAATCTGCAATTAAAAAAGCGGCTTTGGATAAAGGCCTGAACCATGTGGTGGAATATGGTGAAGCTGCGTTCTATGGCCCGAAACTCGATTTCATGGTCAAAGATGCGCTCGGTCGCCAATGGCAACTCGGAACGATACAGGTAGATTACAATTTGCCGGAACGTTTTGAACTGACCTACAAAGGTGCCGATAACGAACTGCATCGCCCTATCATGATCCATCGCGCTCCATTCGGTTCAATGGAACGTTTCATTGCTATCTTGCTGGAACATACGGCCGGAAATTTCCCGCTTTGGCTTATGCCGGAACAGGCTATCATTCTGTCCCTGAGTGAGAAGTATGAAAATTATGCGAAAAAAGTTTTGGAATTGCTCGAAAATCACGAAATTCGCGCCCTAATTGACAATCGCAACGAGACGATCGGGAAGAAAATTCGGGAAGCCGAAACCAAAAAGTTCCCGTTCATGCTCATTGTAGGCGAGGAAGAAGAGAAAAACGGAACCATTTCCGTCCGCCGTCACGGGCAGGAAGGGAAAGGCAATGTTACCGTTTCAATCGAAGAATTCGCTAAGATGGTTAATGACGAAATCAATGCAACCCTAAAGGTTTTTGGGAATTGATCTTTACAACAAATAACAACGACAACGTCTAACAATTAATATTTAAACGCCATAGCAATACGGAATAACAGAGGCCCTGCACGGGTCGAAAAAAAGGATGCACACCGCATCAACCAGCATATCCGCGGCTTGCAGGAAGTTCGTCTCGTAGGAGAGAACATCGAGCCGGGGGTATATTCGCTTTCTGAAGCCTTGAGAAAAGCTGACGAATTCGAATTGGACCTTGTGGAAATATCGCCTAATGCGGTGCCACCGGTCTGCAAGATCATGGATTACAAGAAGTTCGTTTACGAGCAAAAGAAACGCGACAAGGCTTTGAAAGCCAAATCGACACAGGTTACCATCAAGGAAATCCGTTTCGGGCCGCAGACAGACGAGCACGATTACGAGTTCAAACGCAAGAATGCAGAGAAATTCCTTAAAGAAGGTTCAAAAGTGAAAGCTTTTGTATTCTTCAAAGGTCGTTCGATTATCTATAAAGATCAGGGACAGATTTTGCTCCTGAAACTTGCAACCGATCTCGATGAATGGGGCAAGGTAGAAGCCATGCCAATTTTGGAAGGAAAGCGGATGATTATGTTCATTGCGCCGAAGAAGAAGAAATAAGTCAAACCACAATACTTAGGAATTATGCCTAAAATGAAAACTAAATCCAGCGCCAAGAAACGCTTTAAAGTGACGGGCTCTGGTAAAATCAAAAGGAAACACGCTTTCAAAAGCCACATCCTGACTAAAAAGTCAAAGAAGCGTAAGCTGGCGTTGACTCACTCTGCTTTGGTTCACCCGACAGATGAGAAAAGCGTAAAACAACAATTGCGTCTTATCTAAGACCAGTTGCCAATTGACAACCGTCGATTGAAAAGGTAATTTATAACCCTGCTTCAGGCCCAAAAAAGTCCCTTCGATTCAATTCAGGGCGCCTGCTGCAAAAAACAAGAAAAGTATGCCAAGATCAGTAAACAGCGTAGCCAAAAGAGCTCGCAGAAAAAAAGTCCTGAAGCAAGCCAAAGGTTTCTTCGGGCGTCGTAAAAACGTTTGGACAGTTGCCAAAAACGCGGTAGAGAAAGCAATGGTTTATGCTTACCGCGACAGAAAGCAAAAGAAAAGAAACTTCCGCGCCTTGTGGATCCAACGTATCAACGCTGGAGCCCGTCTGGAAGGAATGTCGTACTCACAATTCATGGGTCAGACTAAAAAAGCAGGTATCGAATTGAACCGCAAAGTTCTTGCAGATCTTGCCATGAATCACCCAGAGGCTTTCAAAGCCATTGTGAGCAAAGTAAAATAAACGTTTTTAATCCGGTTTGACTTATAAATCCGCCCAAAAGGCGGATTTTTTAGTTTATGGTTCGGAAGTTCAAAAGATCGGAAGAAATCTGCCGAAGTCCCGATCTTTTGATTTTTTGAACCTCCGATCTTCCGAACTTCCGATCTTCCAATCTTCAAACTTTTTTAACCACCGCCTTTTCACCAGCCACATCCCTGCCCCATTTTGCGATGGATTCAAGTAGCGGAACCAGCGTCTGTCCAAAATCGGTCAATGCGTATTCGACTTTCAGCGGTGGCTTGGAAGTATATACGGTTCGGCTGATGAGTCCGTCTTCTTCGAGTTGTTTGAGTTGAATACTGAGCGTCCTTTCTGTGACTCCGGGCATCATGCGTCTGAGTTCATTGTAGCGTAAGGTTGCTTTCCTCAGATGGAATAAAATCACGGTTTTGTATTTCCCGCCAATAAAATCCATGGTAATACTTGTGCTGCACGGATACAGTTTTCCGTTCAGGTCATACAGTTCATTTCCGATATCTATTGTCATAACTTCAAGCTATCCGATTGGATAGTTATTGCAAAGATAAATAACTATACTTAGTTTTGTCACTATAATTTTTATAGTTTAAATATAACCCTATGAAAGCATACCTTTTAAATGAACCCGGAGACGCATCGGCACTCAAACTTACTGAAATTTCAACTCCGGAAATCGCTCCCAATGAAGTACTCGTAAAAACCAAAGCCATTTCCATAAATCCTGTCGATGCAAAAAGCCGTGCAGGTAAAGGCGTTTATGGACGAATCAAAGGCCAATCGCCATTGATCCTGGGCTGGGACATTGCCGGAATCGTGGAGAAAGTTGGTTCAGATGTGACCAAATTCAAATCTGGCGATCATGTTTTTGGGATGGTCAACTTTCCCGGACACGGAAAAGCCTATGCGGAATTCGTTGCCGCACCTCAGGATCAGCTCGCTATCATTCCCGACAATACCTCATTTGAACAAGCCGCCGCAGCGACTCTTGCCGCACTGACTGCCTATCAAATCCTTGCTTCCCGTATCAAACCAGGAAACAAAGTCCTGATCCAGGCATCGGCAGGCGGAGTTGGTCATTATGCGGTCCAGATTGCAAAAAGTCTTGGAGCCGAAGTAACCGGAATCACGTCTACTCCAAACGCAGAGTTCGTTAAATCGCTAGGTGCCGATTATGTCATCGACTACAAAAAACAAAACTGGCAGGACGCGAGAGGCTTTGATTTTTCGCTCGACACTTTATCTGGCGAACCCTTGAAACAAATGCTGGACACTGTAAAAGATGGCGGTATCTTGTGGACACTTCCGTCCGGAGCCGATTTGACTGAAGTTCGTGAAGCCGCCGCCAAACGCAACGTAGAACTCGGGTTCAGCATGGTGGAAAGCAATGGAACAGATATGAAGGCGATTGCAGATTTGCTTCAATCGGGAAAACTAAAATCGGAAGTTTCACAAACATTTGATTTACCAGAATTACCAAAAGCACATGAAGCCATTGAAACCGGACGCACCCGCGGCAAAATTGTCGTAACGCTATAAATCCTATATTTGGGCTATGGAGGAATTCGTCGCCCATATTTTAAAATTCGTGTTACTGAACAATGAAGAAATCATGTTCCTAAAAGACATGGTATCGGAACAAGAATTCGCAAAAAAAGAAATCCTGCTGGCCCAGAATGAAAAGGCCGACAGGATTTTTTTCGTCTCGAAAGGCTGCCTCAGGCTGATTTTACTATCTGAAAAAGGAACCGAAATCACGACCCAATTCGCCATCGAAAACTGGTGGTTGGGCGATATGCTTGCCTTCTATAATGAAACCGAAGCTGTTTTTTCTGTTCAGGCACTTGAGAAATCAAAAGTTGTAACCGTAACCAAAAAGAACCTGGACGAACTCGTTTCGAAAATTCCACAACTGGAGCGTTACTTCCGGATGTGTTTCCAGAAAACCGCTGGCGCGGACCAAAGACGCATCCGGTATTTGTTTACCATGTCGGCCGAAGAGCGTTTCAACAACATGAATACCATGTTTCCGCATTTTATCCAGCGTGTGCCTCAATACATGATTGCGTCTTACCTCGGATTATCTGCCGAATTCCTGAGTAAAATACGGGCTGGAAAAGTGTAATTCCATTTCTTGAAGTACTTCAAGTTTTTTGGAAAACCGTTGGCAGAAATTTGTGATGTAATTAAAAAACAACAAATCATGTCACATCGCATCAACATCCAACAAACCACGCCGGCCGCTTTTCAGGCTATGCTTTCACTTGAAAAATTCATTGCCACTTCCGGTCTCGATCCAGTCCACAAAGAACTCATTAAGATTCGCGCTTCGCAGATAAACGGCTGTGCCTTCTGTATCGATATGCACACCAAAGAAGCGCGTAAAATAGGTTTCACCGAACAAAGAATTTACCTATTGAATGCCTGGAAAGAGACGGATCTTTACGACGAAAAGGAAAAAGCGATCCTTGCGATTATTGAAGAAATCACGCTCATTTCAAACGGCGGCGTTTCACAAAAAAACTATGAAGCCGCTGCCGCACATTTTTCTCCCGAATATCTATCGGCAATCATCATGATGGCTGTTACCATCAACGCCTGGAACCGGATTGCCATTACGACGGAACTACCGGTTCAGCACGATTGAATCATGCAACTGATCCGGAATGTGACAACGACACATGTGGATTTTTAAATCTCCACAAACAAATTGACACATTCCAAACAGAGTTTCCAGACTCAACCAAAATTACGAAGCCGTGGATTTCTGCGGCTTTTTTCATTTCCTGATGTTTGATTTATATAACTTTGCAAAATGGAAAAATCACAAAGCATCACCGATTTCTACAAACAGAAGTTCAACTCCGAACCGGAAAACTATCAACCTGGCGCCGGTCATTTCAATGTGTTCCGGATGGAAGATTGTTTCATGGACGGAAAATCCAATGTCAAATACAGCCGGCGCGAATTCTTCAAAATCAGCCTGATGCGTGGCAAGAACCGCTATCATTACGCTGACAAAAGCATCGAAATCGACGGGCCGACACTGATGTTCTTCAGTCCACACACACCCTATAACTGGGAACCTTTAGACGATGAACGCAGCGGATACTTCTGCATATTCACCGAACCGTTTTTCACCGATGCCATCCGCAGCAATATCAATGACTTGCCCATGTTCATCCACGGCGGAAAACCGGGTTACCTGTTATCTGATTCAGATGATGCCGAAGTCACGGTGCGTTTCCAAAGAATGATCGAAGAAATAAATTCCGATTATCCGTTCAAATATGACTTGCTGCGGACGCTGGTAATGGAACTCGTGCATTTCGCCCTCAAGCGTGAACCGTCTGAAAACCTGTATCGCCACGCCGATGCCAATGCGCGCATCACCAATGTATTCATGGAACTTCTTGAGCGCCAGTTCCCGATCGAAAATGTCGACCAGCGTTTCCAGTTGCGATCACCCGGAGATTTTGCCGATTCTTTATCCGTACATGTAAACCACCTGAACCGGGCCGTTAAAACCGTGACAGGAAAAACGACTTCTTCCATTATAGGTGAACGATTGGCCTCGGAAGCCATGGCCTTACTCAAACACACCGACTGGAATGTTTCCCAAATAGGATATTCGCTCGGGTTTGAAGAAGCGTCTCACTTCAACAACTTTTTCCGCAAACACGCAGCCCAATCTCCAATGAAATTCCGAACTGTTTGATTTTTGCAACTATTGGTTTGAATCGGGCTATCTGTCGACCTGATTCCTGACCGAACTTTGCTCCATACAAATTCTAGTACAAATGGAGCATACAAATCAACAAACCTGGTTCGTTACCGGAGCTTCAAAAGGCCTCGGACTTTCACTGGTAAAACAACTTTTGGCCGCGGGGCATTCGGTTGCGGCAACTTCGCGTGATGGCTCGAAACTGGCATCGGAGATAAACGACAATCCAAATTTCCTGGCACTCGAAACCAATCTGGCGAGCCGTGAAAGCATTTTTGAATCGATCAATAAAGCGATTTCAACATTCGGAAAAATCGATGTCCTTGTCAACAATGCAGGTTACGGAATCGGCGGGAGCCTGGAGGAAGTCTCCGAAAGGGAAATCAACGACGCTTTCGACATCAACCTGCACGCGACCATAAACACGATTGCTGCCGTTCTCCCATCGATGCGTCAAAATCGTTCGGGCCACATCATCAACATTTCCTCAATTGCCGGTTTCAATCCCGGAATCGGCTGGCCAACTTATGCTGCGGTAAAAGCTGCGGTTTTCGGATTGACCGAAGGATTATCCCAGGATGTCGCCGAATTCGGAATCAAAGCAACCGTAGTCGCTCCGGGCGCTTTCCGAACCGAATTCCTGACGGGTTCATCTTTGGTTTTATCTGAAACAAAACTACCGGAATACACCGCCATTCGCGAATCCCATAAAAAGATGGAGGCTATGGACGGCAAACAGCAAGGCGATCCGGAAAAAGCGGTTTCGGCAATAATCGAACTCGGAAAAATGGAAAATCCGCCGGTGCATTTATTTCTCGGTTCCGATGCCTATCGAAGAGCCACACTCAAAATCGAGCAACTCACAAAAGAACTCGAAGATTACAAAACACTCACACTTTCAACAGATTTTTAAAAATCAGCAACATGAACAACGTATGGTTTATCACCGGGGCGTCGAAAGGATTCGGCCTCGAAATGACACAACAATTATTGGCTAAAGGCGATAAGGTCGCAGCCACGACACGCAACAAAACGGAACTTGAAAAACTCATCGGAACGAACGAAAATTTCCTGCCGCTTGCCATGAATATCGTTGATGAAGCCGATGTAAAACGCGCTGTCGATGAAACGGTATCCAAATTCGGGAAACTCGATTTCGTCGTAAACAACGCAGGTTACGGCCTTTTCGGTTCGGTCGAGGAATTGTCCGACGAAGAAAGCAGAAAGAATTTCGATGTGAACGTATTCGGATCATTGAATGTCATCCGTCAGTCACTCCCGATTCTGCGCAAACAACGTTCGGGACATATTTTCAACATTTCATCAATCGGCGGCTACTTAGGTGATTTTTCCGGGTTCGGAATTTATTGTGCCACAAAATTTGCCGTAATCGGATTCACCGAAGCGTTGGCTGTCGAAGCAAAAGATTTCGGGATTAAAGTAACAGCTGTTTTGCCTGGATATTTCAGAACCAACTTCCTCAATTCCGATTCTCTGGTAACGCCAAAAACAGAAATCTCCGATTATGCCGGTGCACGTGAATCACAGCGCGTCCACCAGGAACAAATCAGCAACAACCAACCCGGCGATCCGGTTAAAGGTGTCGCGGCGATTATTGAAGCAGCCGAAAACGAAAATCCGCCCGTGCATTTATTCCTCGGAAGCGATGCCTATGGATTGGCCGTTTCAAAAGCCGACGCCATGAAAGCCGAACTCGAACAATGGAAAGAGCTGACCGTAAATACGGACTTCTAAGCTTCGGATACCAATAAAAAACCCGGACGTTGCATCCGGGTTTTTGTGTTTAATAGCGTAAGAAAACTATTTGTTATTATCGATGACATAATCCAGTACCTTACGCATCAAATGCACGCGGTCTTTGCCAATCACGTTGTGTTTGTGCATTGGATACGCAAAGAAATCAACCTGTTTCCCAGCTTCGACAAAGGCTTTTATGAGGGCGAAATTCTGTTGCATGACCACGACATCGTCGCTTGTTCCATGAATCAAAAGCAATTTTCCCTTAAGATCTTTGACGTAATTGAGCGTGCTCGCCGTTTTGAAACCATCCGGATTTTCAGCCGGCGTGTCCATATAGCGTTCGCCGTACATGACTTCGTAGTACTTCCAATCGGTGACCGGGCCGCCGGCAACGCCAACTTTGAAGGTATTTGGTTCGCGAAGCATGAGTGAAGTCGTCATGAAACCGCCAAAACTCCAGCCGTGTACAGCCAACCGGTTCGCATCGACATACGGAAGCGACTTCAAATAATCGACACCTTTGAGCTGGTCTGCCATTTCATTGGTTCCGACGTTTCTGTGGATGACGCTTTCGAACGCATAGCCACGGTTTTCAGATCCGCGGTTATCTACCGTAAACACCAAATACCCTTGCTCGGCCATCCAATACATCCAAAGGTTTGCTCCGTCGAGGTAAGAATTCGTGATCATCTGCGCATGCGGGCCGCCATAGACATATACCAGAACCGGATATTTTTTGGATGCATCGAAGTTCGATGGTTTTATTAATCTGGTGTACAAATCCGTAGTTCCGTCAGCTGCTTTTATCGTTTTGATTTCGGAAGTGCCTATCACATAATCCTTGTATTTGTTGGCACTTTCAAGCAGCGTTTTCGATTTGCCAGATTTGTCGTAAAGCAACGATTTTCCAGGTGTGGAATGATTGGAGAAATCATCAAAGACCCAATTCCCATCTGTTGAAACCGAAACATTGTGGACGCCTTCGTCTTTGGTGATCTGGGTTTGCTTTCCGTTTAAGCTGACTTTGTACGCCAACATATTCGTCGGGTTTGGGCCGGTCGCGCTGAAGAAAATTTCTGTTCCCGCCGGATTCGATCCGATGATGTCATGAAGCACGAACTTATTTGAAGTCAGCTGCTTTTTGAGTTTTCCGTCAATCGAATACAGATACAGATTGTTGAAACCATCGCGTTCGCTGATCCAGATAAAATCATTCCACTTCTCCGATGGGAAAAACGCCGGGTGTTCCGGTTCGCTCCAGGCCGTGTTTTTCTCCTGAAGCAAAGTGCGGACAAAAGCACCCGTCGATGCATCATATAAATTGAGTCGCATATCGTTCTGTCCGCGGTTGACTTCGGCGATGAGAACAAATTTTTCATCGGGCGTCCACGAAAGATTTGTCAGGTAATCGTCTTCGGCTCCTTTTGGAGAGACGAAAACCGATTTTCCTGTTGTCACATTATAGATTCCAACTTTTGGTTTTTCACTTGTCTGGCCCGCCATCGGATACTTGATGCTTTGCAGTTTCCCAGGCGTTTCATTGATGTCGAGCAGCGGATAATCGGCGACCCCTTTTTCATCTTTCTGGTAAAAGGCAAGCAGGTTTCCTTTTGGCGACCAAAAAATGCCACCGTTGATACCGAATTCATTCCGGGCTATCGATTGGCCTGATACGATTCCGGGATCGGATTCAGACGTGACTGCTTTTTTGCTTCCGTCCGTATCGAGAATGTAGAGATTGTTTTTCTCGGTAAAAGCACCGCGTTTTTTTGTCGGATCAAAGGTAAAATTATCACCGTCGGCCTGAACCGGAAACAACTTATTCCCTTTCTTCGTAAACGGATTGTAGGCGAAATAAGCCGCACCATTGCTGATGATCATGGTATTTTGGTCTTTCCATTCAAAACCGCCGACAGATCGGAAATCATCGCCCAATGCTGTACTCAAATCGGCTAAAGTCACTAATTCCGTGGCTGTCTGATTTGCTGCCGATGCCGTAAGCAGCTTGCGTCCGTTATCTGCATAATACACATATTTATCTGTATTCGGGATCCACTGGAAACCGGAAAGCTGATCGGCTCGGAATTGACGATATTGTTGCAGAACACTTTCGTCGAGTGTCAGTTGTTTGGTTTGAGCCGACGCCGCCAAAGCAACGAAAAGACTGAAAGCGACAGTTATTTTTTTAATCATGAAGAAGATTATTATTTATTGATATTATTATTTTTTATGGGCTAAAAATGAATCTTTTGGATTTGAATCGCCAATAAATAATACAAATACGAATAAAAATTATTGTTTGCAAATGTAAAAAGGATACTGAAACCTTTGTCGGGAATCGGTATCCTTTGTTACAAATTGTTTGACTAAGCAGCTTGGAAGTGCCTGCTTCCCGTTTTTAAAAATGTTTTGTATTATCCGGCGATGTATTTTCCATACGGTAATTTTTGCACCAGCAACGGTACAAGCATAGAAAGGAAAAGGCAAAGAATGGCAGTTAATGGTATGCCAATCAACGGATGAATAAACGTTGCATTAATGCCTGATTTATCAAGGAAATATAATACAAGAACGTGAACCAGATATATTCCGTAGCTTAACTTACCTATTAAACTCACAAGGCTCGAAACATGACGATTAACAGTAAATGCATTGTTTTTTGTAAGGATAAAAATACCTGTTGCCGATGCGACTACACTCACGGAACGGTAATCATAGAAAATATTACTGAATTTTCCTGTCCTCTCAGTCACTATGTATGTTCCTAATAGAGTAACGACTACACCTGTCAAGTATAGCAACAAAGCAACTTTGTCAGAAACTTTCAGGCTAAGCTTAAAATCTTTTGTGGAAATGTAGTACCCCAATACCAAATAGCCTATGAACTGGCCAAAATAAAAGACGGTATTATTCCCAAAATTACCAAATAGCCACACGGCATTTATACAAATCCAAAGTGACAAAAAATATTGTATTTGCTTTTCTGAACTGTGCCTGATCCACCTGCCTAAAAACGGGATGACCAAATACAAACAAATCAGCATGTACACATACCAAAGATGATAAGAAGCTCCGTATAATAAATGTGAGATCGAGAATGATATGATATCATGCACTGCAAAGCTTTTTCCGTCTGCCCTGAGTTGGAGTAAATCATTGCATATGTACACTAAACTCCAAAACAAAAATGGAATAAGTATCCTGCTGATCCGCCTGGAAAAATACACTTTCAGATCGATCTCCTGAGGCAGTAGCAACGTCCCCGTAATCATAACAAAAACAGGAACGCAGTAGCGAACCGCGCTGTCAAATACATTCCCCAGCCACCAATATGAATTCAACGATTCATCATGAGCATAAAGCAACGGACTTGAAACGTGAAGCAATATAACACTTACTGTTGCAATCGCTCTCAGGTTTTCTATCCATAAGGTTTTGGTCTTTGCCTTAGGAATCATGACTCGGAATGATTAGGTACATGCTTCATTTTCCAACACCATTGCCAATCCTAAAGTGTCCCTTCTTCATTTTCTTTATCTAAATACTCCTGAACAATTTCAATGGCATTGGTCACAACGTCGCTCAAAGCAGTTATGAATGTACCTTCTTCTGCCGAATTTATAGCATGTTTTATAGCTTCGACCTCTTTGGGAATTATTTCATATGTGACGCTTTTATCAGATTCATGGATGCCTTCCAGAATTAAGTCGATGATTTCCTGTTCGGTCCTTCCGCGTAAATATTTTTCCTGACGGATGATGATATGGTCGAACATTCTGCCGGCGATGGCACCGCATTCCTTGATGTCCTGATCGCGTCTGTCGCCAACACCGGAAATAATGCCTATTTTCTTGCTCGCGTCGACACTTGACAAATAATCCTCGACGCCAAGATAACCCGCCGGATTGTGCGCAAAGTCAATAAGTACCTTGAATTTCTTGAATTCGAAGATGTTCATACGGCCAGGCGTTTGTGCCACACTTGGAATGAAGGTTTGGAGCGACAATGAAATATCATCTGTCTTAAAACCGTACAAATACGAAGCAAGTGTAGCGGCAAGCGCATTCGCAATCATGAATTTCGCTTTTCCGCCCAAAGTCAACGGCACGTGCGTAGCGCGTTCGACACGGATTTTCCATTCGCCTTTCTTTATCGTTATGAATCCATTCTCATAAACGGCGACGATCTTTCCTTCCTTGCTCAGTTTTTTGACGAACGGATTTTCCTCGTCCATTGCAAACCAGGCAACGTTGCAGGTCAAATCTGAAGCAATTTTTATCGAATACGGATCTTCTGCATTGAGCACGGCCCAACCGTCTTTTTTGACACTTCGGGCCACGGTGCTCTTCACGCGGGCCAGATCGTCCAATGTATGAATGTCGGACAATCCGAGATGATCTTCCTGGATGTTTGTGATGACAGCGATGTCGCATCGGCTGAAACCTAAACCGGAACGCAAAATTCCTCCGCGGGCCGTTTCAAGCACCGCGAATTCCACAGTCGGGTCTTTGAGGATATATTCCGCAGACAACGGCCCGGTCGTATCGCCTTTTTCCATCATGTGGTTCTGGACATAGATGCCGTCCGAAGTCGTAAAACCGACACGGTATCCATTATTTTTTACGATATGTGCAAGCAGACGCGTCGTGGTTGTTTTACCATTCGTTCCGGTCACGGCAATGATTGGAATACGGCTTGGTTTTCCAGGCGGATATAACATATCAATTACCGGAGCTGCTACGTTCCTGGGCAAGCCTTCGCTCGGCGCCAGGTGCATCCGGAAACCCGGAGCGGCGTTTACTTCAAGGATACAACCACCGTTTTCTTTAAGAGGCTGTGTAAGGTTCTCTGCCATGATGTCGATTCCGCAGACGTCAAGCCCGATGATCCTGGAAATACGTTCGGCGAGGAAGATATTTTCGGGATGCATCATATCGGTCACATCAACTGAAGTTCCGCCTGTAGAAAGGTTCGCAGTCGATTTGAGGTAGACGATTTCCCCTGCATTCGGAACGGTTTCAAGTGAATAGCCGAGTTTGGTCAGCAAATCTGTCGTGTCGCGGTCAACCGAAATTTCGGTCAGTACATTTTCGTGTCCGTAACCGCGTCTTGGGTCAAGGTTTGTCGTATCGATAAGTTGCTGGATCGTATCTGCTCCATTTCCGACAACGTGGGCCGGAACGCGTTTGGCAGCTGCAACCAGTTTGTTATCAATGACCAAAACCCGGAAATCGAAACCGGTAATGAACTTTTCAACAATCACGCGACGGCTGTAATTTTTGGCGTGTGCCAATCCGGCGACGGCATCTTCCCAAGTCGTGACATTGATCGAAGCGCCTTTTCCGTGGTTTCCGTCGAGCGGCTTCAATACGATTGGATAACCGATTTTTTTGATGGTGTTTTCAAGATCTTCCTCGTCCACGCAAATGCTTCCGCTGGCGACAGGAACCGAATTCATCTCGAGCATCCGTTTGGTTTCTTCCTTATTACAGGCAATGTCTACCGCAATGTTCGAAGTCTTGCACGTTATCGTCGCCTGGAACCGCATCTGGTTGACACCATAACCAAGCTGTACAAGTGAGTTTGTCCCCAGACGGATCCACGGAATGTCACGCGCAACAGCTTCTTCCACGATACTTCCGGTAGACGGGCCAAGACGGTCGCGTTCGCGGATTTCACGCATTTTCTGGATATCGGCTTCCAGGTCGTAATCGGTCCCGGCAATCAATGCTTCGGCAATCGCGACGGAACTTTCGGCTGCAAAAAGGCCTGCATTTTCTTCGGTATAACTAAAGACTACATTATAAACGCCTGGTGTTTTGGTTTCACGCGTGCGGCCAAAACCGGTTTCCATTCCGGCAAGCGTCTGTATTTCAAGCGCGATGTGTTCGATTACGTGTCCCATCCAGGTACCGCGGTCTATGCGGGAAAAGAATCCGCCGGGAACGCCTTCGGAACATCTGTGGTCATAAAGACTCGGCAATAAGGCTTCGATGCGCTGCCGGAATCCGTCGATTTTATTGGTTGGAAAATTTTCCATCTCTTCCAGATCAAGACGCATCTGGATTAGTTTCTTGCGTTGCACACTCCAGATATTCGGCCCGCGCAATGCCTGTATTTTAAGGATTTTCATAAAACAAAAAGAGTTAATTCTGCTTAATATTTTGACGTTTAAATAGTTACGATTCCGCAGATGAATTTGTTTGGTTTCAGAATACGGAAATTTCAGCGAATCTGTTAAAATGGAACAGATACATTTCGACTAAAATAGATTTTTTGGCGTTTTGAACAAAATTTAATTTCAAGTGTTGCAAAATTGTCGGAAAGTTGGTAAAAAACTCAAAAAAAGCCGCCAATTGAAATTGCCTTTCCTTTTGTTTTGGGTATTTTTACGGCCATGAATGTAAGAGGTAAACTAATCATTATAGGCGGTGCGGTCGATAAAGGAAGTTTTTCAGAAACAGATTTAGACCAGAACGCAGCCAACAATATCAATTTCTTTGAAACCGGAATTTTAAAGCGGATCATCAGTGAATCCCGCTTAAAAGAAAAGTCCCGCATCGAAATCATTACAACGGCATCGAAAATCCCAAAAATCATCGGGCCGGAATATGTCAAGGCACTCGCTTATTTGAATGCCACAAATGTCGACGTTTTGTATCTGGATAAACGCGAAATGGCATCTGATCCGGAAACCATAAAACGGATCAAAGCGGCAGATGTGGTCATGTTTACAGGCGGTGACCAATTGCGCCTGACCTCGATTCTGGGCGGAACGGCCATGCATGATTTGCTGCTCGAAAAGTACCAGAATGAAGATTTCATCTACGCCGGAACTTCTGCAGGAGCTGCTGCTGCTTCGAATAACATGATTTATCAGGGAAGCAGTTCTGAGGCTTTGCTTAAAGGTGAAGTAAAAATCACAAGTGGCCTCGGCATGATCGACGGTGTCATTATCGATACGCATTTTGTACAACGCGGACGTATCGGACGATTGTTCCAGGCGGTCGTCGGAAACCCGAAAGTGCTCGGAATAGGACTTGGTGAAGACACCGGGCTTTTGATCACGAATGGTGAAAACATGGAAGCCATCGGCAGCGGCCTTGTCATTCTGGTTGACGGACGCGAGATAAAAGACACCAACCTGACTCAGGTGGAACTTGGTCAGCCTATTTCAATAAGCCATTTGGTGACACACGTGATGAGCATGAACGACACATTCAACCTCAAGACATTTAAGATGCAGATCAAATCGTCACAATACGCCGAAGACCTTGGAATTCCCACAGATTGATTTAGTATGTTTTTTCGCTCACACAATCCTGCAATCGAATAAAAATTTCGTGTAAATGGATTTGAAGGGAAATTTTGAAATTTGATATGTATTAGTACAATCAATTTCAATTTTACTCTTATGTCAACTACACAGAACAACGACAGGAATGTTTGGGGCGAGGAAAGCCACCATAATAATATGGATTCCGACAGATGGCTGAACGATGCTAATTTTCAGCAGCAGTCTGAAAATGAAAGTCGCCAGAAAGACTTTGGAAACACACAAAATCAGGACGATTCTTTTTATGAAAATTCATACGGAACCGGAAGCGACAGCAGCCGCTCGCTATTGACAACCGGAAACGAAATGGTTTTTGAAAATGATCATGAAGGTCAGCATCTTGATGATGAATACGACGCTGCAAAACGCGATAATGACCAATGGAATAAGTCCAAGCCAAATCTGGATTCTTAATAGACAAATCACAAATTAAAAACGAATGAACAGAGCTTAGGTTCTGTTTTTTTATGCCCGATTGTTTCAAAAAGCTATTTTTGCCCAACATTAAAACAACACCTTCTAATGAAAATCATCATCCACGGCGGCTTCTTTTCTGAATCTTCAACCAATAACGAAACAAAAATCGCAAAACAGGAAGCTCTTGCCCGTATCGTGCGTGAATCTTATGCATTCCTGAAGCACAATTCAGCTTTGGAAACCGTGGCATATGCCGTTACGCTTTTGGAAGATGATGAACTTTTCAACGCCGGTACAGGATCACAAATACAAAGCGACGGAAAAATCCGCATGAGTGCTTCTATCATGGATGGATTGACCCAAAAAATGAGCGGTGTCATCAATATCGAAGCGGTAAAAAATCCGGTACAGGTGGCCCAATTGCTTTTGGACAGTGATGATAAAGTACTCGGAGGCGAAGGCGCTACAGATTTTGCCCGAAAAATGGGCTTTGCAGAATTCTCAACCGAAATCCCTCAAAGACGCACTGAATATGAAGCCAAAAAACAACCTACCGGAACCGGAACCGTTGGCTGCGTTGCCCTGGACTCACACGGACGCATTGCGGTAGCTACTTCTACCGGCGGAAAAGGTTTTGAAATTCCGGGCAGGATAAGTGATTCGGCAACCGTGGCCGGAAATTATGCCAACGCGCTTTGTGGCGTGAGTTGTACCGGAGTCGGTGAAGATATTGTGAGCGGAGCCGTTGCCGCCAAAATCGTAACCCGTGTCACCGATGGGTTTTCGTTATGCGACGCTTTTGACAAAACGTTTGAAGAACTGCTTCCGTTTGATGGTTTTGCAGGTGCGATTGCCATTGATTCCACGGGTAAAATCTGCCATAGGCATTCGCATCCGAAGATGGTATTTGCATCATTTGACGGAGAAAATCTTGAGGTATTCGAGTAATTGAAATCAGGTTTTCTGTTTCTTTTTTCGGGCCGCCGGGAACAATACATTGTTTAATATCAACCTGAAACCCGGAGAATTCGGATGCAGATCAAGCACTGTGGGCTCGTCTCCTACCCTATGCTGGTAATCTTCCGGGTCGTGTCCGCCGTAAAACGTAAACATCCCTTTGCCTTTCTGTCCGTGGATATATCTGGCTTCACCGTTAAGCTGGCATTCTCCCAGAACAAGCACATTGCTTTTTATCAGGTCGCGTTCGAATGAAGTCGTTTGTCCCATAAACCCTTTGACCAATTGGGTGTGGTTCTGGCAGAGCATACTCGGAACGACATCCCATTTGGCTGAGAATTCCATGAGTGTAAAATAATCCTGTTCGAACGGAATCTTGCGTTTTTCGGTCATGTCGATATCGGAGAATTCGTATCGCTCCGGTCTTCTTTCGAGGGTAAAATCTTTGAATGCGAAGGTTTTTGAATAATCGATTTTAGACTGATATGATGCATCGCTGCCATCACCATCGAACATCGGCTCGCAAATATCGACGCCTTCGGCAGATAGAGCAATATCAAAACTATCGGTCGCAGAACACATGGCGAACATAAATCCGCCACCGATTACAAAGTCCCGAATCTTTTTGGCAACCGCGAGTTTTTCTTCCGAAACCTTATTGTAACCTAGCTTTTTAGCCAATGCTTCCGCATCGCGTTTTTGCTCGATATACCAAGGCGCATCGCGATACATTCCGTAGAATTTTCCGTATTGTCCGGTGAAATCTTCATGGTGTAAATGCAGCCAGTCATAGAGTAACAGCTGATCTGACAGAACAGCTTCGTCGTATAATTCGGTGAACGGGATTTCAGCGTATTTGAGCACCATAGTCACGGCATCATCCCAAGGTTGCTTTCCGGGCGGAGTATAAACAGCAATCTTGGGAGCTTTCTCCAATACGACCGTTTCCATATTTTGTGAAGGACTTGAGATTTCGTCGAGAATTGCATTGGCCTGACTGTCTGAAAGAACTTCAAAACTCACACCTCGTATCTGGCATTCCTTGCGAATTTCGGGCGCATCGGGAAGCAGGAAAGAACCACCGCGATAATTAAGCAACCAACTTGCCTTATACTGTTTATCAAGACACCAATAGGTAATCCCATAAGCTTTGAGGTGATTCTGCTGGGTTGTTTCATCCATAGGCAGCAGGATAAAATTCGCCCGACAAAAGTTACATATCAACAGCGTTATGAAAAGGAAATTCCGGATTGACATCATATGTCTCATTTTGGTAAAAATAACGCTATTGAAATTAAATTGTTTGAAGATTTTCTAAAAAAATCCGAAGATGTCCCAAAAAGCTAAAACACAGGATTGTTGATAACTATCCATCTGAAAAATGCGAATTTTCGTTCAGGAAGCTTATTTTTGAAACTTACCACCACAGCGTCAAACCTGTAAAAGTAAAAAATGCATAAGCCAAGCATTCGTTGTAAAAAAGCCTTCAGTTTTCCCTGAAGGCTTTTTTTATTTAGAACGGAACTTCGCTATCGTCAGGGAAGTTTGAATTCGAACTGCTTCCAAAGGCTTCATTAGGGCTTGGCAACGTGCGCGGCTGGAATGGCATATCGTCGGCGTTCATCTTAGAAGGAAGGTCATTAAAGCCGCTTCCGTAATCTTCAAGGTTATCAAATTTACCAAGGCTTCCGATGAATTTCAACCGTATATTCTCAAGTGAACCGTTCCGGTGTTTCGCGATGATGAATTCCGCTTGTCCGGCTGTCGGGCTTTGGTCTTCGTCATCCCATTCATCTATTTTATAATATTCAGGACGATAGATAAACGATACGATATCGGCATCCTGCTCGATCGCTCCGGATTCCCTAAGGTCAGAAAGCAACGGACGCTTGCTCGATCCACGGGTTTCAACGGCCCGCGAAAGCTGTGACAAAGCGATTACCGGAACACCGAGTTCTTTTGCGAGTGCCTTTAAATTTCGTGAAATCGTGGAAATTTCCTGTTCGCGGTTTCCGCCTCCACCTTTTGAATTTCCGCCTGCGGTCATAAGCTGCAGATAATCTACGATAATCAGTTTGATACCGTGTTGCGAGGCCAGACGGCGTGATTTGGCCCGTAAATCGAAAATCGAAAGCGATGGCGTATCATCAATGAACAACGGCGCTTTTTCAAGGTTTTTGACCTTTACACTGAGTTGGTTCCACTCGTGCTGTTCGAGTTTTCCGGTACGGAGTTTTTCTGATGACAATCCGGTTTCAGAAGAAATCAAACGGGTAATGAGCTGTACCGACGACATCTCAAGTGAAAAAACGGCGACCGGCTGATTGAAATCAATCGCCATATTCCTTGCCATCGACAATACAAATGCCGTCTTACCCATACCCGGACGAGCCGCAATGATGATCAAATCGCTTGGCTGCCAACCTGAAGTTACCTGATCGAGCTTTTCAAAACCAGTTGCTATTCCGCTCAAACCTTCTTTGGTAGCTATTTCCTGGATTCGCTTTTTGGCCTGGATTACGAGGCTTTGTGCGGTTTCTGAACTTCGTTTGATATTTCCCTGGGTCACTTCGTACAAGCGTGATTCTGCTTTGTCAAGCAAATCGAAAACGTCTGTGGTTTCGTCGTAAGATTCTTCGATAATCTCATTCGATATCCGGATCAGGCTTCGCTGGATGTATTTCTGTAAAATGATACGCGAGTGGAATTCGATATGGGCCGAGGACGAAATCTTTTGTGTAAGCTGGATCAGATAAAAATCACCGCCAGACAAATCGAGTTTCGCTGACTTTTTTAACTGTGCGGAAACGGTTAATAAGTCGATGGGCTGCGAATCGTTGAATAAGTCGGTTATCGCCTGATAAATGTATTGATGCGCCTCTTTGTAAAAAGCATCAGGTTGCAAAATATCGATGACCTCATCGACCCCTTTTTTATCGATCATCATAGCACCCAATACGGCCTCCTCAAGCTCGACTGCCTGTGGCGGAAGCTTGCCTCTTTCAAGGTTTATCAAGGCCGATTTTTCGACCCGGACCGGTTGGATACTTCTGAAATTTTCCATGAAGCGAAAGTAAATTAATTTTAAAGAAATGGTTCCCGGACTTATTGGCCCTTGGATGTTGAAAAGCTGTTCATTACCTGTTTATAACGCAAAAAAAATCCGAAACGATAAGGCCTCGGACTGTTTTGTTGGGATTGTCGCAACTTACTCGCGGAATTCTCCCATTTTACTGTATTTATCCATGCGTTTGTTGACGAGCTGTTCTGTTGATAAATCCTTGAGCTCGTTATAGCCTTTCAGAATGTATTCTTCTACCGAACGGAAAGCGGTTTCGCGGTCGTAATGTGCGCCACCAAGAGGTTCCGGGATTACATCGTCTACAAGCTTTTGCTTTTTCATATCGGTCGATGTCAGTTTCAGGGCTTCGGCAGCCTGTTCCTTGAAATCCCAGCTTTTCCAAAGGATGGAAGAACAGCTTTCGGGAGAAATAACTGAATACCAGGTATTCTCCATCATATATACTTTATCTCCTACGCCAATTCCAAGTGCACCGCCTGAAGCCCCTTCTCCAACAATGATTGCAATGACAGGGACTTTAAGACGCACCATTTCAAAGATGTTCCTTGCTATGGCTTCACCTTGTCCGCGTTCTTCGGCTTCAAGCCCAGGATAAGCGCCGGGCGTATCAATGAAAGTCACCACGGGAATATTGAACTTTTCGGCCATCTTCATCAGGCGCAATGCCTTGCGGTAACCTTCCGGATTGGCCATACCGAAGTTGCGGTACTGACGTGTTTTGGTATTATAACCTTTTTGCTGGCCGATGACCATGAACGATTTGCCACCAATTTTACCCAGACCGCCAATCATGGCTTTATCATCTTTGAAACTTCTGTCACCGAACAGTTCCAGGAACGTTTCTCCACATAACGCACGGACGTAATCCATGGTATACGGACGGTTCGGGTGACGCGATAACTGGACGCGCTGCCAGGCCGTCAGGTTTTTATATATTTTCTTTTTGGTGTCTTCGAGTTTCTTTTCGATCTGCTTGCAGGTGTTGGTCACATCTACATTGGATTCCTGGCCAATGATCTGGCATTTGTCCAATTGTTCTTCGAGTTCCTTGATAGGAAGCTCAAAATCTAAATATTCCATAGTGGCATTTTAGTTTTGGTACGAAAGGCAAAGATAGGAATGTATGATGAAAGACGAAAGACTAATGATAAAAGATAAAGCACGAAAAGTTTGGAATGGCTAAGGTGATATTAGGGCAAAGCCTGTCCCAAGTTAATGGAATGAAGAAGCCGCAGTAAGTAAATTTAACATTAAAGGCAGATTTCATGTATCAGCCGTATCGATACAAAAACGATATTGCCACTGGGGAGGGGCCAATGGTGTCCCTACAAAATCTGGAATGTATTGAGGTACATTTTTTATGTACTTTTTGTTAAAATCGCCCGTTAAATATTTGCCCCTAATCAACTCCCATTTCGCTAATTCCATCAGGGCCAAAATAATCCATGAAAGATACAACCATCCTATGGTCTAGCCCCGATGCGAGCGGTTAGCCCACAGTGCCGGCAGCCCGTTTTTACCAACATGGCGCGGCGACCACCGGAAGCCGTGGCAATGTTGAGTAAAAACGGCTGAAGGAGCGAGGACTAAAAGCGGGCAGCGGGATCAGCTCCAAAAACTAAGAAACCTCTTTTTTGAACTTATGCTTGACTACGCCGTTGGTAATGACCACCAAAATAATAATCGCCGCCCCAAAATAAAACGCCGGGCTCATGTGTTCGGCTTCCCCGATTATGAAATAGGCGAGTAAAATTCCATACACAGGTTCAAGGTTAGTGGTGAGCATCACCGTATAAGGCGTGAGTTTTCGCATGATGTTGACCGATGCGGTAAAGGCATAAGCGGTACAGACCGAAGCCAGCAGCAAAATAAGCCACCAGTCGTTTAAAGGAACATTGAAGAAGTCGACAGTAAAGCTATTGTTGAATGTCAGCCACAAACTGACAAAGACAAAACCGGCAATGAATTCGTAAAGCGTGATAACATCCGGCCGGTATTTTTGAGTCAGTTTTCCGTTGACAAGCGTAAACATAACGCCGAAAAAAACAGAAGCCAGCGCACATACCATTCCCGCGAGGTATTTGAATTCTACCTTTAAAATCAGGCAAAGCGAACCGATGATAAGCAAACCGAAAAAGACTTCATACCACAGCATTTTGCGTCCGTAGAAAATAGGTTCGAAGATGGCGGCAAAAAAAGCGCCCATCGAAAACATGGCGAGTGTGACAGAAACATTTGAAATGTCGATTGCCGTAAAAAACAAAATCCAGTGAATTCCTATAAGCACTCCCGTAAAAAGCAGTTTGAGGGCTTCGCGCCACGGAAGCTTCAACGGAACTTTATTGGCCATGAGCCATATCAGCATAAACAAAGAAGCCAGCAGCATTCTGTACCAAACCAAACTTGCGCCCCTCACGCTGATGAGTCCGCCAAGCACTCCGGTAAAGCCCCAGATAAAGACTATGAGGTGAAGATTCAGATAGGATTTCAGACTACCGCCTTGCATTGCGCAAAAGGTAAACGGCCAGAATCCCGAAAAGGAAGTTCGGCAACCACACGGCGACAAACGGCGGTATGGATGATTTTTCAGCCAATGTCCCGAAGATTTTATCAAAGAACACAAACGTAAAAGCGATGCCGATCCCGATTGCCAGGTTCATTCCCATTCCGCCCCGACGCTTCATGGAAGAAACCGAAACCGCAATAATCGTGAGGATAAAAGCCGATACGGGAAGACTGTACTTTTTGTATAAAACAACCAGATACGTATCGATATTTCCAGAACCTCGTTTGCGTTCACGGGCAATGAAGTCGTTTAGTTGACCAAGCGACAATGTTTCCGCGATGTAAACGGTCGGTGTAAGATCTTCGAAATCAAAGTTGAAGACCGTATCTTTTTTTTCGATTGAAGTCAGTTTATCGCCAAGCGGGCCAACATTCCGCCTTTGATAGGTAAACAACGTGTAGTTCTTTTTCTTTTTGTTGTATTTGATGCGATTTGCAGTGATCTTGTATTGGAGCTTGTTGTTCTTATCGAACTTCTCGAGCATGAAATTGAAACCTACTTTACTTACGGAATTCACACTCGCCACATGCACAAAAGTCTGGTCGCCAAGCTGTCGGTAAACGTCCTGGGATTTGCGCATGGCTTCTTTTCCGCCACCTTTAAGATAGGTATATCGAAAGTCGTTGAAACCTTCACTTGCTTTTGGGACAATGAAAAAACCGGCGAGCAAAACGCCTATAGAAACGATTGAAGCCCCAATGATGTAAGGCCGCAAAAATCTCGTAAACGAAATCCCGGAACTTAAAATCGCAATAATCTCTGTGTTGTTTGCCAACTTCGATGTAAACCAGATAACCGATAAAAACAGGAAAATCGGGAACAGTAAATTGGCAAAATAAATAGTAAAATTGAGGTAATACATCGCAATGGCCGGGAACGGAATCTTGTTCTCGATCATTTTGTTGACTTTTTCAGATACATCAATCACAATCCCGATCGGAATGAACATGAGCAACATCACCGTGAAGGTGGCGAGGTAGCGTTTGAGGATGTAGAGATCGATGATTTTCATGAAGGGGATTTTTGGATTATCGGATTCTAAATTATGTGATAATCCGTAATAACAATTAAGTTTTATACTGTCAGTTTCTGTAAATCTGATACTCTTTAATCAATTACAACCGCTGATCCATCTGCTTCACCATCATCTCTTTCCAGCCTCTGAAATCTCCCGCTAAGATATGTTTTCTGGCTTCGCGTACCAACCACATATAAAACCCTAGGTTATGTATCGTAGCGATTTGTTTCCCCAGATATTCATCGGCAACAAATAAATGGCGCAGGTAAGCCTTTGTGTATTCGACATCTACAAACGTATGCCCCATTTCATCAAGTGGTGAAAAATCGTCAGCCCATTTTTTATTTTTGATGTTGATGGTTCCGTTTGCCGTGAACAACATACCGTTCCGTGCGTTTCTCGTCGGCATGACGCAATCGAACATGTCAATTCCGAGGGCGATATTTTCCAGAATGTTGATAGGTGTTCCCACACCCATCAGGTAACGCGGTTTATCTGTCGGAAGCACTTCGGTCACGACTTCGGTCATCGCGTACATTTCCTCGGCTGGTTCTCCTACCGATAATCCGCCGATAGCGTTTCCGGATTGGTTGGAATTGGCAATATATTCCGCCGATTGACGACGCAAATCTTTATACGTACTTCCTTGGATGATAGGAAAAAACGCTTGTTCGTAACCGTATTTATAAGGCAGTTTGCCCAGATGATTGATGCATCGGTCGAGCCAGCGGTGCGTCATATGCATCGATCGTTGGGCGTAGCGGTAATCGCAAGGATACGGCGTACATTCGTCAAAAGCCATAATGATATCGGCACCAATCGTGCGCTGGATTTCCATCACATTTTCCGGTGTGAACACATGGTATGATCCGTCGATATGCGATTTGAACTTGACGCCTTCTTCCTTGATTTTTCTGTTAGCCGATAACGAATACACCTGATAACCGCCCGAATCCGTCAGGATATTCCTGTCCCAATTCATGAATTTGTGCAATCCGCCGGCTTTTTCAAGGATGTCGGTTTGTGGCCGAAGATATAGATGATACGTATTCCCAAGGATAATGTCCGGATTAATATCGTTCTTCAATTCGCGCTGATGCACGCCTTTGACAGAAGCAACCGTTCCTACAGGCATAAAAATGGGAGTTTCGATCACTCCGTGGTCAGTGGTGATTTTACCGGCTCTGGCTTTGGTTTGCGGGTCGGTATGGATCAGGTCAAATATCATGTAAAGCGGTTACTTGTTTGGCCGGCAAATATAGTCGTTAAAGACGTTCGCTATCCAAATTTAATCTGATTTTAAGACAGGACTAATGAACCTCCTGAAGTCTGAAACAGAACATTGAGTTGGCAAGAGGTGTAAATCGCCATCCTGAAATCTTAACGTTAATGTCAAAAATCCATAGGTCTGCAAATACCTATATTTCATACATTTGGTTCAAACACCAGGCTTTTGAATTTCAATATTTTTAACAGTATTATCCTTGCGGGCATTTTACAGGGATTCGTATTTGGCGCAGTCATTTTGTTTTCCCCAAAATACAAGGCTCCGGCAACGCGATGGCTTGGTTTGCTTATTGCGATATTTTCGCTAAATAACCTGCAATATTACCTTGGGAATGCGCGTATCATCACTTCAGACCAATTGTATACGCTGGTTTTCATTCCGTTCCAGCTGCTTTCAGGGCCACTTATACTGTTTTATGGGCTTCGCCTGATTTATCCGGATCGCCGGATAACACGCAAAAATTATATGATGCTGATTCCTTTCCTGGTTGGATTTACATACAGCAGCATTTACAAAACTTACCGGGGCATGGGCTTGTATGATGAAGCGTACTTCCGTTTCTCTACGTATGTTTTGGCCGGAATCGAGTTGTTCTCCATTTTGTTCGACATCAGTATTGTATTGTATCTCATCGGGCAAATCAGGAAGGTATCAAAGCACGAAGCTCCTATGCAAACCGTCCGGCCTGAACTTGGCTGGTTCCGCAGCATCCTGTGGTCTTTCTTTGGGTTGAGTTTCGTCTGGCTGGCTGTTACGCTGCTGGCCCTGAATGCTATAGGGAATTGGTGGTATATCATCTGGATCGCCATTTCGGTAATGATTTACTGGCTTGGGCACATTGGCGTATATAAATTCGGGGTTCAGGAAGAACGCAAAAAAATCAGGACCTTCCGTATAGAACATACACGGGAAACCGTTTATGAAAAACCTCAGAGCGAAACCATTGCGTCATTTATCCGGTTTGTCAACACCGGGAAGCGCTATCTCGACCCAAACCTGACGCTTGACCTGGTTGCCGATGAGCTTAAAATCAGTAAAACCCATTTGTCACGCCTCATCAATTCGGAACTCGAAACGGGCTTTCCGGATTATGTGAACAACCTGAGGATAGAGGAAGCCAAATCCTACCTCACCAATCCGGATTTCGAAAACTATACGCTGATAGCTATTGGTCTTGAAGCTGGTTTTTCCTCCAAAACAACGTTCAACCAGACCTTTAAGAAAGTCACCGGCCAGACACCGTCTGAATACAAAAGCCAATTCGGCAACACAATACTCAAAAAGAACATCGCGTGAACCTGAGTTTTTTACAAAGCCTGATCATTGTTGGAATCGTGCAGGGTTTTGTATTGGCTGCGCTATTGCTACGGAGGAATGAAAAGCAACGTTTCTATCTTGGCATTCTAGTCTTATCTTTTGCTCTTGACAACCTGCAATATTTTGCAGCAGACTGCGAATGGATCTCTGAACAGACGCTTGTTGCCCTTTTTCTTCCCTACGGTTTCCTGAGTGCGCCATTGTATTTGCTCTATAATTTGTCCATTTCAGGCATGCCTATGCCAAACGCAAAAACAAACCGCTGGCTATTCCTGCCTTTTTTCACTGCCTTAGCTTACAGTTTTGCCGTTAAATTGAAGGAGTTGATTTTTCCTGGTCCTGGAATCGAAAGCATATGGCTCTATATGGAAATGATTTTTGAATTCGCCTGCATCATCCTGGATTTTTCAGTGCTCATTTACCTGATGCGCCTCGGCATATTGAAAAAATCCATCGTTTTAAGACAAACCAGGATTTCTACGTGGTTCCTTATGATTACGTGCACGGCCTGGGCTTTCGTAACCGTAGCCGATTACTTTTTTGATATCGAATACTGGAATATCGTTTATATAAATATGTCCGTTATCATTTATGCACTCGGCCATACAGAGATGCTGCGAAAAAAAGTGACGGTTCCCAATCAAAATCTTCGTGTCATTGTACGAAAAACACAGTCTGGAAAAAGTGCGATGCTTCAGGAATTCGAAGATTTTGTAAAAACGGAAAAGCGCTATCTTGATCCCCACCTCAACATGGAAAGGATCGCTTCTGATATGGACATAAGTAAAAGTCATTTGTCGCGCGTCCTCAACGGATCAGGAACGAGTTTTCCGGATTACCTCAACAAATTGCGCGTCGAAGAAGCAAAGATGTATCTGGCAGACCGCACCTATGAAAACTACACGATTACGGCAATAGGGCTTGAAGCCGGATTTGCTTCCAAAACTACTTTTAATGGTACGTTTAAAAAACTGACCGGGTTTACTCCTTCCGGTTACCGACAGTCTGTTTTTGAAAAAATGCCTGCAATCCCATCGTAAGCGACACTTCAGACACCTAAAAAAAGTCCGTTATACGTTCCAAAAATTGCGAATTGGCCATTTTTTGCACTTTCCTACCCTGGATTCAAGCTATTGCATTAAGTAAAAATCGACCTGAAAATACACGATTGTAAAAAAATCCAAACACACCTGATAATCAGCAATATTACAGCTTTCAAAAGCCAAAAAGGTAATGCCTTACATGCAGATATGAATCTTTTTCTTACGCTTAATCCTGAAAAAATGAGTTCTGATTTTTGCGGTTTCGCATTTTTCTGCACATCGTAAACGGAACAGCTGGGTACTTTTCGGCTACCTAATCTATCACACTTCTCCTCTTGTGCTATGCTTTGTAAATCGAATTTCAAAGATGGCATTTTCAGCATCCTTCATTTTAAAAAACAGATCCGATTCCGGAATTCAAATTTCCCGGACAGGAATTCTGCAAGTTGCTTTCGTCAATAGAACAGAACGTATTTCAGTCACTTTTAACCTTTATTATCTCACCAATTTAATTTTTATGAAACGAATTTTATTATTAATCGCTTTTGTCCTTTCTATATCGGCACAGGCGCAAAAGACCTGGAACGGTTCTGCGGATTCTTCCTGGAACGTTGGGGCGAACTGGACGCCATCCGGTATTCCGGACGATACGGACGATGTCATTATCCCAACAGGAAGTACTGTCAACCTGAACGTCAACACCTCGATCAAATCGCTCTCACTTCAGGGAACAGCCGTGTTGGACATCAACGCCAACCTGGCTTTTTCCGATGCATCCTCTTTTTCAGGTACCAGTACAGTAAACTGGAACAGCAACTCCATAGCTGCGAACGGCGTACTTTCCGCATCGGGAACCATTAATTTTATAACCGGCAATACCAAATACCTGTCGGGAATCCTGAACAATTCCGGAACCATCAACAGTATGGAAGGAGTTTTTTATCTGCAAGCCGCTACTGTGAATAATTCCGGGACTATCGATTTTCAGGGAACATACGGAACTACGTACAGCGGTGCCAATGTGATCAACAACAGCGGGACAATCAAAAAGACCTCGAATACGGGAGAATGCCAAATGGTGGCAGCAATCCACAATACAGGGACTATCGCCGTCCAGTCAGGATCAATGACGCTTAATAACAGCGAAAATATGTTTACAGGCGGTGTTTATAACGTAAGTTCGGGGGCAACGCTGACAACGATTTCAAACACCGCTGTTTCAGGAACGCTTACCGGAAACCTTCAGGGTAATTTTGTTATTAATTCGGCGTGGTCGGTGGCCGCATCAAGTACGTTCCATTTTACGGGAACAGCTTTGCAATGGTACAGCGGATACATCACCGGCGGAGGAACGCTTAACCTGCAATCACCGCTACATCTTACATCCGGGAATACGAAATATGTTTCCGGCGGCACTACAATCAGCAATACGTCTACCCTTACTTTTTCAGATACCTGTGCGCTTCAGATTTCAGACGGATCTCTAAACAATCAAGTTTCAGGAATCATAGACATCGCTTCGGATGGTTCACAGATTACCTACTCAGGCGGAATCCACCATTTCACAAACAGTGGGCTTCTCAAAAAAACCGGAAGTACATCTGGCAGCTCAATTGTGGTTGATTTTACCAATACCGGAACCATCCAGGTGGCTTCGGGGATATTGGTGCTGAATGCGCCGACTATCTTGCTTGACGGTGGTATTTACACTGTTTCGGCCGGTGCCCAATTGGAAAACGACAATACCATGATAATCCAGGGAAACCTGACCGGTGTATTGAACGGGCCGTTCCAATGGAGCGCAGATGTCAATATTATCGATGGAAACCCTGCCACGCTTAGCTTTACAGGAGCTTCACAAATCTATTGGTATTCCAATTCCGTTGGCGGAGGCGGCATACTGAACAACACCGGAAACTTCACGCTTACGAGCGGAAATACAAAATACATTTCAGGTGGAACCACACTCAATAATTCAGGAACGATTTACGGACAGTCGGGAGCCTTTTCAATAAATAGCGGTGTTTTGAACAACCTTGCCGGCGCAATCTTTGACTGGCAGTCGGACTATCAGCTTACGTGGTCAGGTTCCGGATCACATGTGTTCAACAACTATGGTCTGCTCAAAAAAACAATAGCCACCGGAGAAAACACGGTGTATGCGGAGTTACATAATTACGGAACACTTCAAATGCAAACCGGAAGTTTCAACCTCAACAACACGTCCACCGTTTTCCACGACGGAAGTCTGTATAATATATCTTCCGGCGCGTCCATTAAAATAGGCGATTCGATTATGGCAGACGGAATGCTGGGTGGAACACTGAACGGCGACTTCATCCTGTATGCCACACTCAACATTCCGGCCTCAACCACATTTAATTTTGGCGGAAACACACCGTTCAAATGGTACAGCGGAACCTTATCCGGGGGCGGAACCCTTAACGTATCGACTCCAATAGAGTTCATCAGCGGAAATACCAAATACCTTGAAGGCGGAACCACGGTGAATAACACGTCTACGGTATTGGCTACAGAAGGAGCTTTCAGCATCAACAACGGTGTTTTCAACAACCAGCCGAACAGTATTTTCGATCTCAAATCAGATTACCAGCTTACCTGGAGCAGCAACGGATCTCACGTATTCAATAACCACGGGCTTATCCGCAAGACGGAGGCGACAGGGAATACAGTGGTTTATCAGGAGCTTCATAACGACGGAACGATTGATATTCAGTCCGGGAGCATGAATTTCAGCAATGATGCTATCGTCTTGGGAACGGGTACGTATAACGTTTCAAGCGGCGCTTTGCTGGAGCTTTCTGGCAACGTCAACCTTCAAGGAACGCTTTCCGGGACACTCGACGGGACATTGCGCTGGAACGGAAACCTGGCTGCGGAAACAGGAGCCGAAACTACGTTCAACTTTGGCGGAAGCCAGCCAGTCAGTTGGTTCGCCGGCTCTCTTGTAAGTGGAACACTCAATCTCAATAGCCCTGTCCAATCGATTTCCGGAAACACAAAATACATTTCAGGTGAAAGCACGCTCAATGTTTCATCTACATTAGCTCAGACTGAGGGATCATTATCAATAAACGATGGAACGCTGAACACGACTGCTACAGGGATATTCGATTTCCAGTCCGATTATCAATTAACCTGGAGCGGATCAGGATCTCACGTTTTCAACAACCACGGGCAATTTCTCAAGTCGAATGCCGGGTCGACCGTCGTTTATGTCGAGGTCAACAATTACGGCATCATCCAATCGACAGGAGCATTCAATTTTACCAGTTCAAACGGGCTCGACAACACCACGACGGGTGTCATCACGGGAACAGGCTCCATCCTATTGCCTTCCACAGCTGCCAATTTCACCAACGACGGAACATTCGCCCCGGGTGGAAATCCGGGTACGCTTGCTGTTTCCGGCTTTTTCAAAGGAAGCGAATCATCCAGGATTGCTGTCGATCTTAACGGAACAGATACCGCTGATTATGATTTACTGGCCATTGACGGCAATTCAAACTTAGCCGGATCCGTAACCGTAAACTTAGGCTTCGCTCCTGCCCTGCACGATTCGTTCACCGTGGCTACTTCGGACTCCATCAGCTCATGTGAACTCCAGAGCCAGGCTACAGCAGCACGTGAAGGCCTGCTTTATACCTTCAGCGTAAGTTGCCAGGATAATAATAAAGTAGTATTGGAAGTCATCGAAATTGTTGCGGTGCCGCCTGTTGTCCCGAATCAGGAATTCTGCCAGGGCGCAACTGTAGCTGATTTACAGGCAGAAGGAACCGACATCAAGTGGTACGCAAATGCCAGTGGAGGTTCTGCCCTGTCTCCAACCACGTTGCTTACGTCGGGCTCTTACTATGCAACCCAGACTATCGGTGGTTTTGAAAGCGAAAGAGTTGCAGTTACCGTTACAGTCAACGCCACTCCTCAGCCTGTCGCTGCCTCTCCACAGGATTTCGTTGGAACGGCCACGGTTGCAGACCTGGCGGCTACGGGAAGCGTGATCCAATGGTATGCGGCACTTACCGGAGGCAGCGCGCTATCTCCTGACACCGCTCTTTCAACTGGAACCTATTACGTAACTCAAACACTCAACAGTTGCGAGAGTACGCGTAAAGCCATAAGCATTACCGTTTCTACCCAGTTCCCTTTTTATGCAGACGAAGACGGTGACGGATTCGGTACAGGTGAAACGGTTCTGGTCACGGCTGACGGCCCCGATTCCCCTCCGGCCGGATATTCTCTTGACGGCTCAGATTGCGACGACACCAATGCTTCTGTCTATCAGAATACAGAATATTATGTAGATGCGGACGGCGATGGTTACGATAACGGACAGACGACCGTATGCCATGGAGCAGGCATCCCAGACGGATATTCAGATGCAACCCTGGGCACAGACTGCGACGATACCAATGCAGCACTTTTTGCAGGAACAACATTCTTCATCGATACGGATGATGATGGTTACGATGCCGGAACCGCCGTTGTTTGTGCCGGGGAAACCGTGCCTGACGGATATGCAGCCTCTACTTTAGGAACGGATTGCGACGACAGCGACGCCACGGCACATGCCGCATTTGATTTCTTCGTGGATGAAGACGGCGACGGATTCGGGTCTACGGTAAGCGCTGCGGTTTGTACGGCAGATGCTGGTATTGCCCCATCCGGTTACTCGCTTTCAGATACGGATTGCAACGATTCGGATGCCACTATTTATCAATCTGCTGATGTATTCATAGATATGGACGCGGACGGTTATGATGCCGGAAGCCAGACGATTTGCTACGGCAGTTCGCTTCCCGAAGGATTTTCCGCAGCAACACTCGGAACAGATTGCGACGATACGAATGGTGCCATTTTCCAGGGTTATGACTTTTATGTCGATTCAGATAACGACGGATTCGGTTTGGGAGAAATGGTAAATGTCTGTACGAACAACCCTGAAATGGCGCCTGAAGGCTACTCTTTAAACAACTCAGACTGTGACGACCAGAATGCGCTTGTACATCAGGGATTTGATTTTTATACAGATGCAGATAGCGACGGATTCGGTTCTGGTGAAGCGGTAAATGTTTGCGCCGAAAATGCCGGTACAGCGCCCACAGGTTACGCCACGGACAATTCAGATTGTAACGATTTTGATGCCACCATCTACCAAAATGGGCAATTCTTTACGGACGAAGACGGCGATGGCTATTCTCCGGACGATTCGGCACAGACCGTTTGTTATGGTTCAGAAGTACCTGAAGGTTATGCGGAAACCACATCCGGAATGGATTGCGACGACCAGAATGCATCAGCTAATCCGGGGGCGCAGGAAATTCCCGGAAATGGCATAGACGACAACTGTAATGGTACCATAGATGAAGGAACGGAAATTCCACTGACACAGGTAGCAGCCGCACAATGTGGTGCTACATTGGAATCTATCGGAACTCCAATTCATATCGATCCTGTAATCGGAGCCACCGCATATCGGGTACGCGTGACAAAACCAAACGGTCAGGTACTCGTATACACAGGCAACACTCCGGAATACAACCTGATGTATTTGCCGTCCATTGCGTATGGGGCCACATACAGTTTGGCTGTCCAGATCGAGTACAACGGGACATGGACCGGAATTTACGGGCCGGTTTGCCAGGTAACTTCTCCGCCGGCGACTACGCCCGGGCCTTCAGTGATTTCACAGGCACAATGCGGAGGCATATTGCCAACCATCACGACGCTTATTTCGACGCAAAGCCTGAATGCAGCCCAGGGTTACAGATACCGCATTACGAACCTCACAGATCCGTCGGCACCGAACCAAATCCAGGTAATTACGCGTCCGCAGAATTTCTTCAGCCTTCAAATGCTGGCGAGTTATGCCTATGGAACAACATACCAGATTGAAATTTCAACCCTTGTAAACGGAATATATACCGAATATGGCTCACCTTGTACTATAGAGACACCTGCGGTTCCGGCTTTGTCCAACTGCAACGCCATGATCCCTACGGCAAGTACGACCATCGCGACGCTAAGCCTGCTAAAATCGAATCAGTATCGCTTCGAGCTGACCGATACCGTGACCTCAGAAGTTATTGTGGTCAACAGGCCTACCGCATTCTTCACGTTCAACAACGTTCCCGGTTATGCTTCAGGCAGGACGTATAATGTGCGTGTTTCGGTACACACGGCAGACACCTGGTCGCCTTACGGACCGACTTGTTCCGTGACTGCTCCGGGTGCAGCACGTCAGGTATATGTTGAGCCAAAACCTGATGTCGCTTCGATTCGCTTTGCTGCCGTAGCTTATCCGAGTCCGTTTGCCACTGAATTCAGTATCAAAATGGAATCAGCCGCAACGGAGAAAGTACAGGTTCGTATTTTTGACATGACCGGAAAACTGTTGCAGGATGCATCATACGAACCATCGGAATTGGAACTCCAGCAGTTTGGAAGCAGCTATCCGGCAGGTGTTTATAATGTCATCATCAGCCAGAAAGCCGATGTCAAAACCCTTAGGATTGTTAAACGATAAGTTATAATTCGAAGTTAGTTTGTAAAAAGGTCGTCTCAAAAGGCGGCCTTTTTTTATTTTATCAGATTCAGAAATCTCACTAACTTTAAATGACACAACAACATTAAATTATGGGAGCACTACATCATCCGCAAATCTCGACCTGCCTGTGGTTTGACAAAAATGGCGAAGAAGCTGCAAATTTCTATGTTTCGGTCTTTGACAATTCACGTATCAAACACATTGCTTACTACGGAAAAGACGAACCTGGCCCAGAAGGGCAGGCCATGCTGGTAACTTTTGAAATCAACGGAAATGAATACCTGGCGCTGAACGGTGGCCCCCAATTCAAATTTTCCGAAGCCGTCTCCCTTGTAGTCAATTGTCGTGACCAGAAGGAAATAAACCGATACTGGAACGCATTGCTCGAAGGTGGAAAACCGTCACAATGTGGCTGGCTTAAAGATAAATTCGGGTTTTCATGGCAGATTGTCCCAGTCCAGATGGATGAAATGATGAAGAAAGGAACCAAAGAGCAAAACAGCCGGCTGATGCAGGCCATGCTCAAAATGGTCAGGCTCGATTTGGCCGAACTCGAAAAAGCCTGGAACGGGAACTGACCGTAAAATCTGTAAAACACATTTCAAAAAACAGAAGATCCTAATCTGATCCAACTACTATCTTTATAAAAAATACAATCATGGACAATTCATTGAAATTCTCGACAACCATAGACATCCACGCAACCGCCGATGTAGTCTGGGACACGATCACCAATCCGGAACTCGTAAAAAAATATTTCTTCAATACCGAAATCGAAACCAGCTGGCAACCCGGAAGCCCCATTTTCTGGCGAGGTGAATGGGATGGAAAAGCGTATGAGGAAAAAGGCGAAATACTTGACATAGACCCCGGAAATTCAATCAGCATGAGTTACCTGAGCAGTATGCTTGAAGACAATCCTGAGAATTATTCGGTACTCAATTATTCGATAGAAACGACAGATGACGAGTTCAGCAAACTCACTCTGGAACAAGTAGGTTTTGTCAATGAAGAAGCGCTCGGGCATTCGAAACAGAACTGGGAACAGGTCCTCGACGGGTTGCGAAAAGTCGCCGAAGAAGAAAACGAATAGTGATACAGACCGCTTCGGCGGTTTTTTTATTTCCTTTATAGAATCATCTGATATTCCAATCTTAAAAATAAAATGCCAATCCGATATTATTACCTGCTGCTTTTGTTGAGTTTAGCTGCAAGCGCACAAAAAAATGTCTTCGATCCGGATTTCAAACGCAGTGCAATAAAGCCTTCGGCATCTTTCATTGTTGATGGAAAGATTCCCGAGGCATCGGGCCTTGTCTTCTGGAACGACCAACTCTGGACACATAACGACGGTGGTCATCCAGCTACCTTATTCGCTTTGGATCCAAACACGGCATCGGTCGTAAAGGAATATAAATTGCCGGGAATAAGGAATCGCGATTTTGAAGAACTGACCCAGGATTCGACTTATTTTTATCTTGGCGACATCGGGAACAACCTTGGCGATACCGATACGCTTCACATTTACCGTATCGATAAAAAATCACTGATCGATTCTTCAAAACCCAACATAGAAAAGCTGACGTTTGTATGGCCTGAAACTACGAATGACGGTATAAAGCAAAAGATAAATTTCAATTGTGAAGCCATGGTAATCATTAATGATTTAATTTATCTTTTCACCAAAGAACACAAAACACGATGTGAGACAAAAATCTTTTCGATTCCAAAACGTCCCGGAAAATATACCGCGAAATACATACGCACTCTGAAGACAAAAATCCTTGTAACCGGCGCTTATTATTCAAACGACCCGAACACGCTTACCCTTTTGGGATACAGTCTCACGCTGCGTCCTTTTTTACTGGTTTTCTCGAACTTCAAAGACACCGATTTCTTTTCGGGAGATGCAAAAAAAATAAAGATCAAAAGCCGGTTCAGGCAAACCGAAGGCATTGCAAGCGACGGAAACGATTTTTTCGTAATTAGCGAATACTGGAATTTCTGGTTCGTGCATTCAAGAGGACGTTTGTTTAAATTGAAGATGGATTAGTCAATGTAGGTAGGACAAAGACTAATATTTTGGTTGGTTTTGATACTGGGCAACTTATTTGGAGCTTGCTGAATTTAATTTTAACATTTCAGGCATTTTTTCTGTATTCAGTGTATCGATCCGATAGCTACCTTGGCCGTGGGGAGGGGCCAATCGTGTCCCTACGAAATCCCGGATTAATTGAAGTACATTTTTTATGTACATTTTGTTAAAACTCGCAAAGAAGTATCCAACAAAATTATCACATCATCAACCCCGGATATAACCTAATATAGGCTTCAACAGCAACCGGATTCTTTCCATATAGGTTATCAAGTGATGACGAGGCAGCGTAAACCGAAAATTGTCCGCCGCCGGCAAGACGCAATTTCCCTACCGACAGCAATTCATAATTCGCCCCCAACGTAATGACATTCACCGGAAAAATCCGTTCCCCGAATGTATTTTCAAGACTTAATTCTTCTGATGATTTCTCGACAAATTCATAGCGCCCATAAATGGCCAGTTTGCGCTTTTGCCACGAAGCTTCAAGCAACGCCGCATTTTCGGAATCATGGCCTGCAGATTTATTCATTCCCCATAAAGCAACTGCATTGAATGATCCGTTTTCCAGTTTTTTGGCATAATTGGCCGATGTCGTCGTTCGGTTCACATCTTCATTCAAATGCAAGGCTTCCGGCGATTTGAGAAAGCCATGTGACACCTGTAAAGACCAGTTCTGATTCGGGTTGAACGACAAACGCGCACTGTAACTGTCGAATCGCGGTGTATCGAAATTATATCGGTGTTCATCCGGTTCGCGTCCGGTAAAGGAAGAGGCTTCAATCTTGAATCTGGAATATCTGTAACCGATTGTCGCCACTCCAAAAGTAATGTGTGTCGCATCTACCCAATGGTGTGTCAAAGGCGCATCCGGATTATAAAGTGCCGACGGACGATGCATAAAAGCCGTTGGCCCCAATGCAGGTTCGCCAGGATATCCGACGTAGACGAATACATCTGATTTTTCAGAGAACGCCTGAGTGTAACTGACCGATAATTCCGAGAACAAATCATGCGGATGTTGTCGGTCGACCAAAGCATTTCCGCGATACGCCTCACCACTTTGAAATAACAACGGATAACCGGAATTTCCACCCGTCAAAGCATCAAATGAAAACATAGCATTGAAATGAAACAGGCCTTTTTCACCTACTTTTCGTTGCCCCATGAACATAAACCAGTTTGGGGCATCGAATTCCTCTGCGCCTCTCGAACCTTTCCGCGAAACATCCTGATGATTGTATCTGACGAACAAATTCCCGTGTGCCATGAACATCCAGTCTTTGGCATGGAACATCCCGCCATAAATTGGCGAATCATCGGGCAGCCATGATGTCCCCGAACCGTTTCGCGACATCGGCAGGTTGAGGGAAAATGCGTGGTTCATTCCCGGCATTTCGGAATGATTGTGAGTCGACGTGGAATCAGGTGCCATTTGCATATGGTCATGCTGCGAAAAAACGGCAATCGGCGACAGCAAAACAAGGTAAAGCAATTTTTTCATGTGCTGATTTTTAGTTGGCCCAAAGATAATTTCCCACTGTTTGAAGGCACTGACACAATTGCGGATGATTTTTGCACGATTGCCTGTTTTGACTTTACTACCTTTGATGAAATTTATTTGAATGGAACTTTTCAATGTGATAAAACCTTCCGGAAATCGCGTCCCGATCGTTATCAGTTCGCCTCATTCCGGAACTTTTTTTCCCGAAGACATCAAGCGACGCATCAAGCCTGATCTAGCGGCAAAACCGGACGACACCGATTGGTTCATAGATACTTTATATGACTTCGCTCCTGCTCTCGGCATCACGATGATTACGGCAAATTATTCGCGTTGGGTCATCGATTTGAACCGCGATCCAAAACAGGCGCCTTTGTATTCGGACGGCCGCGTGATCACAGGCTTGGTTCCGACGACAGATTTCAATGGTTTGCCGCTTTACGATTATGGTGTTCCTGACGACGCGGAAATCGAGGAAAGAGTCAGCAGGTATTTTGTTCCGTATCATTCAAAAATCGATGAATTATTAAACGAACTGCATTCCGAATTCGGTAAGGTGTTGTTGTGGGACGCGCATTCGATCCGTCAGTTTGTCCCTGGAATCAGAAGTGAAAAGTTTCCGGATTTGATTTTAGGTGATAACGATTTGAATTCGGCTTCATCTGCAATAATCGCAACCGCTTTTGAAACCTTGAATAAAGGCGGATATAAACTCGAACACAACAACCCGTTCAAAGGCGGATACATCACAAGATCTTTCGGAAATCCGGGTGGGAATTTCCACGCGCTCCAACTCGAAATGGCCAAAATCAATTATATGGATGATTCTGAAACGGCATATAATAAGGAACGTGCCGATAAGATGCGGACGCTGCTCCAATCGACATTTGAAAACCTGATCCTAGCATTGACCTAATGGCAAAACAATATCACTTCAAAGGCCTGCTGACCCAAAAAGGCTGGATCGAAAATGCTTCGGTTTCCGTTGACGACAATGGAAATATTTTCAGTATCAATGCGGATGGAAAAGGCGAAACCATAAATGGATATGCTTTTCCGGGCTTCCAAAACGCACATTCCCATGCCTTCCAATACGCCATGGCAGGTTTGGCCGAATACCACGAAGGTACTGGCGTACCTGATGATTTCTGGAGTTGGCGCACCGCAATGTACAATCTGGCTTTGACGCTTTCTCCGGACGATATGGAAGCGGTCGCGACAATGTTATACACTGAAATGTTGCGTCACGGATACACTTCGGTCGCTGAATTCCATTATGTGCACCACGACCAAAACGGGAAGCCTTATGCAAACCTGGCTGAAATGGGCGAACGATTGGTCGCTGCAGCAAAAACGGCAGGAATACGCATTACATTGGTTCCGATGTTTTACCAGATGGGCGGATTCGGACAACCGGCAGGCGAAAAGCAACGGCGCTTTTTGAGTGCCTCGATTGACGATTACCAGAAACTTTGGGAAAGCAGTGCCAAGGCCGTTTCGACTTATGGCAAAGCATCGATTGGAACCGGAATCCACTCGCTCAGAGCCGTAAAACCGGAAGACGTGATTACCTATATAAGTGGCCGTGATAAAAACCTGCCGTTCCACATCCATGTATCGGAACAGATTAAAGAAATACAAGACAGCGTGGCTTTCCATAAAAAACGCCCGGTTCAATGGCTTTTGGATCATGTCGCTGTTGACGGGAATTTCCATTTGGTCCATGCGACACATCTCGATGATTCGGAAGTTACAGGCATAGCAAAATCTGGTGCGCACGTGGTTTTGTGCCCCACTACCGAAGGAAATTTAGGCGACGGCTTGTTCCGGTTTGCCGATTTCCAGTATGCAGGCGGAAATTGGTCGATTGGAACCGATAGTCATGTAAGCCTGAATCCGATGGAAGAATTGCGGTTGCTCGATTACGGGCAACGGTTGATATCACACAAGCGGACGACTTTCTACAAACCCAATCTTGGCGACAGCGGATTCAATGCCATTAAAATGTCGTGGAATTCAGGACGTGCAGCCATGGGAGAAAAACCGTCGGATTTCTTCGAGGTAGGAAAACCTTTTGATGCCGTTGTTCTCGATGCCGATTCACCGTTGGTAGCTTCGTCATCTGTCAAAAACCTTTGCAATACATTGATTTATGCTTCGGACAGATCGAATTTACTCGGAACAATGGTTGGCGGAGAGTGGAAAATCGAGCGCAATCAGCATCGATCGGAACACAAAATCCTGGAGTCATTTACGTCTACATTGAAAAATCTCGGCACCCGGTTGTAAAAAAAATCGGTCTAAACCAAAACATTTTGCTTATCTTCGCGACCATGACACGTACAACAGCTATCTGGAACAAATCCATCTGCACCATCCAACAGGTCCTGAAACCTGCGATGCATGCGTACGGCGTTTTTTGTATTTTATGACGAGAGCCATTTTGGTCAAAATATATAGAAAGCGCCCTTTTGAAAAATCGGGCGCTTTTTTTATCGGGTAATTTCAATCGCTTTCTGCCTATACTATAATCCAGGCGGACGGTTATCTTATGTTTAATAAACTTGTAAGTAATTGATTTTCAATGAAATAATTTAATTTTTTCTTGCTTAATCAAAATAGATTACTTTTCTTTGCACCATTAGAATTTCAAAATAGAAAATGAAGACCATTTCGAACATCCAGACCACCTATATCCATTGCCTCGCTGCGAAGCCGTCGGATTGTGTCGCGATGTCGTCGTTGTCTTGGAAGCAGGTCTTCCGTAAGTGCCTTACATATCATCAGCATCATTGTTGATTTCCGTAACCGGTCAGATATCCAGAGGCACTTGTTTTAGACAGGTGCTTTTTTTTTACCATAATTTATCATCATCACTATAATTACAATCATCATGAAAACGCTGGCCACAAAATACTTCGAAGTATTGGAACGCAAACTTTCGCTGGAAGAATTCAGGAACTGGCTTCAATCCCAGGAAAACTCGGAAGAAGTCAAACACGACAAACTCTGGAAAACCTTCCTGTCGTTCAATTACGCATCCGGTTCAGGGAACATCGGTTACGAATTCTCCAAACTTTTGCGCAATTTCGATCTTGACGAATATGCCATCTTCAAATTCGGGAACAGCTTAACGCAGATTCTTGAAGATGGAAACCTGTTCCGGATTGTACGCTCGTGTCGCGATTTCGACTCGAGATATAATTATCCGTTGTTCGGCATCATTGGAGATTTTGACTCCCAGCTTGACAATGAGGAGTTTTCATACAGCGAAGTCCGCCAGAAACTCGCCTCTATAGCCGAACCCATCGAATTGCAATGGAACGCCTTGAAATCCAACACAGAAAAACTGGCTTTGCTCCGAAAGCAGATCGAAGTTGCAAAAGCCACGTCAACCCAGGGAGCTGTTTACGACAGATTCTACGGAAGAATGTGGAAAATCTGGAAAAATTGATACTCTTTTTGACCCTACTTAAAAAAAACCCGGTTAACCAGCCGGGATTTTTTTTGACTAATAACAATAAATGTAAAATAAACACTTATATTTGGCCGACGTTATTTGTTGATTAATACTTGCATATTGTTAATTACAGATACCTGTCTTACATCAGCAATTGAATATCTTTACATTACTAACTTTTTAACGTAAATGAAACGTAACATACAACAATTAAATGATTTAGCAATCCAGGTCCGTCGCGATATCGTTCGTATGGTCCACGCTGTGAATTCCGGCCATCCCGGAGGTTCATTGGGTTGCACCGAATTTTTCGTCGCTTTGTACCAAAACATCATGGATCGCAAGGAAGGATTTGACATGAATGGAATTGGGGAGGATATTTTCTTCCTTTCAAACGGCCACATTTCTCCGGTATTTTACAGCATACTGGCACGAAGCGGATACTTCCCGGTTTCTGAACTGGCAACATTCCGCCTGCTCAATTCAAGGCTTCAGGGACACCCGACTACGCATGAAGGTTTGCCGGGCGTAAGAGTTGCTTCTGGATCTTTGGGTCAGGGAATGTCGGTTGCCATCGGCGCATGCCAGGCCAAAAAACTGAATAACGATAATCATCTGGTCTATTCGCTTCACGGCGATGGAGAAATGCAGGAAGGCCAGAATTGGGAAGCCATCATGTATGCCGGTGCAAAAAAAATAGACAACCTGATTTCAACTGTAGATTATAACGGACAACAAATTGACGGTTCGACGAAACAGGTTTTGGATCTGGGCGACCTTGGAGCAAAATTTGCCGCTTTCGGATGGGATGTGCTCCACATTGAAAAAGGAAACGACATCGAGGCTATCATTGCCGGATTGACCGATGCCAAATCACGTACCGGAAAAGGAAAACCGGTTGCCATCATGTTGCATACCATTATGGGGCACGGTGTAGATTATATGATGGGAACTCACGCCTGGCATGGAAAAGCGCCCAATGACGCCCAACTCGAAGCAGCGCTTGCACAGAATTATACCGACACCGAATCTGACTATTAATAGATATGAGTAATGGGTCGTGAGAAATGAGAAAAAATCTAATCCAGATTCGACTCAAGACTCAAGACTCAAGACTCAAGACTCAAGACTAAAAAATGACTAAATACGAAAATACAGGCAGCAAGGACACACGTTCCGGATTCGGGGCCGGCCTTGCAGAATTAGGAAAGACAAACGAGAATGTGGTGGCTTTGTGCGCCGATCTTGTCGGTTCGCTTAAAATGGAAGAGTTCATCAAGAACAATCCGGAGCGTTTTTTCCAGATTGGGATTGCAGAAGCCAATATGATTGGAATCGCCGCTGGACTTACAATCGGCGGGAAAATTCCGTTTACCGGAACATTCGCGAATTTTTCTACAGGACGCGTTTACGACCAGATTCGTCAATCGGTAGCTTATTCCGATAAAAATGTAAAAATCTGTGCCTCTCATGCCGGACTTACTCTGGGTGAAGACGGAGCGACACATCAAATCCTGGAAGACATCGGTCTTATGAAGATGCTTCCGGGAATGACGGTTATCAATACGTGTGATTACAATCAGACCAAAGCTGCGACTATTGCCATTGCCGATCATCACGGGCCGGTTTACCTGCGTTTCGGGCGTCCGGTGGTGGCGAACTTCACTCCTGCCGACCAGAAATTCGAAATCGGGAAAGCGATTTTGCTCAATGAAGGTTCAGATGTTACGATTGTAGCCACGGGCCATTTGGTTTGGGAAGCACTTATTGCAGCAGAAGCTTTGGAAGCGAAAGGAATTTCTGCCGAAGTCATCAACATCCACACGATCAAGCCGCTTGACGAAGAAGCTATCCTCAAGTCAGTCAAAAAGACGGGGTGCATCGTAACAGCCGAAGAACACAATTTTCTTGGCGGCCTTGGCGAAAGCGTTTCACGTGTGCTTGCACTGAATAATCCTTTACCTCAGGAATTCGTTGCGGTTTTTGACAGCTTTGGTGAATCGGGAACGCCTGAACAATTGATGGACAAATATAAATTGAACAGCGCTGCCATCATTGCAGCTTCTGAGAAAGCCATCAGCAGAAAATAATCTCTGGATATTTCACATAAAAAATCCCGCTCGAAAGGCGGGATTTATTTTTTATTTTATTGGCAACTCGGATCCATATGTTTCCTGAGCCTTGTAGGTGTGGTATAATCGCCACTACAACTTGGTATGCCCTGAGGATCTTCAGGAGATGAAGCGAACGGATAATACTGCCACTCACCATCTACTTCACTTCCGGGAATACGGCTTTCTACCTTTGTCAATACATTATCTCCATCATCATCAACATCGCGATAATCCGGAATGCCGTCTCCATCTGTATCGTCTGTCACGGAATCCTCAAAGTAATACATGTAACGCGGCTTCATTGGGTCTTCCGGATTCCATGTTGCATCTTCCTGGTCAACATCTTCAAGCCATGAAGGAATTCCGTCTCCGTCGTGATCCAAACGTGTCAATGAATACAGTTTGAACTTGAAAATAAGTGTCGAATAAGAAGGAATCGTTCCCTGATAAACGCTGTAATATGCTAATCCAGATGGAATGAACATCACTCCTGCTCCAAAATCATTATACGATAAAGGCTCGCCCGGAACATTTATCACACTTCCGGCAGTTCCGAACTCAGGTAAAATCTCACCCCAACCGCGAATGGTAGATTCAAGGCTGAAAGCAGTTTGCGGATAATTGTTGGTTTCAAATTCGACAGGCGTCAAATCATCGTCTTCCGAATTGATATTGTCATAGATATACAAACCCTGATACGAAGTAAGCACCTGATCCACATTGCACGGATGTGCACTTGCTCCCTCATTAAGCTTTAGCCAATATACAGTGTAAGTCACATCATTAGCCGTAACTTCTCTGTGACCAAGCCGCGGATCGTTCCAAAGGCAAGTAGGGTCATTGTATGCGACACTGTCAAAAACAGCGTCTTCAAAAGATCCTTGCCCATCGGTGCTTGAATAGGTGTGACTTTTAAGGAAATCCTCAATATTCGCCTTTTCGACATTGTACTGGGTCTGATAATCGCGTAAAGGCTCTGAACTCGAATCGTCATCCGGTTTGCAGCCATTGATGCTCAAAGCTAAAACCGCAAGGCCTAAAACCGATAAAAATTTCCTCATTTTTTGATAAATTTTAAGGTGCGCAAGATACAATATTGATTTATTTTTGTGTCCATATTAACGCCGCTTTTAGAAAAATTACATGCGTATAGACAAATATCTTTGGTGCGTCAGGTATTATAAGACACGCAATATGGTCACCGAGGCGGCGCGCAAAAACCAGATTACGGTAAATGCTAACGTTGCCAAGCCATCGCGTGAGGTTTTTCCCGGCGATACGATTACCTTTCGCAAAGACCAAATCACGTATACCATTAAGGTACTCGATGTTCCGTTAAGCCGTGTGGGTGCCAAATTGGTCGATATATACCGAAAAGACGAAACACCTCCCGAACTTTTCCAGCAAATGGAACTCATGAAACTGGCAAAAGAACATTACAGGCGTGCAGGCGAAGGACGTCCGACCAAAAAAGACAGACGCGACATTGATGGCTATTATGAAGATGCCGAAGACGAAATCCATACCGAAGACTAAACCAAAAACCATGGCAAAAAACATTATCCTGACCAATCAGCAAATCGAGCACAAAATTCGCCGTATCGCCTTCCAGATCTACGAAACCTTTGTAGAAGAAGAAGAAATCGTATTGGCCGGAATTGCCTCGAACGGATTTGTCCTGGCTAAAAGAATCGCTGCCACCGTCAGTGAAATTTCAGATATAAAGGTGTTGCTGTGTGAAGTCAAGATTGATAAGCAGCATCCATTTTCTGCTGTAAAGACATCTTTAAAACCTGATGAATACAGCAATAGAGGTTTGGTTTTGGTAGATGATGTTTTGAACTCCGGAACAACCCTGATTTATGGTGTACGTCATTTTCTCGAAGTCCCTCTCAAAAAATTCAAGACAGCCGTATTGGTTGACCGCAATCACAAAAAATATCCCGTAAAGGCTGATTTTAAAGGCATTTCATTATCGACATCCTACATGGAACATGTGAAGGTGGTTTTGAAAGAGAATGCGGCTTCGGCTTCAATCGGCTGATAAGATCGAGTTTATTTCACCGACGATTTCCTCAACAGATTTGGCATCGACTGAAATCACATGCTTGGCTGAAAAATAGAATTCCTGTCGTTCCAGCAGATGCTTCCCTATAAATTCTTCCAGTTCGATGCCTTCGAGACTTGAAATCAAAGGTCTGTGTTCTTTTTCTGAAGATAATCTTTCAACCAGAACCGGAATTGATGCCTTGAGGTAAAACGATTCCACGTTACCATCCTTTAGTCTATTGTGGTTCCCGGCATATACCGGAGTTCCGCCACCGAGTGAAAGCACAAATGCCTCTTTGGAATCCATAAGTTCGTTAAAATAGACGCTTTCCTGACGCCTGAAATACATTTCGCCTTTGGTTTTGATGATTTCAGAAATCGATTCCCCTTCCTTTTGCTGTGCATATTCGTCCAGATCGAGAAACGGAATATTGGCCTTTTTAGCTAAAAGATGACCAATTACAGACTTTCCGGAGCCCATATATCCGCATAACACCAGTTTATTTTTTGTCATAAAACCTTACAAATTAAGGGCTCGAAATGGATTGCGTAAAAAAGGTAAATTTAAAATTAAATTGGTTTGAAAAATTAATTATAAGCACGTATATTTGCACCCGCATTGGAGAAATGCTAATGACTCGATAGCTCAGTTGGTAGAGCACAACACTTTTAATGTTGGGGTCCTGGGTTCGAGCCCCAGTCGGGTCACAAAATTGACCGTATTTTCTCTAAAGCATTGACTCGATAGCTCAGTTGGTAGAGCACAACACTTTTAATGTTGGGGTCCTGGGTTCGAGCCCCAGTCGGGTCACAAATCGGTTTAACCACCGATTTTTTTATTGGCCTCGTGGAGAAATTGGTAGACTCGCCATCTTGAGGGGGTGGTGCTGCAAGGCGTATGGGTTCGAATCCCATCGAGGTCACGAATGAAAGTAAATCCTGCTCGATAGAGCGGGATTTTTTATTACAAATAAAAGCCGGAAACGACGCAGGAAGTTTCACGGATTTTATTTGTAATAAAAAAGACCAAGGCTTTCGCAGAAAGCCAAGGATTAACTTTCTCAAAGCGGAGCTAACCGAGATCACCGAAGGTAATCCCATCGAGGTCACGAATGAAAAGGATTCAAAAGAAAAAAGCGCCAAGCTCTGCTTGAGCGCTTTTTTCTTTTGAATCCTTTTCTCAAAGCTCCGCTTTGAGGGATGCCGCAAAGCGGACCCGAGGCCTTGTCCGAACTGTACGAAGTAAATCCCATTCGTGAACTATGGGTGCAATAACCTGAAAGCCACTTAAAAATCATTGTATCATCAAAGCGGAATCCCATTCGTGAACATCCATCTGATCTCAAAGAGAAGCTTTGATTCCCACCCCATTCTAAAGAACCCCACAATAAGAACCGTGTGAACTTTTCCGTGTTAAAAAAAATCCACACAAAAAATCCCACACAACAATAAAGTCTATAGGGTCGACTCCATTGAAATGACAAATACAATGAATACGGTGCAACCCAACCACGCACGCGTTAAGGATGCAAGCGACTGGCCCACAGCCACAATTACCGGCCGTTGCGCCTGAGTGGCAGCGACAACGGAGCTCGCCAATTGGGCTGCAACGGCGGTAATTGCGGCGCGGACCAATAGCGGGCAGCCTGGCGGCGGAAAAAAATGCCCAACCTGTAAAAACTGATCCTGCCGCCGCAACGCCCTAACCAATCACATCTGAACATTTAATTTGATTCGATAATTAACTTAAGTGAACGCGCTCATTATTTTTTCACCAAAAATTTGCAGAAAAAAATTATGGGACTTTCTGTTTTGGGTATTTTTCATACCGTAATTGGGGTTGTAGCCATTGGGGCTGCGTTGGTATCTTTGGTTCGATTTGGTAAAATTGATCTGGGATCTGTTTCTGGCAAAATCTATTTCTGGTTTACGACTGTGACATCACTGACGGCGTTGGGGCTTTCACGGAACGGAGGTTTCAACATTGGCCATGTGTTTTCGCTTTTCATTGTGGTGCTGATTACAATTGCTTACTATCTGAATCGCAAAAAAGGGTACGCTAAAAAGGCACGTTATTTTGAGAATTTCCTGCTGTCGTTTAGTCTATTTCTGTCTATGATTCCTACGGTAAACGAAACACTGACCCGGATTCCTGTAGGCAAACCTCTCGCAAAAGCTCCAACCGACCCAATAATAGCCCAAACATTACTTGTGTTTTTATTGCTGTTCGTAAGCGGATCTGTGTACCAGTTCATCAAACAAAAAAGGCTCAACCAGATAGACTAAGAGAGATTATGCGATAAATCTGCTAATTTTATTTCCGTTAAAGGAATGAGTGATATGATCGACATTTTAAAGGACAGGCTGATTTCATTTGCGGGAATGACTCTGGACGAAGTGTCCGTCAGTTTGCCCTATTGGCAAAACCGGACAATACCCAAAGGGGATTTCTACAACAAGCAGAATGTAGTGTGCAAAGACCTGGGAATCGTGGTCAAGGGAATTTTTCGTTTTTATCATTATGATCCGGAAACCGGCGAAGAAAAAAACATGTTCTTCTTCTCCCAGGGCCAGTTCATCGTGTCGTTCGGGAGTTTTATTTACCAGCATCCTTGCCGGTATTACATTGAAGCTTTGGAAGATGCCGAAATCATATACATTCCCTACAACTACCTCCAAAATATTTATTCCAGTCATGGGGCTTGGCAGCGTTTCGGTCGTATCCTGGCCGAACACTTTTTTATCCAGTCACAACGCCGTGCCGAAGAACTACTGTTCCTTACCCATGAAGAGCGATACGTAAACCTGCTCGCGGAACATCCGGAAATAGTGTCACGAATACCTGCCTTCCATATCGCTTCTTACCTCGGGATCAAAAACCAGTCGTTGAGCCGGATTCGGAAACGGATTGCCGATAAGCAACAGCAGTAATTGATTCAGATAGGTCAAAACAAAAAAGCTCCATTTTCCGGAGCTTCATTATTTTAATTCAGATACGTATCAGCGTTTGACAAATTTCAAGACGTTGTTTTCAATCCGCAAAAAGTAAATCCCGTGAGATAATGTACTCACATTTATCTTCGCCGGATTGTTTCCAAAGAATTCAATCAATTGATTGCTTACGGACTTTCCGTCAGCCGTAAAAATTTCTACCGATTTCGAACCATCCGAAATACCACTCCCTTTTACCAAATTGATTTCATGATCGGCCAATGTAGGGTATACCTGAAACTGTTTTTGACTCAAAGTAGCATCAGACAATACAACGTTGACCGTTGCGATATCGTCAACTACAAGCCTGCTGCCTAAAGTCGGTGAAGAAATTCCGTCAGTCATTGAAAAATCCACCCTCATAAAAGTAGGCACATCGTCAGACAGCAATTGGATCGGACTCCAGGCATACGTGTATTCCGAATGCGTTCCCGAAAGGTTCACCACCGCACTCCCGACAAGCCCACTCGAACTATTGAAAAGTTCAATCTTAGCCTGAGCGACATCGTTACCCATCGGAAAAAATTTATAGTAAAACCCAAGGCCTTCGACAACGGTTTCCGGTGTCATTTGATAACCTGCATTCCAACCGCTGGCCGTGGTGCTTCCCTGATCTTCATTAAAAAGAATCATTTTCCCCGGAACCACGACAGCGTCGGTGAGGTTGTAGGCATTCCGCAATTCCATGGCGCGGTTTCCGGTATGCGCCTCGTCTGTAAAAAAACAGTAATTGTATGTTCCTTCTTCATAAACGATTGTCGGGGTCGCGACAGACGGGCCGCCGTCAATCGGAATCGTAATACTGATTATAATTGGATTCGGACCCCAGAACCGGGTTTCATTTCCGTATCCGGTAAATTCCTCAAAGCTTGCATTCGGCACTTGTGCCCAAGAGAAAGCCGTGGCTGTAACTGCTAAAAACAAGTAAAGATTTTTCATAGCCTGTGTTTTTGATTAGTGATGAAACTGTCCGGCTAAATTATCCTGTCTCTTTCCAACAGCCTAAAAAACGAGGTGGACAAAAGGTAGACAATTTATAAATAGCTGGTGTAAATTGAGTATACACGGATTGTATCAAATGGAAAGAATGAAATCCGTAAGGTTGTCTTCTGTATTCAAACCGAGTTTTTTGCGGAGCCTGTACCGTGCCGTCTTGACACTATCGGGCGAAATATTTAAGATCGATGCCATTTCTTTTATCGACAGATTGAGCTTGATAAGCGCACACAACTTCAAGTCGTTCTGGCTGATTTCGGGATAATTGCTTTTGACTTTAGTGTAGAAATTCTTGTTGACGCTTTCAAAATATTTGTCGAAATCTTTCCAGTTAGTGTCAGATGACAGATTGGTGTTGACTATTTTGGTTAACCGGTCTTCCCACTGCGCCTCTTTTTGTTGCAAAACATTCCTGATTTCTTCCAGCAATTCGTTTTTCTGCAACATCTGGAAAGCCACGGCACTGAGTTGGCCTTCTTTGTATTCAAGATCATTTGTGAACTGAAGTTCCTTTAAAGACTTTTGGTCTTCGAGGGCCAAAACGAGTTCTTCCTTGGTCGCCAATAGTACTTTATCGCGTTTGTATATTCTGCGAAAAAACAAAAACACGATTATAAAAAGGAAAATTACGGTCGCGAGCAGGTAATTCGTCAGGCGCGAAACCTCTTTTTGTTTGGCGATCAATTCAAACTTGCGGTTTATTTCAGATACTTCAAATTGCACCTCGAGCTTTTTGGTCATCAGCTCTTTTTCAGATGATGAAACCGAATCTTTTATAGCAATGATTTTTTGCTGCAACCGACTGACTTCGACAAAATTGTTTTGCTTTTTTCGGACTCCAATCAATGCTTCTATTGCCTTTATTTCAAAGGTCTTATCTGAAAGTTGTTCCGATATGTTGCAGGCTTTTTCAAACAGGTTTTCGGCTTCTGATACCTTATTTTCCAATTCCAGATGCCATTTCCCAAGACCGATCAATGAAATGACTTCGGCCTGCTTATTTTGGGTTTGCTCCGATAATAGAAGCGCCTTTTTGAAATAATTTAAACTGACGGCTTTGCTTTTTTCGTCCATTGAAAGCATGCCGAGTTTGGAATATATGCCCGGCAGATACGCGATACTTTTTGATTTTTCAAACACCTCAAATGCGAGATGGTAAAATACTTTTGACGAATCTTTTTTGTTTTGAAGTTCGTATAATTCGCCAATGCTTCTGTAAGCCAATCCCAAAGTTGCATTGTCGTAATTGGTGCTTTGCAGATGATGCACAACTTCCTTGCTGAGTTTTAGTGCTGCTGTGTATTTTTTCTGGCGGCTGTAAATGGTGCTGATCAATTGCAGGCATTTGCTTCGCCCGATTGTCGCCCGATGCAAATCTGACTTTTCGAGTTTCTTATATTCAGAAAGTGCTTTTGTGGCGAATTGCAATCCGTTTTCAAGGCTTGATCCATACGAACAGATACCTAAGTAAAAATAGGATTCTGCAATATCGCCGATGTTGTTTTGGGCGATGGCAACGCGGTTCGCCTGCCAGAAATAGCCGAGCGCTTCCTTTTCATGGTCTTTGACAAGTTCGTTCCAGCCTTTCTCGATCGTGGGATTGCCAAAATCATTTCCAAAGCAAACGCCGGAAAAAAAGAAAACTAAAATCAACAACGGCGCTTTCAACCTCATGCTTCGATTGGTATGCAGCAAATGTAGATTTTTTGCTGAAAGTGCCGGATGTTGAGTGGTAAACAATAGGTAGACAATCCCAATTTACACGCACGCGTCAGGGATAGAAGCGGCATACTTTTGCAGCGTTCTTAAGCGCAAAAGATATAGCGGACAGCCCGACGGCGGCACACGGAAAGTTTCTTTTTATTCAATCGGTTTTGCCGCCGGGACGCCATCGAACTTCTTAAAAATGCTCGTAGCGGTGTGACCGCCAAATCCAAAGGTGTTATTAAGCGCATAATCAACTTTGGCCTTGATGGATTTCCCGAGGACGAGATTCAGTTGCGGGATCTTCTCATCGATTTCAATAGAATTGATCGTTCCCGGAATGATATCGTTCTTCACCGACAGCACCGAGATGATGCTTTCGACGCCACCAGCCGCGCCAAGTAAATGTCCCGTCATGGATTTGGTTGCGCTGATTTTTACCGGAAGATTCCCGAAAACCGTCTTGATCCCAGTCAATTCACTGATATCACCCTGACCAGTAGAAGTCGCGTGGGCATTGATGTAATCGATTTTTTCAGGTTCGATGTTGGCGTCTTTCAATGCGGCTGTGATTCCGGCGACAGCTCCGTATCCGTCAGGCGGCGTTCCGGTCAAATGATAGGCATCGGCAGCCATTCCGCCACCGGCGACTTCGGCATAGATAGTCGCGCCGCGGTTCAGGGCGTGTTCGAGTTCTTCAAGGATCAATGCACCTGCTCCTTCTCCGGCCACGAAACCATCGCGATCTTTATCGAAAGGTCTTGAGGCAGATTTAGGGTCATCGTTTCTTTTGGAAAGTGCGTGGGATGCATTGAAGCCACCGAAAGATGAAGGCGTGATGGCGGCTTCCGATCCGCCGGTGATGATAACATCTGCTTTGCCCAACCGGATTGTGTCGAAAGCGTTGATGAGTGCGGTGTTCGATGAGGCGCAGGCAGAAACCGTGGCGTAATTCGGGCCGTGCAATTTATGTCTAATCGAAATGGCGCCGGCAGCGATATCGACGATTATTTTTGGGATGAAAAACGGATTGAACCTCGGAGTTCCATCGCCAGAATAAAACTCTTGCAATTGCTCTTCGAACGTTCCGATTCCTCCGTAACCTGACGCCCAGATGACACCGATCCTTGTTCTTTCTGACTGATCCAAAGCTTCGAAATCAAGACCGGAATCTTTTATGGCTTCATCCGATGCGGCAATGGCATATTGGGTAAATAGATCGTATTTGCGGATTTGCTTGTGCTCGAAATATTTCGTCGGGTCAAAATCCCTGACTTCACATGCGAACTGCGTTTTGAACTTCGATGCATCGAATTTGGTGATGGGTGCGGCTCCGCTTTTTCCGTCTACGATATGCTGCCAGAATTCACTAACCGAATTCCCCAAAGGCGAAATAATGCCCAAACCTGTAACTACAACTCTTTTCATAATTTGATTATTTTATACCGATTGGTATTTTATTAGATAAAAAAATATCAGCTTAATTCTTCAATTGTTTTTTTGACCGATTGCATGATGGTTTTGATATGCGCCTCTTTTCCGGAAAGTTTTGAGATCATAACCGCGCCTTCTATGGTTGCAATCAGGGTCAGGGCGATACTTTCCGGATTGTCGATGTCTTTCCGGAACTCGCCTGCTTCCATTCCTTTCACAAGTAACGATTCGATTGTCTTTTTCCACGAAATCACAGCCTGGAATGCTTTCACTCGAAGCTCCGGATGCGTGTCATCTGAATCGATTGCCGTATTCAAAATAGGACATCCGCCCTTCTCCATCAGCTGGCTTTCAAACATCTTTTCATATCGGGACGGAAAAACCAGCAATTTCTCCCGATAGTTTTTTTTGGTTTCTATTTCCTGGTTGAAAGCGTCCTGCAATTGTTTTACGTTGTAGGCAAAAGCCTCGACTGCGACTTCGTCTTTATTGGAAAAGTTTCCGTAGATGCTTCCTTTAGTCAATCCCGTCGCTGCGGTAATGTCTTGCAAAGAAGTTCCTGCATAGCCTTTGGCGTTGAATATCGGGGCTGTTTTTTCTATGATAAACAGTCGGGTTTGTTCGGCTTTGCCCATTTTGGCATTGTTTGGATTGTTACCTGCAAAATTATACCAATCGGTATTATTCAGCAATTTATTTGGCGAATTTTTGTGATACATCTGTACACTAATATATTGCCGTGAAAAATCTGACCAAAAAATCTCCAGGCACAGTAGATCAGGCTGTATCTTTACACGCCGGAAATCGGGAAGTTATATTGCAAATTTTGACAAAAGTGTAACGCGTGACTTTTGGGCTTACCATACCTTTAAAATATGAATGCCAGACTAAAGACAATTATAGTAAAGACATTGAAATGGACGGGAATCGGAATCGGTTCTTTATTGTTGCTGATGTTCCTGTTGCCAATTTTATTTCCGGGCCAGATTGCCGAACAGGTAAAAGGATTCGCGAACAAAAAACTTACAGGTGAACTAAATTTCTCCAAAGCGCGCCTGTCTTTCTTTGACCATTTTCCATCACTTACGGTAACGCTTGACGACTTTTCCCTCAAAGGTTCCGCGCCTTTCCAGAAAGATACGTTGGTTGCGGCAGAAGACATTGGGTTTGGAATCAACCTCAAACGACTTCTTTTTGACGGCGAGATTGTAATCGATGAGATTTACGTGGGAAATTCAGATATTAACGTCAAGGTCAACGAAAAAGGCCAGGCCAACTATAACGTCTATATTTCAGATGATAATGCCCCGAAAGACACCGTTTCAAATACCTCATTGCGACTTGACAAGATTAAAATCTCACATTGCAACCTCAGGTATCACGATGCATCGGCGAAAATAGTGGTTTCGGCAGATGATTTCAATTATGTTGGAAAAGGCAGTCTGGACCAGGCGATTTTCGATCTGGCATCTGACGCTAAAATAGGTTCTCTCGATTTTGAATTAGATGGAGAACATTACCTGCTCAAAAAGAACCTTCAGGCAGAATTGCTGACACGTATCAACACCAATGCCCTTACTTTTTCCCTTCAACGAAACGACTTAAAAATCAACAAACTTCCCATCAACTTTAAAGGTGTTTTGAATATCCTTAAAAACGGATACGACATAGATCTTTCGGTCAAATCCATGGGAAGCGATTTTGAAGACCTGTTCACCGCGTTGCCGCCCGAATACATCACGTGGCTCGACAGTACAAAAGTCAAGGGTGAAATTGATATCGCGCTTACCATGAAAGGCCGATACGATGCCACAACGAACCGTCAGCCGACCATAAAATTCCACACGGCCGTTCGCGACGGTTATATCGAATACAAAAAAGCGCCGGTTGCTACATCTGACATCAACCTCAACCTCGATGCCATATTGCCATCGCTGAATCCGGAAGAACTCAGCATCAAACTGGATTCGCTGACTTTTAAATTGGGCAAAGAAAAATTCAGGTCTTACATCGCGATAAAAGGCATGGAAAATATGTCCGTCAAAGCGAGCCTGAAAGGAAAGCTCGACATGGAAACATTGGACAAATCCATCGGGCTCAAGAATATCGACATGAAAGGCTTGCTTATGGCCGATGTCAATGTGAATGGAATCTATAACGCCAAAGAACATTTGTTTCCAAAGACCAAAGGCCGTGTGTTGATCAAGTACGGATTTATCAAAACGGACTATTATCCGAACCCAATCACAAAAATCAACCTCGATATCAATGCCGAAAACACAAACGGAAAATACAGCGACACCTGGATCAAAATTTCTCCCGCAACGCTCACTTTCGAAGGCGAACCGTTTGATTTGAATGCCACGTTCAGCAACCTCGACGATGTTGCTTATGATGTGTCTGCGAAAGGACTCGTAAACGTTGGAAAAGTCTATCGTGTATTTGCACAGAAAGGAATCGATGTGGATGGAATGATCCGTGCCGATTTGCGTCTAAAAGGCCGCCAGAGTTATGCGACCAACGGAGAATTTTCAAAACTCGATAACCGCGGAACATTGGAAGTCAGGAAAATCAAGGCTTCGATGGAAAGTTTCCCGAAATCATTTTTGATTGAAAACGGCTTGTTCACGTTCAAACAACAGGACATGAATTTTGACAGTTTCAATGCGACTTACGGGCAAAGCGATTTCAATTTGAACGGAAAGCTCGTCAATGCCATCAATTACTTTTTTGAAAAGCATGCAACGCTCCACGGCAATTTCGTACTGAATTCAAAATACATCAACGTCAATGAATTCATGGCTTTGAAACCAGGTAATAATCCAAAGGAAAAAGCAGAGACAAAAGCAGCCGAATCAGTTGCTCCAAGTTCAAGCGGCGTTGTGGTGTTACCGACGAACCTCGATGTTTCTCTTACCGCCAATGCCCAAAAGATTACATACGACAAATTCAACCTGGAAAACCTTCGCGGAACTGTGGGCATAAGTAAAGGTCAATTGACGTTTCGCGGAACGCAGATCGACATTATAGGCGCCACATTAAATCTCGATGGCATGTACGACGACGAATCGGCGCTAAAAGCCGGTTTCGACTTGCGTTTCCAGGCCAAAAATTTCGACATTCAACGCGCATTCAAAGAAATCGAGATGTTCAAGGAACTGGCTACATCGGCCGGAAATGCACAGGGAATTATTTCGGTCGACTACAAACTCAAAGGCGTGCTCGACGGCAATATGAATCCGGTTTACAATTCGCTTGAAGGCAACGGTGTGGTTTCGCTCAAAAAAATCAAAGTCAAAGGATTGAAATTGTTCAGCGGACTGAGCCAAAAAACAGGTTCCGACGGAATAAACGATCCCGATCTTTCAAAAGTCGATATCAAGACACACATCAAAGACAACGTGATTTTTGTGGACGAGACCAAAATGAAAATCGCTTTGTTTAGATTGAAATTCGAGGGAAAAACCAGCTTCGATGGCCAACTGGCATTAAAAATCCGACTAGGGCTTCCGCCTTTGGGATTGATTGGAATTCCTTTGGCCGTTACAGGAACGCAATCTGACCCTAAAATAAAAGTGTTCAGTAAAACCACCGATGAAGTTCCGCAGTCTGAATACAAAGGAAAAGATGTCATTACCCAACCACAAGGTGCCGTAACGCCGGTCACGACAGAAGAGTCAAAAAATCCCGAAGTAAAAGACAAGGATAAACCATGAAAGTAATCGTCACGGGAGCCACCGGAATGGTAGGTGAAGGCATTTTGTTTGAATGTCTGGAAAATCCCAAAATTTCAGAAATCTTATCTATTTCGAGAAAATCGTACGGCATCCAAAATCCAAAAGTAAGGGAATTGATCGTGCCCGATTTTACTAAACTCAGCGATTTTGCAACCGATATTTCAGGTTATGACGCCTGCTTTTTTGGAGCGGGAATCAGTTCGGTTGGAATGAACGAGGAAAAATTCACCCAGATTACGTATGATACGACGCTCGCATTTGCAAAATCAGTGCTCTCAGTGAACGATTCCATGTGTTTTTGTTACGTATCCGGAAGCGGAACCGACAGAAACGGAAGACTCATGTGGCAACGTGTCAAGGGAAAGACCGAAGACGATTTGGCAAATCTCGGATTCCGCAGTGAATTCAACTTCCGGCCCGGCGTGATGCTTCCGTTCGAAGGCCAGAAAAACTGGAAATGGATTTATAAAGTGCTGACGAAAATCATCCAGTTATTTGCTTCCAAAAGTGTGTTGACATTGGCCGAAGTTGGCAAAGCGATGATAAAAGTATCCGAATCCGGTTATTCCAAAACCAACCTTGAAATTTCAGACATAAAAAAACTGGCCACAGCTTGATTTACAACACATAACTCAAAAAGAACGACCGGATCATTTCAACACCTTTGAACCGTCGCTTTTTCTTTGGAATCACAGGTTCGATCGGAGCTTCGGACGCATCGCTTTCGTCCATTTCAAGTGCCATTTCCGCCTCTTCTTCTGCCGACAATAGTTTGGGCAGATCCATATTTTCTATCTTTTCGATCAGCAGTTTTTTGTCGACGGGTTTGGTCAGGTAATCATTGGCGCCTAATGCGTATGCGCGTTCTTTGCTTTCGGGCGTGATGTCTGCCGTGATGACGATTATCGGGATGGTTGTATATTTTGCTCCGGCTTCACCTTTTCGGATGGCATCGGTCGCTTCGTATCCGTCCATAACCGGCATCTGCAAATCCATAAGCACTAAATTGAATTGTTCGTTTTGCATCATCCGCAGACATTCGGAACCGTCGTTCGCGATACTGAAAGTGGTATCAGGAAGTGTTTTGAGTATCATTTTCATGACCATCTGATTCATCGCGTTGTCTTCTACGATCAGGATATTTCGTGAACCGATGGTTTTTGTAGGCAGATGTTCCAATTTTACGGGTTCACACACAACATCGTAATCGAGGATTACGCGACAGGTTGTTCCTTTGCCGACTTTACTTTTTATGTCGATTTTTCCACCGTGCAAATCGACCAATGCCTTGACAATACTGAGCCCTATGCCGAATCCGCCGAATTTGCGCTTGTTGTCGAAATTGCTCTGTGAAAACAGTTCGAAGACACTTTCGAGTTTTTCTTTTTCTATCCCGGTTCCAGTGTCTTTTATGACAAATTCCAAACGTATTTTCCCATCGATAATCTGATGCGAAACGTTGAATTTCACCTTACCTGAATTCGTGAATTTGAGTGCATTTCCAAGCAGGTTGTACAGCAGTTGTTCCAATCGTCTTTCATCACCCGACACACGGATTTCAGGTGCTATTGAACTTTCAAATTTGAATTTGAGTCCTTTGTCTTTGTGCTGCTTTTTCATTGCTCTGGCCAATTTCGCGAGCACATCACTGAGTCGGAATTCGCCTTTTTCCAATTGGAGTTCGCCTTTTTCGATACGTGAAAAATCAAGGATGTCGTTCACGGAAGATATCAATCCGTATGAGGCATAACGTATGACCTCACAATCTGCTTTGATTTTTGGATCGTTGCTGTCCTGTTCCATAGCACTCGCCAAACCCAGGATTGCATTTAATGGTGTACGCAATTCATGGCTCATGTTCGAAAGGAAGAAGGATTTGACCTCGTTCATTTCTTCGGATTTTTGTAATGCCGCTGCCTGAAGTTCTTCTTTTTTGGTTTTGAGTATCCGGATTTTGTTCGCCATCGATAAGGATAGCGCGATGATTTCAAGACCGATTCCGGGTTTGGTTACATTGTCCATCGAGAAACCGTCCGGCATGATGCCAAAGTTCATCAGTACGGCAAGGATGATGCACCCGAACAAAATCAAGATGCCGCTCAGGTAGAACGGATCTACTTTCTGCCGACGGAAAAACATGGTGCCAATAGTCACGAAAATCAATCCGATTCCCAAAACAGTCAACATATTTATGATTGGGTACGAATAGTTGAGAAAATCCGGGAATAGAATCACCGCGACAAACGCCACCGAAAGAAAGGCATACAAATATTGGAAACACCGATAGATTTTTGGATTGTTTTCCCTTATTTCAAGCGCCATCGTGCTATACTTTCCAAAGAAATAACAACTTAAGATAGCCGACAGAATTACAATATGAAGACTCAGCCAGGAATTACCGCGACCGATGTATTCGTGGTAGAAACCGTCAAGCGCGAACTGACAAAATCCCATAAACGTGACATAAAGCGAATAATGCAGGAAAATGGATTCCTTCAGCGCGAAGTAGAAAAAGAAATAAGTAAGCGCGATGACCAACAATATTCCGTAGAAAACCCCCATGATTAACTGATCGTAATAGGTATTTTCCAACATCATTTTCTGGCTGATGAGTTTTAGCGGCAAACTGTTTTTTTCGCCGTCGTTTCGGATTTCCATCAAGACACTTTTCTGTTCGCCCGGTTTTAACCTGATTTCAAACAATGTGCGTCGGTTGGCCACGCTTCTTTTGTAAAATTCAAGGTTGTCACCACTTTGCTGGATTTCCGGATTCGATATATTGCTTTTGAGATAAAGATTTACATTGTCGGTTACAGGCTCCGCTGTTTCGAGGTAATATAACAGAGGTGAATCTGTAGCATTTTTGAGAGAGAACCTGAGCCAGAAATTTTCATCTGTAAAACCAAGGTTTCCCAATTCACCCGATAATTTGTTGAAAGTTATATTGTCATTTTCAACTTCTTGGACAGATAACAATTTATTGCCCGCATTGGCAATAGAGGCATATTCCAGAATGGAAATTTCCTCGGGCAGTGTTTTTTGTTCCAGCGTGAATTGTGCATGCACAGACCCAAAACAAAAAACTACAGCTATAGCGTAGATAATGTTTCTCAAGATGTTTGTTTTTGGTTAGACTTGGGGAAGTCTTTAAAAGATAAAAAGACGATTTTATCGACTAATTACACTTTTAGCAAACAATAGTAAGAAATTTCTTTTTATGAAACAAAAAACATTTCAGTTTTATAAAAGAAAAAATTATTCAGGTTCAACTCATTATTGTAATTTGGAGCTAAAATTCAACCTATGATTTTTGGACAAGTGCCCAATCCGGGCGAAGTAGATTTTACGTTACCACCAGATTCTCCCGAAACAAAACGTGTTTTGAAAACACGTAAAAAAGAACAGCCGTTCGAAGTGTTTATCGGTTGTGCGAAATGGAATAAATCTGATCTCAAAGGATTTTATCCGCGAGGTACAAAAGATGAACTTACGTATTATTCGACACAATTCAATTCGATAGAACTCAACGCGACTTTCTACGGAATGCCAGATTGGAAGCAGGTTGAAACCTGGAAAGACAAAACACCGGAAGGTTTCAAATTCTTTCCCAAACTGACCAATACGATTTCGCATTTCAAGCGACTCATTGAAGTCAGGGAAGTTGTCGATACGTTTTGCAATGCCATCAGCAATTTCGACGACAAACTCGGAATGGCTTTTTTGCAGCTTCACGATAATTTTAAACCGAAGGATTTTACACGTCTGGAAAAGGCTTTGCGCGAATTTCCAAAAGGTGTTCCCCTGGGTGTAGAAGTCCGGAACAATGAATGGTTTAGTGACATCGAAGCCAAATCAAAACTTGAAAACCTTCTCGAACAACTTGGCATGAGCAACATTATTGTAGATACGGCCGGAAGACGCGATATGCTCCATATGCGATTGACTAACGACGCGGCTTTTATCAGATACGTAGGTGCAAATCATCCGACAGATATACAACGACTTGACGATTGGGTCGAACGGATCAAACAATGGCGGCCCGAAGGATTGAATAAACTGTATTTTTTCGTCCACCAGAATATCGAACTCGAGTCGCCTTTGCTGGCAACGCATTTCATTGAAAAAATGAATGCCGCATTCGGTTTGAAAATCCATATTCCGCAGCGCCAATCAACTCAACAAAGTAGTTTGTTCGAATAAAAAAAGCCCCACAATTGGGGCTTTGTTTTTAATTAACCTTTGAATGTCCTGGTCGGATCCATTGCTTGTTCTATTGGCTTGAGCTCCTTGACTCCGAATCCGCGTTCCCGAATTACTTTGAAAAGAGCGAAGACAGTTTCCGGTGTCATATCTTTCCCAATTACACGAACAATTGCAAAACCGTTGTCATGTTGTTTACCGAAAAGAACCAACTCATCTATATGTTCATCGTTTCCGACATAAGATATCATTCCACCGTCTTTTCCGGAATTGACATGCATCAATTCCTGATATTGCGAATCTTGAGTAAGGAACTTTTTGATTTTTGTTGTTTCAGATTTATAGAATGCTGCAGGGATACTATCGGAATGATAGGCAATTACATTCAATTTTTCAACACCTTTCAATGCCTGTTGTTCGTTCGAAGTCAAATTTGATGTGGCAGGTTTGAACATCGACGGATTGAAATCTACCGAAAAATAATCCGGTTCCTGTGACTTGGTCACCATATATTCCTGAAGCGTTTTGTCTTCACGTTTGGCACATGATAGAAACAGGCAAGTCACCAAAAACAGCAGTACTGATTTCATAATTTATTTTTTTCCTTTTGGACCTTTTGGACCTTTGCTTCCTTTTGATGCTTTGTTGAGTTTGTCCCCGCCGGGAAATTTCATTTCTTCGGTAAGGGTTGAAACATCGTTCAGGTCAAAATTCCCAGTCAAAGATAACAACACTGTGTCTTGTTTGCCAGCTGTCCCATCAATGAACATAAACAACTCGCGCACGTTGGTATCAGAAGTACCGGTTTTCACCATAATCTTGATGTTCTGGCCGTTTTCCGTGACGCGCATCAACTCTTCAAGTCCTGAGGTTTTGATGTAACCGTCTGCAGTGGCTTTCATTTCTTTGCTCACTGCAACACTTTTGGTGGTAAACACTTTAAGACTTGTCAGTTTCTTGACCAGGTCGAGGAATTCCTGGGATTCGTCACTTTTTGCGCTTCCCATCATCTTGAACATTTTTGGAGTGACGACTACGGTGGTGACATCGTCCTGTCCGTCGAATTTATCAAAAGCTGTCTGCCCAAAGAAAAGGATTGGCATCAGCATCAGTGCGATTGTTAAAACTACTTTTTTCATGGTTTTTGGATTGATTAATTTTTAAATATTACGTTTTTTGATTGTTCGTATTCATTGAGGTAATTCACGCTTTCCATTCCGGTATTGACTTTGGAAGAAAGCAAGTCGAGTGCTTTTCTGGTTTCCCTGAGCGCTACTTCGGGATCGTCGAAAGTTCCGAGTTCACTTGTTTGCGGCGGCGTTTGGTTTTGCCAGCCATATATTCCGACTCCAAGTAATAATACAGCGGCTGCAGCTGCCGGAATCCACGTACGACGACGTTTTTTTGTGTCAGAAATTCTGAAATTCTTTTCCGGAACTACAGATCGTTGGTCTTCAAAATAGCCGAACATCGATTTGTATTCCTCAAATTCAGGTGAAACAGCGTTGTTCCTAAAATAGTCCGCGAGGCTTTTTTCTTCTTCCACAGACGTCATCGCGTCCATGTACTTCTCAAGCAAGCTCTTTATTTCATGCGATTCCATAGGCGTGTGTTTTTGTAATGAATTCCCTTATTTGTTTGCGTGCCCGTGAAAGTGCTACGCGTATTGCCGTTTCGTTCATTTGAAGCATTTCGGCAATTTCAGTGTAATCGTACTGTTCGATGTCTCGCATCTGGACGATTATTTGTTGTTGTTCAGGTAACGAAGCGATTGCTTTTTCAACCCAACTCCAGTTGTCCCTGTCTTCCACCTGTGTTTGAAGTGGCGCCTCGCGGTCTTTGTAATTGTTATGGACGATACTCAGATTTCCGGCTCTTTTACTCCTCAACTGGTCGAGGCAATAATTCTTTGTCATGGTCATCGCGAGTGCTTCCACACTTTGGTATTCGCGAAGTCCGTCGTTCTTGTTCCAGAGTTTTATGTAGACTTCCTGGGTTGCGTCTTCTGCCTCCTGGACGCTCACCAAAAGGCGGCGTGCAAGCCGGAAAATCTTGTTCCGGAAAGGTTCGATCAGTTTTAAGAACTCGATTTGTTCCATGATAGCTTTCGCTTGTTTTAAGTCCTGACGGAAGTCGTTACAATTTGTAACACGCAACCCACGTTTTTTTTTATAAATTTACTCAGGATGCCTGTAAGGTATCTGCTAATGAAAAAATTGCAATGAAAAAAAGTATCTACTTCCTGCTTGGCCTATTGGTCTTAGGAGGAATACAAGCATGCCAGGAAGACGATTCCTATCACGTTCCTGACGATATCAAAGTCCAGAACTTTGTATGGAAAGGCCTCAACCTATATTATCTGTGGCAGACAGACGAGCCGGATTTAGCCGATGACCGGTTCGCCAATCAGGATGAACTTAATACTTTCCTGCGCCAGTACCCAGTTCCGGAAAATTTATTCGAACATTTACTTGTTGACCGATCGATTGACCGATTCAGTGTCATATTCAGTGATTATCGCGAACTCGAAGGCATTTTGTCCGGAACGACAGAAAACAACGGGGTCGATTTTTCACTCCGGTACAAGCCCGGAAGCACGACTGAAATTTTCGGTTGGGTCAGATACATCCTTCCAAATTCCAACGCATCGACGCAAGACATCCAACGTGGTGACTTGTTCACTACAGTCAATGGTACACAACTTACGGTGGACAATTACCAGCAACTACTCGCAAACACGAGCTACACACTTGGCCTTGCCGATTATGATGGTGGAAACATCACAGCAAACGGACAGTCGGTTTCACTTACAAAAGGCGTACTTTCCGAGAATCCGGTCTACATCCATCAAACCTATGATTATCCCGGCCATAAAATTGGATATTTGATGTATAACGGATTCTACCCCGATTACGACAATCAGCTCAATGCTGCTTTTGCAGGTTTTCAATCGGCGGGAATTTCAGATCTCGTGCTTGATTTGCGATACAATTCAGGCGGCTCAGTCCAAACCGCAACGTATCTGGCGAGCATGATTACGGGGCAATTTACAGATCAGGTTTTTGCCAAGGAACAATGGAATGCAAAACTCATGGATTATTTTAATCAGAATGGTTCAGAAGATATCATCAATCGTTTCACAACTTCAATAGATAATGGTCCTGCCATCAATTCACTGAACCTGAGTAAAATCTACATCATAACCTCGGGCAGTACGGCTTCGGCCAGCGAACTTATAATCAATGGTCTGGCACCTTATATAAATGTGGTGCAGATTGGAGACGATACCGTAGGCAAAAACGTGGGATCAGTCACTTTATATGATTCCGAAAATTTCCAGAAAGAAGGCGCGGATCCGTCACATTATTACGCCATGCAGCCAATTGTTTTAAAGATTGTCAATAAGGATGGCTTTGGCGATTATACCAACGGACTTGATCCGGATATCGATCAGGTAGAAGATATTTCCAACCTTGGAATTCTCGGAGACACATTGGAACCACTTTTGAGTACGGCTATCAATACCATCACGGTCAGTGGAAGACGCGCTGTGGTTGAACCAGAAATAATTTTCAGGAAATTCAGCGATTCAAAATCGATGGACGGATTGCGGGATCAGATGTATTCCAACAAAATTCCGCCGATGCACCGAAAGTTTTAAAATCCACACACAGGCAATTAAGTCAATTTAGTTTGCGTTATCAATTCAACCTTAAATCTCAAACCATGAAAACAAACCTCAAATTGCTTTTGGCTTGCGCGATACTTCCGGCACTTGCCTTTATCCAGAAACCTGTTAAGGAACGTGAACATCTCAAAGTAGTCATTGATGCCGGCCATGGCGGAATTGATTTTGGCGCACAGCACGATGGCCTTCTCGAAAAAGACATTGTCGCCGGAATCAGTTCCAAAATCCTTGAATTGAGCAAAGGCCGCGAAATCGACATTTACCTTACTCGTGAAAACGACGATTATGTAAAGCTTGACGACAGGACACAAAAAATCAACGGCATAAAACCGGACGTTGTAGTATCACTCCACATCAATGCGAGTGAAAACAGTCAGAAATCAGGAACCGAATTTTACATCGCCAAAGAAAGCAACTATAAAAAACAGTCCCAGGAATTGGCCGAAAGATTAGGTTACAGATTCGGGACTATACTGAACCGCGCCGTTCCAAAAATAGATGAAGCTCCTTTTCATGTCTTGAAAAAATCAGAAGCGCCATCTATGATCATCGAACTGGGTTATGTGACGAATGAAGCCGACCGAAAGTTCCTGACCGATGAAAATTCGCAGCAACAAATCGCAAAGACACTCGTCGATTTTATGGACGATCTTCCGCAGAAATAATAAAAAAAGGCTCTCCAATCGGAAAGCCTTTTTTGCTTAGTTGAATTTGTTGCTTAGTTAAAGTAAAAACCATTCGGCCCGAGCCCAACCGTCGTCTGGTTCAAAAGTGTTCCGTTGGAATTGTCATAGACGAATATTTTTCCGTCCGAAGTAAAATCTTCAGCTGCTTCAGAAATATAGATACGCCCGTTGTTCACGGCAAAACCATAACCCATATACGGATTCGTCGAGCCCGTAGCTACAAATGCCGTATCAGTAAAAGCAGTTGCGTTCAACGCGTATTTATAGATATTGCCCGAAGCCGTGTAATAGAAATTCCCATTGTCCACATCAAGGTTTGCAAGCCCCGATTGCGTTTCCGGCAATTCGATTGTCTGTGAAAGCGTATTGTTTTGGGTGTTGATCTTTATCAGTTCACCAGCTCCTGAAAATCCGGCACAAAGCGCGTATAGTTGTCCGTTTTCAATGTCGAACGAATTCGGGGCAAAATCTGTTTCTATAGTGGCAGTTATAGCATCTGTTGATGGATCGATTACCGTAATCGAATTTCCGCTTCCGAAGAATCCGTTTGAAACATAGATTTTACCGTTGGCCTCAATGATTCTTTCAGCCGATGCATTCGTGTTTATCGTTCCCACAACTGCCAAAGTCTGCAGGTTGATAACCGATACATAATCATCAGTGGCCGGAAAATCAAACGTATTTGAATTGGTCACATATGCCTTTCCATTGGCAACAGTTCCGTAACGTGGCGCTGCAAAACCAGAATCGATCGTCGCGATATATTCAAACGTGTATCGGTTCACCACAGTGATTTTGTTCGACCCCGAAATAACGAACGCACGGTCGCCATCAAAGAAAATCGATTGGGTGTATTGTCCCAAATCCTGTGTTTCCCCATTCACTTCGTAAAAAATATCCTGTTGGACGGTGTTGAAATCGTCGCTGATATACGTCACGGTTCCGGTTCCGCCTTCGTTGAGTACCAGTACGCCATTGTCGTAATCGCCGAGTGGTGCGCGGTTGTCATCATCATTGCTACAAGAAGCAAAAAACGCAGCTGTAAACGATAGTAAAAGTAGTTTTTTGATGTTCATTTTTAAAGCATTAGAGTTAGTGAAAAAGTATAGTGTCGCCCGGGATACGGACGGTTGATCATGGTTTGGTATTCCTGGTCGAAAACATTGCGGACCTGGGCTTCGACCACTATGCTTTTTTGTTTCCCGAATCGGTACGAAACCAATCCATTGCCCACAAAATAGCCGTCAAGGTCATACCTCGGATTATTATCGGAACGCGTCGGGACCGAACCTGTAAAAAGTCCCTGAAGCCCAACACCAAAACGGTCGTACGTATAATCCAATGCCGCCGTTGCTTTGTGTTTGGGCACATATATTAGCTGTTTTTCGGTTTCTGCATTTTGCGAATTGGTGTACGAATACAACACGGCCGAAACCAATTTATGCGAACCCGATTCAAATGAATGTTTCCCTGAAAATTCAAGCCCAAAAGATTCGACTTCATTCACGTTTACCGGACGCCAGGCTGCTGTAGTTCCCGGAAGCCATTGGATCATATCTGAAATATCCATGTAAAAAACCGTCAATCCGGCGGATAGATTCTTCCATTGGAAGTCCTGACCAATTTCGGCCTGATACGAAGATTCCGGTTTGAGATCAGGATTACCTCCATCTGCCCAATACAAATCATTGAACGACGGAATGCGATAGTTTCTTGAACCGTTGAATCGGAGGGAATAATTGGAAGTAATTTGGTATTTTCCTCCGGCAGAAAACAAAACCGGGCTCGAATAATCGTCGCTCAATTCCTGTCGGATACCAAGTTCGTACAGAAACTTCCCGGGAATATGTCTGAAGACCAAAGTACCTGATCCAATGTTGCGATTTGTCTGGCGGACATCGGTTCCGCTTCCCCGGATAGATGCATATTCAACCAAAGCATTCACAAACATATTCGACCTGATCTTCAAGGCAGCATCGTATTTCCCGATGACGGTTTTGGCCAGGCCGAACGATGGATTTTCATCATTCAATGTTTCGAAATACCGATACTGTTCTTCCAGATAAGCGACTCTTGCCCGTGAGTTGAAATTTTCATTTCCATAAATCCATTCGAGCAAATTCCGGCTGTTTCTATCCTGATATTTTGTAGGTGTTTCAGATGGACTGATAAGCGAAAAATGCCGCTCACCTGATGAATACTGACTGTATAACCGTATAATATTTTTGTGGTTTATCCGATAACCAGCTGCGGCCGAAATTCCAGTATTGAAAAAGGCACCATTCAAATTATTACGGTCGCTGTCAGGAAATGGATAATCATTTTCGGACCTGTTATGCGACACCGATGCATTGACCGAAAATTTCCCGTCAGATGCATTGATGTTGTACGCAAATCTTCCGGTATCGAAACTTCCGTAACTGAGCGAAACCCGATTATCTAAATGTCGATAAAAATCCAAAGTTGTGTTTAAGTGGATGCTTCCTCCAATGGCGCTGCTTCCGAACAAAACGCTTCCGCCGCCCGGACGAACGGTAATCTGGCCCGCATCTGAAGTGTAGTACGAATTGAAATCGAACTGTCCGTTGAACTGGGAATTGATATTGATGCCGTTCCAAATTACCGCGGTTTGCTGGGCCGTGGTTCCGCGAAAAGAAGCAGATGAAACACCACCGATTCCGTTCTCACGAATATAAACCGGGCTGTTGAACTGGATCAAACCACCAAGCGATGTTCTGTTTGAAGTGTAAACAGAATCTGAAATTGAAATTGCTTTTTGTGTTGACCCGTATCGTTTGAGCGACACATCTGAAATATCCACCTGACGCAAAAACACAGTATCCTGCTGTGCCCGACCCACGAGGCACAACAGCAACAACGCCGGTAAAATCCATTTTTCACTATACATCGCTGAATCTTTTTTCCCGAAGATCCGGTTATCGTTTATTGGAAAAATGGCAGGTCTCCTGGCTTGCGTACTGTGGTCGGCCTTCCCATTCTTGCGAACAGTGGCGTGAAAGATAACCCAGTCTTGATAGCTTACAGTTGCGGGAACAGCTCAGGCATTTACCTGATTCCCTTTTAATGCCGACGGTGAAATTTTCCGGCGGCAACCGTTTTCCGGCGGCAAAGATAGGTTTAAAAATGAAAGTTTCGTCACGAAAAAAAATGGAATTTTATGGACAACCATTTCAGAGATTTGGATACGGATCGATGGAAGCCGTTATTGAAATTTGCTTCATAAAAAAAACAATTATGATAACAACAAAAGGATATGCGGCACAAACCGCAAATGCAACCCTGGCACCGTGGAATTTTGAAAGACGCGATGTAGGGTCGCACGATGTCCAGATTGAAATTTTATTTTCAGGTGTGTGTCATTCGGACCTCGCCCAAATCAACAACGAATGGTTTCCCGGAATTTTTCCAATGGTTCCCGGACACGAAATCGTCGGCCGTATCATAAAAATTGGCGACCATGTCAGAAACTTCAAAATCGGAGATCTAGCAGGTGTGGGAACGCTGGTCAATTCGTGCCGTAAGTGCAGCCATTGCAATGACGGACTTGAAGTCTATTGCGAAAATGGCGTGATCACAACGTATAATGGCATAGACAAATACGGCGACAACCTGCCTACCTATGGCGGATATTCCAATACAATCGTAACCGACGAAGCCTTTACCGTCCATATTTCTGAAAAACTCGATCTTGCCGCGACCGCACCTTTATTATGCGCCGGAATTACAACCTATTCGCCTTTGAAACATTGGAAAGTCGGAAAAGGACATAAACTCGCCGTTCTGGGATTAGGCGGCTTGGGCCATATGGCGGTCAAATTCGGGGTTGCGTTGGGAGCCGAAGTCACCGTTTTGAGTACTTCTCCCAAAAAAGCAGCCGATGCCGCAAAATTAGGCGCGCATGATTTTATCGTCACTACAGATGCGGCACAAGTCGAAAAAGCAAAAGCATCTTTCGATTTCATCATAGACACTGTGAGTGCGGAACATGACTTTGATTTTTATCTGTCTTTGCTAAAACTGGACGGTGTACATATTTGTGTCGGCGTTCCTCCGGAAGGAATCCATTTAAATGCATTTTCATTGCTGATGGGAAGAAAAAGTATCGTTGGATCGGCATCAGGCGGAATTGCCGAAACCCAGGAAATGCTTGATTTCTGTGCCGAACACAACATCACAGCCGATATTGAGCTTATCGACATCAAAGATATCCACAAGGCTTTCGACCGTATGGAAAAAGGCGATGTCAGATATCGGTTTGTCATCGATATTTCAACATTATGAAATAGAGGAAGCGGACAGGTTCATTGTCCGCTTCTTTTTTTAATTTAGTTTGCAAGATGAAAAAACAAGTCATCCCTTATCATATCAAATCCGTCCAGGAATTACTCGGATTCTGGGGAAGGCCGAAACCGAGGCATCCGCTCATCAGCGTATTCCTATTGTGCGAAGCGGCTGTCCAGGATACATTGCCCGAATATCACACTTATGGCTTCTACTGCATTGCGATCAAGAAAAATTTTGGTGGAAAAGTAAAATACGGCCAGCGGTATTATGATTTTGATTCGGGTGTAATGTCTTTCGTTTCACCAAATCAAATGTTGTCGCATCTTAAGAATGAGGCCGTTCCGAATGAAGGTATTGTCCTGGTCTTCCATCCTGATTTCCTTTTGGGTCATCCGTTGGCGAAAAACATAAAAAAATATGGTTTCTTTTCTTATGAACTGAGTGAAGCGCTGCATCTGTCGGAGCAGGAAGAAAACACCGTGGAGACCCTTATGAAAAATATCGAGACCGAATACAATTCGAATATCGATATATTCAGCCAGGACGTCATCATAGCCCAGATCGAGTTGCTGTTACAATTCAGCAATCGGTTCTACAACCGCCAATTCATTACCCGAAAACCCGCAAATGACGATATTTTAGTCCGATTGGAAAATGTGTTGGCTATAAGTTTTGAACCTGACAGGATTTCAGAAAACGGCTTGCCTACGGTACAATATATCTCGGAACAGCTTCATGTTTCACCTAACTATCTCAGCGATATGTTGCGAACTATAACCGGTCAATCGACACAGCAATATGTCCACGACAAGCTTCTGGAAAAAGCAAAGGAATTGTTGACGACTACCAACTTATCGGTCAAGGAAATAGCGTTTCAACTTGGGTTCGATTATCCGCAGTCGTTCAACAAACTGTTCAAGAACAAAATGCAGGTCTCGCCTTTGGAATTCCGCCAATCGTTTAACTAAAAAATGAATCAGGCAAGCATAACGACTGAAATGCTACCTTTGCCTGCATCATGAAACAATTCCCCAGATTCTGCTTTTTAATCGTTTGTACAACTTCGATGCTCTTATCATCCGGTTGCAGGAATGATGCTTCCGATGTTGCGAAAACCGATTCAAAAACGGCCAACTGCGTGCAGTATGCCCACGGTTTGAAGTTGTTCCGATACAAAGATTTCACCCTGGCGACAGTTCAGGATCCGTGGCCCGGAGCGACAAAATCATACCGATACGTCCTTGTAAAAAAAGATGCTGTAATCCCTGACAGCCTCAAATCTGAAACAATCATTACGGTTCCTGTCCGGAAAATAATCGTCACTTCCACGACTCATATTCCGTCGCTCGAAATGCTTGGGTCGGAAAATACATTAATCGGATTTCCGCAACTCGATTATATTTCTTCACCAAAAGTGCGTCGGAGAATTGCAGATGGAAAAGTGCGTGAACTCGGAACGAACCAATCGATCAACGTCGAAAATGTGATCGATTTATCGCCCGATGTCTTCATCGGATACGGCATCGACAACAACAACCAAACGCTCGACAATCTCAAAAAAGCCGGAATCAAAGTCATGCTCAATGGCGACTGGAACGAACAGACGGCTCTCGGAAAAGCGGAATGGATCAAACTTTTCGGGGCATTGTATGACAAAGACAAACTAGCTGATTCGTTATTTGACAACATCGTTACGGAATACGAAAACACGATTAAGCTCGCCAAAAAGGCTAAATCAAAACCTACCGTGATGGCAGGCGCGCTTTACGAAAACAAATGGTATATGCCGTACGGCGACAGTTGGGGCGCAACGTTGATTTCACAAGCCGGCGGCAATTATTTGTGGGCCGATTCGAAGGGAACGGGAAGTTTGTCGCTGTCATTTGAAACGGTTCTGGACAAAGCATCGGGCGCCGATTTCTGGATCGGGCCGGGCCAATTTACTTCGCTTTCGCAGCTGATTTCGGAGAATCCGGATTATGGCGCTTTCAAATCCTACAAACAAAAAAACGTATTCTCGTTCAGCGTCAAAAAAGGCGAAACCGGTGGCGTTTTGTATTACGAACTCGCTCCGAACCGACCAGATTTGGTCCTCAAAGATCTCGTCAGCATCCTCCATCCGGAATTGCTGCCGAATTACAAACCCGTCTTTTTTGAAAAATTGAAATGAGACAAAAACCCGCAACCGTATTGATTTTATTGCTGCTCCTGGTTGCGGTATTGTTCTTTGCAGACATTTGCCTCGGACCGGTCGCGATCCCTTTTAAGGATGTGTGGCGTAGCCTGACCGGAAATTCCGCATCGAAAGAAACCTGGTCTTACATCATCGTTAATTACCGTCTGCCAAAAGCTATCGCCGCGATATTGGCCGGAACCGGGTTATCCGTCAGCGGATTGTTGATGCAGACGTTGTTCCGGAATCCGTTGGCCGGGCCATATGTATTAGGTGTCAGCTCAGGTTCAAGCCTCGGAGTAGCTTTCATAATCATGGGCGCGGGGCTTTTCCCATTTTTTGCAGAATTGGCGGGAAGCGCGATAAGCCTGACGGTCGCTTCGTGCCTGGGAAGCAGTTTGGTTCTGGCACTCGTGGTTTTGGTTTCGGCACGGCTCCGCGATACGAATGCCATTTTGATTGTCGGGTTGATGTTCGGCAGTTTCACCAGTGCCATCGTGGGTTTGCTGAGTTGGTTCGGAAGTGCGGAACAGCTGCAGAAATTCACGTTCTGGTCTATGGGAAATCTGTCTAACATGAGCTGGGATTCGATTGGAATTTTAAGCTTTTTCGCAGTCATCGGGCTTGTTATGGCAGCGGCTTCGATCAAATCACTCGATGCTTTTTTGCTCGGTGAAAACTATGCCCGGAGCCTCGGTGTAAACGTTCGTATTTCCCGATTGCTGATATTGGTTTCAACAAGCATTTTGGCCGGATCGATTACCGCTTTTGCCGGCCCGATTGCATTCGTCGGGCTTGCCGTTCCTCATTTGGCGCGATTGCTTTTCAAGACCGGCCAACACCGTATCCTGTTTTTGGGAACGATACTTTGCGGCGGAATTATCCTGCTTCTGTGCGATATTTTGTGTCAACTTCCCGGAACGGAAACCGTGCTTCCGATCAATGCCATCACATCTATCATAGGTGCGCCGGTCATTATATTTTTGTTGCTCCGAAAAAGACGGTCCGCTGTATGAAAACAAACGCTATCCTATCGGCCCGGAATCTTTCGATCGGCTATAAAAAAAAGTCGGGCGATGTTGTCATTGCGCAGCAGATAAACCTGGAATTGCAACCCGGAAAACTGATTTCGTTGCTTGGCGCGAACGGTTCCGGAAAATCTACGTTGCTGCGTACGCTGACCGGAATCCAACCTGCGATTGACGGATCTGTTTTTTTGAATGGTGCCGATATCGCATCACTATCCGCAAGGCAAAAAGCGACTTTACTTAGTTTGGTTTTAACAGATGACTTGCCGCCGAGCGATTTGTCGGTTTTTGAACTTGTCGCGCTCGGACGTCAACCGTATACCAATTGGATCGGGACTTTGTCTGATTCTGACACATCCCCTATTGAATCGGCCATGGAATCTGTCGGGATTTCATATCTGGCAAACCGAAAATATTACGAACTGAGTTCGGGCCAATTGCAAAAAGTATTGATTGCACGTGCGCTGGCCCAGGACACACCCTTGCTGATCCTTGACGAACCGAGTACGCACCTTGATTTTTTGCATCGGGCGGAATTGTACCGGTTGTTGAAAAAACTCGCCCACGACTATCACAAATGCATTTTGTTTTCGACCCATGAATTAGATATGGCATTGCAATTAAGCGATGAGTTTTTGTTGCTGACTGATAGAAAACTGGTACATGGCGGAATCGACCAACTCATTGAAAATGGAAGTTTCGATACGTTGTTTCCTTCAGGATCGGTTCGGTTTGACAGGGAAAACAGACGTTTTTATTTTGGGTGGTGATTACGGAAATGCTATTGAAATAATGAAATGAGAAATTGCTTACACAACGTGATGACAATTGTTTTATGAGTCTTTTTTAAAAGGGCTGTGAAAAGTCGTTCTCAACGCTTCAAAATTTAACCTTTAATACATAAAAAATGTACCTGAAATAATCGGGATTTTTTTAGGGACAACACCGGCCCCTCCCCAGTGGCAATATAAGTCTCTGGCGAATAACCCGAATACATAAAATTACTTCGTACAATTCGCTACGCTCGGGTCTGCCGATTTTGTTAAATCCTACCACACAAACCTTCCAATATTAATTTGATTGTTTTCCCTTTCAATACCCCCCCGAATCTATAGTAATCTATTACGGATGAACTTAATACCTGGTTAGAAATTCCAAAATCTAAAACCAACGATTTACAATAACACTATTAAACAATTTGTGGATAAAGAAAGTGTGGTGATTTTAAAATCCACATCAAAAAATGCCACATCGGATCAAATTTTTAGACCAAAATGAAAAACATCATAAAACCCAAAGCCGTCATTTTCGACATGGATGGAACACTCGTCGACAATATCCCGTTCCACAAAAAAGCCTGGCTCACTTTTCTGGCAAAACATAATATCCATCTCGAACCGGAACATTTCAATGCCCAGAATCACGGAACCATAGACGAAATGATAAAAAGATTTTTCGGAGAGAATCTGAACCCAAAACGCATAACCGAACTCGGTTTTGAAAAAGAACAAACCTACCGCTATTTATATCGGGAGCATATTTCCGAGATAGAAGGACTGACGAAGTTTCTGCGGAACCTGAAAAACCAAAACATAAAAATCGGACTTGCCACGATGGGCGATATTCCCAACATCGATTTTATCCTGGATGCATTGCAAATCCGTGATTATTTTGATGGTATCGTTGGCGGGCATATGATTTCAAAAGGCAAACCAGATCCTGAAATTTTCAATACCGTTGCGACTTTGCTTCATGTTGAAAACAACGATTGCCTGGTTTTCGAAGACTCGATTGGAGGCGTGCGATCAGCGAGGTCTGCAAATATGTGCGTCATCGGGATCATGACAACTGAATCTTCAGATGATTTGAAAGCCAACGGTTGTTTCCGGACAATCAAAAGTTTTGTGGAGTGCTGCGATGTGGACTTTTTAAAATCCACAACATAAATTGCCACATTCCATTTTCGCTGCAACGCCAATCCAAAAGAAATTCGCTAACTTTCACAAGAACCCGAATTTCAATCTATGAAACTAATTGCCGCTTTTTTATTGCTTACCCTTTCGCTATCAGCCCAAAACCTTGAACTGACGCCGAACGGTTTCGCTCCGGTCGAAATTCCACGACCAGACAAACGATTTGACCAGATCCAGGACCAGATAAAATACTGGCTCGGCGACTACAACCGCAATAACGAATACGGTTACGATGTGTATGATGTCACGGAATCGTCACTCAAAATCGACGCTTCAAAAGACAATGCTTTCTATTACCAGAACAAGGGTGAAACGTTCCAGCACAGGATCAAATACACACTTGCCGTCGAGATAAAAGATCAGGTCATTGTATACAAATTCAGCGTAAAAGAAATTTATGCCAAAAAGGTCCTGACGAATTTGACCGTGGCTAAATTCTTCACTTCGGAAGGCAAACTAAAATCTGATTATCTAGAAGTGAAACCGTCTCTCGAGCGCACGGCAAACGACATACTCAACTCTTTCGAGGTCTATATGGCTTTGCTTAAATAGAAGTTAATTCGGCCGCGATTTTATCCGGAAAGAAGTAACTTAAATAAAAACTTCGATCATGGATACGACAGACAACAAAGACCTTTCGGACAAAAACTGGAACAATGAAAAACCGGCAACCGACGTCAATGAAGGTTTCAGCGGAAAAAATATTCCCCAGGATTATAATCCGGCCAAAGATTCAAGGGATAAAGAAACAACAGACGACGTACCTGATTTAAGTGCCGGAAAGGATCCGCAGCAACTCAAGACCAACGAAGACCACAATTATGACGATGCTTCACGTTATCCGGCTTCAAGTCCGGAAAATAAAAAAACGAGATCCCAAAATTTATAGTTACGCTTCGCGGACAAACTGAAGGTTCGCACTTAGTGTCACTTCTTCCCCAATTACCAATCCGCCGGCATCTGTGGTAGCGCTGTAATGAATGCCGAAATCTTTGCGGTTTATTTTGCCCACCAACTCCACGCCCGCGCGATGATTGCCGAAACCGTCTTTGGTTTCACCTCCGAAATTGAGCTGCATCGGAATGGTTTTGGACGTTCCTTTTACAGTCAGTTCCGCATCAAAATCAAACCGGTCGCCTGAAACATGGCGAAAATTGGTTCCGTTCAATTTAATTTCCGGAAACGAATCGGCATCGAGGAATTCAGGTGTCTTTAAATGTTCGTCCCTATCGGTTTCATTCGTATCGATGCTGTATACATCAAGCGTCGCTTCAAGTGTTGCACCTTCGAACGTATCCATATCGGCGGCGAGCAATCTTCCCGTAAACTGGCGGAAGCTTCCGGTGACGGACGAAATCAATAAGTGACGAACTTTAAAATAAACTTCGGAATGTTTGGCATCAAGGCTCCAGTTATGGGTTTTCATAGGTTGGTGTTTATTGCTTAAAAGTACAATGTAGATTGGATTTTGGCAAATTTGGAAAGTGTATATTGGTTGGGGAATTGGGAGTTCGGAAGTTCGGGAGTTCCGGAGTCCGGGAGACGGGAGAGACGGGAAAGACCGAAAGCCGGGAATTGGGGCGGAAGCGGCGAACCAAATGAAGTTAATAAAAAACCTTGGCGAAATTTAACATTTTCGGCATTTTTTATGTACCTGACTAATTTCCGGGAAGGCTATATTGCAATGGGGAGGGGCCGTTGGTGTTCCCTACGAAATCCTGAAATAATTGAAGTACATTTTTTCTGTATTACATGTTAAAATTAGGAACTAAAAGTGAGCACGGAAAAATAAAAATCCGGATACCAAGCCTAAAGCAAACTCAACAAAACTGAAACCGTTACCTTGCCCCGAGAAAATTTAGCGACTCCAAAATCGAAATAGAAGAAAAATCTGTTTCGGACATATATGAGAGCCAGAATAAAGAGGTTTAAAAATCCTCTCTAAAGCCGCAATTTTCCAGATAATTTTAATTTTTCATTATTGAACAAAACATGTTTCGCATAACTTCAATTTACCAATTCTTCAAACGAGCTTTAAGCGGAGGGCACGAAGATTTCACCAAAGGCAGCATCCGTATTTCCGTATTGTTGCTGGCGATTCCTATGATGTTGGAAATGATGATGGAATCTGTTTTCGCTCTTGTCGACCTCTATTTCGTTGGTCACTTGGAACACAGCAGTTTTGCGGTGCAGACTGTCGGGTTGACTGAATCTGTATTGGCTTTCGTCTACTCTCTCGCCATCGGCTTAAGTATGGCGACCACGGCCGTAGTGGCGAGACGTATCGGGGAGAACGATCCGGAACGCGCGTCAAGATCCGGCATACAATCGCTTATTATTGGAATGACCATAAATGTTTTCATTGCCATTCCGGGGATCATTTTCGCCGAAGATATTTTGCGGCTCATGGGTTCATCTGCCCAAGCTGCGACTTATGGAAAGACATTCACACAGATCATGATGGCAAGTACGTTCATCATCATGCTGTTGTTTCTGATAAACGGAATTTTCCGTGGTGCGGGAAACGCCGCGATGGCAATGAGAAGTTTGTGGATATCCTCAATAGCAAACATTATTTTGTGTCCGATTTTGATCAACGGTTTCGGCCCGATTCCCGCGTTTGGCCTGACCGGGGCCGCATTGGCGACTACAATCGGGAGAAGCTTTGGCGTAGTCTATCAATTCTGGCACTTGTTCAAAGGCACGCATAAAATCAAAGTCTTCCTTTCTTACTTCACTCCGGATACTGAACAGATAAAGGCACTCGTAAAAATTGCTGCACCGGCCGTTTTCCAATTTGCTATCGCTTCGTGTAGCTGGACTTTCCTTGCCAATTTAGTCGCTACGACAGGCGGCGACGAAGGTTCTGCCGGCTATCAGACGGCCATGCGGCTCATGATGTTCTTCATGCTTCCGGCCTGGGGAATGAGCGGTGCCGCGGCAACATTGGTCGGACAAAATTTAGGGGCCAAACAAATCGAACGGGCCGAAAGATCGGTTTACGTGACAGCAAAATTCAATGTGATTTATATGGGATTCGTGATGTTACTTTCGATGCTGTTTGCTTCACCTCTCGCCCACTTCTTTTCAAACGATCCGGCCGTACAGGAAATTGGGATCAAAGCCGTACGCATTATGGCATCGGGTTATTTATTTTACGGCGTCGGGATGGTGCTGATCAATGCTTTCAACGGATCGGGCGATACCAAAACACCAACGTGGATCAATTTATTCGGGTTCTGGTTCTTCCAGATTCCGTTGGCTTATGTGCTTGCCATTTATTTTAATCTGGGACCGACAGGTGTTTTCATTGCGATTCCCGTAGCCGAAACAGCCATTTCAATCGCAGGTGTCATCTTATTCAAAAGAGGCCGATGGAAAACCGTACAGGTGTAATAAACATTTGATTTTTCGACCTTTAACCAATCGTACAAGAATATCTTAAAATTATGTAAAAACCCAGATTGGCCACTTAGGTAACTTAGCGACATGGAAAAGAAAGAAAAAACTTTTCCGAAACCAAGTCCAACCTAATCTGTAACGCCATGAAAGTATTTTCCTTTTTATTGTCCGCATTAGCCTTTTTGACTTCAGCTTATTTTTTCATTGTTGATTTCAGGATCACTACAGAATCAAATCACCTTATCTATATGGGAATGCTAATCACTTTGATGTCGATTTGCATCCTTGGAATAATCCTTAACGCCCCATATGTGTTCAAAACAAAACGCCGCGCTAAATCCTTTACCTATAGCAGCTATATGCAACAACGCATTAAAAACAAATCATTCGACAGCCAATTGGGGCTGATGTAATATAAATCTCCATAGATTTTAACTTGGAAAGCCTTCGGAAGAGGGCTTTTCTATTTTAAGAAGATTTACATAAAAAACGTACTTCTCCAAACACTGCATTCGTTATTTTTACCGTCTGCCCAAAGTTGCGGGCATCGGATACATGGAATCAGCTCTAATCGCACTCATCTCTTTTTGCATCGCCCTTTTCATAGGGATTTACATTGGAAAACTCCTGGCGCAAAGTCGTTCGAAGGCGGATTTAGCCTCAGCGGAACAAAAATCAGCTGTATTGCAGTCACAATCAGAAAGCATCCGCCAGCAACAATTGCTTGAAAAAAGCCAATTTGAAAAACAGGGACAACGATGGGTTGAGGAAGTGGAGAATCTGAGATCTGAAAAAGAAAACCTGTCGGCACGCCTGACACGAAAAGAAGCCGAATTCGAAAACATTTCGGAAAAACTACGTGACCAGAAAGAAGAAGTCGAACAATTGCAGCAAAAATTCACCAAGGAATTCGAAAATCTCGCCAATAAAATTCTCGATGAAAAATCGCTCAAGTTCACCGAACAGAACAAACAGAATATTTCCAGCCTGCTCAATCCGCTTCAGGAAAAAATACAGCTTTTTGAAAAACGGGTAGATGACACACACAAGGAAAGCATCGACTACCACGCAGCTTTGCGCCAACAAATACTCGGGTTGCGCGACATGAACGAACAAATGAGCCGCGAAGCCGTAAACCTGACCCGAGCTTTGAAAGGCGATTCGAAAATGCAGGGAAATTGGGGCGAGCTTGTACTCGAACGCGTGCTTGAAAAATCCGGACTTGAAAAAGGTCGCGAATATGAAGTGCAGCAAAGTTTCACTACTACAGAAGGTAACCGCGTTTTCCCGGATGTCATCGTCAATTTACCCGACGGAAAAAAAATGGTCATCGATTCCAAAGTTTCGCTTGTAGCTTATGAGCGATATGCCAACGAAGACGATGAAACCCTCAGGCCTTCACTTTTAAAGGAACACACCAATTCAATCCGGCGCCATATAGAGCAGTTGGGCGAAAAGAATTACCATGATTTGTATCAGATGGAAAGCCCCGATTTCGTATTGCTTTTTATCCCGATCGAACCCGCTTTTGCGTTGGCTTTGAACGATGATGCCACGTTGTACAATCGGGCATTCGAAAAGAATATCGTAATTGTGACACCGGCTACATTGCTCGCTACCTTGCGAACCATCGACAGTATGTGGGCGAACCAGAAGCAACAACAGAATGCCTATGAAATTGCGCGACAGGCCGGAGCTTTGTACGATAAATTTGAAGGTTTTGTCCAGGACCTGATTAAAATCGGGAAACGGATTGACGACAGCAAAACCGAATATTCCGCAGCGATGAACAAACTCTTCGACGGAAAAGGCAACCTGATCTCAAGTGTCGAAAAGCTCAAGAAAATGGGTGCCAAAGCCAAAAAATCATTGCCTGAAAATGTATTGTTACGTGCCGATGTCGAACCGGCCGAAGAAAACCAAGACGAACTATGAGCGACCCATTCAAATCTGTAAATGCATCCAAAGTAACCATTTCGGAACTGATGCTTCCGTCCCACTCCAATTTTTCGGGCAAGATCCACGGCGGCTACATCCTGATGCTCATGGATCAGATCGCGTTTGCGTGTGCGAGTAAATTCTCAGGCCATTATTGCGTCACGGCATCGGTTGAAACGGTCGATTTTTTAAATCCGATAGAAATAGGCGAACTCGTAACCATGAAAGCATCGGTGAATTATGTGGGCAGAAGTTCTATGGTCGTTGGCATCCGCGTTGATTCCGAAAACATCCGCACCGGCAAAGTCAAACATTGCAATTCGTCTTATTTCACCATGGTTGCCAAAGATGATTCGGCACAAAACATCGAAGTTCCGGGATTGATTTTAGCGTCACCGGACGATATAAGGCGGTTCTACAAAGCCGTCCATCGGATACAATCGCGCAAATCGAACGCTGATCATTCCGACACTTTCGATTCGACGACAAAAGAAGCGATCGACAATCTTTCAAATTATCGGGTTCAGCTAAAAAGCAAGTAAATTCAAGCATTCTGATTACCCTCTTTGTTAATTTTTAGGATAAACCACACAAACTCTGTTGCGATTGTAATTTTTTGCTATTTTTGAGCCTTTCCCAAAAATCCATGAAGAAAAATTACCTGCTGATTGCCTTATCGTTACTGTTGGTTTGCACAACCCTGATTGTATCTTGCCAGGATGACGACGGAGACGCTTACGTTCCGGTTTCCCCTGTCGTTTTGAACCCCGCAGACGTACCTTACGCCAAACTTTCGGACTATCATTTTTTCGAAGGCGCACTCAAAGACCTGACGCCGGCTTACAAAGTTTTGCCGTATCGCCCAGCGAGTGAATTATTCACCGATTATGCCCACAAAAAACGTTTCGTCTGGATGCCGCAAGGAACCATGGCGACTTATAACGGAAACGACAACGCCTTGGTTTTTCCGGTTGGTGCCGTATTGATCAAGAATTTCTTTTATGACAATGTTGCCCCGAGCAATACCACGCGTATCATCGAAACCCGCATTTTGATAAAGACACATGAAGAAGGTTTCAATTCAGATGGCAGCATGATCGATTCCGGTTGGGAACCATACGATTACATCTGGAACGAAGAACAGACCGAAGCCTATCTGGATACGGAAGGACAAGGTGTCTTTGTGCCGCTGACATTCACCGATTCGGGCGTAACACGCGACATTTACTATAAAATTCCCGCACAAACCGAATGTCATACGTGCCATAAACTGAATCCCGACCATGCCGTTGGTGGCGAAGTGGTAATCCCGATTGGGGTAAAACCACAAAACCTCAACAATGTGTATGATTATGGCACGGCGCAACGAAACCAGCTTGAAAAATGGGTTTCGGAAGGTTATCTTGATCCGAACATCCCGGCAAATATTTTATCGACAGTCGATTACCGCGATACCAGCCAACCGCTCGAACTTCGCGCTCGCTCTTACATAGATGCTAACTGCGCCCATTGCCACAGGATTGGCGGACATTGCGATTATGCTGCCATGCGCTTCAATTTCAGCAATACGGACCTGAGCACTTTTGGTGTCTGTATGCCGTATCAGTTCGCGCTTCCGGAAGACATGGAATATGTGATCAAAGCTGGCGATGCCAACAACTCGGAACTTATTTACCGGATCAGTTCTACCGACGGATCTGTAATGATGCCTTTCATTGGCCGATCCATAGTACATGACGAAGGTGTCGCGCTTATGAAAGAATGGATCAACTCACTTGAAACTACTTGCGAATAACTATCTCTTAAAAAAACAAAACCACATGAAAAAACTTTACATTCTTGCATTGCTTGCGGCCGGGCTGCCTTCTATGGGCCAGACCGTGAGTTTTACACAAACACCGCTTGGTGGAAGTACCGCTTATAATCCGTGCGTCGTCGATATGAACGGCGATTACCTTGACGATGTCGTATCTGTCGGAACGAACCAGCTTAAAGTATGGAAACAACAGGCCAGTGGCGGTTTTGTACTTTCAACTTACGCGGTTACGGGTCTTGGCCTTGGCTTTGCCTCTCCGGACTGGAGTGTCGCTGCAGGAGATTTTGACGCGAACGGATATTGTGACCTTGTGCTTGGTAATGGCAGCCGCGTTTCGGTTTTGAAAGCAAATGCAGATGGAACCGGATATGCACTATCCTCTTATCCGCAGAATATCTTTACCCAAAGAACCAACTTTGTTGACATCGACAACGACGGAAACCTGGATTTATGGGCATGTCACGATGTCGCCCAAAGCCATGCCTACCGCAACGATGGCGCAGGGAACTTAGTGTTCGATACTACCTTGATGCCGACACTTGCCGTTGGTGGTAACTATGCATCCATCTGGGCGGACATCGACAGCGACGGACACATCGATATGTACCTGGCTAAATGTCGTGCCGGTGCTCCGGTAAACGATCCGCAACGCGTGAACCTCTATTACCACAACAACGGTAACGGAACGTATACCGAAATGGCTGCTGCCGCTGGAATCAACGACGGTTCACAATCATGGTCTACAGCAGTTGAAGATTTCGACAACGATGGCGATATGGATTTGCTGTTGTCAAACGTGGGATCTTCTGAAGGCAACGACCACAACAAATTCTACCGCAATAATGGAGACGGTACGTTCACTGATATTTATGCGACAACCGGAATCCAGGACGTAGTAGGTTCATGGGAACTTCAGGCCGCCGATTTCAACAACGACGGTTTCGTGGATTTCCTTTGGGAAAACTCAACCAACCTGTACCTGAATAATGGCGATAATACATTTACTGGTTATGATTTGCCTTTCGGACAAGGAGCTTTTGGTGATTTGAACAACGATGGTTTCATGGATGTACAGACTGGAAACAACATCTACATGAACGACGGAAATGCCAACAAGTGGGTAAAAGTGACGCTTGAAGGAAACGAAAGCAACCTGGAAGGAATAGGTGCACGTGTCGAAATCTATGGTGCATGGGGCAAACAAATCCGCGATATCCGCAGCGGACAGGGATTCTCAAACATGAGTACGCTTAATGCTCATTTTGGTATCGGAAGCGCTACTGCAATCACAAAAGTAGTGGTTCGCTGGCCATCGGGAATTGTAGACGAAATCCTGAACCCATCTACCAATTCGACCGTTCACGTGGTTGAAGGAACAAGCCCGCCTTTGAGTGTTGAGCAATCGGCTGTTGCAGCATTCACCATTTCACCTAACCCTACAAAAGACATGTTGTTCCTTACCAAAGGCAGCGAGCTTTTCAACGGAGCCAAAGCAGAAGTTTTCGACCTTGGCGGACGCAGTGTCATGCATGCCGATGTCAATGGTTCCATCCTTTCTGTCAGCAAATTAAGCATCGGAACTTATGTCCTGAAACTTACAGATGCCAACGGAAATGTCTTTACACAGAAATTTATCAAGGAGTAATTTCCAATTACATACAAACGAAAAGGCCCGGTTCAAAACGCCGGGCCTTTTTTATGGTAACTGAACCTTGGTAGTGGAATTGAGCTTGTCCAGATGCAGTTCGGTAATCGTATTGTCTTCGTTCTCAAAATACATCATATTGAATCTGGCGCCGTATTCTATTTCATCAAAAGTATAAGATGTACGCGCAGCAACCGTAGCCGAATACATATCGTCGAACGCCCTCATATAAACGATCACTTCCCCATCGGCCTTTTGGAAATCCGTTTCGGTCATGCCATATAGCGGACTGCTTTCGGTAATCGGGTGAACCAGCGTCCAGCTCAATGACAAAGATGTGATTTTGGTCATTTCCAACTCAAGAACGTAAAATTTATTCACGGCCTTTTCTCCATCGGAAACACTCATTGCCAAAGTTACTTTGACTTCGGCGTCAAGCAAATCGGCATTTTTGAAAGGAACTACGCGAAGCATCAAACCTGTAATTCCTTTGTATGGAGCGATGAGTGCTTTATCTGAAAATTTGAGGTATGCTTTTGGCCTGCTGAAACGACCGTAGAATAAACCTGTCGCAATGGCAAAACTGAGCAATCCGGTCAAAGCCTCGGTAGCTGCGACTGCTGATGTAAAGAATCCGTTCGGGCTGATGTGTCCATAACCGACGGTCGTAAACGTTTGTGCCGAAAAGAAATACGCTTTCCCGAATTTGATCCATTCCGGCCCCGTAGCATCGATTCCGTCAAGGTATTGTATTCCGATGCCATAATAAACCAAAGCGAAAATAAAATTGACTCCGGTATAAAACGCGACAAGAATCAGCAGGAATTTCCAACGCGGCATTTCGAGCATCGTATGATACCAGCTGATACGCGAAAGACGCGACATGCCACGCTTGCGGATATTGGCAGATCCGTCTTTGTTGATGAACCTGCCGCCGTAACTTCCGGGATTAGTCCCAAAGCCGCTGCTGTCGGTCGCTTGTGCTCTTGTGTTTACTTTGTTGAATAATGCCATTATTGGTGTACGAATCTTACGGTTTGGATGCCTTGTTCCGACTGTATGCGGAGCAAATAAACGCCGGCCAGAAGCGCGGTGGCATCAAAGGTAAGATTTTGACCATTCACTTTTTGGGTGTAGACCGATCGTCCCATCGTATTGAAAATCTCAATATTGGAAATGGGGAATTGGGAAGAAAGATGAAGCGTTTCGCGAACCGGATTCGGATAGACACTTACTGAACTGTAAACTAAATCCTGGGTAGAAAGACTGGTATCTGTGGCAATCCAGCTTGAGGCGATGTTGTTATCGAGAGCCGTATCGATGAGTTGCAGATACGATCCGTTTCCATCAGCATCCGGCCACGGTGAAGAATCAAAATATTCCACGGTGTCTATCAAATTCCCGAACGCATCGCTCAAAACCAGCTTTTGGGAACTGTTCGACAAATTGCGCGTGAATTGCCCGAAAGCAGCAAAACCGTATCGCGCCTGAAAAGTCGTAGTATTACTCGCCAGGAAAACACTTTGGCCTGCATTTAAGGTCGCTCCAAACGGAAACACATAAGACAAGCCCAATCTGCTGAAATAAATCCCACTCAAGTCAACAGTTGCATTTCCGGCATTTTTGATCTCTACGAATTCCTGGTCGTTGCTCACCGGAAACGAACCTGAAGTTCCCGGGTTGTAATTGATTCTGTTGATGACCAAAGACGGAACCGCCACATTAGTACAGTTCCCGTAAGGCCCGATATTTTCCTGCATCCAGTTGAGCCTGTCATACAACCAGGTTTTCATGTTCTCCGTTTCTGTAATAAGGTCAGGAACCGTTCCCCAACGTTCATTCTCACGAATGGAAGCTTCAGTAATCAATGCAACTGTCTGATCAATAAACGTGGACAAATTGCTATGTTTGAGCGGTTGTCCCGGTTGTGTCAGGTCATGGAAACGCTTGGACAAATAGCATTTGAAGGTTTCATTATCGAACAAATCTTTCCAGAATTTAGAACCTGTGTTGTCGCCATTGTCGAATTGCCATACATCTGTATGACTGCGGTCGAGACCATAATTGAACAAGTCATTTCCATAGGTAAGATTGTAATCCCATATTGGGCCTGCACGCAATTTGCCCTTTCTGTCTTTATGGAAATATGTGCTGAGCTGATACGAATCTACATTCGACGCCAGTTCGCTTGAAATCATGAAGTCTACAAAACTGGGAATGTCAATGACAGAGGGAAAGCCATTGTCGAGGCTCAGATTGTCGGCATGTGCGGTTGAGGCAAGCGTCTCAAATACATCATGTATGAAATCGTCCTGTGCCGCCGTCACGTCTTCGGGCTTTGGCAAATCGTGGATATAAGTGGTTTGCCATTCATAGGACGGCATAATCCATGCAACCGGATCGTCTTCGTCTTCCCTATCGGCTTTGGTGATATAACCTCCGGAAATAGTAGGTTCTGTGTTGTCCGATGCCGTAATTTTGACCACGTTGACCCTATTCGAATCGGCCTTTATCTTTTCCTGCAAAATGTACAGCCCTTTGTAATCTCCATTGATGACAACTTCGCAATAGACCGTTCGGGGGGCATAATTCCCCATAAGACGTGACAAATTGTACGACAGATAATCGCGTATTAACGACGGATCGAAGGCAAGTCCGTTCAAAACCCAGTCATTCTCACTCGGCATTCCCAAAAGGCTTACGTTGTTATTGCTGGAATTGTCGGCCTGAAGCGTCGTGAGTCCATATTGCTTTTTTGGCAAATCCTGGGACGTCGCGCCTCGTATCTCAATATTCATACGGCCATTATAATTGAGGAAAGCGGCATTGTCCTGATCCGACAGGTAATTTCTGGAACCGTCAGGATGCTTTATGATTTTCATGTTTCCGAGCACACGCGGATCATCGGGAATTTCATACGGCTGACCCGTATTCGGATCGATATCTGTGTTTATGATGACGATGGGCAGATTGCTATCTGTAAAAACCTGGGCGGAAATTTTTCCGGAAAAGAGGATTCCGCATAGCAATAGGATCTTAAAAATGGACCGAAACCCAACAAAGGTAGTTTTCATTCGCATACTTGTCTTTTTGCAAATATATCTTTTAATTAAACTTAAATTAACCTTAACAAAACATTGCTTGAGACAATAAAAAAACCGGCACTTTAAGATGCCGGTTTGATTTTGTGAAGATTATGCTACAACCGATACTTGAGACCGGCACTGAATACAAAACCTTCGGTATGGTTCCAGATATCATCGAATGTCGGATTCGTCGCCGGTCCGTTTACGACACTTTTGTAACGGCTCTGGCGCTCGTCGGTGAAATTCTCGAGGTTGACGTAGAAACTGAAATCCCCCAGATACTTTTCTGCGGAAAAACCGAATTCCCAGAAGGATGGCGTAGGCGTCGCATCATACAAATACTGCTTGTCAGTAAAATACCCTTCAAGCCCGAACTTGAAATTGCGTTCCTTTTCATACAGCAACGTCAGGTTCACTTTATTTTTTGGGACAAGCGGCAGGAATTGGCTGCCTGACAAATAACCGGCTTTTGCATCGGTGAACGTATACCCCGCAAACAGCTTGTAATTTTCGTGGAAGATGAATTTCAGGTTGGTTTCAAACCCAGTCGATCGCACATTCTTATCGCTACTGACAAAAAAGTAAGCATCTCCTTGCTGCTCCAAAACCAACGGATTGGAAAGCGAGGTGTAGAAAAATAGCTGGTTCGCACTGAAAGACAATTCTTCAAACAGCCGCTTTTTGAAATTGAAATCCAAGGTTCCTCCTACGCTTTGTTCGGCCTTTGATGTAGAAAGCGCCAAAACATTGCGGTATTGGAGCGATTCGGTCTGTTCGGTGAAAACCGTCGGCACTTTGTAACCCAGACCGCCGCCGGCACGCATAGACAAACTGGGGGTCATTCGATACAGCACGGAAATTCGCGGCAGCGCAAAAAACCGATTCTGTTGGAAAACCTTCGTGGCATATTGGACGAAATCTCCGCGAAGGCCGGCCTCTGCAATGAATTTATCAGAAATATCCCAGGTATCCTGAAAATACAAACCGGCTGTGAAAGTACGGCTTGAAAGATCGTTTCCCGAAACGTTTTCCTTTTGGTTGAGCCTGTCGTAAATCAGGTTGGCACCGGTAATAAATGCATGTTTGTTCTTTTTTATGGCATAAGACAAATCTGTAAAACTTGTGGTATTGAGACCCGAGAAGACATAATCTGACATCGAGATTTTCCTGTCGAACAGACTCAGGCTTTGTTTGAGAAGCACATTTCCTTGATTTTCCATTTTGTGAGACCATTCGAAAGTCGTGATATTACGAACGGTATTGTTCTTTTCAAAATACGTATGGCCATCTGATGCACCATGATCTATGACGGTCATATCGCCACCGATACTTTCTCCAAATGTGAGGCTGTTGCCGACTGAAAAGGCATTGGATGCATTCGGATAATAGAAAATCCTGGGATGGATCGTGGCATTCTTTGATTCGGGAAGTTCTGAAAACCCATCTTTATCGACATCGTAATCCTGTTGAAGATTGCCGAGAGCGAGCATGGAATAACCCCATTTGCCTCTTTTAGCCATTGAAAACATCCCGAAATTGGTTTGCCCGATATGCGACTGATTCAACAGAACCAAGGTCTCGGGTTTTTCTCCCGGTGTTTTGGAGATGAAGTTGACGACACCTGCAATCGCGCCGCCTCCATACAACGTGGAAGCCGGACCTTTGATCACTTCGACCTGCTTCAAATCAAGAGGCGGAATTTCAAGAATGCTCAAACCAGAAGCGAAGTTCCCGAAATTGGGATAACTGTCTTTGAGCAATTGGGAATAGCGACCGTCAAGGCCTTGGATCCGAATGCTGGCGTTCCCGGATGTTGCCGAGGTTTGCTGCACCTGGATTCCGGTGCTTTCGTGCAGCACCATGGAAACATTGGCCGGTTTCATATTTGCCTTTTCCTCGAGTTCTTCGGCATCTATGGTTTCTACGCGCGTTGGTGTGTTTTTGATGGTACGGCTGGTTCGCGTGGATTGGATGACGACTTCTTCAAGTTCTTCACCGTCAAGCGAATCTTTGTCCACAGGCTGTTGAGCCATAACAATAGCGTATTGCAGCAGCATGGCCGCCACTGCGAGATATTTTTTCATGTAAAAGGAATTAAGTTAAGAATGTGTTCGTTGCGACGATTCTTAACTCAACTTAGGCGGCTGCCAGATGGATTTGGCCTGATCTGATGGAAAAACCGGCTGATATTCGACCGCCATTTTGGTTTCGGCGATAGAAATTTGAGCAGATTGAATCACGACTGGAATGGCAAGATTCACCATCTGCATTCCGCAACAGGCACAACTGCAGAACGGCGGACACTGCTCGTTGTCTGAAGCGTGTTTTTGGTGTCCGGTTGTTTTTTCTGTTTTGATTTCAGGACATTCAACACCGTCATGGCAAGGCAATACGGCCAGGCACAAAAGATAGACGCTGAATATCCAAAGAAATTTCATGAGGTAAATGTATGGAATTTATACATGAATCTGTTGGCTGTTTGGATTGCAAACAGAGTCCGGGCCTAGCCCCGATGCAAGTGTAAAGCCTTTTGCCAGAAAGCGGCAGCCAATGCTACGCCCGCACAGCGACTAAAAGAAGCTCGTGCAGGGGTTTGCTTTGGCGCCGGTTTTTAAAAAAGCTTGAAACGGGCAGCGGGATCATGCTAATAAAAAATAAAAATCATTACTAAATAATAGCTAAATTAGTAACCGAACAGTTACACAATGAGACGAGATGTTTTCCAGGCGATTGCCGATCCGACGCGTCGGCACATATTATCGGTGTTGGCAAAAGCGCCGATGAACCTCAATGCGGTTGCCGATCATTTTAAAATAAGCAGGCCAGCCATTTCAAAGCAGGTCAAGATTTTGGCCGAATGCGGATTGATACGGATGCGGCATGAAGGACGTGAACGGATTTGCGAACCCGATTTCAAAAAAATAAAGGAAGTGGCGGATTGGGCCGAAACATATAGCGTATTCTGGAATGAAAAACTGGACGCACTTGGAGATTTTTTGAACACTAAATAATAGTATTATGCATGAATCTGAAAAAAAACCGCTCATACTGGAACGAATCTATGATTCGCCGGTTTCCGAAGTATGGCAGGCACTGACCGACGTTTCCAAAATGAAGCAATGGTATTTCCCCATGCTTGAAGATTTTAAGCCCGAAGTTGGTTTTACGACTGAATTCACGGTGCCGCATCCGAACGGGAACCAATATGTGCATCGTTGGACTGTTACCGAAGCTGTTCCTCAAAAAACAATCGCATATGACTGGAAATATCCGGATTACGAAGGCATGGGAAATGTGCGTTACGACCTTGAAGAGGCTGACGGAAAAACGAAACTGACCTTGACATTCCGAATCCTCGAATCTTTCGATCCGGACAAATTCCCTGAGCTATCAATGAAGAACTTTACCGAAGGCTGGACGTATTTTGTAAAAGCCATTGAAGATTATCTGAAAAAATAAATATGGAAAAGAACACCATTTTTGCCGGAAGCCAAATGCTGATTTGCAAACCTGCACCAGAAGTTTTCAATGCATTCATCGATCCGGAACAAACCGTCAATTTCTGGTTTACCAAAAGCAGCGGAAAACTCGAAGCCGGTAAAACGGTACTTTGGGAATGGGAAATGTACGGCGCCAAAGCAGTTGTCGATGTACTGGAGATTATTCCTGACGAGCAGATTTCAATTCGATGGGGCGACAAGAAACGACGCGTAGATTTCAGGTTCACCCCAAAAAGTGACAATGCGACGTATGTGGAATGCATTGAAACGGGTTATACGGAAACCTATGCTGAACTTATCGCAGTTATCCGCGATTCGACAGGTGGCTTTACGACTGTTGTAGACGGCTTGAAAGCATGGCTGGAACACGGAATAAGGTTGAACCTTATCGGAGATAAATTTCCATCTGGAAAATGAACTGTTTACTGAACCTCTAACCGAATCGTTTTGATTCTGTTTTTTTGTACTATTTATCAGTGTGTTACAAATCAAAAAGAGACGAATTGTAATATATTTCTTTCGTAATTGTCGAAACCCGAAAGTTCTCAACATGCGAATTAGTGATTTTTGAAATTATAAATCATTGATTATCAAATATTTAAAAATAAAATAAAATAGTATTATTTGTAGGAAAAATAAAATTAAAAAATTAGATTTGTGCATTTCATCGATATTATTATACATTTGGTCGATGTTTATAACCAAAACAAACGAACTAATGTCATATTCCTACAAATCGGCAATACGCTTATTCACTCTTTCTGTGCTTGTTGCCTTAATTGTATGTACCAAAAGTAGGGCTCAGTGCCCAATTCCAACCGGAGACCAGATAACATCAGGTGATGGAAGCTGGATTGGATACGTATATGCAAATACCGATGGAGCAAACCCTCCGGCTAATGCATTCACCACAACATATCGCGGTTACATTACGGAATCTGAAGAATTCGATCACGATTTCGGGACAGGTTCTGTAAGTGGAGCAAATGTTTGTGGCTCCTATTCCGATTCATTCGCCATAAGATATAAAATGCGCCACACCTTCACACCCGGATATTATCAATTTACGGTTGGCGGTGACAGCGGTTACAGATTCAGTCTTGACGGCGGAAACACGTTTGTATTCTCAAACTGGAATGATCATGCATATACAACAAATTCAGCTGTTTTTTCATTGAGCGGGGAAATTGACCTTGTGGTGGAATACTATGAAAACAATGGGCCTGCGCGCGTTTCGTTCAGTTTTGATCCGTGTGCCGAGCCATCGACTGCCCCAACACTCATAACATCTAACGACGAGGTATGTTCGGGAAGCCCGATCACGTTGGTAGCATCTGGCGGATATGAAGCTGCCGGTGCCGTTTATCAATGGGGAAGCGGTAATGTCATTGGATCGAACATCATTTCAGGCCAGACTACAGCAACCGCTACTTTTAGCCCGACATCAAATATCACGTATTGGGTCAGACGCATCGATTCCGGAAGCTGTGGTTTTGTTTCGGGTGGCATTTCAAAAACCATAACGGTTTCACAGCCTTCGGTAGCTCCGTCATCCATCACAGGAAATACAGCGGTGTGCTATCAACATCCCACAACGCTTACGGCCGCAGGGTATTCCGGATCGATACAGTGGATGAAATCTACCGATAATACCTCTTATGCAGCCATTGCAGGCGCGACAGGCCCAAGCCTGACAACAGAAAACCTCACGGCAAATATCTGGTATAAGGTACGCGTGAGCAATGGAAGCTGTGCATCGGTGGCATCAAGCCCTATATTGGTGACTGTTTCGCCGTTGAGCCATGCCGGAACCGTAAGCGGAACAGCGACCGTTTGCGCCGGAACGAACAACAGTACTTTAACGGCCACGCCATCGGTTGGTAGCGTCCAATGGCAAAAAAGTACCGACAACGCTACATTCAGCGATATTTCGGGAGCGACTTCTAACAACTACACCGCAACAAACCTTACTGTGACTACTTATTTCAGGATCAAGGCGACAAGCGGAAGCTGTGAGGCTGCTTTCAGTAATTCCGTCAGCGTAATTGTAAATCCAAATGCGGTTGCCGGAACTGTAACCGGAGCGACTTCTTTATGCGCCGGAGCAAACTCGGCCACGCTTTCCGTTTCCGGACAAACCGGTAGCATCCAATGGCAATCATCTGTCGATAATACCACTTTTGCTTCGGTTTCAAATGCAACTTCGGCTTCGTACCAGGCAAACAACCTCACACAAACTACTTATTTCCGTGTCATGGTTTCTAACGGAACCTGTCCGGCGGTTTACTCCACATCTGTCACAATTACGGTTTCACCTCAACCGGTTACGGGAACCATTTCCGGCGGAACCACGGTTTGTTCCGGAACAAACAGCACAGCCTTGTCAATCACTGGTTATACAGGTTCTTTACAATGGCAGATTTCTTCTGATAACACCACTTTCGCCGACATTGCAAGCGCTACAGCTTCGACTTTCACGGCAACCAACCTAACAGCTACCAGATATTACCGCGTAAAAGTAAGCAGCGGAAGTTGTACGACAGCTTATTCCGCAAGTGCGAGTGTTGTTGTGAGTGCGGCATCTGTTGCGGGAACGGCTGCGGGAACGGCGACCATTTGTTCGGCGACGAATTCCACAGTGGTTTCGGTGAGCGGACAGACGGGAAACATACAATGGCAATCGTCTTCTGACAATTCGACTTTCAATGATATTTCAGGGGCGACGTCATCATCTTACACCGCTACCAATATTTCAGCTACAACATATTACAGGGCCAAAGTGACCAATGGGGCTTGCAGTGCCGTTTTTTCAAACAGCATCACGTTGACTTTCTCCGCTCCAATTCCGGGAACCATTTCCGGAGCGACTACGGTTTGTACGGGAACAAATTCGACGGTTTTGACTCTGGCCGGATTTTCAGGAACGATACAATGGCAGACTTCTACAGACAATACGACGTTTTCCGATATTGCATCGGCTGCGTCATCGGCCTATACCGTAACCAACATTTTCACAGCCAGATATTACCGGGTAAAAATCACCAACGGTAGCTGTGGATCGGCCTTTTCGCCATCGGTACTGATGTCTGTCAATTCAAATACAAACGGCGGAACGGCTGCCATTACAGGCCAATCGGTAACGACAATTACGGTTCCGGCGACTTACAACAGCAATGCCTTTACGGTTTCCGGTTATTCGGGAACGGCTATCCAATGGCAATCATCAACTGATAACGTCACCTTTGCCAATATTTCAGGAGCGACAACCGCCAATTACACTGCCACGAATGTAGCCGTAACGACATATTTCCGCGCTGCCGTGAGTACCGGAAGTTGCGTAGGTTATTCAAACGTCCTGACATTACAAACCTGTACGCCTACTGGAACACCAACGGTTTATGGAACGGGAAACACCTGGCGTGCGTATTTCTATGCACAAAACGATGGAGCAAATCCACCGGTAACACCTTTTGGTACGTACCAGGGTTATTACACTACAGGTGCTTTTGCGTTTGACAATTATCCTTACAACAATATGGCTTCTACTGTGTGTTCGGCACTATGGACAAATTTCAAAGGATCATACCGTTATCGCCTGACTAAAAACTTTGTAGCCGGTAACTATATGTTCATGGTTGGTTCGAATGGAGGTTATCGCCTTAGTATTGACGGAGGAGCTACATGGATTGTCAACCACTGGACTTCTACGGCGACAGGAACATTCAATACCGAAGATTCGGCCTGGTTTTATTTGAGCGGAAACGTAAATATCGTGATTGAATTCTACAACCTTTCTACCTACAATCCACGTCATTATTTCAATTATTGCAGCGACATCGATTCGAATTCGGTCACGGCGCCTACTTCGATTGTGGCAAACGACGTGATTTGCCTTGGCGGAAACACAACGATTCTTGCCAAAGGAGGAACGGGTTCGAGTTACCAATGGGGAACCGGAAGTGTTATCGGGGCGAACACCCTGAGCAGTACAGGAAGCGCCATCATCGTGGCTCCGACTACAACGACGACTTATTGGGTCCGAAGATATAATCCGGTCTGCGAAACATATACTGCAGGCTTGACACAGACGATTACCGTCAATCCACTTTCTGCCCCGACTCCTGCCGGAAACACTACAGATTATGGAAACGGAACCTGGATTGGCTATGTGTATGCCTCGAAAAACGGTTCGGCAGGAACTGCAACCACGGCATTTGGCGGCACAGGATCCAACTATGCCTATATGGGTTATGTGACAACACCTTCTGATGTAATTTCCCTCTCAGGCGGTATCTACAATTCACCTCCTACACCAATATCGGGTACGAATATCTGCAGCACCTATTATTCGAATTTCTCGATACGCTATAAAATGCGAAAAACATTTACGCCCGGGTATTATAATTTCACGATCACGGCAGACGACGGTATGCGATTCTCTATCGATGGCGGTGTTACCTGGGTCATTACGCGGTGGGCTTATGTGACCAACGGACTGACGAATACGTATTCAGTATTTCTGAGCGGACAAAAAGACCTCATCATTGAATATATACAGGCGAGCAGCACATTCCAGCTCAGCTTCAACTATACCAGCTGTACCAACTATTCCACAGCGCCTACTTCCATAACCGGAACTACGAACATTTGCGCCGGAAGCAGCACCACGCTCACAGCCGCAGGCGGAACCGTTGCCCCGAACACTACCTATGAATGGGGAACCGGAACTTCAGTCGGTACTAACGTATTGCCTTTCACGACAGAATCCATAACGGTAACACCGGCCGCAAACACAACTTATTGGGTACGCCGGAAAAATGGCGGATTATGCCAGGAAACTGTCGGCACGAATACGGCAGGTGCTTATACGACGGGTGTTACAGCAAATGTGACATTATCTGCTTTGTCTGTAGCCGGAAGCATTTCAGGTGGAAACAATACGGTCTGCGCCGGAACAAACAGCACCGCATTGTCATTGAGCGGACATACGGGAACCATCCAGTGGCAATCGTCTCCGGACAATGCAACCTGGGGCAACATTTCAAGTGCGACAGCTGCGACATACACCGCGACGAACTTGTCTGCAACAACTTATTTCAGGGCCGCTTTGACCAATGGCGCGTGTAGTACGGTGTATACGAATTCGGTTAACGTGATCGTTATTCCGGCTTCTGTTTCAGGAACCATTTCAGGTACGACGACAGTTTGTTCCGGTTTGAACAGCACGGCACTTTCATTGAGCGGATACACGGGAACAATCCAATGGCAATCGTCTTTGAACAACAGTTCGTTCACTAACATTTCAGGAGCGACATCGGCAACATATACCGCGACGAACCTTTCTGCTACGACGTATTACAGAGTTGTTGTAAGCAGCGGAAGTTGTGCATCGGCGACGAGTGCATCGGTACAGGTTACGGTAACTCCGGTTTCTGTAGCGGGAACGGTTTCCGGAAGCGCCGAAGTATGCTCAGGTACAAATAGCACTACACTGACGGCAAGCGGTTATACAGGTTCGATCCAATGGCAATCGTCTGCGAACAACAGTTCTTTCTCGAATATTACCGGAGCGACATTGGCAACTTACACGGCGAGCAATTTATCGGCAACAACTTATTACAGGGTTTTTGTCACCAACGGAGTCTGTTCCGGAGTGGCATCGGCATCCGCCAGCGTTACCGTTAACCCGACACCAACTACTGGAACCATTTCCGGAGCCGGGGCCGTTTGTTACGGAACCAACAGCACCGTGCTGACCGTAAGCGGAAGTTCAGGCTCAATCCAATGGCAATCGTCTGCGAACAACAGTTCGTTCAGTGATATTTCCGGAGCGACATCGGCATCTTATACCGTTACCAACCTGACTTCGACCATGTATTACAGAATCCGTGTGACTAACGGGCCGTGTTCTGCAACTATGGCTACATCTGTTGCCATTACCGTCGATCCGGCTTCGGTTGCGGGTGTCATTGGCGGTGCGGCTTCGGTATGTTCCGGAGTCAATTCTACGGTGCTTACATTAAGCGGCCATATTGGAAGCATCCAATGGAAATCGTCGACCGATAACGTGACCTTTACGAATATCACCGGCGCGAATTCAGCGACATACAACGCAACCAACCTGAATGTGACAACATACTACAAAGCCTTTCTGACCAGCGGCGTTTGCAGCACGGCAAGTACGGCTTCGGTCATGATTTTTGTCCGACCGGCGAGCGTTGCGGGTGCGGCTTCCGGCGATACGACACTTTGCGTCGGGGTGAACCAGGCGACGATGGCCGTATCCGGCTATACCGGAAATATCCAATGGCAACAATCGGCTAACGGAAGTTCGTTCAGTGATATTTCAGGAGCGACATCGGCATCATACACGGCTTATAATTTACAGGCGACAAGGTACTTCCGAGCCATCGTGACCACTACGGAATGTTCCTCTGCAACAACCAATGTAGTTACAGTTCAGGTACTGCCGTATGCGCAGGCCGGAAGCGTCAGTATTACCGGAACAACATTGCCTTCGACAAACGTTTGTTCCGGAACCAATTCGACCAACCTGACTTTAACGGGAAGCGCTGGTGACATCCAATGGCAATCGTCTCCTGACAATGTGACTTTTACAGATATTCCGGGTGCATCTTCATCGACTTATCTGGCTGCCGGTTTGACATCGACGTTATATTTCCGGACAAAAGTGGTAAGCGGAAGCTGTGGCGCAACCCAATATTCAGATGCAGTACTGATCAACGTTCCTACAGCCGTAACCTACAACGGATCATGGAGCGGAACACCGAATACCACGACAACCATCGTAATCGGGGAAAACCTGTCGCTGAATTCAAGCTTAAATGTTTGTTCTTGCCAGGTCACGGGAACGGCGACTATGTCCGTGCCGGCCGGAATTACATTGGTCGTGCAGAAAAATGTGGTTGTCGATCCATCGGCACATCTGATACTTGAGAACAATGCGAGTCTGGTTCAGGTAGACGATTCTTCTGTCAACAGCGGAAGCATCACCGTCCGAAGAAAAACAACGGCGATGAAAACCTACGATTTCACATATTGGTCGTCGCCGGTTGCAGACAATACCTTACATGATTTGTCACCGAATACCTTATCGGACAAATATTATTCGTTCAACCCGCAAATCAATAACTGGCAAAGCATTGCCGGCGGAAATGCGACCATGGTTCCGGGTATGGGTTATATTATCCGCGCGCCACAAGGCTGGTCGAACACGAATGCGTCGAACGGAATCTACAGCGGGGAATTCAAAGGTGTACCGAACAACGGATTCATCAATGCGACGATCCAGAAAGCGACGAGTACCTACAACCTCATCGGGAATCCGTATCCGTCGGCTATAGACATCGATTTATTCCTCACAGATCCGGCTAACGAAAATATCGTCGAAGGAACCGTCTATCTGTGGACACACAACACGGCTATCGCCCCGGCAACAGTAGGTTTCCAATACACTACGAACGATTATGCGAAATACAATCTGACCGGCGGAATCAAAACGGCATCGGCAGCATTGTCCGGCGGAGCGGCACCTACCGGGAAAATTGCATCGGGACAAGCGTTCTTTATCGAAGCGAACAATGAACTTTCGCCTGGCTCTTATTCGGCTCTATTCAAAAACGCGATGCGGGTTTCAGGCAACAATACGCAGTTTTTCCGTACATCGGCCTCAAACAACGAAACGGCCATGGCGCCAGAGCCTGAAAAAAGCCGTATCTGGCTCAGCATTTCGAATGAAAACGGTGCATTTGAAGAAACACTCGTGGGTTATGTCCCGGGAGCGACGAATGAAAAAGACAGCAAATTCGACGGTACGATTTTCCCGGCCGGAAATTACGTGAGCCTGTATTCGATGCTCGATGCGGCTACCAAACTTGCCATACAGGGACGTGCGCTTCCGTTCAACAACAATGATGTGGTTCCGCTCGGATACAAAACGACGGTTGCCGGAACATTATCGATCAACCTTGAAAATGTAGACGGAATCTTCACACCGCAAGGCATCGACATATACATCCTGGATAAAGCCGACAACAGCTACCATGACATAAGACTCGGAAGCTATTCGTTTACATCTGTAGTAGGAACTTTTGACGACCGTTTTGAATTGCATTACACGACCCAAAGCCTCGGAACTGGTGAAAACACCGCGAACCCGGCTTACATCATTGCGAAAGACCATGAGATACAGGTGAGTTCCGCGGGACAATTCATCAAGTCTGTAGCTATTTTTGACGTGACCGGAAAACATATCCTTGAAGATGACAAACTCAATACGAATTTATTCAGCACCGGAAAACTGAATGTGGCTGCACAAGTTTTGATTGTGAAAGCGATCCTTGAAGACGGATCGCGCATTACCCAAAAAGTCATCATCGACTAAAAATATTTTGTGAGAGCAATTAGGCCTGGGAGAAATTCCGGGCTTTTTTGTTTCCCTATCCCGAAGCCAAAAAAAGCACAGATGAAATAATAAGCCAAAACCACGGAATAATAAGTCGGTTTACATACAGCGGCAGCTTCACCTATATTTGTTTCCAGAAAACCTATCCGACCTATTTTGAAAAGTAACCTATATAACCTGACACTTGCATTGGCTTTTTTGTTCCCGCCGATATGCAATGCGCAAACAGCCCAGACAGACAGCCTCAAACGCCTGCTGCCGGTTGTAAAATCGGATACGGCAAAAGCGAATCTTTACAATAAGATTTCGAACCAGTTCCGTGAAAGCAATCCGGATTCCACTGCCTATTATGCATCGGTCGCGCTTGCCTTTTCACGTAAAATCAATTTTGAAGAAGGTATTGCCGAATCATTCCTGAACACCGGGAATTCCCTTATCATCCTCGGAAAATACAAACCGGCCCTTGTTGAATTTTCAAAGGCCCAGGCGCTTTACCATAAATTACTGGCCGCCGATGACACTAACGCTACATTAAAAAAAGGACTCGCCCGGTCTTACGCAAGCGGCGGAGTCGTCTATTCGGAACAGAGCAATTATTTCATGGCGCTTGAAATGTACCAGAAAGCCCTGAAACTGTATGTGGAAATCGACAACAAAAACTTTATTTCAAAGGCGTACAACAACATTGGAATCGTTTATAAATCCCAGGTCAATTATCCAAAAGCACTCGAATACCTCAACAAAGCACTCAAAATTCAACTGGAAAATGGCGAGCAGGCAGCGGCCGTAACGTACACCAACATTGGGGCTATTTACTTTGAGCAGAATCAGGATCAGAAAGCACTTGAAAGCTACATCCTCGCCAAAAAACAATTCGAAAAAGGCGACAACCTGCGCGGTTTTGCGTTGCTCAAGAATTACTTGGGTGATTATTACAAACGCGAAAAGCAGTTTGGGGAAGCCGAAAAATCATACACCGAATCACTCGGAATGTACGAGAAAATGCAGAATAAATTCGGGGCATCACTGGCGTTGTACAAACTCGGGCAACTGGCTTTCGACCAGAAAAATTTTAGTGCCGCTTTGCCTTTGACCGAAAAATCGCTTGCCTATGCGAATGAAATCGGTTCGCTCGACCAAGGATTCCATTCGGAGCAATTGCTGAGTGAAATTTATACCGCATTGAATTCGCCGGACAAAGCATTGCTTCACTACAAAAATTACGTTTCTGGCCGCGACAGCATCGCCAAAATGGAAAACGCCAAAAAGTTCGCCCAGACCGAGATGAACTTTGAGTACAAAAAGAAAGAAGCGTTGCTTGAAGAACAGAACAAACGCCACACGCAATTGTTGCTTTTTGGGATTTTTGGCACTTTGTTATTGCTCGGTTTGATACTGGTTTTGTATAACCGGATGCAAGTAAAAAAACGGCTGACGCTCCAGAAAGAAGTCGCCGAATACGAACAGAAAGCACTGCATTTACAAATGAACCCGCATTTCGTTTTCAACTGCCTGAGCTCGATTTCGAGTTTCATTGTGCAGAATGGGACAGATTCGGCACTCAAATACCTGTCAAAATTCTCCAAACTGATGCGGCTGACTTTGGAATATTCAAAAGATTCACTGATTCCGATAGACAAGGAAATCGAAAGCCTGCAGAATTACCTCGAACTCGAACAACTGCGGTTCCACAACATTTTCAAATTCACCATAAGCGCGAGTGACAACGTTGAATTCAATATGGGATTGCCGCCGCTTTTGATCCAGCCATTTGTTGAAAATGCCATCCTTCACGGCATCGTCCCCAAAGAAACCGGCGGAAAGGTGGATGTGTATTTTGATGTCGAAAACGATCAGCTGATCTGTACGATAACCGACGATGGAATCGGGATTGAAAAATCAAAGGAATTACGCCAGAATTCGGTCACCGCACACAAATCGATGGCGCTGCAGATTACACGCAAACGGCTTGAAATCATGGAATCGGCCACATCAAGAGCTGCCAATATAGAAATTACAGACCGAAGTGCCTTTGGTGAAAACGGCACAAAAGTCAGCCTCAAACTCCCTGTCCAATACATACAATAAGCCCCAATATGATTACAGCCATTTTAATAGACGACGACAAACACCTGCGCAAAGGCCTAAAAGCGCTGCTCGAACGCTACACCAACGATATCGCGATCATTGGGGAAGCCGAAAGCGTAAAGACTGGTATTGCGGCCATTGAAAAGCTTCGTCCTCAAGTAATTTTCCTCGATATCCATTTGAATGACGGGACCGGTTTCGACATCCTCGAAAAGCTCAAGGAAAAAGGAAAGATCAACGCACACATTGTCTTTATCACCGCACACGAGCAATACGCGGTGAAAGCGTTCAAGTTTTCGGCACTCGATTTTATCCTCAAACCTGTGGATCCGGAAGAATTGCAAAATACTATTGAACGCATCAAACAGGTCGCTTCCAAAAATCCTTCGTTTGATAATATCGATTTGTTGTTGGAGAACATCCGCAAAAAAGTGGACAATTTCAAACGCATTGCATTGTCTACGAGTGATGGTGTGCATTTGTTCGAGGTGGCGGATATCATCCGGTGCGAGGCAAAAGTCAATTACACCCAGTTCTATATCAAGAACCATAAGCCCGTACTGATTTCGCGGACGCTTAAGGAATATGAGGAACTGCTGACGGAACACGGTTTTGAGCGCATCCACCAGTCACACCTGATCAACCTTTCTTATCTGAAATCATACATCAAGAATGACGGAGGCTATGTAATCATGGCCGATAATTCGAACATACCGATTGCACAGAGCAAAAAAGAGAAATTACAGGAACTAATCAGAACGCTATAACCGAGAATCACCCAGAAATCAAGAACCATGAACAAATATTTACTTTTCCTAGTGCTTACACTGACGTTTTCGGCAAGCGGACAGACGATTAGTTTCGCCGACAATGACCTACGCAGTTATCTCGCCGGCGCGAACGCGACAAATAATCGCGCTTTTACCGGAAACGTCGCTGTCAGTATCGATACGAATTCAGATGGACAGATACAACTTTCGGAAGCGGCGGCGATAACCAGGCTGTGGATCGAATACGATCTGGTCGATGATTTGACCGGGATCGAAAACTTCGCCAACCTGACGCAAGTTGACTTTAAGGCTACTGGAATTGCTACGGCGAATCTTTCCGGAATGACCAATCTGCAACAAATACAGTTTTACCAGAATCCGGCACTTACATCGGTCACCATTTCCGGAATGACGGCACTGACACAGATTTCGTGTACTGAAAATCCGTTGCTGGCTTCATTGGCAACTCCGGGTTGTGATAATGTACTCACTTTTATAGCGAACCAGAATGCACTGACTTCACTTGACGTAAGTGGAAAAGCCCTGTTGCAAAACCTGTATGCGAACAACAATGCGTTGACTTTGCTCAATGTTTCAGGTTGTACTGCGTTAAACGGTATTGTGTGTACGAATAACAATTTCGTTACGCTTGACATTTCTAACTTGCCGAATCTTATGGCTTTGGATATAAGCGGCAACCCTACGCTGGAAAATTTCAATGCATCGGATTGTCCCTTTTTTAACGCCACTTTTATAACCCTTGATAATTTTCCGGTTTTGGCGAACGTAGATTTCTCACATACGGCGATAGTCCAGTTTCTTTATAGCGACCACAATCTTGTTTCTTTGCATTTGTCAGGCTGTCCCTTGCTGGAAAGCATAAACGTGAACAACAATCAGTTGACAGATTTGGATGTAAGTGAGTGCCCACAACTTATATCCTTGTTCTGCGAGTCGAACCAACTGGCAAGCCTTGATTTGTCGAACCTTGCTAATTTTCAGTTGTTCAATGCCAATGATAACCCCATTTCCTCTGTTGATTTTACCGGAGACGATTTGCTGAGCACCGTCGAATTGAAGAATTCGCTTTTACCAGACTTGGATTTAAGTGGTACATCGGTCTGGCTTTACAGTGTTGATGTCACAGGTTCCGACAATATGACGTCGCTTAACCTTTCGGGCCGTCCGGGACTTGAGTATGTCGATCCGCCGTACAACCTGATTACGCTTGACCTGTCAGATTGTGTATCGCTTCATGGAATGAATTTGCTGACAGAGTCGATCCAGACCATCAATGTCCAGGGGTGTGCCTCAATGGAATATTTTTACATAGGGATGAGTTCACTTGAACCAACCAATCCCCCAATTTCAACCCTCGATGTATCGGGCCTTTCGAGCCTTACCGATTTGCAATGTGATTGTCCGAATCTCAATTCGATCCAGCTTGAAGGTTGTGATGACCTTGAAACCCTTGGCCTTTTTTCAGTGCCGCTCACATCACTCGATTTGATTCCGGTGCCTAACCTGAAAAACTTGATGGTTGACATGAGCTTTTTGGAAACTATCGATGTTTCGCCATTGCATCAGTTCCAATATCTTTCAGCCATCCAAATGCCTAACCTTGTCCAGATATTTGCGAAGAATGCGGTCAGTGAATCGATCGCCTTAGGCGGAAATCCATCATTAACATTCATCTGCCAGGATGAAGAAGCTGTTGCTGCGACCAATGCCGACATTACCAGCTCCGGCCTTAGTGATTCGGTGACATGTAACAGTTATTGCTCCTTTACTCCCGGAGGCAGTTACAACGTGATTACGGGAACTATCCGTTTTGACCTTGATGGAAATGGTTGTGATGCATCAGACGAAGTCCAGTCAGCTATGCGGATAGATATGTCGGGCGAAGGAGCCTATTCGACATTTTCAATTCCGACAGGCCAATACTATTTCTACACCGGCGCGGGTACGTTCGGGTTGGCGATGAACCTGGAAAATCCAGATTTGTATACATATATCCCAATGTCACCTATGGTAACCTTTGCCGATAACAACAACAATACGTCAACCCAGGATTTCTGCATTACCCCGAATGGCATCCAGAATGACGTTGAAATCGTAATAGCACCCATTGTTCCGGCACGTCCGGGTTTTGTTGCACTATATCAGATTACCATCCGTAACAAAGGTAACCAGGTGCAATCAGGAAACATCAATTTTGAGTATGCCGAAGACAAAATGAACTATGTCTCGACAGATTTGCCCCTTGCCTCGCAAGCGCCTGGCGTGTTGAATTGGGACTACAGCGATTTGCTACCCTTTGAACACCGAAGCTTCTTCGTGGTCATGAACATAAATACTCCCCTCGAAACTTCTCCGGTAAATATGGGCGATGTGCTTCATTTTGATTCGACGATCAATCCAATTACAGGAGATTTGACTCCAACGGACAACCAATTCGGGCTGGACCAGATTGTAGTTGCATCCTATGACCCGAACGACATCACGTGTCTTGAAGGCGAAATAGTTCCGCCATCGGCAATTGGGAAATACCTGCATTATATTGTCAACTTTGAAAACCTCGGAACTGCCGAAGCTGAAAATGTAGTGGTTCGTGTTGATATCGACACTTCGAAATTCGATATGGATTCGCTTCAGCTGATGAGTACATCGAATGACGCTTATACAAAAATTACTGGCAATAAAGTGGAATTCATTTTTGAACATATCAACCTTGCCCCGGCAGCCGGAAATCCACCTGTTGGCGGACACGGAAATGTGCTGTTCAAGTTAAAGACGCTTGATACACTGGTTGAGGAAGATGTTGTCATGAGCCGCGCCGATATTTATTTCGACTACAATTTCCCAATCCGGACGAATGATGCCGAGACAGTTTTCCGGACGTTGAGTTCGGGTGATTTTGTAAAAGATGAAAGTATTTCGATATATCCGAATCCTGCCAAAAACAAGGTGACCGTAAAAAGCGAAAACCGCATAGAATCTGTACAATTATTCGATGTTCAGGGCCGATTGCTCGAGACCGTGCTTGAAACATCGACCGAAACGAAACTGGATCTTTCACAACGTGCATCAGGCATTTATTTTATGAAGATCAATACGACTGCCGGAAGTGCCGTGAAAAAAGTAGCTAAGGAATAAGCCAAATCATCATCTGAAAACGAACATAACCAAAGAAATCATGAACAAATTACTATTGTTTTTACTGCTGTTTGCCGGGATGGCGAATGCACAAATTGTGAATATACCGGATGTCAACTTCAAGGCAGACCTGATTGAGGCTAGCCCAACGGTTCAATGGGCCCAAAATTTCAGTGATGAATGGATGACTATCGATGCCAATGGAGACGGTGAAATCCAGGTTAGTGAAGCCCAGGCCGTGAAATTGCTCATCGTGCACCACTATGCCATCACCGATGTCACCGGCCTTGAAAGTTTTAGCAACCTTGAGACACTCAGGTTCCAGAACAATCAAATCGTCACCCTCAACTTTAGTCCCATGCCGAGTTTAAAGACGCTGAACCTGTTTGGAACCGGACAACTTACGTCACTTAACATCAGTAATCTCACAAACCTGACCAGCTTTCAGGCTATTGCATTGAACAACTTATCGACTTTGGATTTCAGTAACTTAGCCAACCTGACACAAATTGGCTGTAGTTTTTCCAGCATCAACAGTATCAATCTCACAGGCGTTGTGAATCTGGATCATCTGGTCGTAATGGGAAATATGCTGACGAGTCTTGATGTGTCCGGATCCCCGTTACTGACAAAATTGAATTGTTCCTCCAACGCGATCACGAACCTGAACGTGAATGACCTGGATTACCTCACAGAACTCGATTGCTCTCAAAACCAGCTGCTGAATCTAAACGGAATCCCGAATGTCAACAAATTGAATTGCAGCCACAACAAACTCACCAGTTTTGCTATTGGCAATCTTACGAATCTGAGTGAACTGGATTGTTCGTATAACGACATTGCAAACCTGAATGTGGCTAATTTGTCCAATCTGACAAAAATCAATTGCGCCGGTAATAAACTGGTTACGCTTAATATTGACGGCCTTCCGTTACTGACCCAATTGGATAGTGGATCTAATGCAGAACTCACAAATGTTACCCTTAGCAATCTACAGGCTCTTGAAGATTTCTCTGTCATGGGAATCTACAACGGACAAAACCCAAATGGCCAGACTGGCATCGTAAGTCAGTTGACAACACTAAATTTGAACAATTTGCCAAATTTGCAGCGACTGAATTGCAGTTATGGTGTATTGACTTCGCTCAACTTAAGCAACCTGGGCAGTCTTAAGGAACTCGATTGTTCGTACAATCTGATTACCTCCTTAAATGTGTCGAACCTGCCTAACCTGGAGAAACTTTATTGTGCCGCGAACCATATTACGAATCTCGATGTATCAAGCCTTAGCAATCTTACAGATTTGGCCTGTGCCGGTGCCTATGTAACTGATGGCATGATGAACGCATATTTGCAAAATCTGAATGTCGCAGGACTGTCGAACCTGAAAACCCTGAATTGTTCCTACGGCCTGTTCACCAATCTCGATCTTACAGGACTCGACAGTCTTGAAACACTTAACTGCGATGGTGTGCCGAACGGATTGGGAACACTAACAGCTCTCAACGTAAACAACCTGACCAATCTTAAAAACCTGAATTGTGCGTTTCAGCATCTTACGAGCCTCAATGTAAGTAATCTGGCCCATCTGGAAAATCTATCCTGTTCTTATAACCAGATTACGAATCTTGACCTGACGGGTTTGGTCAGCCTTAAAACCTTGGATTACAATTACAATTATCTGTCGAACCTGAACCTGGTAAACCTGCCTAGCCTCGAGACCTTGGTTTGTGCCAACAATCATTTGATTACGCTCAATGTACTCAACCTGACTAATCTTAAATCTTTGAATTGCTCATATAATGAGCTGACGACTTTGAACCTAAGCGATTTAACGAGTCTTGAAACCCTTGATTATTCGTTCAATCAGCTTACGCTTTCAAATGTGAGCGGGCTTTCTACTAACCTGAAGTCTTTATCCTGCGGCGGCAACGATTTAACAAGTTTGGACGTTGCCGGTTTGACAAGTCTCGAAACCCTAAGCTGTCACACCAATCAACTTACAAGTCTTGATTTATCTACACTGAATAACCTCAAAACCCTGGATTGCAGCCTTAACCAGTTGTCCGTTCTGGAAGTTGGGAATTTGACTCATCTGGAATCGCTTAATTGTGCGAACAATCAATTGACATCGCTGGACATTTCGGCCCAGAACGGCCTGACTCTTTTGTATTGCGGCAGTAACCAACTGACAAGTCTTGATTTGACCAATCACCTGCCTTTGATGCTTTTGGACTATTCGTTCAACTCTTTGCCAGACCTTGATGTGGCCTATTTAAGCAACCTTACTCTTTTGGGCTGTGCCGGAACGCAGACCACGGCATTGGATGTCAGCAATATGCCTAATCTGCAAAACCTGACTTGCGCCCAGAATCAATTGACGACCCTGGATATAAATAACTGCCACTATTTGGTCACGGTGAACACATCGGACAATTTGCTTTCAACTCTTTTTATGAAAAACGGACGCAACGATTCAATCTCATTCAACGGTAATCCAACCCTTCAATACATTTGTGCCGATACCAACGAACTGGAAAGCACCCAAACCATATTGAATAACCTTGGCATGAACACCACGGTTTCAAATTCCTATTGCACGTTTTCACCCGGCGGAGATTTCAATACGATTGAAGGCATTGCCATTTATGACATCAATAATGATGGTTGTGATGTTACCGATGAAGTGAACCCATTTGTCCGTTTTGACATTACTGACGGCGTGACCACAGGAGCAACAGTCACAAACATCAATGGAGAATATGGCTTTTTTACGAATGCCGGAACCTACACCGTTTTCCCTAATGTGGAAAACCAGCAATGGTTCAATTTCTCGCCGACTTCTGCCGAAGTTACATTCCTGAATAACAATAACAACCAGGCCGTCCAGAACTTCTGTATCGCCGCCATCGGAACACATAGTGATGTTGAAGTAGTCCTTGTTCCTATCGATTGGGCCAGGCCGGGATTTGATGCCACGTATAAAATCATTTACAAAAACAAAGGAAACCAGATGCTTTCCGGAACCGTAAACCTGACATTCGACGATTCTGTTCTGGATTTGATTACTGCCTTTCCGGCCATAAGCAGTACGGCTGCCAATATGCTTTCGTGGGATTATGTCAACCTGATGCCTTTTGAAAACCGAAGCATCGACCTGTTGTTCAACGTGAATTCACCTGTTGAAACACCGGCGGTCAACAATGGCGACATCCTCAACTTCACAGCATCCGTCACTCCGGTTTCAGCAGATGAGATTCCGGCGGACAATCAATTTACGCTGGCACAAACCGTTGTAGGTTCATATGACCCGAATGCAAAAACCTGTCTGGAAGGCGATATCGTTTCACCGACAGAAATTGGGAACTACCTGCATTACAACATCCAATTCGAGAATCTCGGTACGGCCGAAGCGGTCAATGTCGTGGTAAGGGACAGCATCGACACCACCAAATTCGACATCAGCACGCTTCAGGTTTTGTATTCGTCGCATCCGGTTCGCGGAGTCATTCGTGGAAATGTGGCCGAATTCATGTTTGAAAACATCAATCTTGCCCCTGCTGCCGGCGATCCACCAGTTGGCGGACACGGAAACGTATTGTTCAAAATCAAGACACTGGCAACACTCAGCGAAGGCGACCACGTAGAAAACAAAGCCGATATTTTCTTTGACTACAATGCGCCGATTGCCACAGAACTGGCCAGGACAACTTATCAGACTTTAAATTCCGGCGAATTCGAACAAGACAAAAACATCTCTGTTTATCCGAACCCGGCCAATGGAATCGTGAATATCAAGAGTACTTCGGTCATCAAATCTGTTGAACTTTATGACATACAAGGTCGCCTGTTGCAAACCAGTCTCGAAACCAACAACACTGCAATCCTTGATATTTCTTCGAGGTCAAACGGAATCTATTTCCTTAAAATCACTACCGACGAAGGAAGCAAAGTAGAAAAACTTCTCAAACAATAGTAATTAAGTGAATTGTGTTAATTGAAAAGCCCCGGAGAAATCCAGGGCTTTTTATTTAAAACCAATCTTTTCATCTTTAGTTCGCTCAGGTCTTTTCCGTCTTTCAATCTTCCGAACTTCCGAACCAAGAACTCCCGAACTACTTCGACAAATACATCTTCCTTCTCGAATACAGCTCATAAAACGCATCGTCCTTGAGACTGTCAATGAACAAAATGCTTTCACCTGTCGATTTCATTTCCGGGCCTAGCGCCTTATTCACGCCGGGGAACTTGGAAAAAGAGAAAACCGGTTGCTTGATAGCATAACCTTCGAGCTGCGGATTAAAGGTAAAATCAGTGACTTTATTATGTCCGAGCATCACTTTCGTCGCATAATTCACATACGGTTCCCCATACGCTTTCGCAATGAACGGAACGGTTCTCGATGCCCGCGGATTTGCTTCAATGATATAAACAATGTCATTCTTGATCGCAAATTGAATATTGATAAGACCCACGGTTTTCAAAGCCAATGCAATCTTTTTCGTGTGATCTTTAATTTGCTGCATCACGAATTCTCCCAGGTTGAACGGTGGTAACGTGGCATTCGAATCACCCGAATGAATTCCGCAAGGTTCAATGTGTTCCATGATGCCTATGATATAGACATTTTCACCGTCGCAAATCGCATCAGCTTCAGCTTCTATCGCTCCATCGAGGTAATTATCGAGCAACAGTTTATTCCCCGGAATGCTTTTGAGCAAATCGATGACGTGCTCTTCGAGTTCCTGTTTGTTGATGACGATCTTCATACCTTGTCCACCAAGAACGTATGACGGACGGACGAGCAACGGAAAGTCAAGCACATCGGCCAGTTTCGATGCTTCTTCGGCAGATTCTGCAACCCCGAATTTTGGGAATGGAATCTTAAGTTCGGTAAGCAAGTCCGAGAAACGCCCACGGTCTTCGGCCAAATCCAGTGCATCGAAACTGGTTCCGAGGATTTTGATTCCGTAACGGTCGAGTTTTTCGGCGAGTTTCAAAGCCGTCTGCCCGCCGAGCTGTACGATGACTCCTTCTGGTTTTTCATGACGGATGATATCATAGATGTGTTCCCAGAAAACAGGCTCAAAGTAGAGTTTGTCGGCAATGTCAAAATCAGTCGAAACAGTCTCCGGATTACAATTGATCATGATGGTTTCGTAACCACATTCTTTGGCAGCGAGCACACCATGAACGCACGAATAATCGAATTCGATTCCCTGACCAATGCGGTTCGGGCCAGATCCTAAGACCACGACTTTCTTTCTGTCGGAAACAACACTTTCGTTATGGACGTAAACCGTTCCGTCGGCTTTTTCGATTCCCGCTTCGAACGTGGAATAATAGTAAGGCGTTTTCGCAGTGAATTCCGCGGCACACGTATCAACGAGTTTGTAGACACGTGAAATGTTCATTTGCTCGCGCAGATTGTACACCTGGCTTTCGAGACAGCCCATCATGTGTGCGATTTGTCTGTCGGCGAAACCTTTTTGCTTGGCCTCGAGCAGTAATTGCTTTGGAAGATTCTCTACTTTGTAGTTTGAAATTTCCTTTTCAAGCGCGAACAATTCCTCGTATTGTTTAAGGAACCACATATCGATTCTCGTGATTTCGTGGATGCGCGACAACGGTATTCCCATGGCGATAGCATCGTAAATGACGAATACGCGATCCCAGCTTGCATAGGTGAGTTTATCTATGATCTGCTCGTAATTCTTGTAGCCTTTTCCATCGGCTCCGAGACCGTTGCGTTTGATTTCGAGCGATTGGGTCGCCTTGTGCAACGCTTCCTGGAATGAACGTCCGATGCCCATGACCTCGCCTACCGATTTCATCTGCAAGCCCAAAGTCCTGTCCGAACCTTCGAATTTATCAAAGTTCCAACGCGGGATTTTCACGATGACGTAATCCAGTGTCGGTTCAAAAAGTGCCGATGTAGATTTAGTGATCTGGTTCTGCAATTCGTCAAGATGATAGCCGAGCGCCAGTTTCGAGGCGATTTTAGCAATCGGGTAACCAGTCGCTTTTGATGCCAAAGCAGATGATCTTGATACACGTGGGTTGATCTCGATGGCTACGATATCTTCTTTTTCATCCGGTGAAACTGCGAATTGAACGTTACAGCCGCCGGCGAAGTTCCCTATGGAACGCATCATCAAAATCGCCATGTCGCGCATTTTCTGGAATGTCGTGTCCGATAATGTCATTGCCGGAGCGACCGTAATCGAATCTCCGGTATGGATTCCCATTGGATCCATATTTTCTATGGAACAAATGATGACGACATTGTCATTCTTGTCACGCAACAATTCCAGTTCGTATTCTTTCCAGCCCAAAAGTGCCTTATCGATAAGCACTTCGTGGATTGGTGATGCTTCGAGGCCGCGCGTGAGCAACTCATCGAAATCTTCTTTTTTATGGACGAAAGCCGCACCTGTCCCACCAAGCGTGAACGACGGACGGATAACCAGCGGAAAACCGAATTCCTGAGCGATTTCTTTTCCTTTGAGGAATGAGGTAGCTGTTTTTGCGGGAGCAGTCGGAACGCCTATCTTTTCGAGCAATTGTTTGAACTGCTCGCGGTCTTCGGTGATATTGATGGCATTTATGTCAACCCCTATCAACCGGACGTTATAATCGGCCCAGATTCCTTTTTCTTCCGCTTCGAGACACAGGTTGAGCGCGGTTTGCCCGCCCATGGTTGGCAATACGGCATCGATTTGCGGATGTTCCTTTAAGATTTCGACAATCGATTTTGTCGTAAGCGGCTTTAAATAAACGTGATCTGCCATGGCAGGATCTGTCATGATGGTGGCCGGATTCGAGTTGATCAGGATGACTTCGATCCCTTCTTCGCGGATGGAACGTGCCGATTGCGAACCGGCATAATCGAATTCGCAGGCCTGGCCGATAACGATTGGACCTGAACCTATGATAAGGACTGATTTGATGGATGTGTCTTTTGGCATGTATGTATTGTTGGTAGTTAGTTGTATTGTTGGTAGTTAGTTGTATTGTTGTTGTAATTTACGCTGTCTAGCCCGGATGCAAGCGAAAAGCGTTTTGCAGAGAACCGATTTATTTTTCACTTCCAGAAAAGCGACCAACGGAAGCTCTTTGTGGAAGTAGAAAAATGGAGGTTATCAAAAAACCTTGAAGCGTGTAGCCGGATCCAGCTTCTACTAAAATGTATGAACGTTTTGTCTTTAGCTTCGCTCAGTTCGCCTGCTGCTCGAGTCCCGACTTTTCTGTCTTTCCGGACTTTTCAGTCTTTACCGACTTCCTTCCCGACAAGGTATAAAAAAAGGCGCAACCTATAAAAGTAACGCCTTTATGCTTGTTGTCTCCAACATTATTTTTTGTGTCTTGGCTCAGAAGATACAGTCAATTTGTGACGCCCTTTCGCACGACGACGGGCAAGGACTTTTCTACCATTGGCAGATGCCATTCTATCCATGAAACCGTGCTTGTTTCTTCTTTTTCTCTTTGATGGTTGAAATGTTCTTTTGCTCATGGCACTATATCTTTAATCTTGTTGAAAAATGGTCTTGATTATCCGGCTTAAAACCGCTGTTTCAAAACCGAGTGCAAATATACGCATAGATTTAAAACGTGCAAGCCCGTAGTTGATTTTTTTTTATCTATTTCCAAAACTTAACTTTCGGGCCGATTATCATTATTAATTATTCATTATTAATTCCCCTATCTTTGCCGCGCAAAAACTTTAAACAATGTTCCATAGAAACATAAAACTTGTCCTTGCCGGACTGATTTTCATTACTGCTATCTGGCAATTTACCGAGAGTAATATAGGAAACGGGATTTTCCTGATTCTTCTTACAGCGATTCCCGTGCTACTCTACTTCAAAAACGAATTCATCCTTTTGGCTTTCCTCAAATTGCGTAAACAAGATTTCCCAGGTGCACAAAAGTGGTTGGCTTATATAAAGAGTCCTGAAACGGCTTTGGTCAAAAAGCAAATAGGCTATTATAATTACCTTCAGGGAATCATGATTGCACAAACCAACATGAATACGGCTGAAAAGTATTTCAAGAAAGCTGTGGAATATGGTCTCTCGATGGACACGGACATGGCTGTAACCAAGCTACAGCTCGCCGGAATCGCATTAAGCCGCCGCCGTAAGATTGAAGCAACGAACTTATTGAACGAAGCTAAAAAACTCGACAAACACAATATGTTGAAAGAGCAGATTACGATGCTGAAAGAGCAACTTAAGAGAATCTGATTATATATACTTATCAAAATCACAATCCCGCAATTCCAGCGGGATTTTTTAATTCATAAAATTTTATTAGAAAAAACCTACTTTTGTTAATAACTTTTTGTAGCTTCGTTTCATATTAATCTGTTAATACTGATGCCGTATGAGATTAATGCTACTCCTTCTATTAGCGATCTTTACCTTCCAACCGGCTAAAAGCCAAGAGAAACCGGTATTATTTCGCGATGCCATTAAAGACAATATCAAAAAGTACAACAAGCAGAGCGATGCAGTGTACGAAAATGGCGACATCCAAAAAGGCCAGGAATTATTTGATTCACTTGTCCAAAACCATTTGGTCGGATCCAAGTTTGACGATTATTCTTTTAAAAGCGTCAACAGTCGCAAGGTCAAACTGAGCAAAATCAATCGTCCAGTCTTCATCATTACCTATGCTTCGTGGTGCATCATCAACAAAGGCGAGATTTCTGCACTGAATAAATTGGCACGCAAATACGATGACGAGATGCAGTTCATCGTAGTTTTCTGGGACCAGAAAAGCAACATGAAAAAAATAGCACGTCAGTTCAACGGAAAAATCAAGGTTTGCTATGCGAATGAATCGTATAAGAATGATGCATCGGTAGTAGCGACCTTAAAACATACACTCGGTTTTCCTACTTCTTACTTTCTCAACAGCGACCTTGAAGTGGTAGACATCAAGCGCGGAGGCATCGCAATTCCGCCAAAAACACCGGTAAAAAAAGCTATTGAAATGAACTATACGGTGTTCGATGAACGCATTACAAATTTCCTTTCGATAAAAGACGAAATTCCGGTTCGCCAGGTTTTGGCAAGCGAAGACTGATCTTACAATAATTTACTCAAAATCCTGAGGCCAACAATCATAAGAGCTACAGATAATGCACGAATGATAATGTGGCCTTTCATTTTTTTGGAAAGTACCGCTCCCAACTGGGCGCCGGGAATGATTCCGAGTGCAAGGCCAAAAACGGTATTCCGTACAAATTCCTCGTTATAGCTTCCCTCAAAATAATGGGTAATTACGGTTACGGTTGCCATGATCGCAAGGATAAAGTGAGATGTGGCCGTTGCGATGTGAACCGGAAAATACAGCCATTCCACCATAGCCGGAACGTGGATTATCCCGCCTCCGATTCCCAAAATTGGCGAAAAGAAACCGACCAGGACACTTAAAACAATGCCTTTCCTCATATCATAGGCATACGAATACACTTCGCCCCATTTATCAATGATGCGGCTTGAAATCCAACCTTTTTTAACTTCTGATTCATGTGGCTTGGGCTTGGGCTTGCCTCCTTTATAGAACAAATAACTCCCGAGTCCGATCAACAATATGCCAAAGATGACATCGAAAATGCCTCGTTTTACATAATGCGTTGTCCATACACCTATGATTGATCCGGGAATCGTACTTAGGGCGAAGACAATCCCGGCTTTGTAATCGACACGTTTGTTGACCATGTAAGCAGCCGAACCCGAAATGGCATTGCAGGCTACGACAGCCATGGAAATTGCGGTTATTTGTTCGACCGTCCATTCCGGATGCCACAGGATCAACAGCGGAACCAGGATGAATCCGCCGCCGGCGCCAATCAGCGTTCCCAAAGTACCTATCAGGAATCCGATCCCGATTAAAAGAACAAATTCATTCATATCAGTAACCTGCCGTCGGGATATCTATCTGGTATAGTTTGGCCGATGTATTCGTGAGCTTCCTGTCGCGCAGCCACGGATTGTGTATTTTGAGGATTTTGTAGTTGATTCCTTGGGATTTGGCAAATACGGAAAGGTCTGAAATAGTTGTATCTACCGAAACCCTTCTGACGGGCAATTGCGTGTACATTTCTTCCTGGGTCAGATCGAAACCATACATCGCCGGGTTTTTCATGATTTCCTTCAGAGCCAGTATCCGGAAGACGTAACGCGCGGTTTCATCGGTCAGCAATAAATCATAATAATTGGTGACTTTCTGGAAATCGACCTGTTTTCCAACGCCGGCCATTCCGCCGTTGTATGAAGCCGCGGCTAATGTCCACGAACCGAGTTTTGCTTTCGCATCGAGTAAATACCTGCAAGCCGCTTCGGTGGATTTTTCAAGGTGATAGCGCTCGTCGACCACATCGTTTACTTCGAGTCCTTTTTCCTTTGCCGTATCGGGCATAAATTGCCAAACACCTCGCGCACCTGCCGGCGAAACCGCATTCACCAAACCGCTTTCTATGACCGCGAGGTATTTGAAATCATCCGGAACCCCATATTTGGCAAGGATGGGTTCGATGACCGGAAAAGCCCTTGGTGCTCGTTTTAAAATCAATAAGGTCGAGGCGTCGAGGTTGGCGTTTACAATGAGTTCGCGTTCAAACCGTTCGCGTACATCGGAAATATTCAAAGGCGCAGGCTCACCCGCAAAATCTGCAGTCGGAGGAAAATAGGTTTTTGTGCCTTCACGAAACAGCTCGGCTTTTTTCTGGGTCGAAATACCAAATATAAGTGTACCGCAAACCAGCGTCAGTCCAAGTATTAGGGCTATTTTTTTGAATGGATTCATCAGATTTGATTTTGTATGTAAAGCTACGAATTTGCATCAGCTTCATTTTCACCGAGCAGGATTTTAGGCAATCTCGCATTCAGCCATCGGAACTTATTGATTATCATAATGTGCGTCCCGCCTGGAACTGGTATAAAATCTTTGATGTACTTGCACGGAAATACTTCATCGGCGTCACCGTGGATATGGACAATATGCGGATCCGGCTCGCTCCTGTCCCAAAGCAAAATTTTCTCAAGCGCCCAATCGAGGTATTCTTTTTCACGTCTGTCAAAAAACTTCTCATACAAGGTAAAGCGTTCCTTGACTTTATCCGAAAAAGGCAGCGATTTGAATTTGTCGAAATTCTCAGCCATACCGGTGGGAAATATCTTATACAGTTTTGTCATTTTCGCCATCTTCATCCGGCGAGGGAATTCCGTATTCGATTTTACGCTTGAGATGATCACCACTTTTTGCGGATTGAGGAACGTCGCCATTTCCTGCACGATGATTCCGCCAAATGATACCCCGATCAATATAGGGTTTTCATGTTTTATTTTGGCCGCAATCCGCCTGGCGTAATCTGTCAACGGTTCATTCCCTATTGGCATTTCCCAATGCAGCAAATGTGTTTCGAATACCTCATCGGGCAATTTGATATGCTCAAAAATATCTGGGCTTGCGGCCATTCCGGGCATAAAATAAACAGGTATTTTCTTCATAAATTCTTTAACGGATTACTAACAACGGCACCTGATTATTTTAACGAAATTTGTAGGTATATTGATATTTCTAATATACTGTATTCGCGCCGAACCGATTTTGGCTCACGCTTAAATTATCAGCAATTTTATGAATATGTGGATTCTCGATAGCAAAATGAGACAAGCCTGACCACAAATCCGCTTTAAATCTACTGACAAAAAAGACACTATGGAATTAAAAGACAATACGTTTCAAAGACAGTTTGAAGCAAATATCGACGGAAAAATGATCACCATAGAATATTCGGTGCAGGAGCGTAAATTGTTCCTGACGCGAATCAATCTGCCTGACGGATTCGGCAATGAAGACGAACTAAACCAAATGATTGCAGCGATATTGGAACAAGCTATCGAGAAAAAACAAAAAGTAGTTCCCGTATTTCCAAAAATCGCAGCTTTTTTCCGCAAGAATCCGAAGTATAAAGAACTGCTTCCGCCCGGAATAAAACTTTAGCTTATTTTACGACAAGTTTTTGGTCAGATGTTTTATCTCCAAAAGTAAGGCGAACCATATAAACACCCGGTGATAACATTGAAATATCGATGTTTTCTGCGGGGTTTTGTTTTTGGAGAAATATCTTTCCGGTCAAGTCGATGATTTTTACAAAATCGATTTGATTCTTCACCGCATAAAAATTCAAAGACGAATTGGCCGGATTCGGGAAAATTACTACTTCTTTGAATTGATTTGATGAAACAGACAAGACATCCGGATCTTCAAAATTGGCTATCCCATCGCTATCTGAATCGTCATCATAAATAAATCCATTTGCGTTGGTATCTTCAAGCCCGTTTATAATGCCATCGGTATCCCAATCACCATCAAATGCAAGTCGTTCAACATAAATCGCCGGGTAGGTATTGTTCAACATAGCAGTATCATATTCAGGCCCAGAGTAGAAAAAATTATAATACATTTCCAGACTTTGGGTGAACGAAACCGTACCTGAAAGTATCGTATTATTAAAATCGTCATATTGAACGGTATATCCTGACAAATCAATATCATAGTAATCTTCATGCCTTGGTATTGTTACAAATTGGGTAAACAACTCCAGGTCTAGCCACACGGTTCCATCATTGTCATAATCGACTTCATATGCAAATAACGGCGGCGGCGGAGGAACGGTCTGCGAATGAACCAGTGGACAGAATAAAATACAAACAAGTAATAATTTCCTCATAACCATCGTTTTCCATAAAAATAAAACATTTTGACCAACCCAAAGACTTTTTTTCCGATATTGAAAAACCCTATGCTCCAACCATGATATCAAGCGAACTCCGCGAAAGGGTCGTCGCCTTTTTTGAAGAAATCCAGAAATACTACGGATCGGTCACAGAAATAACCGAAGGCTTATACTCGCACGAAGAAGCTTTCGACGCGAATTTCACCACATGGAACTTATCTGAATTCACGCTCATCCGTTCGGCGTACCGGAACAACGGCGCCAGATTAATGATGGAAGGCGAAAAAATGTATTATGAAATTTCAGCCGAAAGGCTCGTAGACTTCAAACAGCCGGGCAGAAACGTTTATGAATTTGTGGAAGTATATGGGCTTAATGTGTATCGGATTACGAAGGTGAGGTTTCAGTATAAGTATTAGTTAACGGTTAACAGATAAGGGTTAACGGTTAAAACCTAATGATACTTTTAGTTTGTATGCAGATTTCTTTATTTTATTAAAATTCTGCTTTCGATGATGTTTTCTAAACACCTTAGGCGTCAATATCGGCAACTTTTAACCCTTATAACTAACTATTAACTGTTATCTGTTATCCGTTAACTGTTAACTGTTAACAACTATCTACTCCAAAACATTCAAAAACTTCAGCCCGAAAACAACACCGTCGCCCACAAATCCATGTTGGTATGCGCGGTAATAATCGATTCGGATCAACCGGAATTTTCCAATGCCAAGATTATCCAACCCAACCGAAAACTCATGGTACGGATTCCGCTGCGGCACACACAAATTATGATAGCCTAAAACCAACGTCGACTGCAGTTTATTGAGCAACGGGATTTTGTTCATGATGTAACCCTTGTCGTTGTGCTCGGCATGGATTTCAAGATAGGAATCGTTCGTGCTCGCGGAATAATACGGTAACAGATTGAATCCGTATAAATATTTGTCGTTCCGGCCTACATGGGTTTCGTTTCCGTTGAAGTGTTTGTAATCCACAAACGAAATATTTTCTCCGTTGAAGAATTTACCTGCCTTGACATTCGTTTCAAAATCACCCTTGTTTCCAAAAGTATGTTCGTAGGTCAACCGCCCGAAAATATGTTGATAGCTTACATCTGACGAACCTCCATAACCCTGTTCCCAGCCCGCGTACAGAACCGGATACGTATCATCCGGAATATTGAATTTGCCATCGGGCCTTGACCAGTAATCCTGATTGAAAACAATTCGGGCAGAAAGCGTCGCCTTGACCATATTGCTGGTTTCAAAACCCGCATTCGCATAATCATCCGGATCAAGCGGATTGTTTGACGTATAAACCTTGTTGGTGTCATTTATCAGAACATAATCTGTATTGTTGAACAGCGGTTTTCGTTTGGCATAATCTAGTGTAGCCGATAAGAAAACGCCGTTGACGAGTTCCTGCCCGAAATAGACATTGATGAAATCACGTTCATACAGCTTCATATAATTATCCTCAAAGAATAAGGTACTTACTGTGTTGACGAAATTCGGGATCGGGTTTGCCGTATTGAACTGTGACACACTGCTTCCGCCCGAAACCCGAATCTGGGCATCGCTCACGTTATTGAACTGATGCGCAAAAAAAGCCGTAGTCCTGAACCGTTTTTCAGATAAGCCATAATCGAATTTTACACCCGCCGAAGTATACGTCCGTTTTTCCTCCCGCCGCTTCATATAGGAAAATCCGGGCGTGAATTTATGTCCTTGAACCGTGTTGAAACTGTATCCTTTGAGCAGTCCGTCGTATGACCAGGTTTCGTTTCGATACGAATTTTTGAAGGTATAACCCGTAACCGGATTCAGCCATTTGAAGCGATTTGATTTTTTATCGATGGAATCGAGGTAGACTTTTGATTTTTTCTTCGTCTGCAGTTCATCTTTTTTGGAGTAATCGGTGCTTTCCTCGATCGTCAGCGGAACAGGCCTTATCTGGTTCCAGAAATCGTCGGCTTTTTTGTTGGCGCCTTCTTCAAAGTTGAGCACTTCACGGGTGAATGTTTTTTTCTCAAATCCGTCGGGGAACACAAAATTATTGTACACATACGTAAATCGTCCGTCCACATTGATTCCGAGTAAACCTGCCTTGAAATCGAGCACCTGAGACGTTTTTGCCCAAATGTTATTTTCCCGGTTGAACGTAAAATTCTGCTTCAGCACCAAAATGTTTATCGCCGGATTCTGCATGCTTTTTCCGGTCACGCTCAAGTCGCACGCATACACTGCATACGTATCATCAACTATATAAATATAACCTTCCATGACAGGTTCGAGCGGCCGTTTCGGGGTGACTTTGATTTTGTTGATCAGGTGATTGTTATCGTCCACAAACGTCGATTCGAGATGGAATTTATAGTACAGGAAAGCATCGGGCGAAATGGGAGAAACGATGTTGATGTAAAACGGCAGGTAATTGTCGTACAGATCGAAATTAACCGATGCCGCGTTGTTGAAACTGAATCCGTTGTCCTGTCCGCTTACCTTTGAAGCGATAATGGTTTCCTGCATCTTATCGGGCTTCTGGAATTTTATTTTTGAAACGGTTTCTGACAGGTACAAAATGCCGCTTCGGGTAGAATCGAGCACATCATCGAACATATCGAGCTTTTGCCCCAAAATGGCTTTCGGTGCATCTTTTATCCTGAAAATTCCTCGTGAATAAAAGTCTGCCGTGTAATGTGCCGTCTTTTCTGAATTGGCTTTTTTATTTTTGATGGCTTCGCGGATGATCCTGTCCGCCGGATTGTCTTTGGGATTGATGACGACTTCCTTGAGTGAGAATTGTTCCTCCGGCAACGCAACATCCAACGTGTACGGAAACTTCTCGATTTCTACGGTCCGCTTTTGTGTCTTGAATCCGAGGAACTGAAAAACCAAGGTGTATTTTCCGGGCTTTTGCAGATTGAGTTCATACTTGCCATGATCATTCGTCGTTGTTCCGGTGTAGGTATTTTCGAGAAAGATATTGACGAACGGAAGCGGCTGGTTGTTCGTATCGGTCACCGTGCCTTTCACCTGGGCAAAACCGGAAAAGGCCGTCAGCAACAACAGCAAGTGGAGAAGATATTGTTTCATTACTTGTTATCGGATAGAAAAGATAGCACGGCCAATTCATAACTCTGCAACCCGAAACCGACGATGACACCTTTGACCACAGCCGAAATAAACGACTGGTGCCGATATTCCTCGCGTGCAAACGTATTTGAAATATGGACTTCGATTACGGGTGAGGGAACAGCTTTTACCGCATCGCCGATGCCGACCGAAGTATGTGTGTAAGCTGCAGCGTTCAGGATGATTCCGTCCTGTGAAAAACCGGCTTCCTGAATGGCCGTAATAAGTTCGCCTTCTATGTTACTTTGGAAATAGCTCATTTCAACCTGCGGATATCTTGACCGTAAATCTTCGAGATAACTTTCAAAACCCTGATCGCCGTATATGGAAGGTTCGCGTTTTCCGAGCAGATTCAAATTCGGTCCGTTGATGATGGTAAGGCGCATGGGGTGTGTTTTGAGCTAAAATACAAAAGCCATCCCGAATTGACGGAATGGCTTTGATAAATCTCTGATATTTTCTAGAAAACAAATGCTCCGGAAACCTGGAAAACAGCATTCTTGACCTCGGCGCTTGAAGATGCTTCGGTAAGACCAATGGTGTATCTCGCCTGTACCCAAATGCTTTTGGTCAGATGCACCCCGAGTCCGCCCGCGAGTGCAAAGTCAAACGACTCACCAGATTCACTTCCGGAAATCTGATTGTAGACCAACTTTGTGTCGTCGACCAGAAAAGAAAACTGTGGGCCTACATCAATACTCAACTTATCTGAAACAACAAAAAACTTTGCCAAAACCGGAACCGAAATATAGTTCAGATTAAAATCTCCGGCATCTTTGACTTCAGCACCTTGTGAAGAATAAAGCAGTTCGGGTTGCAAAGCGAAATTATCGAGCAGTTTCAATTGAACCAATGCTCCGGCGTGGAATCCGGTTTTTCCTTTGTAGTCTATTCCGCTTACGCCTCCGTTGAAATTGGAAAAGTTCGGGCCTGCCTTAAATCCGAAACGAAGAAACTGCGCCTGTGTCCCAAAAGAAACACTTATCAACAATAAAACAAGTAGCTTTTTCATGATGTATTATTTAGGTTAATTACTAACGATTGATTTAGTGAAATTATTTCCGATTTAAAAGATAGGCAATTAGAATCAAAATCAGTTTTGAACAAAACCATGTTAACAAAATTGTTGAAAACTGTGAATAACTGAAAATTTTATACAAATATCCACGTTTACCTTTGCGTCAATCATCATATCAAACTTAAAATGAAAAAAACCATTCTTTCTGCATTAGCTTTTGCAGCCTTCGGAATGGCAAATGCCCAATCCGAAGAAATTGTTTTCGGTGTAAAAGCCGGATTTTCCCACAGTACATTAAGCGGCGACAGTTATTATAATAATAACGGCGTCATTTATAATGATAAATACGACGGGCGTTTTGGCGGTTACATTGGTGCGCTTGCCGACATTCCGCTATCGGGTAATTTCCATGTACAGCCTGAAGTCCAGTTTTCAAGTGAAGGTGCCGAAAATGCCGGATTGGTTTACTTCCGAATTCCGGTAATGGCCAAATATTATCTGATGGACAACTTTGCCGTAGAAGCCGGGCCGCTTTTGGGTTTGCGACTTGCCGGCGAGGATGATTTTGACGAACGTACAAAAGCCGCCGATTTCGGATTGTCTGGTGGTGCCACATATGAATTCCCAATGGGTGTTTTTGTCGAAGCACGTTTTAATGCCGGTATTGCAAACATCAGCGATGATTCGGGCCGTGATTTGCGGACAGCCTCTTTCCAGGTCGGTGCCGGATATAGATTCTAAACCCTCTTTCCTCAATAACCGAGAAAGCCTCCTCTACTAATGCAAGGAGGCTTTTTTAATTGTATATATCAGATAGATTTTTCCAGATAATAATCTTCATGATTTTTAACAAAATGTACATTTTTTCTGTACTTCCTTTTTTCCGGAATTTCGTAGGGACACAACTGGCCCCTTCCCTATAACAAGGTCGTTATTCCCCGAATACGACAAATACAGAAAAAATGCACATTTTGTTAAAATTGCCAATTCTAAATATTAGAACTTATACCCCACACTTATCTGAAAAACAGAATTATGAATGTCATCCAAACCTTCCGTCTTGCGAAAAATCTCCGTAAAACCATAATTATAACGGCCTGAAGCGAATAATCCGAATTCAGTCTGGAAAGTCAATCCGCCTGCTACCCCGAATTCGAAATTTTCAGCGTCAAGATCGGTATTGTTCAAATCGATGTCACCATTTCCGGAGTTTGGGTTGAAATCAAATTCTTCGTGGACGAGAAACGAAAATTGCGGACCGGCTTCAATACTTAATCCTTTTACGATGTAAAATTTTGCAAGAACCGGAACGTTGATATAATCGAGTTGGAATTCAGCTTTGTCTCCGTCTGATCCAGAAAAATCGGCTTTATAGCCTTGTCCTGAATAAAGTGCTTCTACCTGAAGTGAAAAAATATCGGCCAACGGAAATTCAGCCAAGGCACCCGCGTGGAAGCTCGTACGTGAATCAGGGCTGTCAAAATCGCCCCCAGTAACCGTAGCGAAGTTGACACCACCTTTTACACCAAAAGTCGGTTTTCTTGATAAGGTATTATCGACCTTTTCCTGTGCGAATGCCGTCGTTCCCGTTAACAACAATGTAGCTGCAAAAATTTTTAGTGATTTCATGTGTATTTAGATTTAATGGGTTATTGAGGCTAAATTAGACCGATGCTTTTCCGCCTTTCTTAATTATCTCTTAATTCACATTTGCTTAACGTGTTAAAATTTCAGTTTTAATGATAATAATGCAATATATAATTATAAAATACAACAATAAAATACTAAAATGGGAATTATGAAACCATTTTATATTAAAATGATAATCAGCGATTGTTTTGTCAAACGCCTTATTTTTGTCAAATGGATTCCTGGAAAAGCTATATAAAGAATTATCAGAACTATCTTAAAATCGAGCGCTCGTTATCGGCGAATACGATAACTAATTACAGCTTCGATTTACAGCGGCTTTGCGAATTCCTTTCAGAGAAAGGCATCTCGGAAACACCATTGAGTATTTCCGATGAAACCGTAAAGCAATTCATCTACGAAGTTTCCAAACAAGTCAACGCCAGATCTCAGGCACGCATGATTTCCGGCCTCAAGAGCTTTTTCAATTACTTATTGTTTGAAGATTATCGAAAGACGAATCCGATGGATTTGCTTGAAGCGCCAAGACTCGGACGAAAATTGCCCGACACGCTTTCGATTGAAGATATCGACAGATTGATTGGTGCCATCAAAAATGAGAACGATGATACTAATGATTATAAGTTGAGCGTAAGAAACAAAAGCATGCTCGAAACCTTATATGGATGCGGCCTGCGTGTTTCCGAACTCGTGACGTTACGATTGTCCGATCTGTTTTTTGATGAGGGTTTTATCCGAGTAACCGGAAAAGGCAACAAGCAAAGGTTCGTTCCAATCGGACCGCACACGCAGAAATACATAGAAATCTTTCTAACTGAACGCAACAAACTTTCAATTCCAAAAGGCCACGAAGACACATTATACTTGAACAGACGCGGAAAAGGCCTGACACGCGCCATGGTTTTTACAATCATCAAAAATCTGGCGGTCGAAATCAATCTGCAGAAAAGCATCAGCCCGCACACATTCCGTCATTCTTTTGCAACGCACTTATTGGAAAATGGTGCCGATTTACGCTCGATACAACTCATGCTCGGCCACGAATCGATAACAACAACAGAAATCTACGTGCATCTTGACCGGAAACATTTGACTCAGGTGATGCGGAATTTCCACCCGAGAAGATGAGTTTACAACACAAAAAAGCCCGGTACAAACCAGGCTTTCTATAATAATGTCTTCCGATCTTCCGATCCTGAAATTAAAAACTTATTTAGCAATATTAACAGCTCTCGTCTCACGTATCACCGTAACCTTAACCTGGCCCGGATACGTCATTTCAGTCTGTATCTTTTGTGAGATTTCAAACGATAATGTTCCCGCAAGTTCATCGGAAACCTTTTCGCTTTCCACAATCACGCGAAGTTCACGGCCGGCCTGTATCGCATAAGCGTTCTTGACTCCGTGGAATCCGAAGGCGATGGCCTCAAGGTCTTTCAGACGTTGGATATAAGAATCGAGAACCTGACGGCGTGCACCCGGACGTGCTCCTGAAATCGCATCACAAACCTGGACGATCGGGGACAAAAGTGACTTCATTTCTATTTCGTCGTGGTGCGCCCCGATGGCGTTGCAAACCTCTTCTTTTTCACCGTATTTCTCAGCCCATTGCATCCCTAAAAGTGCGTGTGGCAAGTCGCTTTCAGTATCTGGCACTTTACCTATATCATGAAGCAAGCCGGCCCGTTTGGCTAGTTTGACGTTCAATCCTAATTCGGCTGCCATGATTCCGCAAAGCTTCGATACTTCACGCGAGTGCTGCAACAGATTTTGTCCATAAGAAGAACGGTATTTCATACGACCTACAATCTTGATCAGTTCGGGATGAAGCCCGTGGATACCAAGATCGATGACGGTTCTTTTCCCGACTTCGGCGATTTCTTCCTCGATTTGCTTGGTCGTTTTTGCCACGACTTCTTCGATACGCGCCGGGTGGATACGTCCGTCGGTAACCAATTTATGCAACGACAAACGCGCAATTTCACGACGAACAGGATCGAAGCACGAAAGAATGATGGCTTCCGGCGTATCGTCTACGATGATTTCAACTCCGGTTGCAGCTTCGATAGCGCGGATGTTTCGTCCCTCACGCCCGATGATGCGTCCTTTGACGTCATCTGATTCAATGTTGAAGACGGAAACGCAATTCTCTACAGCTTCTTCTGTCCCGACACGCTGGATCGTATTAATGATAATCTTTTTGGCTTCTTGTTGTGCCGTAAGTTTCGCTTCTTCGATCGTATCCTGGATATGCGCCATTGCCTTGGTTTTGGCTTCCGCACGCAATCCTTCCACCAATTGCTCACGCGCTTCTTCAGCAGATAATCCCGAAATGACTTCAAGCTGGTTGAGCTGGCTTTTATGCATACGCTCGACCTCTTGTTGTTTGCGGTCGAGCATATCGACTTTTGAGGTATATTCAGCTGCTTTGGACTCGTATTCGTCATTGAGTTTCTTGGTCTTTGCGAGTTCGTTTGAAACCTGGGATTCTTTGTCTCGGATGCGTTTTTCGGCTTCGGCTGTCTTTTTATCGCGGGCCAGGATTACCTGTTCGTGTTCGGCTTTAAGCTCGAGGAATTTCTCTTTTGCCTGAAGGATTTTGTCCTTTTTGGTGTTCTCGGCGTCCTGGTTCGCGTCTTTTATAATCAGCGCGGCATCTTTCTTGGCAGAAGCGATAATGCTCGAAACGCTCTTCTTCTCAAGGAATTTGGCAATCGCAAAACCTGCTGCGGCTCCAAGTGCCAATCCTATTATTATCATCAGTGTACTATCCATGTGTAAAATATTAAGGGTAAAAAAAAGCCTACATCAGTCAGATTGTATAAACTCGTATGGACAAGTTTTGAGCTAACCCGCTGTTCAAGGATCTGCGACGAGGCAGCATGCTATAGTAGCGACGATTCGCCCATTTGTAAATTGTGATTGTTGAGTTTATCAAATAGGAAACTAATGTAGGCAGTATCTTAGTTCTGGATTTATAATGCAATACAGCCGAAGCCATGAAGCCAATATAAATCCAATATGTAAAAGAACGTGTTATTTGGCCTCGCTTTCCGTTGCCGGCCCGCGTGTATTGAGATAACCTGCAAGCATCTCATTAATCTGGCTCAACCTCGAAATGGTTTCCGAACCGTCAATCGCGTTGTCGAACTGCTTCTGCTCTACCTGAGATGCAAACTGCAGCGCACACATGGCCAGAACATCCTGCTTGTCGCGAACGGCATAGCTTTCCTCGAACTGCTTGATCATCTGGTCGATCTTTCTCGATGCGCTCCTGAGGCCTTCTTCCTGGGCCGGATTCACCGTAAGCGGGTAAATGCGGTCTGCAATAGAAAGTTTTATTCGAAGTTTATCGTCTTCCATGATCAGTCTGCAAGCTGCGCGATGCAATGGTCAATCTCGCGGATTAATGAATTTATCTTGAGCTTCGTATCTCGTTTATTTTCTTCACTGCCAAGTAATGAATTGGCGTGTCGTAAGGTTTCATTTGCCGATTGCAAGGCAGCCAGCTGTTTTTCCTGTTCGCCCGATTTTGCCCTGAGCTTATGAATTTCATCAGACAGTTCCCGATTGACTTTTTCCAGGCCGTCGAACTTTTTCAGCATATGTTCGATGCGGGCCTGCAAGGTGTCAATAACTGCCGAAATTTCATTCATTGAACCCGATTCATTACTTATTCCACAAAATTAGTATTATGTGCGAATTGAGGAAACTTTTTATTTAAAATTTCCCTAACATTCGCTTTGCGGCAATAACACGGCTTGTTGTCAGTTTTTTTTACGAACTTGGGCCTGTTTTATTCTAGCCAAAATCCAATTATATGAAAGCCTTTATCCTCTCTTTGCTCTTTTACGCGCCCTTATTTTCCCAGACAACGTATCCAAAAGATTTCTTTCGTTCACCACTCGACATTCCGCTACAACTGGCCGGAAACTTCGGGGAACTTCGTACCAATCACTTCCACGCAGGCTTCGATTTACGCACGCAGCAAAAAGAAGGTCTGAATGTTTATGCAGCCGGCGACGGATATATTTCACGCATCAAGATTTCGCCTTACGGATACGGAAAAGCCATCTACATAGATCATCCGAACGGATACACCACGGTTTATGGCCACCTGCAAAGCGGATCGGCGGTCACAGAAAAATATATTTTGAGCCAGCAATATCTATTAAAGTCATTTGAAATAGATGTTTTTCCAAAACCTAGGGAACTTCCGGTCAAAAAAGGGGATCTGATCGCCTATTCCGGAAACACCGGCGGATCTGAAGGCCCGCATTTACACTTTGAATTCCGCGATACCAAATCGGAAGAAATCATGAATCCTTTGTTTTTTGGATTTGATATGATTGTGCTAGACACTAAAAAGCCGGTCATCACATCGGTTCTCGCTTATCCGCTTTCGCACGATGCCAAGATCAACGGTTCCCTGAGCCCGCAAATCGTCAACCTGACCAAATCGCCGGACGGAAGCTACACCAGCGACCCAATCCGCGCCATGGGAAAAATCGGCTTTGGCATTTCCGGTTATGATTCCCAGGATTACGGATCGGGGAAAAACGGCATCTATAAGGTAGCTTCGTTTGACAATGGCGAATTTTCTTTTGGGTACACATTCGACCAGTTTGCATTCGATGAAACCAGATACATCAATGCCCTGATCGACTATCCGCGGTTCAAAAAAAGTGGAGTCCGCGTCCAGAAATTATTTTTGAAACAACCGTTGGCATTTGAAATGTTTAAAGGAAATGCTTCATTGGGCCAGCTCGAGATACTTCCGAATACAAACCACGCTTTCCGCATAGAAGCATCGGATTTCCAGAACAACCAGCTTCAAATCAACATTCCGGTAGTCTACAGCAACGAAGGCCCGGCGGAACAGCTTGGGGCAAAAACAGGCTATTTGGTCAAAGCGGAAAAAGACGCTGCGCTTGAAAAAGGCAATTTCTCCATTTTCGTTCCGGCCCATACGTTTTATGAGGATACGTATTTTGATTTTGAAGTCGACGGAAAAGAAGTCTCTTTCGGGAACGAAACCATTCCGGCGCACACGAATTTCACGGTCAGCATTACAGATGATTCGATTGCGGAAGCCTTGCGCGATAAAACATTCATCGCATCCATCAGCGGAACACGCCTCAATTACAACAACACCAAACGAAAAGGCAACACCTATACGTGCTATTCCAGACAACCCGGAAAATTTAAATTGGCGCTGGACACGATTAAGCCGAAAATCGCGTTGTCCAAGAACATTGAAGGAAAATGGATTACGAAAGACAAGTTCATCTCGGCTACCATCTCTGACAATTTATCAGGACTCAAGACATTTAATGCCTACCTGAACGGAAATTGGGTACTTTTTGAGTTCGATTACAAAAACCGACGGATCACACATTGGTTTGCCTGGGACGATTTCGTGGTGGAAGGCCGCAACGAATTAAAAATCGAAGCGACGGACAATGTTGGGAATTCCGTTATATTTGAAACATATTTTTTCAGGAGCAAGACTCCGTAAAACCTGACCACTTTTGAAAAACGGAAAAATTTTATTTACGCTTATCAGTTTATTGAGTTGCCTTAATGTCCTTGCACAGACAGGACGTATCAAGGGTATTGTCCTCGACCAGGATAAAAAACCCGTTGAAGGCGTGAATGTTTCTGCCGATGGAAAAACCACGACGACCGACGAAACCGGGTTTTACATGCTGACTGTTCCGGCTAAACAAGAAGTCATCATCGTCTTTTCACATGCGGCTTACGGTAAAGTTTCACAACCTATCCAGGTACGTCCGAATGAGGACCTGGAATTTTATCCGGTTTTGAACCCAACATCGGAACAACTTGGAACCGTTATCATTACACCCGAAAGTCGTCAGCGTGTTTCCGGCGTCACGAATATCGAGCCTGCTACTATAAAGACTATTCCAGGCGCCAATGCTGGAGTCGAAAATATCCTAAAGACCTTACCCGGCGTCAATTCCAACAACGAACTCAGTACGCAATATTCGGTTCGCGGTGGAAATTACGACGAAAACCTGGTCTATGTAAATGAGGTCGAAGTCTATCGTCCGTTCCTGATTCGCTCCGGCCAGCAGGAAGGTTTGAGTTTCACAAATACCGACCTGGTTGAAAACGTCGATTTTTCCGCCGGCGGATTCCAGGCCAAATACGGTGATAAATTATCATCGGTACTCGACATCACGTATCGGACACCTGAAAAATTCGGGGCATCGGCACAGGCAAGCTTACTCGGTGGTTCGCTTTCTTTGGACATGATTTCCAAAGACAAAAAATGGACGGCCGTCATGGGCGCACGCTACCGCGACAACAGCCTTTTGGTGAAAAGCCAGGAAACCAAAGTCAATTTCCGTCCGAAGTTCTTCGACTATCAGGCTAACGTGGCCTGGCGACCGAATTCGCGTTGGGAAGTGAGTTTCCTCGGGAATATTTCAATCAACAGGTACAATTATCAACCGCTCACACGTCAGACGAATTTCGGTACGATCGATGAACCGATTGCACTTGTCGTATTTTACGAAGGCCAGGAAAAAGATGCGTATGAAACGTATTTTTCCGCTTTGAAAACATCGTTCCGCGTCACCGATACTTTTACGCTGAAGCTTATCGGATCTGCTTATGAAGCCAACGAGCAGGAATATTTCGACATTGCCGCGGCTTATTATTTCGGAGATGTCAACACCGATTTCGGCGGGGACTTTGGAGATGTCAGCATCACCCAAGGCGTAGGCGAACAGCTGGACCATGCTCGTAACGACCTTAATGCGTTTATTGTCAATACAGAACTCAAAGGCATCCACGATCTAAAAGACAGTAACACTCTTATTGAATGGGGCTTTAAATATACCCGTGAAGACATTCGCGACAGGCTTGTGGAATATCAGGTAATCGACTCATCTGGATTTTCATTGAATCCGCCAATTGAATTCCTGCCTACCCGAGATCAACCGTATACACCATACACCGGTCCTCTTGTTCCCTATCAGAATGTCCGTGCCCTGAATTATACGGTAATCGACCGTTTCCAGGGTTATGCCCAATGGAGCCGCAAAGGGCATTTAGGAGAAAGCCAGATCTGGATGAATGCTGGCGTGCGGGCCCACGCATGGAATGTGGACGACAGATCAGGAACAGGCAAATATCAATATACCTTCAGTCCGCGTGCACAATTTACGATCAAGCCGCAATGGAAGCGCGATATGTTGTTCCGATTGTCGGGAGGTTTGTATCACCAGCCGCCCATGTACCGGGAATTGCGTGATTCTTCCGGAACCGTACAGCCTAACGTCAAAGCGCAGCAATCCATCCATGCTGTTTTTGGAGGGGATTACAGTTTCAGGCTGGGCAAAAACAAAAGAGGATTTAAACTTACAGCCGAAGCCTACTACAAAAGTCTGACGGACGTAAATACCTACACTATAGATAACGTACGGATTCGTTATCGGGCAGACAATAACGCAGTCGCTTACGCTTATGGAGCAGATTTACGTCTGAACGGGGAATTCGTTCCGGGAACCGAATCGTGGTTCAGTTTCGGATATATGAAGACCGAGGAAAACCTCAACAACCGCGGATACATTTCACGTCCGACGGATCAGCGTTTGAAATTCGCCGCGCTGTTCCAGGATTTCATGCCGGTCTTGCCAAGCGTCAAAGTATACCTCAATTTGGTCTACAATACCGGATTACCTGGCGGTTCACCTTCTTATGCCGACCCGTATCTGTATCAGACCCGCCTTCGCGATTATCGTCGTGCCGATGTTGGTTTCTCTTATGTATTCACAGAAAACAATTCCAAACGACCTGATGGCCATTGGCTCAAAAAGTTCAAGGATCTGTCTCTCGGTTTTGAAATCTTCAACATGTTCGACAATCAGAACGCCATCACAAATACCTGGGTCAGAGACGTGTATTCCAAAAACCAATACGGAATCCCGAATTACATGACCACAAGGACCTTTAACGTAAAAATCAGCGCACGTCTTTAAACCTCGTTGCTTATCTTTGAATGAATAAACCTTTGGTTCCCATGAAAAAGAAAATTTTGATTTTGCTGCCCGCATTCGCATTAATCATCTGTTCTTGCAAGCAGGAAAAGGAAAAACCCAAGGTTACGTATAAGAACACCACTACAACTGTGGAAACTGCCGTCGATTCGGCCCAGATTGAAATTGCGGATCTTCCTGTCCAGATTCCGGGAACCGATTTTTTACTTCACCCCATTGGCCAATACCGCGTCTATGACGGAAGCCGCAAAACAGGTTATACCTATGAAAGAGGAAGTTTCAATGTCTCGAATTACGGCGAATTCGAAATTACCGGTTTCCTTAATAACATCAAGGTACAACGTGTGGATTCAGACAGCCTCAACGTTATTTTCGACAAACCCGTCATCATCCAGACAGCGACATACTTAAAGACATTCGCAGATAAAAGCAAAGAACATCTTATGGCTTTCACCGTTTCTGACATGGATACGAATCAGGACGGAAAGCTCGATGCAAGCGACATCAAGACGTTGTATTTAGGTGCTATGGACGGAAGCCGAATCACTAAAGTATCACCGGATTATCAGGAACTCATCGACTGGAATTACATCGACAGAACAAACCGGCTTTACTTCCGGACAATCGAAGACACGAATAAAAGCGGGGAATTCGACAAAAATGATGTGCTCCATTATCATTACATCAACCTTTCTGAAAAAGACTGGAAGCCCGTTGAATACAAACCTGTTTGAACCGAAACCCAAAAAAAATAAATAAAAAGCCCGATGATATGTCGGGCTTTTTTATTTGCTTTTTTATGATTCGAAGAATAACGTGTGAACTATATTTTCAAATAACATTTCACACAAAATCTGTGTTAAATCCATTCAGGATATTGGTTTAACACAAAAAGCGTGTTAAATGGATTTATAAAAACGGTTTAACACACCAATACGGTGACTATAACGAATTGATAAAGTTCAAGAGATCGGTGCGCTCAGTAGCCGTAAGCTGTTTGAATCCTTGTTTGGCCTGTTCCGCTTCACCTCCGTGCCATAAAATGGCCTCGGTAATGTTTCTGGCGCGTCCGTCATGAAGTAAATTCGTATGCCCGTTAACGGTTTGGATCAGCCCGATTCCCCATAACGGCTGCGTCCGCCAATCGCTTCCTCCGGCGAGATAATCCTGTGCACCGTCCGATAATCCTTCGCCCATATTGTGCAACAGCATATCTGTATATGGCCGAATGGTCTGGTTCCGAAGACCTACAATCACATAATCGTTTCCGGTCTGCATCATAGGCCTGTGACACCCGATGCAATTGAGCTCATTGAACAATTGTTTCCCTCTCAAGACTCTCTGGTCGTCATAATTGCGGCGTGCCGGAACTGCAAGCGTCTGTGAATATACAATCATGCGGTCAAGGGTTTCATTCGCGATTTCCGGCGAACCACCGTTCGGGATGGCGTTGCAGTCAACTCCTGGCGGACACAATTCATCCGGAAAGAAATAAGACGTGATCCCCATATCCATATGCAAGGCGGTCGCAACCTGTTGTGCGATCGAAGGCTGGTTGGCTTTCCATCCGAAGCGGCCCATTTTCTGGCTGTCGGAGACCATATCGTATACATAATTCGCTTTTCCGGTAATGCCATCACCGTTTGAATCGGCTGCATCTATGAACCCGAGCAAGGTCGATTCCGGGACAGCCTCAAGCAATCCAAGGCCGATCATCTGGTTGGCGACACGAGGGGAAATCATCACGTTCGATGCCAGCGATCCGTAATTGAGGTTGTTGATATGATAGATAGGACGCTGTAAGGTGACGGTAGTTCCATCTGCAAACGTTTCGATTTGTTCCGAATAGGTAATCGTAAAATCTCCTTTTGTCGGTTGCCCAAAAATAGCGCGATCCTGAAGCTGGCCGCCGTAAATAGGATCCCCGATTGGCCCACCATGCGCATCCATTCCCGGAATGCTCAAGCGCAACAGTAGTCCTTTCCCGAACTCACCGTCAAATGCAGGCGGTCTTCCGCGTCCGTCCTTGAAGTGGCAGGATGCACACGAGATCGCATTGAAAAAAGGCCCGATGCCGTCGCGTAATGTCGTTGATGACGGAGCCGTGACCCAATTCTGCCGGAAGAAAGAATTACCCACGCCAAAATCGGCAGCTTCAGTCGGAGTCAGTTGGCTTGAAGCAAACCCGAACGCTTCCACACTCGTATTGGTCACGGTTGAACTTCCGCCTGAAAGCTGTTCGCCTTCTTCGGGAACCAAAGGCTGGTAACTATCCGAATCGGAACAAGACCATAACGATATGGCGAGCAGGCTAAAAAAGGTAATTCTCGAAAATTTCATCTTCATTATAAATCGAAAAAAGTGCCCTCAAATTGAGAGCACTTCAATTTTGTCGCAAAAATAGCTATTATCCGTTAACGGTAACACCTATTGCCTGTGCAGCTGCCAAAAGGTTGGCGCCAAGAACCTGCAATTGATCTACGGTCACTTGTACTTTGGCACCTTCAACAGAACTCGGCCCGCCTGAGATAGCAAGGTCGAACGGAGTCAGGATAGCATTCATATCAGATTGAGCCTCATTGATAGCCGTTTCAGTTGAATTGTAAACGGTACTGTTTGCAGCGCCGACCAGATCAGCCAATGAAGGTCCGTCGACACCGTCGTAATTTCCTTCGTAGATATTGATGATTCCCTGAAGGTTCAAACGGATATCGCGGTGTGTGTTGTCGCTGAAGCAAGAGTGTTCGTCTTCCTGATCCATCCCGATCAAAGCAACCTGCATACGCTCGATAGCCAGTTCAGAGTTAGCCAGGGTTACGATTCCGGTGAAAATGTTACGCAATGCATCGTTTTCCGGCAAAGCCAAAAAGGTAGCGCGGTATACACCTGAAGGTTGCCATTGTTGTACTAAATAATCAAGATTGTCGGTCAGCAAATCGGCACAGGCAGCAAGATAGGCACGGCGTCTGTCCTGATTAGAAGCTGTTCCACCGTCAACGAAATCAGTGTACGGACGTTGGCCCGGAAGATTCGCTGACGGGGCAGTAAGATCTTGTCCCCAAAGCAAAAATTCGATGGCATGATAGCCGACGCTTACGCTTTCTTCGTTCTCAGTCTGGTTGATATCTTCCAGCGTTTGTTTTGAAATCACAGGAAACAAACCTGGATTGTTGATGATTCCGGCATCTGAAGCTCCATCCACATAATCGATGTAAGCTTCGTCAAGAGGCCATGAATTGATAAGTCCTTCCGGTGCATTTTCATCGATGTCGATCGGGCCGCTTGCAAAACGGAAAGCCTCGGTAGTTCCATAGCTTTCACGTGAAGCCAGCCATGCTGTTTTGGCAGCAGCGAAATTTTCTGCTGTCGGAGTCGCATTAAAAGTAGTGATGGCAGTTTCAAGTGCAACGGCATCATCGTATGCATTCAGGTAGTTGCGGTAAGCGATGTCTGCATAATTGGCAATGACAGTGGCTTTTGTAGCTGCCGGTGAAGCGTTATCGTCGTCGCTGCAGGAAGCGAAAAAAACAATTCCGCTGGCGGCCAGTAAAAAAGCTGAAACAGAAAACTTTTTCATATATTTATTTAGATTGATTTAAAATTGTGGCAAATGTATAGGCTTTGAACCGAAAAAAAAACCTCAAAACGAATTATTGCACAAAAAAAATATTCATGGGCTATTCATTAAAAATTGCATCACATTTTATTTAGATTAATTATAATTAACTAATTAGGTTTCTTATTTTTGCAGCCGCGTACACGAAGCCTTAAAAGCAAAAAGTCGCGTAACCCACACTTAATACTTTATTTCAATGAGAACTATTTTTGGTGCTGTTTGCCTGCTCATAGTCCTGAATGCCTGCTCTTCTGACAGCAGCGGAAGTTCAACAACCGACAATTATGACCGCACGGCCCTACTCACGCATTGGGCGGACGACATCATAGTTCCTGCCTTCGAAAATTTCCAGCAGAAAACCAATGCACAAGCTGAGGCGGCACTTAATTTCAGCAACAATCCGACGCAGGAAAACCTGCAGATACTGCGTACATCCTGGTTCGAAGCATACAAAGCGTTGCAATCGGTAACTATGTACGATATTGGTCAAGCCGATGCCTCATCATTCAAAGAAGCAGTCAATACGTTCCCGGCCGATGCCGCCGGAATAGAAAGCAACGTGGCATCCGGAACGTACAATCTGGCACCACTTTCCTCCTATCCGCGCCAGGGATTTCCCGGACTGGATTATATGATTAACGGACTTGGATCTGATGATACCGAAATACTTTCACATTACACCGGAACCGATGCCGCCAAATACAAACAATACCTCAATGACATTTGTACCCGGATCAAAACCCTGACCGATGCTATCGTGAACGACTGGAACAACGGCTACCGCGATACGTATGTGGCCAGCAACGGCTATTCGGTAAGCAGTTCCGTGAACAAGACGACAAACCTGTTCACGAGAAATCTCGAAAAAGACATCCGCAGCGGAAAAATCGGAATTCCGGCCGGCTTGCTTTCGAACAACGTTCCTTTTCCCGACAAAGTCGAAGCGTACTACAAGAATGATATTTCACGTGAGTTGTACCTCATTTCTTTAAAAGCACAGCAGGATTTTTTCAACGGAAAAGCATTCGGAAGCCAAACCAACGGCCTCGGACTGGCTTCTTATCTTGACGCTGTCAACGCACAACGCGACGGCCAGCAACTCAGCGACATCATCAATGCAAAGTTCGATGCGGCTTATACGGCAGGTTCTGGCTTGAATGTCAGTTTTTCGCAACAGATTGTATCAGACAACAACACTTTCATTGCGGCTTACGATGCGCTTCAGGAAGTTGTCGTGGTTACCAAACTCGATTTGCTGCAGGCACTAAATATTACTATCGATTACGTGGACGGAGACGGAGACTAACATGTCACCTGCCGTCAAAAAATACCTGTCGGAACAAACCGACGCTGCAACGCTGGCCTTTTTCAGGCTGGCGTTCGGTTTACTGATGCTTGGCGGAATCATACGTTTCTGGTCAATGGGCTGGATCCGGAAATTCTACATCGACCCGATTTTCCACTTTACCTATTTTGGTTTTTCATGGGTAAAACCGATTGGCGAATGGACACACCTGTTGTTCGTCATTTGCGGATTATCAGCAGTCGCAGTTGCCATCGGATGGAAATATCGATTTGCCATCATCGTCTTCTTTTTGAGTTTCACCTACATCGAACTCATGGACAAAACCACATATCTCAACCATTATTATTTTGTTTCGGTCATTAGTTTTCTCCTGATTTTTTTACCTGCGAACACACTATTTTCGGTCGATTCTTTCAAGAATGGAACTTTTGCGACGGTGCCGAAATGGACAGTCGATTGTATCAAACTGCTTCTTGGAATTGTGTATTTCTACGCCGGATTGGCCAAACTCAACTCAGACTGGCTTTTTGATGCCATGCCTTTGCGGATCTGGCTTCCGGGGAATATGGATTTGCCTTTGATTGGTTCATGGCTCAACAAAATCTGGGTGCAATATGCCTTTAGTTGGATCGGCGCGGTTTACGATTTGCTGGTTCCTTTTTTATTATTGAACAGGAAGACCCGTTTCCCGGCTTTTATCGTCGTGGTGATTTTTCATTTGCTGACTCGGATTTTATTCCCGATTGGTATCTTTCCGTATATCATGATCGTTTCCACGCTGATTTTTTTCGATGCGAAACTGCACAGACGGTTTTTAGTTTGGCTTTCAAATCTGCTACGGTTACAGTCAGCATTACTGGTATCTGATAAAAATCACATCACAGATTTTTCATCGACCGGCAAAATCAAACTCGTTGTCGTAAGTTTGTTCCTGATGTTCCAATTGGTTTTTCCGTTCCGGTATTTGCTTTATCCTGATGAACTTTTCTGGACCGAAGAAGGTTATCGTTTTTCCTGGCGCGTCATGCTGATGGAGAAAGCAGGTTATACTGAATTCACCGTAAAAGATGCCAAAACCGGAAACCAGATCCATGTCAACAATTCAAATTTCCTGACGGCTTTCCAACTGAAACAGATGGCTTTCCAACCCGATTTCATTCTGGAATACGCCCACTTCCTTCATGACAATTATGAAAAACGCGGTATGGCCGACCCGCAGGTATATTGCAAAAGTTACGTCGCCCTCAACGGAAGACTGAGCCGCCCATATATCAACCCCACTGTTAACCTGGCGAAAGAAAGCGAATCCTGGCGCCATAAATCCTGGATTCTTCCATTCAACGATGAGATCAAAGGCCTTTAATACACTTTTACCCCGCTTGTTTTTACTGATTGGTTATGCTGTTTTGGGGCAATCCAAAATTTCTGTTTCGTTTATAGATGCATCGGGCAAAACCATTTCCGGTGTCGACATTTTCAATACGGAGACACGCGAACACTTTACGGCCAATGCGTCGCCATTTGAATTTTCGGTTCCGGAAAACCGGGCTTACGAAATCAGTTTTTACAAAGAAGGTTTTGCGATTGCAGATATGACGATCGGCCCATCAGACAAAACCGTCGAAGTAAACTTACAGCCCATCGAAACCTTGTCAGAAGTCCTGGTGCAGAAAAACCGTGAAAAGGCTTTTGCACTTTCGCAGCTGAAAGACATTGATGAAACCGCGATCTACGCCGGAAAAAAGACACAGGCCATTTCACTCGATAAAATCGTCGCGAACAAATCGGTCAACAATACCAGACAGGTGTATTCACAGATTGCGGGCCTGACCATAAACGAATCGTCTTACGGCGGCTTGCAGCTTTCGATTGGCGGACGCGGCCTCGACCCGAACCGGACGTCTAATTTCAACACGCGCCAGAACGGATACGATATTTCTGCCGATGTGTTGGGCTATCCCGAAAGTTATTACACGCCACCGACCGAAGGCTTGAAGGAAATCCAATTGGTTCGCGGTGCGGCTTCGTTGCAATACGGAACCCAGTTCGGCGGCTTGGTCAACTTCAAGATGAACGAACCTTCGCTTAAAAAAATCGAGCTGACACAACGCAATACGGCAGCGTCTTACGGGTTGTTCACGAATTTTACAAGCCTTTCGGGAACCGATGGAAAGTTCAGTTATTACACCTTTTTCAATTACAAGCAAGGTGACGGATTCCGTCCGAACTGGAATTTTTCAAGCCGCAATATTTTTGTCAACCTCAATTACCAATTCACCCAAAAGACCTCGCTCCATTTTGACTATACGTTGTTCGATTATCTCGAAAAACAGCCCGGTGGTTTGACTGACGCGATGTTTTATGAAGATCCGAAACAAAGCAATCGTTCCCGAAACTGGTTTCAGGTGAACTGGAACTTACTGGCACTGCGACTCAAACACAAATTCACCGACAAAGCAGATTTTTCGCTCCAGGTTTTCGGGCTTGATGCCTCACGTGACGCACTTGGCTTCCGGAGCAACCGTGTTTCTGATCCAGATGATGAAACGTACGGACGCGACCTGATCAAAGGAACGTTTAAAAATTGGGGAGCCGAAGCGCGTTTCCTGCAGAAATACAACCTCAAAGAAAATTCAAGTGCGTTGCTCGTCGGGATGAAATATTACCAGGCCGAAAATACTTCAATCCAAGGTCCGGGAAGTTCGGGAAGCCGACCGGACTTTAATTTTGCCGGTGCTGAATTCCCGAATTACAGGTTCAGTTCCGATTATTCGTATCCGAACCTCAACCTCGCTTTTTTTGCAGAGAATATCTTCAAGCTAAGCCCGAAATTTTCAATTACTCCGGGAATCCGAATTGAAAAGATCCGGACGAAATCTGACGGTTCGTATCGCGAAGTCAATGTCGATTTAGCCGGAAACGTGATTTACGATGTGACCGAACATGAAAACCTCGTCAAAGACCGGAACATCTTTCTGGCCGGAATCGGGTTCAGTTACAAATGGAAACCGACTTTGGAAACCTATGCGAATATTTCACAGAATTACCGTTCGGTGACATTCAGCGATATGCGATTGGTCGCTCCGGGCTTGGCCATCGACCCGAATATTACGGATGAAAAAGGGTTTTCTGCAGACTTTGGAGTCCGTGGAAACCATAACGACAAAATTTCGTTCGATGCCAGTGCTTTTGCGTTGTATTACGATGACAAGATTGGTGAATATCCGACACACAACCCGAATAATGCGGCTTTGGATGTTCGGTACCGAAGCAATATCGGGACGGCTTTGACTTATGGCGTGGAACTTTTAGGCGACTGGAAAATAGACAAGACCTTCTTTGACATACCCGATTTCTCGTGGAATTATTTTGTCAACGTGGCACTTACCGATTCCAAATACCTCAAATCTGACGACGTCCTGGTCGAAGGCAATAAAGTGGAATTCGTGCCTTTGGTCAATCTCAAAACCGGAATGGGCGCGGGTTATAAAAACTTCACGGCCGCATTGCAGCTTACGTATCTGTCGGAACAATTTACCGATGCACGAAATCTGCCATCGGACAAAAACGACAACACACTCGGTATTTACGGACAGATTCCGTCTTATTATGTAGCCGATTTATCGCTATCATACAAATGGAAACGATTCAGGCTTGAAGCGGGCATCAACAACTTCACCAACAACAGCTACTTTACCCGACGCGCCACAGGTTATCCGGGTCCGGGAATTTTACCGAGTGACCCGCGGACTTTTTATGGGACATTGGAGATTAGGCTGTAGGCTTAATGCCGGAATAATTCCTTATGGGTGGCAAAAAAATAAATGGCACCGGGGACGATGACCAAAACAATAGCGGTAATACAGAGGAAAAGAAAAAGCAAATATCTGAGGATAAACATCCCAAGCTCCTTTCCTTTAAAAAACTGTATCATTGTCCAAATCCCAACGCAGAAGATAACGACCGCAACAAGATTTGCCAGTATAACTCCGGTCATCGTTCCCTGATAAAACCAGGTAAGCGGAAAAAAGGCAATGGTAATCAATAAACGCTGGGAGGCACTGAATACATTGAGTATGATATGCTCCACATAATTGTAGCCCCATCCGCGGAAAGCCAGCCACGTGATTCCTGAATATATAGGCAACAGCAAGATTTCCATTAGGGAATAATGTGAAATCCACCATTCCATGCCTTTAAACATCAACTCATTGATTGCAATCTGTTGCTCATTCATGACTGATGTCGCATTCATGACTTCCTGAGTTTTTCGAAAATCTATGTTATGCATAAGCAATCCGTAGAATCCTGCCAGCACAAAAAGCAAAAGAACGGGTTTGTAATAGTTTACGCGTTTGCCGTCTACGAACTCCCGTATGGCATGGCCGGGTCTTTTGAAAAGCTGTGCGATGGTAAAAAGCAAACCTCCGTTCAGGTGCAGGAATGTATACTTTGCCTCGTCGTTCAGGTAGTGCCAGTCGAGACGCGCCGTCTTGGATTTCTGCCCGCAATTGTTGCAATAATTCCCTTCAAATTCGTTCCCGCAGTTCTTGCAGATTATGATTGCCATTGTTGTTTGGTTTGGTGCAAGTATAGGGAATTCGGAGGTTTTGAATTAATAAGTAACGATTAATAATTAACAATTGCCCTAACATTCGTCAGACTCCTATTTTCTAATTATTAATCGTTACTTATTAATTGTTAATTCAAATCAGGATCTCGCTCTCCAGATCGCTCTTCTCAATCCCAAAATCAAAACCGAGTCTTTTGACCAATTCAATTACGAGGTTCTTATACCAGTTTTCCGATTTCGGGTGGATGTAGATGCGTTCGATAAGCTGGCACAGATCGACATCTATCTTAAGACCGTTGTCAATGGTGATGGCCTGGCCCGAGACATCGGTAATGATTCGGATCTCACGTTCGTATTGAAAACTTTTGCGTTTGAAAAGGAACGGAAAAAACGTATTGTCGAACGGAATGTATTCTTTTTTATAGTCAATGTAATTGACTTCTCCAATATATTGTCTGAACGATTGTTCCGGATGAAGTGATTGTTGCAACCTTCCGATAGTCGACTGTATCGCAAGCCCTTCCTGCTTTTGCGTAAAGATCTGCCACATGGCAAATGACTCGTATTCATTCAGGTGCCAGCTCGAAATGACGACTTTTTCGCGGTGCTTTTTGTAGTATTTGAGAAAGTCCGGATTATCTGCAGACAATTTCTTGATTTCATTATAGGTCGGTTCACTGAATGTGCCTTCGTGCTGGTCTTCGAACTTGTCCGACCGCGACATAAACAGCTGTTTATTCAGAAGTAAGTCAACCAGTTTGGACAAATCGAGGTATTTCCAGACGACGGTATCGGGATCTTCGGGTAGTTTGATGTGTTCGTCGTGGATGTACAAGGGAGTTCAAAAGTTTTTGGTTCGGAAGTTCGGAAGACTTAATTGAAAGTTCGAAGTTTTTGGTTCGTAAGATCGGAAGACTTTGCTTAAAGATAGAACGTTTAGGGTTTACCGAAAAAATATTCTTATGAACAATAATCCGTATTGAAATATCTACCGAACTTCCGATCTTCCGATCTTCCGAACTTTTGAACTTTTAAAAGCCAAGCCGTCTTTTGACTTCTGCCCAGGTTTGATCTCCATTTTCAGTGCGTACTTTCGGAGTGAAATCTTCTCGCGGCGTTCCGTTTACATGATACAATCGCTCTGTGGGAATCTGATACCCGATTTTGGATTCGGACAACTGGAAATTTGAGATGGCACCAAGAAGTCCGGCCATTTCAGTTCCTATTACCGTTGCATTTTTCATGGCATCGAAACCAATCGCGATACCTTCGCCCATGCTTCCTGTCCAATGGCCTACGAGGACATATACTTTTCCGTTGTATTTTGTCTTCCTCGGAACTACATATTCAACCCATGACCTCTTGGTTTCAAATTCTTTTTCATCAAATTCATGTTGCTGATACGGCATTTTCTCAGATATAAACCGCCCCATAATGGCACGCGCGACCGTTGTATTTCCACCACCCGGAGTTTCGGTCAGGTCAATTACCAGATATTTCGTTTTGGAAAATGTATCGAGAACTGAATCAAATTCGGCAATCAAACCAGTATTGCCAAGTGAATTATTTATTTTGATGTAACCGGTTTGCGGAGACAGTAATCTGGAGTCAAGAATGTTTTCCGTTTGACTTACCACAACTGCATCCGGAAAGTAATCTTTTTCGATCCCGTTTTCAACTACCGTTATTTTTCTGGGTTTGTCGTGCGTTCCGGCGAAAAGCATAGCCATCGCATAGTCGTACATTTTCAGGTTAAAGGTTTCGACAGACTTTGGCAGGAACTGATTTAATTGAGGACCGATTTCCTTGTCGTTGAACTTTGTGATGTGCATTCCGATTTTCAGCCCGCATTTTTCAGCACCGAAGCCTTTTCGCAAATCCTTTATTGCATAATCGTTTCCGACCTTTTCCACCCATATATCGGAACCCGACGGCACGATCCGATTGGAAGAATTCAGGTTTGTGTTTAAGGAAACGTGGCCGTTGTAAAATTCATTGAGCATATTTTCCAACAGCCGGATGAATTCTTCCCGGTTTTTTAGAACTGAAACTTTCGGGGAATAAATCGATTTTGCCTTTTCAACATCAATATGCTGCTGGTCCAGATAAGCGTAATTGTCTTTGACATCCTTCCAGAATTCATCAAAATCTTTTTCATATGTGGTTTGTCCGATAGCGTGGCTTGTAACCAGAAGCAATAAAAGAAAGGCGTTTTTCAAAGTACGGATGGTTTAATCGGTTAACGGTTAACAGATAACAGTTAACGGTTGCTCTAAAGTAAAACAAACTTCAGACATAATTTGGAGCTATGATATTTACAAGCGATGGGTTAACTGTTAACCGTTAACTGTTATCTGTTAACTATTCAAACGACTGCATACTCACCAGCTTCCTGTAATTTCCATCGACAGCAAGCAATTCATCATGTGTACCTTGCTCCACGATGCGGCCTTTTTTCATGACCACGATCCTGTCGGCCTTTTGAATAGTAGACAAACGGTGGGCAATGACAATCGAAGTCCGGTTCTGCATCATATTCTCCAACGCTTCCTGAACCAGGCGTTCGCTTTCGGTATCGAGTGCCGATGTCGCTTCGTCGAGAATCATGATTGGCGGATTTTTAAGAACCGCACGTGCAATACTAAGGCGTTGCTTTTGTCCGCCGGAAAGTTTGTTCCCGCTGTCTCCTATATTGGTTTCGATTCCCATGGGAAGGTCTTTGACGAACTCATAGGCATTGGCGACTTTGAGTGCTTCGATGACTTCTTCGTCAGACGCATCCGGCTTTCCCAGAGAAACGTTTGCTTTGATGGTATCGTTGAATAAAATACTGTCCTGAGTCACCAAGCCCATCAGGCTTCTGAGCGAATGCAGGTCGATGTCGCGAATGTCCATTCCGTCAATTTTGATGCTGCCGTCGTTCACATCGTAAAATCGCGTGAGCAAATTCGCAATCGTACTTTTCCCGCTTCCCGACTGACCGACCAAAGCGACCGTTTCTCCTTTATTGATCACAAGTGAAAAATCTTTGAGAACCGTTTCGTGTTCGTAGGCGAAGTTGACGTTGTTTAGTGTAATCGTCGATTCGAGATCTGTTTTTTGGATAGCGTCCGGCTTGCTCGTAATAGGGTTGTGTTCGTGCAGGATTTCAAGCACACGATCGGCTGCGGCAGCCCCGCGTTTGACTCCGTAAGATGCTTTCGAAATTGCTTTGGCCGGCGTAAGGATATTGTATGCCAGACCCATATAGGTAATGAACGAACTGGCGGCGAGCGTCTTATCGACGAGCACCATCTGTCCGCCATAAATCAATAAAAAGGCTATAACCGCAATCCCGAGGAATTCGCTCATGGGAGAAGCGAGGTTCTGCCGGTTGACGATACTATTCGACAACTTAAAAAACCGCTGCGTCGATTTGCGGAACGTTTCCCCAAAGTGTTTCTGGGCATTATAGGATTTGACCACTTTGAGGCCGCCCAAAGTTTCTTCGAGGGTGGACAAGAACGTGCCCTGCTCCTGCTGCGCCTGTGACGATTGCTTTTTGAGTGATTTACCTACGAGAGAAATCAGGTAACCTGAAATGGGGATAAACACAAACACGAAAGCCGTCAGTTTGACCGATATCATGAACATGGCGACAATCGTAAACACAATGGTCAATGGTTCTTTGACAATGAGTTCGAGGATCGAAAGCATGGAATTCTGCACCTCGTTCACATCGTTTGAGATACGTGCAATGGTGTCGCCTTTTCTTTTTTCCGAGAAGAACGCGATGGGCAAATGCAGGATTTTATCATACATAGCCGTCCGCAAATCACGCAAAACACCGTTCTTGAGGTACGTTATAAAAAACATGGCGAGGTAATCACACAGGTTTTTCAACAAGAAAATCGAAATGATGCCTGCCACCAGGATGGCGAGTGTATTGCCTATTCCGTGTGCTGCGGTGTATTGTGTTGTATAGTAAGCAAGAGAATCGGAAGCATAGGTTTTTATATGACCGATTCCCTCATATTCGGGAAGTTTATATACCTTTTGCTCTTTCCCGAAAAGCACGTCGAGCATCGGCATGAGCGCTATGAACGACAACGTACTGAAAAGGGCGTATAAAATATTGAAGAAAATATTCAGGAACGCATACTTCTTATACGGAGCCGCAAAAGGAAAGATTTTTTTTATACTGCTCATTAATTGATGTTAAGGTCGCGGATGATGGCTTTTACCTTTTCATCCAGTTGTTTTTCGGCCGACGGAATATCGTCGATCGAATCTATGGCTGCGTTGACAGACACATAGAACTTGATTTTCGGCTCGGTCCCGCTTGGACGGGCTGCGATTTTGGCGCCGTCTTCGGTATAATAAATCAACACGTCCGATTTTGGGATATCGAGGTTTTCGACTTCACCCGTCAAAAGATTTTTAGCAGTTGACGATTGGTAATCTTCGACCATCACAACCCGGTTTCCGTCGATTTCACGGATCGGGTTCACGCGCTGGTCGATCATCATCTGCTTGATTTCCTGAGCGCCTTCAATCCCTTTTTTGGTCAGTGACAACAAGGCCTCTTTATAAAATCCGTAATCGACATATAATTTTTCAAGCTCTTGGTAGACCGAGCTTCCCGACGCTTTCGCCTGTGCCGCAACTTCGCAAATCAACAAGGTAGCCGCAACCGCATCTTTATCGCGCACATGGTCGCCTACCATATAACCAAAGCTTTCTTCGCCACCGCCAATGAACTGGAGTTCCGGAAAATCCTTGATCATCTTGGCGATCCATTTGAATCCGGTCAAGCCGAGTTTGCACTGGACGCCGTAAGCCGTGGCCAGTTCCATAAGCATAGGAGTCGAGACAATCGTGGAACCTATGAATTGTTTTCCGTTGAGTTTTCCGGCCTTGCGCCATTTTTCCAACAGGAAATGTGTCATCAAAACCATAGTCTGGTTTCCGTTGAGCAAGACCATTCTATTGTTGTTGTCGCGAACGGCAACGCCCAATCTGTCGGCATCAGGATCTGTCCCGACGACTATATCGGCATTTAATTTATCGGCCAACGACAAAGCCATCGTCAATGCTTCCGGCTCTTCGGGATTCGGCGATTTTACGGTTGGGAAATCCCCGTCCGGAACGGCTTGCTCGGGAACAATGTGGACGTTGTTGTAACCTGCCTTTTTCAAAGTATCTGGCAAAACCGTGATCGATGTGCCGTGTAAAGACGTAAACACGATGCTCATATCGTCTTTGTCGGCCTGTGGTGTATTGAAACTCGCGTGTTTCACCGTCGATTCTATGAAAGCCGCATCGACTTCCTTATCGATATATTTGATCAGGCTTTCGTTCGCCGTGAATTTGATTTCCGAATAATCGAGCGCTTCGATGACGTCGATGATTTCCTTATCCTGTGGCGGAACCAATTGCCCGCCATCTTCCCAATACACTTTATACCCATTGTATTCGGGCGGATTGTGGGAAGCTGTCAGTACGATTCCAGCCTGGCATTTGAGATGACGCACGGCAAAAGACAATTCCGGTGTCGGACGCAGATCTGAAAATAAATAGACTTGTATTCCGTTGGCCGAAAACACATCGGCTACCACACGCGCCAACGATTTTGAATTGTGGCGGCAGTCGAACGCTATGGCAACGCTCAGGTGTTTTCCCGGAAACGCTTTTTTCATGTAATCGGAAACGCCCTGGGTGCTTTTGCCGAGTGTGTATTTGTTGATGCGGTTTGTCCCGACACCCATGATTCCACGCATGCCACCGGTTCCGAATTCAAGGTTTTTATAGAAACTTTCTTCGAGTTCCTTGGGGCTGGTCGTCATCATTTGCTCGATGGCGCGATGCGTTTCGTTATCAAAAGTAGCTTCGAGCCACGGATTTACTTTGTCTAAGATTGCCTGATCAATGTGCATTTTGTTATTTTTTTGGAGCTAATCCGGCTGTCCGCTATATCTTTTGCGCTTAAGAACGCTGCAAAAGGATGCCGCTTCCATCCGGGCTAGGGCTTTTCGTTATCTTATTAAATATCGTCAAAAATTGGTAAAGTCTGGAAGTTGGAAACCTATAAATTAATCCGTCCGGAAATCTTGTACCGGTCATTTCCCTGACGTGCCCGCAACACGATTTCACCCAAAAATCCGGCGAGGAACAATTGTGTCCCGATGATCATAGTCGTCAGGGCTATATAAAACCACGGATTGCTCGTGACCAGGATCGTCGGCTCGTCGTGATACAACCGGTACAGTTTGGAAATCCCGATATAACCCGCAGAAATGAAACCAATTACGAACATTACCGAACCGAGCGCCCCAAAAAGATGCATCGGCTGCCTGCCAAACCGCGATAAAAACCAAATGGTTATCAAATCGAGGAATCCGTTTATAAAGCGGTTCATCCCGAATTTGGTCTCTCCGTATTTACGCGCCTGGTGCTGCACGACCTTCTCACCTATCTTTTTGAAACCGGCATTCTTGGCCAAAACCGGAATATAGCGGTGCATTTCACCGGAAACTTCCACGTTCTTCACCACTACATTTTTATAGGATTTGAGCCCACAGTTGAAATCGTGGAGCTTTACGCCCGAAGTACGCCTTGCGGCCCAATTGAACAACTTAGATGGCAGGTTTTTGAACAGCACGTTGTCATACCGCTTTTTTTTCCAGCCGGAAACCAGGTCGAATTTATCCTCGATGATCATGCGATACAATTCCGGGATTTCGTCCGGGCTGTCCTGCAAATCGGCATCCATCGTAATGACGACATCGCCTTTGGCTGCGGCAAATCCGGCATGTAACGCCTGTGACTTGCCAAAGTTTTTCATGAACCGGATGCCTTTGACGTTTTCATCGAGGACAGAAAGCGCTTCGATGATTTCCCACGATCCATCGGAACTTCCGTCATCTATAAAAATAACCTCGTAAGAAAAACGGTGTTCCTGCATGACCCGGAAAATCCAGGAATGCAGTTCGCGAAGGGATTCCGCCTCATTGAGAAGCGGGATTACTAAGGAAATGTTCATCTAATTGAATTGAGGCTGATCTTTCTTTACAATCGCACCGACTATAAACGAATGTATAAGCCCTATGATGGTATACATTACAAGTGTAAAAGGAATGGTTAGCATCGGTTCCATAAATTTCCGCACCCATGAAAGTGACATATCGAGTTGCTCCTGAGTCAAATCCGGACTATTCCTCATAGTGACCCTTGCAACTTTGTCCATTGCCTCATCTATGAATTCCGGAAAAATAAGGGTAAAGACAAAATAGAACACACCATAGGCCAAGGCTGCAAGAAAAGCCGTCGTCACACCTGCCTTTATACACTGGCCGAATGAAATAAAACCATTGTTGTATTTCTTGTAGGCATTGCAGGCAAGCATGATAAAAACAAACGGAAGAAACAGGTAATTGAGCAAATTCATAACCCAGCCAACAGCCGGATTTTCAAGAGGATCGATGTTCAGGGTATAACTGAGCATAAATTCCAGAATCATGATCAATCCGAAAAACAATCCGTAAACGGCAGCAATTGATGCAGGCGTCTTGATTGCGGGCGTCTTAACTTCAGACATAGAAAAAAATTTTTAACAAATATAGGAATTATTACTCTGGAAAATTGAAGGGAAGACGCATGGGTATGCCAAAATCCGAACATGTTTTTAAAACACTGCAACATAACCTGAATCCGGATTTGAAGAATAAGTGTCATTTTTATTTTTTTCATACTTTGACACACTTCATATGGCGTTTTTGCTTTTTTTGAGAATTTGACACACTGTTTTTTGGTTCAGTTCTTTTAATTACATCATAAGTTTAAATTACACTCAGATGCATTAGTAATTATCTGACAAGTCAAAGCAAACTATCTTTCTATTTCCTACTCTCACATTTCCGTCTTTCCGTCTTTCCCGTCTTTCCCGACTTTCCCGTCTTTCCCGTCTTTTCAGACTTTTCAGACTTTCCTGACTTTCCCGACCTCGCCTCTTCCGAACTCCCGAACTTTTAACCAAAAAAAACTTTGCACTTTAAATAATTTCCCTACATTTGCACACTCAAATAAAATTTGTAAACCAAAAGCGGTTGCCAATTCACACCTTTCAAGAGAAAGCTTCAGAAGGAAACAACAGCAGTAAAGAATAAACCATGAAAAAAGGAACCCACCCGGAAAATTACAGACTGGTCGCTTTCAAAGACATGTCTAACGACGAAGTATTCATCACGAAATCTACAGCAGATACAAAAGAAACCATCACTCACGAAGGTGTCGAGTATCCGGTTGTGAAAATGGAGATTTCCCGTACGTCCCACCCTTTTTATACTGGTAAATCAAAGCTTATCGATACGGCTGGTCGTATTGACAAGTTCAAAAACAAATACGCAAAACACGCGAAATAATCTTAGAGTGTTCAAATTACGAAGAGCCTTCCCGAAACGGAGGGCTTTTTTGTTTACATTAATTAGTCAATTAGAAAATGAGAAAATTGGATAATTGGGTTAAATTCGTACTGCCAACCATTATCTCATTCTCTAATTATCTCATTGACCTCATTATCTAATTCCCATGAACTACATATTATTCGACGGCCCGTCCAGAAACGCCTTACTCCCATTCACCTTTACACGTCCCGTCGCCGACATCCGCATTGGAATACTGACCATTCGGGAGAAATGGGAAAAGTATCTCGGAAATACCACGACTACGCTGACCGAAGAATATCTGTCGGAAAAATATCCGATGGTCGAAATGGAACAGAACGTCATGATCAACGCCTCGTTTGTCCCGAATGAAATATTGGCCGAAATGGTGCTTTCGCTCGAACCCAGACAAGCCTTGTTCAAAAACGGCGAAGTCATCGCTTTTTTCACCGAAGACACACAGGAAGAAGTAGATTTCGACAGTTATGAAATCCTGGAATTCAGCAACGATTGCCTCACTGTAAATAATCCGTGGGATATTTTCTCCAGGAACGATGCAGCTTTGAGAGAAGATTTCGAGTTGCTGACCGAAGACCGGACATCGCAACCAATTCCGTCAAGCGTCAATGTCATCGCACCAGAAAATATTTTTATCGAAGAAGGCGCCAAATTGGAATTCGTCACATTAAATGCTTCGACCGGCCCGATTTATATTGGAAAGAATGCCGAAATCATGGAGAATTCCGTCATACGCGGACCGTTTGCTTTGTGTGAAGGCGGACAGGTGAAATTAGCCACAAAAGTGTATGGTGCCACTACCGTCGGGCCGTTTTCACGGATTGGTGGCGAAGTCAGCAACTCGGTTTTGTTCGGCTATTCAAATAAAGGACATGACGGATTTTTAGGAAATTCCGTGCTTGGCGAATGGTGCAATCTTGGGGCAGACACTAATAATTCCAACCTCAAGAACAATTACGAAGAAGTCAAACTGTGGAGTTATGAGACCGAAGGATTCGCCAGAACGGGACTTCAGTTCTGCGGACTCATGATGGGTGATCATTCCAAATGCGGCATCAATACCATGTTCAATACGGGAACTGTCGTGGGTGTAAGCGCTAATATTTTCGGAAGCGGCTTCCCGAGGAATTTCGTCCCGAGTTTTTCATGGGGCGGCGCATCGGGCTTTACCACTTACATTACCAAAAAGGCTTTTGAAACTGCGCGAATTGTGATGTCTCGCCGTAATATGGTTTTTGACGAACAGGAAGCCCGGATTCTGGAGCATGTTTTTGAGGAGACGAAGAAGTGGCGGAAAGAGTAGCCGAACTTAAACGGCTAAGATCGGTTAATCTGGATTTTTTTCGTTACCCTAGACCTTCCAGGTTTAATAAACCTTGCGGGTTTAATAAACCTTGCGGGTTTATTAAACCTGGAAGGTCTGAATTTAATTTAATGAGTATTTTTATAAGCAGCTGTTTGCTTCGTCAATTCACTTCCCTCGTGTCCGGCTGTCAGCTATATCTTTTGCGCTTATCCCGATAACTATCGGGAGCCCCAAAAGGATGCCGCTTCTATCCGGGCCAAGGCTTCACGACCCAAATGAACATACGAACTTACAAACACCATTTCATCTCCGAACTAACTGCACACTACGACGCAATCGAAGCAGAAAACTTCATCAACCTGCTTCTCGAAGATTGGCTCGGTTTGAAGCGAATCGACGTTGCCACCAAACCGGAACTCGAATTTTCACCTGAAGAAAAAGCGAGGTTCGATTCCGCGCTGGATCAGCTGAAACAGGAAGTACCAATCCAATACATCATCGGCTCAACCCATTTTTACGGTTTTGAATTCGAAGTCAATCCGGCCGTTTTGATTCCGCGTCAGGAAACTGAAGAACTTGTCGATTGGATTGTCAAAGATTGGGAATTCAATGGAAACCCTCAAATTTTAGACATAGGAACCGGAAGCGGATGCATTGCCATTTCGGTTGCCAAAAGCCTTGTGGATTCAAAAGTTTCAGCAATCGATGTTTCTTTCGATGCACTGGAAACCGCAAAGCGCAATGCTGTCCGTAATGAGGCATCGGTGCAATTCCATCTGCAGGACATTCTTCAAACAAAAAGCCTGGATCACAAATACGACATTATCGTATCGAATCCGCCTTATGTCCGGAATCTGGAAAAACACGAGATCCGCAAAAACGTTTTGGAGTACGAACCGCATCTGGCATTATTCGTAGATGACAATGACGCACTTGTCTTTTACAGGAAAATTGCGCAACTGGCAATTGAAAGCCTGTCAGAAAATGGAAGTTTGTATTTTGAAATCAATCAATATCTCGCATCGGAAACCATTGAAATGCTTGAAAATATCGGGTATAAAAGCATCGAACTCAGAAAGGACCTTCTGGGAAATGACAGGATGTTGAAAGCGTCAATTTCGGACGTAAATTAACCAGACCGTTTTCTTGTATCTTTAAATTAGCAAGACAGGCAATCTTGTTTACAGATGTCCTGTTTACAGATTTTTGTAAACAGGACATTTGTAAACGGTTTATTCATACCGCAACGCCTCAATAGGATCCAAACGCGAAGCCTTCACCGCCGGATACAACCCTGAAACGATCGCAACAACAAAAGTGGTAGCCACTGCTGCCAGCATCGCGCCCCATGGAATGGCAAAACTGAAGTTAAGCAACGACGCTACTCCATAACCGGAAAGTATCCCAATGATCATCCCTATCAATCCGCCGAGCTGGCCAATGACGAGCGTCTCCACGAAAAATTGTATGGCGATGGTGGAACGATTGGCCCCAAGCGCTTTTCGGACACCAATTTCGCGCGTCCTTTCGGTTACCGAAACCAACATGATATTCATCAGTGCTATCGAAGACCCGAAAATGGTGATGATGCCAATGACCCAGGCCGCAATGTTGAGATATCCGGTAATCGACAAAATCCGGTTGATTAAGTCGTCGCTCCTTGAAACCCCGAAATTATCCGTTTGGGTCGGCGTCAGCTTCCGGATATTGCGCATGGTAAGCACCGCATTATCCACGGCCCGGTCCAGCATTTCCTTGTACGTAACCATCACGCTTACCGTGTAATTGATATTCGGCTGTGAATACATCGAACGCGCCACCTGGATTGGGATGAACACGCGCAAATCCTGGCTGTTGCCAAAAGTCGATCCTTTTTCTTTGAGAATGCCGATGACCCGGAACCTGGAACCGCGTATCGAAATGACTTTGTCGATTGGATTTTCGACACCTTCGAACAGGCCTTTTTCAAAATCGGAACCCAGGATACACACATAGGTATTGTTGCGGATGTCCGATGCGGAAAAATTCCGGCCTTTCGAGATTTCATTTCCGGTATTCGGCATATAGTTTTCGTCGACACCGAAAACAGCGATATCCGGATCGGTCTTTTTGGATTCGTATTTTACTTCGGCACTCGTAACGGCCTGGAACGACACGGATGTTTGTGTATACGGGTACGTATATTTTTCCTTGAAAGCCTTTGCCTGCGGATATGAAATGATTGGATTTACCTTTTGCTTCTTGCCGTTATTTCCGTCGATCTGGTCCGATATATTGTATTGTTCCATGTTGAAGGTATTGGAACCCATGGACGCAAAATCAGATGTAATGGTATGTTCAAGCGCCGATACGACTGTCAGGATTCCGACCAATGCCCAAATCCCGATCCCGATGATAAAAATGGTAAGCACCGTCCGCAGCAATTGAGTCCTGATGGAACCCATCGCGATCCTGATGTTTTCCCGAAGCAATTTGAACATTCGTTTTTTTTGCTAAAATACAATTATTTTATACTGACGGACGCCAGCCGATATAGCTTTTATTTGCGCTAAATCCCGATATTTGCCGCTTTACTTCCATCATGGCAAAAAAACCTGAAATACCAAAAGGCACACGCGATTTTTCACCTGAAGAAGTCGCCAGACGCCAGTACATCATATCCGTCATGCGCGGAAACTTTGAAAAATACGGCTACCAACCCATCGAAACCCCGTCGTTTGAAAATTCAGATACCCTGTTGGGAAAATATGGGGAAGAAGGCGACCGGTTGATTTTCAAGATCCTCAACAGCGGTAATTTCTTTTACGATAAAACGAAGTTGGAGTTGCCGTCTGACATTGATTTTCTGCTTGGAAATCCAGCCGATAGATTATCAAAAGAAAACCTCATCGACCTCAACCGGTTTACGGCAAAAATTTCAGAAAAAGCGCTTCGTTACGACCTTACCGTTCCGTTCGCTCGTTACGTAGTCCAACACCAAAACGACATCCAATTTCCGTTCAAACGCTACCAGATACAACCCGTTTGGCGCGCCGACCGTCCGCAAAAAGGGCGTTTCCGCGAATTCTATCAATGCGATGCCGATGTAGTCGGGTCTGATTCGTTGTGGCAGGAAGTAGAATTGGTTCAGTTATACGATGCTGTTTTTTCAGATCTCGGCCTTGAAAACACAAAGATCAAAATCAACAACCGAAAAATCCTTTCGGGCATAGCCGATGTGATCGGTGCTGGCGATAAGCTCATAGATTTCACTGTCGCGCTCGACAAACTCGACAAGATTGGGATTGACGGCGTAAAGAAGGAAATGACAGAAAAAGGAATCCCGGAATCTGCCATCGAAAAATTGTCACCGTTGTTTTCGTTATCGGGCGATTTTGGCCAGCAACTCGAACAACTTGGACAATTGTTGTCTGAATCTGCCGACGGCAAAAAAGGTATCGAGGAACTACAGTTCATCAACACCAATATCCGGATGCTCGGCTTGAGTACATCCACATTGGAACTTGACGTCACGCTGGCACGCGGCCTCAATTATTACACGGGTGCCATCTTTGAAGTCGTTGCCGATAAAGTGGCCATGGGAAGCATTGGCGGCGGTGGTCGTTACGATGACCTGACGGGAATTTTCGGGCTCAAAAACATGAGTGGCGTCGGGATTTCATTCGGGCTTGACCGGATCTACATCGTGCTCGAAGAACTCGGTTTGTTCCCGGAATCGGTACAGAACGCACCATTGGCCCTGTTCCTCAATTACGGAAATGCCGAAGCGGAATTCTCGATGCAATCGGTGACCAAATTGCGCAACCGCGGCTTTCGGGTGGAAATGTATCCGGACGCAGCCAAACCGGCAAAGCAGTTCACATACGCTGAAAAACGAGGCATTCCTTATGTAGTTTCGGTGGGCGAACAGGAACTGATCGACGGCAATCTCAGCGTCAAATTATTGGCGACGGGTGAGAAATTTACGGTCGAAGCAGATGACATCGAATCGTTCTTCGCCGGATTCCATACGCTATAATCTGACAATGTTATAAAATCAAAGAACCTCCCGGAAAAGGAGGTTCTTTTTTTGTAGGTAAAAAGGGGGAAAAAAGGGTATTACTCTATGATTATTTTCCGGCTGAATTCTCCGGAATCTGTTGTTATTTTAGCCACGTAAGTTCCGCTGCTCAATCCTGCCGATGGCATCCGGATATCGGACTGATCCATTGATTTGGTTTCCAAAACAGACAGCTTTTGTCCCAATACCGTGAACAATTCGACTTTTTGTATCTGACGTGTCGCTACCGAATTTTTTATTCCGATGTAAGAACCATCTGAAGCAGTCATCACTGTAATTCCGGCTGAAGCGTTATCGCCAGTAGAAAGCCAGGCCGGAGCCGTGTATTTCAAATAGAACCTGTCTGTCGTAAGGCCCTGATTTACGCTCACATTATAATCGGCGTTGCGCAGGTTTACGTAAGATTCGAGAAGTGCATCGTAGATATAGATGGGTTGTTCCGAATCAAAATTCTCTGTTCCGTCAAGCGTAAAACGAACTTGTCCGGCAGTTTGGGATTTCACTTCGAGCGGGAACGACTTGGTCACATCGAAATTTCCTTCACCCATAATCACACAACGGTAGTAGCCTAACTTAAAGGTCAGATCATCCGGATTTGTGTCATTGTTTGACGCATCGTAACCCGAATCGAAATTCCCTGTGGCCGGACTTCCCATATAACCGAGCAATAATTGACGGTGATACTGGTTCACAAAATCAAACCCGATGCGGATGCGTGGATGTGTGTCCTGTTCAAAGACATCATCGGCATTTGAAGCTACAGCTGGCATTTGCTCAGCCGTTTGATTCGTCCGGAACATAGGCCCGGAATCGGCATTGCCTTCTTTGACAAAAACCCGTTGTGTATTGTCGAACTTAATATTTCCACCTGTATTATTGGCTCTTACAAAAAAACCTTGTCCGACTGGTATAAAACGGTTCGGCACATGGCTGCTCGACCCATATCCGCTGACTCCCGGAGGAGCAACAGGTGGCAATCCGCCAACAAGGGTACGCACGGCATAACCGCCTTGGTAATCTTGTGTAACGTGTGTATTGTTAGTGCTGTAATGTTCCCAGAAATACAGCGTTCCCACTACTGAACCAAGGTTATCCTCGATAAACTTGTTGGCATCCATCGCAGATGGATACGGATTCCCGGCAAGATTCAGGTTGTTTGCGGCAATCGGCATCTGGATTTCACCGTTGTTCGGTTTTCCGGTAAATACAAGATTCTGGCTTTCGGCCGGCACGCTGCTTCCTTTGAGGGTAAAGCCTTGTCCGGCGAGCAAAGTTCCGTTAGCTCCAACGTTACCCCAGTTTGAATAGGAATTGGAAAGATTCTGGAATTTGAATATCCAATAGCTGCTCAATGTTATAGGCGATGTCGGTGTCGGGTTGATTCCCATGATCCAGTTTATGGCCTGCGGATTCGAAGCATCGGTTCCATCGCGTAACACACCGCTTACGGTAAAGGCAGGATTATTCTGGGTGGCAGATACAGCTCCGACAGGCGAGCACCAGTAGTTGTAATTGAATTTATTCGTCGTTCCCTGCTGGTCGCGTTCGATGGATCCGGCAGATGTGACGTCGAGGTCGCTGAAATCCGATTGATGCAACTGGGCACGGTCAACCAGATCGATTTTACCGTCGAGTTTCAAATACCAATCGTTGCGTATTTTGTTGTTGTTGACGGCACGCACCAGTTTCCCGCTGTCGATCACCATTCCCAGGCTCGTGTGGTTTACCGGCAAATCGATGTTGTTTTTGATGTGGACCATTGCCCATTCGTAATCGAAGACATCCTGTCCGTTGACGAAATTCTGTTGGGAAACGGCATTGTCGAGACTTCCGTCCAACGTTGTCACAAAAGGCATAGGCGCCAATTGCGGACGGATTTTCTTGACATTATAGATTCGCAATAAACCAGAAGCTGCTCCCTGATCTACGGTTGATGTAGTCCTGTCGTCGCAAACATCATCTTTATAAGTATCCATTCTGTAATACGCGACCAAAGAACTCCAATCAAGGCTTTCCACATCTTTCGGGACAAAGCTTCCGCGGATGGCCGTACCGTTTTTGTCGATTTCCTGATAGACTATTTTGTGCAGTTGATCCTCAGAAAGTGCTTTGTTGAACACCCGTACCTCATCTACCGAACCTTCGAAGAAGTCACTTGGTGAAGCTGCATTTTTTCCGATAGTAAACGGAGTCGTACTGGCATTGAGCGCACCTGAAAGCGAACTGTCGTTTGAAGACGATACTTCCTGTCCGTTTAGGAAAAATGCTAATTTTTTAGTCTCTGATGTTGGATTGTAAACAGCAGCCACATGATACCATCTGTCTGTCTGTATTCCGTCTGAGAACGAAATCTGCTGGCCGTTCGCCGATGCGACGAATTCGCCCGATCCGGTCATTTTCACATTGAAATTATCCTGTCCGAAAATATATCCGTCAACCGCAAAACCATTGGCAAGCTTGACCCAGCCCATGATGGTGGCTTCGGGAAGATTTCCCAAAAGAGCTGAACCTTCGGCGTAATCGTTGCGGCCGTCGAGATCGAGATATAGTTTGGTATCGATGTCACGTGGCGAACCGAGTTTGGTTTCATCGGAGTCGAAACTGTCGATGATTCCGTCTTTGTCGACATCTGCAGTCCCGTCAATTTCACCGTCGCCATTCGCATCGAGTGATGCATAAATACTTTGGGCAATGTCAAAAACACCGTCACTATCTATATCGATCTGGGTGTAATCGGCTTGTCCGTCACCGTCAAAATCCTGGGCAAAATCACGAACGTCACTTCCGAAACCTATAAAAGTATCGAATACATCAAGCAATCCGTCGTGGTCCGAATCAAGTCCATCGCCTGTTCCATCTCCATCGATATCTCCATCGCCATTGTACATTCCGGCTTCGTCTACATCAAAAAGACTGTCGTTGTCGCTGTCCAGATCCTGAAAATCCGGCACGCCGTCTCCGTCTGAATCCGGGAAGGTGTAACCAGAGGCTAGCATCGCTTCGATGGTATCGTGCAATCCGTTCGCATTCACATCTACCCATGAACCTGCCGCGACGTCAAGCATGGCATTTCCTGTCGTAAAGTTTTTGAAACCGGCTTCTTCCACATCCGGGATTCCGTCGTTATCTGAATCGAGGTCGAAGATATTGGCGATGCCGTCTGAATCGCGGTCGCAGTAATTCTGGCGGATGGTGATGTCGTCGAGTGCCAGATCATTTCCGCCTCCGCCCGGAGCGTTGTTACGGAACCGGATCACAAAAGAGGTATTGTCTCCAAGGTTGACACTGGTTGTATACTGACGCCATTGGCTTAATGTGCAGCTGTTATCGGCGTTGTCCGTGCCGCAACGGCCTATATCACCTGTATTAAAAGACGAAATCAGGTTGTTTTCCATATCGAGGAATTCAACCGTGATATTGGGTAAAATCGATCCGCCGTAATTTCCGACCGACATGATATTCAATGCCCAAAATCCATAGGTGACCGGAATATTCGGAATCACGCCATGGATGGTCGTTTCGTAAAAAATTCCCGGTGTAAAGCTGGCATTGAATACGGCCATGCGTCCGTTGACGTCTCCGGGTGTGTGATCTTCCGGGCCGTTCCAGGCAAGATCGCCGTGGATGTTATCGGGATCGGCACTGTCCGTTCCTGCAATTTTATGTGTAACGACATATTCGCCGTCGTCAAGGATTCTGCTCGATTGGCTTGGACATTCTGCCGTATTGGTTCCCACGATCCCATCTTCATAACAATACGTACAGGTTGCTCCCGGAATATTGATGTTGATCTGGCCTTTTGTAGTTCCGGCTCCGAATGTCTCATTTAGGAAAATATATTCCGGCGTTCCTGAAAACGGGGAATCGAAGCAACTCAATTGTTCGTCGACATCCGGAATTCCGTCGTTGTCATCGTCAATATCTATATTATCGCTTATGCCGTCACCATCGGTATCCGGATACGTACGAACACCAAGACCACTTATCGCAAATGAAAAATTCGATTCGTCCGAATCGTTTGAAGTAAAGGAAACCTGGACTGTTTTTGTTCCGATAGTCGTCGGCTGAAACGAGATGTGCAAGGTCGTTTGTCCTCCGGCAGCGACCGTTGAAGCCGGCTGTTGGACAACGGTAAACAAGGCAGCATCTGAACCGGAAATAGTTACCGCGCCAAGTGTAAGATCTGCATCGCCCGTATTTTGGATGGTGTAGATTACTGTGGTCGATCCGCTTTCGATTGAGACTGAACCGATATTGGTATTATCGGAAACAGATGGCGAAACATCATTGTTCGCTATAGACTGATAGTTTCCGAGTACCTGGACTTCCGGTCCTGCGACCATTTTTGCATGCATCGGAACGACACCATTATGATGCGGAGGCCTGGCAAACGTCAAGGTGGAAATCCCAAGTAAAAATACCGCTAGGCTTTTACTGGCAGAAGTAAAAATTTCCATAGTAGAGGTTAAGTTTTACGGCAGATATCTGTTTGGGGAAAAGATATAAGCAGTAGGGTTTAAATTCTTTTGTTTTGTTTATGAGCTTGTTAATGACAATTCAAAAGTAGGACTTAAATTGAATCGTGCAAATTTTTTTACCGATTAAATGCATTTTTTATCGATTAAATACACTTAATGATTTATTTTGAGTATATTTTCTTACATAATTGTTTCGTGTAAAAAATAATGGGCGCCTGAAATATCAAACGCCCACTTTTATCTTAATCCTGGATTTACATTATCTTCATAAATCATTCCCATGAAGATAGCTTTAGCAACGACCGAAAAGCCTAAAATCAATAATCAACCCACGCTACTCTTTCGTGTTTTTGACGGCCGTTGGAAAAGCCATTTTTTTTACGGAGATGGAACCATGCCGCCTGGGTTGCTCTCACCTTCTTTAAGGTCATCGTTCTTTACTCCTTTTTTGCCTTTGGAAGGATCTGAGAAACTCATCTTTCCGAAATTATAACTGAACGTGATGCCGAACGATCGTATCGGGTAGTTGAACTGGCTGCTTGTATTGAAGCCTGTCCCGGTAGTTTCAGATTTAAAGCTCAGGTCTTTTCTGAAAGGCGAAGCCACGTTGATTCCCAAAGATGCTTTTTTGTCCCAGAATTGTTTCTTGACCCCGAAAACCATTAAGTTGAAAGCCGGATTCGTTCCCTGGATTGTTCTTCTCGATGAATTCTGGATGACAAATGCCTCTGCCGACAATCCGTTTTCGAAAGCCAAGGTTCCACTTACAAAAGCATTGTATTGTACATATGTCCCATTTTGCGTCGCGTCTTCAAGGAATACCCCTGACGGATCCGGTTTGTAGGTATACGCATTGACATTTCCGCGTATGGTCAGGATCTTGAACGGATTGACCGATCCGAACAAACTCATCCCAAACGATTTATTATTACCAATGTTCTGGTAATTCGTGATCGTCCCGCTTTCCCCGTCAAGAGGTGTCGCGATTCCTTCGATAAGCCCCGACGTATATTTGTAATAAGCCGAAACACTCAGCGTACGCTTTTGGGAAAATGTCGAATACCCCAACTCAACCGTCTGCGAAATTTCCGGGTCAAGGTTCGGATTTCCCTGCGTCTGTGCCTGGATATTTGATTTGTTGATGAACGGGTTCAGGTATGTAAGACTCGGACGCGTGATACGTTTGGAGTACGTCAGTTTTAGCGAAGATTTATCGGTCAGCGATTTCTGCAGCGTAAAACTTGGGATAAACGTGGAATAAGTATTCTCAAACCGTTGCAGGTCTGTCTGTAAGGCATTCGTCGGATTTCCGGTAATCGATGTATTTTCAATCCTCGCGCCTGCCATCACAGTATAACCTTTTGGCAGCGTCAATGTCCCGACAGCGTATCCGGCAAGAACATCCTGGCTGTAATCGTATAAGTTGGAACTTATTGGGTCGTAGGTGAAATTTCCATTGGCATCAGGCACATAGTTGGTAAAATCGCTTGAAATCCTGCGGAAGATACTTTTACCGCCGGCTTCCACTTTGAACTTTTCTGTTATCGGAAGCGAATAATCCAACTGCAAGGTATATTCGTTATTGGTTCCATCATTGAACGCTTTCTGGTCTGTGTAAAACGCCGAGTATTGATTGGTATAATCGGTGTTGACTTTGGAATGGCTCCATTGGGTCGAAAACGTCAGCTCATGCCCTTCTTTTGAGAATTTGTGGAGGTAATCGAGGTTCCAGTCAAAACCCTCGTTTTTGTTGACCGACCTCGTCTTTCCGGTGAATGTATTGTTGTTGGAAGCATCGTTATAATCGGTGAAAATGTTTTGGGAATTCCCGTCGGAAGAAAACTCCATCTTATTCAACCGGAACGTCGAGCTGATGCTGTTAGTCGAATCGATCTCATAACCTGCCGTAACCGAACCCATCATGCCAAAACGATTGACTTTGCTGGTTCCGTTTGCCGTTTGTAAGGTATTGGTAGTTCCGTCGTTGAATTGCTGGGAAGAATTATAATCTGAAGTCTGTGGCCATCCGCTGTGTGACCCGATGTTTGCCGAAAGACTGAATTTTCCTTTATTGTAATTGATGTTGGCATTGAAGTTATTCTGGCGCGTCCCGACCCCGCCGCTAACCGAACCATTTATTCCGGAAACACTTTTTTGTTTGGTGATGATGTTGATGATGCCACCTGAACCTTCCGCATCATATTTTGCAGATGGAGCGGTAACGACTTCCACATTTTTGATCTGGTCGGCCGGAATGGATTTAAGTACGTCCGATACATTGGACGATGTGGCGCCCGTAGGTTTTCCGTTGATAAGTATGCGGACGTTCGCATCACCTCGGACTGATACATTTCCGTCGATATCAACGCTTACTAAAGGCACTTTCTGTAATACATCGGTCGCGCTTCCGCCAGATGCCGTCACATCTTTCTCGACATTGTAGACAATCTTGTCGATTTTATTCGAAACCAGAGCCGCCGAACCTTGCACTACGACTTCATTGAGCGTATTGACTTCGGCCGACAAAATGATTTTACCAATCTGGTAATTCAGGTTTGCGGCATCGATTGTAAATGTCTTTGTGTTCTTGGTTTGGTAACCGATGAACGAAATCCCGATTTTGTAGTTTCCTGGGACGACGCCGTCTATTTTGAAGTTTCCATTGGCATCCGTGATGACACCGTTGATTGGTGTGGCGGCATCGGCTTTATATAAGCTGACCGAGGCATAATCTACCGGCTTGTTGCTTGTGGAATCTATGACGACCCCGGAAATGCTTCCTTTAAAAACCGGTTCTGTTTGTGCTGATGCGCCAATTCCCGATAGTAGGATAAGCGCAAAAAAGAGTAGCTTTTTCATTTGTCAAAAAATATGATGCAAATGAAGGTCGGTTAATCTGGAAAACCACATCGGTTCGACGGAAAGCCCTTAAACATCGACGGAAAAGCGTCTTGGAATTTTTACTGCCAGCTCTTGAAAAAAGCTGCGAATTGTTCGCGGTACTGATCGGTCACCGGAATCGTCTTTCCAGCCACTTCGATAGTGCCTTTTGTAGCCGCTTTTATCTTGTCGAGCGACACGATGAACGAACGGTGAATGCGCATGAATTTGTCTTTCGGCAGCTTTTCCTCTATCGCTTTCATGCTCATTAACGATACGATTGGCTTGGGCTGGTTTTCAATATAAATCTTGATGTAATCCTTGTCGCTTTCGAGATAGGTGATTTCTTCGGTGGCGATGCGAACCAACTGGTATTCGACTTTGACGTAGATATAGCTTTTTTCAGCCGACGGAATTTCGACAGGCTTTTCCACCTCATCAACACCCGTTTTCCGGATCAGTTCATAATATTTGACGGCCTTGTTGACGGCCTTCAGGAAATCGTCATAACTGAAAGGCTTGAGCAGGTAATCGAGGGCTTCCACTTTATATCCTTCCAACGCATATTGGTCGTAAGCCGTGGTGAAAATGATGCGTAGGTTGCCATCGGCTTTGTACGGTTCGAGTAATTTGGCGAGCTCGATTCCGCTTAGATCGTTCATCCGGATATCTAGGAAAAGCAAGTCTACGGGAGATTCATTTATGGCTTTAAGTGCCGCAATGCCGTTTGAAAATGTCGAAACAAGTTTGAGCGCAGGTGTCTGTTCTATGTAAGACGCCATCATTTTGAGCGCCAAAGGTTCGTCGTCTACTGCAATACAACTTAAAATCATAGCTGTTTCAATTTGAGTGAAACCGAAAATTCCGAAGCCGCAGTGTTTTTATCGATATCCAATTCGTATCGGCCCGGATAAATCAAATCGAGGCGGCGTTTGGTGTTTCCTATCCCGATTCCGTTGCTTTCCTCCTTATTAAGTGCCTGTTCTTCGAAAAGCGAATTGCGGACTTCGATTTCGATAGTGTTTTCCGTCTGTCGTAACCCAATATAAATATAACTCGGATGGATCGAACTGATGCCGTGTTTGAACGCATTTTCTATGAACGGCAAAAACAGCATCGGTGCAACTTCTACGTCTTTTACTATTGCCGGTTTGTCAAAAATAACCTGAACGTTGGAAGTGATGCGGAGTTCCATCAGCTTTAAATAATCTTCTACAAAAGCGACTTCTTTTTGAAGTGAGGTCAGGTTGTTCTGCGTGTCATAAAGCACATACCGCATCAAATGTGACAGATTGTAAATGGCGGCCCTTGCGGCAGTGACATCGGTATCCGTAAGCGCATAAATGCTATTGAGGATGTTGAAGAAGAAATGCGGATTGATCTGGGATTTAAGGAAAGACAATTCAGATGTCACTTTTTCCTTTTCGAGGTTTTCGCGAAGTTGTGATTCCGACCTCAATTTTTCCCCGAACCCAATCACGGTGCTGCTTCCGATGACCAACAACGTAATGATTACAGTTCCGAAATCGCCCAGCAACGCTTTGTCCGGATGCTCTTTCTTTGGATCGACATTGAAATGCTTGTTCAACACCGCATGTAAATCCAATAAATTATCGGAAACATGGCTAAAGATAAGTACCGATGGCAGAACGAGAAGTATGACCGACAACAGGAAAAATCCCCATCGGCCACGAAACAATAAAAACGGCAAGAGCACTTTGAGCGACAGATAGAATATCCCGACCCAAACCGCGAACATCAGCGATTGCTTGATCCAGTATTCAATGGGGAAATACACTTTCCAGAACAACGGCAGGCATTGCAGAATGGCCAATCCGGTGAAAATGAGGATTTGTGCGAGGATGGAAATTCTTTTGTCTGACATCATTCGAATTGTTGCGGCAAAGATAGCGTTACCGTTCGGAATTCAAATTTGGGTCGATAGAAAGGGAACAAGTATCGACGGAAGTAACATATCTTTCAAAATCTACTTTGAAAAATAAAAAAACCGTAACCTGATTTCCAGATTACGGCTCTTGTAGCGAGAGAGAGATTTGAACTCTCGACCTCAGGGTTATGAATCTTGGAATTTACATTTTTATTCTGGTTAAATCTATTAATTATCAGTAGTTTAAAAAATTTACAAAATCCTGTTTTGTCCGTTTTAATCCTTTTGACCTCACTTCTTTCCTCACTCCAATTTTGTTAGTCCTTCATGAAATCTCAGTATGCAACATTAGAGAAAAATCCGTTGGGCTGGGACATGGGTTAAGAATAATAAAACACGTTCTAGTGGTATATAGAATATTTTTCCGTTTCATACTCAACTATAAACCCAAGAGTTATACATTCGTAACCAGTTAAAAACTAAATCAATGAAAAAAGTTTTACAGAATCTTGCATAACCTTATCAGATTTTTTTAATGGTAGTCAATCAGTTATTTGTCATATCATTGGGAATGCCCTTTATCAAGCATTTAGTGATGAAGGATTTTCAGCTAGTCAAGTTACAGGAAATTTAATTTTAAGGGATAAACATAATAAATCCTTGGTAAATGGTTCTTCTAAATTTGGAAAGGTAATCGGAAATTTTCATACATGGTGTGAAGTTGAACAAGTAGGTAATCTTTTTATCATTGGCCCAAGTATATATTTGAACTCTAAACTGTATCAAACTTCAGGGATAAAGTTCAAGCAAAAGTTAGTTCCTATTTTAATACTTTCCGAAAGACAATCTTGGCTTTACACGTACATCCCTGATGCAGCTTTTGAACCTGTATCCAAAGCAAAAATTAGAATTAGCATTATTATCACAAGATGGGCAAATAACACATCAAAGCCTCATTGATAAAATTCGCTTAGCCATTCGAAATACTTAGTGATTTGGCAAATACAAAACGAAGCATTGAAAGAATATGAATAGACTAATAATTGTTGGAAACGGTTTTGATTTAGCGCACGGATTACCAACTAGCTACAAAAACTTTCTTAGTTGGTACTGGACAACTTTGTCATCGTCAATGGTACAGAGTCATGGCACTTACACTTATCAAGATTTCTTCATCAAACTAAACATTCATGATGGCATAAAGTTCCAAAGCTTGAGCGATTTAGAGAGACTTTTGGACAGACCTTATTACGAAAGAGGGAAACACTATGCCTATTTGAATGACTTTTTCCTCTCAATTAATAGATTCTTAAAGGAAGTCAATTGGGTGGATATCGAAATGGCTTATAAAGAAAGCTTGGAACTTATTTTTAGGACTAACCATGCGAGGATGGAAGACCTAATCACCGATTTAAATAAAGAATTTGAGGAGGTTCGGCAACTATTTCGAACTTATCTAGTGGAAGAAATTGACGCTAAAGTTAACTCGGAAATTTACCTTGATTCAATGCATAGAATCCTTAATAGTTGGCGACCAACGCAGAATTTTTCAAACGACTTTTTTAGCAATCCTCCCAAGCATCTGACTCATCTCAGGGATATGGTCAATAATGATTTGCCATTTCATGACTTAGATGGGAAAACATACATCCTTTGTTTTAATTATACCAATACGGTTAACTTATATATTTCAGAACATTCCCGAACAATCGTAAATCAAATACATGGCAGTTATAGGGATAATAATAATCCAATAGTATTTGGATATGGTGATGAATCTGATGAACTATTTCCTGAATTGGAAAAGGCCAATAAAAATCACTATTTGGAATTTACCAAATCTAGCAGCTATTTACATTCAATCAATTACACAACCCTAATGAGCTTTATTGATTCTGATGAATTCTTCGTAGAAGTTCTTGGACATTCAATGGCACTATCAGATAGAACTCTTTTAAAGGGAATATTTGAAAATGAAAACTGCAAGTATATTTTTATGCACTATCATCAAAGGGATGATAACACTGATGACTTCTTTGACAAGGCTATCAATATTGGAAGGCATTTCACCGATAAAAATATGCTTAGAAGGAAGGTTGCACCCAAGGCATTTTGCATGCCATTACCTCAATGCCCCAAAGACAAATAAAGTCTAAATTAAATTTTTGATAGGGATTCTTTCTTAATCCATCCAAATCCTTCCTCACCTGTCGGTTTGGTGTAAAATATCTTTGCCCAAATTCTTCCATCCTTTAAAATGGCAATAGTACATCCCAATGGCAGTACATCAATTTTCTTAGCTTTAAGTGTTGCCCTGGAATATACTGTACAATCTACATCGTTCAGATATTCGTCGTAGTCTTTCTCAACTACAATATTATTGGTGGTGACGTTGTTAGTAACGTTAACTGAAGTTGATGGTGCTGGAAAAAATACCATCGTTATTAGAAGCCAGATAAAGCTTGAAAGTAAATTTGTCGCAACGCCCTTCCCAACTTCACCGCTAAAAATTTTCTTTAGAAAATTAATCAAGATAATCTTTGCGTTTGGTAAATCCGTCGTTGCAATTGATTCTAAGACACTATTTGTATCAGCTACCAAATTCGCTATTGCCGAATCTCCATAGGCTTCTTCTACATCTTCAAAAATTGAATCGTCCAATCCCGTGAGCGAAACTTTTCCAAAAAGTTCACTATATTTTAAGAAGGGTTCCCATTTATTATCCTGACCTAGCCTCTCGCGCCACCATTCGTCAGTACTTATTGAAGTAAATATTGGGTTAGTATTCGGGATAATTAGCAACTTTGTGACTCTTTGAATAGCATCAATTGTCGTTTGGACATTGTTGTAATTTTCTAAAGACATCAAATTAATATACGGAAATGATGGAACATTTATTTTTGGAAGTGCTATATCCATAGCACGACTCAACGCATTGATAGAATCCAAATTTGGAATGCTTAACTGAATTTTTTTATTCCATTCGAAAAAATCATTATTCATATTCTATTATCTTAATTTCCAAATTTCGGGATTACGTGAATTTGATACAATAGTCTAAGAATTAAGTTCTCACGTGGTTTATAAACATCTGTTAAATACCTAACTTTGACTTCTAACCAAAAAACTTTGAAATGCCTCATGCCATTATAAAGCCAACAAAAGCTATCAAAATCGACTTTGACCCTTCAAATATTCCTATTGATATAATTCCAAAGGAAAGTTTGGAACTTGTAAAGCGATACTTAGAATCCGATGAGCTTGCTGAGGAGTCACAGTATGACATTTACGGGATTTACCCTGAACAACTAATATTCGGATTTGATTTGAACCATGAAGGAGAAAAACTATTTATTCCTGAATTAAATCCAATTCTTATCTTTTTTAGCAGTGCTGCAATGTCTTTCCCAATGCTTAATCTTTTCCGAAAGAAACTTTTTGAAAACGCTGCTAATCTAAGAAAACCTTCAGGCAAAAAACAACACCCAGCACATTTTAGTGATTTTGCACAAATGGCAATGACGTGCATAATTAATGCTCAAGCATCAATAGAGTGCTTTGCAAATTCGGTTGTGCCTATACATATCAAACTGTATAATTCAAAGAACCATCCTATTAAGCGTCCATCATTTGCCGATAAGGTAGAATTCGGGTTCCCCCAAGTTAAGGAAATCGATTTTGCAGATGAAAATCCAGAAGGTCTTGAGATTATAAAGCAATTGATTCTACTAAGAAATGCAATCGTACATTTTAAGCCTGAGGATAAAGTTACGAACACTCATTTCAAAAAGGTCTATAGACGCTTAATCAATTTTGATTATTTTAAGGCTCTAAACAGTATTGAGTCGTTCATCAATTTTTATGAACCAAACCTTATTGAAGAATGTAAATGTGGAGTAAATTATTTCTACGATGTAATCAGCCATGATAAAACAAAAGATATGACAAAGCCATCAGATAAATATGGATTTAAATTTAGAGAAACAATTGAATCTCTTGATGGAATTGACCATGAAGAGATGGAGCAGAAGGATGGTTACATTCTCCTTCACTCCAAATTCAAAGACTATTTCTATTACATATACAATCCAGTAACTAAAAAATATTATTGGCTGGAATACGATTCACAAGAACCCGAACTTGAGAAGCCTAAAACATATTTTAATGAGTATATAAAAGACGCAAATGTTCAATAGTTCTCAAATTCTAAAATCTACAAATGCACCATTAACGTATGTAGAGATAGATTTCATTTACTTGATTAGTTAGGTTTAAGCCTCTCATTTTGAGAGGCTTTTTTATTTAGATTTGTTATTAACCTAAATTTATATGCTACAACTCGATTCAGTACTGTCTACATTCAAAGCAAGAGCAAAGAATCCGTTTTTTGGAACCCTAGCATTTGTTTGGTTCATTCGTAATTGGGATTTGATATTCATGATGTTCAACTTCGATTCCACAATGAAGTTGGATGAGCGAATGGATAGGCTTTGCCGTTATTTTGATTCTAGGAACTTTTGGCAAGAAGCTGGGATAAATGTTGCATTCGCTATTGGAGCAATGATTGTAGGGTATATACTTCTGCTCGTAACACGTTGGTTATCGACCTTCTTTGAATATAGATTAACACCTTATGTTGTAAGGACAGCCGATAGTAATTTAGTAATTGAGAAAAGGAGATTTGATGATAAAGTCAAACAACTTTTCCAAAAAACGGATGAGTTAGAAAAAGAACGAGAGGAAAATGATGAGCTGAAGGACAAGAATGCTGAATTGAAAAAAGCTAATCTAAAACTAGAATACGATTTGAAGGAAATGTCTGAAGTTCATGTAGATGCTAACAAACAACACCTCAAATCCCAAGCCGAATATAAAGAGAAGGAAGCGGCAAATCATAAAGTTGAACTTCGGAAGGAAAGCATTGTTAACTTGGTTAAATATGAAATGACCAATCCGAACCAAGTTAATCCCTTAGCCCTATCTGCATTTATTCAATTAATAAGTGATGGTAAGCTTTCAATAGGTCGAAATATTTTAAACCAAGGAATTCTCCGCAGTCACTTTGAACTGAATGAAAGCGAATCCTCCTATTTTGAAGGCTTGGGATTAGTTCAACCCTACAGACATCGCGATGAAGAAGATGGATACACTTTGACCTCAATAGGTCATTATCTTCAACTAAACTTCCCTCATTATCTAAAAAATGCTAATATCGAGGATAATAATTTCGATTAGACTAAAGCATTCATTTTTATTGGATATGTAATCAATTTCACAGACCCTGCAACTTATTCGGCAAATTTTCACATTTGTAGTATTTACAATTACGTATCCCTGAATTCAGGCATATAACAAATATCCCCAATATTAGGGATTAATTGATACAACTATAATTATTAGGTTTGAAGCGTAAAACCATTTAAACCAATAAGTTATGAAGGCATTCTTATCATTAATCCTCTTTTCATGTGGAGTTTGTTATAGTCAAGTCACTAAGTCCACAGTAAATACTCAAGAAACAACAAATACAAACACAACAACGGGTGTAAAAACTTCCACAACTACTGAAACTACAGATACAATCTTACCATCTGCTCAACAAGATATAAAAACAACCAATGTTACTGAAACAACCACAGTCAATCAAAGGGATGCACAAGGGGTTATCATTCAATCAACAGTAACTAAGACTACGAGTGTAATAAATCAAACTGATGAAACTATTCCTCCAGTATTGGTTGAATCAAATACAGCAAATTTTTTAAACGCGCATATTCAAGTTGTAAAAGCAGAAACCTCAGATAACCTATTTAAGATTACTTATTTTGATAAGAGTAACCATGATAGACTTACTTATTACGAAACCCCAATAGTTAGAAATGGTTACATCGGCTATCATGAACATATTTCAGTTTTTAAATTTCAATTTCCTATATCAATTGTGACAGTTCCATTCAAGGTTAGACCAAACTTTCAAGGGAGAAAGCAATTGGCAAAAGCAGACGTTGATAATATTGGCGTTAATCTAGCCATATATCAATATTCACTGCATAGACTATTTTATGATGGCAAAACTTCTAATCATAAATTCTCAATTGGCTTAATGGCTGCACCAATGGTTCAGGAATTTAATGAGGAAAATACTAATGAATATTTGAATGAAGATGAATCTTACACACAATTAATGCTTTCATCGGGAATTACATTATCATATACTTACAAGGAACTTAGCTTTACAATAATTCCACTTGGTTGGGATACTGCACTTACAACTGTAGGCAAACACTGGGTTTATAATGGAAGACCTTGGTATGGCTTTGGTATTGCTTTGGACACTAAATTTTTAGGCTTTGGTTCAAGCATATAATAAAGAGCAAAAAGCTATACACTTTAAATAAAATACTCTATGGCAAATGCGAAAATTAACAATCATCTTTGTAATTCAATTTTAACCTTCTTAACGGTATTCATAGACACTTTGTAACCAATCGTTTCATCTGAAGCCAATGTTGCCAAATCTCTTAATGACATATCAGGATGTTTTTTAAGTGCTTTGACAATCCTATTGTGTTTCTCAAGGAACTTTTCCGTTCCTTCTACACTACCGACCTTACGACCTTTATAGATTGTTGTATGATTAGCTTTCGCTTTGGCTTGAGCAGCTTCCAAACCTGCTTGCCTTCTTTCGGCAATCAATTCTTTCTCATATTGTGATAGTGAACTAAGTAATCCTGTAACAATCATAAAAGTTGGGCTAGGCTTTCCATTCACAATACTCTCCATACCTAGATTTTCAACCCTTATATTAATTCCTTTATCCGTGAATTCTTGCAATTGGGTAAGCATTGATGCAGCATCTCTTCCAAGCCTATCTATACCGCTTAGAATAATTTTATTTACCTCGCCTTTATCTATTGCTTCAATCAATTCTCTAGCTTGTGGACGGTCTTTAAATGGTTTAGTTCCTGAAATTGTATCTCTATAGACCAAAGCACCATCAGGAACAGTTAATTCTTGGCGGTCGAATCTTTGTCCAACTGTTGACTTTCTGAGGTAATATGCGCTTCGTTCCATAAACATGTTATTAAAATTCAAGAACAAAGATAGCAATATGTGCAAATTAATTGTGCATAATATATAATTATTGTGCAATTTTAGGTTAGTCCAATTTGAATAGATTTTTGAACGTATTTGCTCGGTTTGATAATTGAGAAGTTGTGCAAGTTTGGGTTATAACCTAAAATTGCACATTGAGTCATAAAGATTCTCTATTGTATGGCGTTAAAATAAAAGTGAACCCACCTGAACCACAAAAGAAGTCGAATATCGGGGTGTGGATTTTTTGGTCGGGAAAGAATGGGCGCGATACTAGTTATCTAAAGGTAAAATGATAATAATCATGAGCAAGTTTTGCGTTATAATTAAGTTAGATTCAGAGTCATTCAGAGAAACTTATAACCAATTTACCTACATTTATCCACCGTTTTGTGTAGTTCAACGGAAATATTTTAGATTTGATTATAGTTCAAAATAAGCATTGTACATTTAAAATATAAAAACCGTCTGTTAAGACGGTTTAGTTAAATTCATTTCTTACAGGCTTCTATAAGTGTGGCTAACGCCAAAATAATTTGTGGTAGCTTTTTGATAAAAACAACAGCTACTGTTGTTGCGGGAATAAGAATTAATTCTGTCATTTCGAACCGAGAGAATTAAATTAGAAACTTAGGTTTCAAGAGCAGAGTCGGATGTATAGTCCGACTTTGTCGTTTATTGACCCAAAGGCCAGTACAGGTCAGAACTTTAATGAGTTAAATGTACTTAATTAGTAATTCGTTTATATATTACATATTACTAAAAAGGGCAAATTTTCGACGTACTACCATTATTTCAGGTGAAAGCTCCAAAAAAAACGATGTAATTAAATAATTAAGAAAATGGCGTTTAAAATTTCTTAATAAAATACTAAGAAATAAACTTGGTAGTAAGTTGCAAAGTTTTTTGTTAAAGATTTACATTTCTAAATCAAACTTATTAACATGAAAAGTATCAGTATCCATAGGGTTTTTCGTGGAGTGGCAATGATATTGGTACACATCTTATACGTAGATAGCAAACTAACTTAACCTAAAATAAAAAGTATTATCATTTTATTTCTTTAGTAAGTTCAAGAGAGCACTGCTGAGAACCCTGTTAGGAGCAATTCCTGCATCACTAATTTACTTTTATCACTACATGCCAAAACTATTGCAACGACGAGGACAGCTATTTTTATTTCGACGAGTGACCTAAATAATTGTTTAAGTTTTAAATTAAAGGATTTACGTGCTTTTTATCGGATAAATTTGCTCCTAGTTAGTAATCCGTTACAGAATCATCAAATCCATATTATTTGCTTAGACCGAGAACGATTTGCTCAATCCTTTTCTCTGATAGTTTAAAATCATGACTTAGTGCGGCATATCTCCCTTGATATGACAATGATTCAAGGCTCTTGAATGCCTTATAAATATCCAAATCCCTAATGATTGTGAAGGATATAATTCCGAGTTTTATCATTCTATTCGACATTTTAATTCCTGAATGTTTCATAGAAAATCATATTCTTCATCCTGTAATTACTACATTCAAAGCTATTGAGTATAGCCAATGGTCAAATTCATTTGCTGAATTATACCCGGAGGATCCGGGTAAGTTATATAATTAGCTTAACATCCCTCTCCTACTTTCTTCGATTAGATGAGTCAAACCTCCTTTGCAGTATTCTAGTTTCCAAGCCTCTTTGTTCTCAATTAGCGTTTGGATTGCACCTCTCCATCCGCTCATGCTCTCTACCCGAATCACTTTCTGCAAATGGTTTTTAAAAGCGGCCTCATTCATTTGACTGCAATCGATTTCCAATAAATCCATTTTGACTTTAATTCGAGGATTGAACATAGCTTCGTCCGAATCATTATTCTCGAAGTCATTCTCATATTCTAATCTTAAAAGGTTTAGGGGTAGGCGGGGTTCGTCATCCATCTCCTCCATCTCCTTCAATTCCGCTATAAACTCTGAGGTTGGTTGCGGTTTGTATGTATTCGGTTTAGCGGGTTCGATAGGAGAATCATTGTCATAGCAAACCTCATCGTTTTGGAATGAAAGAATTGCATTAGAGGCTAGTGCTATCTGCGCTTCAGCAAGATTTGCCGGTTCCGGCAAATCTTTGCTGAAGACATTATAAAGCTGTCTTTCAAGAAAAGCCTCGTTTACTCTTATAGTTGTTGATGAACCTCCGTTCTTTCCGTTGAAGTTATGGCTGGTCACGGTCGTAACATAACCTTTCTTCTTTAGCTTACTGATGAGATTTCCAACTGACTTGGCTTTGGTCTTGGTGTCCTTTAGAACGAGATGTTTCGCAATTTCTGAGTGGTTCATATAAAACTGCTGACCGTTTCTGGTATACGATAAGACCAGCTCAATAATTTTAATTTCGTTGGCCGTTAGGTCAAGTCTGGTAAGGTGTGGTAATGATTTGATAAAATGATTGCTGAAAGCATCGTTCAAAGATGTAAATTCCATTTAGATATTCCGTTTTTCTCTTTCGCCGCGTTGGACGATTATAAGCATTTCCGTTTTTGATTTTAGGGGTAACGGACGCTGACAGACGCGAACCCGTCAGCAAACCCCTTGTAAAACTGTTTGAGAAATTATACGAAACTACCTTCACTAAGTCAAGTATATTGGATAAGTTTCTTTGACTTTTTTACCAGACCATCTAAAAGTTGCCTCGCGCTGGTAGTCTCTAAAAGATTTTCCCCTTGGAGTGATTCCAAAACTGAGAAAAGAAAAAAAAAGTTGGAAGGATTTTAAAATAGCGAAGCAATCTATCGATTGCCTTATAATAAAGCATATTTATATTAATATATCTATTCTTATTCTTTAATCTAATTATATAGTCTTATAATGAGGGAACCTTTGAATGGAGTGCCTACTATTTCAAAGTTGCCTCGCGAGAATTTGAGAATTGCTTCGATGTTTTGAACCTCATCCAATTAGCGAAGCGATACCATTCAAAAATGAACTAAAGCATTCAATAATTCCCTCGGAAGCACCGACAATATGGATATTTTGTGCAACTCATTCACACGTATCACGAATGACGTGGCCTGCGCCAAAGCCTATGTTTGCTGGGGCTGTCTCAACAAATTCAGAATGGCGTTGACATCCTACCTTCCTCCAGAAGATTTTTTGAAACTGCATCAATGATGGCGTTCGCGTTTCCGCTCTTACCAGCGAGGCAATTCTCTAATGGTGTAGTAAGGATATAGATAGCCTCAGAAAATTTTTAAAAATTTTTGAGATGAAAAATGTGACCTTGACTGTTGCGGTTCATATTTATCAATAAAGAATTATGAAACTGAAAATGACAACTGACCAATTCAAGAGATTGCTTGAAAAGTCGGACACGAAACCCAAATATCCAATCACATTGGATTTAAAGAAAATAAGTAAGACGGAAGCGCAGGAGATTATTAATTTACTAAAGGAAAAGAAGGGTTAACCTTCTTTTTTTGTTTGCAGACCGTCCAGAAGCTGGGACGGTGTAACTCCTATTGCAGAGGCAATTCTGAGTAATGTGGTATATCTCATATCCTGAGTTCCCCTAATATACTTTCTTAAATTAGTTGAATCGAGGTTAGCGTCGTGCGCTACATTCATAATCTTGAGATTCTTTTCTTTTATTAAATTTTTTATTCTTTCTCCCAGTTCAACAACTTCGATTTTTATTTGAATTTCCATGAAAGAAAATTATACCAACCAAATCGCATTCAATATATCTTATAAAACAGGTTTTTTTAAACCTGTTTATTTTATATATTTGAGTAACCAATAAAGCAATTAAGAATGATTAATCGTTTACTTCGACCTGTTTCATTTATCATTTTCATAGCCCTTACCCAAACAGGATGTTCTGGCGCAGATAATCCTACACCTGCTGACCAGCCAGTTGAGAGAATGTATTTCAAATTGGACAGCAATGTTTCAAATCAATTCATTGTTTATCGCTTAAAGCCAGATGGAACTTTAAATACTTATGATTACGAAAGTCATTATCTGACCTTTACCGTAAGAAATGGCGATATAATCACGGTAGTCTGCAAAGTTGGCGAGGAATTACTACCAACTGTCGGATACAGGATTGATAACGGCGTAGATGACGGAGAGACAAAAACTCTACATTCATCGGCCAATACTTCCTCATACTATGGCTTCAGATTGATGCGTACTGAGAATGAAGCGGAAAACTTCACAGTAGAATTCTGACCATGAAAGAATGGATTGTTGACCTATTTCCAAGAGGTGGCGGTTTTAAAACAGCCACTAGAATTTTCGCCCCTAACCAAGCGGCGGCAGTCGTTTCTGCAAGAAAAATGAATCCCCAATATAGAACAGGTGCAGTTAAACCCGCAAAATAGTCCATGAACGCTAAACACATTCTTTACCTTGTCTTTCCGTTTGCAGTTGGGTTTGTAGCCCAAATGTTTATGAAAATTCCTGACACCTCCTACTGGTTCTACATCTGGTTGCTCTGCCTAGCTTCGGTCTTTATTTTCGTAAAGATGATATTGCCATACCAAGAACAGAAGTTTAATGCCATCAACTCCATCGATTATAAAGGGGCTATGGATGAAAAGAATCGCGAAGAAAAACCATACACATATATTGTCGGCTTGCACATGGTCGTCTTTGTCGGCCTCATCATTCTGTACTTCACCAATTAAAACCTCATCAATGGAAAAAATTTCCTCTTGCCCGAATTGTGGCAACTCACACGGCGGTGACCGCGCCAAGCAATGTTCCAAATGTACTAAAACTACTTGCCAAAAATGTAGCTTCACGGGTTGCACGTGCGGCAGTAGCAGTTACAAAAAACAAATGATTATCGGAAAATGATACGCGAGGTTAAAGCCTGAGTTTTTATTAGGTTGTTTTGTAAAATTTACAACCACTATTCAACTTAGCCCGTTGATTAGACAAAATTGTTAGACGTTTTAAGAATTGGGTATAAAAAAAGGCTCCATTAAGAGCCTACGTTCGGATTCAATTAAGAGAAGGGCAAAAGAATCATGCCTATACGCACAATGCCAATTATTGCATTCAATACTTGAAAGAATAATGACCAATTCTTTATTTTGTCTTTATTTTTCATGACTATAATTGTTTGATTACTACTATACATTACTATAACGTGCCTTGGGGTAGCGAAACCCAAGTCATTGTAACCTCCAACCAGTCATTAGAACGTGATATAAATGTACAATAAAACCTGATAAGCTACTGAATTTCAATCTTCTTTTAATCGGTTAAATTTTACAAATCATCGATTATTTACAATTACTCAAAATGATTATTGGGTATATTTACTTCTCACTAATCAACATTCTATTGTGGAACTAGAAACAGACATAATCTTTTTAGACACAAGCATCTTTGAGGGAGATAACTTCTTTCGTGGACATAAGATTAAAAAGCTCGGAGAACTATCGAGGGATGGTGAAATCAAGGTAAAGATTACGAGCGTCACTTATGATGAAGTAAAGAATCGAATGGCTAAACGTCTGAAGGAAGCCAAGTCCACCTTCTCATCAATATCCAAAGAAGTTGAATCCAAAGCTAAAATCCTTAAAAACCTTGATAACTACAAAGACCTCTTTCCATTTAAAAGAGTAGATGTCGATAGGGAACTCAAGGTCATGGTTGAAAAATGGGATGCTTGGATAGTGGAAAGCAAAGTTGAAATAATAGATTCAAAAATTGCGGATATAACCACCATACTTGGTCAGTATTGGAATCAGAAGCCACCATTTGATGAAGGTCAGAAAAAGGACGAGTTTCCAGATGCAATTTCTATCAATACAATTCATAATTGGGCTAGAGTTAACAAGGCGAAAGTTTATGTGTTATCAAAGGATTCTGATTTCTGGAAATATGGTTCAGATGAAAATCTAGTTATGCTCAATGACCTTTCACTCTATTTAGGTGCAGTTAATACAAGAATAGAAGGTGTCTTATTCATTCAAAGTATATCGAAGGAAGTCGAAAACAACTTTAGTCAAGTAATTAAAATGCTCAAAGACCAATACTTTGAAGAGGTGGCAGAGCTTATGAATAAAGAACTTTATGAAATTTATGATGATTTTGAACTGGAAGAACCCGAACTTAATGATTTAGAATTAATTCAATGCGTTCTCTTCGATGCGTCTAAGGAGAATGCAAATGGGCAACTCACAATTAAGTTGAATATCAAGATTCTAGCGTCTTTCCGAGATTATGGTTCATCATTCTATGATAAGGAGGATGATGTTTATTATAACGTAGAGAACAAGTGGACAACCATAGATGCAAATATTACGTTCGATGTAAATGCAGAATTTGAGTATGAAATGGATGACAATGATATCATAAATTTTGATGTCACAGATTTAACAGAGTTCAGCTTGCTTCTTTACGAATCAAATGGTGACAATGAGGTATTTTCTTCATTTGACCTAGAGGAGTAGAAACAAGTGTCGTTTATTCTCAGGATTTACCATAGAATGCATAATAGTTAGCAATTTGAGCATTCTTGTTATGAACTAAGCCCATGATTGTTGCTCTTCTCCAGTTGCAACCTATTCAATAATTGTGTAGTTTTGGAAGTAGATGATTCTTAGGAATCTGATAATCCCAAACCACGCTCTAAAAAATGGGAAGATGCGCTGGTTTACCATATGAAATCACGTACTGAACCGCTAGCACTGGTTCCAATGACCGAAGTTGCCAGAAGGATTTCACTCAAGGATTCTGAAGCTGCAAAGCGGTGGTGTCTCCAACAAAAATTAAGTGTTCATAGATTCGCTAGAAGGGATTTTGTCTATGAATTTGACTTGGAGTTCGCAGTCACCAAGCCCTTCGTCTTAAACCTTCAGCTCAAGCATCCGAATGAATGGTTGAACATCCTAAAAGATGTTTTAGACTGTGATGTGCTTTATAATTATTTTCTTCTTAATTTAGAACAGACCAGGAATGACAAGGCTTTAGCCATCATTGAACCCTTGGATGCTGAACAAGACGAGCTACTAAAACGACTTTTAAGATGAGCGGAAAATTGAAGAAACCGAAGTTCACAGGAATGAAGATTTATTGCAACACCTGCAAGAGAGATAACCCAACCTGCAAGCATCATGACAGTCATGTTTATCGCGTCCGTCTTCACGTCAAAGGAAGCACCAAAGGAGTCAAAGTCAAGACACTTTTGAGCCGCGACTATGATGAAGCCGTCGATGAAGCCATAGCATTCAAGAAAGAGATGGTCTCGGTCAACTACCAGCCGGAATATAAACCGAAGGAAAGAACCTCAACAGTTCAGACAATCCAAACACTTGTGAGCGGCATTCTCAAATATGACCAATATCTGAATGGCAAGCATGAGTTAGTTCATCTTCGGAAAGAAGTCGGGGATGCTCACAGAAAAGAAACAATCCGGTTTTGCACTTACTTCTGTGATGCAGTCAAGAAGATTGACAACGTGACCCTTCTTCCAATTTCCGAAATCTCGCAACATCACGTTGCCGCCTTCTACTCTTGGGCAGAGAAAGAATATGCCCCAAGAACATTCAACAAGATGATGGCAGCAATGAAAGGCTTCTTTGATTTCATTGTAGCAGTAGAAAAAATCAAGATGGAGAACCCATTTGCCGTTTACGTTACAAAGGAAGTAGGAAAGCAAAATATCCAAACCCTCTCCAAAACTGAATTTGAAGCAGTCTTGGAAGCTGTGGATAATGCCTCACCAATCTTTAACATGAAGACTGGAGAAAAGAAAACGATGTTCTACCCCTATCTTAAGAATGCCTTCAAACTATTCTTGCTGACTGGTGGCCGCCGCGAAGAAGTGGTTGACCTGAAATGGTCAGACCTTATGATTACGGTTCAGGATGTGCGATTTTTTCAAGTTGCAAATGGGAAGGTCGAGAAGCAAAAGCGAAGCAAGAACCTCCACGGTGCAACTGCAAATAAGTTCTTTCCAGTTAATGCCGACCTGATGGAACTGCTAACGGAGTTAGGCTATGAAGAGTTCAAGGGTCAGGATAAGTTCATCATTGCCCCTGAGAGAACGGTTTCCAGCAAAACAATAATGGATAGAGTCAGTAAAGCTTTCACACATTATAGGAAGGAAGCTGGAATTACCAAGGAAGTTAGTTTGGACGAATTAAGGAAAACTTATCTGACGTGGATGAACACTATAATGAATAAGGACACGAAAATTCTGTCATCCCACTCAAACCAAGAAGTTCTTAATAACCATTACATAGACCCAACGGTTCTTTCAGCAGTGGAAAAGGCCAATCTTGAGTTCCGAATTTTCGCTTCTTGATGATGGTCTTTAACATTTTTCCTCACTCCAAAACCTCACTCCAAGACACAAAAAAAGCACCTACTTTCATAAGTGCTTGATTTTAAGTAGCGAGAGAGAGATTTGAACTCTCGACCTCAGGGTTATGAATCCTGCGCTCTAACCGACTGAGCTACCTCGCCAAGGATACAACCTTTGTGATTGCGGGTGCAAATATAAGATTTAATTAAAGTTTGGCAACCCCGAAATAAAAAAAAATAATCCCTTTAAATTGTCGAAGTAATAATAAAATCTATATATTTCGAAAATCTAAAAATACACTATGGACGTTAAAGTACGCTACGAACTCGAGTTTCCCCTCAACTCTTCGCCACAGCTTCTGTATCAATATATTTCGACGCCTTCAGGCCTTTCCGAATGGTTTGCCGACAACGTCAATTCACGTGGAGAGTTTTTCACTTTTATATGGAACGGGAACGAAGAACGCGCACGTCTGTCCTCTAAAAAAACCGGCGAAAAGGTTAAATTCCGCTGGGTGAACGACCAGAACCAGGATTCCGATTTCTATTTCGAGTTGCGCATCCTTGAAGATGAAATCACCAAAGACGTTTCCCTGATGGTCGTTGATTATGCCGAAGAAGATGAAGTGGACGAAGCCAAGCAACTTTGGGAAAACCAGATCTCAGACCTCAAACATGTAATCGGATCGGTATAACCAACCCGTTATTTAAACTTATATTTGCCCTGAAATTTTCCGGTTTCATATCGCCGGTTACCTCAGGGCTTTTTTATGTACAATCACAACGGGGAATTTTTTCCTGCTTCAGACAATCCGTTTTCCAACCGCGGTTTCCTTTTTTCCGATGCCGTTTTTGAAACCGTCCGCATCTACAACGGAAAAGTACTTTTTTTAGAGGATCACTATTTCCGCTTGATGTCAGGTATGCGTATCGTGCGTATGTCGATTCCGATGGACTTTACCATGGAATTCATCGAGCAACAGCTTCTGGAAACAGCAAGTAAAAATGGAGCCGATAAATCAGGAAGAGTGCGAATGACGGTCTACAGGAACGATGGCGGATTATACCTTCCCAAAACCAACCAGGTTTCATTTGTGGTCCAGGCTTCTGCATTGGAAGACAATTATGCGGTTTCTGATTCGGCTTATGAAGTGGAACTGTTCAAGGATTTCCACGTTTCCAAACAATTACTCTCGTCAGTCAAGACCACGAACCGAATGGTCAACATCACCGGAAGCATTTATGCCGATGAAAACGGATACGACAATTGCCTGCTGATAAACGACGACAAGAATGTCATTGAAGCGCTAAACGGGAATGTGTTCATCCTGCATCAGAACAAACTGACCACACCGCCCGTTTCTGACGGATGTATCAATGGCGTGATGAGAAAGCAAATTCTTTCGATTGCAAAAAAGTCCGGGAAATGGGAAGTTTCAGAAGAATCGATTTCTCCGTTCGATCTTCAAAAAGCAGATGAATTATTCGTCACGAACGTAATCCGAGGCATCCAACCCATTACTAAATACCGCAAAAAAGAATTCACACGGGAAGCATCGGTTTACCTGACCGATGAACTCAACAAAATAATTGAAGCTGATTAATTCAGCATTGGGTTTTCGGGTGAATTCGACCACAACATATAATCGCCACCCAATTCACGTATTTTTTCCTTCCAGAAATCTGTAGTAGACTTGCCGATGATTTTGTTCTGGTAGACATTCTCGGCAATGATCCAGGAATTGACTTCAAGTTCATCTTCCAATTGGCTTGCCGCCCATCCGGTATATCCCAAAAAGAAGCGGATATTTTCCTTGCGGATATTCCCATTGTTGATTTGCTTTTTGGCCTGTTCAAAATCACCGCCCCAATAAATTCCATTGGAAATCTCAATGCTGTCCGGAATCAGGTCCGGAATATTGTGGATGAAGTACAGGTTGTCCTGTTCCACTGGTCCGCCGTTGTATATCTTGAAATTTGCCTCTACATCCGGAACAAGGTCGTTCACGGTATATTTCAAGGGCTTGTTGAGAATAAATCCAACCGATCCCTCGGAATTATGATCTGCCAAAAGAATGACAGACCTGTTAAATGATAAATCACCGATAATCGATGGCTCGGCAATCAGTAAAAGTCCTTTGTGTAGCTTTTCTGAAATCATACCCCGCAATTTTGAATAAATTAACAAAAAAACTTCGAAACGTCCAAACAAAAAGCAAAAATCACCCAAAAAATTTTAAAGGAAAAAGCCTTTCGCACTGAGTTACGAAAGGCTTTTTATTCTTTATAGTGTTGTGATTGTATTAGTTCACTCCGCCTTCAAGTTCTGCTCCGGCTTTGAATTTTACAACATTCTTAGCAGCAATCTTGATTGTTTTACCTGTTTGCGGGTTTCTTCCTTCTCTTGCAGCTCTTTTGGAAACACTCCAAGAACCGAAACCTACCAAAGATACACGGCCACCTTTTTTAAGTGTTCCACCAATGTTAGAAAGGAAAGACTCTAAAGCTGATTTAGCAGCCGCTTTTGAAATTCCTGCATCAGCAGCCATTGCATCGATTAATTCTGATTTGTTCATAATACTAGTTATTAATTGTTGGTTAAACATTATGTTAATGAAACAAATTTAGCAGGAATTCCATACCACGCAAGGCTTCGCAAAGGTTTTCGATGCATTTGTTGATAACTTGGGGTATTTGTTGACAAAGAACTTTTGAAAAAAGAAATCTGCCGTCACCCCGCGCCCTTCCTGACCTAACGCACTATGGCACTTTCTGAAAACGAAAATCCGTTCAGGAATTCCGCAGCTGTCATTTTTTTCTTGCCAGGAAACTGAAGTGCGTCTATGGCCACAATTCCGTCACCCACCGCAACATAGATGTTCTTTTTGTCATGCCATAACGAGCCCGTTTCCCTGTTTGAGAGTTCGGTGATAGAACGGGATGCATAAATTTTTACGCTCCATTCCTGCCCTTTATCCTCTACAAACGTCCATGCGGCGGGATAAGGCGATAATCCGCGAATCTGGTTATGTATTTTCTTACCTGATTGAGACCAATCGATCTTGCAATTTTCTTTATCCAGCTTTGGTGCCGGTTTTAAATCAAGGCTTTCCGGTTGTGGCTTGGGTTCTATGTTTCCGGCAGCAACCGCATCAAGGGTTTCCAGAACCGTTTCACTTCCCAATTCCATAAGCCTGTCGTGTAATTCGCCTGCCGTTTCATTCGGGCCGATGGAAATTTCAGCACTTAACAAAGTGGCTCCCGTATCAATTTTATCATCGATGAAAAACGTGGTAACGCCGGTCGTGGTTTCGCCGTTGATGACAGCCCAGTTTATCGGGGCCGCACCTCTGTATTGAGGCAAAAGCGACGCGTGCAGGTTGAACGTCCCGAATTCCGGCATCGCCCACACTTCACGCGGAAGCATTCTAAAAGCGACGATCACGAAAATATCGGCGTCGAATGATTTCAGTTCCGACAAAAATCCTTCGTCTTTCAATTTGACCGGCTGCAAAACCGGAATGTTCTTTTCAAGTGCGTATTCCTTTACGGCAGAAATACCGACTTTCTGGCCACGCCCCGCTGGTTTATCGGCAACAGTGACGACAGCTACGATTTCATGTTCAGATGAAACGATGCTATCCAGAATCCCGACCGCAAAGCCGGGCGTTCCCATAAAGACTATTTTGAGTTTTTTCATTTTTGGATCAATATATAGGTATTGGTTTCGGTCAGGCCGATGGTTCCGGATTCGAGCAATTCTTCAAGTACCGGCAGCAATTGGTCGATACCGGTTTGGGTGGCACTTTCGAGCATTCGCGAATCCATTTGGCTTTGGGTCAGCAAATGTAGTATTGATTTTTTCAGATTCCGAGGCCCGGCCGATTTTCTACTTTTGGAAACGCAATAGGAACAGATGCCGCAATCGGTTGATTCTTCTCCAAAATACGAGAGCAACTCACGGGCCTTGCAACTTTCATTTCCCGATGCATAGTTGATGACCGATTCCAATTGCTCCTTTTTGCGCAGGTTTTCCTGTTTGAGAAAACCGGAAACACGGTTGATGGTATGCTCATCCTCACGCGCTTCATGAAAAACCACGGTCGCATCCTGTGACTGCGATTTGAATTCCCCTATTCCCAAATGATGCATTTTCTCCATCAAAGCGATTACTTCAGATTCAGGTTTTCCCGAACGTTTGGCAATCTGTGACACATTGATTTTAACGGCCAATTCGTGTATTCCCGGATACGACCGTAACAATTGCAGCACTATAGGTTCGTCTTTTTGGTTGAGGCTGTTGTATCGGATCAACTCTTTCGAAGGCAGCGTAAATTGAAAGGTCACACTGGCGGAAAATTCCGTAGAAAACGAAAGTACGGCCTGTCTGTCAAGAAATTGCAGCGACTGGAAAGTCTTTTGGACAGGTAAGTCATACTTCTGGCAAAACTGGTTCAGGTTGAATGCAAAGGTTTCGTCATAACCATCTCCGTAAGCGATCCCGAAATAATTACAAAGTCGGACAAAAACGTTTAAAAGGAACTTTCTGTCTGGAAGCACATCGAGAAATTGTCTTTCGGCAACAGCTGTATCTGACGGTGCTTTGATCAAAACCGCATACGATTTATTTCCATCGCGACCGGCCCTACCCGATTCCTGGTAGTAATTTTCCAGATTTTCCGGCAACTGCACATGGATCACCAAACGGACATCCGGCTTATCGATTCCCATCCCGAACGCATTCGTCGCAACCATGACACGCCTTTTGTTTTCCATCCATTGCTGCATGTTCGTATCCTTGTCTTTAACCGATAATCCGCCGTGATAATACGTAGCCGGAATTCCGTTGCTTTCGAGTAAGGATGACCATTCGAGACAGGCTTTCCTGTTTCTGACATAGATAATCGAAGTGCCGGAAACCTGTTTGAGCATTTCAATCGATCGATGCAACTTGTCCTGAGCTTCGACCAATCCGTATGCGATGTTTGTCCTTGCGAAAGATATTTGGAAGACAGAAGCATCTGACATTGAAAGTTGTTCCTTAATATCAGAAACCACTTTTGCAGTTGCCGTAGCAGTAAGCGCGATTACGGGAACTTTCGGAAAAAATTCGCGAAGGTTCGATATGTTTCGATATGCCGGACGGAAATCATGGCCCCATTGGGAAATACAGTGTGCTTCATCCACCGCAATCAGATTCACTTTTAAATCTTTGATGCGTTCCGAAATCCAGTCCGTCTGCAATCGTTCCGGTGACAGATACAGGAATTTATAATCGCCGAATTTAGCATTGTCGAGCAAATCGCTCAATTCTTCCTGACGCTGCCCGCCGGTTAATGCAATCGCTTTGATGCCTTTTTCTGACAACGACCTAACCTGGTCTTTCATCAACGCGATCAAAGGCGAAACCACGATACAGATTCCGGGTTTCATAAGTGCCGGAATTTGGTAACAGACAGATTTTCCGCCGCCGGTAGGCAATAAAGCCAACGTGTCTTTTCCCGCCACGACCGAATCGATTATAGCCCGTTGCGGTTCGCGGAAAGAATCGAACTTCCAGTATGTCTTTAGGATTTCTGAAGCAGTCAAGAGGTGCTGTTTTTAAGCATTCCGGACGGTAAAGTTACGGCTTAAAAAAATGGGGATGGTACAGAAAAAATGTATGAAATCTTAATTTTTGAGTGCCGACAGCACAAAAGCCACCCGATTTTCGACCGTATCCTTCGGAACCATAATCGGATCATATCCATAACGGCGATAGGTTTCGAGTAAGTGTTCGTGTATCAAAAGCGCCTGTTCGAAATTTTCATACCGCTCGTTATCGCTTTGATAGATTTCTTCCCATGGTGGAAGCATGAAAATCCCGTCATATTTATACTCGCGGCAAGCGGTGTCGAAAGCTGCCGGATAACTGTCCCCTATATAATGCATATATGCCAGCACATCCGGGATTCCGCGGTCGATAAATACAAGTTCGGCTCCCGATTCCGCAGCTTCATGGAATTGTTTGATGCGGCCTTCAAGAAGCAATTCGCTGAATAAAAGCGGTTGCTCCAAAAACAACTGGGCCACGCCGTTGCGTTGTGCGGCCATGGTGACTTCACGCGAGATTTCAGGCAAACAGTGATAGCCTTTTTGTTCCAGGGCTTCAATCAGGGTCGATTTTCCGGAACCTGGCCCGCCTATGATGACGATTTTTTTCATTGGGGCGAAGGTAGGAAATTTGATGATTTGCTGATTTGTCGATTTGTTGATTTGGAAATGAAAAACGAAATGCAGGACCGCTGTTACTTTTTTTGGTGTTACTCAATTTAAGGTAACAGCATTTCACGTAACAAATTTCAAAATCAGTGCGGATAAGGGATACTGCGAACCGCACTCCATCTTAAAAAACAACCGGACGAGGATGACATTTCAAATCGACATGTCTTCAAATCAACAAATCGACAAATCAACAAATCAGCAATTATACAATTCCACAAATCACCTATATTTGTCACATGGATAACAAAAGTGAAGAATTCTACGCCAGACTGCGCGAGGAACTCAACAATACCACCCCTAAGTGGCCGACCGAATACCTGTATAAATTCATTGTCCCTACCGACACCGCTAAAATAGTAGCCGTGGAAGATGCCTTCAACGGATTGGGCGCCGTGATTGAAACCACGAAATCCAAAACCGGGAAATACACCAGCGTTTCGATTAACGTAGTCATGCCCGATGCCGACAGTATCATTGAAAAATACCTGGCCGTGTCTACAATAGAAGGCATCGTATCTCTATAAAAACCCCTATGAAACACGAAGGAAAATACCAAAGGGAAAATCCGCATGAAGTGGTCTTTAACCTGGAATACAATGCGGAGCGTTCGCCGTTGATCATTCCGGAATACGGACGCCATCTGCAAAAACTCATAGATCAGGCAACCGCGATTGCAGATCGTGAGGAACGCAATAAAGCGGCCAAATATATCATCCAGGTCATGGGAAGCCTGAACCCGCATTTACGCGATGTTCCGGATTTCCAGCATAAATTATGGGATCAGTTGTTCATCATGAGCGACTTTAAGATCGATGTCGATTCGCCTTACCCCATTCCATCCCGTGAAGTGCTTCAGTTACGCCCTGATCCGCTCAAATATCCGCAGCGTTTCCCGCAATATCGTTTCTACGGAAACAACATCCAGACTATGATAAATGTAGCTATTGGCTGGGAAGACGGCGAAATGAAGGAAGCGTTGACCAAAGTAATCGCGAACCACATGAAGAAAATGTTCCTGAGCTGGAACAAGGATACGGTGACCGATGAAGTGATCTTTGAGCATTTGTACGAAATGTCGAATGGCAAACTCAACCTCATGGAAAGCTCCGAAGAGTTGTTGAACATGAACGAGATCATGCGTACCAACAACAAGATTTCAAACAAATCGATGTACGCCCAACAACAGAACAAGACGCAACAGAAATCAAACAATCCAAAGAAAAACAACGGGTTTAAGAAGAATAATAACAACCGAAAACCGAATTAAGTTAACAGTTAACAAGTAACAGTTAACGGTTAATCAAAGCCGGAAAAAACGAATCAGAATTTAATCCTAACGAACTGCAACCGTTAACTGTTAACCGTTAACCGTTAACCAATCAACAAACAATGGCTGTATTTAAAATCGAAGGCGGCATCCGTCTAAAAGGTGATGTAACTCCGCAAGGGGCAAAAAACGAAGCATTGCAAATTCTGTGTGCCGTATTGCTGACCGGTGAAAAAGTAACCATCAACAACATTCCGGACATCATAGACGTCAACAAGCTGATCACGCTTTTGGGAAATCTGGGCGTCAAAATCCAGCATAATGAAAAAGGTTCGATAACATTCCAGGCCGATGAAGTAAACGTCGGATACTTAGAAACCGAAGCATTCCGTAAAGAAGGCGGTTCGTTGCGCGGATCGATCATGATTGTCGGGCCGTTATTGGCGCGCTTTGGAAAAGGATACATCCCGAAACCGGGCGGTGACAAAATCGGAAGACGCCGTCTGGATACACACTTTGAAGGTTTCATTAACCTTGGCGCTAAATTCCGCTACAACAAAGAAGACCATTTTTACGGAGTCGAACAGCCGGAAGAAGGCCTAAAGGGAACTGATATGCTTCTGGACGAAGCATCGGTAACCGGAACCGCGAACATTGTCATGGCCGCCGTATTGGCCAAAGGCATTACTACGGTTTATAACGCCGCTTGCGAGCCGTATCTGCAACAACTTTGCAAGATGCTGAACTCGATGGGTGCCAAAATCACCGGAGTAGGATCTAATTTATTGACGATTGAAGGTGTCGGATCTCTTGGCGGCTGCACGCACAGAATACTTCCGGACATGATTGAAATCGGGTCGTGGATTGGACTTGCTGCGATGACGCGTTCCGAAATCACGATTAAGAACGTAAGCTGGGAAAACCTTGGCGTTATCCCAAGTGTGTTCCGCAAACTGGGAATCACATTGGAAAGACGCGGTGACGACATCTACATTCCGACACACGAAAACTACGAAGTAAAAACCGACATAGACGGATCGATCCTGACTATTGCCGATGCACCCTGGCCCGGTTTCACCCCTGACCTTTTGAGCATCATCCTAGTAACGGCTACCCAGGCGAAAGGAGACGTGTTGATCCATCAGAAAATGTTCGAATCGCGTTTGTTCTTCGTGGATAAATTGATCGACATGGGTGCCAAAATCATCCTTTGCGATCCGCACCGCGCGGTTGTGATCGGGCATGATTTCAAATCGACTTTGAAAGCTACGACTATGTCTTCACCGGATATCCGCGCCGGGATTTCGTTGCTTATCGCGGCTTTGTCTGCCAAAGGAACTTCGACTATCCAGAATATCGAACAAATCGACCGCGGTTATGAGAGGATTGATGAGCGTTTGAGAGCATTGGGTGCAAAAATCGTAAGGGAGTAATGCTCAAAAAAGGCGAACACATCGAAGGCATCCCTGCAGAATTGCAGCAGTTGCTGGATTCAGATGAAGCCGCAAAAGCATTCTTCGAATCATTGGCACGTTCACATAAACAAGCCTATTGCGATTGGGTCGGTTCCGCAAAACAGGAAACAACGCGACATACAAGGGCCGGAAAAGCAATCCTGATGTTACGCAACAATCAGAAAACACTAAAGACCGTCTGAAATATCGACATAAAAATAAAAATCCGAAGCAACAAGTACTTCGGATTTTTTATTGGGATACAGTCGCTATTGATTTGATAATGTCTTTCGTATTTCATCCAATGCTCCGGCATCGACCATTGAACCCGAAATATAAATCTCTTTCTTACCAGATTTCACGATAAGGTCGCCAGCAAAAAGGTTGACTTCGGTAATAGCTGCCAATTGTATTTTTCTGGTGAAAAAATCATTATTGGATTTTATGGTTTCAGAATCGATCACGATATAAGGCTTCACTTTTCTGTATATGCCGATGGCAATCCAAACCAGTCCCAAACCGGCGAATCCGGAAAGATAGAATTGCGTCCGTGCCAGCATCGACCAAAGCCCGATACCAAAAAACAAAACACCAATCACGAATGGAAAAACAACCTGCTTTTTCTTGAAGGGAATCTGTATCATGCGAATTCCGCTACAAAATCAAAACGCACCAAACCGTCTTCATCGATTTTGGTCAGCGTGATTTCCTGGAGCGTATTGACCAGTTCCGGATTCCACGGCGCTTTGACCTTTACGTAATTCTCGGTGAATCCATGTATATAACCTTCACGGTTTTCACCTTCAAACAACACCGTGCGTGACGTGCCGAGCTGGCTTTCATAAAACGCTCGCCTTTTCTTAACCGATAAACCACGCAACATCTTGCTTCGTTTGGCGCGGACATTCGCAGGCACGACACCATCAAAATCAGCAGCTTCGGTATTATCGCGCTCCGAATAGGTAAACACATGCAGATATGAAATATCAAGGTCGTTCAAAAAGCGATACGTATCGAGAAAATGCTCATCTGTCTCTCCCGGAAACCCGACAATCACATCGACACCAATACAGGCGTGCGGCATGACTTCACGGATTTTGGCCACACGTTCCGAATACAGCTCTCGCATGTAACGCCGTTTCATCTTCTTTAGGATATCGTTGCTTCCGGATTGCAACGGAATATGAAAATGTGGCACAAACGTGCGCGACTTCGACACAAAATCTATCGTTTCGTTTTTGAGCAGATTCGGTTCGATTGACGAAATCCGCAAACGCTCTATACCTTCGACTTTATCAAGATTCCGGACGAGTTCAAAAAACGTATGCTCGTGTTTCTTGTTCCCGAATTCGCCTTTTCCGTAATCGCCTATGTTGACGCCCGTCAGAACGATTTCCTTGATGTTCTGCTCTGAGATTTCCTTTGCGTTCCTGAGTACATTGTCCATCGTATCAGAACGCGAAATGCCGCGCGCGAGTGGAATAGTACAATACGTACATTTATAATCGCATCCGTCCTGGACTTTCAAAAAGGCTCTGGTACGATCGCCGATTGAATAACTTCCGACGTAAAAATCTGCTTCGACGATCTCACACGAATGCACTTCGCCAAAGTCGTTTTTGGAAAGATCGTTTATATAATCGGTGATCTTGAATTTTTCGGTCGCACCCAAAACCAGATCGACACCATCGACAGCCGCAAGTTCCTCTGGCTTCAATTGCGCATAACACCCAACGGCCGCGACGAATGCTTTTTCATTGAGCTTCATCGCCTTACGCACTACCTGCTTGAATTGCTTGTCGGCATTTTCAGTAACCGAACATGTGTTGATTACATAAATATCGGCCACTTCCTCAAACTCCACGCGGTCAAAACCCTCGTCCTGGAAACTGCGGGCAATGGTCGATGTCTCTGAGAAATTCAGTTTGCAACCAAGCGTATAAAATGCGACTTTTTTCTTCATCATAATTAGGGCGATACCTAAAGGCCCAGGCTGTCGGCACTCGCTCTGGCCGCCTTAAGAACGGCTGGCCAGGAGCTCAGACAACTGCCGCCATCCTTATCGCGGCCCCGATTCCTTCTAAACTTCAGGGCTGCAAATGTACGCTAATTTCCAAAATGAAAAATAAGTTTTAACTTCGGTTTTAACCCAAGTCTTTCGTTTTCAGCAATAAACCATAACGTACATATCATCAAAAAAACAGTATTTTAGAGGTTTGAATTTTGCTATGAAAAAGTTGCTCCATATTCTCTTTTTATCAGCCGGCATTATGGCGTCGGCACAGAAAAAAAACATCCAGCCATCTCAATTGCCCGCGCCGGCACTTGATTTTCTTGAAAAATATTCCCAGGGATCGGCGTTGCACCACAGCTATAAGTTCACTGACGACGACCACACCCGGTTCAAAGTGGTCATGGCCGACGATACCGAATTCGAATTCTCGGAACAAGGCGACTGGACGGAAGTCGATGGAAAAAACCACGCGGTCGCTTCGGGTTTCCTGCCTAAAAACATAATCGATTATCTAAAGAAGAATTATCCCGGAAAGCGTTTGCTTAAAGCCGAGAAGGACAGCAAAAAAATCGAGATCAAACTTATAGATGGTTCTGAAGTTGAATTCGACCTCAACGGAAACCCAATAAAGAAATAATGTCGCAAACGCCCGAAACGTATATGGCACGCTGCCTTGAGCTGGCAAAAAACGGGCTCGGCACAACCTATCCGAATCCGCTGGTAGGAAGCGTAATCGTCCACGACGGAAAGATCATTGGTGAAGGTTGGCACAGGAAATCGGGTGAGCCTCATGCTGAAATCCTCGCAATGAATTCAGTAGCCGATAAATCACTTCTCAAAAATTCGACAATTTACGTTAATCTTGAACCGTGCAGCCATTTTGGGAAAACGCCGCCTTGTGCCGACAGTATCATAGCGGCCGGAATTCCGCAAGTGGTCATCGGAACCAAAGACCCGAACCCGGAAGTCGCCGGAAACGGTATCCGCAAACTCGAAGAAGCCGGAATCAGGGTCAGTTTTGGCGTACTTGAACAGGAATGCAACGAACTGAACAAGCGGTTTTTTATGTTTCATCGTGAAAAGCGTCCTTATATTATATTGAAATGGGCACAATCTGAAGATGGTTTCATCGCGCCCCAACATCGATCGGAAAATGCTCCTGTTTGGATCAGTAATGCCCATTCACGTCAGCTCACACACAAATGGAGAAGCGAGGAACAGGCTATTTTAGTTGGTTCACAGACAGTGACAGACGACAATCCATCATTGACGGTACGTGAATGGGCAGGTCGAAATCCGACGCGGATCGTTATCGGCAACCCATCCCGGATTCCATCGGAAAGCCATATATTTAATGATGAAGCTGAAACAATCGTGTTGTCCGGGCTTGATTTTAACGATGATAAATCTGTACAAACCATTTGCGGAGAGCTTTATCGAAATAAAATTGTATCAGTGATTGTCGAAGGCGGTAGAATGACACTTCAAAGCTTCATTGATGCCGGAATTTGGGATGAAGCAAGGATTTTTACCGGAAAAGCTTCTTTGGAGAATGGAACTAAATCACCTGAATTCAAAGGTGAGTGGAAACAAACTACAGATTGGTTCGGGGATGAATTACGGTTTTACATGAGGTCGTGACGAGATTTCTAAATTCGAAACCCCATTCGACTTCGATGAAGTAAAACATTTAACATTTTCGGCATTTTTTCTGTATCTGGCGTAAAAATTAAAACACTAACTTTTCACAGGGAAGGGGCCAATGGTGTTCCCTACGAATTCAAAAATTAATTTGGGTACATAAAAAAATGTATCTTTTGTTAAATTATCAGTGGTAATGATCAACACCATCATTTTCGATTTTGGAGACATCTTCGTCAATCTGAACCGAAAGGCATCAGAAGAGGCTTTTCGTAAATTAGGCCTAGCCGGAATGACTCCTGAACTCGATCAATTAAATGATCTTTTTGAAAAAGGCAAGGTTTCGGAACAGGAATTCTTAGATGGGTTTTCAAAAGAAATCCCAAATGCGACCCTTGACCAGATTCGCGAGGCATGGAACCTCATAATTGGTGATTTTCCGTTGGAACGATTGGAGTTCCTGCAAATGCTTGTCGGAAAATACAGAATGTTCCTACTTACCAATACAGACCAGATACACATTGCCCATTTTGAAGACATGGTCGGGCCGACATTCGCCGGCGACTTTTATCGCTGCTTTGAAAAAGTATTCTATTCCTATGAAATGGGGATGCGCAAACCTGATATAGAAGTCTTCAACACCATTATCCGCAAATACGACCTCGACCCGCGAAAGACGTTGTTCATAGACGACAAAACAGAAAACACCGACGCGGCAAAACAAGTCGGCATCAAGGTCTGGAACCTTCAGGTAGGCGAAGAAGACGTGATGGATTTGTTCGACAAGAAATTCGAGGCGGTTTAATTGGAAGACACGTACAAAACAATTTCTGAAGTTGTTCCAGAAACACTATACAAGGAAAAGAACAGCAAATTCCTCGGATATGCCTATCCTATTTCAGCTGCAGATGAATTGAAACCCATCATTGAATCACTCAAAAAGCAACATCCAAACGCAGTCCATTATTGTTTTGCATTCCGGATTGGAACTGGTGAAATCTACGAACGGGCAAATGACGATGGCGAACCGGCGAATACCGCTGGCGCTCCCATTTTGGGACAGATTAAATCTTTTGACCTTACCAATGTTCTTGTTGTAGTGGTCAGATATTACGGTGGGATCAAGCTAGGTGTCGGCGGATTGATTGCAGCATACAGGAAATCGGCACAAATCACATTGGAGGAAGCATCGATTGAAACCCGGCTGGTACTTTCCTATTTCGATCTGTCTTTCACTTATGAACTACTCAACAAAGTCATGCGTATCATCCGTGAAAAGCAATTAACGATAGAAAGTCAGCAAATGGAAATGGATTGTCTGCTGACCTTATCCGTCAGAAAATCCGAAGCGGAGAAAATCCCGGACTATTTTTCAGGTGTAAACGGCGTAAAAGTCTCCGCAAAAACAACTTAGGAAACTTCGATTTTTGACAGTAGCTCTTTTATGTATGCTGGCGGAATTACGGGCTTTCCGGTTTTGACATCCACGAACACCAAAATGAAATATGCGGTTGTTAACAACTGTCCTGATTCATCCCGGATTTCACAATCGAATTCAATACGCACCGATTCCTGTTTTGCAAGCGTGGTGCGTATGGTCAAAAGCTCATCATAGCGTGCCGGTTTTTTGTAATTTATGGTCATGGAAACAATCGGGAGGGCGACTCCGTCAAGCTCCATTTGCTTATAGGACACACCTAAACGACGCAGCCATTCGACTCTTCCAATCTCAAAATAAGGCACATAACTTCCATGGTAGACAACACCCATTTGATCGGTTTCAGAGTATCTTACACGTATATCGACAGTATCAGTATGCATAGGGTTTTTCATAATTTTTTAACGTTTCGCTAACGACTTGCTTACAATAATATTTCGCAAAAAACAATCGCACTTTTATTTTTTTTTAACGATTTTTGTTCACATATTTGTTCTCCCGAAAAGGTACATGAGAAGCCCCTTTTTCTTTTGTAAGATAACCTTTAATAACTAAAAATTTTATAGCTGTTTATGAGCAAAACTGCGCAATCGGTATGGGAAAACTGTCTTTCATTTATAAAAGACAATATCCAGGAACAGGCCTACAAAACCTGGTTCGAACCAATCAAGTCGGTTGAGCTCACGGACAATGCACTTTACATCCAGGTTCCGAGTAAATTCTTCTACGAATGGCTCGAAGAACACTATGTGAAGCTGCTCAAAGTTGCGCTAACCAAAGAACTCGGAAAAAACGCGAAGTTACTCTATAAAATCAAAATGGAGAACACCTATGGCAACAAACAACCGTTTACGGAACAGTTGCCAAGCAGCCCTCGCGGCCCGTTGCGTCCACAGGAAGTAGATGCGCCTGTCCGGAACCTGAGCCCGGAACTCAAGAATCCGTTCGTCATTCCCGGAATCCGCAACCTGAAAATCGAGTCCCAGCTAAACCCGAATTATAGCTTTGACAATTTCCTTGAAGGCGACTCGAACCGCCTGGCACGTTCTGCCGGTATGGCTGTCGCGAACAAGCCAGGAGGAACGTCGTTCAACCCGCTGCTTATTTTTGGTGGTGTCGGTTTGGGAAAGACGCATTTGGCACACGCCATCGGGGTCGAAATCAAAGACAAATATCCGGAAAAGACGGTATTGTACATTTCAGCAGAAGTGTTCACCCAGCAATTCATAGACTCGGTCAAAAAGAACAACAGGAACGATTTCATCCATTTCTATCAGCTAATTGATGTGCTGATTATCGATGATGTCCAGTTTTTGTCAGGAAAATCGGGCACTCAGGATGTTTTCTTCCATATCTTCAACTACCTGCACCAGAATGGAAAACAGGTAATCCTGACATCGGACAAAGCGCCGGTCGACATGCAGGACATCGAACAACGTTTGCTGTCTCGTTTCAAATGGGGGCTTTCCGCGGAATTGCATCAGCCTGATTACGAAACCCGTGTAGCCATCCTTCGCAATATCCTGTACCGCGACGGTGTTGAGATACCGGAAGATATCATCGAATATGTAGCCCGCAACATCAAGACGAACGTGCGTGAACTCGAAGGTGCCATCATTTCACTGATTGCCCAATCGTCGTTCAACAAAAAGGAAGTTACACTTGATCTGGCTAAGAATGTCGTCGAAAAATTCGTCAAAAATGTCAAACGCGAGATTTCGATAGAGTACATCCAAAAGATCGTATCCGATTATTTCCAGCTTGACCTCGAGACGCTTCAGTCAAAAACACGCAAACGTCACGTAGTCCAGGCGCGTCAGTTGGCCATGTTCTTCGCGAAGAAATTCACTAAGGCATCACTGGCAAACATCGGCTCACAAATTGGCGACCGCGATCACGCGACCGTACTTCACGCCTGCAAAACCGTAGACAACCTGGTTTCTACCGACAAGCAGTTCAAGAAGTTCGTGGAAGACATCAACAAGAAACTTTCGCTTTAAGTTTTACGCAGAATTATGGTCAAAATCCTCATGGTTTGCCTGGGAAACATTTGCCGTTCTCCGTTGGCAGAAGGACTTTTGGCACATAAACTTCCCAAGGATACTTTCTATGTCGATTCGGCCGGAACCGGTGCGTGGCATATTGGCCATTCGCCAGATCCGCGTTCCGTTGAAGTCGCCAAACGAAACGGGGTCGATATTTCTCTTCAGCGCGGGCGCCAATTCTCGGTTCGCGATTACGATGAATTCGACCACATCTATGTCATGGATGCGAGCAATCTTGAAAATGTACTTTCACTGGCCCGGACCGAAAACGACCGCAATAAAGTGCAGATGATACTCGACGTTTTGTTTCCGGGTGAAAAAGTTGACGTTCCCGATCCGTATTTTGGGATGCAGAACGGATTCAATTCAGTGTACGCCATGCTCGATGAAGCGACTACGATTATCGCGGACGACCTCAAAAACGCTCAGCAATGAAACCGTTTTCATTTACCGGAAAGCTATATCTGATCCCGACAACGCTTGGAGAATCCGAAGTCAACGATGTACTTCCCGCAACCATTTCAAGAACCATCGATTTCATTTCTGATTTTGTCGTCGAGAATGAAAAGACGGCGCGAAAGTTCATCAAACAGACAAATCCTGAAAAAAAACAATCGGAACTTCGAATCCATGTACTGAACAAGCGCACCGAAGAAACCGAGTTCGCCGATATGATCAAGCCGATGCTCGAAGGCCGGAACGTCGGCTTGATGTCAGAAGCCGGTTGTCCGGGAGTTGCCGATCCGGGTGCGGTCATTGTCAAACTCGCACACGAAAAGGGCATACAGGTGATTCCTTTGGTCGGCCCATCCTCCATCCTGCTCGCACTTATGGCATCGGGAATGAACGGACAACAATTCGCCTTCAATGGCTATTTGCCGATTGACAAATCTGACAAAAAATCGGCGTTGAAAAATTTCGAGAAGTTATCTGCCGATAAAGACCAATCCCAGATTTTCATTGAAACACCGTATCGGAACAATAAACTCATTGAGGATTTACTATCGATGCTGCTACCCGATACACGCCTTTGCATTGCCGCTGACATTACACTTCCGACAGAATTCATCCGGACGCTGAAAGTTTCGGAATGGAAAAAAGCCACGGTAGATTTGCAGAACAGACCGGCTATTTTCATCCTGCACCGTCCGTAACATGCATCGGTTTCGCCAACATCTTGAGGAAATCATATCGTTGACCGATGAGGAATTTGAGCAGATTCAGTCCTTCTTCGTCTACAAAAAATACAAAAAACATCAGGTCATTCTCGAAGAAGGCGATTTGGCCAAAAACGAATACCTTGTGTTGTCAGGCCTTTTGAAATCTTCGTTTACCGATGCTGACGGAAAGGAACACATCCTTCAATTCGCCTGGGAAAACTGGTGGATTACAGATTATAACGCCTTCTGGAAACGGGAAAATTCGATTCTTTCAATCGAATGCCTCGAAGATGTCGAAGTGCTTTCGTTAAGCCTTGAAGATAAAACCCGATTGCATGCCGAGTTTCGTAAAATGGAGCAATTTTTCCTAAAAAAATCCAATGCAGGTTACGTCGGTTTGCAAAAAAGAGTGCTTTCGCTGCTTACGAATTCTGCCGAAAAAAGATTCGAACAACTCATAGCTACTTATCCGCAATTATTGCAGCGCGTCCCCAAAAAACTCATCGCCGCTTATCTTGGCGTATCGCGCGAAACCTTGAGCCGATTGTCCGGAAAGTGACATAGGTCAATTGATTTTAGTGACATATATCACCGACCCCAACGCTTTCCCTTTATGAAATTTGTGCTATCAAAACAGAACGCACATGAACATTTTCATCATCAACGGAGCCCAGGTTTTTGCACATTCGGGAGGAAAACTGAATAAAGCCATTACGGAATGGGACAAAGATTTTTTTTCATCAGATTCCAAATACGACATCCGGATTACAGACATCAACACCTCTTATAATCCTGAAAAAGAAGTCGAAAATTTTGTCTGGGCCGATGTCATCATCTATCATTTCCCAATCTGGTGGTTTTCGTTACCTCATAAACTCAAGGAATATCTTGACCATGTACTGACTGTCGGACATCGCAAAGGATTGTATTACAGCGATGGCCGAAAAATGGACAATCCCAATCGCAATTACGGAACCGCCGGCTTGCTTCAGGGGAAAAGCTATCTGGTTACCTCGACCTGGAATGCGCCTGCCGCAGCCTTTACGCTGGAAGACGAATTTTTCGGGCAGACTAGTGTCGATGACGGCGTACTTTTCGGATTCCACAAAATGAATGCTTTTCTATCGTTGCAACGGCTTGAAAGCTTTCATTTTCATGATGTGGAGAAAAACCTTGAACTGGAACGCTTCGAATCCTACCGGATCCAATATCTGGAACATCTTAAGAAAACAATCGGCGAATTGAAATCTGAATCTGTAATCGAAACACATCAATAATGAGGCTAATATCCATCATCGTAGCGCTGATCCTTTCGGTAATCGGCTCTGCCCAAACTTCAAAACAAAAGACAATGAACAAGAAAATCTTATTCGTGGTTACGAGCCATGACAAAAAAGGAGATACCGGCGAACCGACAGGCTTTTATCTGTCCGAGGTTTCACATCCGTGGCATATACTTACAGCCGAAGGATATGAAATAGATTTCGTCAGCCCTAAAGGCGGAAAAGCTCCGGTGGACGGATTCGACCTCAACGACCCCATCAACAAGGAATTCTGGGAAAATCCGGTGTATCGGAACAAGATTGAACATACGCTGAAACCGTCCGAAGTAAATCCTGCAAACTATATAGCCATTTATTACGCCGGTGGACACGGAGCCATGTGGGATTTGCCCGATAACAAGGAGCTGCAAAACATAGCTGCCTTGATTTATGAAAATGGTGGAATCGTAGCAGCGGTATGTCATGGCCCAGCCGGCATCGTCAACATCAAGCTCAGCAACGGCAAGTATCTTGTCGATGGGAAACGGGTCAGCGGATTCACGAATGAAGAAGAAAAAGCTGTAAAACTCGAAAATATTGTTCCGTTCCTTTTAGAATCAAAACTTATCGAACGCGGCGGAAGATATGAAAAGACGGCTATGTGGCAGGAATTTGCCGTTTCTGACCAACGCATCATTACCGGACAGAACCCGGCTTCGGCGACCCAAGTAGGTAAATTGATTGCGAAAGGATTGAACTGATCTTTCCATAAACAAAAAAGCCGGTTCCAAATGGCCGGCTTTTCTATATTTATTTTAGCACATTACATCCTTGCCATTGCATTGGCGTCTGCTTCGATTTGCGAAGTTTCATATCCGCCGTAGTTACGCATATAACTTCTGAGTGACGTTCCGTATCCATCGCGGATTCTGGTATTTCCGTTCGATTTGAGGTATTTTTTTACAGATCCGGCTCCGAGCAAATGTGCTGCAGCAAGCATTCCTGATTCCGTAACTTTCACACCACCGACAACTTTTCCATCGTATTTCTGGATTTCATTGCGCAGTTCATATTTGTTTTTGGCACATAAAGCGACAAAAGCGCGTTCCTGCAATTCCGGGTTTTTAAGGAAATTCGAGTAGTCTTTGATTCCGATGGCACGAAGAGCCGTTTTGCCAAATTGATATTTGCCCATATATCCGTAAGAATTCACCAATCTGTATTGTCCTTGTGATTCTTTGAAGGCAATCGCCTCTTTGAAAGCGGTAAAGATTTTCCCTGGAAAAAGCAAGCTGGTCGTAGATACGGAGTAGTCTGCCTTATCCTGTGACGGTAACGAGTAGGTTAGTCCGTCGTGAGTAGTATGGAACCACTCGATGTCTGAAATACTAAGTGGTTTTAGACCCGAACTTAGCGTTAGTACTAGGGTAAAAATTCCTGCGAAGTATGCCCATTTGGTAAACATTCATTGTTTTTTCTTTCTGCCGACATCACTGCAACACGTGGCAACACCTGTTTTGGCTTAACTCTGGGATTGGATCAGCGAACTGAAAGTCATTCCATTATAGAGTATCGAACAGAAAATTTCTGCGGGGGCAAATATAAGGCAATTATTTTAATATTGAAAATCAGGCAGTTAATATTTTCTAAAAATATAATCCGCGGAAGCAAGCCTTTCCATTGCCATTTACCTCAAGGGTCGGGAATGGGATTTTGATGGTATTGACTGCTGAAAAAACAGTTTTCAACACATGGGATTTCGTCTTGATACGGGTTAAATCGGCATCAAGGCTGAAGTAAAATTGCCTGATGCGTTTCTTCTGTTCAAAGAAAACCGAATTGGCAGGCGGAAACTCCTCACCCGTCGTCATTCCTTCGGCTCCATAACCAAAAGCGACGTTAAGCCAATTTGGGACAGATTTGGTTTTTAAGAATGAATTCAGGTTGACCGAAAGCCAATACGTTTGCCCGTTGTAATCTTTCACGATCTGTTCGCTTATCGTACTTCCTAAAACCTCTGGACGAGCCGATGGATAAGGCGTGGTGTGAAACGAGAACTTCATAAGGATACGCTGGTCGTCCCACAATAATTCCTGTCCGGCATAAAGTAAACTTCCGGCCGCATTGGCTCCAATGTCAGACATGGAAGCACCCCATTTACTCGAATAGCCGTCAAAAATTTCGATTGCAGAGATAAAGACAAAACCTGTCGCAGTACCAAAAATAATTTTGTTGTTGCGACTCATTCCGCTCCATTCGTAAAGTTCGCCACTCATGCGGCTTAAACTATATGATGAAAAGGCATGACCGGCTTTATCCATCTGAAGCCATTCGCCACCGTCTTTTATGATATGGAAATCAGATTTCGGGTAATCGTTATACCACAAATTGCTCAAGGCCGTATATGTTGCCGTAGCTAAAACCGCCTGGGAAATAATGACACCGTTTCTTCGGGAAGTATGCAACGAATCGGCAGGCGTCAGAAATGTATTGATTCCGCTTTGCCCAACACAGGCACTGCAACACAATAGCAGGCACAACCAAACCGCCTTCATTATCTTTTGATGCCCTGACTGTTGATCCAGGCGACATATTTCTGACGATTAGCCTCGTGTTCGGCCGGCGTAATCGCGAATTCATGATAACCGAAATTGGTCACGCTCGCGCAGAAGTATATGTATTTGTGTTTTTCCGGATTCAGGACGGCATCGATAGCCGTGATATCAGGCATTGCGATCGGGCCAGGAGGCAAACCGGCGTACATGTAGGTATTGTATGGAGAATCTGTTGCGAGGTCTTTGTTAAGGACACGTTTGATGACAAGGCTGTAATCGTTTGCATTCTTCTTGACCGAATAGATTACGGTCGGGTCAGCCTCCAGCTTGATGCCCTTGTTGAGTCGGTTCAGATATACCCCTGCCACACGCGGACGCTCATCGGTCTTGACGGTTTCTTTATGGACGATAGATGCGAGTGCCGAAACCTGCAGTGGCGTCAACCCGAGTGCTTCTGCTTTTTTCGTCCGGTCTTCGTTCCAGAACTTTCGGTATTCCTTGGCCATACGATCGCGGAATTTATCGGCGTTCGTATTCCAGAAGAACTCATATTGGTTCGGGATGAACATACTCAGTACATTGTCTTCATTGAATCCGTTCTCCTTCAAAAATTCCGGATCGAGGAACGATTTCATCAGGCTTGTGCTGTCGGCTTCGATTTGTTGTCCGATCCTTCCTGCCAGATCTTCAAGCCGTTCCTGGTTGTTGAAATTGATTTTTATGGCTACCGGCTGACGCATCGCATTGATGATGTCGTTGCTGTTCATTCCTTTTTTAAGAATGAACTTTCCGGCTTTTACATTGGTGACAAACGATTTCTTCTCGGCTACCGATTGTATTTTTTCGATATCCTTGACATACGGTTTCAACAGGTCTTTTACGACTTCAAAATTGGCATTAGTCGGAACAAAAACAGCTACTTCCGGCTCATTGAAACTGGTATTCGATGCAAAAATATCACTGTATAATTTGTATCCGTAAGCGATGGCAACTGTAACGATGATGACCGAAACGATGCCTATTATTTTTTTGGCTTTCACTTAAAATTCGAGTTGATTAGTTGATACAGGGCTTCATCTTTGAACTGGCCGTTGATTCGGTTCCACTGTTTTTTGACGCCGATGATCTCGAAGCCAAATTTAGTAAAAAGCGACACACTCGGCGTATTGGCCGGATCAATATTAGCGTAAAGTTGTTGCAGCCCTAAATGGGTGAATGAATAATCGATAAGCAGTTCCAATGCCTGGCTTCCGTATCCTGAATTGCGGTCGGTTTCATTGCGGATTACGATTCCGATTCCGGCTCTCAGATGCCTCGGGTCATAATCGAACAAATCGATGAGCCCGACAGCTTTCAGGCTTCCGTTAAGGCAAACGGCCATACGCAATTGTTTGGCCTGGTAAATATCCTGATGTGCGTTTTCGAGATATTGCTTAATCAGGAAACGGCTGTAAGGCGTCTGTGTATTGCTGACTTCCCAAAGCGACGTATCGTTTTCGACGGTGTAGATGAACGACAGATCTTCGGGTTCGAGCGCCCGTAAATAAACGTCTTTTCCTATCAGCATGTAATTTCTCCTTTGAAGACGAATTCCGCGGGGCCGATCAAAAGTACGTCGGTGTATTTCCCGGCTTTCGCTGTAAAATCAACTTCGAGCTTTCCGCCCATCACGTTTATCCCGATACGGTTTCGTGATGTCTTGCCCAATACATGCATGGCAATCGCTGCCGCAGTCGCACCGGTTCCGCACGAAAGTGTTTCGTCTTCCACGCCTCTTTCATACGTACGGATCGAGAAAGTCCCATCGGTTTCCGGGTGCACGAAATTGACGTTGCTGCCGGCGGTTCCGTAAAGTTCTCCGTATCGGATTTCGGCACCTTGTTTCCTGATATCAATTTTCATCAGGTTATCAGACATCTCAATATGATGGGGCGAGCCGGTGTCGAGAAACGTATGATCGGGAAAAATATCAATCCGGCTTACATCTGCCATTCCTAAAGACACGGTTCCGTCTGATGCGATTGTAGCCGAATGTGGTCCGTCCGCAGCATCGAATGCAATCGAATCTGAAACCAATCCCAGTTTCTTTGCAAAAGCCGCAAAACACCGTCCGCCATTTCCGCACATCGAACTCGTATTGCCATCTGAATTATAATACACCATTTTCAATCCGGAAATTTTGTCATCCTGAAGCAGGATCAAACCATCTGCCCCAATGCCAAAACGGCGGTCGCAGAGCCTGGCAATGAGGCTGGTATCATTTTGGGGAAAGGTGAGCGAACGATCGTCTACCATAATAAAATCATTGCCTGTTCCCTGGTATTTTTCAAAGTGGATTTGCATGGTGCAAAATTACGAAGAATCGGTTAACGGAGTGCATTGTTAAACCTCGGTTAAAGTGAATTCAGCCGGACAATATTCAAAATACTTTTACGGTTAACTAATCATTATAGTTAAATACCGAATAATTCATCAAACAAACCGAAGCCCCGAAACATTTAATTGACAAGGCTTCATAAATCGACCAAAATTAATTTATAACATGAAAAGGTTCTCCCGTTTATTCTTAGTTGCATTACTAAGTGGCGCTACAACATTGGGCGCCTACAAATTACTTTCTAACGAAGATTTCTTCGACAATAAAAAATCCATAACTACTTCCGCTCCTGAAAATTACTCCCGAAATGTCTCCATGGGCGGAGCGGAAACCGTAGACTTCACCCAGGCTGCTGACAAAGCCGTCCATTATGTGGTCCACGTCAAAAACACTTCTTACCGTACCGTTTCCAACCCGATGATGGAATATTTCTACGGATACCGAGGCGGCCAGCAACAGGAACAGGTTGGGACAGGCTCGGGCGTTATTATTTCAGAAGACGGTTACATTGTCACCAATAATCACGTGATACAAGGTGCATCAGAACTTGAAGTGACGCTAAACAACAAGCAATCGTACAAAGCCAAACTCATAGGCACCGATTCAAAAATGGATATTGCGCTATTGAAAATCGATGCAGACGGCAAGCTTCCGTACACGACTTTCGCGAATTCAGATGACATTAAGGTAGGCGAATGGGTGCTTGCTGTCGGAAATCCGTACAACCTCACTTCTACCGTTACCGCCGGGATCGTATCGGCAAAAGCAAGGAATTTAGCCAATGACGGGATCCAGTCGTTCATCCAGACCGATGCCGCCGTCAATCCTGGAAATTCAGGTGGCGCACTCGTCAACACACATGGCGAACTCGTTGGGATCAACACGATGATTTCTTCTATGACCGGTTCTTATGTAGGCTATTCGTTTGCAGTTCCATCGAACATTGCGCGTAAAATCATTGAAGATATCATGGAATATGGAAACGTCCAACGTGCCGTGATGGGAATACGGGGTGCCGAGCTTAACAGCGCCGCTTCCAAAGAACTCAAAGTTTCACAGACCCAAGGTTTTTATGTTGGCGAAGTCACTCCAAAATCGGGTGCTGAAAAAGCCGGAATCGAAGCAGGCGACGTTATTGTGGACATAGACAAACACACCATTTCTTCTTATGCTGATTTTACTGGCGTCATCAATACCAAACGCCCGAACGACATTGTTCAGGTAACATATATTCGCGATGGAAAAACCTATTCGACTCCGGTGAAACTCATCAAAAACGATTATGCCGCAGTTGAATTCAAAGGCATGTCACTTTCCAACCTAAGTGCTGCCGAGAAGAAAAAATTCCGCACCCAATACGGCGTCAAGATTGAAGATGTAAACAACGAACGTCTGGCACAATACACCGAAGAACTCAAAGGCGGTGTAATCCTTTCGATTGGAAATGTAAAGGTTTCTGATGTGGAAAGTGTCGGAAAACTGATCGATGATATCGACGACAATCAATCGGTACAAGTCCAGCTTATTACGGCACAAGGTGAAATGGTGCGTGTGATTCTGTGACAAACAATATAACAGCAAATTAAAGAAGCTGCCTTTTCAGGCGGCTTTTTTTTATCCAATGAAGCCAACCTTCCGAACTTTAAATCTGTTGGCAAATTATTTTACGCAATCGTTTTCGCAACTCTAAGCTATTACCTACTTTTGCCGCAAAATCCAACTACAAATCCTTCATGACAACATTGACCCAGTACGAAAAAGAAGTAAATCTGCAAACGCACAGACGCCGTGCGGCCGTTGAATTCATCAGGATCATCAGTGATCTTTGGTATGACAAATCGATAGAAATAGTTTTGTTCCGCAACCAGCTCATCAACCGCAACGTGAGCGATATCATCAACCTGCACGATTATGCAGCCGAATTCGTCGGAAAACCGATTTCTATTTTCGATTCGGTCGAAATCGCCAAAGCTATGCTTGACCTCGATCTGCCACCGGCAAAACTAGACATCGGCAAACTGACGTTCGAATACCGCAAAGGCGACAATACCAAAAACAACGCGAAGGCATTTGTAATCGACAAACTCGGCAAAGCAAAAGACTTCAAGAATAACGGCCCCAAAGATGTGGTGCTTTACGGATTCGGGCGAATCGGGCGAATACTGGCACGTGAACTCATGTCGAAAACCGGAAAAGGGACACAACTGCGTCTTCGTGCCATCGTGGTGCGTGATAAAAATGACGCGGCTACTTTGGAAAAACGCGCTTCGTTGTTGCGTTATGATTCGGTTCACGGAGACTTTGAAGGATCTGTAGTCGCAGATGCCTCCAAACAGGCGCTTATCATCAATGGAACTACCGTCCATATCATCAGCGCAGCCCAACCGGAAGACATCGATTACACCAAATACGGAATCGAAAATGCTTTGGTAATCGACAACACAGGTGCATTTACGACCAAGGAACAACTCGAACGCCATCTAAAATCTGTCGGGGTCGAACGCGTGTTGCTGACCGCACCCGGAAAAGGCATCCCGAATATTGTTCACGGTGTCAATCATTCGGCTTATAAACCGGACGACAACCTCGTCGTATCGGCTGCTTCGTGCACGACTAACGCGATTACACCGGTTTTGAAGGCTGTAGAAGATACGCTCGGCATCATCAAAGGCCATCTCGAAACCATCCACGCCTACACCAACGACCAGAACCTGGTTGACAATATGCACAAGAAATACCGTCGTGGACGTGCTGCGGCTTTGAATATGGTCATTACCGAAACCGGTGCCGGAAGTGCTGTGGCCAAGGCATTGCCATCTTTGGAAGGAAAACTGACCTCGAATGCCATCCGTGTGCCTGTGCCGAACGGATCTTTGGTCGTGCTCAATCTTGAAGTCGGAAAAAAGACGACTATCGATAAGGTAAATGCGATTCTGAAAAAATATGCACTCGAAGGTGAATTGGTCGAACAGATCAAATATTCATTGAATAACGAATTGGTTTCATCTGATATCGTAGGCACATCGGCACCATCTATTTTTGACAGCAATGCGACCATCGTTTCACCTGACGGGAAAAATATTGTGTTGTATGTTTGGTATGATAATGAATTCGGATACAGCCACCAGGTAATTCGTCTGGCCAAGTATATTTCCAATGTAAGACGCTACACGTTTTATTGAGCATGTCAATCTTAACCTAAAGTCCGTCATTCCCGACGGATTTTTTTTTACCTTAAATTTTCAATATCTCGAAATCATGAATGAGAATAAATTCCTTGCACGTCAGTTCGAATCGCTTTTTGACGGCAATCCGTGGCTTGACAATACCATAATGGCAACGCTCAAAGATGTATCGGCGGATAAAGCATCGGCACAACCTAAAACCGTCCCGAATTCAATCTGGCAAATTGTCCATCATATGGCCTGTTGGCGCCAACATGTACTGACCCGGATCAAAGGCGACCAGCTTCAAAGCCCACAGGATAATTTTTTTAGTCCGGTCATTGACACATCTGCAAAAGCATGGCAAACTGCTCTCGATAATTTAGCCAAAACACAGGAAGAATGGCTGTCATTTCTGGAACATCAGTATGACGATGATAAGGCATCTGAAAAATATAAGGGCACAAGTTACAGCGTCCGGGATGTGATACACGGAATCCTGCAACACGACAGTTATCATTTGGGACAACTCGTCTGGCTTGTGAAATATAATTTGTAAGAGACCGAATCAGGATATAACCGAATCTTCAGCTTTTGCAGAAAATCTGTTTTTAATCACTGTAAATCCGCAGCCCGCCATCATAAAAATAAAAATATAATGCTCGAACCTGTAGTGTGAAATGGCTTCTATGAACAAATAAACCAGCGTATTGCCAACGAACCAAACCTGGAAAATATCCAAATCGTTGCGTTTGCACCACCACGAATAACCTATCAGGGCCAGCAAGACGTATATAGCATATTGCATCCATCCAATGGAATAGAATGCCCTTACCGGATTTTTTTTCCAGACTGTCTCGTCCTGGTTGTAGGTGTGTTCAAACTGTCCGTCAAAGAGCCCGAGGAAACGCACCATTTTGTTGGCGACAAAAACCGCAGTTCCTTTCGGATTCCCAAGTAAAACCCCTACCTCTTTTTTCTCCCAGTTGTTGAATTCCTGCTGATTGCCATCAAAACGTTTTAAATCGGTAAATGGCTCACTGTATTCGGTTAGTCCCTTGTGGAACTTGAAATACGGAATCCTGTTTTCTGTGATTGGCCCCGAAGTGTAATGCAACTGAAGGAATACAACAGAAAACAAGGCCGTGGAAATTGCATAACCTATAAGGGTAAGTGCGAGATTTTTTAGATGAAATGCCACTTTTCCATCGCGCAACATCCGATAGATTGCGATGACGATCGCTGCGACCAGGACAATGATGGCAATAGCGCGGAATACGTTGAGCACGGCGGCTAAAATTCCTCCCAACAAAGCGAACTTATACTTCTGCTTATCCAGAAAATACAATGACAAAAGCAAAAAGATGGTTCCGAATTGATGATTACTGAGCTGATTCACCGACATGATGTACGATACAAAAACAGCCGATAGTACATAAGCCGCTTTCCCTGCCGAAAGCCCAATTTTGGAACTCGTAATCACATAAACCAGATAACTGATGAGCAGCGAACAAACGCAGGAGAATACTTTTAAAACGGTAAAATGTGATCCGAATAGTTTTATGAGTACCGATTCAAGCACCGCCATTCCAATCTGCCAATGATAAACTGCCATGTAATCATATCCTTTTAAAAGATTGGCGTCGAACGTGCCATTGGCAATTTCATTCGCCGTTTGCCAGATCATCTTATAATCTGAAACAGGTTGCGTATCGAATGAAACAAGGCCAATACCATAACAAGCCAACGACAAAGTGCTCAAAAAGAATATGGTGAACCGATTCGATTTCCCTAAGAGCCAAATCCACAAATAATAAAGTCCGGCACAGAGCAGTATTCCAATCGGGAACCAGATCATGTCACGAAACGAAAATTGATCCGGATAACTTCGGCTAAAAACAGCCACACAGATCAGGAAAGACAACAGGCTGAACGCTAAAATGGATTTGATCGAAAACCGGAATGATTGTTTTATGAAATTCAGCATATCTATATTTCCTTATCGATAAAATAGCGCGGCCTGCGTTTGACCTCTTTATATATTTTACCAATGTATTCGCCAATTATCCCGATTGCCATGAGGATACTTCCGCCAATGAACCACAGCGAAACCAATAAAGATGTCCAACCTGGTATCGCGCGGCCTTCATAATAAGCCGTCAGACCGTAAATCACGACAGCTATTGCAATGAGGATAAAAATCCCTCCTGCAAAAACAATAAGCCGCAACGGACGGATCGAAAAGGAAGTGATTCCGTCAAGGGCGAAATTGAGCATCTTGACAAACGGATATTTGGATTCGCCGGCAAAACGTTCCGAACGTTCATAAAAAACCTCAGCCGATTGGAAACCAATTTGGGTCGCCATGCCGCGAAGGAATAAATTGCGCTCCGGATAAGACACGAATGCTTCAAGGGCACGCTTGCTCAACAGCCTGTAGTCGGCGTGATTGTAGACAATATCGACGCCCATTCCGGTCATGAGCTTGTAGAAAAATAAGGCGGTGTTGCGTTTGAAAAAAGTATCGCTTTTGCGAACAGACCGAACGCCGTAAACCACTTCTTTTCCCTGGTTGAACAAATCGATCATCTGGAGTATCGCATACGGATCGTCCTGCAAATCTGCATCGATGGAAACCGCAACATCACAATTTTCCGCCGCCCATTCCAATCCGGCCCATAAGGCATTCTGATGGCCAACATTTCTGGAAAGCTTCAACCCCTTTATATATGGATTGTTGGCCGATAAATTTTCAATGATCTGCCAGGTACCGTCTTTACTGCCATCATCCACGCACAAAACAGAACCTTTGCCTATTTTTCCTTCAGAAAGCAACTGATCCAGGATTCGCGATAAAAAGGCCGCAGTCTCAGTGATGACTTCCTTTTCGTTATAACACGGAACAATGATCGCTAAATGATTTGTATTCATTGGATGAATTTACGGTTGGCGCAAAAGTAGCACAAAAAAACAACTGCCCATTTTAAATTAAAGTGACTAATCAGGTTGGTTTGCAGATGATTTTGACTTATTCAGATAATACACCGGAATTCCTGCAAGCAGGATAAGTACGCCCCAGCCGCACGTATCGGTCTTGAACCACAAAAGCGCAAGTGACAAGGCCGTAGCAATCACTAAATAAAATGCCGGAAGAAACGGATAACCGAAAGCTCTGTACGGTCGTTCGGCATCCGGCATGGTTCGCCTGAGCTTGAAAATACCGTATATAGTGAGAATGTAAAATATCAATACGATGATGACGACAAAATCGAGTAACGCACCATATTTTCCCGTCAGGCACAGCAAAGATGCCCAAATGCATTGTGCCCAAAGTGCCCAGGCCGGAACACTGTGCTGGTTCAAATGGCCTGCTTTGGCAAAGAATAAACCGTCTTTGGCCATCGTAAAATAAACGCGTGCACCGGCCATGATAAGACCGTTGTTACAGGCAAACGTCGAAATCATGATCATAACGGCGATGATGTACGTTCCCATTCCGCCAAAAATATACTGTGAAGCTACGACGGCAACCCGATCTGATTTTGCTGTTGCGATTTCCTGGATCGGAATAACCGCGAGATACATGACATTCGCAAGCACATAAAGCAAGGAAACGATAAGCGTCCCGAGAAACAAGCTTAGCCCCACGTTACGTTGTGGATTCTTGATTTCACCCGCAATGAAAGTCACCCCGTTCCACGCATCGCTTGAAAATACCGAACCGACCATCGCTGCGGAAATAGCCCCGATTATGGCCGCTCCACCAATCGGAAGCCACTCGCCTGTTTCCACATTACAGGATTTGAAATCCCATCCGGCGGCAAAATTCGCATGCCAGGTTTCAGATTTTGCCGCGAGTATCAATCCGAAAATGATCAATCCGAATAATGACGCAATCTTGATTATCGTAAGTACCGTCTGAAGGATTTTACTGTTTTTGACACCGCGGCTGTTGATGTACGTGAGGAAAATTATGGTGATGATAGAAACGATCTGGGCCGCGTTGAGCTTGAAGAATCCGGCATCGTACAAAATATTTTCATCGCTTAACGGCTCGTACAAGTACGCTGCGAATTTTGAAAAAGCCACACCAACTGCGGCTATCGTTCCGGTTTGGATTACGCCGAAAAAACTCCATCCGTATAAAAAGGCTAACAGTTTTCCATAAGCTTCTTTAAGATAGACGTATTGTCCGCCGGCTTTCGGGAACATGGCGCTGAGTTCTCCGTAACTGACTGCCGCGATCACAGTTATCAAGCCGGTCAAACCCCAAAGCACGAGTAGCCAGAAAGAAGATCCAACCTGGCGCACCATATCGGAACTGACAATAAAAATTCCGGAACCTATCATGGAACCTACGACAAGCATGGAGCCGTCGAGCAGGCCGAGTTCACGTTTAAAATGTTCGTTTTCGGGAGTTTGCATATTTGTTTGGTTTGGTTGCATCCGATACTGAAATTGGCATCGGGCATGGCTAAGATAGCAAAATTAGACTGCGAAAATCTAAAAGCCTGAATTGAGGAAATTGACAATTCCATCCACATCCAAAACCAAATCCGGCGTCATGTTTTCCAAGGCATTGGCAGGCATAAAAGGAATATCTGCCGATTCCGGATCCTGTATAATCACAAACCCGTCATTTTCTTTTACCGAAATAAGCCCGGCCGTTCCATCTGAATTCGCACCTGTGAGTAAAATAGCCGTAAGCCGGTTTTTGTAGATTGCCGCAGCAGATTCAAAAGACACATCTATGCTAGGACGGCTGTAATTTATTTTTTCAGAAACGTCGAGCGACAGTTCACCCGTAGGTTCAAAAAGCAAGTGATAATCAGACGGGGCTATAAAAATTGCACCCGTTTCAAGCATGGTTTTGTCTTCGACCGGAATAACCTTCATAGCTGATTTTATCGAAACGACATCTTCAAGCGTAGTGTCATCTGACGATTTCCGATGCAACACCAATACTATGGAAAAATCAGGATCGGACGGCAAAAACGGCACGATACGCATAATCACGTCCACGCTTCCGGCAGAACCTCCGATTACGACCAGTTTCAACGCAGCTTTTTCCATATCTTTTCTCTTTCAACCTGTTGGTATCGGTGGCTCAATACTGAAAATTTTATGTTTTCCTTGCTTCCGAGAGCCAGAAACCCAAGATTGGGAAGGCTGTCGTCAAACAAAGTCAGCGCGCGGTTCTGCAAATCCTTGTCAAAGTAGATAAGTACGTTGCGGCAAAGTATGAGGTCGAATTCATTGAACGATCTGTCCGAAACCAGATTGTGTTGTGAAAAAACCATCCGGGCAATCAATCTGTCCTCGAATTTTGCCAGGCCGTAATTGGCCATGTAGTATTTCGAAAAATCTTCTTTTCCGCCGGAAGATGCATAATTCTCGGCATATTGCTTCATTTGCCGGAGTGGAAATATTCCTTTTTTGGCCGTCTGCAACACATCGGGACTGATATCTGTGGCATACAAAAGCGTCTTTTCGAGCAGTTTATGTTCATCAAGCAAAATGGCCATCGAGAACACTTCTTCTCCCGTCGAACAGCCTGCATGCCAAATCCGGATAAATGGTTTTGTGCCTATTATTGGAAGAATTTTTTCGCGAAGTTGTTTATAGAATTGCGGATCGCGGAACATTTCGGTTACATTCACGGTCAAATCACCCACGACGCGTTCAAAATAGTCGGGTTCATGGCGGATGCGCGACAACAGATCTTCGACATGTGAATAATTCCCGAGTTCAAGCAAACGGTTCACGCGACGGTTCAACGACGCACGTGAATACCCGCTGAAATCATAGCCATAATATTCAAAAATGGTCGAAATAATCGCCTCGATTTCGCTGTCGGTCGCTGTCATCCCACTTTATTTTCGGCAAAGACAGCCATCAGTTTATCTATGTCAACCGGCTTTGACACATAACCGTCGGCTCCCGCGCCGATACTTTTTTCACGATCACCCACCATAGCCTGTGCGGTAACTGCAATAATGGGAGTCGCTTTGTGTGTTGGTATTTCCCTGATAAGTGGAATGGCTTCATATCCGTCCATTCCGGGCATCATCATATCCATGAGGACAATGTCGATTTTTTGATCCGAATTACAGATGTCAATCGCCTCTTTCGCTCCATTGCACGCAATTACTTTAAAACCGCGCGATTTCAAAACGGCAGACAACGCGAAAATATTCCGCGGATCGTCATCGACCAAAAGTACATTTGCCGCCATATCTTATTTCTTGTCGTAAAGCCACACGCGAAGCAACGAGAGCAACTGGTCTGCATCGACAGGCTTGGTTATATAATCCGAAGCGCCGGCATTGATGCATTTTTCGCGATCACCTGTCATGGCCTTTGCTGTAACTGCAATCACCGGAAGTTCTTTGAGTTTTGGGTTTTCACGGATTCTGGTTGCCGTTTCATATCCGTCGAGGTTCGGCATCATCATATCGAGAAGCACGACGTCTATGGATTTATTCTTTTCGATGATATCGAGCGCTTCTTTCCCGTCGATGGCCGAAATGATTTTCATCTTATGTGCCTCTAGTGCCTTGGTAAGTGAATAGATATTTCTGACATCGTCATCCACGACCAAAACGGTTTTGCCTTCAAGCACATTCTGGAGCGCGTTGCGTTTGCGTTGGCCGTCTTTCTTGGTCCGCGGGTTTCCGCCTTCTTCAACCAAATGCAGGAAAAGCGATATTTCGTCGAGCATGCGCTGGTACGAATGGGCCGTTTTCACAATGATGGAATCTGCATATTGCTTGATGCGGACTTCTTCCTGGAGCGACAAACTTTTCCCGGTAAACACAATCACCGGTAAATCTTCGAGCCCCGGATTTTGTTTGATGCTTTCAAGTACTTCGTAGGCTTTCCGGTCCGGAATTCCCATGTCGAGGATCACACAATCCACATCCGTTTCTTTGAGAGCGGTGACGCCTTCGCTGATTTCGCGTTTGATTTCGGAATTGATCTGATGCGATTCAAGGAAATATGCGAGTGCCTGTGCATGTTTCGGATTGTCCTCAAGGATTAGGACTTTTTGCGATTCGCGGTTGACGATTTGTTCGATGCGTTTGAAAATTTCGGGCATCTGTTCAAAAGCGACAGGTTTGTCGAGGAAATTGACGGCACCTTTCATCAGGCTTTCCTTTCGCAATTTGTGAGATGACATGATGTGAACCGGAATATGACGGGTCAACGCATTTTCCTTGAGTTCTTCCATGACCTGCCAGCCACTTTTCATCGGGAGTTGCACATCGAGCAGAATTCCCGACGGATGATACTGCAACGCCAGGTTCAGCGCATGGTCGCCACGGACACTCACGACACCTTTGTATCCGCGTTTTCGGGTGAATTCGAGAAGTGTCTTGGCAAAATTGACATCATCCTCAACAATAAGTATGGTTTTGTCTTTGTCTGAAATTCCATCACGGTCGTCGGGTACATCATCCGGAATCACGTCGCTTACATAATAATGACGCTGCTCATCGGTAAGCGCCTGAGGTAGATTTTCGGCCGATGATGGCTTGAGGTTTTCCACAACTGCCGAAGCAATATCCGAAACCTGTCCCGCATACACCGGAATCGTAAGCGTGAATGTACTTCCTTTGCCCGGCTCACTTTCGAGTTTGATATCACCTTTAAGCAGTTTGGCCAGTTCGCGGCTTATCGAAAGACCTAGGCCGGTTCCGCCATATTTGCGCTTTGTGGAACCGTCTGCTTGCTGGAACGCTTCAAAAACCATAGGCTGTTTTTCGCGTGGGATTCCTATTCCCGTATCGGTGACACTGAACTGTATGTTGCGTGAATTCGCCGGATCTGGCCGCACTTCAAGTGTTACGGAACCTTGGGACGTAAATTTAAGGGCGTTTGAAATGAGGTTCTTCAGGATCTGCTCCAGACGCATTCTGTCGGTTTTGATCACAACCGGAGCCGTCGGTTTTGCATCGACTTTGAACACCAGGTTTTTCTCTTTGGCTACCTGATCGAAAAGGTTGTGCATCCCGATCCCGATTTCCGCGACGGATGTTTCCATGAATTCGAGGTCCATTTTTCCGGCCTCGATTTTAGACAGGTCGAGGATTTCATCGATGAGGCCAAGCAAACCGTTCCCTGAACTCTGGATGACTTTCGCGAATTCGATCTGTTCCTCGTTCATGTTCTCATCTGTATTCTCAGACAGCAACCGGCTCAGCAACAAGATAGAATTCAAAGGCGTCCGGAGTTCGTGGGACATATTGGCCAGGAATTCAGATTTGTATCGCGTGCTTCGTTCCAGATCTTCCGATTTCTGTAAGATTTCTGTATTGCGTTCTTCAAGCAACACGCTTCTCTCTGATAACTCTTCATTGGCCTGTTGCAGTTCTTCCTGTTGTACGCGGAGCTCTTCGTCCGAAGCCTGAAGCTTTTCGGCCTGGGCTTCGAGTTCTACGTTTATACTTTCGAGTTCGGTGTGCTGTGCACGCAGTTCTTCAGATTGTGCCTGTGTTTCTTCAAGAAGTTCCTGCACGCGTGCGCGGTTTTGGGCAGCACGGATGCCAATGCCAATAGTATTTCCTACGGAAGACAGGAATTCAAGTTCCAACGCATCGAAATAATCGGCACGCGCAAATTCGATGACCCCTGTAGCATCTGAATCCAGTAACGGCAAAGCCACGATATGGGTCGGTTGTATTTCGCCAAGCGCATATGAAATCCTGATCGAGCCCTCACTGATACCGTTTATTTCCAATAATTTCCCGGCATCGATTGCCTGGCCTGAAAGCCCTTGCCCGCGTTTGATGAATTGTCGTTCCGGCGCGGGTTGGTAATTGTAACCCGCCATGAGCCTGAAATCGTCTCCTTCATTAATATAGATCACTGCCGCATCTGAATTGGTGAAATCCACCATATACATAATGATGTCGCGGCATAATTGCTCGAGGTCCTTATCGCCCAACATGGCTTCGCTAAGCCCGGCGCGTCCTGTCTGCAGCCATTCTTTATCTGATAAGGCCGTGAACGACCGGTCGAGTTCCGAAGCCATATTGTTTAGTGAATCACCTACGGCACCAAGGTCGTCAGTCGACTTATCATCTGTCCTGACTTTGTAATTCCCTTGTGAAATTTGTTGGGCGATTCCACTGATGGCAGTAATACGGCTCGCAATTTCTTTGTCTTTTTCCTCTAATTTGAGATTGAGTTTCAGTCGTTCCCCATAATCGGCTATGACCCTTAAAAAGAAAACCACACTGATCAATATGGCGAGTATGGCGGCAATGATGATAAGCCAGATGCTGTAATTCGCGTTCTTTTCAGAAGCCTGCATCCGGAAGAGCAATAGCCGTTTTTCCTCATCCTCCATCTTTTTAAGGATAACACGTGTCTGGTCTATGATTTTTTTTCCCGTACCTATGTCGCCCACGTGGAAACCGTTTTTCTGACGGTCTTCTACCCGCACTCTCAGATACCTGAAAAACTCATTGCGCAACGGAAGGATTTCACGTAACGCGTCCTGTTGCTTCGGGTTGTCTTCGGTAAGTTTCTGGAGCCTTTCGAAATGGGCATTGGTCCGGCTTTCGGCATAGGAATAGTCATCGAGGAATTTATCGTCTCCGGTAATGATGTAACCGCGCATCCCGTTTTGGGCATTGGTCATTACCGCCGAAGCTTCATTAAGGTTGGCCAACACTTCCTGCGTATGGTTCACCATGGCGCTGCTTTCCAATAGCTTTTTGATGCTTAGGTAAGAAGCGATGGAACTGACGAGCAGTATGAGTACTGAAATCCCGAATCCTATAAACAGGTTCCTTCTAAAGTTGTTCTTCATGGTCATTGATTAAGCGGCAGTACGACTATAAATGTCGCACCTTGGTTCGGCTGGCTTTTGGCCCCGATGGTTCCATTATGGCGTTCTATTATTTTTTTGGCGATGGCAAGCCCGATTCCCGTTCCTTCATAACTGTGGCGGTCGTGCAGGCTTTGGAAGATGACGAAGATCTTGTCCAGATAGGCTTCGTCGAAACCTATCCCGTTGTCGCTGACGGTTATCCTGCAGAATTTCCCGTTAGCATCCGGTTTTGCATCGATGTTTTTTTCTGAAACGATTTCCGAATCGATCTTTATTTCGGGAGATTCGTCCGGCTTTGAAAACTTAAGCGCATTGCCCACAAGATTCTGAAACAATTGACGCAACTGGCTTGGGATTCCCGGAAGCTCCGGAATGCTTGTCCTGGAAATATAGGCTCGTTTACGGTCGATGATGTGTTCGTAATCGAGAATGACTTCATCGATTATGCTGTTGATGTCGGTCTGTTGTAAGTCTGCATTGCGCGACAACCTTGAATATTCCAAAAGATCGTCAATCTGCCGTGTCATGCGACTTGCGGAATTTACCGTCCGTTCTATATAATCGGCTGCTTTGGGATCGGCTGAAACATAGCGGTCGCGGATAATCTTGATAAAAGTCTCGATCTTACGCAACGGTTCTTTCAAATCATGCGAAACCACCCATGAAAATTGCTGGAGTTCGTGGTTGCGCAGTTCAAGCTCGTCGTTCTTTTTACGGAGTTCGCTCGTTCTCTCCTGAACCTTGGCTTCAAGGCTTTCATTGGCCATTTTTTGCTCCAGCTGGGCCTGTTTCCTGATTTCGACTTCGTGAGTCAGCAAATCGCGGATTTCCTTGAGTTCTTTTTTCTGCTGATAAATCTTGAGGAATGCTTTTACCTTGAGGATAAGCAGGTCGACGTCTACCGGTTTGGTGATGTAGTCTACGGCACCGGCTTCGTAACCTTTGAAAATGTATTTTTTTTCTTTGTTGATGGCAGACAGGAAAATCACCGGAATTTCGCGTGACCGACTGCTCTGGGCCATGGTTTCGACCACTTCAAAACCATCCATTCCGGGCATTTGCACATCCATGATGATGAGTGCATAATCATTTTTGAGAATTTTGATCAAAGCCTCTTCCCCAGATGTGGCATCGTCTGATTCCAACCCGTGAAGATCAAGTATTTTTTTTAGTGGCAGGATGTTCTCGCGCTTATCGTCGACAATAAGTATCATTCGGAAAAGCGCAAAGCCAGTGTAGAATTAAAAATCATTTTAAAACAAATGTTCGAACATAAATGTAACACAAATTTTTAGAATGTCTGCGAGAAAAGAGTAATCTGTGCAAATCCTTTACACCTATTATTACAAAAAAGTGGACATTAATAACTTATCAACACTACAACGTTATAGTTTAGAATAATTAAAATTACATCGTTTTAGTATTGTGGTTACTTCATAACTTTAGAAGAGTTTTGAAGCATTTCACAATTGTTTCAAGACCAAAATTTCCAAAATTCCCTATAGAAATACCACAGTCTGTGTTGCGAAAAAATCGCGACCCTGACAAACTCGTACCGAGCGGAAGCCGAAAAGCTAACAGAGTAGGCACATTATATAATTTATTTTACCGATGAAAAAAGATTTTCTAAGCAAAGTAAAAGGAGCGATTCTTACTAAAGAAGAAGCCAAGACCATTTCCGGAGGTTACTACGGATCTTTCATGGGAGACTGTTCCTTTATTGTTTGTGGAGCTGCAACCAACAAAGGAGCCACGATTTCAAAACCGGGCTGTCCTACAACAAACGGATCGTGGAGGCTGTACATCTACAAACCGAATCCGGAATTGTACTGCTGGGGATAATAATGTAAAGAGGTTTGAAAAAACCTCTTTTTTACTCTTTTTTCACACCAAATGATCATACAAAGTTTCTGGTCCAAGCCGTTCCTGAACGACTCCAAAGACCCTAACAGCCGCTTTAAGGGCGGTTGGCTCAGCGAAAAATATTTTTATTACAGCATGACCCTGAGTTGCCTGAAGTTCAAGCAATATTACGGGCATGTGAAATTATATACAGATAAAGCGGGCGAAGAAATCCTTTCCGGAAAACTCGGAATACCCTATTCGGAATACGATAACCGATTGAACCTGCTCGACGAATACCCCGAAAAACTCTGGGCATTCCCAAAGCTGTATTGTTATCAATTGCAGACCGAACCTTTCATCCATGCCGATACCGATGTATTCATCTGGGAAAAATTTCCGGAAACATTGACCGGATCAGCATTGTTCTGCCAAAACATAGAAGAAAATTTCCCCATATACGGCGATGCCCTGAATGAGATACTTGCCATTTTCAATTGGGTTCCTACCGAATTGATCAATACCTTATATAAATACAAAGGTGTCAAGGCCTTCAATGCCGGTATCATCGGCGGTACGAACCTGGATTATTTCAAGGAATTGTACGCCAGATCTGAAAAATTCATACAGCGCAACCTGGATAAATTTGAAGACATTGATGTTGGTATATTCAATATGATATACGAGCAGCAATTGGGATATGCGATTGCCGAAAAGCGCAACATCACACCCGAATGCCTGTTCGATGACGTCGATGCCAATTTCACACGATTGACCAATTTTCACCTTGCGCCTTTTCTCTACAGATATGTCCACGCGATTGGCATGGCAAAAAAATCACAGCATGCATGCGAACAGATCGAAGCATTGCTCATGTATGAATTTCCGGAAGAATATCAAAAAGTACGCGCCAACGGAGAAAAACATCTATTGTGGAAGCCCGGTTACGAGATTTCTGAAAGACGAAAAGAATTTCTGTTTTCGATGTTCCGGTTCGTCCGCGAGAAATCTGATTCCGACATCTGCAAACTCCGTTTCCATATCAATCCGACTGTAAAAATCACAGAAGGCGAACCCATACAGGTCACATTCACATCGCCTCAGAAAAGTATCGAAGAAACCATCGAGCTCAACGACTGGGACAATATGCTCCTCTACTTCGAAGAGTCGATGTCCATTGATGAACTGAGCCGCGAACTCATGCTTGACGACGACATATCGAGTAAGTATACCCCTCGCCAATTACAGGAAAAACTCATGTCATTCGTATTCGACAAATGCCTGCTCCACGAACTTCTAATCCCTGAATTTTAATATGGTCCTTAAAATCGGCATTCTCGTTTCTTACGATTACGAATATCTTAAAACGGCACTTCCGTTGGTTTACGATCATCCGAAAGTACTCGAGATTATCCTGGCCATAGACAAAAACCGTCAAACGTGGACTGGGAATTCGTTTGAAATACCAGATTCTTTTTTTGAATGGATTGCCGAATTCGATGTCAAAAAGAAAATCACAATCTGGGAGGAATCGTTCTATCATCCGGACAAAGACCCTATGATGAGCGAGACCTGGGAACGCAATCACCTGTATAGAAAAATGGGCAAATGCGACTGGTATCTCCAACTCGATTGCGATGAATATGTAATCGATTTCGACGGATATGTAGACGAACTCCAGCGCATTTCGATTGAATATGGCTCGCAACCGGTTGCTGTACGCCCGCGTCTGGCCATCCTGTTCAAGAAAGTGCCCTCTGGTTTTTTGGTGATTTCACCTATTCGGGAACGCGGATGGCTGGCGACGAACAATCCGGAAACGCAATACGGACGGCTCTTCGGTTCGAATGCCAACGTAGACGTAGACACTATAATCATACATCAATCCTGGGCCCGCAGCGAGGAAGAAATCGAACAAAAAGTAAGGAATTGGGGACACAGCCAGGACATGAAAGGACAAAGCTTTTTCAATTTGTGGAAAGTGCTCGACGAAAACAATTACCGCTTCATAAAAGATTTCCATCCCATGCCGTACAACCAGAACGTTTGGGAAGAATTGAAGCTGCTGCGTGTGGAAAACGCTTCTGATTTCATGGATTTCAGTGTGGAGCAAATGAACCGTATGTTCGACAAAAGACGCGTGATCAATATCTAGATGAGAATAGTCCAGAGTTTTTGGTCCAAACCTTTTTCAAGCGCCAGTACCGATCCGGGAGCAAGATACAAAGCCGGATGGTCGTCCCAGGCAGGTTTTTTCTATGCAAGCCTGTTGAGCTGCCTCAAATGGCGTGAATTTTACGGTGACGTGATTTTATATACGGATGATCACGGAAAGAAATTGCTTTCGGAACAGCTGCAACTGCCCTATTCCGAAATCCGAACCGACCTCAACAGATTGGATGAGTATCCGCCCGAACTTTGGGCACTGGGAAAAATCCTGACGTATTCGCTTCAGGAAGAACCGTTCCTTCATGCTGATTCCGATGTTTTCATCTGGAAAAAATTACCCGAAGCCTTGTTTGAAGGCCAGCTTTTCGCCCAGAATGTCGAGTTGAATTTTCCGCGTTACCAAGACTTCATGGCCATGATGACAGAGCGATTTGAGAACGTATCCGGGAAATTTCCGTTATATGCGCAAACGTCAGATTGTTATGCTTTCAATGCCGGTATTTTCGGAGGATCTGAATACAATTTTTTCAAAAAACATAAGGAAGCGGCGTTCGATATCGTCAAGGCAAATCTGGATAAACTTCAGGGAATTGATTCGTTTATGTTCAACATGGTTTACGAGCAGCTGCTGAGCTTCGAAATGGCAAACGGCGAAGGTCTTGATTGCCGACTTTATAAAAGCCACATGAATGAAGCGTTTACAGATGTCATGAAATTCCATGTTGTCCCGGCGTTTGACGAATACATCCACACGATTGGTTATGCCAAGCGATCCAACGTGATGAATGAACAGATAAAATACCGGCTCAGGCACGAATATCCAGTGGAATATGAAGCGCTGAACCGCAATATGCTGCTTCACGGACTGGCCTTAGCTGAAGATATACAGGATGACATTGCCCGTTTCGCGACGCTGGAAAGACTTTTCACCAAGCTTGAAGCATTGACGGGTGACGAGTTGCTTGCCTCAAAATTCAGGCTGTCTCCAAATGTTGTTATCGAAAACGACGAAGTCCGCTATATCTCGCCACAAACCGGATGCGCGGAAACATTGATCATGGAAGACTGGGATTTTTTATTGTATCAATTTGACCAACCGCGTTCCGCCAGCGAACTCACGCTCGAATTATTGCAGGACGAAGCTGTAGCCGAAACCTTTTCCCCTGAACTTCTGGCCCAAAAAGTATTTTCATTCATGATGGACCATTGTATGTACAACGGTATCCTTGAATTCGACAATTGAGTATGGAAGGATTTCGGTTCATAAAGGAATTTTTAGCAAAACTGCACTACCGCGAGGCTGAGGAAACCCTTTTGCAATTCCGTGCGCATCCGGAATTCCCTAATTTGTTCGCTTTTTCACAGACGCTTGATTTTATGGGAATCCCCGCATTCATTGGAACAATTCAAAAAGAAGATTTTGCGGAACTACCTGATATTTTCCTATCCGTAATCGAATCAGATACCGGAAAAGAATTGGTATACACACGCCGGAAAAGAAACGTCATAGAGGTTGAATTCTCCAACGGCTTCAAAAAGAAACTGAACGTACAGGAATTTCTTTCTGCCTGGACCGGAATCGTAGCCGTGGTCAATCAAAACACATCCGATGAAAACAGCAGTAACCGTCTCGCGAAACCACTGCTGCTTTTTGCCGCAGTAACGGGATTTGTATCCGTTCTTTTCCAAAATGACTTCTCAGTTTTGCCCGTCTTATTTTACGTACTATCCAGTATCGGAGCTTTATTTTCGTATTGGCTCATAGGCGAAGAAACGGGAATTAAGAACGACACGGTCTCCCGAGTATGTGCCATCGGTAAAAAAACGGAGTGTTCGTCTGTGGTGGCTTCCGGTTTTGGGAAATTCGGAAAAAAGGTTTCCGCCAGCGTCCTTTCGTTTTGGTATTTCCTGAGCATTGTGGTAATCCTTGTTTTTATTCCGGTAAAATCAATAACCCTTCTTGCAGTGATAGTTCCGGTTTGTATGATTCCGGTTGTACTTTACTCGTGGTATACGCAAGCCTTCACAATAAAAAAATGGTGTGTGTTGTGCCTTGGCGTCTCGGCCGTTCTTGTTCTCCAGGCCCTTTGTTCGGTATGGATATATAATTATTGGCCTTTAACATCATCTGGGATTTCCCAAAGCCTATCGGTTCTTTTTCTACTGGCCGGAATTTACTATATTTCGATGGCGGTCAAATCTGGAATGAGAAACCGTGTCGAACGCAACTGGGATTTGCTCCAGAACCAAAAAATGAAAAAGAACCCGATTGTTTTCAAGGCATTGCTGTCGTCATGGCAACCTGTCGACGTATCCGGATTGGACGAAGATTTCGCCATAGTAGCAGGCAATCCCGACGCACCTGTTTCTATTACAGCCGTAGTCAGCACCAGTTGCGAAAACTGCCATAAGACGGTGACGGAACTGTTGTCATTGGTCGAATCCAATCCGCAGGAATGCAAAGCCAGATTCGTCCTCAATGCACATACGGCTTCTGGCAACGAACTCAATATGGTTTATGAAACGATTCTTGAATATAATCGAAGCGGCAAACAGGAACAAGCTATATCAGCCCTCAAAGACTGGCACTTCAATCAGATTGGATTGAAAGCATGGGTTAAAAAATGGTCCGTAGCTGATACCAAATCCGGCATAGAAGCGCTCGAATACCTATTTTCCTGGTGTATGGAAACGGGTGTCTTTTTTACACCGGCGGTCATTGTCGAAGGACATTTGCTTGGCGAACCGTATTCAGCACGCGACCTCGCCTATTTTATTGACGAACTGGCCCAAACAAAATTGGTTTCCTGATGGCACGCTTTCCTTTTTATAAACAGCCCGACAGCAAAGATTGTGGCCCGACATGCATCCGTATTATCGCCAAATTTTACGGCAAGAATATCGAACTCCAACAAATCCGGAATTTGTCCGAAACAACGCGCGAAGGCAGTACGTTATTGGGCCTCAGCGATGCGGCAGAAGCCATGGGTTTCCGCACTTTAGGGCTTCGGATCAATTATGAAACACTTGAAAGCGAAGTCCAGTTGCCGTGTATAGCACATTGGAGCGGGCAGCATTTTGTGGTGGTCTACAAAATTTCAAAAGATACGGTGTACCTGTCCGATCCGAGTTACGGGCTGATATCGTATCCCAAAGACGAATTCATCAAATTCTGGATTGGGAAGAACGCACATGAAAAGACAGAGGAAGGCATTGTGCTGTATCTCGAACCGACGCCGGATTTCCACAAAAGCGATTGGGATACCGAAGATTCTCCGCGAAGCTTTGCCTTTCTTTCGCGTTACCTGATCCGGTACAAAAGCCTTGTCATACAGCTTATCATAGGTTTGGCGGCGGGAAGCATTTTCTCATTGCTGTTCCCTTTCCTCACGCAAAGCCTTGTAGATACCGGAATCCAGACCCAAAACCTGCATTTCATTTACCTGATATTGCTGGCCCAGCTCATGCTTTTTGTGGGACAGACGACCATTGAGGTATTGCGGTCGTGGATCATGTTGCACCTGAGTACACGTATCCATATTTCGCTGGTCTCGGATTTCTTCATTAAATTGATGAAACTGCCAATCAGCTACTTCGATACACGAATGACGGGCGACATCATGCAGCGCATAGGCGACAATCACCGCATCGAGCAATTGCTGACCGGGAATTCGCTCAACGCCGCTTTTTCAATAGTCAATTTCTTTATTTTCAGCTTTGTCCTCGCTTTTTATAATGTGCAACTTTTCGGGATTTTCCTTGCCGGAAGTACCGCTTACATATTATGGATCGCCTTTTTTCTCAAAAAACGAAAAGAACTCGATTACAAAAGGTTCGGCCAGGTCGCGAGCGAGCAATCCAAAGTGATGGAACTCATCAACGGCATGCAGGAAATCAAGATGCAGAATGCCGAAAAGCAAAAACGATGGGGCTGGGAATTCGTACAGATACGGCTTTTCAAGGTCAGCATGCAATCGCTGAGCCTCGAGCAATGGCAGTCGGTGGGTTCGAATTGCATCAACCAGCTAAAAGATTTGCTGATTACCTTTTTCGCGGCGACTTTGGTTGTCAAGGGAGATTTGACGTTGGGGATGATGCTATCGGTTCAATATATCATCGGGCAACTCAACAATCCGCTCATGCAATTGGTGGAATTCGTCCGTCAATTGCAGGATGCCAAGATCAGTCTCGAACGGCTTGGGGAAATCCACGATAAGGAAGATGAGGAAAATCCATCCGATCCTAAGATCCACGATTTTGAACCGGCGGCTTTATCCATCAGCAAGCTGTCGTTCCGTTACACCGGAAATCCGGATTATGTACTGACCGATATCAACCTCATCATCCCAAAGGAAAAGACTACCGCCATTGTCGGCACCAGCGGAAGCGGAAAAACGACCTTACTTAAATTGCTGATGAAATTCTACGAGCCCACAGGTGGCGAGATAAAACTCGGCAACATGCGTTTCCCGATGATTTCACCTTCTGCGTGGCGCACCCACTGCGGCGTAGTCATGCAGGACGGTTTTATCTTTAACGACACTATTGCCAACAACATAGCCGTTGGAGATGACCGTGTGGACAAAGCCCGGTTGCTATATGCGGTGGAAACGGCCAATATCCGGGAATTCATCGAAAGCCTGCCGCTTTCTTACAACACCAAAATCGGGAATGAAGGAACCGGGATTTCGGGCGGTCAAAAGCAGCGATTGCTTATAGCCCGGGCCGTTTATAAAAATCCGGATTATCTGTTTTTTGACGAAGCTACATCATCTCTTGATGCGAACAATGAAAAAGTCATCATGGAAAATCTCGATAATTTCCTCAAAGGAAAAACAGCGATCATCATAGCACACCGGCTTTCGACAGTCAAAAACGCAGACCAGATCGTCGTGCTCGAAAAAGGGGAAATCGTCGAAATCGGGACGCATAAGGAACTGATCTCGAACCGGAAAAATTATTTTGAACTTGTTAAAAACCAGCTGGAACTGGGCGACTGATCATGAAAAAAAACCTTGAAGAACTGGAATTGAGGTCAGATGCCATGCATGAAGTCCTGACACGGCCGCCGCGATGGATCATCCGGTACGGCATTTCGATTGTTTTCCTGATCATCATCGGTACCGTGATTTTGTCCTGGTTCATCAAATATCCCGATATTATTTCAGCCAAAGCCATCGTCACTTCCCAAAGTCCGCCCGAACGGCTTGAAGCACGAGCCAGCGGAAGGATCGCCAAACTTTTTGTTGCTAATTCCCAAAAAGTCAAACGGGGTGAATTGCTGGGCATACTTGAGAGTTCAGCCAATTATGAAGACGTGCTGAAGCTTAAAAAAGAGCTTGAAAACATAGGCGGCGATGACGATTTCAAGTTTCCGTTCGATGAGCTCAAACACACCCAATTGGGAGATATCCAATCGCCGTTCATCCAGTTCAGCAGGGCGTATACCGAGAATGAACTCAATGAAAAGCTGCATCCGATTGCCGAAGATATCTCGGCATCTGAAATTTCACAAAAAGAGAACCTGGGTCGGCTCGAAGGATTGTACCAACAGCAAAAAATAGAAGCCACAAAACTCCGCATCGCCGAACTCCAGTTTAAACGCGCCCAGGAATTGTTCGACAAAGGTGTCATATCGAAACTGGATTACGAGAAGGAAAAAGCATCGAGCCTGCAAGCGCAGCAGACATACGATCAGACAAATATGTCGATTTCACAGCAACGCGACGCCATCAACCAGACACGGAAACAGATTGTCGGCAGCAAAATCACACAGGAAAAAACCGATGTGACCAACAGAAGTTCGCTTCAGCAGTCGCTTGATGAACTCAAAAAAGCCATCCGAATTTGGGAACAGACCTATGTTTTCCGGGCTTCTTACAATGGAAAATTCCTTTTCCAGAATGCGTGGAAAGAAAACGGGCTGATACGTTCCGGGGAACTTTTCGCGACCATACTTCCGGACGACCAACAACAATTCGTGGGTAATTTAACGGTGGCGGCACAGAATTCAGGCAAGGTCCGGTCAGGCCAGAAAGTATTGGTGCGCCTTGATAATTTTCCATACCAGGAATATGGAGTGCTTGAAGGAACCGTAGAAACCATGTCGATCGTTCCCGATAAGGAAGGCGGTTATTTTACACAGATTTCGCTTCCGGACGGATTGCATACCTCCTATGGAAAGCAAATCAAATTCGACAAGGAACTTTCGGGTAATGCGAGCATCATAACCGATGATTTGCGTCTGATACAACGCATCTTCTATCAGTTCAAAGGAATGTCATCAGGCGGATCTTCGGTAGCGCCATCAAAATAAAAAGCCTCCCAAACTGAGAGGCTTTCTTTAAAAATCAGAAATATTTTTATGCTTCGGTAGCAATAAGATTCAAAGCCGAACCGGCAACGAACCAGCCAATCTGGCCTTCGTTGTAGGAATGGTTGGCCATGATGACATCTTTGCTTCCGTCTTTGTGGACGAATTCAAGCGTCAGTTGTTTGCCCGGAGCGAATTCGACCAGGTCCGGGAAGTTGATGGTATCGTCTTCCTGGATCAGATCATAATCGGCCTCATTGGCAAACGTAAGCGCTAGCATTCCTTGTTTTTTGAGGTTGGTCTCGTGGATACGTGCGAACGATTTTACAAGCACCGCTTTCACACCAAGGAAACGAGGTTCCATGGCTGCGTGCTCACGCGAAGAACCTTCTCCGTAATTGTGATCCCCCACAACAATCGATGGAATTCCAGCCGCTTTGTAAGCTCTTTGGACTGCAGGAACCGCATCATACTCGCCTGTCAGCTGATTCTTAACTGAGTTTGCTTTCTGGTTGAATGCGTTGATGGCACCAATAAGCATATTGTTCGAGATATTGTCGAGGTGTCCGCGGAAACGCAACCAAGGGCCGGCCATTGAAATGTGGTCGGTGGTACATTTTCCGAAAGCTTTGATAAGCAATTTGGCACCTGTGATGTTCTTATGATCCCACTCGGCAAAAGGAGCGAGCAACTGAAGACGTTCCGATGTCGGGCTGACGACAACCTGAACATGCGAACCATCTGCAGCCGGTGCCTGATAACCCGGATCTTCGGCATCGAATCCTTTTGGAGGCAATTCATTTCCGGTCGGCTCATCGAGTTTCACTTCCATGCCGTCTTCGTTGATCAACGTATCGGTTATTGGGTTGAAACTCAAATCCCCGGCGATTGCCAAAGCTGTAACCAATTCCGGCGAACCTACGAACGCCAGTGTGTTCGGGTTTCCATCGGCACGTTTCGAGAAGTTACGGTTGAAGGAGTGGACAATGGTATTGCGTTCTTCTTTCTCTGCTCCTTCCCTGTCCCACATTCCGATACACGGTCCACAGGCGTTGGCAAAAACAGTCGCGTTGATTTTATCGAAAAGGTCGATGAAACCATCGCGTTCTATGGTATGACGCACCACTTCAGAACCCGGAGTGATGGTGAATTGTGCCTTGGTCTTCAGTTTTTTATCCGCTACCTGTTTGGCCAAAGAAGCCGAACGTGCGATATCTTCATAAGACGAATTGGTACAAGACCCAATAAGTCCAACCTGGATTTGTAAAGGCCAATCATTTTTGATCGCTTCTTCCTTCATTTTCGAAATCGGCGTTGCCAAATCCGGAGTGAAAGGTCCGTTCAAATGCGGCTCCAGTTCAGAAAGATTGATTTCGATAACCTGATCGAAGTACTGTTCCGGATTTGCATATACTTCTGCATCACCGGTAAGATACGGACGGATTTTGTTGGCTTCATCAGCAACATCGGCACGGTTTGTAGAACGCAGGTAGCGCTCCATGGAATCGTCATACCCGAAAGTCGAAGTCGTTGCCCCGATTTCAGCACCCATGTTACAGATGGTTCCTTTTCCGGTACATGACATAGAAGTCGCACCTTCTCCGAAATATTCAACAATGGCACCGGTTCCACCTTTCACGGTCAGGATTCCGGCCACTTTTAAGATCACATCTTTTGGTGCAGTCCAACCCGACAGTTTTCCGGTCAAATGCACACCAATCAGTTTCGGGAATTTAAGTTCCCATGCCATGCCCGACATTACGTCAACGGCATCGGCACCACCGACTCCGATTGCGACCATTCCAAGTCCACCTGCATTTACAGTGTGTGAATCGGTTCCAATCATCATTCCGCCCGGGAAAGCATAATTTTCAAGGACAACCTGGTGGATGATTCCGGCTCCGGGTTTCCAGAAACCGATTCCGTATTTATTTGAGATTGACGACAAAAAGTCGAATACTTCGTTACTTTGTTCTTTGGCACGCGCCAAATCTGTTTTGGCATTGACTTTCGCCTGGATCAGGTGATCGCAATGAACCGTTGTGGGAACAGCAACCTGAGGTTTTCCGGCGTGCATGAATTGCAAAAGGGCCATTTGTGCGGTGGCATCCTGGCAGGCAACACGATCCGGGGCGAAATCTACATAATCCTTACCGCGGGTAAAAGATTGGGATGGCATTCCTTCCCAAAGGTGATTGTACAATATTTTTTCAGAAAGGGTAAGCGGACGGCCGACGATCTCGCGTGCTTTATCGACACGAGCGGGCATATTCGCATACACCTTTTTAATCATTTCAATATCAAAAGCCATAATCTGGGTATGTTAATTTGTGCAGTGCAAATTTACTTAATTTAGGTAATAGCTGAAAGATTTTTAATAAATTGAATGAATCCGATTATTATTATTTCCGATTCAGGACTTTCAATGAATTTTATTAAGTAAAACTTAGATTTTTAATAAAATTTTACCAATTCGTTATTTTAAGGTTTTTTTATTGCCGATTTACCAAAAACAATACTTCCCCAAAGGTTGTAGAATCATTCTAAATTAAGCCCTGCAATCGATTTCGCTCTATTCTGGAAGGTTCCGATCGCGCCATTTGAGAAACCGTTTTTCAAAACAAGCATACATCAGGTAACTCAATCCAAGGCTGATGAAGATGTAAAGCAGGAATTGCATACCAAAGACCTCAGGTGCAAAATGCTTTACGCACTGCAAAACAATTCCGTAGTGCACCAAATACAACGCATAAGAAATTTTACTGATGAACGTAATTGGTGCCGATGCGATTCCGCCTATAGCCCAAACCGAACAAAAGGGTAAAAAGCAACAAAATCCAAAAGATGCCAACGGCAGATAAAATACATTCCAGAACAACTGGTATTTGTCAAACGACAATCCCAAAAATCCGACACCTACAGAAAGAAAGCCAATTATCAGGATTCCGATCAGCAGAAAAAGCAAACGCGATTTGAACCAAAAGCCAGGAAACCTAACAGACAGAATCGCTGCGAGCACGCCCGTAAAAATCGCATCCAATCTATAAACCACGACAGATTTCAACCCGATGTTCCAATAGTCGAGCGTCATGCCTGAATGTTGGGAATGATAATGAAACCGCATCAGGAATCCGATTAAAATCAGCAATATCGTAATGGCAAAAAATGTTTGCAGTGTTTTCCGTCTCATAAAAATCACTGCGATAAACAAAGCCATCGGTAAAATCAAATAGGCAAATTCTTCTACCGACAAACTCCACGACTCGGTAAAAAACGGCGTCATGGGCCATGCAAAATTCTGAAGGAAGAAAATGTATTTCCAATTCGGTTCGGAACTCGAAAACCACAAAGCCAGGATAATGTTGAGGATCAAAGCCAGATAGTAATTCGGAAGCGTCCGCAACCAACGACGTTTGAGGAAAGTAAGAATTGCTTTTCGGTCGAAATCTGAATTCAGGAATTGCCGCAATAAAATCCGTCCGATCAAAAAGCCCGAAAGCACAAAAAACAATTCGACCCCAAAAAAACCGCCCAAGCTTGCGAGTTGACCAGCCATTCCGGTTTTGTTCGGCAACAGCCACCACAAATGTCCGCAAACAACCATGGTAATTGCCGCACTGCGCATGACATCCAATCCAAAAATCCTATCCCTGGCCATACTTCGTGAGACGCATGCGCCATTTTAAAATTGGTTTTTCATAATAGCTGTACAATAGCCAACTCAATCCGATGGTAATCGAAAGATAAATGATCATGTAGCCAAAAAGCATTGGTACGGACAAATTAGCCGTCGGGAAGAATTGCTTCATCAGCCACAAAACCAAGCTGTAATGGATCAGGTAGATCGAATAGGAAATGTTGCCGAGGAAAGTCACTGGCTTATCAAGAATGACCGATGCCGAAGTCCATTCGGAGAAAAAAGGCAATGACATAGCCGACGCCAACGACAACAAAGGCAACAGGCACACATTCCAGAAAAATGGGTAATTGGCAAGCGACAATTTGGCGACTCCGGTAATGAAAGCCATCGATCCGAAAAGCAAAATCCCAAGGATTGCAAAATGCCATTTATAATTCGCCCAGATATTCCGGAAACGCGACCGAAGCCAGAAAAAAAGCACGCCGGTCAACACCGCATCATATCTGAAAACAAAAACCGACCGAAGCGAAATGTTCCAGTCGTGCATGCTCATCGTATCTGAATGTTCGACATGAAACCAGATTTTATTGCCGATAGCCGACAAATACAGCATGAAAATAAAAATAAAAAATAATTTCCCCCTGTCGATTCCGCGGAAGACAGCAGCCACAACCAACAAACCGAAAGGAATGATGAAATAAGGAATTTCCTTGATCGACATAGACCACGATTCCGGAAAGAACGGCAACATGGGATGGGCGAAATTCTGCAGGAACAGAAAATATTTCCAAGGTTCATCGACAGACAAACCGATCAGAAAAGCAACGACAAGATTGACGCAAAGAATCAGCAGGTAACTTGGCATGATACGCAATGACCGCCGTTTGAGGAACCGACGCACTTTTTGGTAATCGAAACCGGAATCGGTAAAAATACGATACAGGCTTCCACCGATAAGGTATCCGCTGAGAACAAAGAAAATCTCGACACCCATAAACCCCGAGAAACTGACGATTTTGGTAAACAGGCTTTTGTGTCCTTCAAAAATCCAAAGGCAATGCGCCGACAGCACCAGCAATATCGCCAACACGCGCATGGCGTCGAGACCAAAAATTTTCTGTTGCTGCGGCAGGTCGGGAATCATGAAATGCGTTAAGTTTGCAAGGATGCGTAAGTCAAAGATATACAAAATTGCGGGCGGCTTTGTGATCGGGGCCATTGTGGTGGGAGCGATTGGTTACAGCCAGCTTTCGAACCGGCACAAGGCCATCGTGAAAACCGAATTCCTGTTCCGCACCGGAATCGTAAAGAACAAATGGGACATCGACAAGGAACCGTCTGAATACCGCATGATTTCACCAACGTTCCTTATCGATGGCATCTACAAATCTATGGAAGGCCCGAAGGCGACGAATTTCGTCCAGCTTTCGCAAGACACGTCGCTGGTCTGGCTTACAGGCTTTAAAGTGAAGGCGCTCGATTCCAAAATGACTACGCAATTATCGAATGACTTTATCTGTCATACGAATATTGATTTCAACGATTCCAGATATTATACGGGCTTCGGGCTGTTGAACCGCGTTGGCGTACAGTATCCGCGTATGACCTCGCTTTCGAACGGTCAGGAAAGTTTTGAATTTCCAAAAGGTTACGGGATTCCGATGCGAGGCAACGACCTGTTAACCGTAACGACCGAATCACTGAACCACAACATAAAAGATGCGGATCTTTGGATCAAGCATGAAATCGACATCGATTACCAAAAAAACGGAGACGGACTCAAACCGTTGATGACAAGGACCATTTTTGTCGCGCTTCCGTTCGATGAGAAAGATCCCTACAAGGAACCGCTCGATCCGGCGGCGAACAGTTGTATTCCGGTCGAAACCAAGAATCATACATATGACGACGGCAAAGGCGGAAAACTGTCGGGACATTGGGTGATTCCGCCCGGAAAAAGCACTTGGCACAGCAGCATTGACGGACAATTGCAAATGAAGGATAGTTTACGGTTACATGCCGCGGCCGTTCATGTGCATCCGTTTTCGACATCGCTCACTGTTTTCGACCTGACCGACAACAAAGTCATTTTCAAAAGTGAGATGACGAATTACAAAGATAAAATCGGGCTTGAGAAAGTCACGGCATTTTCATCTGAACAGGGCATCTGGCTTTACGCAAACCATCACTACGAACTTCGGCAGGAATGTGACAATACAACCGCTATCGATCAGGATATGATGGGAAGCATGTTCCTGTTCTTTTACGATGCGGAACTGGAATCGAAGATCAGGCAGAAACCGTAACATCAGCTATGATGAAAAACCTTGTTTACATATTCCTGGTTTTCTGTTTGACGATCAGTTGTGGCAAAAAGGAAAAGTTCGACGAAGGCATTTATATTCTCAGGAAATACATCGACAAAGACCATTTCGAAGACGACTATATGGAAACTTTTCTGGCAAGGGTTTCAAAAGATACAATCACGCTGTATGCAACCGTAAATACGTGGGGAAATCCATCCAAAAGGAATTATGAATCGGAACGGAAACGAATAATCAATGATTCCACCATTTTAATCGATGCGTTCGTAAGAAAACACAAACAATCGGAAGAATTCGTGAAATTGAAAGACGCCGCAAAAATCATCGGCCCTGAAGGAATCAACACAGACGAATTCACAAAATACCTCAACGCCAACCTTATTGCCGGAACGTACAAAACGGCAAAAGGAGAAGTGGTCTTTTCTAAAGATGGAAAGATCCGGAATCTTGGAAACCTCAAGACTTTTTCCGTAAATCCGAGATTCGGAACGAACTGGTGGTATGATTACCGAACCATTTACATCAATAACGAACTCTGGAAATTCGACTTTACCAAAACGGAACTGATCCTAACCAAATACCTGAAACGTGGAATTGAGCAAGATGCCATGACCGGCAACGAGAAGATAGTCCTCAACAGGTGAACTTGAGTTCCTGAAATGATTCGATTACAATAAGGTCGAAATGATTTTTTCGATAGAAATCCCTTCCGCGTCGGCTTTGTAGTTCTTGACGACACGATGTCGCAGGATTCCTGTCGCGACCGCTTTAACGTCTTCAATATCCGGAGAATATTTCCCGTTAAACGCAGCGTGTGCCTTTGCGGCAAGAATCAGGTTTTGAGACGCACGTGGCCCCGCTCCCCAATCGATATAATTTTTGATGAAGTCCGTCGCCATGTCATTATCCGGACGGGTCTTGCTGACGAGTGTCACGGCGTATTCGATCACATTATCGGCAACCGGAACACGACGCACCAGGTGTTGAAAAGCGATGATCTCAGTATCGGAAAACAAGGCATTTATAGTTGGCTTTTCATCAGAAGTAGTGGCTTTCACCACCTGCACTTCTTCTGCAAAACTCGGGTAATCCAATTTTATCGAGAACATGAAACGGTCGAGCTGGGCTTCGGGCAACGGATACGTTCCTTCCTGCTCTATCGGGTTTTGGGTTGCCAGTACAAAATACGGCAGCGATAGTTTATGGGTCTGGCCGGAAATAGTCACCGCACGCTCCTGCATCGCTTCAAGCAAAGCGGCCTGCGTTTTGGGCGGCGTCCGGTTGATTTCATCGGCTAAGATGATATTTGAGAAGATAGGCCCGCGAACGAATTTGAACTGTCGGTTCTCATCGAGTATTTCACTTCCGAGAATGTCCGACGGCATCAAATCGGGCGTAAACTGTATGCGTTTGAAATCAAGCCCCAACGCCTGTGAAATGGTATTGACCATCAACGTTTTTGCAAGCCCGGGAACGCCGACGAGCAATGCATGTCCGCCAGAAAAAATAGCGAGTAGAATTTCATCGACAACTGCATCCTGTCCTACGATTACTTTGGATATTTCGGCTTTGAGGGCTTTTCGTTTTTCGACCAGGTTTTGGATTGCAGCGACGTCAGACATTTAATTATTGGCTATTGTTATTTTTATTTTTTATGGTTCCGGATCAGATTTTTTTCATCCAGTCATTTGTGAACTTACAATCGCGGTATTCGCCGTTGACCTTTACGTAAGTGGTCTTGATTTTTTCATCGAACCATTTCCCTACGGCCTCGAACTGCTTTTCTTTGAGTGCGAGTGCCTTGATCTTGGTGTAATCCTTTGCATAATCGGCAACGTGTTCATCATATCTGTTTGTAACCGTATACAATTTAAATGTTTTTTTGCCTTGCTCTTCATCGAGAACCGGATAAGACACTTCATTGTCTTTTAAATTCGATACTTCACGATACAGCGACGGATCCATTTTAGTCAGTTCAAAACGCGTATCCTGGGTTCTTGGGTTGATCAAAACACCGCCGTTATTACGGGTTTCTTTTTGGTCCGACATCATTTTGGCCGCTTCCGAGAAAGTGATTTCCTTATCGTCGATACGTTTTTTGATCAACATGGCCTTTTCGCGCGCCTCTTTCATGGCCTGGTCGCTGACCTTAGGCGAAATCAGGATGTGGCGAAGTTCAAGTTCCTGCCCGCGGATTTTTTCCACCATGATGATATGATACCCGTATTCCGTTTCAAACGGTTCCGATATTTCGCCTTCCTGCAAACTGAAAGCAACATCCTTGAATTCCTTTACGAATTGCGTCTTGCGGTTCATCTTGTAAAAACCTCCGGTCGAGCTGGACGCTTTATCATCGGTATACAAAACGGCTTTTCCAAAGAAACTCGCACCTTCCTGAACTTCTTTCTTGATTTCCTTTAACCTGTTAATGGCAGCCTGTTTATCGGCATCGCTTATTTTTGGGGCGATTACAATTTGGGCCACCTCCATTTCGGCTCCGAATATTGGACGGTCGGCTTCCGGGATTTTATTGAAAAACGTACGCACTTCTTCCGGCGTGATCTGGACATCGTCTACAATCTTGCTCGTCATTTCCTGGGTCAGCATTCCCATTTTGACGATTTCGAACATATCGGTACGGAAATCATCTTCTGAATCTTTGCGGAAATATTCAACCACTTTTTGCATATCACCCAATTGTTCAACCATATAGTCGATTTGTTTCGACATACGCTCGCGAACCTGTGCATCGCTGACCACAATACTGTCCTGTATGGCCTGGTGTGCATACAAACGGTCTTCCATGAGTTTTCCCAGGATTTCGCAACGTGAGAAATCCGGCATGTCACGACTCTGGCTTTTCATTTCGAGAATCGATTTGTCGATGTCCGAATCCAGGATAATGTAATCGCCCACAGTAGCCACGATTCCGTCGATTTTCTGGCGGCGCGGCGGTTGTGACTGTTCTGTGGAAGCAGTCATCGGAATGATTTCCTGAGCCGGCATAATGGTCGGCACTAACAAAAGAATCAGGAATAATTTGGTGAGATATCTCATACTTTAATTTTTAAGCAATTAAAACGAACGATGGCAGGCAGTTCTTATTGCTTCATTTCTTTTTTAAGTTCCTCGAAATTCGGACGGTTGACGACAACCGTGAACTCCTTGCGTAAATCCTTCACCCAGTTTTCCTCGAGCGATTGCTGGTAGTCATTTACTACTTTCCCTTTCGCCTCATCGAGCGTTTTTGGCCCGGCAGGCATCACCTTATTGACTTTGACGACAAAATAATAGTCGCCGTCCTTAATGATTTCAGACACGCCTTTTTCAAACTTCATCCCTTTTGGCAAGGCATCATTCCCTTCTTCAAAAGTTCCCGAAGTCGTCATGACATTCACTTTGTCTTTGACATTGAGTTTTTGTTTGATGGCATCGGCCGCGGCATCTTTCTGGAGCATTTTGCGCGCTTCCTTGATCACATCCTGGCTTGTCGAAGAGGCAATGACCACATCTGCCCTGTTCTTCCACGAATAATTCGCTTTATTCTGCTCAAAGTAAGCCTTGAGCCCAAGTGTATCTGTTTTGGAACGCTGCCAGATTTCTTTCTCCATCAGGTCGAACAACAGCAATCCGTCGCGGTATTCGTCCATAACGGCGGCAAATTCCGGGAATTCCTTTTCAAGGTCGCCTTTGTAATACGAATTCAACTGCTCGTCTTCATATTTGGCATACACCTTATCTACAAGTGCACCGATTGGTTTTTCGGTATGCCCTGCCTTTTGTTGTATGAACAGATAATTGACAAAATTCGAAGCCGGATACACGCTGTCTTTTACGGTCAGTAATTTATCCTTGAAATTATCAAGGTTCGGTTTTTTCCATTCCGATTTGTAATAATCATCGGTAACCGTAGCTTTTACCGCCTTATACATTTTATCGTTTCGCTTCACATTGTATTTCTTGTGAAGTTTTTCGCTCATCGATTCGGCTATAAGTTTGGAACGATCGTCCTTGCTGACTTTGCTTTCGAGTTCAGCCTGCATTTCCGCCAATGTCTTGACCGGATAACGATCTATGAATTTCACGATATGCCATCCGAAAGCACTCTGGAAAGGTTCCGATAAAGGTTTGTCTTTAGAAAGCGAAAAAGCAACATTTTCAAATTCCTCAGAGCTCAATTGACCCGATCCGAAGCGATTCAATACGCCCCCTTTCGATGATGAAGATTTATCATCCGAAAATTGTTTCGCAAGGCTTTCGAAGTTCTCACCCTGCTGTAATTTCTGATAGACATCGAAGATCTTTTGTTTCGCGGCCGCTTTTGTGGCTTCATCGGCATCGGCAGGACTAAGCACCATGATATGGGCTACCGAAACTTCACCGCGGTTGTCACGTACATCATCCACCTTTAGGATATGATAACCAAAACGTGTACGGAAGGGTTTCGAAACCTGTCCTTTCGCCGTTTTGTATGCCGCATTTTCAAACGGATACACCATTCGAAAAGCAGAGAAATAACCCAAGTCACCTTTGTTTTCCTTAGCTGACGGGTCTTGTGAATATTGTTCGGCCAGTTTGTCGAAATCTTCCCCGGCAGCCGCTTTTTTATAAACTTCCTGGATTTTGTTCCAGGCTTTCAATGTATCGGCAGGAACAGCATTTTCATCGGCAAGGATTAAAATGTGGGAGGCACGGATTTCTTTTAATGAGCGCTGATACGCTTCATCGACAAGCTCTTTGGTCACTTTGGTATCGGTCATATACCCTTTGGCCAGCTGGTCGCGGTATTGGTTGAGTTCCTGATGGTAAGCCCCACCTTTCTCAAGCCCGAGTTTGTATGCCTTATTGATTTTGAGTTTGTAACCGATGAACAACTCCAGGTACTGATCCAAGTCCTTTTGGGACTCATCTTTGACCAGATCCAGGTTCTTTTTGTAGACACGGACGAATTCGTCTGAGTAATACGGTTTGTTATCGATAGTGAAAAGTTCTTCTTTCTTTACTTTTTGGGCGGTTGCGACCATTCCAAGGAAGCAAATCCCGAGCATCAACTTATTGAAATTCATTCTTTTGAAAGCGACTTTAACGTTAATGGGCAACGGCCCGGATGATGTTTGGTTTTAGCGGAAACAAATGTAGCAATTCAATCCTATTAAGCAAGTTAGGGTTTGGGTATTAACAAAAAATTAGTTGGCGTTTGGGAGATCGGAAGTTCGGAAGATGGGGAGATCGGAAGATGGCAGTCGGAAAAGTCAGGAAAGTCAGGAAAGTCAGGAAACTTGGCAAAGTTGGGAGGTGGCGCAGTCTAACGCAGCAAACTAAATTCGGGTGCCCAATGTCAGTAGGTTTAAATATATTCTTCGGGAATCTGGATCTTCTGAACTTCAAACTTTTTCAGGGCGTGCCGGCTGCCAACAAAAACTACAGGCTGTGGCCTTTGTTTTTGTAAGCCGCCGTCGGGCTGGCCGCACTCGCTTTTTGTCCGAAGGCGGAACAAAAGAGCTCAAACATATGCTGCCATCCCTCACGCGGGCGTTCTTATGCTCTCCTGCGTAATATAATGTTTAGATTTCTGGACGCGCTTCGTTTTTAGATTTTTGCTGGTTGCACCTTTTCGGACATCTTAAAGGATTTCGGGTAAAAAAACGAAGTGCTTGCAGTATGGGCTTATTTAAAAGTGGAGCTTGCCCCTCCCACCCTAGCAAGGTACATTTTTCCAAAATACCCTAAATACATTAAAACTGCATCAATTCATAAATTTTCTTCAATTGAAATGAGTGCCGGTTCTTTCCGTATGCGTGAGCGATGCAAACGGTTAGCCCACAGCGGCAGCGAGATGGTTTGCCGGCTGTTTTGAGCGACCAACGGAAGCTCCAAAACGGCCGTTGCAAACCACGAGAGGCAGCAAGGACTAAAAGTGGGCAGCGCGACGGCGGCCACAACAAAGGCACCTTTTACAAGAAGTTTCCGGCCGCCGGCACGCCCTGAAAAAGTTTGAAGTTCGGGAGTTCAAAAGTTCGCAAGAAACAGATCGAAGAATGCTCCTCTAATAAACCTGAATATAGTTCAGTTAGTTTTCTACAACACCGCACCAGACTTATCCCGTCTTCTACCTCAAGAAATTCACTTCCGATCTTCCGAACTCCCGAACTTCAAACTTTCAACTATCTTTGCACCCTATTTCAACCCTATGAGTTTTTTAAAAGAAATCGAAAGACGCCGCACGTTTGGCATCATTTCCCACCCCGATGCCGGTAAGACCACGCTGACCGAAAAACTGCTTTTGTTCGGTGGTGCCATCCAGGAAGCCGGTGCCGTAAAGAGCAACAAGATCAAGAAGGGCGCAACGAGCGACTTTATGGAAATTGAGCGCCAGAGAGGAATCTCGGTCTCGACTTCGGTACTTGCGTTCAATTACAAAGACAAAAAAATCAACATTCTCGATACGCCCGGACACAAGGATTTCGCTGAAGATACGTATCGGACTCTTACCGCTGTAGATTCCGTTATTGTTGTGATCGACGTGGCAAAAGGTGTCGAGGAACAGACGGAAAAACTCGTTTCGGTTTGCCGTATGCGAAATATCCCGATGATTGTTTTCATCAACAAGCTCGACCGTGAAGGTAAAGACGCTTTTGATTTGATGGATGAAGTGGAACAGAAGCTAGGGCTTCGCGTGACGCCTTTGAGTTTCCCGATAGGCATGGGGTACGACTTTCAGGGAATTTATAACCTGTGGGAGAAAAACATCAATTTATTCAGTGGAGACAGTCGCAAGAATATTGAGGAAACGATTGCTTTTTCGGATGTCCAGAATCCGGAACTCGAAAAAATAATCGGGGAAAAACCGGCGAATAAACTGCGCGAAGAACTCGAACTCATCGATGAAGTCTATCCGAAATTCGAGCGTCAGGATTACCTTGACGGGAATTTACAGCCGGTGTTTTTTGGTTCTGCCTTAAATAACTTCGGTGTCCGTGAATTGCTCGATTGCTTCATAGACATCGCTCCTGCCCCACGCCCGAAAGAATCGGAAACCCGTGAAGTCAAACCTGACGAGACAAAACTCACCGGGTTTGTTTTTAAAATCCACGCGAATATGGATCCGAAACACCGCGACCGCCTGGCTTTCGTCAAAATCGTTTCTGGAACATTTGAACGCAACAAACCGTATCTGCACGTGCGCCAGGATAAAACCCTGAAATTTTCAAGTCCGAATGCCTTCTTCGCAGAGAAAAAAGAAATCGTCGATATTTCATACCCGGGTGACATTGTTGGTTTGCACGACACCGGGAACTTCAAGATTGGGGATACATTGACCGAAGGTGAAAAATTGTCATTCAAAGGAATCCCGAGTTTCTCTCCGGAGCATTTCCGATACATCAACAACGCCGACCCGATGAAAGCCAAGCAGCTCGAAAAAGGTGTCGACCAATTGATGGATGAAGGAGTCGCACAGTTATTCACGCTCGAAATGAACGGAAGAAAAGTCATCGGAACCGTCGGTGCGCTTCAATATGAGGTTATCCAATATCGCCTCGAACATGAATACGGTGCAAAATGTACGTACGAACCTTTCGCGGTCCATAAAGCCTGTTGGGTAAAACCCGATGACCCAAAAAATGAGGAATTCAGGGAGTTCAAGCGCATCAAGCAAAAATTCCTTGCCCATGACAAATACGGCCAATTGGTTTTCCTTGCCGATTCTGACTTTACCATTCAAATGACCGTTTCAAAATACCCGACAGTAAAACTGTTTTACACTTCTGAAATGGATTAAAGACAAACCGGCGATGAGCCGGTTTTTTTTTGGCTTCTGTTTGCCATGATTTAAATATCACCGTAGCGAATTTTGTAAAAGAATTTTGTGGCAATCCAACGTGTGGACTTTTTAAAAGCCACACGTTGGATTGCCACAAAGATTCCCAACACGGATTTACTGGATTTTATGCTACGAAGACACAAGTACACCGCAGAGGCATCACCCGTCCTTCTTGCATTCGTAGAATTCCTTTACCCAATAAAAAAGCCCCGACTTGCGTCGGGGCTTAATTGTTAATCGTTACTTAATTGTCAATTACCGTTTGATCACACGCAACGTCTTCACGTTGCTTCCCTGTGTCAATACGATGTT
>NZ_JAAMPU010000103.1 GCF_012911565.1 Flavobacterium silvaticum | reverse complement strand
TCTTTCATTTCGCCGAGACAAAAATCTCAATTTTCCTCAGCGAACCTAGAGCGCAGCCAGCTGGTAACCGCACCCAAGTCGCGATTGCTGCTTCCAGGTAATTGAACCAATCAATTTTCTTCGTACTTTCACGTTCAGCCGAGCCAACCTTCTCCGGAAGTCCGCAACCGCGCTTGGCTGCCAAACGTTATGAACAATTGCAAAAAAAAAAGAGCGATGAGAACCGCCCTTTGATTGAAATGATTAATAAATCTCCTCTAATAATCTTTTTGATAATTCTTCTTTTTTTTCCTCATCAATTGTATCACACAATTTTAAATAAGTTATCATAGTCTCTCTATTATCTAAACATAACTTAATTAATCTACCACTTGACAAAGAAGTTATTCCCTCATTCTCAATATTGGAAATAGTATTCTTACTAAAACCTAATATGACACTAAAGGTTGATGCCGATATATGAAAACGTTTCCTATAATTGATTATTTCAGTTGGAGATGCAGATCCTTTTGCAATATGGTAGGAATTTTTAAGTGCTTTAATATTCCTATCCATTTGATTTTTAGTATAGTGCTTAACCTTTTTCTCTTTATTTACCATACCAGAATCTTCATCAACTTCATAATCAAGATAGTAAAACTCTTCATAACTCAAATGAACTCCCTTATAAACCCGCTCTACTATTTCAGTAAGTTCATAAGTTAATTCATTAGTTCTTGTTAATACTCTCATTTTTTCCATAAAACTCAATTTTTAAAAGGCTGTATCATTGGATGGTTTGGTATATGATTTGAAAATAATAAAATTTGCAATCCAGCAGCTTCCAAACCATATTTCAAATAAATTTCTATGTTTGCCTCTCCTACCTTTGTACAAAAAGCACAAACATTAAAATCGGCATTTCCCGATGGGTCGATGCCTCTGTAATAATTTTCAGTTGATAAGTTCACAATGGCATTTATAATATCATCAGTTTCTATATCGTATGTCAATGCTAGGCTTTGCAACTCTAAATTAGCTTTGTTTGTGAAAGTAACTTCAACTCCCGCAGAAATTCTCCGTCTAGTTTCGTCTAGAAAATCTTGAATCAAAGCTACATTTGAGTCGGTATAAGGTAATTCTGTCATCATATGTCTTCATTTTTACCAAACAAAGATAAAATAAATTTTTAAAAATTCCCAATCATTGGGAAAAAATTACAGCAACTGTTCATAACCGCCGGTAAAAAAAAGCGCTGCTTTCAGGTAATTGAACCAGTCGATTTTCTTTATACTTTCACGTCCAGCCGAGTCAACTTTCTTTGGAAGTCTGCAACCGCACTTAACTGCCAAACGTTAGGCGAGATTTGTAAAAATCGAGGGAGAAAAGGCGGCAATAGTAAAAATCAGAGCAATAATTAGATAAACTAAAATTATAGTTAGTTTGGCCGTGTAAATAATTCGACAGTTCTATGAAAAAACTTATATTAACTTTGTTACTTATCATATCCTCTGATATTTATGTTAATGGTCAATGTACGAATCAGGTTACACACACTGCAGGGACTTTGAACATCAATTCCGTTGACGTTACAGTTACTTCTTCAGGTCATATCTGGGAATTAAATACATATTGTGCAAATTCAATTAGACCATATGTGGCAGGATATAATCCAACAATATTAAGTGGAAATGGTAGTTATACTTTTGATTTCGATCCGCCAGTTACTGGTGTGACCCTAGATTTTGGTGGCACGACAAATATTGGAGAACACTATGAAGAAGTTGTTTTATATGTAAATGGAATACATTATACTTTTACCGATGTTGGCAGTCAGAGCATTTGCGACGATCTGTCTATAATAACGCCTGAAGGAAACATGGCCGCTTGCGATGAATGCTTGCACTCTGGATGGTACGGGACACATATCAATCAAGAGATTTCATCTTTGACCGTGGAAGATATATTCTTTACAGGCAGTCCTCAAGGGACGGTTTTTTCGCTCTACTTTTGTGACAGTATCTTAGGGGACGGAGATTTTTCCACCTTAAGCACAGACATTGCCCCAAATCCATTTTCATCAATAAGAAATCTGCATTTTAATGTTCCGCTTAGCAATGCAGCTTTACATATTTATAATAATCAAGGTCAGGAAGTTTTAGTTTTCAAAGAAATTAGCGGTCAGGACATTCCTCTAAATTGTAGCTCCTCAAATTCTGGGTTGTATTTCTTAAATGTGGTTATAAATGGCCAGCACGTGCAAACAAAAACGCTTGCTATTAAATAATCTACAAAATTATATTACCGCAAATCAATCCGAAAATATATTCACCCATTGGACGTTAAAAAAATGATAATCAAACTTGATTTCTGCGGATTTAATAACTTCAATAATAACTGACTGAGATTAAACATCGCCTAACTGACGCTTACACCAAGAGCAATGGAATGTATATCATTACAGTCGGAACAAGTAAAACAGTATTTAAAAGCTTGAAGTTTGTAAAAAGTTAATTTTTAATCCGGATTCATTAAAAAGCACCTCATCACGATGGTGCTTTTTTTTGCAATAGTACTCTCAGTAATAGTGAAATCAACTCAACATTACCACATCATTATTTAATTTCAGCCCGTTGCAAAACCAATAAATAAAAGCAATGTAAACAATCATCGGTCCTAATTCCCGAAATGAGGATTGTATTGTTTTTATATCCAATAATTACATATTCGTAAAAAATCAAGTAGTATTTTTATCATCCAAACCAAATACCATGAAAATAAACTTACGGCATCCATCAGGAAAAATCTATTTTTTGTTCTTTTTGTTATTTCTTGGAAGTGTAAATCTACATGCTCAAATATTAACCAACGGCGATTTTGAAACGGGCGGAAGCGGCGTTGGATTTTTGGTACACGATTATACCTTGATAAATCCACTCACGGGCACCAGCAATCCTGGATTTTACGCACGGACAACAAATCCGGCTCTTATGAATTCAACCTACAATGCAGGCGGAGATCATACCAGCGGCACAGGCAACATGATGGTTTTTGACGGATCCACCTTAGCCAACCGTTTTTTCTGGACTACCGGCAATACAGGCGGTGCTATTGGTGGCTTCACTGCCGGAACAACATACATCTTCAGTTTTTGGATCAAATCCATTTCCAATGAGGTTACATCAGATGATGCTACCAGGGCCAACATCGGGATTTTCTTTGTCAATGCAAACAATATCAATCCGGCAAACCAGAACTTTTTGGCCCCGCTTCCGTCTGAAGGCTGGGTAAATATCCAATACTCATTCGTAGCCACGGCCGATAATGCTATGGTGCGCCTGAAAACCAACAACGGCCAGGCTATCGGAAATGATTTCGCAATCGATGATTTTTCTATAACAGAAGGAGGTTTACCATTTGAAGGTTCCTACACATCGGTCAATCCAACGTGTCCTATCGGAACAGACGGATCCATTACGGTGACACTTACCGGCGGAACTTTACCCTACACATCATACAATCTGACCGGCAGTGCCACACAAACAAACAATAATGGCATATTCACAGGCTTGGGCGAAGGAACTTACAATATATCTGTATCTGATTCAGATGGCAACCAATACATCCAAACGGCTATCGTTCTCGAAGCGCCAAATGATCTGGAGTTAAGTGCCCCCGTAACAATCTGTACCGGAGATTCGACCGCATTGACCGCAACGGGAGGAACAGGTTCCTATACGTGGTCGGCAAATCCTGCAGACAGTTCCATCACAAATCCAAACAGCGCTTCGCAAACGGTCAGTCCTTCCGTCACTACGACGTATACCGTGACTTCGGGATCAGTTTCTTCTCCGGTCAATCTGATTGAGAACGGCGATTTTACGCAAGGCGATACCTTATTCACCACAGAATATACTTTTGTTGCAGATCCGAATCCATTCGGCGTACAGGCTGCCTACAGCGTCGTCACCAATCCGAACGCCTGGTTTACCGCTTTTTCATCTTGCGGAGACCACACCACCGGAAGCGGTAATCTTATGGTCTTTGACGGATCTACAGATCCTACCGGAAATATTATCGTGTGGAGCAATCAAAACCCGGTAACAATTCTTCCGAATACCAATTATACCTTTTCATACTATGTCGCTTCTGTTTCTCCGGAAAATCCGGCCCGGTTGGAAGTCTATATCAACGGTGTTTCACAAGGACTTCCGGTAATTGCGCCCGGAGCTACCTGTTTATGGACGCAGGTTTCCTACAATTGGAACTCAGGTTCGAACACCACCGCCAATTTTATTATTTACGACAGGAATTCCTCAAGCGGCGGAAATGATTTTGCATTAGACGATATTTCATTAAAAGAGACAACAACCTGTCTATACCAAAAAACAGTCACCGTAACCGTAACTCCCGGAACGACTCCAACATTCAATCCGGTAAACGCAATTTGTTCAGGTGGGACCTTGACAGCATTACCGACTACTTCTACCAACGGAATTATCGGTGTATGGTCGCCCGCCCTGAATAATACGGCAACCACAGTTTATACCTTTACACCAACAGCCGGACAATGTGCCTCGTCCACAACGCTCACCATAACGGTAAACCAATCCACGCTGCCGACTTTTACTGCTGTTGCTCCTGTTTGTTCGGGTACAGCTTTGAGTCCGCTTCCAACTACTTCAAACAACGGAATTACCGGAATTTGGTCGCCAGCCTTGAATAACACAGCGACAACAACTTATACGTTTACGCCAACGGCCGGTCAATGTGCTTCTGTAACTACACTTACCATCACGATCAATCCAACAACAACTACACCTGTTTTTACAGCCATTGCCCCTATTTGTTCGGGTTCAGATTTGGACGCATTGCCAACAACATCGAACGACGGCATCACCGGAACCTGGTCGCCAGCCCTGGATAATACGACGACCACAACTTACACCTTTACGCCGACTGAAGGCCAATGCGCTTTATCTACCACATTGACCATAACCGTAAACGAATCTCCTGAATTCAGCATATCAGAAGGCTGCAACGGAGTCAGTTATACCTTGAATGCTGTCCAGGACAATGCTTCCGGTTCAACCTATGCTTGGTTTAACGCATCCGGTTCACAAATAGGAACTGCTTCTTCCGTCGTGATTTCCACTTCCGGATTCTATAAATTGATCGTTACCCAAAACGGCTGCAGTACAGAGGAAAACCTCAACGTTCTTTCTACATCCTGTGCCATCCAAAAAGGAATTTCGGCAAACAATGACGGATTGAATGACTATTTCGACCTGGAATCATACAACGTCAGCCAGTTGAAAATTTTCAATCGGTACGGAACCGATGTCTATTCCAAAGCCAATTACCAGAATGAATGGTACGGCCAGAGCAATAACGGCGATGAATTACCGGACGGCGCCTATTATTACGTCATCGACTTTACCGATTTACAAACCAAAACGGGCTGGATTTACATCAACAGAGCGCAATAATATGTTCTAAAGTATTTTCAGGAGCTTGATCCGGCTGTCCGCTGCAAGTCCTCGTTTGCAAATCCAGGTTTTTATAGTCTTCCCGCGAGCTTCCGTTGGTCGCTTCGGCACTCCTTAAAAACCAGGGTTTCCAAACTGTGGGCTATCCGCTTACATCCGGGCTAGGCTTACCGACCGGATGGATACTGTGATTTGACTGAAGCTTTTATCTGGAAAAACTTATATTAGTCGTACGATACATCTACCATGAAAAACAACTTGTCACCGTCACATCAGCAGGAATTACTACAGATCCTTAAAACCCGTTTCGAAAAAAACCTCAATCGCCACAAAGAATTGGATTGGGATAGAATCCAGCTGAAGTTAGAGGCAAATCCGTATAAACTCCAATCATTACAACAAATGGAACAAACAGGAGGCGAACCAGATGTCATCGCTTTCAACACCTCAACCCAGGAGTATCTTTTTGTCGACTGCAGCACAGAAAGCCCAAACGGACGAAGAAGCCTTTGCTACGATCGCGAAGCCCTCGAATCCAGAAAAGAACACAAACCCGCAAATAATGTCATTGACGTTGCAACTGCAATGGGTATTGAACTGCTCGATGAAAACCAATACAGGCAACTTCAGGAACTGGGTTCTTTTGACAACAAAACATCGAGCTGGATCAAGACCCCGGACGATATACGCAAACGAGGTGGCGCCATTTTCGCCGATTTCCGTTACGGACATGTCTTTATATACCACAACGGAGCCGAATCCTATTATGCCGCAAGAGGTTTCAGGGGAATGCTGAAAGTGTGATTGGCTGCTTTAAACGTTGCGTGCCGACATAAAGTTATCGAACCACGATCTGTCACCGTTAGGCGGATAGACGCCCTGCCGTAGAGCACTCGAACTCGTTCCCGCCAACTGCAAATGTGGTGTTTCAAAATCAAGCCGCATCAATCCTTCGGCCTGCCCTATTTCATGGAGTTTTTTCCACCAGCCAGCCTTACTTCCGGATGTGTCCCAGCTCCAACTGTCATTGATATATAACACAAAATCCACGGCAAGCCCGTATTGATGGTAAGAGGACCAAGGCTTGGCATAGGTCACAATATTACCCGGCTTGGTTCTTCCCTGCGCATAAAGGTCAGCCTGTCGTTCCGAATAGCGAAACGCTTCAAAGATGCGGAACGGAATTCCCTGAGCCCGCAATTGGACAAACGTCTTTACTACTGCCGTCCTCACTGTGGGATGAAGGTGCTCGATATTGTTATGTCTGTCTTTTCGTGACGAAGCTACTCTTGGCTTCTCGGTTGCGATATATAATTTTGTCCATGTAAATCCACCAACGACACCGTCTGAAACCAACCCATTTGCAGTCTGGAATTCACGTACTTTGACATCGGTAGCCTCATCAAAAGAACCGCTTGGATCTATAGTAAGCTTGGTTTGCAGATAGGTCACCAAAGCGCCGGAACTTCCTTTTTTCAAGAGTTGCATAATTATTATTTTAAGGTTTGTATTATTCTGAAGGTTGCGTTGGTGCAGGTGGCACATCGCTTTCATCTGTGTTCAATATATCTCCGTCTGAAGCAGTGCTAAAGTCTTGTACAGGCGGAGGTGGCGGTGGCGGGCAATCATCATCGCCATTCCCTTCATTTGAAGTGTTCTTGTTAGTCGTGGTAGCATCTACCGGTGCATTTTTATTTTCATTCAGTTTTAAACCCAGATAAGCACCTGTACTGATTCCCATGAGTGCAAATAGCTCCGGCGTGATTGTTTCCCCATCTGGCAAAGTGCCTTTTGAAGCAACGTGCGCAATGTAGATAAAGCCTACGATTACAGTCCATATCACATTTTGCAGCCGATGTACGCTGACTCCTTTTTCATCAGAAATAATATCCAGTAAAAAGCCTTTCGAAGGCATATCCTGTTGTGGAACTGCGGCACCCTGATTTTCCTTTTGGCTCGTATCTATAACCTTGCTTACCAAAGTGGTTCCGGCAGCAATGCCTAATAACCCCAGGCTTACCTGATTGAGTTCCGGAGTTATGATGTGTGGAAAATCTCCCAGATTCATCAAATACAAAAAAGATCCCATAACGATTACCGTCCAGAACGCGAGTTGTGCACGCCCCAGGCTGAATGCCGGCCTTGGATCTTTGAGTTTGTGATCTTGTACCATCTGCCGAAAATTCTCAACATTGAAAATTTCATTCCGAAGCATGGAAGATTTCTTGGAAACCAAGACCACGATAGCGGTCAGGATAAGGAGTATGACAGCATACATAAAAATCAGTAATTCGTTAAACAATATAGAATATCATACTCTCTCTCAGATTCTATATAGGAATCCGACAGAGATTGGCTGGAACGGCGAAAGTGTTTTTGGAAAAATCAAGCAGAATCAGTAACTACTTAACAGATAGCAAGTAAACAAAAAAATCAATCACTTCGATAAAGTATTACAATTTTATTTTACATACGGTACAAGTATAAAAACTGAAACGTAGTTGTCTATTCCTGCATGAATGAACAAAGTATTGAAGAAATTTAAACGAACAGAATCTGCGTATTATTATTTTACATACATTGCACAATATCAGATATATAAAAACATATACTGATAACTGCCACATCTAAAATTTCCCTTTTTAGCGTTTTTTCAAAGTTGGATTTCCTACGGGATGACCCAGCGGATAATCTATTTCCAAATACTGAACTAAAGACAAACATTTAATTTAATTCTTTTTAATTATGAGTGGTTTTATTGTAACCGGAAAACTTGATACCGTGGTAGCGGTAAAAATGTTGAATTCTGACCTGGAACACGGCAAATGGAAAACCCAACCCGGCGGAACTTGCGTCCCCGGAACGTCCATGATTTTTGAGGCCGAAAACCGTGATGGCTCAGCCGTTCCTCCTGCCGGAAAAATGGAGTATCAGGCGGCAGACGGCACGATCTTCAAATTTACTTTTGAAGACAATAATGTAAGGGACAACCTATGCACATCCGAAATGAAAAAATTAAGCGGAAACTGGGCTGTCCCTGCACCCGAATATCCAAAAACAGGCATGACATGGACCGTGACCTATTCCATTATAAACGGATCATCACAACTTTTTCTGGACGCACCCGTATTTCCAGACCAGTTAATCGCTGCGTCCAAATGTGACGCCTTTCCCACAGACAGAGTGGAAAAGCTGATTGGCGATAAATCCTGCATCTACCTTAAAGAGGTTTTCTCAAGCCCGGAGCTGCAACCTGCCGATAAATTGTGGTGCGCTACACATCCCTTGTTCCTTACACCGGCTTCCAAGGCACTACTGACTCGCGATCTTGTCCAAATAGCAAGAGAAGAATTTTCGGCAGAGGCAAAGCTTGGGGCTGATTTAGACGATGCCTTGCAGGTACAAAAGGATTTTGCAGCAGGTCTGGCAGGGAAAGAAAAAATGAGTACCATAAGAAACATACTGGAGGAAAAAAGAGACGCAAGCCGGAATCAAAAAAGAGATTATGAGCTGTTCGATGCCGTGTTATCACTGACCAATACAGATCATCAGGCAGGCTGGTCGAATGCAGTTTCATCTTTTGTCCATGATGCCGATAGCAGCTTGCTTCTACGCAGACAAATCAAAATCGTCGATCTCATATCCAAAAGATTCTGATTGTGGATATTCCGCGTTCCATCCGATTGCATTTTGACAACAGCGATCGTAAAAATCTGAAACTGATCGACGGTACGGCTGCCCTTACCATTCCTCCCGGGTCAGCTTCTCTTGAAAGCAGGGCCGGAATGACCGGATTCTGGGTAGAATTATCAGATTCCAACGGTACATTACTATATCGTATCGATACGCCCGGGCTGATAATACCTCAATCCGAAGATCTGATCAATCCGGAAGCAGAAAGTTTCGATTTGTTGATCCCGTATATGTCACAGGCCACAAATCTTGCCTTTTTTGCACCACCAAGGCATCCGGATAACCTTGAGATACAATTCGGAGAAGAATCTGTTCTGATAAAAACCTTCACTATACCATCTTTACCGGAGCTGATACAATTCCAGCCATCCGTGATACTTCCGAGCGACATTACAGGAGAAGGAAGAGGACAGGTTTTGAGCGTAGCCACATTGTTGCATCACGGCCCTGCCAAATATGTCTATAATCTTGTCATCCTGGCTGAAAAATTCAGCGGTTCGGAACAAAGTGACTTCTTAAAGGCCGCCTCCGAATGTATTTCCTTTTTGCAATCCAAACCACCTTTCACCGGCGTTTTTGGAGCAGACGCAATGAATATCTATGTCTTGGAAATCGAAACGACAGATAACGCCTTGCCTTATTTCCACACGGAATACGCTTCCGAAGGCACAACGACAACATGGAATCATGTGTGTGTAACTACCGTTTGTGACGCTCTTTTTAACTCTAAAGGAAAGCCTTTCTGGAATTGGGCCTGCATTCTGGTCAATGAAACGGAAAAGCGTATAGGCACCCAATTGGGTAATCAATTTGCCACCGGTTTGAAAGAGGGAAGTTCCGGCATTGACCACGAACAGACCTTTCAGCATGAGTTCGGGCATTGCGCCTTTGGTCTTGGTGACGAATACACCCAATCGCCTTTTGGAAGTTATACGGGTGATGAGCCTGCGTATCCCAATCTAACCAAGGAGACTTCGGCCGATAAAATCAAATGGAAAAAATTGCTTACGCCGGGAATTGACATCCCGACGATGAAAAATGTGCCCGGATGCGATTCAAAAAACGAGGACAGTAATCCGACAAATGATGATGCATCTGTAGGATCTTATGCGGGTGGAAAAAGTTTTTCCTGCGATATCTATCATCCGCAGTATCTGTGTGTGATGAACGAGGCCACAAAAGCAGATGGACTGTATTGCGAAGTATGTCTTCACGAAGCGAACAAAGTACTTGCACGAGCCGCACCTTTATTGGCTCCTGCGCCGGGATCTATCTTTTATTCACCTATTTCAGGAACATGGAACAACGCTCAGGTAGCCGCTAATGTGATAGACTACTTTGGGATGCTGTCAGATTATCCCAACTTTGACGAAACCATACTCGAACTGAGAAGCGGAACGGCCGGACCTTATGTATTTGACATCTTCAGTGTGTTAAAAAAAACAATTCCGCCAGATGTAGAAGTGTTTCAATTAGAGTATGATGATAGCGCATCCGAAGGTATCTGGTACCTGCTCTCGAAATCGCTTCAGGTTACCTTTTACGTCCATTCATTCAAATTATCAACCTACAACGAATTGTCTTTGGGTCAGATAGCACTGCCGTCCTTCCCTATCATGTCTCTCTTCGATGGCGTAGTTGTGGGAACGATCATTAACCTTTTTGCTGAATACAATGGCATGCTGGCATATGGCACACTTGGTACAGATGGAAACATCGTAAACGGAGAGCTGACAAATCAGTATGTTAAAGGACTGGCGAACACCGTTACTGATTTGTCTGTAGATCTTTCCAGCCCCATTATCTGGGTTGGCGTCATTGACCGATTCTTGGTAAAGATAAGCGGATATCAGCTTCAGAGTGAAAGCTGGTTTGATGCGGGTTTTGTGCAGATGCCAGTGCCAACCGGAAATGACTTTATCAAGATACGTATCGTAACCATTGACCATTTAGTGCATGTTATCTGCCAGTCCGATGATGGCCTGTACTACAACACATTCAATACCATCAGCTACAGTTGGAGCGGCATAGCGATAAGGGCAGTTTCCGGCCAGCCGACGTATTTTGATGTCAGTTCCGATGGAAAGAAACTGTATTTGATTGTCAACGAATCTGCCTCAGTCACCTTATATTCCAAAACGATTGGCTCAGGAAGTTGGGATTCCAAAGATATAACGGCTACTCTCGAACTTGAGCCTGCAGATGCCGTATCTTCTCTCGGAGCCGCTGTGCTTCATGGCAATCTTTATATAGTCATGCTCATCAACGAATATCCGGAATATGCCATCTATAATATAGCTCAGGGCAATTGCGTCCCGTTCCTTACCGAAATCAAGCCGCTGGAATCTTTGGCCAGCAAAACCGGAGCTATGATGGTACACGCGACATCCAACCAGATATATGTGGGACTCAGCGAAGCCAAAGGAAGTTCGTAATGAGGTTAAATCTGTAAAGAAAATCCGCTGGATGTAACGGCGGATTTTTTTTCATCTATTAGGAATCGAGAGAATAACTTCTTTTATTTTTTGAGGAATTTTTGGGTATAGGATTTTCCGGCCGCTGTTCTCAAAACCAGGATATAAGTTCCGGTACTGAGGATTTTGACAGAAAGTTTATCATTCTCCAATTCCGGATTCGTTATCAACCTGCCGCCAAGATCAAAAATTTGTGCAGATTTTATTTCAGGAGCAGATGCATTAGGGCTGATTGTGAGATAATCGTCTGCTGGGTTCGGATAGATTGTAAAACCAGCAGCAGCAATTGACGGATTGCTCAATGGGAAAGATCCTTCAACAACCGTCTGCATTTGATTTATTTCGGGATTCTCGATGACATCTACCACACCGGAAGGCCATCTGATGACAATCGAATCTATTGCAGCGGCCTGTCCCAATCCAAAATGAGCATTTAAGGTACTCATGAATCCAAAACCTTCTCCGCTTCTTATATCACGGATTTGTATGCCCCATGATCCATAAATCTCAACCCGCGCCCCAATTCCATTGCTGTTGCTTTGGATTCCTCTGAGGTGGATGGCAACCCAGTTATTTCCATTCGGGACAGCCATACGGACTATATTCCAATCGATGATGTCAAGGAAACCGTCTCCGTTTAAATCCCCTACGGCTCCTACTCCATGCCCTTCCGGATATACAATCGGAAAGAAAGTTCCGTCACCCTGACCGTACATTATTTTATTTGCGCCACCCAAAATATCCACATTCCCATCGTTGTCAAAATCATAGGCTATGTAATCGCGATACGTACTGATGTTCGATTCAAAACCGGAACCCGCCGTGATGTTGGTAAATGCATCCGTTCCCAAACCAAGATCATTGCGGAACAATTGACTGGGAACGCCTCCGTTAGAGCCTATCAGGATGTCCATATCGCCATCATTGTCATAATCTGCAACAGCCGAAGACCACGATGTTACCGGTTGGAAGTTCAATCCGGAAACCGAAGCGACATCTGTATACGTTCCATCCCCGTTATTCCGGTGCAGCTCACATGGTGGGCCCGAACATTTGGAAACGAATAAATCCTGATCGCCGTCATTGTCATAATCGGTCCAGATGGAAGCATAATTCCCTCCGACATTTCCAAAAAGACTATTGCCGGAAGATTGATAAAAACTCATATTGCCCAAGCCGTCGTTTAGGTAATAACAGTTTGGCGCAATATCATGGCATGAAAAAACATCGAGGTTTCCGTCGTTATTGATGTCTATGAAATTGGTGCGTTGACAGAAAATATACTGGCCCGGGGTTACCATGCTGTAAGCCGTTCCCGTATTATCGGATTTCCATAATGAAAGGCCATATGAACTTCCGAAAAGCAAATCAGTGAACCCATCTTTGTTATAATCAGCGGCGGCAATGCTCCAGGAAGGTTGCTGGAAGTTTGTGGAAATTGGAAAATTGGTAAATGCAAAAGTGCCCCCATCTTGTTGATAATAAACAGGAACTCCCTCAAGAGAAAACGTAAAAAGATCGTCTTTCCCATCTCCATTCATATCGACGATACAATTATACGATCCGCCGATAATAGGCCCGATAGCAGAGGTCGTGTAGGATACCGGAAACACATATTCGTCTTCGATAAGCTGGAAGTCGAAACCTTCGGTACTCCAGGTATTGTCCCATACGATATAATAGGTTGTTCCCGGCATTACATCAAACCTCTTAGTAGCTAAATTCGACTCCCCGTTCTCTGTACAGGCCAGGTCTCCGGAATTATCATCCGAAGTCAAACAGGTCAGGCCGGAAATACACGAACCTGTATATACCGTAAAACGAGTGTCTTTACATTGATTCACAGGCATATCAGAAGTAACGGTAACATGATAATAATCATCAGGAGTATACTTAAACCAATTGGCCAGTGTTGCCGTTGAGCAAGGTGTCGGTATGGTTTCCGCATTAATTGAAGCTATCGTGGTAGTACCGGCGGTAATCACTGTGGCCGTGTTACAGGGACTCTCGACATATTCGATAAGCTGGAAAGTGAGCCCGGCAGCAGTCCATCTGTTATCCCATGCTATGTAATAGGTTGTTCCGGCCAAAGCTTCGAATGTAACGGTAGACAACAGCGACCATGTTTGTCCGGGCTGGCAAGGTATCGTGCCGCCATCATCGTTACCCACATAACAGATCAATCCGTCGCAGGTTCCCGTATAGACATTGAAAAAGGTGTCTTTACAAGCATTTTCAGGTAAATCTGACGTTACGGTTACCATATGATTTTCAGTCGGCGTATAGGCATACCATTCTGCCAATGGCGCATAAGCACAGGAAGTCGCGATGTTTGTTCCGTTGATAGCATCGATCACATACGTCCCAGGCCCAATGGGAAGTGCCGTTGCGCAGGTATTTTGAGCTTTAGTCTGATCGAAAGACAACAGAATCAGCAACAATAGAAAGCTAGTGGAAAAGAAATGGGACAACCGTATTTTTTCAATTGTAGTTCTTGAATACATATTGCTTATTTTAAGGTTGGTCAATCAAAGAAAGTCAGATGACGTTTATAAAAAATCTGAACGACAATGATAACAAAAAAAGCAGAGCATCAGTCATTTAAAAGTTAAAAAACAAAAATCCGCTGCCATATGACAACGGATTTTTTCAAGAGTAGAATAGAATCAGGAATTGCTCCTGTTTATTTTTTGAGGAATTTCTGGGTGTATGATTTTCCATCTGCCGCTCTTAAAACCAGGATATACGTTCCGGTACTGAGTATTTTTACAGACAATCTGTCATTTTCCAGTGCAGGATTAGATATGAATCTTCCGGCAAGGTCATAGATTTCAAGTGATTTTATTTCCGGTGTCGAAGCATTTCTGCTTATGGTCAGGTAATCTTCAGCCGGGTTCGGGTAGATGGCGAAACCTGCCTGACCTACAGATGGATTGCTCAACGGGAACGATCCTTCCACAACGGTCTGCATTTGATTGATTTGTGGATTCGGGATCACATCTACCGTTCCTGAAGGCCATCTGATGACAATCGAATCTATCGCATCTGCCTGACCCAATCCAAAATGGGCATTCAGCGTGCTCATGTACTCAAAACCTTCACCGCTTCTTACATCACGGATCTGCTTGCCCCATGAACCGTAAATTTCAACGCGGGCACCTACACCGCTGCTGTTGCTCTGGATTCCTTTCAGGTGTACCACAACCCAGTTGTTACCGTTCGGTACGGCCATTCGGACGGTATTCCAGTCGATGATATCAAGAAAACCGTCTCCGTTCAAATCTCCTACGGCACCTACATTTATATTTCCGGGATAGACGGTCGACAAAAACGTTCCGTCACCTTGCCCGAACATGATTTTGCTTCCGCCACCCAAAACGTCCACGTTTCCATCGTTGTCAAAGTCATAGGCAATGTAATCGCGGTTCGTGTTTGGATTCGTATCCCATCCGGAACCGAGTGTGATATTCGTAAAAGCATCTGTTCCGGCGCCCAGATCATTTCTGAACAAGCGTGTTGCCGCACCTCCGTTGGAACCTACAAGTATATCCATATCGCCGTCATTGTCGAAATCTGAAATGGCGGAAGACCACGATGATACCGGTTGGAAATTCATTCCGGAAACAGAAGCGACATCTGTAAACGTTCCGTCTCCGTTGTTGCGATGCAACTCACATGGTGGACCGGAACATTTGGAGACGAACATATCCTGATCCCCGTCGTTGTCATAATCTGTCCATATCGAGGCATAATTTCCTCCGACATTTCCAAAAAGATTGATTCCGGAAGACTGGTAAAAGCTCATATTGCCCAAACCATCATTGATATAGTAACAATTCGGCGCTATATCATGGCATGAAAAAGCATCGAGGTTTCCGTCGTTATTGATATCAATGAAATTGGTTCGCTGACAGAAAATATACTGGCCGGGTGTAATTCCGGTGTAAGCCGTCCCGGTATCGTTCGACTTCCAGAACGTAAGTCCCTGGCCGCTTCCCAAAAGCAAATCGGTATAACCGTCTTTGTTATAATCGCCGGCGGCAATGCTCCACGACGGCATATAATGATTTCCAGGTACGTTGAAGTCCGTAAATGACAAGGTCCCATCATTAGCCTGGAAATGGATTCGCAGATTATTTGAGCTGACACCTGCAATATCATCCCTGCCATCGTTGTTCATGTCGACGATACAGGTATTGTAAGTACTGTTCATTGTCGGGATTGAGGTATTGGTGTACGATACCGGAAAAGTGAATTCTTCTTCGATGATCTGGAAGTCGAAACCATCTGTACTCCAAGCGTTGTCCCATACGATGTAATATACGGTTCCGGCAGTGACATCAAACGTCCTGGTTGATAAATTCGACAAGCCGCTTTCGGTACAAACCAACTCACCTGAATTATCATCGGTAGTGATACAAGACAGTAGCGTATTGCATGAACCGGTGTAAACACTGAAATTAGTGTCTTTGCAAAGATTGGCTTCAAGATCAGAAGTTACGGTCAGGTGATAATCCTGGGTCGGAACGTATCGGTACCATTTTGCCAATGTCGCGCTCGAACAGGCAGTCGTCAAAGTAAGTGCATCTATTACCGGAACCGTTGTTGTGCCGGCAGTTACCAAAGTAGCCGTGTTACACGGATTTTCTATAAACGGGTTTTCTATGATCTGGAAAGAAAAACCTGCTGTTGACCATCGGTTATCCCAGGCAATGTAATACGTGACACCCGCGTAGGCTTCGAATGTATCGGTAGATAGATAGGTACTGGCATTTCCGCTGTTACAGGCTATGATTCCCGAATCGTCGTCTCCCGCATAACAGGACAACGCGGTGCAAGTACCTGTATAAACATTGAAATTGGTGTCTTTACAGATGTTGACGGCCAAATCTGAAGTGACGGTCGTTGAATGATTTTCGGTAGGCGTATAAGCATACCATTCCGCCATGGAAGCGTTGGAGCATCCTACGGAAACATTGGTTCCATTGATGGCATCCACCACATAAGTTCCTGCCGTTACCGGAACTGCCGTAGCACACGTATTTTGTGCCTTTACGTTTTGAAAAGACACGAAAGCCAGCAGCATTGCCAGCACCTTAAAAAAGAGAAATGGGGAAGGCGCTTTTTCAATTGTAGTTTTTAAATTCATACGAAACTCATTTTAAGGTTGGTTAATTAGTCACAGTGTTCAAGCGAATTGATCCATTCTTCAACAAGGGCGATTCCTTCCTGATGGATCATGGTCCGTCCATGCAAAGGCATTCTGTATGTTTCATCTGTAGTATTCAAACGGAAATACAACATGGATTCTTCAATATGGCGTGGTGTCACGATAGTACCGAGTTCCGGCGGAAATCCCTGCATATCCTGGGTATTCACACAAACTCCCATATTTGCTTCTCCTCCATTTCCTGCGGTACTTCCATAAGCGAAACGCATGGGTCTGTAATCACAATGCCTGTTGGCTTCGTGGCAATGCGAACAGTTGGAATCGAAATAAGCACGTGCGCGCAATGCGATGGGCTGCGAAGTATCGTTGTAATTCACGACAGTATTTTCGGCAGATGGAAGGCTGAAATTATCTTCGAGATAACCGTACTCAATCCATTTGGTAAGCTGGTTCTTTACTTCCGAACCGTAGTTGTAATTGAAATTGAGGTTCTGAGGCTTGATGCCGATAGGAATATTTGTGGTTATTTCGCCACTTTCGCCAGGCGTCCATATTTTATGGCAGACGATACATTGGGATTCGTTCGGGATACGGTATTGTGCGGTTTGTGACACATTATCATCATCAAGCCACGTGACAGTCGTTCCGCTTCCGGCCATATCATAATAAGCTTCCGTCTGGTCTTCATTCCAGACATAATCGGCAAAAATATAACCTTCGGCTTTGCGTATGATGATGCGGGTTTCAATGATCCGCGTTTGGCCCGGAACAGGTATGTTCTGTACGTTATCGTAATAAAAAGTCTTTATAAGCGCTGCGCCTACGGGTAATTCAAGCGCTTTTTCATCGCCGTTGTAAGTCGCCTTTGTATTCTTTGGCATCCAGATAAAACGCTTTTTATGGGCGTAATCCGTGAACAACGCGCTGGACGGTTCATAGGGCAACACGTCAAGAGCCGGAACCTGGTCTTTCATGTCGCCTTCGAAGAATTTATAATCGGATAATTTAGGATAAGGAACCTGGGTCAGGTCAACTGTCACCGGAGAAACGGGTTCAACAGGTATGTAAGTCGTTTCGTCTTCGGAATCCGAACAGGCAAAAATCAAAAAAATAATAGAAACAAAAGCAATTACTGCTAAAGCGTAGTTTTTCTTCATAAAAATTTTGGAATCTGTTTCAAAAATATAAAAATTACCAGCTAACGCATTTCGGAAATGTGTTAAAAAAGCAATTCAAACCAGATTTTCCCGCTATTAACAGGAAAGCACACAAAATATTCAGAATGAAACAGTTCGATATCGATTTACCCTACCAAAAATAAAATCAGGGGTAAAAAAAAATCCCCGGCGCTAACCAGGGATTTTTCCAATATAGATGAAACAAATTAAAATACAAGATTCACAGTAACATCGAACTCATCGTAGATTACGTTATCTCCAAGTCCCTCAAAGAAGTTTTTAGATTTGTATTTGATGTCGTATTTGGTACGATCGATTTTGAAAGTCGTAGTCGCGCTGTTTTTACCAACTGTCAGGTCAAACGTAGCCGGAGCTGTTTTTCCTTTGATCGTGACATCGGCAGTAACAGTGTAAACACCGGCGCTTTTTTCTTTTACAGATTTGAATGCCACTTTAGCCGTAGGATATTTGTCTGTTCCAAAGAAATCATCAGCTTTCAGGTGACCTTCCAGTTTGTCTTTCCCCTGGTCAGCAGTCAAATCCGTAACAGCGATAGACGTCATATTCACTGTGAAAGCACCGCCCGTAAGTTTTCCGCCTTTAAGGGTAAGCGTACCGTCCTGGAATTTTACCGTTCCCTGGTGTTCTCCGGTTACTTTGTGGCCTGTCCATTTGATGACGCTTTTTGCAGCATCTATTTTAGTCTGGGCCGAAACCGTCAAACCTGCTGTAAGGAACAAGGCAATTGCAATTGATTTTAGATTTTTCATAATGATGAATTAGAATTAATGGTGATGGTTATTATTGTTTATTGATATTAACTATTAATTATTTATTTGAGCAGATGAGCCCTGAATTTTTCAATGAGCCGATTGAAGGTTTCAAATTCCGGTTCAGATAAGGCATTGAAAGAGGATTCAAACGATTCGATATCCGGATCCGCCTTTTCCAGCAACGCAAGCCCCGATTCCGTAATGTTGACTTCCATCATCCTTCTGTTTCCCGGACACACTTTACGCGTCACAAGTTTCTTCGCCAGCAATTTATCCACAAGCCGTGTAGTATTGCTGGTTTTGGAAAGCATGCGCTCCTGTATCAGTTGCATGCTGGCCGGACTTCCTTTTTGTCCGCGCAGGATCCGGAGTACGTTGAATTGTTCGGTAGACAAATCGTAGTTTTTGAGGATGGCCGATATCTTTTCAGAAAGCAATTTCTCGGTATAAACGATGTTCAATACGGCAGCCTTCGATTCCGAATAGGCCTGACCACTTTTGATGACATCGTTTATTTTCATTTGTACTTACAATATTTGTATATACAAATGTATGTTGATTTATGGTTACGCCGATGCTACCCGCCTGTTATTTTTTTGTTAAATGGAAAATGCCCCTTTATTAATGGCTAATTTTAGACGGATGAATCTACAGTACTCAAAAAGCTACGGCTTCCTTCTCCTTCTCGTATTCCTGACGATTTATGCCAATGCCCAGACACCTTCGAAGGTGTATAGTGCAGATGGCATTTCTGTAAAGTCATACAACTTTGAAGGACTTCGGCCGATTCTTGAAAGGAAAGCTACAGATACTACTTACGTCATCAACTTCTGGGCAACCTGGTGCGCGCCGTGTGTAGCGGAACTACCCAACTTTGAAAAATTGACGACGGCCTATCCGGATTCCAAAATCAAAGTAATTCTCGTCAGTCTCGATTTCACCAAACAGGTCGAAAAAAACCTGCTCCCGTTTTTAAAGAAGAAACAATCGAAATCTGAAGTCGTCCATTTGAGCGACCCCGATGCCAACAGCTGGATTGACAAAGTAGATCCGGAATGGTCAGGAGCCATACCGGCGACCGTCATTTACAATCCATCTTTGAATCTCCGCAAATTCTACGAACAATCGTTCACCTTTGAAGCATTACAATCTGAATTAAAACCATTTATCACTTTACCATGAAAACAATCCAAACATTCGGGCTTGCGCTGCTGCTTTTTGTGGCCGCCTCCTTCTCTACTCCGCCGGCCGGCTATAAAGTCGGTGATGTGGCTACAGATTTCAAACTGAAAAACGTCGATGGAAAAATGGTTTCCTTATCCGACTATAAAAATGCAAAAGGCTTCATCGTTATCTTTACCTGTAACCATTGTCCGTATGCAAAAGCCTATGAAGACCGAATCATCGCTCTGGACAAAATGTACGCTCCAAAAGGCTATCCGGTGATTGCAATCAACCCGAACAATCCGGAAAAACAAGCCGAAGACAGCTATGCCCTCATGCAGCAACGCGCCAGGGAAAAGAAATTCACGTTCCCGTATCTGTTCGACGACGGACAAAAAATCTATCCGCAATACGGCGCCACCAAAACGCCACATGTCTTTTTATTGCAGAAGACAGCTAAAGGAAATGTCATAAAATACATCGGGGCGATAGATGACAATCACGAAGATCCATCGGCCGTAAAAGAAAAATATGTGGAAGCTGCCGTCAATGCGCTTTTGGCAAACAAATCTGTAACCCCAACCGAAACCAAAGCCATCGGTTGCAGCATCAAAGCATAATCATGGATCTGACACAACAAGACTGGGCCGAACGCCTTGCGAATGACCCGAACGCCTTTATCCTTGACGTACGCACGGACGACGAATGGAACGACGGCATGATTCCGGGCGCAACCAACATCGATATCTATAAAGGACAAGGTTTCATCTATGCCGTCGAAGAACTCGACCGCAGTAAAAACTATTATGTCTATTGCAAAGCCGGAAGCCGCAGTGCGCAAGCCTGTGCCATCATGGGCCAGCTCGGTTTTGAAAATACTTATAATTTAATTGGAGGATTTATGAACTGGAAAGGTGAAACCGCTTTTCCGCAAGACTGAAATTCCATGAAACAAATTCCGCAACAATACGAATTCGAACCCAACTTCCGCCAATCGACGTGGCTCGTAAACGGCGAATTACGCCAGTGGAATGGCGAATACGCAAAAGTGTTTTCAACGATTTCCAGAACGGAAGACTACAGCCCGACCTATTTAGGCGAAGTCCCGAACCTGACTGCAAAAGAAGGCCTCGAAGCCTTGGATTCAGCCGTCAATGCCTATAACAAAGGACAAGGCGAATGGCCCACGATGAAGGTCTCCGAACGCATCGCCTGCATGGAAAAATTCGTCAAAGGCATGAAGACGCGTCGCGAAAAAGTCGTCAACTGGCTCATGTGGGAAATCGGGAAAAGTTTGCCAGATTCCGAGAAGGAATTCGACCGTACCGTGGAATACATCGTCAACACGATCGAGGAATACAAGAACATGGACCGTGAAGGCGCACGTTTCCAGAAAAGCGAAGGCATACACGCTATGGTGCGTCGCGGCCCGCTTGGTGTCGTACTTTGCCTCGGGCCATATAATTATCCGATAAACGAAACCTTTTCCTTGCTTATTCCCGCCATCATCATGGGAAATACGGCTATCCTGAAACCGCCTAAATTCGGTGTGCTGGCATTGTCGCCGTTAATGGAAGATTTCGCCGCCAGTTTTCCACCGGGCGTCATCAACATTGTTTACGGACGCGGACGTGAAGTTGCCGGCCCGATTATGCTGACCGGAAAAGTCGATGTCCTTGCACTTATCGGGAACAGTACTTCTGCACGGGCTTTACAGGATCAGCATCCGAATAAAAACCGCCTGCGTATGGTGTTCAGCCTCGAGGCAAAAAATCCGGCCATTATTTTACCTGATGCGGATTTGGACCTGACCATAGCCGAATGCATCAACGGAACCTTATCATTCAACGGCCAACGCTGTACCGCATTGAAAGTGGTATACGTACACGAAAGCATTGCCGATACATTCAACAAACGTTTTGGTGAAGCCATCGATGCCATGAAATTCGGTGATCCGTGGGAAGCCGGAGTAAAACTGACGCCGCTTCCGGAACCCGACAAGCCAGATTATATAGAAGGTTTGATCAACGATGCGCTGTCTAAAGGAGCTTCGGTGGTCAATGCAAAAGGCGGACAAAAATCGGTCAACTATAATTTCCCGGCCGTGGTATTTCCTGTCAAAAGCGATATGCGTTTGTTCCATGAGGAGCAATTCGGCCCCGTGATTCCGGTGATTCCGTTTTCTGACATTTCGGAGCCGCTTAACGATATGGCCGAATCGAATTACGGTCAGCAAGTAAGTCTTTTCGGGAAAGATGCCAAAACACTCGGGCCGTTGATCGATTCACTGACGAATTTGGTTTGCCGCGTCAACCTCAACAGTTCGTGCCAGCGCGGGCCTGATGTATTTCCGTTTACAGGCCGTAAAGATTCGGCTGCGGGAACATTGAGCATCCACGACGGATTGCGGTCGTTCAGCATCCGGACGTTCGTTGCGGCAAAAGACAACGACTATAACAATGGCATCCTTCAGGATTTACTCAACAACAACGAATCGAACTTTATCAATACCGATTATATTTTCTGATACATAAATCCGCGTCAATCCTGTAACCCGAATGTTCAAATCTGTAACTGGTTTAAGACAATACAATCGTAATTTTCGATAAATCAAAAACTATAGTCATGCAAAAGAAACCAGATACTACAGTCCCCGGAATTGACAGACAAGATCACGGCTTTATCCGGAAAGCGGCCCATTCGACAGATGAATCACACGAACAACAAATGCGTGAAGCCGTAAAACACGACCGTGAATTCTATGATGATCCGAAAAATCCCGGGAAAGAATTCAATGTAAATGACCAGGCGTATTCGCAATCGAGCCCTGAAGATTTTGTCCGGACCAATTCAAAATTCAAACATTCCGACGATTATGTCGAAAATCTGAACCCCGATAACTAATCGGGGTTTATCTTTGCCCTAAATTCCACATTATGACTTTGCCAGCTTCTGGTGCCGTTCCCCGCTTTTTTGAAAAAAATCCCGCGTTGCTGCTGCGCGAATTCAAATTGTTCCTCAGCGTTCGTTTCGGGCTCATCTTTGCGCTCAACATGCAATCTACGATCATCTATTATTGGGTGTATCATATTACGAATGACAAACTTGCGTTGGGTTTCGTCGGATTGGCGGAAGTGATTCCGGCAGTGGCTTTCTCCCTGTTTTCCGGACATATCGTCGATTTGAACGAAAAACGCAAAATGGTGCTTCTGTGCATCTGCGGATACATTTTCCTGGCTTTGGGGCTCGCCTGGCTTACACTTGGCAGCACGCAAAACTATCTTTCGCTTAGCACGATTCTCAAATTCGTTTACTTCTTTGTTTTCATCGGTGGCGCAATCAGGGCTTTTTACGGGCCTTCCGGTTTTTCGCTTTCCGGTTTGGTCGTTCCGCGGGAATTGTACCCGAATGCGACAAGCTGGAGCAGCATGGCGTGGCAGCTCGGTTCTGTTTTAGGGCCGTTGTCAGGCGGTTTCCTTATTGCGTCTTTTGGGATAGAAATTGGGATGTTCAGCATTCTTGCTGCCGAATTACTGCTGTTGGTTCCAATCTTACTGATCAAACCAAAACCCGTCATCATCAAAGAAAAAGAACCTGTTTTGACTTCGCTGACACAAGGATTGCGGTTCGTTGTAAAGACACCGGCGTTGCTCGGAGCACAATGCCTCGATATGTTTTCGGTATTGTTCGGAGGCGCCGTTGCTTTATTGCCTGTTTTCCAAAAAGAAATCCTGATGGTAGATGAAACCGGCTTTGGGATTTTACGTGCCGCTCCGGGAATCGGGGCCTTGTGTACCATGCTGCTGCTGGCTTTTATTCCGTTGAAGACGAATCCGGGAAAGAAACTGTTCATTGCCGTAACGGGTTTCGGTCTTTCCATCATTGGTTTCGGGTTATCGACACATTTCTTATTATCATTCTTCATGCTGATGCTTTCCGGGATTTTCGACGCCGTAAGTGTGGTCATCAGAAGTACGATCCTGCAATTACTGACGCCGGATCATATGCGCGGACGTGTTTCTGCTGTCAATACCATATTCATAAGTTCTTCAAATGAACTCGGCGATTTTGAAAGCGGTGTCATGGCACATTGGCTCGGAACGGTTCGGGCAGTCGTCACCGGCGGATGCATCACACTCAGTGTCGTGGCTTTGACATTCGCATCGGCCCCACAACTGCGCAACTTCAGTTTCATCCCTAAAATGGATCCGAATAAGATCACCGAACCGGAAATCACATAACATCTGCCGGAAATTCTGCAAAGAAAGCGTTGAACCATCAACCTATCTTTACAAAACCTAAGTACGAATAGAAAATTGGTTTCCAGGAATGGAAACTGCGTAAAAGAGTGGAATCAGTTTGGTTTCACTTTTTTTAGTTTATGCCGATTCGTAACTTTATGGCCTATTTGAAATGCAATGCCTAAAGTACTTCTGGTTGACAATTACGACAGTTTCACCTACAATCTGGCCCATTATTTAGAAGCATTCGATGCCGATGTCACCGTGTGGCGTAACGACGAATTCTCCCTAGATGAAGCAGACGCATTCCACAAAATCGTACTTTCGCCCGGGCCGGGGCTTCCAAAGGAACACTCCCAATTACTTGAACTGATAAATAGATATGCGGCCACGAAAAGCATCTTAGGCATTTGTCTCGGGCAGCAGGCCATCGCGGAAGCTTTTGGCGGAAAACTCAAAAACCTGGACAACGTATTCCATGGCATCAGCGGAAAAATAGAAGTTGTGGATTCATCTGAAAAACTATTTTATGGGCTCGAAATCCATCAAACCGTTGGGCGTTACCATTCTTGGATCGTAGACGAAAAACTGCCGGAAGTCCTCGTTCCGACATCTGTTGGCGAAAACGGTGAAATCATGTCGCTTCGGCATAAAACACTTGATGTGCGTGGCGTGCAATTCCATCCGGAAAGTATCATGACACCACATGGAAAAATGATGATTTCGAACTGGCTTTCCATCTGAAGTAACCCAAACCTAACCGAAAACGTTTTCTGTCGTTAAATTTTCGTTAAAGCGTAAATTAAACAAACGTTTAACTTAAACAAGCGTTTAAATTTGCGCCGGAATTTGAATTTATGACGACCGATTTAAACGAAAAACAGACCCAGATTCTAGCCGTAGCCGAAAAGCTCTTTGCCGACAAAGGCTTCGACGGAACTTCAATCAGGGATATCGCCAAAGAAGCCGGAATCAACATTGCCATGGTTTCGTACTACTTCGGCTCAAAGGAAAAAATGCTGGAAGCCTTGATCATGTCACGTGTTTCTGACATGCGTGTCCAGCTTGAAACACTTCAGAAGCAAAATCTCGAACCTTGGGAAAAGCTTGAAAAACTCATAGAACTATTCATTGCGCGCGTCAACAAGAATCGTTGCGTGTACCAGATCATTCATTTTGAATTTTCCTCAAAGCAACGAAGCATTGATTTTGAAGCATTTACCAGTGTTAAACATCGTAACTTAGAGACGCTTCGTGCCATTATAGGCGAAGGCCAGGAAAAAGGCATTTTCAGGAAAGATGTCATCATTGAATTGATTCCGACCATGATTATCGGGACTTTCCTGCAATTCCAGATCAGCCGTCCGTGGTATCAGCAACTATTCAACCTTAAAACCGAAAAAGATTTCGAAAACTATGTCAAAAACCAATTAACCAACCAGATTAAGCAAACCATCAAAGCACTGCTGAAAAATGAAGAATAAAAAAATAATATTCCTGTTACTTGCATTCATCACGATTGGGGTGAGTCACGCGCAGCAAAAGACAAGTCTGTCGCTCAATGACGCGGTAAAACTTGCCGTTACCCAAAGTGACCAGGCTATTTTGGCCGACAACAAGGTAACGACCAAAGGTTTTGAAACCGATGTGGTCAAAATGAACGCTTACCCTGACCTTAAAATAAGCGGTCAATATTTACGCCTGACGAATGCCGATATCCATTTGAAAAGTTCCGGTTCGTCTTCTGACAGCGACAGCGGGTCCGGGGAAAGCGGTGGCGGCACACCAAAAGTGAATCAGCTGATGTTTGGTCAGGCGAGTTTCTCGGTTCCGGTTTTTTCCGGATTCAAACTGAAGAACTCCATCGAGGCTTCAAAGAAAATAGCCGAGGCTGAAAAAGCAAATGCCAAACACACCAAAGAGCAAATCGCCATCCAGGTTGTCCAGTATTATGCCGATTTGTATAAGGTGCAACAATCGATCGGCCTGCTCCGCGAAAGCCTCAAAAGCAGCCAGCAGCGCGTTGTCGATTTTACCAATATGGAACAAAACGGACTCATCGCCCGAAACGATCTGCTCAAAGCGCAACTCGCTTCTTCACGCAGGCAGATTGCGTTGGATGAAGCCGAAAAGAACGAGCGCGTCATCAATTACTATTTGGTGACATTGCTGAAATTGCCTGCCGAAACCCAGTTGCAGATCACACCGGACAACATTGACCGCAATGTGTTCAATACCAAATTGAATTCAGAATCAGATGCCATTTCCAACAGGAACGATCTTGCGGCCCTGGAACTCGAACGCCAGGCAGCCGAATCCCAAATCAAAGTAGCCAAAGCCGATTATTATCCTTCACTGGCATTGACCGGCGGATATGTGGCTTTGGATATACAGAATGTGGTACGTGTGGAAAATGCGATGAATGTAGGAGTGGGATTGTCGTATAACATCAGTTCGATATTCAAGAACGGAAAGGCCGTGAATGCCGCTAAAAGCCGTGTGAAAGAAGTCGAGCAGCAACAACAGGTCCTGACCGACGAAATCAAAGAAGAAATCGTGAAAGCAGGAGAAGAATACCAACTGTCGCTTAAACAGGATAAGGTATATACCGAAGCTGAAGAGCAGGCTGCCGAAAATTACCGCATCGTAAAAGACAAATACGATAATGGCCTGGTCGACACCAACGATCTGCTCGATGCCGACGTAGACGATCTTACCTCAAAAATAAACCGTGCCTATTCACAGGCAAACATAGCACTCAAGTATTACGAACTTCTTGATGCCAACGGACAGCTAATCCAATCATTCAACCTCAATTAATAAACACCATAAATTCATTCACATGAAAGAAGAGAAACAAGAGGAAAAGAAAAAAACGAACAAGAAATTCGTTTTCATTTTCGGAACGCTGATTATCGTAGGATTAGCCTACGGAATCTTTAAATATATCCATTCCCAGGCGCACGAAACTACAGACGATGCCCAGGTTGAAATGAACATGAACCCAATCATTCCGCGTGTTGCCGGTTACGTCACGAAGGTTTATGTGAAAGATAACGATTATGTCAAAAAAGGCGACACACTTTTGGTGATAGACGACAAAGATTTCGTGGTTCGTGTAGAAGATGCCAAAGCTGCGTTGGCAGGAGCCGAAGGAAGTTTTGCAGTTAGCAAAGCTGATGTAGGAAGTGCCGAGGCCGGAGTTTCGGTTTCAGATGCCAACGTGCAAAGTGCCGGCGGAAACATTGAAACTGCCCGAATCCGACTCAACCGTGCCGAAAGCGATTACAACCGATACAAAATCCTATACGACAAACGCTCTATCACAAAACAACAATTCGAGCAGATCGAAGCTACATACCTTGAGGCCAAAAACCAGGTTTCCATCCTAAAAGAACAACAACGCGCAAGCCAATACCAACGTTCTGTAAGCCAGGCTCGTTCAAGCGTTTCCGGAAAACAGACAGATGTGGCCGCCGCGAACATCAATCGTGCAAAAGCTTCGCTGGCCGCCGCAGAATTGAACTTATCCTATACTGTAATCACAGCCGCGACCGACGGACAGGTTTCCAAAGTAAGCGTTCAGCCGGGACAATTGGTACAACCGGGACAATCGCTGTTCTACATTATCAACAGCAGCGAAATTTGGGTCGTGGCGAATTTCAAGGAAACCCAATTGGACAAAATGGTCGTTGGCCAGAAAGTAAGCCTTGGTGTAGATGCGTACCCTGACACGGAATTCGTTGGTGAAGTTTCATCGTTCTCTCCGGCTACAGGCGCGCGTTTTTCACTATTGCCTCCGGATAACGCAACCGGAAACTTCGTAAAGACCATCCAACGTTTGCCGGTAAAAATCATCATGACCAAAGACAACGATGCGGAGAAATTGAAAAAACTGCGCCCGGGGATGAATGTAGAGGTTGATGTGCATTTGAAATAAGTTTGAAGTTCAAGAGTTCGGAAGTTCGGAAGATATTCCTGTTGCAATCTTCCGAACTCCTGAACTTCCCACCTTTTGAACTTCCGAACCATTAACTTTTGAACTTAAAAAATGTCTGCACCTGCACAACAACATAACCCGGACGCACTCGTAGAATATGGTTTCCGGCGCGTCATCATTACCATTACTGCGGTAATGTGTGCCTTGCTCGAAATTGTCGATACGACCATTGTGAACGTGGCCCTTACTGATATGCGCGGTTCACTCGGCGCGACATTGACCGATGTTGCCTGGGTAATCACAGCCTATGCTATTGCCAACGTAATAGTTATCCCAATGACGAGTTGGCTTTCCCAGCAATTCGGCCGCAGGAATTACTTTGCGGCTTCCATCATCATATTCACCGTTTCGTCTTTTCTTTGCGGAAATGCCTCGAACATTTGGGAACTGGTCGCTTTCCGGTTTATCCAGGGAATGGGTGGAGGCGCGCTTTTGGTAACGGCACAAACAATTATTACCGAAAGTTATCCTATTGCAAAACGCGGAATGGCACAGGCGATTTATGGAATGGGTGTTATTGTTGGACCTACTTTGGGACCGCCACTCGGAGGTTATCTGGTGGATAACTTTTCATGGCCATATATCTTTTACATCAACATTCCTCTTGGAATCATAGCGACTTTCCTGACGATTACTTTTGTCAAAAGTCCTAAATACGGCGAAAAATTAAAGGCAAAACAGGTCGACTGGTGGGGAATTGTTTTCCTGGCGTCATTTATCGGATCATTACAGTTTGTATTGGAACACGGACAACAGGACGACTGGTTCAACGATGGATTGATTGTACTGCTTAGTGTAGTATCTGTGTTTGGATTTGTGGCATTCATCTGGCGTGAACTCGTCTACAAACACCCAATCGTAAACCTCGGGGTCTTAAAAGACGGTAACCTCAAAATAGGTACAATCATGTGTTTCATTTTAGGTTTCGGTTTGTACGGATCGACGCTCGTAATCCCAATCTATACCCAGCAAATCCTCGGTTGGACTGCTACCGATGCGGGAATGTTACTGATTCCCGGATCTTTGGTTACAGCCTTTTTGATGCCCATTGTGGGTAACCTGATCCAGAAAGGTGTGCCCCAGGCCTATCTTGTCGCGGCAGGTTTCTTTGTGTTTTTTGGCTTTACGCTCTGGATGCACAATGTAATGACACCCGATACCGGAGTTGAACATTTATTCTGGCCGTTGATCCTGCGTGGAATTGGGTTGTCTTTATTGTTTGTTCCGATTACGACTATGGCACTTTCTACATTGAAAGGAAAGAACATTGGCGAAGGCGCGGCTTTTACCGGAATGATGCGACAACTGGGCGGATCTTTCGGGATTGCGTTGATCACGACATTTATCACGCGTTTCAGCCAGAGCCATCGTGTAGACCTGGTCGCGAATCTGGATATTACGAAGCCCGAAGTCCAGAATCGTGTGAATCAAATGCAACAAGGTTTTATGGCTAAAGGCTTCTCTTTCAACGAAGCACTTGGAAAAGCATATCAGGCCATGGATTTTTCTGTGATGAAACAGGCAACAGTTATGTCTTATATGGATGTTTTCCTATACCTTGGCATTATGTTTTTATGCTGTATTCCAGTAATTTTGTTTGTGAAACGAGGTAAAAACAAGATCGATCCAGCCGAGGCGATGCACTGATGAAGGTTAAAAAAAATATTCGGCTTGATTAACTTTAAATTATTTTATTGTTATATTTGACTGATTTCGTTTTAGTTAACCTCTAAAAACTACAGAATGGGACTATTTGGCGTAAACATCAGGAAGATTTTGAAAGAAATCAGACGAACGAGTGAATATTATTCGAACGACCTGAGTAAAGACATAAACGATTCGTTTGAGGATCTTAAAAGTGATTACGATGAAACGTCTGGTGTTGTTCCTGAATTTGAACAATTCGTAAACGAGCTAAAGCCGAAACTCGACTCTAAAGATGCAGTAAAGCTCGAAGCCTTCACCAAAAAAATCTCAAAAATCAACCGTAATGCCTGGAATGGCGTGGAAGCACTTTACACACTGAAACGTTATCAGCAAAAGAATTCAACCGAAACACTTCGCGACATTGATGAACTTGAATTGGAAATTACATCATAACCTTTCCAACTTATATAAAACGAAAAGCCGTCCTTTAAGAACGGCTTTTTTATTTTTCCAGATTAGCATCATTTCTCCCTTATGCCGAGCGACATTCTACGGTCGGGACGTCTTTCTTCCTCTGATGCTGTAGCCGGCACACTTGCAAATTGAGATCCGTATCCTTCGGCACCAGCTAACTGAATGTCACTCACACCAAATGCCAGCAAGGCTTTTTGCAAGGCGTCGGCTCGTTCCTGGGACAACTTCACATTTGCTGGCTCGTTTGCGGATTTATCTGTGTAACCTCCAACTTTGGCTTTTAGCTTTGGATACTGTTTGAATATGGTGGCAATATTCAATAGTTGTGTTTGACTTTCAGTGGTAATATTGGAACTGTTCAGATCAAAATTAACATCGTCGAAATCAAACCACACATCTTTACCAGCAGCCCGGCTGTTATCATTGAGGAATTCGACCAATTTGAATTCCATGGTCCCTTTACTGAAAGGCAAGCTCGAACCGTCCGGCAATACTACCGTTTTACGCAGTGTATCTGGTTTAGACTCTGGTGAAACTGCAGTGATTACTGTAGAAATGGTATCGGTAAAACTGACCGGTTCACGTACTTCGACATTTCTGTTGAAAAACCAAACTGACAAACCAACAAGGCCAATCAGAAGAACAAGAGGCAACAGCCATGCGTTTTTTTCAAAAGTGTTAGCGTCTGACATAGGTCTTCTTTAAGATTAATTACTGATCTTTCCTTAAATTTAGTCCAATTATTTCAAAATACGGCTATTATGATGCAAGAAGCCAAACCAGAATCTGTAGAGGAATACATCGATTCGTTCGATGCCGTTACAAAAGATATCCTTTTGGCCGTTCGAAAAACCATACAATCGGCTGCACCTGATGCCACCGAAAAAATCAGCTACGGAATGCCGGCTTTCGTCTACAAAGGAAACCTTGTGTATTACGCTGCTTACGCAAAACACATTGGGTTTTACGCAACACCAAACGGAAATGAATCCTTCAAAAAAGAACTGTCAAAATACAAAACGGGAAAAGGTTCAATACAATTTCCGATTGCTGAACAAATGCCGTTGGAATTGATAAAACGCATAGTTGCATTCCGTGTCAGGGAAAATGACGCGAAGGCAGAAGCCAAAAAGCTCAGGAAGTGATTTCGGCCGAACGTACTTTATACAGAAACTGAAGCATCAGCGCCGTCGCAAAAGCCCCGAACGTATGCCATAAAAAATGAGTTCCGCTGCTGAGCCAGTTCCATCCGTCCGCAATCCGGAAAATAATAGCCACAGAAAAGCACAATAACGCAAGCAAGACATACTGCCCGAAACGAAAAGAATGTGTCGCCAGGAACCAAAATACCGGAACGACGACCAATAGCGCCATCAGCGTATAATTCAGGTTGATCCAGAATTGGATGTTCGTCACGGAATCCAAATGGGAGCGCATCCAGAACGTAAACGCTATATAAACCGAAACGATTCCAATGGCAATATACCATCGGCTGACCCGAATCAGGAAATGGATCGCGGCGCTGATACAAAGCAGCATAATAGGCAGCCAATCCATCATGATAAACGGACGCCACAAACGAAATCCGTGATAAACGCCACCTCCAATCGCGCCTACAAGAAGCAATAAGGCACAATACAACAGGAACGGATACTTGGGATAATCGTCTCTGAGTTTCCACAACCAAAAGCAGGCGATTCCTAAAAACAGTAATGAACTGATGAAATTAAGTGGTTCGGGAAACAGCCGGTCGAGATTGGTTTCGGTGTAGAGCATTCCGCCGTCTGCAGGCAATCGGGTCGATTCCATAACTAAATATTGGATTCCTAAATTACTAAAATTTCAATGTCAAAAAGAATCAGGCAAAAACCATAAATTTGATTTAACACAAATAAAGTAGTATGTCATTTCAGGCCTATCTGGATAACGTCCAGGCAAAAACAGGTAAAACCCCTGATGAATTACAACAACTGGCAACCCAAAAAGGTTTTGTCATCGACGGCAAACTGAATCCCCAAACCAAGGCCACGGAAATTATCAACTGGTTAAAGGAAGATTTTGATCTGGGTCACGGACATGCCATGTCGATTGTGGCTTATTTCAAGGGAAAGCGCGACTGATCGTGTGAAAAAACTTAACATTGGAACGCTGATCAATTAGCTAACTTTGCAAAAAAATTTCCAACTAAATGCAACATCTTATTGACCGATTCATCAGTTACGTTACCGTAGACACGGAATCAGATCCGGAATCAGCAACCACACCTTCTACCGCAAAACAAATGGTCCTGGCCGAAATGCTTTTCCAGGAACTGACCAAAATCGGACTTACCGAAGTGACCATTGACCACAACGGATATGTCATGGGAACTTTGCCTTCGACTGTCGATCATGAAGTTCCGGTAATCGGTTTTGTCTCCCATTTCGATACATCACCGGATTTTAGCGGGGCCAACGTAAAACCTCAGGTCATTCCAAATTATGACGGTGGCGATATTGTCCTGAATGAAAAGGAAAACATCGTTCTTTCACCTTCGTATTTCAAAGATTTGTTGCAGTATAAAGGACAGACGCTGATTACTACGGATGGAACTACGCTACTCGGTGCCGATGACAAAGCCGGGATCACGGAAATTGTTTCGGCGATGGAATATCTGATTCAGAATCCTCAGATAAAGCACGGAAAAATCCGCGTTTGCTTTACGCCAGATGAAGAAATAGGCCGTGGTGCCGATCATTTCGACGTAAAAAAATTCGGGGCAAAATGGGCCTATACGATGGACGGAAGCCAGATTGGCGAACTCGAATATGAGAACTTCAATGCGGCCGGAGCCAAGGTTTCGTTCAAGGGAACAAGCGTGCATCCGGGTTACGCTAAAGGAAAGATGATCAATTCGATGCTTCTTGCAAATGAATTCATCAATGCGCTTCCGAAGAAAGAAATTCCTCAGGAAACAAAAGGTTACGACGGATTCTACCATGTCACCGGATTGACTGGATCTATCGAAGACAGTACGGTCCAGCTCATTATCCGCGACCACAGCATGAAGGAATTCAAGAAGCGCAAAAAACATGTGAAGAAAGTCGTTTCTAAAATCAACAAAGCATATAAGAAGCAATTCGGAGGCGATATCGCAACGCTTGAAATGACCGACCAGTACTACAACATGCGCGAAAAAGTAGAACCTGTGATGCACATTGTAAAGACGGCCGAAAAAGCGATGAAAGATCTGGGCATAAAGCCAATCATAAAACCGATTCGTGGTGGAACGGACGGTAGCCGCTTGTCGTACATGGGACTTCCGTGCCCGAATATATTCGCCGGCGGACACAACTTTCACGGCAAGTACGAATATGTTCCGGTTGAAAGTATCCAGAAAGCGGTTGATGTTATTGTTCGTATTGCAGAGCTTACGGCAATCGACGCTTCAAAAGCAAAATCTAAAAAAACGGGCAAATCCAAAAAATAAATTTGAACCGATATAGTTCAAAGCCATTACCTTGAGTGATGGCTTTTTTATTTTGGTGATTTGTACATTTGAAAAAAAGCCGAAAATGGAAAAACCTGCGAAAGTCTGGGATAAGACGGGCCAATGGGCGGAAGCCATCGATTTGGTCAAGTCTATCGTCGTAAAAACCGAACTGGTCGAAATGACAAAATGGGGCGCGCCTATTTTTACGGTTGGCGGAAAAAATGTAGCTGGGATTGGCGGTTTTAAAGAACATTTTGCCATTTGGTTCTGGAATGGCGTTTTTTTAAAAGATGAAGCCGGCAAGCTAGTCAATGCGAATGAAGGCGTGACCAAAGGACTTAGGCAATTGCGCTACAAAAATATGGAAGAGATACGGTCAGACGAAAAACTGATCTATGATTACCTGGTTGAAGCGATCGAGAATGAAAAAGCCGGCCTTTCGATCAAACCCGAAAAGAAACAAACCATAATTCCGGAGTTGATCCAGAAAGCATTGGATTCAGATTCGGAACTGAAGATTGCTTTTGAAAAATTTACTCCTTTTAAACAGCGGGAATTTATTGAATATGTCGATTCGGCTAAACGCGAGGAAACGAAGGTTCAGCGGTTGGAAAAAATTAGCTTGATGATACGCGATGGTATTGGATTGAATGATAAATATCGGAAATGACATTCGGAGCGTAAGTGCGTTAAGAGTTTAGAGAACTCCAAACTAAACTTATTGAAGACCTTCCAGGTTTATTAAACCCGGAAGGTTTATAAACCTGGAAGGTCTATTGTAATGAAAAATCAATTACCCCAACTGTAGTTTTTCTGCCGAAAAAGTTAAAATTGTATCTGTAAAAATTCGTTCCAAACAATCGTTTACAATCGGAACAAATAAAAAAGCCCTGCTGTTGCAAGGCTCTCATATCTGTGATAGATAAAACTATTTCTTTTCGATTACCGGTGCATTTAAAGCGGCGCTCATTTCCATGGATATGGCCGAACGTTCCATCTTTAGTTTTCCGGACATGGTTTCGATGACGACTGTTTTTTCAGCGAGTTCCGATACGCGTCCGTGAAGTCCGCCTTTTGTGATGATTTTGTCGCCCACTTTAAGACCGCTTTCAAAAGCGCGCTCCTTCTTGGCACGGGTTTGCTGCGGACGGATCATGAAAAAATACATGACCACTATGATCATTAAAATAAAGGGCAATTGACTGTTCAATAAAGATTCCATATTATTTCTTTTCTTCTACGTTTGAGGTGATGGTTACTACGTCCTGACCGGATTTAGTGTTGGTGCTTAAGGTGACGGTTTTGGATTGTTTTCCGTGTTTGCCTGCAGAATTGAAAGATACTTTTATTTCTGCCGAAGCTCCGGGATGGATAGGCTCTTTAGGAAATTCCGGAACCGTACAGCCGCATGAACCGTGTGCTTCCTGTATCACAAGATCTGCTTCGCCTGAATTCGTGAATTTAAAAGTCGTACTAACCACATCACCTTGATTGATGGTCCCGAAATCATGCTCCAGTCTTTCAAATGTGATTTTTGGGTATTTACCATCTTTTGGAATTTCACGATCCGGTCTTGAACCTGGTGGCAACGGAAGACCTGTTCCTGAGATCACTTTACCGTTCGGATCGACTTTGATGGTTACTTCTTCCTTCTTACAGGAACTCACGCACAATGCAAAACTTACCGCCAATGCGCAAATAAGCTGTTTTTTCATAGGATTACATCAGGCCGCGGCCTGTTTTGTTTAGTTTGTTATTTGTCTGGTATTCTTTGACGAGATTATCCAGGATTCCATTTATAAAGATACTGCTCTTTGAAGTCGAATATTCCTTTGCGATTTCAAGGTACTCGTTGATGGTAACTTTTACAGGAATCGACGGAAATTTCTGGAACTCGCAAATAGCCATCTTAAGGATTATGGTGTCTATTTCGGCAATCCGTTCCGTATCCCAATTCGGGGTTTTGTCTTCGAATTCCTTTGCCAGCGTCTCTTCGTTAAGGGCTGTCCTGCGCAACAGTTGGATGGCGAAATCCTTATCTTCCTCATCTTTATACAATTGAGGAATCACGAAGTTTTCGTTCTCCTGAAGCATTTTAAGCTGACGGGCGATTTGCGTATTTACAACAGGAATGTCATCAACCCAGGTAAGTTTGTAGTCTTCGAGATAATCATACAACTTTTCATTCGGGACGATAACCTGCGTGAACAAATCATGGATGAATTGTGTATCCGAAGCGAAATCGGAAACGGAAGATGTCATATAATTGGCATACAGATCACTTTCCTTTACCGCTTTGAGCAAAATCAGGATGTAATCATCGTTGAGCCTCCAGTTGTTTATTTTGCGGTTTTCAAGTGCATCTGAAAATTTCTGATCGTTATCAAGCAACTGAAGCAGACGGTTGTTTACGAACTTGAGATTTGGATTGCGCTCTTCGGGCGTGCTCAGGTGTTTGTTCCTGGATTTTTCTATGAAATCCATTTCCTTTTGTCGCATTTCTGTCAGCGTAGACAACATGATCAGGTAAAGATCCTGGATGTTGTCAAGGCTTTGCAACAGGAATTTTTCCTCTTTGATGAGATCGTCAGATGAATTCTGGTGCATCGCGTAAATCGATTGCATCACCTTGATCCGGATATGTCTTCTGTTTAGCACTCTAAAGAACTTATATAATTAGGGCGGAAGTTAGTCGCTTCCGCCCTGCAAAAATACATTTTTATTTTAAATGGTATAGGCTTTACACAATGGTAACCTATGCCCTTTTGCCTTACTTGGAATACTCCAGTTTGCGTTCGGCTATGCGTTTTTCCGCAATTGCCATGGCTGCCTGATATGGAGTCAGGTTGCGCGCCTCGGAAAGATTGAAGATTTCAAGAGTCGTATTGTAGATATTTTCTGTACGACGCAGCGCTTCTTCTTTCCCGTAATTGACGATTTCACCGTACACATTGATGATTCCGCCGGCGTTGATCAAAAAGTCAGGTGCATAAGCGATGCCTCTTTGTTGGAGTATTCCACCGTGTATGCGTTCGTTCGCCAGCTGATTGTTCGCCGCTCCGGCAATGACACCGGCCTGAATCCTGTAAACCGTATCATCGTTGATCGTCGCTCCAAGTGCACAAGGCGCGTAGATATCACAATCGAACTCATATAAATCCGAACCGGAGAAAATAGCCGCATTGTATTTCTTGGCGACTTCTTCCATGCGTGATTCGCTGATGTCTGTGATGGTTACGATGGCACCTTCTTTTGTCAGATAATCCACAAGCGTTTCCCCAACATGTCCGGTTCCTTGTACCAGGACGCGTTTGCCTCCGAGGTTTTCAGATCCGAATTTATACTTCGCAGCAGCCTTCATTCCCATATAAACGCCATAAGCCGTCACGGGCGAAGGATTTCCGGATCCGCCTTTTGATTCAGAGATACCGGTTACATATGGCGTCACTTCACGAATCAGGTCCATGTCAGGCGTTGTAGTTCCAACGTCTTCAGCCGTAATGTATTTTCCGCTCAAAGAGTGGATGTATTTACCGAATTCGGTGATCATTTCCGGCGTCTTATCCGTTTTCGCGTTTCCGATGATGACTGCTTTTCCTCCTCCAAGGTTCAAACCGGAAATCGCAGACTTGTATGTCATTCCTCTTGAAAGGCGCAAAACGTCGTTCAAAGCTTCCCACTCGTTGTCGTATTTCCACATACGCGTGCCGCCCAAAGCTGGTCCGAGCACGGTGTTATGAATACCGATTATTGCTTTTAATCCAGTATCTTTGTCGTTGCAAAAAACAATCTGTTCGTGGTTGTCGAATGATGCCTGTCCGAAAACAGGATCGATCTTGTGAAGCTCCTTTGCGGTAGTGAATTCAGTGGTCATAATGTTCAGCATTTATTGCGACTTTATCAAAAAGCCTTCACAAAATTATCGATTTATTTAAAACAATGTCTTTTCGAAGGCTTAAATTGTGTTTTTGTTAATAAAATTTAGCCAAAACAGATACCGCTAAAATTAAATTAATCTCGATTTTTTAACAGAATTAAAAATATAAGCTGCCTAAAATCTGAAAAACTCAAATGAAAGAGCTTCAATATTTAAACAAATATTTCATTAAGTATAAATACCATTTCTTAACAGGAATACTCATTACGATTGCCGCCCAGATTTTCTCTTTGTTTACCCCGAAACTCGTCAGCAGTTCGTTCAAGGTGATTGAGGAACAAGCAGGAAAATCCGGATCGATGGCTTCTGATATCGTCACCCAGACTTTATTTCACAATATTTTACTTATCATCGGAACGACCTTATTCTCTGGTTTCCTTACTTTTTTGATGCGACAGACGCTTATCGTAATGTCACGCCACATTGAATTCGACCTTAAAAATGAAGTCTTTCGCCAGTACGAACGCCTGACCCAGCATTTCTATAAACAGAACCGCACCGGCGATTTGATGAACCGCATCAGCGAAGATGTCGGAAAAACCCGTATGTACGTTGGCCCGGCTGTAATGTATACTATCAACACGGTCATAAGATTCATAGTCGTCATCGTCTTTATGTACCGCGTTTCACCTATGCTTACATTATATACATTGCTTCCGCTTCCGCTGCTTTCTTACGCTATTTTCAAATTGAGCCAGGAAATCAACAAAAGAAGCACTGTTTTCCAACAATATCTATCCAAAGTTTCCAGTTTCACCCAAGAAGTTTTCTCCGGAATCCGCGTCATAAAAGCCTATGCGATAGAGCCGAAACAGCAGCAGGAAATGGACGCCTTATCGTATGAAAGTAAAGCCAAAAGCCTTAGCCTTGCGCGTGTCCAGGCACTTTTCGGGCCGCTTATGATTGCGCTTATAGGGATGAGCAACCTGGTCGTGATTTATTTTGGTGGAAAAATGTACATCGATGGCGATCCGCATATCAGCAACATTGGAATCATAGCCGAATTTATTCTGTACGTCAATATGCTTACGTGGCCTGTCGCCTCATTAGGCTGGGTTTCGTCTATGGTGCAGGAAGCAGAAGCATCACAAAAACGTATCAACGAATTCCTCAAAATCCGTCCGGAAATCAAGAACCCGGTGCTTCACGCAACTCCAATCAATGGTGAAATTGAATTCAAAAATGTCGAATTCATTTATGAGGATACAGGAATCAAGGCACTGTCGAACATCAGTTTTAAAGTCGGAAAAGGCGAAACATTAGCCGTTTTCGGACGCACAGGTTCCGGAAAATCGACGTTGCTGCAATTGATCAGCAGGTTATACGATGTCACATCGGGAGAAGTTAAAATGGACGGAACAGATCTTCGTAAAGTAAATCTTAACGACCTGCGCCAAAACGTAGCCGTCGTTCCTCAGGACGCGTTCCTGTTTTCTGATACGATTGCCAACAACATCCGTTTCGGGAATGAAGACGCGACTATCGAAGAAATCATCGAATCTGCCAAACTTGCGGCCGTACACGACAATATCTCAGGCTTTACCCTGCAATATGAAACCATTTTAGGCGAACGCGGCATTACGTTGTCGGGCGGACAAAAGCAACGTGTTTCGATTGCCAGGGCTTTGATACGTGATCCTCAGGTTTTGTTGCTGGACGATTGTCTGTCTGCCGTAGACACAGAAACCGAAGAAACCATCCTGACCAACCTGCTGTCCTATTGCCGCGACAAGACCACTATAATCGTGAGCCACAGGGTTTCAACCGCGCGCAATGCAGATCATATCATGGTTCTTGACCAAGGCAATATCATCCAGTACGGAACGCATAATGAATTGGTAGATCAGGAAGGATACTACAAAGAGTTGTGGCTGCGACAGCTTTCAGAAAAAGAATTGTCGTAACTGTTGGTTTGTTATCGTTTTTTTACCATTTTTGGATAGAAAACGAAACAAGATAGATATGAGAGAAAATGACATGCTCGAAAAAGATGAGATTTTTTCCAAAGTACTGCGCGCCGGCAGGAGGACTTACTTCTTTGATGTAAGGGCCACGCGTGCCGAAGACTACTACATAACCATTACCGAAAGCAAGAAATTTACCGAGGAAGACGGCTCGTTCCACTTCAAAAAGCACAAAATTTATTTATACAAGGAAGATTTCGCCTCGTTTATGGAAATCATGAATGAAATCACGTCCTATGTATTGAATAACAAAGGAGAAGAAGTGATCTCCGAACGTCACCAACGCGATTTCAAACGCGAATACGACAATGTCGACATCGAAGAAGCGGCAAAGGCTGCGAGTTTTACTGACGTTGATTTTGATGATATCTGATAAGATGAATGTCCGAAGATAAAAGACTAAGGACTCAAAAACAGTAAACATATTGATCCGGATTCGTCCGGATTTTTTTCATCAAAAAAACTTCAAATACCCCGAACAGGCTAATCAAAAAGCTTTAATACTTTATATTTGCCCAATGCAAAAAGTCCTCAATTTCCTCATAAAATACGGAATTTATATCCACAGTATCGCTGTAATCCTGTTTGTCTATATCGTCCAGCAAAACATCGACCGCGTTCCAAGGGACAACTTCAAGCTCGCCTTATCGATTTGCTTATTGGCATTGGCAATCTTCAATCTTGCAACATCTGCAATCGCCCTGAAAAAGAGGCGAAAGGAACAAAAATAAATTACCTGATAAAAGGCTCTCCTATCACACAGCCATTGTTAATTGTTAATTATTAATTGAATTAACCGACCCGCAACCCGTTTTTCACCTCAAAACCAGGCGAAAGCAGTACAATATCATTTTCCAAACCCACCGAACCAAGTACCAGGCACTGGCTCATAAATTTCCCGATTTGCTTGTGAGGAAAATTGACGACTGCAACAATCTGTTTTCCAACCAAATCCTCTTTTGAATAGCGTTTGGTGATTTGTGCCGATGATTTCCTTATCCCGATTTCACCCCCAAAATCAATCGTGAGTTGATACGCCGGTTTTCGAGCTTCGGGAAAATCTTTGGCTTTAATGATTGTCCCTACACGTATATCTACACGTTCGAATTCTTCCCACTTCAGGTTGTTCTCAGCTGAATCCATAAACAGATTTTTTATACGAAAATATCAAGGTAATGAACTTCATCGGACAACGGCATGATTCCGTGTTTCTGAAGTGCGTTGAAATATAAACTGTCTCCGGCTTTAAGCATATATTCGGTATCGCCCACCTGCATTTTCATGCTGCCATCAATCACATATACAAACTCTTCGCCTTCATGCGTGAGCAAATGCGGAACAACTTCGTCCTTTTTGGCCGTGAATAGAAATGGTTGCATTTTCTTTTGGTGGAATTCAGATGCAAATGGAAAGATCATATAGCCCTTTTCGGTCTTTACCAATTTCGAAATAGCTTCAGATTGAGGTGTCATAATCGGTTTATCCCAACCTTCTTTTTCAAGCAGTCCGGAAATGGTCGTTCCTAAAACCTGTGCAATCTTGACCAAAGTTGCCACCGACGGAATCGCTTTGTCGTTCTCTATCTTCGAAATCATACTCTTTGAAAGCCCGCAACTGTCGGCCACTTCCTGAAGCGTTCGGTTTTGTTTTATACGAAGCATCCGGATTCTGTCGCCCACTTCCAACGTAGCGGTATGAATCGTTTTAACATCTGTCATATAGAAAGTTTTGAACAAAAATCGATTTAGTGTAAAAACTACACCTATTTTTATCAACTTTGTTGAACAAAGGTAAACAAAAGAGAATGAAAACTATTTTTATAAGATGGAAAGTAGCCGTATGTATTGCATTTCTATCCTTCGTCAATCCATTCTACGCACAAAAACCTATTGAAATCAAAGTCGATCTCAAAAAAGAAATTGGCCCGATGAAACCGGTCTGGGCTTGGTTCGGATATGACGAACCGAATTACACCTACATGAAAGACGGTAAAAAACTGCTGACCGAAATCTCGCAATTGAGTTCCGTTCCGGTTTACGTAAGAACACATAGTTTGTTGGTTTCGGGCGACGGAAAAGCCGCACTCAAATGGGGTTCGACCAATGCGTATACCGAAGATGCAAACGGAAATCCAATCTACAACTGGAAAATCACCGACAGTATTTTCGACACCTTCATCCAACGCGGCATGAAACCGCTGGCCCAGATTGGCTTCATGCCAGAAGCACTCTCGACACATCCGACGCCATACCAACACCATTGGAAACCCGGCGATCCGTACACCGACATTATCACCGGTTGGGCTTATCCGCCAAAAGATTACGACAAATGGCGTGAACTTGTATATCAATGGGTCAAACATTGCGTCGATCGCTACGGCCAGAAAGAAGTCGAAAGCTGGTATTGGGAAGTCTGGAACGAACCGAACGGCCATTACTGGAAAGGCACACGCGACGAATTCCTCAAGATGTACGATTATGCTGCCGACGGTGTCAAAAAAGCGCTTCCGACAGCAAAAATCGGGGGAAACAATATTGCAGGGACACGCACCAAAGAAGCCCAGGAATGGGTCAACGAATTCATTGTGCATTGCATTTCCGGAACCAATTTCGCCACTGGAAAAAAAGGTGCGCCGTTAGATGCGATTCTGTTTCACGCCAAAGGCTGGCCCAAAGTCATCGACAAAACCGTGACTATGGATATGGCGCCTCAACTCAATGACATTGCTACTGGATTCCGGATTGCCGCATCGTATCCCGAAACCAAAAATCTTCCAATCATCATTGGCGAATCTGATCCGGAAGGCTGTGCGGCCTGCGGCATGGCGACGAATCCGGAGAACGCATACAGAAACGGAACCATGTATTCGAGTTACACCGCAGCGACGTTTGCGCGTAAATATTTGCTTGCAGATGAAGCCAAAGTCAATTTCCTCGGCGCCGTTTCGTGGTCGTTTGAATTTGAAGACCAGCCTTGGTTCTACGGATTCCGCGATTTGGCGACGAATGGCGTGGATAAACCGGTTCTCAACGTTTTCAGGATGTTCGGGAAGATGAAAGGCAATCGTGTTTCTGTTGAAAGCAATCGGATGTTGCCACTGACAGATATCCTTAAATCGAGTGTCCGCACGACACAATCCGACATTGGCGGTTTAGCTAGTTCCGATGCAAGATCGGCAGCGGTCATGGTCTGGAATTATCATGATGTCGATAAACCAGGTGAAACGGAAGATGTCGCGGTTTCCATCGATAATATTCCATCGGACAAAGCATCTGTAAACATCTATCTCATCGATAAAGACAACAGCAATTCCTACGAAGTCTGGAAGAAAATGGGTTCACCCCAAAACCCGACACCGGAACAAATCAAGACGTTGGAAGCTGCCGGACAACTCAAATGTATCAGCACATCATCAATTAAAATAAAAGCCGGAAAAGCAATCGTTCCTTTAAAATTACAGCGGCAAGCCGTAGCTTTGGTAACGCTTGAATGGTAAGCCCCCCAACCCCCAAAGGGTGATATAACACTGCGTAACAGGCTTTTGTTACACCTATCGAAAACCATTTGACTATCTTCGTCACTCCGTGAAAAAAGAAAAGAAAATAATCCAGCTTATTACAATCCATCCAGCAAAGAGCGAAGCGACTTCGCGCCTCAAACAACCAGAAAAAAAATTAAAAAAAACTTTGTGACTTCGTGTCTTAGTGTCAAAACAATCATTCCTATGAAAACCCATAAAATCTATTTTTCCATCTTCCTTCTTTCAAGCGTCGCAATAGCCCAAAGCGATGTAAAGCTTCCTGAACCTTATGCCACAAAATCGGTCAAGAATTTCAGCAGTGTCATCGGCTGGAAAGCAGATGAAAAACCAATCGCACCAAAAGGTTTCACCGTAACCAAATTCGCCGACGGCCTTGAAAACCCGCGCTGGATTTATGTCGCCCCAAACGGAGACATCTTTGTAGCCGAATCAGGTACAAGAATCCCAAAACAAAAACGCTCAGACGAAAAAGATGAATTCTTCAAGTCAAAAGCACAGAATTTCGGAAGCGCGAACCGCATCACCCTATTCCGCGACAAAGACAAAGATGGTGTTTATGAAACCAAGTCATGGTATCTGTCCGGCCTGAACCAACCGTTCGGAATGCTTATCTTGAATAACTATTTCTATGTCGCCAATACAGACGAATTATTGCGTTTCCCATACAATCCGACAGAAACCGAAAACAAATCGAAGCCGGAAAAACTGTTAGATTTACCTTCAGGCGGATACAACAATCACTGGACGCGCAACATCATTTCCAAACCGGACGGCAGCAAAATCTACATCACGGTCGGATCTGAAAGCAATGTGGCCGAAAGACCGGAAGGTATCAAATCTGAATTCGAACGTGCCAACATCCTCGAAATAAACCCCGACGGAACCGGAAAACGCATTTTTGCAAGCGGCCTCAGAAACCCGAACGGAATGGATTGGGCGCCCGAAACCAATATGCTCTGGACGGCCGTGAACGAACGCGACGAACTGGGCGACGACCTCGTTCCGGATTATGTGACAAGCGTTCAGGACGGCGGATTCTACGGATGGCCTTACTCCTATTACGGCCAGCACGAAGATCCAAGAAGAAAAGGTGAACGTCCGGATTTGGTTGCTAAAGCCATTGTTCCGGATGTCGCTGTCGGGTCGCACACGGCATCATTGGGAATTGCATTTTACAAGGCTGACGCATTTCCAGAAAAGTATAAAAACGGATTGTTCGTGGGCCAGCACGGTTCGTGGAATCGGGCGGATTTATCCGGTTACAAAGTGCTTTTCATACCGTTCAAAAACGGCAAACCAGCTGGTAAACCTGAAGATTTCCTTACTGGCTTTGTTGCCGATGCATCAAAAAGCAAAGTCCATGGCAGGCCGACGGATGTAAAAGTTTTGCCTAATGGTGATTTATTGGTGACAGATGATGCGGCAAAGACTATCTGGCGCGTTTCTGCCGATAAATAACAGATAAACCGGTCATTTTTGACAAATTATTATTAAATGGTAATTCTTTTTGCGGTACTGCTGATTTTGTTAGTCTGACATTCATAAATGTTGTAAATTGGAAGTGTCAACCAAAACAAAAAAATGACCATTTACCATATAAGTGCCGAATGCTTTCCCGCAGCCAAAGTGGGTGGGCTTGCCGATGTTGTCGGCGCACTTCCAAAATACCTCAACCGCGCCGGACAAGATGCCAAAGTGGTGATTCCGGGATACGATACCAAGTTCAACCTTACGTCTGATTTTGTAAAGGAATTTGAAGGTGAAGTACGTCTCGGGCCGTTCCATTTTCATTATTCCGTGGAACGTGAAAGTGCCAATTCACTGGGCTTTGAATTATACCTGATCCGGATTCCGCAATTGTTCGACAGATCCGGGATTTATGGTTATGAGGACGATACCGAACGGTTCACCACGTTCCAGATTGCTTTCCTCGACTGGCTGACCAAAACCGGGGCGCGACCGGATGTTGTGCATTGCCACGACCACCACACCGGGCTGGTTCCGTTTATGATGCAGCATTGTTTCGATTTCCAGCATTTCAACCGCATTCCTACAGTCCTTACGATCCACAATGCCCAATACCAAGGCTGGTTCGGGTTCGACAAAATGCACTACCTGCCGGATTTCAATGCGGTGAACGGCGGCTATCTCGAATGGAACGGCCTGATCAATCCGCTTGCATCGGCTATAAAATGTGTGTGGAAAGTCACGACGGTTTCCCCGAGTTATCTTGACGAGATGTCACAAAAGGCAAACGGGCTCGAAAACCTGTTGCGGTACGAGCGCGTGAAATCTGTCGGAATCCTCAATGGCATCGATGCCGAATTCTGGAATCCGAAGACCGACAACCTGATCAAAAACAACTACGACATAAAAACTTCGGAAGCCGGAAAGCTAAAAAACAAACAAGAGCTGTGCGCCGAATTCAATCTGGATGAAAACCTTCCTTTGTTCTCTTTCATCGGCCGGCTTGTCTATGAAAAAGGCGCTGAATTATTCCCGGAAGTCATCCGTCGCGCACTTTCCGGCGATACAGGAAAATGCAGCATCCTGATCCTTGGATCGGGCGACCCCGAGACCGAAGAACGCCTGCGTGCCATTGGTCATTTCTACCGCAACAATTACAATTACTATATCGGATACAATGAGGAACTCGCGCATCGTGTGTATGCAGCCTCAGATTTTTTGCTGATGCCATCGCGTGTCGAGCCATGCGGCCTGAACCAGATGTATGCCTTGCGTTACGGAACGGTGCCGGTAGTGAGACGTACAGGCGGCCTTAAAGACACCGTAATAGACATGGGCGACGGCGGCCCCGGAATCTGCCACCAACAGACGTCTTCAGATGACATTGTCGCTTCCATGCAACGAGCCATCGGGTTATTCGAAGACTCGGCCAAACTCAAGGCAATCCGCAAACAAGGCATGGCCATAGACCACTCGTGGGATTCGGTCGCCGGACAATACACAGAACTTTATCAATCAGTAGCTACCCTAATATCATGAGAAATAAATCGCTTGCCATCATACTTGGTGGCGGACAAGGCTCGCGCCTGGCACCTTTGACAAACAGCCGATCCAAACCGGCGGTTCCCATTGCGGGAAAATATCGTTTGGTCGATATTCCGATCTCGAATTGCATCAACAGCGACATCAAGCGCATTTTCGTATTGACGCAGTTCAATTCGGCATCGTTGAACCAACATATTAAGAACACGTATCATTTCAGTTCGTTCAGTACGGCTTTTGTCGATATCCTGGCCGCGGAACAGACGCCTGAAAACGCGGGCTGGTTCCAGGGAACAGCCGATGCCGTCCGACAGTGCATGAACCATTTCCTCAACCATGAATTCGAATATGCACTGATTCTTTCGGGCGATCAGTTGTATCAGATGGATTTTAATGAAATGATCAAAAAACACGAGGAAAGCGGGGCCGAGATTTCGATTGCGACACTTCCGGTGAATTCCAAGGACGCACCGGGCTTCGGTATCATGAAAACCGATGCCGACGATGTAGTCACGGCCTTCATCGAAAAACCAAAGCCAGATGTATTGCACGAATGGACATCGCCCGTAAGCGAAGAAATGCAGGCACAAGGCAAACATTATCTGGCATCTATGGGAATTTATGTGTTCAATCGCGACCTTCTCGTAAAGCTGATGTCGGATCAATCCACTACAGATTTTGGAAAGGAAATCATGCCACAGTCTGTCGGGAAGCACAAAATGAGAAGCTTCCAGTACGAAGGCTATTGGACGGACATCGGTAATATCGATTCGTTCTTTGAGGCTAACCTCGAACTCACCGACGAAATTCCGCAATTCAATCTATTCGACAACGCCAACCGGATTTACACCAGGGCGCGTATCCTGCCACCGACCAAGATAATCGGGGAATCGAAAATCCGTAAAGGCATGATCGCCGAAGGCTGTATTTTGCATGGCTGTACGATTGACCGTTCGGTAATCGGGATCAGGACGAGAATTGGGAAAGACACCGAAATCCATAACTCCTATGTCATGGGTAGCGATCACTATCAGAACCTAAAGGAAATCTACGAAAATCTCGAACACAGGCTCATCAATATTGGGATTGGGGAGCGCTGTTATCTGAACAACACCATAGTAGACAAGAATTGCCGCATCGGGAACGACGTATACTTAAACGGAGGCTCGCATCTCGCGGATTCGGATCACGAATTATACACGGTCAAAGATGGCATCATCGTAGTCAAGAAGAATGCCGCGGTTCCGGACGGATTCCGGGTTGGCGATACTACCGAAGCAATCTGACAATAATTCATCCTATGAAAAAAGCGCCTCTAATCCGGCGCTTTTTCTTTTTATATGGATTCGGGCTATGGTTGTCCCGATGAATCGGAAATGGCTATGGTTTCTGTTATGAATTCCTGTCGGGCGTCTTCCTGATCCAAATGCAGCAGTAACTCTTCGGCTTCTGAATAATCTGAAATGACTTTGACTGCAAGAATCGATAACGGAATCATAAAAATGTCTGAAATCATATCTGCTTTGGTTGAAAAAATGAATTCTTCTACGGTATTCGCCGATAAAGCAGTACGATTCGCGACTTGGGAAAGTATGGTATTGAGTATCCAGAAAAACCACCACCAGCCTAAAAAAGCAGTTGAAAGTTTTACTTCTTTGAGCTGTTTGTTATTTAAAAAGATATCGATGGTTTCCTGATACATTTCCCGCATCATTTGAAAAGGCCTGAAGAAGTTCAAAACCGGGACAAACCAACTTCCCGCAGCCCAACCATCGGAATACTCCAATACGGTAACGCGTTGCCCAAGATTAAAATATGCCCTTCTGAACCACCGGATAAACGTGATGCCGGAAACAAGATAAAGGATTAAAAAGACAACGGCAATCAGCCTTTCACGCAGGTCGTTCATGCTGAGTTCGTCAGGCGAAACATAGTTGCTGTCCTGCAAATTGATCAATAACCTGTATTGAAAATATGCCGAAACCAAGGATGCCATCTGGACTGTAAGTACAATCCAGACCATAATGATGGCAATTCGCGCCCTTTCTGTATTCGGCCTGATTTCCATTATATTATATGCTGTTCAAAACATAATCATTGACCAAAGCCATATCGGCATCTTCTATTTTGGCCTTATGTTGCATACGCTTAAGAATGGGAATCCAATCTTCTTTTGAAAAATCTTTGGGTTGATATAATCCATGACAATTGGCACATTTCGCATCGAAGATGGCTTTGCCTTTGAACATGCTTTCAGTCATGGCATTGGTGGCTGCTGCGGTTGGCGGGACTGTAGCTTCAACCACTTCCGGCTTTGGTGTTTCCGGTTCCGCGGGTTGTGACGTAGCCGATACGACGTTTTTAGAGGCACATGAAAAAAGCAGGCAAACGACTGCTATAGAAAATACTATTCGCTTCATTGGTTTGGATTTGAATCAAATATAACGGATTTCCAAAAACAACAGACACAAAAAAGCATCCCGAAAGATGCTTGTGAGTTAACAGTTAACAAGTAATGGTTAACGGTTGACAATCCAGAGAAAACCAACCGTTTATTTGGACACAGGTGAATGTATAGAATACTGATTTTGAAATCAAAAACTGCATCAAAATTAACAGTTAATTGTTATCCGTTAACTGTTAATTGTTATCTGTTAACTTATTTGACGTCCATCAGCTCCACATCGAACACCAGAACCGCATTCGGAGGAATGACACCACCGGCACCGCGTTCCCCATAACCCAAGTACGGCGGGATAACGAAACGCGCTTTATCACCAACCTGCAACAAAGCGATGCCTTCATCCCAACCTTCGATTACGTTACCTTGGCCGAGCGGAAACTCGATTGGCTTTTTACGATTGTATGAGGAATCGAATACTTTTCCGTTTTCAAGCGACCCTGAATAATGAACGGAAACGATTCGGTTATTTTCGGCTTTTTTACCGTTCCCTTTCTGGATGATTTTATAACGAAGACCGCTTTCCGTCTTTTCAAAACCAGCGGCAAGTGCTTCCATTTTTGCTTCAGATGCCGCTTTCTCTACGGCTTCACGCTGTGCACGTGAACCTTCGAATACACGGAACGCTTCTACGGCATTCCATTTTTCAGCCTCTTCACCAACACGGATGATTTCTACCTTATCCATAGTGTCACCCTGCGCAATGGCATCGACAACATCCTGGCCTTCGACCACTTTTCCAAACACGGTATGCTTGTCATCAAGCCACGGCGTTGCCACATGCGTAATGAAAAACTGGGAACCATTGCTTCCCGGACCTGCGTTGGCCATACTTAAAACACCTGGCGCGTCATGACGCAAATCCTGATGGAATTCATCATCGAACTGATAACCCGGTCCGCCTGATCCCGTTCCGTTCGGGTCGCCTCCCTGGATCATGAAATCCGGAATCACGCGGTGGAATTTGAGTCCGTCGTAATACGGCTTGCCTTGCGGTTTTGCTTTATTTTCGAGGTTCCCTTCGGCGAGCGCGACAAAATTGCCTACGGTTCCGGGAGTGAGTTCAGGTGTCAGTTTGATCAGGATTTCGCCTTTTGGAGTATGGAATTTGGCGTATAGTCCGTTTTGCATATCTTTCGGTTTTAAATGAATGGCAAATTTAGCGATATATAAATTGCGGCTGCCTGAATTTGTGATTTCTTGAAGATTTAGGTATGAAAAAAAAACTTTTGCTGCTACTTCTATTTATTATCCCAATCGGAATCCCGGCTCAGCCAAACTTTGTCAGCAAAGGCAAATTGATGAACACCGCCAATCAGAAATTTTCATTTTCAAACCTCAGGATCAAGGATCAGGAAGTGACTTTTTTTGATCTTGAAACCAAATCGGAATTCCAATACCTGCTCAATTCGATAAAGTATATCGAAGATGCCGAAGGAACCGTAGTCTACGGAACCAAACCCGAGAAAAAACCGACCGAAACCAAAAAGCCGGAACCCATAATTTCCGGTTATCCCGATGGAATTTACATGACCAAAGAAGATTTCCTCAATCATAAACCGTCAAAGACTGAAGCTGTTTTACCATTTACACTAACCGGTTTTGAAAAGGAATTCGCTCCGGACGAACAACAGGTGATGTTCTATTATGTGGAATCGGATAAAAAAGTAAAGAATACCTTTGCGATATTTTACAGGAAAAACCTGTATTTCCAAGTAGATGCAATTCTGGACAACCGCAACAAAAAAGACCGATCGCAGGACAGCGACTTCCCGAATTCATTCACCAAAGTTTTACTCGGAGGCGAACATTTATTTTACATGGAGACCGATCTTGGCAATTTGTGGGTCAAGGCATTGGCCGTCAACGGAGGCGTTCCTACCAGTGTCGTCAATTCTGCCAAAGGGATTGTTTGGGATATCGCGAAAAAGGAATTCAATATTTTCCGCGACTGCAAGGATTTCAATTTGTTCGTTGCCGATATAAAACCGGAAGCCACAATCAACTGCGACCAGGAAGGACAATACAACCCAAAAGCGGTTCGGGCGATTGTCGAAGAGTTGAAATGAGACAGAAGCAAGAGGCAAGATTAGACAGGAAAATTGCCTCTTGCTTCTACCCTTCTACCCACTCACTCACACTCCGGGAGCGAACTGATCCACTGATTTACCATTTCGACAGCTTCTTCATGCACGATGGTCCGTCCGATACGAGGCATCATGTAAAACGAAATATCAGTGCTCATCATAAACGGCAACGTAGAACCTGAGGCGTTTTGCGGATTGACTATTTTTACGTGATCAAAGCCCGGCGGTTCGAGCGTGGCACCGACACAGACACCCATTTGTGAAGGATCGGAAGTGACGTTGAAGCCAAAGCGCAATACAGTATAGGAAGCCGTGCCGCCGTCTGAGTGGCAATGGGCACAATTGCTGTCGAAATAGGAACGGACACGAAGGTCGAGCGGTTGCGAAGCATCTGAATAATCTACTGTAGAAACAACGTTGGAAGGAATACCCGTTGCGATTCCATGTCCACTAAGATATTCCAATTGATTGCTATCGAAGTCATCCGGATAATATCCGATGAAATTATTGAGGTTCTGAGGCTTGAACCCCAGAGGGCGCGCCACTTCGTTCTGGTTGTGGCACGTGGCGCAGTCGTTTTGTGACGGAATGCGGTAATCTATGGTGCGTGTAGTGGAATTCTGGGTGAACGTGATGGTTTTGATTTCGTCGCTTGTGCTGTAAAAGGCTTCGGTCTGCTCGTCGTTCCAGATGTAATTGGCGAAAATCCAGCCGTCGGCTTTGCGTATCATTAATCGGGTCTCAACAAGCTGACGGCCATTTGGTGTATCTGAATAAAAGAAATTTTTAATCAGGACGGAACCGACCGGCATTTCAAAAGGTTCCGAATCGGAGACATATTGGGCCGATGTACCTTCCGGTATCCACAGAAAACGTGCTTTTGAAGCGTAATCTGTAAATAATTGGCTCGACGGTTGGTATGGAATCAATCGTACGCTTGGGTGCAGCAGATTCATTTCGCCATCAAAAAAATGATAATCGGATAGTTTCGGATAAGGCACCAGCGAGAGGTCGACAGTCACCGGATCTATGACTTCCGGCTCGATATATTCGTCATGGTCATCCTTTGAACAGGAAACAATCAAAAACAAAAAGGCCAAAACGGAAAGATTGCGTAAAAGTAGCTTCATGCGGCAATATAGAAATTTATTGTGTATTGATATTGGTATTGTTTAGTGACGAACGTACATTTGCTGCTCTGATTTTCCCACAACCGACAACCATGAGAATCGATATCATCACCGTACTTCCGGATTTATTGCGCAGCCCGTTCGAAGGTTCCATCATGAAACGCGCGATTGATAAAGGCCTCGTAGAAGTACATTTCCACAACCTTCGCGATTACACGCTCAACAAACAAAAAAGTGTGGACGATTACCAGTTTGGCGGGGGCGCAGGCATGGTCATGACGATACAGCCGATTGACGATTGCATCACCAAGCTCAAATCGGAGCGTGGCTACGACGAAATCATCTACATGACGCCGGACGGGGAAACCCTGAACCAGCAAATGGCCAACCGGATGTCGTCGTTTGAAAACATCATCATTTTGTGCGGACATTACAAAGGTGTCGACCAACGCGTGCGCGATCATTTCATTACCATGGAAATCTCTATTGGCGATTATGTTTTGAGCGGAGGTGAATTGGGCGCTTTGGTGTTGTCTGATGCGCTGATCCGATTGATTCCGGGTGTTTTATCAGACGAAACCTCAGCATTGACCGACAGTTTCCAGGACAATTTACTCGCACCGCCTGTGTACACACGCCCAAGCGAATACAAAGGCTGGAAAGTGCCGGATGTGCTCATGAGCGGACATGCGGCCAACATTGAAAAATGGCGCGAGGATATGGCCTATGAACACACCAAAAACAGAAGGCCGGATTTACTGGAAAATTAAACTTCAAAGTTTGGTTCTGCCTCAAAATTTGTGAATATTTACAAAACGAACATTAGTCATCATGAAAGAGGAAAACACAAAGAACAAACTATCCGGATTATCTGTAGAAGAACTTGAAAAAGAAAAGAGTAAAATCAAAGGCGTTGCAATCGGATTGGGGATTGTGATGGTTTCGGCAGCCGTCATTTTACTTTTCCTGATGGCCAAAAGCGGAAAATTCGGCCTGGCGGCCATCATACCGGCTATGTTTTTAACCTTAATGCCCATACTGATACGAATGAGCCAGGTTGAAACCGAGCTCAAATCAAGAAAAAACAACTCCTAATCCAAATCGAAATGAGCCAGTGCCTGAATTGTGAAGAAACCATCGTAGCGAATTTTTGTCCGAACTGCGGCCAGAAGAAATTCAAACGCATCGACCGGAAGTATCTGATCGATGAGCTGCAATATTCGGTCATACACACCAATAAAGGATTCTTTTATTCGGTGAAGAAAATCCTGCTCAATCCGGGAAAGACGGCACGGGAATTCATAGACGGGAATCGGGTGAACCATTATAAACCCATCCTCATGGCTTTTACATTGGTCGGTATTACCACATTCGTATCCTATAAAATCCTGGGGTTGCAGAACATCATGAAAGAGGTGTATGCCGCCATGAAAATAAATGACAACGTGTCCCATGATGTCATTACATTTTTGTCCAGTTATAATTCCGCGATGATGTTGGCATTCATTCCACTCGTTTCTGCGTTTTCCGCCATTGCGTTTCGAAAATGGGGCCAGAATTATTACGAGCACATCATCATGAACACCTATGGACTCTGTTTCTACACCTTGTTCTCATTGCTTGTGATCTATCCGGTCATGTATCTGACAAGACACGAGGTACAGACTTTTATGACAGTAAGCATGTTAAGTTCCACGGTTGTTTTACCAATCATGGTCTGGTTCTATAAACAGTTTTATTATGAGAAAAGTTTAGTGTCGATAATCATTCGCGTCCTTTTAATGTTCGTGGCGATGTTCATTCTGTTTGTGATTGCCATTTTCGCATCGGTGATTCTCTTTGTCATCATAAAAGGGCCTGAGGCAGCCGCTTATTTTAAGCCTAAGCAATAAATAATGACCCGAATATTGCTTTTAGAAGACGATGCCATTCTTTCAAAAGTAGTTCAGAATTTCCTGATAAGCCGCAACTTTGAATGCGATGCGGTTTTTGATGGGGAAGTGTTCTTCAGACAGCTTCGTCAGCAGCAATACAATCTTTTCCTTTTGGATATAAACGTCCCGAAAATGAACGGTCTGGATGTGTGTTCCCAAATTCGGGAAACCGATAAAAGTACGCCAATCCTGATGCTCACAGCCTACGGAGACGTGCAGGACAAACGCGATGCCTTTGATAAAGGCGCCGATGATTATCTGGTCAAACCGTTCCACATAGACGAATTGTTCATGCGGATCCAATCGTTGCTCCGGCGCAGCAGCATCCCACAGCAACAAGACGAAATCATCTCGGTTTCAGATCTTGAAATCAACACTACATCTGCCACGGTCAAAAGAGACGGACAGGAAATCACGCTAACCCAGAAGGAATATCAGTTGCTTTTGCTGCTTGCAAAATCTAAAGGCCGCGTGCTATCCAAAGCAGCTATATCGGAACAACTCTGGGACAATCAATTCGATACGAACCTGAATACCATTGAAGTCTACATCAATTACATCCGCAAGAAAATCGATCGGGATTTCAGTACGAAACTTATTCATACAAGGCTTGGTTTCGGATATTATCTGAAAGAAGAATGACACTGAAACGAAAGGTTGCGATAAACATCAGCATAGCATTTTCAGTTCTGTACGGTTTGCTCGCGTTGTTGATCTATATTTCGTTTTCTTCCTTCCGAAAAGATGAATTCCGCAATCGGCTCGAAGACAAAGCCCAGACAACAATTCGGTTGTTGTTTGAAATCCGTCAGATCGACAGGCAACTACTGAGGCTCATCGACCAGAATACCATCAACAAACTCTATAATGAAAAAACGTTGGTGTTCGACAAAAACACGAACTGATTTACAGCAGCATAGACGATGCGACGATCCAATGGAGCATCAACGACCTGAAGCAACTCAAGCAAAGTAAAAAAAACATTTACCGTTCCATAGCCGAAAAAGACATGGTGGGTGTTTTCTACGATTTCAAGGGAACCAACGATTATTATGTGCTCGTCGCCGCCGAAGACAAATACGGACACCAACAGCTTGATTTCCTGATGAAGATTCTGGTGCTTTCATTTTTACTCGGAACGGCTTTGGTGTGGTTTTCCACGTACACTTTCATCCGGAAACAGCTTAAACCATTGGACGATTTCCAAAATAAGATTACTGATATCACCGCGCTCAAACTCAATAATCCGTTGCCGGTTGGAAAAGAAAGCGACGAAATTACGATCCTGACAAAGGCTTTCAACGAAATGATGATCCGGATCGATACCTCGTTCAACGCCCAGAAAGAATTCACGGCCAATGCGTCACATGAACTGCGCACGCCGGTTTCCAGATTGTCTCTTCAGTTGGAAAGTGTATTGCGCCAAGGCGGACATTCGGCTGAAACTGTCGATTACTTAAAAAGCATGCGGACAGATCTGGAACAGGTCGGCGATTTGATCCAATCGTTGCTTTTGCTGGCGCGGATGAACGAGCAGGCCAAAAAACTGCTGACTCCGGAACGAGTGGACGAAGTCATTTTCACGGCTTTCGACAAGGTCAAAAAGACGCATCCGGACTTCCACATGAACTTTGAGATTTCGGGTGACGATACCAATCTGGAAATTTCAGGGACAAAATCATTACTTGAAATCGTGTTCGTGAACCTGCTTCGGAACGCGTATTTATATTCGGACGATAAAAATGTGAACGTCAGAATTTCCCCGAATCCGGACGGTCTGCAACTTCTCATCGAAAACTCCGGAAAAACCATTCCGCAGGATGAGCAGCAAAAGATTTTTGAACCTTTCATGCGTGGGGTAAATTCCGGTGTCATTCAGGGTTCAGGCCTCGGATTGCGTATCGTGAAACGCATTCTCGATTATCATGGCGCTTCAATTTCCTATCAATCCGAAACCTCATTTCACGTATTCATTGTTCAATTCCCGCAGTCGATTTAAGCTATTTTTAAGGTGGTTCTAAAGCCGCGTTTAAGGTCGGGCCGACATCTTTGCCGCATCAATTTTTGCGACAATGAACAAACGACTGCTCTTTTACCTGATTGCCTTTAGCGGTTTTCAGGTTTTTTCCCAGGTCACGATGACGCTGGAAGATTGCGACAAGGCACTCCAGCAAAACAACCTGGAATTACTTTCTGAACAATACAATGTAACGGCGGCACAAGCGGCTGTCGTTCAGGCCCGGATTTGGGAACATCCGATACTTTCTGCCGACTGGAATGCCTACAATCCGGAAAGCGACATCTATTTTGACATAAAGCATCAGAAAACCGTCGCCATAGATCAATTGATCTATTTGGGTGGAAAAAAGCGCAACGAGATCAAGCGGTCATGTCAGCAGGCTGAAATCGCCTCGCTCCAACTCGAAGAATTGCTTTTCAACCTCAAATTCCAGTTGAGGAGAAGTTTCTATTCGCTCTATTTTGACACTAAAAAAAACACGGTTCTCGAAAGCCAGATTTCTCGTATTGAAAATTTGCTGACGGCTTATGAAGAACAGGCTGCCAAAGGTAACATCGCGCTCAAGGAAGTCGTGCGTTTGCAATCGCTTCTGCTCGATCTCAAAAATCAACGCTTCGAAATCCTCGAACAGATTGTTGAGGAACGCAAAGACCTGGCACTTTTGACCGGTATTGAAAATCCGATTATACCTGTCGTAAATGAGAAACTTTTATTGGAACAATTCCAGATGCAGCTACTCAACGTTGATATATTGGTGGAAAAGGGCAAAGAAAAAAATCCGGAGTTCCGCATCGCCCTGAAAGACATCGAAGCACATGAAACGGCTGTGAAATTCCAGAAATCATTGGCCGTTCCAGATGTGAATCTCGGAGTCGGCTATGACCAGGCTTCGGGTGCTTTCCGCGATGAAGTCAACATGCGATTGTCCATTCCGCTTCCGCTTTGGAACAAAAACAAGGGAAACATCAAAATCGCCCAGGCTGAACTGGACCAATCCAAAACCCAATCGGAACTCAGATTACTTGAGCTCAAGTCTGAAATGCAGCGCGCTTTTGATTGGTGGGAAGAAAACAGAAGAGAGGCATCAGGCATAAAACCAACTGTTTACGAAAATCTTGAACAAGTCAATCAGGGTGTTTTTTCAAACTTCAGCAAGCGCAACATCTCACTGAACGAATTCACAGATTTCATGGAAAGCTATAATTCCAGCATGCTGCACATTAACGAACGCTACAAGCAACTTATCCTTTCGGGCGAAACACTGAATCATTTGACAAATACCAGCATCTTTTAATATGAAACGAATATTCTTATTACTGACTATCGGCGTGGTTTTTTCTGCCTGCCATAAAAAACAGGATACCCAGCTCAGCCAGACGTTTGTGCTCAGCGATAAAATGCTCGGGACGACGAAAACCGTCGAAGCGAAATTACTCCCACTCAAAAATGAAGATACGTTCTACGGAAAAATCACTTCGGACAACAACAAAACCATCGAAGTCTATCCCGTCGTTGGCGGAAGCGTGACCAAAGTGTATGTGGAATTAGGCGATTACGTCAAAAAAAACCAGTTGCTCGCTACGATAAAAAGTACCGATGTGGCCAGTTTCGAGCAACAGCTTGAAGATGCCAAAAACGATGTGATCGTGACGCGGAACAACTACAAAGTCGCCCAGGAACTGTTCGAAGGCAAACTCAATTCAGAACGCGATGTGGTCCAGGCCAAAAGCGAATACGAAAAAGCAAAGTCACAATTGCAGCGCGTGGAGGAAAATTACAACATCTATCACATCAAGTCAGGTTCGATCTACGAAGTACGGTCGCCTTTGAACGGATTCATCACCGAAAAGAAAATCAATGAAAATATGCTTTTGCGCGGCGACCGGACCGACAACATTTTTGATATAGCCGAAATCAACGAAGTATGGGCCATCGCTCACGTCAACGAAGGCGATATCAATCGGGTGCGTGAAGGCGAATCGGCACAAATCACCACGCTCAGTTATCCGGATAAAATCTACGATGGTAAAGTGGATAAGATCTTCAACATCATCGATCCGGAAACCAAGGCTATGAAAGTCGTGATCAGACTGCAGAATCCAGGTTTCGAACTCAAGCCGGAAATGCGCGCCGGCATCAAGTTGTCTTATGAGGAAAAGGGGAATAAGATGATCGCCGTTCCGTCCGATGCCGTGATTTTCGACAAAAGCCACCATTTCGTCATGGTTTTCAAAGACCGCAACAACATCGAGACACGTCAGGTAGAAGTCTTCCGACAAGTGGGAAAAATCACCTACATCTCATCAGGCCTGACCGAAAACGAAAAAGTAATGACGACCAACCAACTATTGGTCTACGATGCCCTAAACGATTGATCCATGAACAAATTCATCAAAAACATCATTGCCTTTTCGCTTAAAAACAAGGCCTTTACGTTCTTTTGGGTTGGCATCGTGGCCGTCAGTGGCTATCTGTCATTCCGGGAAATGCCCATCGAAGCGTTCCCCGATGTAACCAATACCCAAATCGTAATCGTCACCCAATGGAAAGGCAGAAGCGCCGAAGAAATCGAGCGTTTCGTGACTTCGCCTGTAGAAATCGCGATGAACGGCGTTCAGAAAAAGACAAGCGTCCGAAGTATTTCGATGTTCGGATTATCTGTCATCAAAATCATTTTCGACGATGATGTGGAAGATTTTTTCGCCAGACAACAGGTCAACAATCAATTGGCGACGGTTTCCTTGCCGGACGATGTCGAGCCTGAAGTCCAACCACCGTACGGTCCGACCGGAGAAGTGTTCCGATACGTGCTCAAAGGCAAAAACCGTGATGTGCGTGATTTACTGACGCTCCAGAATTGGATCATCGACAGGCAATTGCGGGCTGTTCCGGGAGTGGCCGATATTGCCTCTTTCGGCGGACAGGAAAAGACCTACGAGATTTCGGTTGATCCGAACCGATTGGCCAAGTACGATATTACGCCTTTGGAAGTCTTCGAAGCCGTGAACAAATCGAACCTCAATGTGGGTGGCGATGTCATCGAGAAAAACGGACAGGCTTATGTGGTCCGTGGTGTCGGGTTGTTGCAATCGAGAATAGACATTGCCAATATCATCGTGAAGGAAGCGGGCGGAAATCCGGTTCTGGTCAAGAATCTGGCCGATGTGACCGACAGTTCGTATCCACGCGTGGGCCAAGCCGGATTGAACGACCGCGATGATGTCGTGGAAGGTATCATCATTATGCGAAAGGGCGAAAATCCGCAGGAAGTTCTGGGACGCGTCAAGGAAAAGATTGCTGAAATCAATGAACGCGTATTGCCATCGGACGTAAAAATGGAGACGTTCTATGACAGAGACAATCTGATGACGTTCACGACCGAAACCGTAATGCATAATTTGCTCGAAGGTATTTTGCTGGTCACGGTTATCGTTTTTTTATTCATGGCAGATTGGCGCACGACTTTAACTGTGGCCATCGTGATTCCATTATCGCTGCTGTTCGCTTTTTTCTGCCTGCGGATGAAAGGCATGGGCGCGAATTTACTATCTCTCGGAGCAGTCGATTTCGGGATCATCATCGACGGAGCCGTGGTCATGGTCGAAGGAATTTTCGTCACACTCGATCATGTGGCCCACAAAAAAGGCATGGACAAATTCAACAAACTGGCTAAGGCGAGTATCATCAAGAAGACAGGAGCCGAGATGGGGAAAGCGATTTTCTTTTCGAAATTAATCATCATCACGGCGTTGCTGCCCATTTTCGCCTTCCAGAAAGTCGAAGGAAAAATGTTTTCGCCTCTCGCCTACACACTTGGTTTTGCGTTGCTCGGCGCTTTGATTTTCACATTGACACTGGTTCCGGTGCTGGCGCATTTGCTCCTGAACAAAAATGTAAAGGAGAAAAACAACCGATTCGTGAATTTTTGGAACCGCATCGTGGAAAAAGGTTTTGCCTCGACCTATCGGAACAAAAAACTCAGCCTCGGGATTTCGCTGACATTTATGGTGCTGACGTTTGCATCGGGCAAATTCCTCGGAACCGAATTCCTGCCACAGCTCAACGAAGGCGCGCTTTGGGTCACGGCCGAATTGCCCATGAGTTATTCCCAGCCTGAAAGTGCCAAAATTTCCAATGAACTGCGAAAGGAACTGATGAAATTTCCGGAAGTAGTAAAAGTTCTTTCCCAGGAAGGACGCTCGAACGACGGAACCGACCCGAACGGATTCAACTTCGTGCAATTCCAGGTCGATTTGAAACCGGTAAGCGAGCTCAACGGGAAATCGGTAGATGATATCATCTCGGAAATGAATGATAAACTCAAACATTATCAAGGCATCACCTATAATTATTCCCAACCGATAATAGATAACGTAGCCGAAGCAGCTGCTGGAATTAAAGCCGCAAACGCCGTAAAAATCTATGGCGACGATCTGGACAAACTCGACGAAATGGCCAATAAAGTCATCGCACAAATCAAGGACGTAGACGGAATCGAAGACGTTGGGATCATCCGGAACATTGGCCAGCCGGAAGTCAGCGTGATTCTCGACCGGGAAAAAATGGCGGCTTATGGTGTGACATTATCTGATGCACAAGCGGTTCTCGAAATGGCTTTTGGCGGAAAAACGGCGACCCAGAAATACGAAGGCGAACGCAAATTCGATGTGCGTGTGCGTTATGCGGGCGAATACCGAAAGGATGAAATGGATATGGGCAAACTTCAGGTTCCGACACTTGAAGGCGCCAAAATCCCAATCAAGGAAATCGCAGAAATCCGGAAAATTACAGGCCCGGCTTTTATATATAGGGACAACACCAAACGTTTCATTGGAGTGAAATTTTCCGTGCGCGGACGCGATTTGGGAAGCACGATCGCCGAGGCGCAAAAGAAGGTCTCAAAAGTCGAAATCCCGACGGGTTACAGCATTGGCTGGACGGGCGAATTCGAAAACCAGGTTCGGGCCACGGGCAGATTGGGCCAGGTAGTGCCGGTGAGCCTGATTGGAATTTTTGTGTTGCTATTTATCTTGTTCGGAAACATCAAGGATTCGTTGTTGGTTTTGGCGAATGTACCTTTTGCGATCATTGGCGGAATCATTGCTTTGCATGTAACGGGAATGAACTTTGGGATTTCGGCAGGCGTCGGGTTTATTGCATTGCTTGGAATCTGTATTCAGAATGGAGTCATACTGATTTCTGAATTCCATAAGAACCTGAAGGAGAAAATGACGCTTGATGCTGCCATTATGGAAGCCGTGAAAGTCCGGACGCGGCCTGTGGTCATGACGGCACTTATGGCATCGATTGGATTGTTGCCGGCCGCGATTTCTACCGGAATCGGTTCTGAATCCCAGAAACCATTGGCAATCGTGATTATCGGCGGATTGATTACGGCGACCGTTTTGACTTTGCTGGTGTTCCCGATTATTTTTTGGTTTTTCAATAAATCGAAAAGAGCCTTAGATTAAAATTGTAGCATTGTTGGTTCGTATCTTGGCCAAAAATCCGAACTAATGAAAAAACAAATCAGCTTTTTATTTTCTATTTTTTGGTGCCTGCTTTGTAGCGCCCAGGATATACAGGTTACACCAAAAGGTGTATATGCCGAAATCAATGTGGAAAAAGACAATGCGGCCGGAACAGCACTTCTTGGTGATGATGCCGTACAAAAAGAAAAAGCCGCCAAGCAAATCCTTGAAAAACCGAACGATTATAATCCAGGGGTTTTATATGCCTTATCAGATTATTTGTTTTCTGCGGATAAAAAAGACGATGCGACCTTCTGGTTCTATGTCGCACAGTTGCGGGCACGCATAGACGCTAACATTTGTGCGGAAGAATCGGCGAAACAAGCTGTTGGTGTATTGAACCAGACTTTTGGCCCGACGATAAATGAATATGCTTTTAAAGACAAGGCAAAACTGGAAACAACCGTAAATCGGGTGGTTGATTTTGTTATGAAAAATCCGGAGAATTATGACCGGCGCTGGATCAACCTCTATGGCATGGGCGCTATGATGTCTGGCATGGAAGGAGCGGAAAAAGAAACACAGGCTCCCGTATTGAGCCACCCAAAAAATGAATGGAACAGCATACGGGAAAAGACCATAAAGGACTATTATGATGGTTTTGTTTCGTTCGTAAAGAAATAAAAAACGTAAAGCTTCTGGATTTGCTGATTGCTTAGCCCCGATGCAAGCGGTTAGCCTTTTGATAAAAGCGCACTGGTTTTGCTCCCGCGCCAAAGCGACCCACGACCCGAGGCAAGGCCGAACAGTGCGAAGCAAAAGCTCTTGGCGCGGGTTGTAAAACCGGGCGATTTTGAGGAAGCTATGAGCGGGCAGCGGGATCCGAGCTCCTGCGAACTGGCATAGCAATGTGCTGCTATTAACAATAATAGAATTTTAACAATTGATACATTTTTTATGTATCGGTAGTATTTCGTCAGAACATATCTTTGGCCTGGGGAGGGGCCAATGGTGTTCCCTACAAAATCCTGAATTGCCCTCATTACATTTTTTATGTACATTTTAGCTTCGCTCAGTTCGGCTAAAGCCTCGGGTGTTAAAATAAATAGTTTATCTATCACTTAGGTTACCTCCTTTTCCCAACGAAATGAATTTGAAACCAGTACGCCAGAACCCATTTTCAAAGAACATTTCAATTTCCTCAAATTATTAATCATTAATTATTAATTATTAACTACATTTGCGCCCACATTGACCCAACCTCTGACGATATCCGTGCATGTTGCGTTGATTTTCAAACTTTTAAATATTAAGTCATGGCAGATTTAATGAAATTCGTTCAGGACGAATTTGTAGCTAAAAAAGAATTTCCTGATTTCGGGGCCGGAGATACCATCACGGTTTACTACGAAATCAAAGAAGGCGAAAAGACACGTACACAGTTTTTCAAAGGTGTCGTAATTCAACGCAGAGGTTCAGGTAACACAGAAACCTTCACTATCCGTAAAATGTCCGGCGCTGTTGGCGTTGAGCGTATTTTTCCGGTAAACCTTCCTGCATTGCAGAAAGTCGAAATCAATAAGAAAGGTCACGTGCGTCGTGCCAGAATCTTCTACTTCCGCGAACTTACCGGTAAGAAAGCGAAAATCAAAGAAGAGAAAAGACAGAGAGCATAATTTTTTGTCCTATGCATACAGAGCCTCGGAATTTCCGGGGCTTTTTTATTTTCCAAGTTTTTTTTCTGGCCGCCTGCAAGCACCGGGCTATCACTTCTAGTTGCCTTGTCCAACGGTGATTTTGCACCAAGGCAAACGGCTTCCGGTAGTCGCCGCTTCCCTTGGACAAAGCCAACCGCCGTACTTCTGCAAGCTAACCGCTCAATCCCTGGCGGACGCGCGGAATCTGCTGTAAAAAGTGTGGGATCCAAATCCGCGGGCTTGCCCTTCCACCCTAACAAGGTACGTTTACAATAATACCCAAACTACATAAATCCTACCTCATTCAAGGCGTCAACCGAACTGTTCGGAGCAAAGCAGAATAATTCTTAAAACTGATCATTTCAATTCTCTGACTCACTTCCCTATCAAATCAATAATAAATCTTCTTGATTTTACGAATTTCCCAATTTACTTATCCAAGAACTCAAAAATCAAAAAATACATCGATTTCGCATTAAAAACCTAACCCCAAAACCTCACCCTTTCCCTATATTTGTAGCCGTGCCTTGCCGACTGCACACCGGCAAGACGTACAAACAAACCACAATAACACCATCATGTCACATACTGCAAAAATCCTTTACACCATTACGGATGAAGCTCCTATGCTCGCCACCCACTCTTTCCTTCCTATTGTTCAAGCGTTTACGGCACCGGCCGGAATAGCTGTCGAAACCCGCGATATTTCACTCGCAGGCCGTATCATAGCCAACTTTGGGGAATATCTGAAAGACGACCAGAAAATCAACGACGACCTGTCGGAACTCGGGAAATTAGCAACTACGCCCGAAGCCAACATCATCAAACTGCCAAATATTTCCGCTTCAGTCCCACAATTGAAAGAAGCCATCGCAGAACTTCAAAAACAAGGTTATGCCGTCCCGAATTATCCTGAAGATGCCAAGACCGATGAAGAAAAATCCATCAAAGCCAAATACGCAAAAGTCCTTGGATCTGCTGTAAACCCGGTGCTTCGCGAAGGAAATTCAGACCGACGTGCGCCAAAAGCCGTTAAGAACTACGCTAAAAGCCATCCGCATTCGATGGGTGCCTGGTCGTCAGATTCCAAAACAGCCGTGGCCTCAATGACCGACGGTGACTTTTACGGAAGCGAAAAATCAGTTACCGTCAAAGATGCGGATACTTTTACCATTACATTCGTCGCAAAAGACGGATCCCAGAAAGAACTTAAAGCCGCATCAAAGTTGCTTCCGGGTGAAATCATTGATTCATCTGTACTAAGCCTGAGCAAACTCAAAACCTTCGTTTCAAAAGCAATCGAAGAAGCGAAAGCCAGTGGTGTTTTGTTTTCGGTTCACCTCAAAGCGACCATGATGAAGGTTTCCGACCCAATCATTTTCGGAGCAATCGTGGACGTTTTCTTTGCAGATGTGTTCGCGAAATACGCTGAAGTTTTTTCACGTCTCGGAGTCGACACCAAAAACGGTCTCGGTGACGTTTACGCCAAAATCGCAGGACAACCGGAACAGGCTGAAATCGAGGCTGCCTTAAATGCTGCTTTTGCCAACGGGCCAGCTGTGGCCATGGTGAATTCAGACAAAGGCATCACAAACCTTCACGTTCCATCGGACGTTATCGTAGATGCTTCCATGCCGGCCATGATCCGTACATCTGGCCAAATGTGGAACAAAGACAACAAACAACAGGATACGCTTGCCGTGATTCCAGACCGTTCGTACGCCGGGGTTTATGTGGCGACGATTGATGATTGCAAAAAATTCGGTGCTTTCGACCCGAAAACTATGGGTTCTGTTCCGAACGTCGGGTTGATGGCGCAAAAAGCAGAAGAATACGGATCCCACGATAAAACCTTCCAGGCCGAAGCCGACGGAACCATAAAAGTGACCAATTCAAAAGGGGAAACTTTCTTTGAACAGTCGGTCGAAAAAGGCGACATCTTCAGAATGTGCCAAACCAAAGATGCGCCAATCAAAGACTGGGTGAAACTGGCCGTGAACCGCGCGAGATTGTCTGATACACCTGCTGTTTTCTGGCTTGATGAAAACCGCGCACACGACCGCGAAATCATCAAAAAAGTAAACGAATACCTCAAGGATTTCGACACGAACGGACTCAATATCCAAATCCTGGATCCGGTTGCCGCGACAAAATTCTCCCTGGAAAGGATCCGCAAAGGAGAAGACACGATTTCTGTAACCGGAAACGTGCTTCGCGATTACCTGACCGACTTGTTCCCAATTCTTGAACTTGGCACCTCTGCCAAAATGCTTTCGATAGTTCCATTGATGAACGGCGGCGGATTGTTTGAAACCGGTGCCGGCGGATCTGCCCCGAAACACGTAGAACAATTTATTGACGAAGGCTATTTGCGTTGGGATTCACTCGGCGAATTCCTTGCCCTTGGCGTTTCATTGGAGCATTTGGGTCAGACTCAGGACAATGCAAAAGCGTTGGTACTTTCTGAAACCTTGGATCAGGCGAACGAAAAATTCCTTGAAAACGATAAATCACCGGCTCGTAAAGTCGGTCAGATCGATAACCGCGGATCGCATTTCTACCTCGCTTTATATTGGGCTCAGGCGTTGGCGGCACAGAATAAAGATGCCAATCTCAAAAACACCTTCGAACCCATCGCAAAAGCGCTGACTGAAAACGAAGCGAAAATTGATGCGGAATTGATCGGTGCACAAGGGAAGCATCAGGAAATCGGTGGTTATTACAAACCTGATTTCGCCAAAACAGATAAGGCGATGCGTCCGAGTGAGACTTTGAATTCGATTCTGTCGCAACTGAAATAAAGAATTTCATCAAATTAAGGCTGTCCTGTGTTTTCATTTCGACGACAGCAGAAATCTCAATTACAAGGGATTTCTCCCGTCGTCGAAATGACAATTATGGGCAGTTTTTTGTTTTTAACCAAGAAATAATTTTAACATTTTCGGCGGATTTTCTGCCGTGACGCTATTTTAGGAATACGTAAGTTGCGTTGGGGAGGGGCCAATGGTGTCCCTACGAAATTCCAAAATAAGATAGATGCACTTTTTCTGCCTTACCCGAGGCGCCAGCCGAACTGTATGGAGCGAAGCGGAATAAGATGTTAAATTTTCAGTCGATTCACATCCTTAACGATAAAACAATTTCAAGTCGTATACGATTTTCGGCAATATGCAGTTAAGATTGCACCAACAAACAATCACGCATGGATTTCAACCTTTTGATCTCAACCTTAATCGGTGGCGGCCTCGCACTTCTGTCATTCTTACATTTGAGCAACGCCATAGCCGTAAACCGAAAAGCCAATTTCGTCTTTGGCATATTCTCCCTGCTTTGGGCGAGTTTCTGGCTTGATGAAATGGTCGACGAGAATTTCCTGGAATCGCATTTCGGGTTGTGGTTTACGCTCAAGATGGCGCAGTTTTTTGTCGGATTGGTGTTTTATACGAGTGTCCGATATTATACCAACCCCGATTTTAAATTTTCCAGAAAAGACCTTCGGATGCTGATAGCCCCCCTAATCTTCATTGGCCTGCTGCTCAACAGATATACTTCTAGTGAACTTACTTACAACATTTTATATCTCGTGATGTTTCTTGGACATTCGCTCGCATACACCTTGCTTTCGTATGCAACGGTAATTAAGCACCAGAAAAACATAGAAACCTTTTCTTCGAATACCGAATCGATCGACCTGAAATGGATCAAATACATCACCTATTCGTTCATAGTCACGTTGCTGGTCGTGATTGTCTATAACATCTTCCGGTTGCGTCAGCCGCTCAACGTTTATATCAATTTCCATTTACTCGTCGTGGTATATCTCGTCGCATTTTATTCCGTACGTCAGAAGGAAATATTTCCGAGAGGCTTCGTGTTTGAAACCGATGAACCATTACTTCCCGATACTGGAGAAATTCCCGCAAAAAGTAAAAAGCTCATTGACGACACGAATCTGGATGACATAAAATCCCGCCTGATTTCAACCATAGAGAAACACGAACTCTATCTCGACAGTGAATTGAATCTTTTGAAACTAGCCGATAAAATGCAGCTTTCGACCCATCAGCTTTCCTTTGTCATCAACAACGGCATAGGTGAAAATTTCTTCAATTTCATCAACGGCTATCGGGTCAAAAGAGCAGAGGAATTGTTGACCGATCCAAAATTCGACTACCTCACCATTGTGGCCATAGGATTCGAATCCGGTTTCAACTCCAAGACCTCATTCAACACCACATTCAAGAAAATTACCTCGTTCACCCCGACCGAATTCAGAAGAATGCGTTCGACTTTATCGGAACTCAACTTAACAAACTGACGAACAATCAAATGCACCAAGAGAATAAGTTGTTCGATTCTATAAATCGGAACACCTAAGCGGCATGAGGCAGTACATTTGCCGCTTTCACAATCATCATCATCATCAACCCAACATTCATGAAAAACTGCCTTATCTGGCTCTTATGCCTTTTTGCCGGACAGCAAATCCTGGCGCAACAATTCACACTTTCCGGAACTATTTCAGACAGCTCGAACAACGAAACCCTCATAGGTGCAAGCGTGTATGTCGTGGAAACGAAATCCGGTACCACGACCAACGAGTACGGATTTTACTCCATCAGCCTTCCACCCGGAACGTACACCGTAAAAATCACTTACGTCGGTTTTCTCGACCAACAGCAAACGGTCACTTTGAACAGCAATACGCGTCAGAATTTCAAGGTTTCTTCCGACAGCCAGCAATTATCGGAAGTGGTGGTTTCTTCCGATAACCCAAAAACCAACATCCGCAAACCGGAAATGAGCGTCAATAAAATGACCGTTGCCGAAATTAAGCGTATGCCTGTGGTTTTGGGTGAAACCGATGTGCTTAAATCAATCCTTTCGCTTCCGGGCGTTACGAATGCGGGTGAAGGTGCTTCGGGTTTCAACGTCCGGGGCGGTGCCGCAGACCAGAACCTGATTCTGCTCGATGAAGCTACCGTTTACAATTCCTCACACCTTTTCGGGTTCTTTTCGGTGTTTAATTCAGATGCCATCAAAGACCTCAAATTGTACAAAGGCGGCATTCCAGCGAGATACGGAGGACGCGTGTCATCGGTACTTGAAATCTACCAGAAAGACGGCAACAGCAACGAATTCCATGCAAGCGGCGGCATCGGTTTGATTTCGAGCCGATTGATGGGGGAAGGCCCAATCGTAAAGGAAAAAGGATCGTTCCTTGTGGCCGCACGCGCTTCGTATGCGCATTTGTTCCTGAAGCTGACCGATAACGACAACTCCGCTTATTTCTATGACCTCAACACCAAACTGAATTACAAGCTCAACGACAATAACAATTTGTATCTGTCGGGATATTTCGGGCGTGACGTAATCGACATCAACGACAATTTCAATAATAAATACGGGAATACGGTTCTCAACTTAAGATGGAACCATTTGTTTTCAGAGAAACTTTTTTCGAACCTGTCACTCATCTACAGTGATTATTATTACGGGCTGAACCTTGATTTCATTGGCTTCAACTGGGATTCGGGAATCAAGAACTACAACATCAAATATGATTTCAAGCATTACCTGTCGGACAAATTCAAATTGTTCTACGGATTGAATGCCATTTATTACGATTTCAATCCGGGAGAAATTACGCCGTCCAACGAAACATCAGGCGTCATTGCACGTACGCTGGAACAGAAACATGCTTTCGAACCCGCCATTTACCTCGAAGCCGAACAGGAACTCGGTTCCAAATTCACCGTCAATTACGGTTTGAGATACAGCCTTTTCTACAGATTGGGCGCACAATCCTATAACCTTTATGCCAACGACCAACCCGTCGTGTACAATTCCGAACTCGGCCTATACGAAAAAGCCGACCCGATCGGAACGCGGGAATATTCAAAAGGAGAAACCATAGCCCATTTCAATAATCTCGAACCTCGCGCTTCGGTGGCTTATGAAATTACTTCGGACCAATCGGTCAAAGCGAGCTATAACCGCACGACACAATATTTGCACTTGATTTCAAATACGAGTTCGCCGACGCCTTTGGATGTTTGGGCGCCTGCCGATAATTATCTCAAGCCTCAGATACAGGACCAATATGCGCTCGGTTATTTCCGTAATTTCAAGGATGGGGCTTATTCACTTGAAACCGAAGTATTCTACAAAAAACTAAAGAACCGCGTCGATTACATCGATGGTGCCGACCTTATTGGAAATGACGCGATCGAACAGGTCGTACTTCCGGGCCGTGCGCGTGCGTATGGGCTCGAAGTCCTCGTTCGGAAAAATTCAGGCCGATTGAACGGTTGGGTTTCCTATACGCTTTCCAGATCGGAACAACAGACGCCTGGCGGAAATGCTTCCGGCCCGGGAATCAACGACGGCCAATGGTATAAAACCGGTTATGACAAATTGCACAATCTTGCCGTCACGGCATCTTATAAATACACCGAGAAGTGGAGTTTCGGGGCCAATTTTGCCTTGCAATCGGGTCAACCGGCCACGTTCCCGAATGGACAATACGAATACCAGGGCATAATCGTCCCGAATTACGGTCTGAGAAACGAAGAACGGCTTCCGGCTTATCATCACCTTGATATTTCAGCGACCTATGTGGGAAAACCTCAAAAGAAGAAGGGTTGGCAGAGCGAATGGGTTTTCAGCATCTATAATCTGTATAACCGCATGAATTCGGCGTCTATCTCTTTCCGGCAGAATGAAGATACGGGCGCGAACGAAGCGGTCCGATTGTCCATTTTCGGGATCATCCCAAGTGTAACCTACAATTTTAAATTCTAAGCCATGAACAGCATCAAATATATACTGGCAAGTCTGTTATGCGTCTCGTTATTCTCTTGCGAAGAAGTCGTCAGCGTAGATCTCGAAACCGCGCCACCTCGATTGGTCGTCGACGCAGGAATCGACTGGATCAAAGGAACCGACGGCCATCACCAGGTTGTCCGGTTAACCACAACCACCGGATATTATGACACGACAATTCCCGTAGTTTCGGGTGCGATCGTATCGATCACAAATGCTTCCGGAACTACATTCGAATTCACCGAAGATTTGGGAACCGGAAATTATGTATGCGATAATTTTGTTCCGGAACTCGAACAGACGTATGTGCTTTCGGTCGTTTACCAAAACGAAATCTTTACCGCAACAGAAACATTGCACAGTGTTCCGGATATTTCCCATGTCATACAGGATAACGACGGTGGTTTTTTAGGCGATGAAATTGAAGTCCGCTTCTTTTTCCAGGACGATGCCAATGTAGAAAACTATTACTACGTGCGTACCGAAGCGCCGGTGCTTGCCTTTCCGGAACTCGATACCTTTTCTGATGAATTCTTTAACGGAAACGAATCGTTCGGTTTCTTTTCTGACGAAGACCTCGAAGCCGGACAAACCGTTAGCTTCACATTCCATGCGGTTTCGCGACGTTATCACGAATACATCCGCAGGCTTATTGAAAATGCCGGAGGCGGTAATCCGTTTGCGACAACTGCCGCTACGGTCAGGGGAAATCTGATAAACACCACAAACGCATCCAATTACGCACTCGGATATTTCCGGGTAAGCGAAGCCGATACGCTGGATTATGTGGTAGAATAGCTACATTAGGGTTATCAAAACCCTTTTATGCAACGCCGATCGTTTCTTCAGACACTTGCATTAGGTGCAGCATCTATGTATGTTGCACCTTCTTTTGCATTTCCCGGTACAACTAAAAAATCACTTGGAATGCAACTCTACACGGTTCGGGATGCGATGTCCAAAAATCCGGCTGAAACACTCCAAAAAATCGCGAAACTTGGATTTTCCGAAGTGGAATTATACGGTTACGAAGCCGGAAAGTTATTCGGACTATCGATTCCGGAATTCAAAAAAATGCTCGCCGATGCAGGTCTCAAAGCCGTGAGTTCGCACCACATGCTCGGCCAGCAAAGCCAGGCCAAAGGAACATTGCTTTACGGATGGGAAAAAGCGGTAGAAGACATGGCAGCTTTGCAGGTTGGATTTATGGCCTGTGCGTGGCTCGATCCGTTGGAACGCAATTCAGAGATCTATCGGAAATTACCTGAAATTCTCGAAAAATGCGGTCGTATCTCTAAACCATCCGGAATACAACTGGCCTATCACAACCACGATTTTGAATTTGAAAAGCTAGGCGAATCGACGGCATACGATCATATCATCCAGAACACATCGCCCGAATTCGTTGCCATGGAACTCGATTTATACTGGATTTCAAAAGCAGGTTTGGATCCGATAGCTTATTTCGACAGCTATCCGGGTCGTTTCCAGTTATGGCATGTCAAGGATATGGCTGCCGGAACCCAAATATTTACCGAAGTCGGCAACGGAACCATAGATTTCGACAGAATCTTCAAAGCACGCGACAGAGCCGGCCTCAAACACTGGTTCATAGAACAGGACGAAAGCACGTGCGATGTTTTTGAAAGCCTTACGATGAGCCGCGACTATGTGCTCGGGAAAAATTATTAATTATTTTTATTGCTAATTATTTATTGTCTGGCTGAAGAATCTGCAAATGAAGAAAAAGCATTATTGGCTCATCGGATTGTTGGCTCTGCTGCTGTTCTTCGCCGTTCCCGTGATACACGTTTTGAAGACAAAATGGTTCGAATCTGATCAGCGGATACAAACTCCAAAAGGATATGCCAATGATGTCAGCGAGCTCAACCTGACTAAAGTCGACACGATAATTCCGGTCGCAAAAGATAAAGATGAAATTGTAAGCCAACTCAGGTCTATCTTAAAATATGCTCATAAAAACAACCTAAAAATCTCAATCGCCGGTGCACGCCACAGTATGGGCGGTCATACCATTTACCCGGATGGAATCGTGCTTAACATGCTTCCGTATAAAAATATCGAACTCGATACGGTTGCCAATGTCCTGACCATTGGTTCCGGGGCACTTTGGGAAGATGCGATTGCCTATCTCGACAAGCACGGAAAATCGGTTGCCGTGATGCAGGCATTCAGCTCGTTTTCCATAGGCGGATCGATGAGCGTCAACGGACACGGCTGGCAAAAGGAATCGCCTCCGGTTTCGTCAAGCGTCCTTTCGTTTACGCTGATGGACGCCAAAGGAGAAATCCGCAATTGCAGCCGAACCGAAAACCCGGAATTATTTAAACTGGTGCTTGGCGGTTACGGGCTTTTCGGGATTATCCTCGATGTGAAATTGCATGTGGTCGATAACATCAGTTTGCAGTACAAATATGTCAGGCTAAATGCCGATAATTATCTGAAGAACTACAGGAAATTTGTAGCCGATAACCCAAAAGTGAAGCTTGTCTTTGGCCGGTTGCGTGTTTCCGACAAGCATTTCCTCGAAGATGCGACGCTTAATTTCTTTGAAGAAGTTCCTGTTAAACCAATTCCGCTGGCCAATCAACCGGAAGATGACAACGAAACCAAACGGCTGGTTTTCCGCAGCAGCGTCAACAGCGAATATGGTAAAAGATTGCGTTGGGATTTGGAAACCGGAATGAACAAAGCAGGCAAATTCGTGAGTTTCACCAGAAATGAATTACTCAACGACCATGTCTCATTGATCGAAAACAAAGACCCGAATTCGACCGATATTTTACAGGAATACTTTATCCCCGAACGCAATCTGGATCAATTCATCGAAGACATGAAACCCATTTTGAAACGATCGAGATGCGATTTGCTCAACATTACCGTCCGTGGCGTAAAAAAGGACAGCGATTCATTTATGAATTATGCACGGGAAGATGTGTTTGGCTTTGTACTTTTGTTCAATCAGAGAAAAACCGATGAGCAGTAGAAAGACATGAAGCAACTGACAAATCAATTGGTCGATGCCGCAATCAAAAACGGCGGGACGTTCTATTTGCCTTACCGATTGCATATCGACCGCAATAAAATGCGAAAATCGTATCCGCAAGCCGATGCTTTTTTCGAACTCAAAAGAAAATACGACCCCGAAGAAATCTTCAGCAACAAATTCTATGAACATTATAAATAGATATTGCTTGTCATCAGTCGGAATAAATAATAACAATAAAAAATAATCAATAATTTGTCTTCCCACCACATAGTCCGAGACGACCAGGAACCCGCATTGATCATAGCTAACGGCGAAGCCTGCAGCATGGAATTACTCAACCAGCTTTTGGAATGGTCGCCTTTTGTAGTCGTGCTCGATTCGGCGATCGAACGTGTGGCTGCATTGAATATTAAGGTCGATGTGTTGCTGGGTGATTTCGACCACAATTTCACACCGGACGAATTTTCATCGCTCCAATTCCCCATCGAAATTATACACACACCGGATCAGGATAAAACCGATCTGGAAAAAGCCATCGATTTTCTCATCGACCGGAAATTCCCTGCGGTAAACATTGTATGGGCGACCGGAAAACGGGCCGATCACAGTATTTCTAACATGACCAATATTGTCCGTTTCCAGGATAAGATCAAGATTGTGATGCTCGACGATTATTCAAAGATTTTCCGTTGCCCGGACAAATTTGAGAAGTGGTATACGAAAGGCAGCCCAATCTCGTTGATTCCTGTGGGAAAAGCCGGCGGTATCATGACGCAAAACCTTAAATGGGAGTTGACGGATGATGAATTGATCCTCGGATACAAATCGGGGAATAGTAACGAGGTGAGCGAAGACGGACTGGTCAAAATTTCCTACACAAGCGGCGATTTGCTACTGATGGAATGTTATGATTTATAATACCGATTGCCTGCCCCCGATTGACGTGGAAAGCTTTTACATATTAAAAACCTGTGACTGGCGTGAAAGCGGGGCGACCAACGGAAGCCACGAAGGCGCGACCAGAAACGGTCTTTAATTGGAAAACTTGAAGCAAAAAGCGGGAAACCGGCCCTGAAAAACAAACTATGAAAGATCCTAAAATTACCATTGAGCGTTCAGATTTGCTTTCTGACAATCATTACATCCTCAAAAAATACAGGTTCAAATATGAATTGGGCGATATAAACGAAACCCAGACACGTGAAGTGTACGATCGCGGGAATGGCGCATCTGTATTGTTATATAACCGCGACTATAATTCGGTTATCCTGATCCGGCAATTCAGGCTTCCTACGTACCTCAACGGAAATAAATCCGGAATGCTCATAGAAGCATGCGCCGGTTTGATGGACGAAGATGATCCGGCAAAAACCGTTATCCGCGAAGCCGAAGAAGAAACCGGTTATCACATCGATAAAGTCACCAAGGCCTATGAATGCTATATGTCTCCGGGAGCCGTGACCGAAATCCTGTACTTATTCGTCGCCGAATATACTAAGGAAATGAAGCAAAGTGCCGGCGGCGGATTAGATGCCGAACACGAACACATCGATATTATTGAAATGCCGTTCGACGAGGCAATGGCAAAGATTGCTAGCGGCGAAATTTGTGATGCCAAAACTGTTATGTTACTGCAGTATTTGAAGCTCAACGGGTTGATGGATTGACCTACTGAATCCGGAATTAAACCAAGACAATGAAAATAACACACGGAAACCTGGTATTCGATTTCACTTTTTCAGAAAGTGACAACAAATATATCTGCCAGACCTTTATTGGAAAGCACGAAGTCGAGATCATAATAGATAAGGAATTGTTTGATAAGCATGGCAAAACAAAGTTAGCCGAATCTTTCACGCGTATCATTTCCCTTAATTTCGACAAGATTGTGGAAAAGACAGAAATCTGGACTAAAAACCTATACGACGAAGTCATATCATTTGAAAGTGAAGATGGTTTTTTTGAAAAATTGGTTCTCATCACACTTATTGATGTGGAAAATGGTTCCTCTTTTAAATTTGAGGCAGAGATACCTTTCTTTTCCAGAACCAATAAAGTAATGGATTTCAATCATAGTTACACGGTACGTTTCTCTTCTATCTATGACACCATTTTTATGAACGGAATCACACGCGAATAATGATAGCAGCCGTCGATACCTATTATTACGGGAACAAAGCCAGGACTGTAGCCATCGTTTTCAGGCATTGGGAGAGTGGCGATTTTGAGGGGCATTATATCGAAGAAACAGAAATATCAGCCGAATACGTTCCCGGGGAATTCTACAAAAGGGAATTGCCATGCATTTTGAGCATCCTGAAAAAAGTGGACATGGATGCGATCGAGGCGATTGTGGTTGACGGGTACGTGTTTTTGGATGACGATTCCAAGCTTGGTTTGGGCGGACATTTATACGAAAGCCTTCATCGGAAATATCCCGTCACAGGTGTGGCCAAAACGAATTTCGTATCTGTCAAAGACAAAAAAAAGGAATTGTTCCGGGGCGAAAGCAAAAACCCGCTTTACATCACAGCGATTGGAATCGATCTTGAAAATGCCACTCAAAATATATCGCATATGTCCGGCGAATACCGGAATCCGAAACTGCTGAAGCAACTTGATATGCTGACGAAACAAATCGGGTAATGACACATCCTGCCATTCGACCGCAAAACCACTATGTTGGCTACGCATTTCAAGAGGAAAGGATCGAGGGATTAATAATATGATTGTGGCTAATTATGGAACCTACACCTGAAAAAGTAAAACAAATCTTCGATCCTTATTATATAGCCGATCTTACTGTATGGGCCGAATTCTCGAAGAATCTGGAAGTCAGGATTTTTCAAAAAAACGAAATCATCAAAGAATATAACACCTCGGAAAAATACATCAACATACTTATTTCCGGCTCTGCGGCACATTTCGTACTGAATGACGCAAAGGATATTTGCATCAACCTGTTTTACGAGAAGCAGTTTTTCAGTGATTATTTGTCGCTGCTTACCCAAACGCCAACCGTAATCAAAACGGAATGTCTTGAAGATGCAGTAATCTGGTCTATCAGTCATACCGAATTGAACAAATTGTATTCAAGATCGGCTACCGGTCTTTTTATAGGAAAGGCGATTTCTGATGTGATGTTCATCCGCAAGCAATCGGAACAAATAAACCTGCTGACACTCACGCCCGGCGAACGTTATTCAAAGCTGATAAAGGAACGTCCGGAAATTTTCCAACGGACTTCCTTAAAGACAATCGCTTCTTATTTGGGAGTTACGGCCGAAAGCCTGAGCCGCATCAGGAAAAAACAATAGTATTTTTATTTCTTACCCAACGTCAAGAACTATCCCGATGCTGCCTTTTACTTTTGACAAAAATAAAAACACAAAACCATGAAATCAAAAGTGAACATTCCCTCCATTGCACTCTTTTATATCGTTGCAGTTGCATTAAGATATCTGACGAATAAAACAGAAATCCTTGACATTGTTTCAAACGACTATCTCAGGCTGATACTACACGGAATCGGGCCGGCCGTTGGTGCTATAGTGGTTTTTATAGCTTTTAAGATAAAACCCGTCATGTCACTCAAGGGAAATTATAAGAAATTGATCTATCCGTTTGTACTGTATTGGATGTTACCCATTGTACTAATTTGTGCTTCTGCCTATTTCAAAGACGGAAGTTTCCCGGTAATGACCGTGCTTTCCATTTTGATTTACGGATTATTGGAAGAAATAGGCTGGAGAGGATTTTTACAACAGGAATTGAAACCTTTGCCGCTGCTGCAAAATGTGCTCATCGTTGCCACGCTTTGGTTTTTGTGGCATTTGAATTTTGAATTCAGCACTTCCAATCTGGTCTTTTTTGGAATTTTGGTCCTGGGAAGTTGGGGAATCGGGAAAGTTGCCAATACTACTAATTCACTCATGGCTGTTTCCGCTTTTCATTCACTCAATAACTTTTTCGGGGAATTGAATACAATCAAAACGGTGATTCTCATTACGCTGCTTGCAGTTTGGATCATTGGTTTGATGTATCGGAAAAAACAAGCTGCAAAAGCCGCCGAAAGACAATTGCAGCAACAAAATCTGCTTTAAAGTCCGGAAGAGATTTGGATTTGAGGAAAAACAATTCCACTTTTGGTTTGATACAACTTGTCAATCCATCCAAACAGCTATCATGAATAAACTCATCTGGATTTTCCTCGCCCTGCTTTCAGGCGCCTTTTTGCCTATTCAGGCCGGACTCAATTCGAAACTCGGAAAAGCTGCCGAAAACCCGGTGTATGCTTCCATGTTCTCCTTCATCGTCGGAGCCGTGAGCCTGATCCTTTACATTCTTGTGACGCGCCAACAGGTTTCATGGGCCGGAATCCGCGAAGCACCGTCTTACGCCTGGATTGGCGGATTGCTCGGAGCGTTTTATGTGACGGTAATCATCCTTGCGTTTCCAAGGCTCGGACCAGGCTTGACTTTCGGATTGGTCGTTGCCGGACAAATGATCGTCTCCATGTTATTGGAACATTTCAACATTCTCGTCGCCCAACAGAACCCAATCAATTTCATGAAAGTCATTGGTGTCGCTTTGGTCATTGCGGGCGTGGTCATAATCCGAAAATTCTGATGGAGATAAACTGGCAACCTGATTTCCTGGAAAGCGATATTGTTTCGCTTGTGCCGATGGATGCAACGGACTTTGAAGCTGTCTATGTGGTCGCTTCCGATCCACTGATCTGGGAACAGCATCCGGCAAACGACCGATACAAACGCGAGGTTTTCCAAAAGTTCTTCGACGATGCGATAAACGGAAATTCATCATTTAAGATCATTGATAAAATCAGCGGCCAAATCATCGGCTCGACACGCTATTATGATTTTGATGCTGATAAAAAACAAATCGCCATCGGTTACACCTTTCTAGCTAAGGAATTCTGGGGCGGAACCTACAACCAATCGGTCAAAAAACTATTGATCGATTATGCCTTCCAATTTGTAGATGCGATAGTGTTCCATATTGCACCGATGAATTTCCGGTCGCAGCAAGGCACGATGAAAACAGGTGCGAAAAAAGTCAGGGAAATCACCAAAAACGGAAATCCGAGTTTTGAATATGCAATTCAAAAAACAGACTGGAAAAACCTGGATCAATAAGTTTTGAGCCGGTTTTCCAATTCATCCATATCCGAAATGGAAAAGTAAATGTTCGGTTTGAAATTTTTCCTGCAAAACGCAATCGCCTTTTTTGCTTTGGCTTTCTCTATTTTATTTTCCGTGCAGATATTTGCGATCCAATGCCGGAAAAACAATTCGTTTTCCGGCTGGATTACAATGGCTTTTTCCATAAAACCAATCGCTTTTTCAGGTTGTTTCAGAGCCGAATAGACTTCCGCGACATTTGCCGAATGATGCCTGAGCCCGGAAAGTTCGGTTCCGTTTAGGTACGCTTCGTAGTTTTCAGCCGCTTGTTTCCAGGACTTCATCCGATAAAAATCCCAGGCCATGTCCAAATGGGAAACTGTATGTTTTTTGCTCGCAACAGCCAGCCATTCACTATACTTTTCAACGTCCGCTCCGCGCACAATTTGTTCTTTTATGCAATCATATAAATTATCGGTATCTTCTTGCATATTGACATCGATACCATAATCTGCCTTTATTTTTTTGGAATATGAAGTCAGGTAATCTTCCAGCCTCATTCGGTCTTTCAATACGTTCTGATCAAAATCTTCAAAATTGCCATACGCCGGAAAAAGCTGCAACAATCCGTCGATTACAGCACTTTGCGGAAGGCTTACATGAGTCGCATTATACCCTTTGGCATCGAATGAAACGACAAAAGAATCGTTGTCTTTGAGCAAGGCTTCAGGTGCTTCTTCCGTCCCGAAATCCTTTTTGCCATACGCCAAAAAATAGCTCTTTCCATTATTTTCCGGCGACTTTAAAAACGCATCGATATCCGCAATGAAATTCGGCGTGCTATACATCGACATGGCGATAATACCACGGAACGGATTGTGTTTCCGAAGCATCTGGCGCGACACGAAATGAGCTGTGTTCGAATGCCCGACAAGTGAAAAATATCCTGAAACCGAATAGTCTTTTTCAAGCAGCGGCATGACTTCTTTGGTCAGGAAAAGGCTTAATTTTTCAGATCCGGGATTGAAAATATTTTCAGCAATTTCTTTGTTCATCCCAAAATTCGGATTCGTCTCAAAACCCCGGTTGTTATGGTAAACGCCAACAACAATGCATTCCGGAATGGTGTTGTTCGATGACAGGCTGTTCGATGTATCTGCAATAAGGTCAAATAACGAATAGCCGTCAAGAGCCACTATAACCGGATATTTCTTCTGGCTGTCGTAGTTTTTTGGCAACCGGATTTTCATGATCCGGTCTTCTGATGGAAAATACACCGACTTCAAATGACGGATTTCACTTGTAATGATACGCTGATCAAAAGCGATCGAATTGTGCCAGCCTTTGATTTGGTAACGAACCGTATCGGCAGGTTTGAGCAGTTTGAGATTAGATTCGTCATCAAGCGAAGTCAGTACCGCCTGAGATTCCCAACTGCCTTGCGTAAACTTGAATTCTGCCGGAAAATCCAACGGAACTGAAATCATACGTTGTGTTTTACCCGATGCTTCGAGTTTGATTTTTTTCGGATCCCAATTCCCCAGGACGTCCTGGTTTCCGGTAATGTAAACCTCATCGGCAGCATTGGGAACATCTACAATAAGGGTAACTTTATTCTGGGCCGACAGTACAATCGACATGAACGCAAACAAGACAAAAGACACAATTTTCATACGATAGATTTGGTGTAAAAATACCCGCGTTCTCTTTGGTGGAATTGTAAAATCGGGACATTATTCCGTGACACTCCAGAATAAGGATTCCGTTCCGAATTTTTCGACGTCCTTAAATAATTTCTTCGGATTGATCCCAGTGATTTTGCGGAAGCGTTTCGTGAATTCAGCCTGGTCGTAATAATCGAACGAATACGCCAATTCAGTCAGTGAGCCGGCTTTTTCCGATTCGAGGAAATGATTGAACGATTTGCGGAATTGTGCCACTTCGAGATATTCCTTAACCGAACAATTAAGGTGTTTCCGAAACCGGCGGTTCAATGTTTTTGTAGTGGTTCCGAAGGCATCCGCAAGGTTTGAAACACTGGTTTTACCATCTGATGATTCAATTGATTTTATGGTCTTTTCGAGCAATACGTCTTCAAAACCCACGAGATGCTTCAAAAAGAAAGCGTCGAGTATCCGGATGCGTTCTTCGATTCCATCTGCCGAAAAAACCGAACCGAATAAAGCAGCCTCATTCTCAAACTGATCCGGCTTGATGAAAAACCCGGATTCAATGGCTTCCGACAGCGGTACTTTTAAAAAGGCATTGATTCCCAAAGGCGAAAAAGCCACGGCAATCTTATCGAACGGCGCTTCCATTTCAGAAACCCGATACTGTGTCTGCAATCCGGCATAGATAAAACGCGGCGCATGATTTGGGCGATGAAACGCTTTAGAATATCTGCCGTCGAAAACCAATTCGGACGATTTATAGAATGTAATCGCATTGACGGTATTCGGGTAAAAGATAATTTTCCGCGATTCACCTGAAGTATGGAAATAATAGTACGGAATATACTTTCGGAGCACTTCTGAATGTGGTTTGCGTGTATCAAAAAATTCCATTTGCGACATAATTCCCGTCCGATGTTTCTTAGCCAAAATACGAATTTTCAACTGTGCCAATCAAATATTCGAAGGCCGTGGACGCATATTCATTTATCTGAAATCACAAGGAAATCAGGACTAGTTTTGGGCGACAATCAATTAAAAGTCAAGACAAATGAAACGAATGAATACAACGCTCCTGATTGCTGTTGCCTTAAGTTTTTCACAATTATCACACGCACAATTGGGCGGCCTGATCAAAAGAGGGACAAAATCCGATGAAAAAGTCGTCGCCTCAAAAACGGCTCTCGACTGGAACCAGTATCCGCAAAAGCCGGCCGTGACATTCAAAACGCTTCTCGATAATACGGAGCTTTTGACCGAAGGCGAATTACGCCCGAATTACTATCGCGCGACCTTTATCCCGAACCGCGACACCAAAGGAAACGGTGTAAGCTTCCTCACCGACTACAACCTGTGCATGATCAAGACCTACCTTGACGGGCAACTGATCAAGGAAGTCGTGTATCCGGCCGGAAATTACTTTGAAGGCGACAAACAGATTTCGTTTATGGAGGAAAAAAGCAAGAATGAAATCGAACTTACCAAACCGGGTAAATACCGTCTGGATTTTTATGCCGGCGGAACCCAATTCTATTCATTTGAATTCGATGTCAACAAAAAAACAAATGATGATGCCTATGGTAAAATCCCATTCATTTGGTATGCTTCAGGCCCTTGGGAAAAATATGGATATCTGGAAAACCAGTCGTCGGGAAGCCTGATCTTTGGGTATTACAACCGCCACCTCGATTTCAAACCAGACCCGAATAATGCTGACGTAACCGGAAAGTCGATAGAATGGACGGCGGATTTATATAAAGACGGAAAGATGATTTCCGTACCGATGAAAAAAAAGAAAGAGACTGTAAGCCTCGGCACATGGAAACCGTATTCCACTGCATTCAAAGATGCCAAAGATTACATCAAGACAAGCAGCCTGTCAGACGGAAATTACACCGTAAAAGTCCAGATAACGGGAGAAGACAAGCCATGGACCTATGATTTCGTAGTCAAAAACAAACAGATCATACCTGCCGAAAAGCAGGACAAAACCAAGAACGACCCTAAAACTGTCATCGAAGGCTGGAACAACGTTTTCTGGATCGAACGGAAATAAAACGGAGAGAGTGTATTTTTTTTGCGGCAGGCACCGGATTGCAGTTTTCCGATGCCTGTCGTTTTTTTTTGCAATTCTTAACTGTTGACCATGACCTGTTAACCGGTAACTCTCCTTATATTTAGGACATGAAATTCCAGGTCATTTCCGATTACAAACCTACTGGCGATCAGCCGCAAGCGATTGAAAAACTTTCCAATGGGATAAAGCAGGGCGAACGTTTCCAGACGCTACTCGGCGTTACGGGTTCGGGTAAGACCTTCACGATGGCGAACGTGATTGCGAACGTCGATAAACCAACCTTGGTTCTCGCCCACAACAAGACGCTGGCGGCCCAGCTCTATTCGGAATTCAAGCAGTTTTTTCCGAACAACGCCGTGGAATATTTCGTCTCTTACTACGATTATTACCAGCCTGAAGCCTTTATTCCGGTTACGGGAACCTACATAGAAAAAGATCTCGCGATCAACGAAGAATTGGAGAAGATGCGGCTCAGTACGACTTCTGCCCTGCTTTCCGGCCGTCGCGACATCATCGTGGTTTCATCGGTTTCGTGCCTATACGGTATCGGGAACCCGGTCGAGTTCCAGAAGAACGTAATCGAAATCCATAAAGGGGAAATCATTTCACGGACAAAATTGCTGCATAAACTGGTGCAGAGTCTGTATGCCAGGACAGAAGCAGATTTCAACCCGGGAAGTTTCCGCATCAAAGGCGACACGGTTGAAATTTTCCCGAGTTATGGGGATGAACCGTTCCGCATCCATTTTTTTGGGGATGAGATCGAGGAAATCGAAGCCTTCGATGCCAGAAGTTCCAAAGTCCTGGAAAAATACAACCGGCTCAATATCTATCCGGCGAATATGTTCGTCACTTCGCCTGAAGTTTTACACGGGGCGATTTGGGAGATACAACAGGATTTGGTCAAACAGGTCGATTATTTCAAGTCGATCGGAAAACATCTCGAAGCCAAACGTCTCGAGGAACGCACCAATTTCGATCTTGAAATGATCAAGGAACTCGGATATTGTTCGGGTATCGAGAACTATTCGCGTTACCTCGACCGACGCTTACCCGGAACGCGCCCCTTCTGCCTGCTTGATTATTTCCCGAACGATTTTTTAATGGTCGTCGATGAAAGCCACGTGACCATTTCACAGGTTTCGGCCATGTACGGAGGCGACCGGTCTCGAAAGGAAAACCTCGTGGAATACGGTTTCCGCTTGCCTGCCGCTATGGACAACCGTCCGCTCAAGTTCGAGGAATTCGAGTCGATGCAGAATCAGGTGGTGTATGTTTCCGCGACACCTGCCGATTACGAACTCGAAAAATCGGAAGGTATTTATGTGGAACAGATCATCCGGCCGACGGGATTGCTCGACCCGATCATCGAAGTCCGTCCGAGCAAGAACCAGATTGACGACCTTATAGAGGAAATCCAGCAACGGGTTGAACTAGACGAACGTGTTTTGGTGACGACACTTACCAAACGTATGGCCGAAGAACTGACGAAATATTTAACCAAAGTCGCCATCAGGTGCCGCTATATCCATTCCGAAGTCGATACGCTCGAACGTGTCGAGATCATGCAGGATTTACGCAAAGGGATTTTCGATGTACTGATTGGTGTCAACCTGCTTCGTGAAGGTTTGGATTTACCCGAGGTTTCACTCGTCGCGATACTCGATGCAGATAAGGAAGGTTTCCTCCGAAGCAACCGGTCGCTGACACAAACCGTCGGTCGTGCCGCGCGTAACGTCAACGGAAAAGCGATCATGTATGCCGATGTCATCACCAAATCAATGCAGGCGACAATCGACCAGACCAATTACCGGCGGGAGAAACAGCAACTTTACAATATCGCTAACAACCTCGAGCCTAAAGCGCTTAAAAAAAGCCTCGACAATGCGTTGGCAAAGAATTCCGTGGCGACAAAATATCTTGAAGAAGTTGCTAGAAAAGCCAGCGAACCCGAACCGGAATATCTGACCAAAGCCCAAACCGATAAAAAAATCAAGGATTTGAGAAAAGCTATGGAAAAGGCGGCGAAGGATCTGGATTTTATGCAGGCCGCGAAGTTTCGGGATGAGATTCGGGCGTTGCAGGAACAGGCGAATTAGTCCATTCTTCCTGATGGGTTATTTCTTTTCTCAAACTCAGAACGTATCAATGCCAATAATTCCGGATGCTTTATTTTCAATCCATTAGTCGAAATATGGATAGGCGAACCAAAAGTTTTGGCATTCGCTTCCAGGATTTTGCGTTTAAACCTGTTGCTTTCCCGAACGATATATTTCTGAGGATGGGCCAGACCTATGGTAACGAATCTTTCTTTCGATGCCATCGAGGTCCGGACATCTGTGTCATAAATCCCAACGATATCTGACCAGGGAATCAGGCCAAATTTAAAAATAGTCATCGAGTCGATGATACCGCTGTCGTTCAGGATCAGGCCCGGTTTTTTTTCAAATAGTCTGCTTGAAAAAAAATAAATACCGAAGACTCCCATCAGAAGACTGCCATACGCCCCGATATTTTTTACGATGAAATTATTGAACACAGGATTACTGACCTGAGGATCTGCAACAATCATCCAAATCCCGATTACGAAAAATATAACGCTGAAGAACAGGAATTTCGCCAGTTTCAATTTACTCAATGGAATTTCTATCTGATGCATAAAGGGTTAATTCTGCTGTTGCTTAAAAATCCCGAACACCACATTCGGGTCGAGCACCTTATATTCGGTTTCTTCCATCAGGTTCAGGATCCTGTTGGTGGCATTAGGGCTCAGCCCCATCTGGAGTGCGATGTTATGGATAGCTTCCTGTTCCTTTATATGAAGTTTCCCATCGATATGCATGAGCAGCGCCAACCGATAAAACTGGTGGATACGTTGGTGTTCCGATGGAATGACTGGCGATTCAGGCTCGCGGTGGAACATTTCGTCAAGCGTTTCTTTATCGACACCCAACTCGGCCGAAATCAACGAAAGGAACTGATACTCGCGCGGATCGAGCTGCCCATCGACCACAGAGAACGCGATCATGTCCATCAAAAGTGCGAGTTTCTCTTCGTAGTTGGTCATATTGTAGTACTTTTAGCTAAAGATATTAAATCCTGCCAAACTCTTTTATGCGTTTCCTTTTATTCCTTTTTTTGGGGCTCACCTTGATTCCTGCCCATTCACAAAGCACCGCCGGCCCAACCGTTTCTTCTTTTTCAATCGACGCGCCTCAATTGGGCGGCCAACGCAAAATTTGGGTATATGTGCCAAAGGATTATGCAGCTGGCGATAAAAAATATCCGGTGCTGTATATCCACGACGGACAGAATTTGTTCGATGCATCGACATCGTTCGCAGGTGAATGGAATGTAGATGAAACCCTCGACAGCCTCAAGCTTCCGCTTATAGTAGTCGGGATTGAAAACGGAGGCGACAAACGCATAGACGAACTGACGCCGTATCCGCATAAAAAATACGGAGGTGGCAAAGCTGACTCATACCTTGATTTTCTTGTCAACACCCTGAAGCCCAAAATCGATGCGACCTATCGGACCAAATCCGGAAAGAAATTTACGGGCATCATGGGAAGTTCGCTCGGCGGATTGGTTTCGTTCTACGCCCTGCTCAAATATCCGGATGTATTTTCTAAGGCCGGGATTTTTTCGCCCTCGTTCTGGTTCTCCCCGCAAGTGTACGAAATGATGGAAAAAGCGCCAAAGACCAAAGCGAAAATGTACTTTTTATGCGGCGACAACGAAAGCAAGGAAATGGTTCCGGATATGCGCAAAATGGTTTCAGTAGTCGCTAAGAACAGATGCGATTGCCTCAACCTGACAAAAGAAGTCGAAGTTCCGGGCGGTGAGCATAATGAGAAATTGTGGCGGGAGAATTTTGGGAGAGCCGTGAAGTGGCTGTTTTAATTCACCATTGCTCTTTTTTGTATCAGCTTCTGAATTATCGGGTATTATAGATTTAGAAAACTTATGGTTTTTGAGCTTCTGCCTGAACCGGTTTCCAGTCTTGGTTGAACCGTAGTTCTTCCGTTATCTGATATAACCGAATAAGGCCGTATGTCCCAACCGTGCCATAGTCGTGTATCTTTTTTACCTTACCATCATCGTACGTAATTTCTATGTCTACCGAGGCCGCGTCGGAATACATCACAGTATATTCTTCCCTCAGGTTTTCAAAATCCAGGTAATTGACAAGATCGATGAATCCGCCGAAATCTTTGTCTTTTATATTTGTGGTGAACACACCCCTGATCTCGCCCGAAAATTCCGGGAATTTAATCACTTTATAATTATAATTTATCGCTTCAAGGCACGCAGACTTATCGGCGTTTAGTTCCATTTTGAAAAAGGGGCATTTCCCGAAACAGGGCCAAACCTGGATCAGTATTTTTTGTATCCGGTGCTTTTTGGGGTTCGGATTGTATTCGATAAAGCCGCCGTATTTATAAACCAACTTTTTCTTTTGTATGCCGCGATCCGTCAAGCTATTTCTCTCATAAAAAAACAGGTTCAGTGCCGGTAGCCCATCTATCGCCACCAATTGCGGATACCTGCAATCATCCATAGAACCATCGGTCATCGACTTGACCCGGTATGCATCCTTGTATCCGAAAACCGTAAATAAGCTAAGGCTGTAATCTTTATAGCGGGCTACTACCAACAGATCGTTATATCCGTTATTGTCGAAATCGGCTTTTAAAAAATTTTTGTCCATGTGCGCCGAATCGGCCAGTACCGGACAATAACCTGCAGATTCATATTTCAAACGGAAATCTGAAATGCTGTCGTAGGAATATAGGTCGTATGTCGAATCGATGGACGTAACGAATTCCCGCAATTGTGCAACCGATGCAATTGAGTCGATTTTGGTTGTCGCGAGCAATTCGGCTTTAGGGCTTTTGTGGCAACCCGCGAGAAGCAATACGAAATAAAGCGGAAGGATTTTTTTGATGAGAAATATCTTTTGCATCATATCGTTGATAGATTTCGATTCGGGATTGCTTAGATCGCTTTGTGGAGATTTGATGTGTGGACATTTAAAAGTCCACAAACTAAATTGCCACAACTTCATATCAGTAACGCTTTTGCTGAAAAGACATTGCGCAGTACTTTAATTGTGTAATTAACTGACTATTTCCGATACAGCTTTATTTTCTCTCTCACAAAAGCATCCCAATCCTTCCTTTCCAAATTGAATTCCTTAAGGAACAATGCATCCACGGTTTCATATCCAAGCAATCTTTTTAACCCTGCTACACCTTCTTTTTCATCGACCATTTTACAGATGATACCCAAAACTGTAAAATCGATATGGAGCATAATGTCCTTAGGCTCTATGGTATCGAATTGGGACAGATTCGTCTCGGGATATTTTTGCAGATATTCGTCCATGCGATTGATGAACCACTGGAAATCATGGCCCAATCCGCCGGCGAGATAATAAATCAGCGCATGGTTTACAGGCGAGGTGACATACATTGGGTTGAAGTAAACGTGAAGGACTTCGTGCAGGTTGTCCTCGCCGCTTCCGGTTGAAAAAATCAATCTGTCTTCTGGATATGAAATCCCGCTTGGCGTTTGTTGTTCATCCCCGTATTTATATTCGAATCCTCTCATGGCCGACATTTCTTCTGCCGATTGCGTAAAATAATACGAGATACCGACCGGCATAAATCCCCAGGCTTTTAATATTGTGGCAAGTTGGGTCTGGAGTTGCTTTGCTTTTCGCTTATCGAACGATGTGGTTGCAGGAAAATGATAATCGATGTTCCCGAAACGTTTCTCGCGGTATTGCGATTTGTTCAAAACCAAAGGAGCAGTAAATTTAAAAGTTTCCCCACCCGACGGAATCTTTATATAATGATCCAGGATGGCATACACCGTATTGGTGGAATCTTCAGCCCTGTATGACAGAACTGATTTGATCAGCACGTGCTCACGGATTCTTTTGGCGTAGTAAATCGTAGTCTGGACACCCAATCGATAGGTCGGGTATGTATCTGATATGGCAAAGACGGCAAGATCGGGGTTCCTGAACGCGGCACACGATTCCGCCGACCAGTATTTGGCATAATCGACCGCATCGTCCTGATTGAATTGCCCGATGTAGGAAACATAGAAATCTACGGCTTTATTGACGATTGGGTCATTGGCATCGATATAGGAACGGGAAATCTGGGCAGATGCAAATCCGAAAACCAGCAGGACAAGGAATAAGAGTTTTTTCATTTTTGGATGACAGTGATGCAGCTATCGTACGCCGATTTAATTTTCACTTTTAATGATTTTCAAAATTTCATAACTGAGTGCGGCATTCAAATCTCTTTTATCTTTCTGAAGGGTGAAAACGGATATCGTCGTATTCAGTTCGGGCACATACATTACATCTGTTCCCCAGAATCCGCCGTGATAATATGCTGTCATTCCTTTGAACGAAATATTCATCAGGCCCAAACAGTAACGCGAACTTTCCTTATCGAGGACAAACCGCGACATCTTAGCAAGCAGTTCCCGATTGTTGATTATTTTACCCTCAAAAAGCTGCTGGAAAAACAAAGCTAAATCTTTGGTTGTCGAAACAATGCCGCCGCCGCCGAATAAATCCCAGGACGGATTGAGGTGATACGAATCCCAATCGTACTTGCCCCAATATTGATGGGCAAGCGGTTTACTGTAGGCCGGTGGATTTTCCAGATTTATAAACCAGGTCGATTCCAGTTTAAGTTTTGGGAAATCGATGATTTTTCGGATGGAAGAATAAAACGGTTCACCGGTCTTGCCTTCGATTATTTCCGTCAGCAACAGATAATTGATGTCTGAATAGTGATATTTTTTTCCGGCACCATCGGCAGGTTTCGGTTGTCTCGATGAGCGTTCGATCTGTTCGTCCCTCGTCCACTGATGATTCGGATTCGTATTGACCAAATCAAAGTAGGCGTCATCTACATAATCTGTAATCCCGGAAGTATGCGAAAGTAAATTTTTAATTGAAATGGCCTGTAAATCATAACCCGCTTTTTCAAAAAGTGCCTTTGACTTTTTGCTGATCAAATCCCGGATTGGCTGATTCAGCTCAAGTTCTTTCTTCTCAATAAGTTTGAGGATGGTAACCGCAACATAGGTCTTGGTATTGCTTGCCAATAAGGCCGGCTGGTCTTTATCTGTGGCGACCTTGGAATTTTTATCCGCGTAACCGACGCCCAAAGACCAGGAAATGTTTTTATCCGGAGATTCGACATGGATCAGGATGCCGACGCTTTCTGGATTCGATTTGTAAACGGAATCCAACTTGTGCCGAAATTTTGCTTCGATGGATTGTGCGATGCTACATTGTGTCAGTATCAGCAGACAAATCACCAAATAGTTCCGATTGATTGCTTTCCGCATAGTTATAAATATACTTAAAACGATATGTAAAAATAACTATCGCGTCTATCGAATTATCATTGATTTATTGTTTGACGAAATTATTAATGACAATTTATTTCCATCGATTTAACTTACGATATATACCCCGCCAGTATTCCAATACCAATCTGTCCCGTAAAGAAAACTATTCCATATCCACATCAAAGCGGATCTCAATATGTTTTTGTGAGCCATCTATGACTATAATGCCTTCAAGGCTTCCTTTAAATTTTAGGTTGTTGTGCATTTCTACATTTGTCTGGAAATCCTGACCAGCATAACAGGTAAGCTCATTTTGTTTATAGAGAAATTCTGTAATAATATTTTCTCCTTCTTGTCCCAATGGGGCAGAAAATTGAACAAGTTCATTGCTGTTGTCCGGATTTCTTGCTACAATAGCTGTATCAAAAATTCCATATTGGTTCATATGAGGAGAAAATACTTCGGCTGAAAAGATTTTTTGTGTCCCGTTGATGTTAATTGCTATAGGATTTTTTACATTATCATCTTCCGAACAGGAAATCAAAAGAAATAGACAACTGACAACTGAATAAAGAATTTTATTTTTAGTGATTTGAATCATTTATCGTATTTTTTTTGGATACTTTCATTATTAATAGTAGCCTCAGAGCTATGAATATTAATAAGGCGAATAGTCAATTACTGCTGGAATACAGGAGCATTTTTACTAATTATGGTTCTAATTGTCCAAACTCCAGAAAACAAACCGATTGATCAAGTTAAAACATCGGTTTCAGATTTATTAGTGCAAAGTTAAATTGTATGTAATTAGCATGACAAATATACAGGCTATTATTCGAAATGTCTACCCGCGATTTAAAACGAATTAATTTTTTGAAATCTTTAGGATGGAAAAAATTGGAATTTTATAATCATAATTGTATGAGATGATTTTGGTGACGACTGTCCATAGGAAAAATAGGGTCTATGAGGCAAATGCAAAATGCTTTAAGTATTTATGGCAGCAAGCTAATTAAAGTTCCGTAATGTTCTTAATCAAAGCCGGAATATCGTCATGCCCTTCATACCAAATAACTTTAAGTCCGAGTTCTCTGAAAACCCCTTCCTGAAGTTTATGGTGTAATGTTGAAAATTGCTCAAATTCATCTGTTGAAAGTGAAGTAGATGTATCAATCAATTGCCTTTGTAATAAAATATAATGTTTACAACCATCATAACGTTTTGAAAAATTGCTGAATAATCGCCTCAAATTCGGATCAATTCCAGATAACCCTATCAATACACATGTACTTTCCCTAAGAGCTTTTAACTGAACTAAATTCGACCAAGAATAGGGATCGTTTTGTAAAGTATGATATCCATCTTCTGCAAAAACCAAAATGGCGCGATCTAATTCTGAATATTTTTCCTTCTTACTGGGAACAAACCCGTGAACATGATAGATAGGTCTTTTGGTGGGAATTTCAAAATCACCTTCCCTGTAAATACTTTTATAATCTATATTTTGTTTTTCCAAATGTTGTTCGAGTAAATCATCAAAATTATAGGTAATTAATGCTTTGACGCCCAATTTACCTATTAAGGGTCTTGAAGCTGTGGCTATTGTGCTTAGCTGTCTCTGTTCGCTTAAAGGTTTTACTGTTGCATAGAGCGCTTTTCTTATTTCATCTAAAAAACCTTCATCCAAGGCTTTTCTAATATATGAAGCTGTTACTAATGGAGTACCTTCCTGAAGCTTAGTGAGTACCTTTATAATTTCTTCTTTCTGTGAACTATTTAGTTTAAACGGAACTTTACTTTCTATTATAGAAATATTGAGACTTCGCAGTAATTCATCCCAAGCCGGTAAGCCCGCATCCTTAGATACTCCGGAACCTAGAAAAAAAACAATCTCATCATTTTTAAAAGATTGGTTCAGATTATTAATCAATCCATCTCGTTCTTGCTTCCAATTAATAGATTTCGAAGCAATCTCAACGGTTGATTTCAAGACTTCTTTTCCTAAGTTATTAATAAGTTTTGTGGATTCATCAAGAAATTCAGTTGACAAATTAATTATCTCTTTAGAATCCCAAATTTTGATTGCAAAATTTTGAGGTAACTTTTTACTAAGTTCTACAAAATATTTCTTTTCTTCTGAGGTGAGTGTTGACGAAGTTATTAAAAGAACAGATCTATAGGCAGGGTAAAACTTATAGGATTCCTGAATAAAATCAAAAAGCGATTCTGAAAATGATCTCTTGAATTCGACTATTGTAGGCCCTTCCAAATCATCTATTCCATCTGCTGCCACGCCGTCGAATTCGAAATAAAACTTTTTCCCGTCATTGAATAAAATTTCCTCCTTTACATATTTTGTAAACTTTTTTCTGTCCTTTTTCAATTTTAGTTCCAATAGAGAAAGGACAAAAGTTTCAATTTCTCTGTAAGACACTTCATTTTTATTGAAATTGACAAAATTTTTGAATTTAAAATTTTCCATAGTTGCGATATCATCTTTCTCTACCACACGAAAAATTATTTGTTATTCACAAATTCATGATTTTATTGTGCGTTATGAACTAATTATTTGTTAAATATATACACATATTGTTAAACCACGCGAATATACTTATATCTTTGTCTTGTATACTCAGGGTGAGTATATCCCGTTGGCTTATACCCCCGGGCATTTTTTAATCAAAATTTTTTAATCATGAAAACAATCGTTAAAATGAATTTTAGGAAAAAGGATTTAGTCCTTGCAACATCGGTGTTTTTAAGCAGATCAAAAATTTTCTCCGCTTGGCTACAGAAAGATGATTTTTTTTCAAAGTCCCGTGATTAATCAATGCTCGAGGGTATAGGCTTTCTCCTTCGTCTACTTCCGGACGTTAAACTGGTCGATTAGGATGAGCCTATATCTTCTTTTATTTTTTTAAATTCTTCCTCTCCTTTTGCAGTAATTCTCCAATACGTTTTTTGATTTTCTTTACTCTTTTCAACTAATTTTTGCTCCAACATTTTTTCAAGTATGTTGAGTAAATATTTTCTCTTCCTTTCCTTTTTAACACTAGTCATTTCTTCAATTTCAGTGAGGGTGAAACTTTCATTTCTTGCAAGACCATTCTTTACAAAAAAATTAATCAAATTTATTAGTGCTTTCTGAAGATTAGCCATTTCCAAAAAGGAAATATTTATAGCTGGAATTGGTGTTAATGGTGGAATGATCTCATCTATTTTTGTCTTTGGAAATTCAAGTTGACTAATAGATTTAGGCGTCTTTAAACCCGCACTTTTAGCTATCAAATCTATTAGTTTTTTTTCATTATCAAAATTAGGCAATACTATTGCCTGAAGAGCATTTAACGGAATCGGCAATTCATTTTTACTTATTCCTCCTATACAAATAGGTATAACTGGAATTCCTTTAATGTAGCCAGCGCCAGATTCAAAATAAATCCATTTTCGATTTTTGCTTTGATGCGAAATGAGGACTAGCATTATAGTAGAGTCTTCTAGAGATTTTCTTATCCGTTCCAACCACTCCGATCCCAAAGGTATACTCAACCCATCGTCACTGCTTACGAACAAATCAATACCCCCCAACAAAGTATCATCTATCCATTCTTTTAGATTATTAGCGAATCCGGATTCTTCACTAATATGACTGATAAAAATTTTTGGTTTACTCATTTAATATAAATAGCTAATCAATATTTTTTTATCCCACATACAAACATAACTATTTTTTCTCAACCCAACGTCACCCCCCTACCCACCCTCCAAAACTTTCAACCGCTGCTCCAAATCCCCACGCTCAAATTCCAAAATATTCAGCGTCCGCTTCAGTTCTTCCAGCCGCATCCAATCCCGTTGCATCTCAGTCACAGCCACCGCAATAGACTTCACTGTTTCTATCTCATGTCGCTTTTTCGATGCCCGCTTTTTAAGCATCCCGACCAGATTTTCACGCGTATCATTCATCTGTTGCCGGTCTTGGGCTTTCGAGATATGATACGCCAGGATGTCACGCCGGTTTTTGTTTTCAGCCCGTTTTTTTTCGAGGTGCTTTCGCCATTGCTTTTGTTGTAATGGTGTCGGTTTTTTGAGTTGGATTGCCTGCCTCTCCATTCCTGCCTTGAGGCCAATCAGTTTTTTTGTCACAGGTTCAGGCAGGTTGCGCTTGCCGAGTTCGTACATCGTGTAAAGCGATCTGCCCACATTGAGCAGCGTGGCCATTTGTTGTTGGGATATCCCGAGTGAAATTCGGAATAAGGCATTTGGTCTGTACATGATCTGTTTTTTTTGTGGATATGCGAACTGTGGATTTTTAAAAGTCCACAATAGCAATTGCCACATCTTTTTTGTACAGATGCCAAAAACGCACAAAAGGTTGGAAGGAAAATAAATATTCTGGAAATCAGCGCTTCCGGAAATCGTGTACAAAAATTTTATTCTTTGACAAACCGGCTGTAACTGTCCCCGCATTTTATAAAATAGATGCCTTTTGAAAGACCGGAGATATCGATTTGGTCCGATTGCAATGGCAAAGTCTTTACAAGTTGTCCGTTCTGGGTTATAATGGAAACCGATTCGGGATTTTGCCGGGATTTTATTCTGAGTACATCACGCGAAGGATTCGGATACACGACAAATTTTCCGGTTTCGGTATCCATAACACTTAAATCCTCCAGATCGATGCGTGCAACCTGGTCGTAATTGCCTTCAATTGCCGTAACGAACAAACTATTATCCTTCAATACAATATCGTTTGTGCCAATAAAACCGGGAAGATTGACCAATAAACTCGAAGTTCCTGAGCCCGAGTCGACGATATTTACACCATTGCCCTGGGTTACATAAAAAACGGAATCAGCTGCTTTGACAAAGCTGTTCCCTGTACAGGGAACCACGAATTCTTTTTGATAATCCGGAGAATTGAGGTCTATCCGCGAGATCCCAGATAGTTCTTTCACATACAGGTAGTCACCGTAAATCTTCAGCCCCAATCTGGAAAAGAATGTCGTACCCGTAAGGTTGTTGGCTATTTCCACAAGTGTGGCCGGTGTAGTAGAGAAGTCAACCTTAAAGATTTGATCGACATCTCGCGTATACAATTCTTCACCCCGATGAGCCAGTCCGCCAACAGTTGATGAGCTCAACACAAGCTGGAATTGTGAATTGCTTTGGTTCCATTTGTAAATTCCGGGGTCTCCGTTCGAATTTTTAGAGATGTAAGTATCATCGCCTATCGTACATATCCCGCTGTATCCCGAACCTCCGATATAGGAGGACGTAAAAGAACTACCCGCCGAAGATATATTTTTTTTGACGATAAGCCCTGAGCCCGCAGCATAGAGATCATTGTCTTCGATGTTCAGCGCATTCAGGACATTTTCATTCGACTCCAAAAAAGTGGAAACCGTCTGGGATCTTGAGTTCAACGTCAAAAGGATTATGATGGAAATGTAAAGTTTTTTCATCTGTGCCAGGTTTATTCTATATATAGTGGATTAAGCGATATGTATCCGTTTTGAGCAATAGCTAATTCAGCCATACGACTAAAAATCCAAATATAAACGTTTTGTGCAATCTGTCAACAGATGTATAGATTGGCAGACAGTCTTTTATCCAAATAGTACCGAACCAATCCTTCTGACCAATTCAATCTATCAAAGTTGGAAGCAATACATTAACTTTGTCAAAGCCGGAAGTCTGCAGTCAAATCCAACGAAGTGCAACCCGCCGTAATACATAAAACATACAGTCTTGAACAATAACGACATCTTCAAAAAACTCCGCGTCGCCCTCCAATTGCGCGACGACCAGATCGTAGAAATAATGGAACTCGTGGACTTCAGGATGTCCAAGGGTGAAATCGGGAATATGTTCCGCAATGCAGACCATCCGAATTTCATGGAATGCGGGGACCAGGTGCTGCGCAATTTCCTTAACGGGCTGGTCATCCATTTGCGCGGAACCAAAGAGAACCCGAAAAATCCGCGTGAGGTGATCGCTGCCAATGCCGCATCGGTAAAAGCCCAGCCGAAATTGCCAAAGTCGGACGACGCGCCCAAACGACCGGCGAAACCTGCCGGATCCAAACCGGCGGCTTCATCAGCAAAACCATCGGCCAAAAAACCGTTTAAGAAATTCAACGACAAACCGAAAAGCCCCGTAGAGAACGTAAAATTCACGATCAAGAAGAAAAAATGAAACGGCTGATCCTACTCTTGCTCATTGCGCTTCCCGCGACGATCCTGGCACAGACGACATACAAAACCGTCACGGGCATCGATTATTACGAAGGCAAAAAAACCGATGCGTATATTCTGGAGCGATGCAAGGTGGACGTCTATTATCCGACCGATGCCAAACCAAAAGCCACGATCATCTGGTTCCACGGCGGCGGTTTGACAGGAGGCGAAAAAGAAATTCCGGAGGCTTTGAAGAATCAGGGATTTGCCATCGTGGGTGTCGGATACAGGCTTAGCCCAAAAGCAAAAGTCGCCGATATCATTGACGATGCCACGGCCGCGATTGCCTGGACGTTCAAGAATATTTCGAAATACAACGGAGCCGATCCGGATAAGATTTTCCTGTCGGGGCATTCGGCCGGCGGTTATCTCGATCTGATGGTCGGCCTGAATAAAAAATACCTGCAGGCGTATGGGATTGACGCGAATAAAATTGCGGGACTGATTCCGTTCAGCGCACAAACCGTGACGCACTTTACCAAAAGAAAGGAACAAAACATTCCCGATACCCAACCCACAATCGACGAATATGCGCCTTTGTTTTTCGTCCGTGCCGATGCACCGCCTTTGTTGCTCATCACTGGCGACCGCGAACTGGAAATGCTGGGCCGGTATGAGGAAAACGCTTACCTGGCGCGTATGATGAAAATCAACGGCCACAAACAGACGCGATTGCTCGAACTCGACGGATACGACCACGGTGGTATGCCCTATCCGGCTTTTCCATTGCTGATCAAAGAAGTCAACCGCCTGCTCAAACTAAACGAAGCGAACTGATCAACTTGTTTTTTCTTTACCTATAACGGTTTTGTATTCACGCCAAACGAGGATTGCCATTACGCAAAAAAGCAATGCAGACGACAGAGTCGTTCCTACATCAAGGCCGCCTTTATCGATTGGTTTGGTAAGATAATCCCCGAATGTCGCCCCAAACGGACGCGTCAGTACAAACGCACTCCAGAACAATACGACACCGGAAATTCGTGTAAAATAATGCGCCAGGACAATCAGCAGCAACAACGAACCTATCAGCATGGCACCACCTGAAAAGCCAAGTCCGGAATTGTCGGCCAAAAAATCGCCCAGGGCCGTCCCGAGCGTATTGGACACCAGGATAGCTGCCCAATAAAAACGTTCGGCCTTTACGGATCTCACGGAAGTTACCGAAAGTGATTTTTCGCTGAGCTTCCATACGCTCAATACGCAAACCAGAAGCAAAGCCAGAATGGACGCACCCGTTGCATAGCCTAATGCGAGGGTTCTGTCCATAAGATCTGAAATGGTCGTTCCAGCCGTACTTGTGGTTATGATTACGAACCAATAGATAAGCGGATTGTATCTTTTAGCCGAAATCTGGATAAAGAAGGCGACAAAAAACAAAGAGAGAAAAATCACCGAACTCAGCACATAACCAAGATCCAGCGTTTGGGCCAACAAATCTCCACCGGTTTCGCCTAAAGTGGTGGCGCATATTTTTGTTATCCAAAAGGCAATCGTGATTTCGGGTAACTTGTTCAGGACAACTTTCGACATTTTATTCTTATTTATGCAGGACAATGTCGCTATCGGATATTGAATAAATTATGAATTCACCAAACACGCCATTTAAAATCATCGCACAAACATCCCGGCTGTACCTGAGGGAATTCATTTTCAAAGATGCCCAATCTTTATTCGAATTGAATAATGATCCATTGGTTATCCAATATACAGGCGACGTCGCTTTTATTTCTTTAACAGAAGCCGCTCAGTTCATTTCAACTTATGATGCCTATCAAAAAACCGGAATGGGACGATGGGCCGTAATCCGCAAACAGGACGACGAATTCCTCGGTTGGTGCGGGCTCAAACTTGAAAATGGAAACTGCGACATTGGTTTCCGGTTTTTTAGAAAATTCTGGAATACTGGATATGCCACCGAAGCTGCATCGAAATGCCTCGAAATAGGCTTGACGGAATTAAAGATGGATGAGATAATCGGAAGGGCTTTGAAAGAAAATATAGCATCGATCAAGGTTCTGGAAAAAATCGGCCTGGCATTTTCACATGAGTTCGAAGCCCACGGAACAACGGCAGTCTGGTATTCGACAAAAACGTAATACAGCCGAAACGAAATCGTATTCGCCAATTCACAAATTTCACTTACTTTAGGGCTGCTAATTTAAAATCACACGTATGAATCCATCGGCCATCACCGTTTCTGCAACCGTTGACGCATCACTGGAAAAAACCTGGGACTACTGGACAAAACCGGAACATATTGTAAACTGGGCATTCGCGTCAGATGACTGGCATTGCCCAAAAGCGACGAACGACGCGACGACCGGCGGGAAATTTTCATCGACCATGGCCGCCAAAGACGGTTCCATGAGTTTCGATTTCGAAGGTATTTACGATGAAGTCATCGACCACAAAAAAATCACGTATACCATAGCCGACGGCCGCAAAGTCGAAATTCTTTTTGAAGGGCAAAACGGAAAGACGCTTGTAACCGAAACCTTCGATCCGGAAAGCATGAATCCGATTGAGATGCAGCGCGGCGGCTGGCAGGCGATACTCGATAACTTTAAGAAATATACTGAAGGGAATTGAAAATAAAGTCGGGATGAAAAAGCTGTCGGCATTTTTGACACTGGCTTGCGTACACGCCCTGATTAGTTGTCAGGATGAAAAACAAGCTCTTCCCGGAATTTATAAAACGCACAAGCCCAACATTTTTTACCAAGGCATACCGGTATTTTGCTTACGACGGATGGATTGTCGGCACAACCCTTAAGCTCAATACGGACTCGACCTATGAACTGAAAAGTTGCTCTATGATCGTAAACGGAAACTGGACTGTAGAAGGTGATTCGCTGATTTTGACCGAGGTCCACAAAAGGTTCCGTATCGACAGCCTGAACCGAAGTGACAAATGGAAAAAATACCTGAACCCCAATAAAAGGAAAGAAACGTTTGAAATCGACGGCAACTCCATTGAGACCGTCTATAAAATGTCACATGGAGGAAAATCGCTTGTAAAACTGATAAAGTCAGAATAAAAAATCCAAAAATCTAAAATTCCAAAAATCTAAAAATCCAAAAAATGTCAGCAATCATTCCTTACCTCAACTTCGACGGCGATTGTGAAGCCGCGTTCCTATTCTATCAATCCGTTTTAGGCGGAGAAATTCCTTATCTGGGGCGATTCGGCGACATGCCTCCTTCCGAACAGGGTAAAGTCGCCAATGACGACGCCAACAAAATCATGCATATGTCCCTGGTATCTGATGACGGAATGACCATTTTAGGTTCCGATTGCCCGTCCGACTATCTGGCGCATTTTTCAAAAGGCAACAACGTTTCCCTTTCGATTAATGCCGAAAGCCGTGATGAAGCCAAACGGATCTTTGACGGGCTTTCTGCCGGCGGACACATCAACATGCCGCTTGAAGATACGTTCTGGGGCGCGTACTTTGGCATGTGGACCGATAAGTTCGGCATCAACTGGATGGTAAATTACGACGATCCTGCCAAGATGCAGCAACATCCATAAAAAAATCCCGGTTCACAGCCGGGATTTTTTATTTAAACAACGTCAATACTTGACGTAATTCATCGTTCCGGGGTTTCCGGTTATGGTCGCCTTGTCGTCACCGAACGAAACGAACGTCCATTCCGTCGTTTTCCCGTTTATGGAAACCGTCAGCTTTTTGTTATCGGGAGAAAGCGACCAGGTTCCGGTCTCTACTTTCGCACCTGCGACATGCATATAAGTTCCGTCTTCTTTGAACTTGTTGAACACATTTTCAGATTTGTGCATGGCCTTTACGTCAAGCGCTTTTCCAGATGCGTCCGTTCCGCTGACCAGGCGCCATTGCCCTACTATTTCTTTAGCTGATTGTGCCGATGCCGAAGCCGCGATAAAGAACAACGCTATGGCACAAAATGACATTAGTTTTTTCATTCCGTTGAATTTAATGATTCTGTTTACCTAAATGTAGCGAAAAAAATCGCAGGACAAAAAAGCGGAAGCGACCGAATTCAGTGAATATCGGCCAACCAGAAATTTTTAACATCTTTTACTGAACCCGAGGCGCAGCCGAACTGTACGGAGCAAAGCGCAGTAAAAAAATATACCTCGCCAAATCCGGAAATCCGTAGGGAGCCCCATTGACACCTACCCGGTCCAAACCTACCGATTTACCCCACACACCCAGTACATAAAAAATGTATCGCTTGTTAAAAAAAATCCCGGACTTTTTCAAGACCGGGATTATTATTAATTTACTGCGCTTTGCTCCGTACAGTTCGGCTGCGCCTCGGGTGTTAATCGTTCCTTAAGCAAGCACCGCCTTAACCTGATCAGCAGCTTCCTGGAACAGGACAGCAGAATGGATCGGCATTCCTGAATTATCGATCAATTCCTTGGCGATTTCCGCATTGGTTCCCTGAAGACGGACAATGATTGGCACTTTGATAGCGTCTCCCATGTTTTTGTACGCATCCACGACACCCTGGGCAACGCGGTCGCAACGAACGATTCCACCGAAAATATTGATCAGGATCGCTTTTACGTTCGGGTCTTTCAAAATGATACGGAAAGCGGTCTCGACACGTTTCGCATCTGCGGTTCCACCTACGTCAAGGAAGTTCGCTGGCTCGTAACCGGCATATTTGATCAAATCCATCGTAGCCATCGCAAGTCCGGCTCCGTTTACCATACAACCTACGGTTCCGTCAAGGTCGACATAATTCAAACCGGCAGCTTTCGCTTCCACTTCGATTGGGTTTTCTTCGCGGATGTCGCGCATCTCAGCGTATTTCGGGTGACGGTACAAAGCGTTATCGTCAAGATTCACTTTCGCATCTACCGCGATGATTTTATTATCGGATGTTTTCAGAACCGGGTTGATTTCGAACATCGTTGCATCACAACCTACATAAGCGGCATACAAAGCGGTAACAAAAGCCACCATTTCCTTGAACGCGTTTCCGCTCAAACCAAGGTTGAAAGCGATTCGGCGTGCCTGGAAACCTTGCAGGCCTACAGATGGATCTACCTCTTCCGTGAAAATCAAATGCGGTGTGTGCTCGGCAACTTCTTCGATATCCATACCGCCTTCGGTAGAATACATGATCATGTTGCGGCCTTTTCCGCGGTTCAGCAAAACGGACATATAGAATTCAGAGGTCTCGCTCTCGCCCGGATAATACACATCTTCGGCAATAAGCACTTTGTTCACTTTCTTACCTTCGGGTGGCGTTTGAGGCGTAATCAACTGCATCCCGATGATCTGTTCCGCGATTTCCTCAACCTGCTGTAAATTCTTGGCAAGCTTAACGCCTCCGCCTTTTCCGCGTCCGCCGGCGTGGACCTGTGCTTTGATCACATGCCATCCGGTTCCGGTCTCAGCAGTCAGTTGCTTGGCCATGGCCACAGCTTCCTGAGCGTTGTTGGCCACGTGGCCGCGTTGTACTTTTACTCCGTAACTCGCCAGGATTTCTTTGCCCTGATATTCGTGTATGTCCATTCGATGTGGTTTTTATTGTAAAAAGTAGTGCAAAAATAAGGGTTTCACCCCAATTATTAATTATTACTTATTAATTATTAATTAAGAAGCATGTTCCCGTTGCCCGTTGCAAGCTGCCTTGCTGTGCCACGTTTTTCCGACGCCAAAAAGGAGCTTCTGTTAGTCCCTCTTTTTGTCGGGAAAAATTGAGCCACAGCCGCAACAGGCTTTCACTACATCGGGGCTAGGGTTTGGTAAAAGCTGAAACAATGGTCATATCACATGTAAATCAGTTACTTTTAACAGTCAATCGGTAATCATTAATCTTTTATCATTAATCTCTGATGGCTAACTCCATTTCCACTCCAAATCTGAATTGCGCGTTACATTGAACCGCTTTTCAATGGTCCGTAATTCCACCTCGAAAGTTTCCGGATTAGCTAATTTCCGTTTTGGTACCACCAGACTTTCGCCGGTTTTCAGTTTAAGAAAAAAATGAGCTGCGGTTTCATTGATCGTCTCCAGATTGGTGTAATAGATTTTAGAATCTCCTGTTTCATCTGTGGAATAAATAAAATCTTCATCAAAATCCAGCCTGGTAAGTATCCCAACTTTATTCATATGGGTATCGCGGACAAACTTTTCGTAGTGCCTTTTATAATAATAGCCCAGGTAAAAAGGATAAAGCGCAATCAGCAGAAAACCAAATCCAAGTGAAAACACTAGGTATCCGGTTTCTTTGTTCCAATTGATCAGCAAATTGAGGATCACTACCGAAAAGGCAAAAACAACCCAGTTCTTTCGTCTCTGATTTATTACGCGTCTACTTTTCGATCCGGTATATAATTGATACTGAATAAAGTCGTCGATTTCTAAACTATATCTAAGGGTCATTTTTGAATATTTTGATCCGGGGCCAATAATACAACAATTCTTCACATGCAATATCAGGCAAGCGTATGCTGCTTTTTTCAGGATTGTTTTGATGGAATACTTGGCAAATTAGGATAAGCGTTTCAGGAAGATTTTAATTATGGATACTTGTTTTGGCTTCGGGCAAGCTGAGGGAAATCTGATCTGGAGGCGACGAGGTGGAAATCATGTTTTGAAATAAAAACAAACCTTCGGGGTCTTTCAGATCTTCCAGAATTTAAAAATCCGCAAGGTTTATTAAACCTGGAAGGTCTAAAATAAGCAAGTCCGACAATATTCAATTACATGAAATCTGTAAAAATCTTAAAATGTATCGCAATCCAATCTGATTTTTAGTACGCGAAATTTACCGATATTGCAACCTCTAATGCAACTCCAGACAGAATCAAACCGATGAAAAAACTTCTTGCACTTCTTACAATAGTATTCCTAATTTCAGGCTGTAGTGACGATGGAAAAGCGTATCCAGACACTCTTACAGGTGAGTGGAGCCTGGTAAAAGTCATGGAAAATACAGATGCAGGTGAAATTATAGAAATCCCCGAAGACGACATTCTCTGGACCTTCGATACACAAACCAATCAGCTGACGATTGTCAATACATCTGTCGAATATCCCGGATTACCTGTAGCTGAAGGTTCCTATACCTATACGCTTTACGACAATCCGGTACAGACGGAAACTGGCTGGAACTATAAAATAGACATCGATGGCGTAACCGGTTTCTTCTACGATCTTTCCGGAATACACCTGCAACTTTCCGACGGACAGGCAAACGGATACCACTATGATCTTATCAGGCCCATCTCTGTTGAATAAGGCCGTTTCACGCCTGTCTGAAAACACGATCCTTTTTGGCTTCGTAGTCTTCAAGTTCCTTTTCCAGTACAGGCTTTCCAATCCGGTTTATGAATTGCACCGGGATGAATTTTTGCACCTCGATCAGGGAAATCACCTGACGTGGGGCTATATTTCGATTCCTCCGGCTACGGCATTCCAGTCGCGGATTATATATCTGCTGGGAAATTCGGAATTCTGGGTGCGGTTCTTTCCGGCGCTTTGGGGTGCTTTGACCGTTGTAATTGTCTGGAAAACGGTAAAGATATTGGGAGGCAATCTGTATGCGATGCTACTCGCCTCCACTTGCGTGACCCTTTCGGTATTATTGCGTGTAAACGGATTGTTCCAACCCAATTCGCTTGAAATTTTGTGTTGGACGACGCTGTATTTTGGGCTGATTGCTTATGTGAAATCTGAGAGGCAGAAGTGGCTGTTCTTTTGTGCCGTCGTTTTTGCGATTGGGTTTCTGAATAAATACACGATACTGCTTCCGGCTGCAGGTTTAGGCATCGGAATGTTGCTGACTTCCCAAAGAAAGATTTTTCTGCAAAAGGAAATCTGGCTTACCGCATTACTCGCATTCGTGCTGATACTCCCGAATCTATTCTGGCAATACCAAAACAATTTCCCCGTAATCTGGCACATGAAGGAATTGTCGCGGACGCAACTGGAAAACGTCAGTCGACTCGGGTTTCTTAAAGCCCAGCCTTTGTTTTTCCCTGGCGGTATAATCGTATTGATTTGCGCTTTGGTTTCATTTTGGAAATTCAGGCCATTCCGCCTCTATCGTTTCCTGTTCTGGGCATTTGTCATTTGTATCGGATTGTTCGTACTGATGAAGGCTAAAGGATATTACGCCATTGGCCTGTATCCGATATTGCTTGCTTTCGGATCGGTCTATATTTCAGGTTGGAAGAAATCGACAACCGTGAATGTTGTACGCTTTGGCCTTATGTCATTACCCTTATTCCTTTTTATCCCGCTGTACAACGTCGCTTTTCCAAACCGCAATCCGGAATACATCAAGGCAAATCCCGAAACATATAAAAAACTCGGCCTGCTCAAATGGGAAGATGGTAAAGACCATGCCCTTCCTCAGGATTTCGCCGATATGCTCGGATGGAAGGAACTCGCAGCCAAGGTTGACAGCACGTATCAACATATGCCCGAACCTGGCAATACACTTGTACTTTGCGACAATTACGGACAGGCCGGTGCCATAAACCACTACGGAAAATCCGGTCTTAAAGCCGTTACGTTCAATGCCGATTACATCAACTGGTTTGAACTCGGCAAACCTTATGTGAACCTCATCCGGGTCAAGGAAGCCGAATCCTCAGATACAGAATTAAAACAGACGGCTCCGTATTTCAGGTTCTCAAAAATCGACGGGAAGATAGAGAATCAGAACGCGCGTGAATACGGAACTACAATATTTGAGTTTTCAGAAGCCAAAGTAGACATACGAAAACGGATTAAAGACGAAATTGATCTTTCCAAAAAGGCACTTCAATGAATCGAGCATTTTGCTTCTGAATCCATTCCACCTGACTTCATTATTAATTAGCTCCGCTCAGTTCGGCTAAAAACCCTCGGGTGTTAATCGTTACTTATTAATTATCCCTAAATTCGCGCAAAAATTAAGAACATGCAACCTAAAGACCTTCTTCAGCTCGCCGACGAGTTCGGCTGCCCGCTCTATGTGTACGACGCCTCAAAGATCGAAGCCCAGTATAAACGCTTGACGGAGGCTTTTTCCAAGGTTGGCGAACTGCGCATCCATTATGCCGTAAAGGCGTTGTCGAATGTCTCGATCCTTAAATTGCTCAAAAACCTCGGATCGCGTCTCGACACGGTTTCTATACAGGAAGTCCAATTGGGCCTTTACGCGGGTTTTCCGGCAGATAAAATAATCTACACGCCAAACGGTGTTTCGTTCGAGGAGATTGAAATGGCGGCGAAATTGGGCGTTCAAATCAATATAGATAATTTATCTGTCCTTGAGCATTTCGGGGCAAAACATCCGAAAGTTCCAGTCTGCATCCGAATCAATCCACACGTTATGGCTGGCGGAAATTCGAATATTTCTGTCGGTCACATCGATTCCAAATTCGGGATTTCGATACACCAGATGCCGCACATCCTTCGCATCGTCGAAAATACCGGCATGCACATCAACGGCATCCATATGCACACGGGTTCCGATATTCTCGATGTGGAAGTTTTCCTTTATGCTGCCGAGATCTTATTTGAAGCGGCAATCCATTTCAAAGAACTCGATTTCCTTGATTTCGGTTCCGGATTCAAAGTGCCGTACAAAAAGGATGATATCGAAACAAATGTGGAAGAATTCGGCAAAAAATTATCAAAGCGTTTCAATGAGTTCTGTAAAGAATACGGTCGCCCGTTGGCATTGGCGTTTGAGCCCGGAAAATTCCTGGTTTCGGAAGCCGGATATTTCCTGACCAAAGTCAACGTAGTAAAGCAAACGACTTCTACTGTTTTTGCCGGCGTAGACAGCGGATTCAACCACCTCATCCGCCCGATGTTGTACGGATCTCAGCATTCCATCGAAAACATTTCAAACCCAAAAGGGAAAGAACGCTTTTATACCGTCGTCGGGTACATTTGTGAAACCGATACGTTCGCCAACAACCGCCGCATCGCCGAGATACATGAAGGTGATGTTTTGGCATTCCGCAACGCCGGAGCCTATTGCTTCTCGATGTCGTCCAATTACAATTCTCGTTTCAAACCTGCCGAAGTACTTTGGAAAGACGGAAAAGGTATTCTGATACGTGAACGCGAGACTTTTGAGGATTTGTTGCGCAACCAGGTTGAAGTGGAAATGTAATATTGGTTATTATTATTTTTTATTGTTTATTGATAAAACAAAAAGGCCATCAGTTACGATGGCCTTTCTTTTTAGCAATAAGTTGCTTATCTCTTGATCAGCTTTTTGGAAAACTGGCCTTCTTCTGTCTGTACGTTGATTACGTAAACCCCACGTGTATACCCTGAAGTATTGATGTCGAGGTTGAAGCTTTTTGCAAATTCAGAACGGTTGAACTGGTTCACTCTCCTGCCTGCCATATCATAGATCCCGACAGAAATTGCACTAGGATTGTTGAGTTCCAAAGCCAACGTCACATAGCCGGACGCCGGGTTCGGGAACAATTGCATGGAACCTGGAGCCGGTCTGTCCGTACCATCTACAACGCCAAGGTCGTCTACCATGAGGAATTCTTCCATGATATGGTTCAGGTAGGTATTATCCAACTGTCCGTGACCTGAAATCTGGCTTGAGAACGTACCGCCGACGTTATCCGCAGCACCTACAAAAACGTCCATAGGTGTATGGTTTCCTGGCGTTCCGCCTGCATTTTGCCCGTTACCGTTCGTCAATGGATTTGAGGCGTATGCGACTACGATGCGGCGTCCGTCGACTGAAACAGAAGGCCAAGGTTCTTCTGATCTTCCCTGGAACACAGAAGTCGTGTAGTTCGGATACCAACCGTTAGGGCTAGTCGTCCCAAAATCGATATCACCGCGTTGCACACCTGCAGGGTTTGCATTGGTTGTTGCTGTAGCAGGACCACTTGAAGCCGCATTGTTACCGTTCTGTTTTGGCCCAAGGGCATAGGTTCTTACATAAGTTCCGTTGTTCTGTGCATTGGCAGAATCGTGAAGACCGACGATGGCCGTTCCACCGCATTCGTGGTCAGAGCTACTGAAGATCAATGTCTCCGAATCTGTCTCATTGAGTAATTTGCGCGCTTGTGCAATAGAATAATCGAAAGCCAATACTTCTTTGATCAGGTAATCAGACCCGAAAACATCTGTATGACGCGGAGTCGTTGGCGTTACAGCGTAAATGGCTTCCCCGCCTCCGACATAAGAAGGTTTATCTGAATCGACTGTATAGATATTTCCGGTATCACCTGTAACTACAGTAATACCACCGCTGTTGGCATGCTCCAGGTGGTCGATACGTCCGCCTTCTACCAAAAGGAAGAAACCTTTGGCGCCGCCTTTGGCTTTCAAAACCTCGATTGCCATTTGTGTCATTTCCGGCAACGATGGTTCCCATGAAGCGTTCATCTGGCGATCCTGTTCGTAATTCACGTGTGAAGCATTGAACAAACCGATCAGTTTCGCATCGTTGTCCGGTGTAAACTGAGACAGGTCAAGGTTCAACAAGGCATCGCGGCTGTTTACGTTCACATAACCTCTTGTGGCGGCGATATCGATCAGGTTGACCATATCGGTACGTTTTCCGGTGATGGTTACCGGGTTTCCGCTTCCGTTGAGGATTTGGTTTCCGGCCGCATCAACTACGTTCTGCACATAAGCGTTCGGAAGGAAATGACGTGCGCCACCGCCCATCAACACATCGATCTCAACGCCTATTTTCGGTGCAGGAAGTTCCCAGTCGCGGGCTGCATCATAAGGAGCGATCGTAGATGAAGCGTTGTTGTAGATTTCCTCGTACTGAGCTTCGGTAGACGAAATATATTGTGAAGCGATATAATCTTCAAGGTCGCGGAACCAGATGTGTGACCCGAAAGTCGCTGGCGTCGCGTGAGTGATACGGGTTGTCGTGATCAATCCGACGGCATAACCTGCCTTCTTGGCTTTTTCAAGGATGGTTTCCACAGATTCGCCTGCGCCTACATTGAACGAAATGGCTTCGTTATCCAGTTTACCGTTTACACCGGCAGCGTAAGCAGATGCACCCGGTCCTGAATCCGTAATCCAGGAATTGCGGCTGTGTGTCGTCAAAGACCCTTGGTAATCCAGCTTGTCAAGAGACAGGATGTGGAAACCGGCATCGTCCGTAAAACGTTTGCCATCAGTTCCCTGGCCCAATGCCATTCGCGCCGCTACTTTGGCCGAGGTTCCGAAACCGTCGCCGATAAACATGATCATCTGTTTAGGCTGACCTGTTTCCTGCGCAAATACTGATCCCATGACCAGCAATGCCGCTACTGAAAATAATTTTTTTATCATGATACTAATTGGTTGTTTGAGGCAAAATTGGCCGATTAATGTATCCTGGCTGAAAACTCCCGGTTAAGGTTCGGTCAATAAAAACCACCTCATTTTACCTCAGTCTTTTCTTTAGGTTAACTCTGCTTAACATGGTTGCAAGCCGAAACAGGAATGATTTCTTTTGCTCAAAACTTAGAATCATGACAAGGCCTACCTTAATTACAACCGCACTTTTTTTGTTTGTTTTTTGTGTTTTAAAAGCACAGAATCCGTATACCGCAATCCTTTTTGATTCAAAAAAGACGTATGTCGTGCGGGACAACGAATTGCTTGAGGGTGCAAAGAAAAACACGCTCAATCCTATCCTGGATTTCGGTCAGAAAGCAAACACGTCACTTATAAAAGGAAACGAACTTTGGATAGGTACGAATAAAGGTGTCCGGATTTATGATCTTACAAATCTGTCGTTGCTCAGAACCGAATTTGCAGATATACCGATTGCCGGCCTTACGCAGGATGCCGAAGGAAAAATATGGGTTGCCACAACCTATAAAGGCCTTTACAAACAAAACGATGCCAACGGTTTCGACGCCAAGATGAACGCGATGACCAATTACTGTGTGCTTTCGACTCCGGACAAGAATGTGTATCTGGGAACGAACATCGGGTTATACCAGATTCCAATTTCCGATGAAGCCAAAACCGTACGTTATGCCGAAGAAGCCCATAGCGGACACGGCCTGCCCGATAACCTTGTCGAAAACCTATATGCCGATGCCTCGTCCAACCTTTGGGTTATGATGCCCGATAATGTCTCATTTAAGAAATACGACAATTCGTTCGGTGAAATACCCACGTTTTCATTCGTCGGCAACAAGGAAAACCAGATTTATAAAGTGCTTGGGCTGACAGGGGAAAATTATCTTTTCGTTACCTCGAACGGGATTCTGTTGTTGCCATCGGGTTCTTTGAAACACCATGGACACGGCGATGAAGTTTTCAGCGAGCACGATACGAATGCGGTCATGCTTGACAATACCGCGATTTCAAAACCGGAAAACCTGTCGGGCGAACCGATATTGTATGCTGAGAAAAACGCAGCTAAAATCTACTTCTATACGTTAAAAGGCATATGGTCTGTAAAAGAGAAAAAGCTGTTTAAATTCCTGAAGAAGCAGGCGGCAAAAAAATAGGCTGATTTTACTATGCATATTATCGGACAGCAAATCGTACTACAGGTTCGACACCGGCTGTATCGATTTTAATAAGATAGCTTCCGACTGAAAGTGAAGAAATGTCCATAGACCCTGCATCTATGCGAAAATGTCCCATGTTACGGCCTGTCTGATCAAAAACCGAAACTGTTTTACCTGAAAGTGCCCCTGCGTTCCGGAAATAAATACGGTTTTGTGCCGGCACCGGATAGACAGCAATAGCAGCATCGTTTACAGCATCGTTTACAGCATCGACAGTTCCGAGCAAACAAGTCCCGGCAGCATCGAACAGGCTGAATACACGCACGACATCTTCAATCACATCATCGTCTTCATCGCTTTCTGCATCGCGGCACAACCACGCATATGACAGATTCGCATCATTACATTTGGGAGTCATGGCAAAACCTTCTATGTTGTTGTTATCACCCGTGGGATCAGGCAGGTGATATTCGGCTACGGTGTTGAATTTGGCCTGTCCGGAAATTGTCGTAAAAGACAAATCGGTCACTTCGAGATAATTGTCATCTATGTTATGCAGGATGTAAAGCAGGTTGGTCGAGGCATCGAAAGTCAGCTCACACGATTCTTCGCGTGAAGTCTTGTATTTTCCAACATAGGCAAAGTCATTGTTGACAGACGGATTCAGATCGAAAACCCAAACATAACCCTGAGTTTCATTGGCCACGAACATCAATCCGCCCATTCCCTTGACCGAAGTATATGGGCTACCTGACACCGAACTTTTGAAATTCAGTTGCTGGAGTGCGCTGTCCGGAATAAAGACAATGCCTTCCGGCCCATAGTTCCCCGTGTCGTTCATTGGAGACGGATCGTTGAGCAGATTCCAGTGACGTACTTCGGAAACCGATGAAAAATTTGCCGTATGGGTATATTTCCGGATTTTGAAACCTCCTTCGTCAATTACATACACGGCATTTTCAGAAAGGTCAGCCTGGGTAATTCCTTCGATGTCGCCATCGATGTTTTTATTGCAGATTTGAGTAAAAGTTCCGTCCGATGCATCGAGGTGCAAAACCCGCAATTTTCCATTATTCTGGACCAGATACAAGCGATTATTTTGGGAATTCCAGTGCATCCCACTTAAATCGGTCAAATCTGAAGCACTCATTTGTGCGGTGAGATTTTCGGCAGACGACCAACTTTGTGAAGGCCACGCCAATTGTGCAGATAATGAAATACTTAACAAACACCCAGTCAGGGTCAACAATCGGATCATAAGTAGTTTTCGGCCCTTAAATCCAAGCCTGTGCGCGAATTTAAAAGTTTAACAAACCGATTCCATTACCTACGAAAAACTTAACCGAAACACAATATTAAAAAAGCCACCTTTGGGGTGGCTTTTCCTTTCTAACTGCAATTATTAACAACTTATTTTAGTATGATGAACTCGCAACGGCGGTTGATCGAGTGTTCCTGTTCGGTACATGGACGTTCCTCTCCACATTTGATAAGCGGCATTTCTTCGCCGTAACCGTGAGATTTCATGCGTTTGCGATTGATCCCTTTCTGAACCAGATATTCAAGTGTAGCTGCCGCGCGTTTGTTGGACAGCAACTTATTGTACATATTCGAGGCACGTGAATCGGTATGCGCACCGACTTCGATTTCCATCTCCGGATATTTGACCATTAAGTCGTAAAGCACATTGAGGATTTCGGCTGCCTCTGGTTTGATATCCCACTTGTTCAGGTCGAAATAAATGTTTTCGAGCATGATCTGGACTTTTCCATCCTGGCGCTTGGTGATGATTTCTTCGGCATCGTCATAACATTCAACAAAAAGTTCAATGGTATAACGAAGCTTACCTTGCTCGTTCGTGGTGAATTCTTCGGAATGCGGAATATAGAAATCGCGTACGGCTTCGATCCGGTATTTCTTGTTCGGTTCGGTGTTGAAGACATAATCGCCTTGTGCCCCGACGACCATCGAACCTATGAGCTTATCGTTTTCGTCGTAAAGCGTGACCGTGGTTCCGGGAAGTAGTTCCGATGTATTCTTGTCGCGCACATCGCCTTCAACCACATGGCTGTCGGCGTTTTCCTTGCGGATGAAACTGTATAGATTGTCCGATCCTTTTCTGTTTGATGACAGATAACCTTTGTTCTTTGCCTCGTCCACAACGTACCCGAAATCGTCCATGCCACTGTTGATGGTTTCACCAAGGTCAAGCGGTTTGGCGAACTGTCCGTCGTAATTCTGGCTTACGAAAATATCTAAGCCACCTAATCCCTGATGTCCGTCCGACGCAAAATACAACAGGTTTCCTTCCGGATTGATGAACGGGAATTGCTCGCGGTGTTTCGAGTTGACCGTATTTCCAAGATTGGCTGGTGTTCCAAAAGTCCCATCTTCGTTCACATCGACCACATACATATCGAATGAACCCTGTCCGCCGGGCATATCGCTCGAAAAGTACATCTTTTTGCCGTCTTTGGTCAGCGTGGGATGTTCGCACGAAAACGTTTCGCCGTTGAATGGAAGTGCTATGATGTTTTCCCATTTTCCATTTACGAATTCGGCACGCATCAACTTTACAGGCGCGAATTTTTCATCTTCCACCTTTACCTGTTTGTCAGCTGTGCGGCTGAAATACATGTATTTGCCATCGGGTGAAAACGCGGCCGACGATTCGTGTGCCTTTGTGTTGATTTCCTTGGGAAACGGCTGCACCTTAGTCAGTTGTTCCTTATCGTCTACAACGGCTTCAAATAAATCGAGGTACGGATGGTCGTTCCAGTTGTATTCACCGGTCGCAGGATTTCTATAAGAGGCAAACGCGACTTTATCGCCGTAGAACGACAACCCGAAATCGCCGTTGCCCGAATTCTTGGCCATCGGTTGGATTTCATAATTGTACGGCACATTATTTTTCAAATTCTTGATGAAGGCCGGACTATCGACGGGATATTTGAGGTACAACGCCATGACAGAATCGGCGCGTTTGTAATTATCCGTTCCCATAAGTGCATGGGCGAACTTGAAATAGTATTCGGCCGAAGTGGAATCTTTTTTATCCAGGAACATGGCACCATAGACGCGGACTGCATCTTTCATCATGAAATTGTTGTAGTAACAATCACCGAGGTTCTGGAGTGTTTGCCTGTCCGGTTTGTCCAGGGCTTCATACATCGTAGCCGCCTTAAGATAAGACTTCCTTTCAAACAAGGCGTCGGCTTTGCGCTTGCTGCCTCCGGATTTTTGTGCCGATGCAGACAATGCGACCGCTAAAATCGCTATGATACCGTATATGTTTCTGAGTCGCATCATCTTAGAAGAATCTTGGCGATTTATCATATCCTTTGCCCGAAAGTCCCGATGTATCGAGGTCGAACAATAAAAATATCTCGTGTGTCCCTGAGTTGTAATTGCCCAGGTTCGTCAGTGTATAATCATAGGAATAACCGATGCGAAGGTTCGGCGTGATGTAGAAAGCAGCCAATCCGCTGACGGAATCATCGAGGCGATAACCTGCACCCAATTCGAATTTGTCAAAAAACAAGGCGTTCAACGTGACATCCAAAGCCATTGGTGCACCTTTGACGCCTTTTGCCATGAAAGCCGGTTTTAAACGGGTATTATCGGATAACCGGAACACATAACCACCGGTGAAAAAATAATGGATTTCTTCGACCCCGATTGTTGCGATGGCATCGGTATGTTCGATATGTTTGGTGCGAAGCAAGTTAGGTACCGACGCACCGAGGTAATAATTCTCGCCAAAATAGTAAGCACCGACACCTACGTTCGGAAATGTACGGCTGATGTTATTGGCAAATGCCGGATCCGGATTCGCATCGCTGTACTGGAAACCGTTGAAGTTCGCATTGAAGAATGTCGCGCCACCTTTGACCCCGAATGATAACTTACGGTTTTCGCCGACGGGAATCACATAGGCGAGATCGACATAGATATTGTTCTCTTTTACTACATCGCCAATCTCATCGGCTACGAATGAGACACCAGCTTCAAGTCTTTTTCCGACAGGTGAATGCGCGAATGCCGTGAAGGTTTTTGGTGCACCCACGGCTCCGACCCATTGCGTCCGGTACAAACCTCCAAGATTGATCACACCTTCATCATCTGTCGCATACGCCGGATTGATCACACTCATATTGTACATGTAATGCGTGAACTGCGGATCCTGTTGTGCGTGCATCAGTCCTGTAACCAGAAGGAGAATACCTGTTATATGTCGTAAAAAAACCTTCATCTTATCTGCTTAAATAAAGCCTGCCTTGTTGCGGCTTGCGCGTGCCGTCATTGAACTCCAGGATGTAGAAATACACGCCTACCGGTACCACGCCGTCGCCTACTTTGAGTCCGCCCTGGGTTGTAGTCCCGTTCCAGTTCGGCGTATTGTTATTGCCTTTGTACAGGATATTTCCGTAGCGGTTGTATATCTCTAGCTTGTAATTCGGATATAATGTCCCGATGTTTAGGATGACGAATTCGTCGTTGATGCCGTCGCCATTCGGTGAGAAACCGTCCGGAATCAGTAACTCATCGCAATGTGTCAAATCTACGGTCACGGCCAATCTTACAGGACTTTCACAACCTGAACCGTTATTAAGGACCGCATAATAGGTAGTGTCCTGAACCAATATATCACTATTCGAATAGGCTGTACCTCCTGTCGGTGCATTGTAGAAAATCACGGTTCCGCTGCCCTGGATATTGGCGCTTAAATCTGCAACGGTCGGATTATCCGTAAAACAGAATTCATCGCCGTTTTCAGAAAGCACAGGTGTTTGTGCCTCGCTGACCTCGAACGATCCCGAAAGCGAAATGGTACTTCCCGGGCCGCATGATCCGCCGTCTGAAACGATATCCTGAATCACAATGCCAACCTGTCCGAGAGCCGGAAGATCCGAAGCCGGAATGGCAAAAGATCCGTCACCACCGGTAAAATCTACCGTCGCCGTTCCTGAAGCTATGGAAGCACCGGATAATTGGTAGGTTATGATATAAGATCCGTCAACAAGGGCAGTTGCATTTGAGATGATGATTTCACCGTCTGTTCCAAAACAGACATCAGCTGCAGTCAATTGCGCACCTGTCAGATCGGGAATCGGGAATATCTCGAAATTGGCCAGTATAGAACCCGAAGTATTCGTACATCCCGCCCCATTATTGATCGAATTCAATGTAATGGTATACGTTCCTGCCGATGTAAATGCCGAAGCCGGAATCGTGAAAGTCGCCGAGCCACCGGCCACGGCAATCGGGCCGGAACTTCCCGCTGATGGCGTCAATCCCGGAATATCGTATCCGAAACTGTACGTTCCGTCGACAATTGCAGTCGCTCCACTGATAGATACGACAACCGCATTTCCAAGACAGACAGATGTAGCCGTGGCAGTCGCACCCGTAAATTCAGGTGAAGGCACCACTGTAAAACTCACCGAGACATTGGTCAATTGACTGGAACAATTCGTCGCTGTATTGGCAATCTGGGTAAAGATGATATTGGTAAGTCCAAGGTTCAGTATGGATCCCGAAGGAATGACAAAACTTCCCGCACCCGAACTGATTGTAACCGGCTGGGAAAGACCTGTAGCGAGGTTCGTTCCGGTAAGGTCGTATGTGATATTGTATGATCCATCGGCCAGACCGGATAGATTGACCGTAACTCCGGATCCGGCGCAAACCGGTGTTGAAACCGTGATATTTGCATTTGTAAGAACCGGATTGGCGTTGATGTTCAATTGAACAGGCTCTGCATCAGATCCGCAACTATTCGTAACGGTGTAATTAAATGTGTATGTTCCCTGTGTAAATGTATTCAGTACAAGTGGGTTCGCAACCGGAGTTCCGCCTGTAGTGGTCCATGTTCCTCCAGTTTGATTTCCGCCGATGAGGATCGACAGATCGAAAGTGCCTTCTGAAATACACACCGACTGGATTCCGGCAAATGTTCCCGCATTCGGTTGAGGCTCCACAATTACAGTAACTACCGAAGTATCGAACAAACATGGGGAAACGCCGCCGCCAACTGTATAGGTGAAATGATATGTCCCGACGCCAACGGCCGAAGGATTGAAAATAGTTCCGCTTAACGCACCCGTTCCGTCAGTATCGGCAAAAGTCCCTGAACCTTGTGTTCCGTCGAGCCCAGTCGTCAAATCGAGCGATGTTGTAGTAAGACAGGTATTCAATGTTCCATCGGCACCTGCAACCGGAGCCGCAACGACAGTAACCGTAACAGTAGCTATCGAAGTATCGCAGAATCCACCACCGACAGTGTATGTGTAAACTCCTGCTGCATCAACCATCGGGTTGAATACGCCAGTTCCGCTTGCCAATGCAGGCGACCACGTTCCGCCTGCCTGAGGTGTTCCTCCAAGGAAGGTAATCAAATCGGCTGGATCGTAATTCGTACAGAATAAGGTCGATCCGTCTTCACCTGCATCAGGTACTGGATTGACCGTAACGGTAACCGTTGCCGTATCATTATCACACGGATTGGTTCCGGCGAATGTGTAGGTATAAACTCCTGCCGCATCTACAGCCGGATTGAAAACTCCTGTTCCACTGGCCAATGCAGGGGACCACGTTCCTCCAACCTGAGGTGTTCCGGTCAATGAATCGAATAAATCCTGTGACGGGCTATTGACACAAATGGTCAATGTTCCGTCTTGTCCGGCATCCGGCCCTGGAGTTATGGTTACTGACACGACAGCCGAATCATTCGGACAAGGTGCCGTTCCCAATACGGTGTAAGTATAATTCGCGGCAGCATCTACAGCCGGATTGAAGATTCCCGTTCCACTGGCCAAGGCAGGCGACCACGTTCCTCCGGTTTGGGCATCGGTTCCTAAAAGGGCGAATAAATCTATCGGATCCTGATTGGAACAGATATTTGCAGCAGCATCGTTTCCGGCATTCGCAGCCGGAACAATCGTAACCGTTACCGAAGCAGTATCCGGTTCACAAACCGAATTCCCCGGAACCGTATAAACGTATGTTCCCGCAGCGTCAACGGCCGGATTGAAAACTCCGGTACCGCTGGCCAAAGCCGGTAACCACGTTCCTCCCGTTTGTGCATCCGCACCAAGCAACAGGAATAAGTCCTGGGAAGTCGCAGCTGAACATATCTCAAAAGAAGCCACATCGTTCCCTGCATTTGGTGCAGGGGTGACATTGAAAGAAAGACTGGTTCCGATATTCTGGGTACAGGTAGCGCCACCGGTTGTTGAAACGCTTACAAGTGTTATGACCGTGTTTGCTGTCAATACCAGGCTGATGGTACCTATTCCCGATGCATCAAGTGAAACAGTTCCGCTTGTTCCGGGAACCATCATATAGGTTACAGACGCATCTGGTGTTCCCGTAAAGGTTACGGTTGCAGTCTGACCTTCACAAATATTCGATGGGCCGGATATACTCATAGAAGCCGTAGGCAATTCAAAAACCGTAACGGTCGCAGTCTGCGTGAGCGGTTGAGGACAGGCCGGAGCCGTCGGGTTACTGACACTGACCAAAGTGAAAACGGTCGTAACCGTATAATTGTCGGTTATGGTTGCGGTTCCGGAAGCATTTAGGGTGATTGTCTGGTTTCCGCCACCGTTAATTGTATAAGTCACGATTGCATTCGGAGTTCCGGTAAAAGTGATAGTGGCATCGTCTCCCGAACAAATCGTTACATCTGAAGCAATGGTTGCGACAGCCGGAGGAATTACGGTAATGGTGACCTCAGCTGTAACATTTTCAGTACAACCAGGGCTTCCGGCAGATGTCACGCTAACCAAAGCAATAATAGTTGTTACCGTGTATGTATTCGATAGTGATGCAAAACCAGATGCATTCAACACCAAACTTTCCGCAGAACCATTTACGGTATAATTTACGGTCGCACCAGGTGTTCCGTTGAACGCGACTATGGCGACATCTCCGGAACAAATTGTCGTATCAGCAGCAATCGTTACGAACGGAGGTTCCGCGATCGAAATAGTAACTGTCCCCGTTATAGGCTGCGAACAGGCAGGTGTTCCGGACAATGTGGCGCTGACGAGTTGAAAAATGGTTTCAACTGTATAATTTCCTGTTACCGATGCGTTTCCGGAGGCATCAAGCGTGATGGTAAACGAAGTTCCATTCACCGTGTAAGCGACTATTGCTCCCGGCGTTCCCGTAAAATTAACAGTTGCGGAATCTCCCGTACAGATAATCTGGTCGCTTGAAATCGAGGCGACCGGCAATGGCAGGACGGTTATGGTAACTGAATCCGTGAGCGGAACGGTACAATCTGTATTGCTGACTTCGGTCAATGCAACCACAGTGGTTTCGGTAACCAGAAGTGAAATTGTTGTTGTCCCAGATGCTCCAATGTTAATACTAAGTGGAGTTCCACCATTAATGGTATACGTGACAGTTGAGTTAGGCGTAGCCGTAATGGTAAGCGTAACAGATGTATTCGGACATACTGTCTGACTCGCCTCTATATCCGCGACCGGCGGGGTCAATATGCTGATCACGACAGTTCCTGTAAGGTTCTGCGTACAACCGGAAATGGAAGCACTGACCAAGGTATATGTTGTCGTAGCCGTATATGTCTGTGTCAATGATGCATTTCCGGATGCATCAAGCGTAATGGCCTGGGTTCCGCCCGGAGTCGCCGTAAAAGTGACGGTCGCATTTGGCGTTCCGGTGAAATTTATGGTCGCCGATTCGTTCTGGCAGATCGTCTGGCTTGCGGAAAAACTTGCCGTAGGCAAATCGATAACCGTAATCACCACCGATCCCGTAACCGGAATTGTGCAAATATTGCCCGGAGCCGTTACGCTGATCAGATTTATTGTTGTCGTAACCGTATAGGCATTGGTGAAAGATGCCGTTCCCGAGGCATTCAACGTAATGGTCTGGTTCGGACCGCTGCCGATGTTATAAGTCACGATCGCACCAGGCGTTCCTGTAAAAGTAACCGTTGCCTGTTCCCCTGAACAAATGGTTTGACTTGAAGCGATGGTAACTACCGGCGCCGGAGTAACGGTTATCACGATTTGTCCGCTCAATGGCTGGTTACAACTCGGTGGCCCGACAGAAGTGACGCTGACCAGGACATATGTTGTCGTAGCCGTATAAACCTGAGTCAAGGTCGCAGTTCCCGAAGCATCAAGCACAATAGATGCAGACGAACCGTTTGACGTATAATTCACGGTCGCTCCGGGCGTTCCGGTAAATGTCACCGTAGCAGATTCTCCCGAACAAATATTCTGGCTCGAAGCGATTGTAGCTGTTGGTGGCGTTGCAATGGTTATTACCACGGAACCTGTAAGCGGATTGAAACAGGTTGGCGTACCTGCTGTAACGATACTCACCAGCGTTATGGTGGTTGTCGCAGAATATGTTCCGGTGATAGTTCCCACTCCAGATGCATCGAGCGTTACGGTTTGATTGCTTCCGCCATTTACCGTGTATGTAACCGTAGCATTCGGGGTTCCGGTGAGGGTAACTGTCGCAGATTGTCCTACGCAAATCGTTTGATCTGATGCAATTGTCGCGGTCGGAATCGGAAGTACCGTAACCGTTGCCGTTCCGCTGATCGGAGCAATACAGCTAGGCGTGGTTCCAACGGTGACACTGACTAAAGTATAAACAGTGGTAACCGAATAATTCTGTGTAATGGTCGCCGTTCCCGATGCATTGAGCGCAATGGTCTGATTTCCTCCACCATTAATTGTGTATGTTACGATAGCATTCGGTGTCCCGGTAAATGTAATAGTCGCCGATCCGTTTGTACAAACCGTAACATCGGCAGCGATTGTGGCTACAGGTGTAGGAGTTACCGTTATGGTTACAGATCCCGCAAGCGCTCTTGAACAAGCCGGCGTTCCGGAAGTAGTCGCCGAAACAAGTGTATAAGTCGTTGTTGTGTTGAATGTAGCCGTAATGGAAGCATTCCCGCTTGCATCAAGCACAATGGACTGGTTTGCACCGCCAGTATTATAAACCACAGTTGCATTCGGCGTTCCGGTAAAGGTTATGGTTGCTTGTTGTCCCTGGCAGATGGTCTGGCTTGATGCGATGGTTGCCGTAGGAAGCTGTATGACCGTAATCACTACAGATCCCGAAGCAACAGCGGTACAACTATCTACACCTGTCGTACTTACACTGACAAGGTTGAAGGTTGTGGTGGCATTGTATGTATTGGTCACAGATGCCGTTCCGGATGCATTGAGCGTTATGGTTTGATTACTGCCTCCGTTGATGTTATAGGTAACAACAGCATTCGGCGTTCCGGTAAATGTCACTGTCGCCCCTTCACCGGAACAAATGGTCTGGTTCGATGCAATAGTTACCACAGGAAGCGGCAAAACAGTCACTGAAACCGTAGAAGTATCGGGCGGACATAAAGTCGATGTCACGGTATATGTAAACACATACGGACTTCCGGCAATCGTCATTGCAGTCAAATCGACAGAGCCCAGGTTTCCGTTCGATGTTGGAAAAGGCCCGGTCCATGTTCCGGTAGTATCTGGTGAACCACCTAAATAGCTGAAAAGATTCGCCGGCGATTCAGATGCCAATTCATTGATACACACATTTAGAGTACCATCGTTACCTGCATCATTCGGAACAACCAAATCGACGAATACCTCAAGGCGGCCTGTAGATTGACAAGGTCCGTTCACTGAAGCGGCATAATAGGATTCACCATCGATAAGCGGCGTATTCACCGGCAAAGGTACAGATGACGAACTCGTAGCATACCAACGATAACCGCTTCCGCTTGGCTGAAGATCGCCGACAACAGGAATATCGGCCGGATCGTTACAGAATTGCTGTGACGGATTGCCTGTAGGAATCGGAGTGATAAAAATACTGGCAACTACCGTCAAAGGCGAGGTCTGACAACCGGTTATGGGATTCGTCTGGGTGGCATAATAGGTAGCTCCGTTGACCAATAGATCGGTCGGATTGAGCAAATTTCCTCCACTTGGCGCATCGTACCATTGAACATTGTTACCTGTAGCCTGTAAATCTGAAACAGTCGCATCTGCAGGCGTATCGGCACAAACACCCTGCACGACAGGTCCCGTAGGCGGTCCGTAAATGGAAACAGTGACACTCTGGCGCGGACAGGTTCCGGCTGCGTTAGATACCCAATATGTATTTCCGTTAACGAGTCCCGACGATGGATTCAAAGGAGTCGTAGAAACAGCTGTGGCGAACCAGGAAACAGTCGGGCTTCCGTTGGCATTGGCCTGGAGAGAAGAAACCGTAGGACTTTGGCTGTCACAAAAAGACTGGTTCGGCTGTGTTACGGTAGGACATTGAGAAAAAGCAACAAAGGTTCCGGCCATAAAACACAGCCAAAAATAAAGTACGGTTTTTCTCGATAAAGTAATTTTCCTCATACAACAATTCGGCAAAACTGCCAATTCCCTTCAAGCAGACAATGCCTTTAATAAAATATTCAGGCACATCTATATCGACCAAAACCGGCTTTGAGACCGGCTATAATATTCAGGTTAATATTACTCAAAATTGCTATGGGCATTTTTTTGGCCCTTCAATCTTATGAACAAAATCATTAACAGAAGTTTATAGGGAAAAATCTTGTAGATTTCGTAAAATGAACGTTTATAAATAATTATTTTATCTCAATGTCTTTATCCGGATAATTTATGATATTGTAAACCACTGCCGCATTTTTCTGGTTGATATATAACTGTTTCCGGTTGTTCTGCTTTTTACGTGTAATGATTGAAATGGTAAACGGCATGCCGTCATCATCGGTACAACTGAATGGGTAAATCAAATCATCTTCCGTCTCTTCCTCCTTTTCATAATTCAAAATGGCATACACCTGGATTTCCTGAGAATACACTATGATTCGATCTTTTTTTGTATCCAATACAACAGTAATTTTCGCGGGTTGCAAATCAGACCATTTGCCCCAATTCCCTTTTGCATCACGTTCCATGACGCTGAATTCAGTAGCCAGGAACTTATATTGCTGAGCGGTGGTTTTACCTGTAAAAGCGATAACTGCCAAACAAACCAATAGCCATTTAAAACACTTCATCTTATACTTATAAATTGATCAATTCATTTTTTGCCGAACGGAATTCAGACATCATATTTTCAACTATTTGAGCAGCCGGAAGCACCTCGTGTATCAACCCTGCAATTTGTCCGATTTCAAGTTCTCCTTCTTCCATATCTCCCTCAAACATACCACGTTTGGCACGTGCGCGCCCTAATAATTGCCTGATATCTTCCACTTTAGGAGCGGTTGAATACAACGCTACCACATCTTCAAAAAACTTATTCCGGATCAGCCTGACCGGAGCCAGTTCCTTGAGTGTCAAATGCGTATCACCTTCTTTGACTTCGACTATTTTTTGTTTGAACGATTCGTGTGCCGATGATTCCACCGATGCTGCAAAACGACTTCCGACCTGAACGCCATCCGCACCTAAAACCATTGCCGCCAACATGCCGCGACCGGTCGCTATTCCGCCAGCCGCAATCAACGGTATTTGGATTTTTTCGCGCACCATCGGAATCAAAGCAAAAGTAGTGGTTTCTTCCCTGCCATTATGACCGCCGGCCTCAAAACCTTCGGCGACTATGGCATCGACACCCGCCTGCTCCGCCTTGAGCGCAAATTTGGAGCTGCTGACCACGTGAACTACGGTCATTCCTTTATCCTTCAAAAAAGATGTCCATGTAGTTGGGTTTCCGGCAGATGTGAATACGATTTTGACACCTTCTTCCACAATGACGTCCATGATTTTTTCAATCTCGGGATACAGCATCGGAACATTGACGCCGAATGGCTTTGGTGTAGCCGATTTGCACTTCCGGATGTGTTCGCGCAAAACTTCCGGATACATCGAACCCGCACCGATAATACCGAGTCCGCCTGCATTGCTCACGGCCGAAGCCAGTTTCCAGCCGCTGTTCCAGATCATTCCGGCCTGTATGATGGGATATTCGATATTGAAAAGTCGACAGATACGATTCATTTTACTGCTTTATGAGTTTGCCGTTGATTCGTTGATCTGAAGTCTGCAGCTGATAGAAATACATTGCGGATGAAAGCCCTGAAACATCGATTGGATTGTTGCTGACTTCTTTCTCAAACACCAGCTGACCCAAATTATTGTACAGTTTAAGATGTCCGGATGCATTGGCGGGCAAATCAAAATAAAACGAAGTCGAAACAGGATTTGGATACGGATGAATCCGGGAAGCCAAAATCTGATTGACCGAAAGCGCCAAAGCCTGCCCAAAATCCGGAATCCCATAGCCTTTGAGATAATCCGGTGACGCGAACTGGTCGCACGATTGTTTGACAAGGTCGACGATTTCCTGATTCGTTTTATCAGGTGCGGCCTGCCAGAAACAGGTAATCATTCCGGCGAGTATTGGAGCTGCAAAAGAAGTTCCGTTCAATGTAAAGATAGTCCCATCGGTGCCACTTACCGTGGATGCCTGACCCTGAGCGGCCATATCAGGCTTGATTCGTCCGTCTGCGCTTGGTCCGGTGGAACTGAACCCGGCATAATTTTCAGTTGCATCAACAGCCCCGATTGACAGCACATGTTCGGCATCTGAAGGCGCCCAGATATGCGGATCGTCACTGCCTCCGGAATTTCCGGCAGATACTACAACGATCATCCCGCGCGTGAATGCAATTTCGGCAGCCCGTGAAATAAAAGTCGTCTGTCCGTCCATGTCAGCATACGTATAACTGTAAGCAGGATTGTCAAACGGACGATAGCCGAGAGACGTAGTGATGACATCGACACCGAGCGAATCAGCCATTTCCGCAGCCTCAGCCCAATACGATTCCTCGACCGGATTCTCACTGCTGACGTCTTCTGAAACCAACAAATAGTAAGATGCATCAGGAGCCGTTCCTACCAATTGGTTTTCGGCATATCCGCCAAGGGTCGAGAGTACATAAGTCCCGTGATTTCCACCGACATAAAAATCAGTACTGTTATTTACGAAGTTGTAACCGCCCAGAATCAGGTTGTTATCGTGCAACCGCTGGAAAGGAGCCGCAGAATCAACTCCTGGAAAACCCGCATCGATAACCGCAATCTGCATTCCGCTTCCGGTAAAATCCTGTTGATGTAGCAACTGCCCGTTGAGCATCTGGATCTGGTTAGCTGAACCTCCGTAGGGAAAATCGGCCTGAGTTTGCTGTACTTGTTGGGTTCGCTGGCTGTGTGGGATTTGGGGCCTGACACGGTTGCTTGCATCCAACGAATTATCGGCAAAATCCACAGCAGAAACATAGGTTAAAGAAGCCAAAGCGGAAATATCGGCCACTTCACCTCGCACATGGGCCGCATTGAGCCATTTTGAAACGGCCATGACCGTAATTCCGGGTGATTGGGTCAAACCGGTTACATATTCCGGATGAACGGGAACGTCTTTTTCGTCGAGTGGGATATTTTGTACCGAACGTCTGTCAAGTGAGCGCTGGCTCAGCATTTGGAGTGGATTGGCGAAGTAAAAATCTACATCTGGTTTATCTGAAAAATACACCCAGGCATCTTGCTGGGAATAACCGGAAAACTGAAAAAGCAGCAGTAAAAAAAACAGCGGTTTGATTTTCATGGCAGGTCGGATAAAAATCCAGAATCAAAGATAACCAAATAGCTTTTCCGATTCGACCGTGAATGTTACGGAAAACCGCAAATGTTTAATTAATGTTAAATTTAGAATGCTATGCATTTGATTTTCAAAATAATAAAAAATAAAAATAAAAATAAACAATCAACCCATTAGGTTTTTAAAATTCTATCGCCATATATTTGCGGCACGTTCTACGAAAAATTATTCTTATCAAGAAAGACTGAGGGATTTGACCCGATGACGTCTTGGCAACCTGTCGGAAGATAAGGTGCCAAATTCAACCCGAAAGGGACAGATAAGTAAGAAACAGCAAGTACATCACTTCGATATATATGCTCTTCTGACTTGTCGGGAGAGCATTTTTTTTTGCTTCGACCCGATACTGATAAGAAAGTTTTTTAAGGATTTAACCCATTAACAACTTAAAAAAACTTTTGACATGCAAGAATCAACAGCAATCCTGAACTACATTCCCGTAGATGAATTAACCGGATCCGTGTCGGTGCCTATTTACCAGACTTCAACATTTGTGCAGGACGCACCGGGCGTACACAAAGGTTTCGATTATGCCAGGAGCAACAACCCGACACGTAAAGTACTTGAAGATTTAGCCGCAAAACTGGAAAACGGAACCAACGGTTATGCTTTCGCCAGCGGACTCGCAGCTATCGATGCGGTCGTGAAACTCCTCAAGGCCGGGGATGAAATCATTGCCGTGGATGACATTTACGGAGGTGCTTTCCGATTGTTCACCCACGTTTACGAGAAATTCGGGATTACGGTAAAATATACAGATTCGACAGATGCACAGAATGTAGCCGATGCCGTAACAGACAAGACTGCCCTGATCTGGATCGAATCTCCAACCAACCCTACTTTAAAGATTTCTGATATCCGGGCGATTGCCAGAACCGCGAAACAACACAACATACTGCTTTGCGTGGACAACACTTTTGCATCGCCCGTATCACAGAAACCGATTGATTTTGGTGCCGATATAGTAGTCCACAGTGCCACTAAATACATTTCCGGACACAGCGACCTGATTGCCGGTTTGGTCATAACGGCTACGGAAGAACTTGGAGCTAAAATCAAGTTTATCCAGAATGCTTCAGGAGCGATTCTTGGACCATTCGATTCGTGGCTGGTCATCCGCGGAATCGAGACGTTGACACTACGGATTAAGCAACATGCCGAAAACGCACAGAAAATCGCCGAATATCTCGAAAGTGAATCGCTTATCAAAAACGTGTATTACCCAGGACTGAAGTCGCACAAAAATCATGAGATCGCGAAATCACAGCAGAAATATTTCGGAGGCGTGGTAGCTTTTGACCTGGCGATTGACGACAAAGAACTCGCTATAAAAATTGTATCGAACACCAAACTGTTCAAACTCGCGGAATCTCTCGGAGGCGTGAAGTCACTGCTCTGTTTGCCGTGTGAAATGACACATAAATCAATCCCGGCAGAAAAACGCTACCAAAGCGGCGTAACCGATTCACTCATCAGATTGTCCGTCGGATTGGAAGATGCCGATGATTTGATCGCCGATTTGAAACAGGCATTCGCTTTTGCAACGACAGGTGAATTCGTTCCGGCGTGGAAAGAGAATGTGGAAGTGACCTCTGAAGTAATCTAAAAAATTAATTACCACCAACTTTATTTGGAGAAACGGGAGCCGGAGACGAAAACTACGTAATTACCATACGGCTCCCAAATTTCCCCGAATGTGCGGCCTTGATACAAGTGCACCCGAGGCCAAAGGCCGAACTGTACGAAGTAAAAGCTTGCCGAAGTACAGAACCAGATTTTGCCGCAGTTGCAGAGCGACTAAAAGAAGCTCCTGCAACAAGTACAAAAACGGTTTTGGACAAGGCAACTTGAAACGGGCCAGCAGGAACTTGCCGCCATCATAATTATTAATTATTCATTGTTACTTATTAATTAAATTTTGTCACGAAAAACCCTAAATATTGGATTGTTCGGCTTTGGCTGCGTTGGTTTCGGCCTGTATGAAGTATTGCAGAAAACGCCTGGCCTCAAAGCCAACATCAAGAATATCTGCGTCAAGAACCCGGATAAAAAACGCGAAATAGGTTCGGAAAACTTTACGTTCAATGCGGACGATTTGCTAAACAATCCGGAAATAAACGTAATCGTTGAATTGATCGACGATGCCGATGCCGCTTTCGAAATCACGAAACGCGCATTAAAAAGCGGCAAAGCTGTCGTATCTGCCAACAAAAAAATGGTGGCCGAACATTTCGGGGAATTGCTGCAATTGCAACGCGAAAACAATGTGCCTTTGCTTTACGAAGCGGCTTGTTGTGCGAGTATGCCGATTATCCGGAACCTTGAGGAATATTACGACAACGATTTGCTCGATTCGATCCAGGGAATCGTTAATGGTTCGACGAATTACATTTTAACCAAGACTTCACGTGATAATATTTCGTACGATGAAGCTTTGAAACAAGCTCAGGATGCGGGTTATGCCGAAAGCAACCCAATTCTCGACACCGGCGGTTTCGACGCCAAATACAAATTGCTCATCCTTCTTGCCCACTCTTTTGGATATATTGCCAAACCTGATGATTTGCTGAACATCGGCATCAACAACCTGGGCGGCGTCGAACTGAAGTACGCCCGGGAAAAAGGTTTGAAGATCAAATTGGTCGCCCAGGCTTTCAAGCAGAATGACGGAACTGTGGGTGCTTTTGTACTGCCGAAATTCGTTTCGCCTGAAGACCGACTGTATAATGTGGACGATGTGTTCAACGGAGTCGTGACCAAAACGAGTTTTGCCGACGAACAGTTTTTTGTGGGACGTGGCGCCGGAGCTCATCCTACGGCGAGTGCAGTGTTGAGTGATATTTCTGCGTTGACCTATGACTATAGATATGAGTATAAGAAAATCAGCCGCGGAGAATCTGTTTCCTTATCTGACAATCTCGACCTGACTATTTTCCTGCGTCACGAAAAGAAAGATGCGGAATTACTCAAAGCTTATTTTTCTGATGTGACGGAATCGTGGCAGAACCATGAATCTGGTTACATAACAGGGAATATCAGTTTTGGAAATTTGAAGAAATTGAGTTCGGACGATACGACTGTAAAATCTGTTGTATTGTTTGATGTGAATAGGAACTAGTCGTGAGAAGTGAGAAGTGAGCAATATGTTGTATGGTATGTATTTCCAACTGCTAAGGACTCAAGGCTCAAGATTAAAATTTTATTGGTTGAACGAAGTTGCTTCTGCAACGGCAACCCCGTCGGTTATTGGGTAACGGCGGGGTTTTGTTTTTGCTACCAGGCATGAAGAAGGATTCGATATATTTGTGGAAACCTGGAAACTTTGATGAGAAGATTATTTCTTTTTATTGCTTTTGCTTTTGCGGTGACGGCTTCCTGTCAATGCAAAAAACTTCCCGTTCCGGATAAGGCATTTCTCAAAAGCACCGAAAATTCAAATCAGGTCGAAATCGATTATTTTACCAAATATATCGGCTCGGCTTCCAAACTCAAAGTCATCCGGAATTCATATGGTGATACCACAAAACCCTGTGAAATGGAGCAGCGTTTCAAAAACGGGATCGTGTATCATGAAACCTGTTCTGATTCGGGATCCGATGTTAAAATCACTTTTCCGAGTTATTGCAAAGAAGAAATCGTGAAATTCGTAGATTGGTTCTTTTTGAACGAGTTCAGTATCTGGAACAAATCAAAAACAACCTATTCACCAATAGAAGACGGGGACGCTGGATGCTATCTCGAAATCAAACAGGATAAATCGAAGCACTATTTTCTCGAATATTACTGCGGATGCTAATTCACAATCGATATGCTCGAATCTAAATTCACCAACAAAATATATTTCCTTTTTATTCCATTGGTTCTTTTTCCGATCAACACCTTCGTTTTGATTTGGGCTGCCACCCAGAACCCGGATGGCCTGGATTGGCTGTTAATCCTGATGGCCATTGGCATGTGGCTGCCTTTATTTTTAGCCTATCAGGTAATAAAGAATCAAATCGCCCAAATTTCCATAGGCAACGGACACATCAGGCGGAAAACGTTTTTTGCCAATGAAGAAGATTTCCGCATAGCCGAATTCCAATGTTTCAGGACGATAAAGATCAGAACCAAACACGGGCTTTTCGAACACCTGCATATCATCCGGAATGGAAAGCGGATCATCACCATTTCCGAATCCATGCATGCCAATTATTCCCAACTCAAACAGGAAATCGCCAAACATCTGGAATACGGAGGCGAAATCAAATTCAGCTTATTTAAGGAAATCAGGGAATTTTTCAGGAAAGAAGAACCTCAATCTAGTCTCCGGATGAAATAGATCATCAGGAAATAACGCCGGATCCGATCAATTCCTCACCAATATACCAGGCAGCGAATTGTCCTTCGGTAATAGCCGATTGTGCTTCTTCAAACGAAATATACAAACCGCTGTCGAATTGGTGCAATCTTGCTTTCTGCAACGCCTGACGGTATCTGATGCGAACCATGACATCGAGTGTTTCGTTATTCCCGATGGCCAAATCTTTACGCACCCAATGCACTTCATCGTTAGCTATCTGCAAAGCCTTACGATACAATCCCGGATGCGAATGCCCCATTCCGGTATAAATGGCGTTCGATTCCACATCGGTCGAAATGATGAACAGTGGTTCTTTGGTTCCGCCCACGTTCAATCCTTTGCGTTGTCCGATGGTGTAATAATGTGCGCCTTGATGTTTGCCGACGACTTTTCCCATTTGCGGCTGATACGAAACCGGCTTTGCCATGTGGTCTAACAATTCCATTTCGGTAGCGAATTCAGGAACTTCCGATTGATAGAAATCTGCCGATTCGTCGATTTGGTAAATCAGTCCGTCTTTTGGTTTTAGTTGTTGCTGAAGGAATTCAGGCAAACGGACTTTTCCGATAAAACACAATCCCTGCGAATCTTTTTTCTCGGCTGTGACCAAATCCATCTGGGCTGCTATCTCACGTACTTCCGGCTTGGTCAGTTCGCCGATCGGAAACAACGCTTTTGACAATTGCTCCTGTGTTAACTGACATAAAAAGTACGATTGGTCTTTGTTCTTATCGACTCCGGACAATAATCGGTAAACCGGTTTTCCATCGACTTCAATCTCATCGCGCCGGCAGTAATGGCCTGTCGCCACATAATCGGCTCCGAGCGACAACGCAATCTTCATGAACACATCGAACTTGATTTCGCGATTGCACAGCACATCCGGATTCGGCGTGCGCCCTTTTTCATATTCCGAGAACATATAATCTACAATGCGCTCGCGGTATTGTTCCGATAAATCGACGGTCTGGAAAGGGATTCCGAGCTTTTGTGCGACCAAAAGTGCGTCGTTCGAATCTTCAAGCCACGGACATTCCGCAGAAATAGTAACCGATTCATCGTGCCAGTTTTTCATGAACAGGCCAATGACTTCATACCCTTGCTGTTGCAACAAATAGGCTGCAACACTCGAATCTACACCGCCGGAAAGGCCTACTACTACTCTTTTCATATGAACAGTTAACAAGTAACGGTTAACGGTTAGGTTTTGCAAAGGTACGGCAGAAAAACGGTTGTGCCAATAACTAAAAGGTTACTTCCAAACGGTAGGAAATCACTTGGTTGTAGTCACGGCTTTGGTTGGTTTGATACCAGATGCCTTCCTCTGAAACGGTATTTTTCGTCAGTATGAGATAAGGCGTTTCCTTGACGGCCTGTACTTTCTGGAAAGCCGGGGACGAACGGAAGCCGAGGTTTTTATAATAGTCTGTATCAAAGGCAGACAGGACAATGAAGAATCCGCTATCGGTTATGGTCAGCGGTTCATCGAAATGGACGGTCGCAAACGTCTCGTTCCCGGACAAAGCAACGGTTAGCTCTTTTTCCAGCAATGGTTTGTCGGGAATTCCATATTCAGGGTTTGTGCTGTAAATGGTAAGCTTGAACGGAGCATACTTCTGGTTCTTTTGTTTCGCGGTTTCTTTGCCGGATTCGAGATTGACTATCGTATAATCTGTCGGTTCTACCGCTACGGATCGCAGCTGATAATCGTGCCCGGTCTGGTTCGGAATAAAAACGGCGAATAATTCATTCTCGTCTAAAGGCGCACCACCGTCACCAAAATTCCTCGGGTTGAGATTTCCGATCGATTTTTTAGGCCGCAGTATTTGTATGGTTTTCTGACGGACGACAACTTCATCCAGACCGGAAACAGATTTTTCAAGATAAACCGTATCGGGTAAATCCGCAGCATCCATTACCATTGTATAATATCCGACATAAGAAATGGCAACCTGTTCCGAATCTTTGGAACGAAAAGTCACTGTTCCTTTTGCATCGGGCTTGACGAATGTATCGGAACCGACGCAAACATTTGCTACTTCAAGCGACCGCTTCGTTTCGGAATCTACAATTTTGAACGTTCGTTTCTGGCCGATAGCCGAAATACCTAACAGAACGAATACCAATACGGAAAGTATGCGTTTCATCTTTGCCCAATCCGTTTCAAGGCATTTTCCAAAGCGGCATCGTTATCAAAATACATGTCGCGAAGTGCGTTGAAAGCCTTTTGGTTGTTGATGGTCTTTTTGAACGTTTCCAAAAGGAAATCGTAATCGGTGAAACGGGTTTTGGCTTTGAGCAGTTGGTTCAGCCATTTCCACATGAGTTCATGCCCGATTTCAAGTTCGATGGCCGTAAAAACGAGTGGTGCGAAATAGTACACATACAGTTCGCGGTCTTTATAATCGGACCGCGATTTTACTTTTGAAAACGGTATCGGTTTAAAATCCTTGAGCGACTCCATTTTGTCGGCGAGCTTTTTATTGTAGACGTCCGGGCCAATGAGGTTCTGAGTGACCTTTAGCGACAGGAATTCAGAAAAGCCTTCGCTCATCATATCGCCCAATTCAGAATTGAATACTTTGTAGGTGCCAAAATAATAATGTCCCAGTTCATGTGCGATGAATGGCCTGTACCAATTTTGTATCTTCGGATTGAACAGGCTTTGCAACCCGTTTTCTCCCCAACCGATGCTAAAAATCGTCGGATAGGACACAAACAGCCAACCATTCTTCTTTGACGTTGGTGTCGTCTCGACAAAAGTGACCGGCTGATTATAAGGCAACCGGAGTCTATCTGACAAAAATGCTTTATACGAATTGGTCAGCGCGCAGAATTCGGTGATCTGTTCTTCCGAAAGATCCGGGTTAAGAATATATGTATCGTTATTATTCGTGAAGTCGAAATTTCCACAGAATAGTGTCATTTCGCGTGGCACTTCGCTCTGGAAAACAGTTTTCTGCGACTTGACCGGTTTATTGCCGTTGATGTAAAGTGTCTGGCAATCGGCGCATTCTATTTCAATGTCATACCTTACTTCGCTGTAAAGCCTGTCTTCGGCAACATCATAAAGCACCGGATACCAACAGGTCTGAAACCCATCTGTACGGACTGATTTTCCATTGAATGCAATATTTCCTTTCCAGTCCTCACGGGTGTAATTTTCAATCGTGTCCGTTGCGACAGGAAATTTCCCAACGTAACGAAGTTGTATTTCTTCCGGAAGGAATTTGCTTTTACGTGAATTATCCGGAAAATAATAGGCAATGGATTCGCCGGTTGACGTAGAATCAGCTGTCGATTTGTCAAAGCCAAGAACAAAATCATTTGGTTTTTTACTTCGGAAATGAAGGATGTTCATCCCTGAATTGAGACGGATGTAGTAATCCTTGAGAGGCGGGAATTCACTCAATGTCAGGTCACAATCAAACGTCCCTTCTGCAATGGAAATCTTTACTTTTCCTTTGATAAGCGGTGCTTTTTCCTGTGCAAAAACAGCCGTTCCGACAAACAATAACAGCAACAGGCGTAACCAATTTCTCATGTATCAGATTTAAAATTCGTGTTTAAAGACTAGTCTGAATTTCCATCTGTCACACTTCGGCTTCTTTGCAGGATTAGTTTCCCAATACATCACTTTCATTCGCCCTTGGAGTTTTTATAAACTTCTTATTCAGCGGATATTTCTCTTTCTTGAACAGTTTCCCGTCGCGGTAAAATTCCCAGGTTCCCTTTTTTTCCCCGTTTACATATTTGCCTTTTGAGGCGATGGTTCCGTCGGGATTATAATAGACGGCATCGCCTTCTACCTGACCGTTTAAATAAGTAACCTCTTCAAGCGGCGTACTGTCTTTGTCTTCGGCGAACTTACGGTATGGGCCGTTGCGTTTTCCGTCTTTGTATTCGGCTGTTTCGGCTACTTTTCCGCTTTTGTAGTAGACAGTGCGGATGCCGTTGAGCTTTCCACTCTTGTATTTCTCAAGCGTCATGACATCTTTTGACGCTTCATGATAGTATTTCCAGTCGCCTTCGTATAGTTTATTGACGAGCAAACCTTCGCTGACTTTGTTCCCTTTCTGGTCGAAAAAAATATTATAGGCCGAACCATCCGGGCGGAATTCACGTGTTGCTACCACTTTTCCTTCTTTGGTATCGTCAAAATATTTGAATGTACCGGTTTCTTTTCCATGATCGAAAGTGCCTTCGTACCGCGGACGGTTCGATCCTTCATAAATACCTTTCCAAAGCCCGTGTTTCTTACCGTTGGCATCGGTCTGGTTGGTTTGTGCCGATGTCAGCAGCGTACACAACAATAAAGTCAGGTGGAAAAAGATGCTTTTCATAAGTTTCGATTAGGATCCGAGTTCTCTGGCGCGTTGGTTTGCGGCGTTTATGGCTTTTGAAACGATTTCCGTAACCGATGCATTGTCCATCACTGCCAGCGCCCGTTCTGTCGTGCCACCTTTCGATGCGACTTTGGCAATCAGTTCGCGTCCGTTTAAAGAACTTCCGTTTTGTAAATTTATTGCGCCCATGAACGTCTGTCCTACCAAAGTTTCGGCTTCAGATTCCGTAAAACCGAGTTTTTGGGCGGCCTGCATCATGGCTTCCATAAAGTAAAAGACGTAAGCCGGCCCGCTTCCTGAGACCGCGGTGGCTGCATCTATTTTGTCTTCGTCGGAAACATAAAGCGATTTTCCGGTGGTATTTAGCAGATTCTGGACAATCATAAGATTTTCCATGCCGATGTTCCCCGATGCCGAAAAAACCGTCATTCCCATTCCAATCTGCGAAGCGACGTTCGGCATGCTGCGGACGATTTTAGATGCGCCCGTCGATAATGCAATCGAGGCCATCTTCACTCCCGCCATAACAGATAATACAAGCTGATTATCATTGAATTTCCCGCTGATGCTTTTCGCGAGTTCCGGAAAATCCTGTGGTTTGACAGATAAGATAATCACATCTGCATTTGGAATAACTTCCGATGAATTCGTCGAAAAATTCTCGAACGGAATGGTGTTATTGATAATTAGCGGTGGACGTTTGCACAACACAAAAACGTCGGCAGGTTTGACCACCCCGGAGTTGATGAAACTCTGGGCATAGGTTTTTCCCATATTGCCGTAACCGAGGATGGCGATTTTCATAATTTGAAAATTTGGAAATGAAAATGTGAATCAAAATCAATTCTTAATTTGAGAACTCTGCCGCCGAATATAAAAATAGAAAGTACTTTAATCAAGCTTCAAAGACATCTTCAAATCTTCAAATTTTCAAATTATCCAATTTTCAAATTTACTTTTTAAGTTTCTTCTGCGCCTCCGCCTGCTCCATCATCTCCTGCATCTTCTTCTGGAATTTACCCTGAGGTTTTTCCTTTTTCTTGTTCTCCTGAATCTGGGCATGGATTTTCTGTTCATCGACTACATAGCGCTTGATGACGAACATGATTCCAATGGTGACTAAGTTCGAAATGAAGTTGTACAGCGAAAGACCTGAACCGTAATTGTTGAAAAACAACAACATCATAAGCGGCGACAGGTAAATCATGATTTTCATTACCTTACTCATATCCGGCATGCCTTCCTGGGTCGGCTGTGACATAGCCTGGTCGCCTGAAGTCATTTTCATGTAGAAGAAAATCGCGATGGCGGCCAATATCGGGAACAAGCTTACGTGGTCGCCGTAAACCGGAATACGGAACGGCAATTTGGCCACTTCGTCAAAAGACGAAAGGTCGTCTGCCCAAAGGAAACTTTTCTGTCTCAACTCTATAGCCGACGGGAAAAACTGGAACGACGCATATACGAACGGCAACTGAATCAAAGCCGGAATACAACCTGCAAGCGGATTAACTCCTGCTTTATTGTACAAGGCCATAGTCGCCTGCTGACGTTTCACCGCATCTTTTTCCTTGGCGTTGATTTCCTGTATTTCCGGACGAAGCACTTTCATCTTGGCCTGTGACAGGAACGAGCGATAGGTAATTGGCGACATCACCAGTTTGATGATAAGCGTAAACAAAATAATCGCAATTCCGTAGGCTATGAAAGAGCTCAAAAAGCCGAACAACGGCACAAAAATCAGCTTGTTGATCCAGCCGAAAATTCCCCAGCCAAGCGGAATGATATCTTCAATGTTACGGTCGTATTTTTTAAGCAACTTGTAATCGGCCGGACCGTAATACCAGTTCATTTTGTAGTCAATCTCGCCTGCATTGTTGAACGCGAGCGGAATCTTCGACCCGAAAGCCTTGGTAAAAACCGTGTCTTTCTTTTCGTCGTCGACTAAATTTTTAGAGGTAAAATCAACCGTCTTGAACGGTGTTTTCGTCAAAAGTATCGATGCGAAGAAATGTTGCTTATATGCAATGAAAGCGACATCTTCGGCTGTTTCTTTGGCATCTTTGCCTTGTCCGACGTACGTGTGTTTCCCGTCTTCATAATCATAACGGATCTCGGCATAACGGTTTTCGTAAGAGATACTTTTCTCATTGCGGAACGCCTTCAAATCCCAGTTCATGTCAACCGGTTTGGCATTGTTCAAAACACCGGCAAGTCCTTGGGAACGAACGTCGAAATCGAGCATATAATCGTCCGCTTTGAGCACATACCGATATTCGAGGAATTTATCCGGTCCGGCATGAAGACGCATGGTTACGACCTGGCTGTCGCCTATTTTGGTCACGACCGGTTCAAAGAACAAATCGCGTGTCTGCAACACATGGTTGTCACGTGTGTTCAGGCTCAGGTTCAGGCTGGCATTGTTCTTATTGACAAGCTCGACCAATTCACCTGAGTTCTTTTTGAACCTTTCGAATTTTTTGAGGGTAGCTTCCTTGATGTAGCCACCTTTGTTGGAAATGGTAAGCTTGACCAAATCATTTTCAAGAACGGTGACGCCTTCTTTTGCAGTCGGCATTGTTGCAGAATAAGCAAAATCGCCCAATTTTCCACGAAGGGCTTTGAGTTGGGATGTGTCGCCAGGCGCTGCAATTTCAACCGCTTCGGTTTTGGCCGCCTTTAAAACGTTTTGCTGTTTGGCTTTTTCAGCCTGTTCTTTCTTTGCTTTTTCAGCGGCAAGCTCCTCTTTGCTCGGTTGGTTCTGGATCATCATCCAGGCGACGATTCCGAAAATCAGCACAAAACCGATAATCGTACTTAAGTCTAATTTCTTTTGTTCCATTAGTGATGCACTTTTGTGCGGTTTATTTTTGTTTGGCCTTCACGGTCGCTTCCACGAAACTCACGAACAGCGGGTGCGGATTGGCCACAGTACTCTTATATTCCGGATGGTATTGTACGCCGATGAAAAACGGATGATTCTCCAACTCGACAATCTCAACCAAACCTGTATCCGGATTCACGCCAGATGATTTCAGACCCGCTTCCTGCAACGCTTTTGCATATTCACCATTGTATTCATAACGGTGGCGATGACGTTCCATGATGGATTCTGAATTGTATATTTTATGGGCAAGCGTTCCTTTTTTGATGTCGCATTTCCAGGCACCGAGACGCATCGTTCCTCCTTTTTCGGTAATGGTTTTTTGCTCTTCCATCAGGTCGATCACCGGATTGGAAGTACCTTCGTTCATTTCTGTCGAATTCGCATCCTTAAGCCCGAGCACATTTCTCGAATATTCGATTACCGACATCTGCATCCCGAGGCAAATCCCAAAGAATGGCACCTTGTTTTCACGGCAATGACGCACGGCTTCTATTTTTCCTTCTATGCCTCTTTCCCCGAATCCCGGAGCAACAAGAACGCCGTCGAGGTCTTTGAGTTTATCGGCAACATTATTCCGGTCAATATATTCCGAATGGACCGAAACCACGTTTACTTTAGTTTCATTGGCAGCACCGGCATGTATGAATGCCTCGAGAATCGATTTATACGAATCCTGCAATTCCACATATTTCCCAATCAACCCAATGTTCACCACGTGTTTCGGGTTTTTGAGATGTTGCAGGAACAAATTCCAATTTTTAAGGTCCGGCGTATTCTTTTTGGGCAATGCCAGTTTTTTGAGAGCGACCACGTCAAGGCCTTCTTCAAGCATCAGGTTCGGGACTTCGTAAATGGTCGACGCATCGATCGACTGTATTACCGCTTCACGTTTTACGTTACAGAACGAGGCCATTTTCTGGCGCAGTTCGTTCGATAACTCATGTTCGGTACGGCAAACCAGAATATCGGCTTTGATTCCGCTTTCCATCAATGTCTTGACCGAGTGCTGTGTAGGTTTCGTCTTCAATTCACCGGCAGCGGCAAGGTACGGAACCAACGTCAGGTGAACCACGATGCTGTTGTTCTCACCCAAATCCCAAATCAGCTGGCGCACCGATTCGATGTACGGAAGCGACTCGATGTCACCCACCGTTCCGCCAATCTCCGTAATCACGATGTCGTAATTGCCCGAATCGCCAAGTAACTGCATGCGCTCCTTGATCTCGTTGGTGATATGAGGGACGACCTGGACCGTTTTACCAAGGAATTCACCGCGTCTTTCCTTCTCGATAACCGAAAGATACACACGTCCGGTAGTCACATTATTCGCCTGAGACGTAGGAACATTGAGGAAACGCTCATAGTGGCCAAGGTCAAGATCCGTTTCGGCTCCGTCATCGGTCACATAACATTCGCCGTGTTCGTACGGATTCAGTGTTCCGGGATCGACGTTGATATACGGGTCAAATTTCTGGATTGTGGTGCGGTAGCCGCGGGCCTGTAATAGTTTTGCCAATGATGCGGCAATGATTCCTTTCCCTAGGGAAGATGTTACACCGCCGGTAACAAAAATATACTTGGTCTGATTCATCGTATGCTTTGGAAGTTGTGTTGTTGTTTTAAAAACGCGGCAAAAATACGATTATAAATCGAGGTAAATAATAGATTTTTGATTTTTAAGGAGCTATTCCCGCTGCCCGCTTTTAGTTGCCTTTTGAACGTCTGGTTTTACATGCGCCGGCAGGAACTTCCGTTGGTCGTTCTGCCAACACGGCAAAACCTTGGACGTCCAATGCGGCAAGCTAACCGCTCCCATCGGGGCTATTGACAACCGGCCTCTGTTTTACCGGCGGGGGTTCTTCAAGATGCTCCAAATCTTTACAGGAAGCACTCAGGACTGCTTTTTTCAATTCATCACTCCAGTCTTTGGCTAACTTTTGCGGAAAGATCGCGTTGAAAATGTATGTGTTATCATTATCCCCAATCAAAACCATGTGTTGCAGATAGGTAACTCCGCCAGATTCCTGGGATAAATAGAAATACATAGCCTGATCTGAATCTTTCACCTTTTCCTTCTTTATCAAGGTCATTCCGGAAGCTTTTAAAACCTTGGCATCAATGGCGTGGCTAAGTCCATAAAAAGCACCTCGCTGCTTGCTGACTTTTATGGCAACACCAGCTGTAGGATGCTGGAAACCAAAAAATGCCTTTACTTCCTTTAATCCGTCCGGAACATACATTTCGCATTTGCATCCGGGGACAGTCCTGATTTCTCCCTTGGGTGAACACGAAAATAGTGTCAGGATTGAGATGGCAGACAATAACAGAAAACGCATTTGCATCAGGGCTTTTGGGGATATTGCTTTTTTACATTCCGGATCAAATCTTCGAGCCCGTTCAACTTTAATTCGTAAACCAGTTGCAACTGCTCCCCGAGTTTCCCTTTCGGAAAACCCGTCCTGTGATACCAAACAACATAATATTCAGGCAAATCAATAAGAAAACGCCCTTCGTATTTCCCGAAAGGCATTTTGGCATGAGCCAGTTTTATAAGCTCCTGATGATTCTGACCGATGTCTTTCAATTAAGTTAATATTCGCCTTGGCGATTTCAGAATAAACAATAAAAATATCAATAAATAATAATCAGCCCCAGGTAAACGTAACATCCTTCTCCAAATCCGGATGCAAACTGTAATGCACCGGACACGTATGTGCAACGCGCTCCAGAACCAAACGCGTGCGTTCGTCTGCGGCCGGCATTTGTATGCGGACTTCGATTTTTGAAATACGTCTTGGATCGGCGGCCATGGTTTTGGTCACTTCAGCCGATGCGCCTTCCATATTAAATTCCAGTTGGTTCGCCTTAATAGCCATTGTGGTCAGTATGCAACTTCCGAGTGCATTCGCAACTGTATCTGTCGGAGAAAAAGCCTCGCCTTTACCGTGGTTGTCGATTGGCGCATCGGAAAGAATCTCGCTTCCCGAAGCCTGATGGATGGAAGATGTCCTGAGTTCTCCCAGGTAAGTCACTTTTGAAGTCATTATTCAGCGGGTTTGACCGAAAGGTCGTCGTTGTATTGTAGTATATAAATGCCCTGGTTCACAAAACCGTCACCGTTTTTGACATAGTCGAATTTGCTTTCGGCCTGTTGGGTTTTATCTGCCAACGCAGAATCGGCATACGTTTTTCCCGAAGCCAGCCGCATCATGGCGTCAAACGTCACATCGAATCCACGCGTGGCATACATGCTTGGGAAAACCTTGTTCTTTTCTTTGTACGCATTCCTGAAAATCACAGCAGCGGCTTCATCATTATCGCGTGTCATAGAGGGATAGACGAGTTTGAGCACTGTGAGCCTTTTCATCGAAATTTCCTCGAAATCAAGCGTATCGTTCGGTTCGATGATAACGAGTTGTATCGGGAAATTCGCGACTTCTGTCAATACAGCATTGGTCGCAGAAAGTATCATTCCCGTGCGTTCCGTATCCAGTATAATGTAATTGGTGACACCTTTTTTGAGCATGGCTTTGACCTTATCGGCATTCACCGAACCCGAAGCGTCGACTTCCACAAACCGGAAAGCCGGATAATTGGCCGTAATGAATTCACGGTTGCTCGCGCGTTTCGGATCGTTAACCACAATAACGTTCGCATTCTTTGAATTCAGGAAATCAAGCATTACCTTTTTGGTTACTTGCTCCGACGGCATCGCCTGGAACAAATTCGGCAGCATCTTTCCCGATTCTTTTGACAATGGCGAAATCACGGCCGTAGTCGGAAGCGCTTCCGCAAGTTTCTCGGCGTGTTGCTGGTAGAACGGCCCTATTACCGCATCGGCATTCTTCAAATCGTCGGTCTTTGCCAGGTTCAAAACACTCGAGCCGGATTTGCTTTCCTCCGAATCCAGAATCCGCACATCAAGGTTCATCCCAAGCGCCTTAGCCGAATCGATAGCCATCAGGGCACCGGCGTAAAAATCAAGCGTCAGGTTCAGGAAACTGTCTTTCTTTAAACGCGAAGCCGTATTGTTAGTGGTATCTGCCGTAATCCGAGACGCATTGAACGGCAACAGAAGTACCAATTTTTTACGCGTCATATTTTTATAACTCGAAACCGGTGCCGCAAATTCACGTTCCTGGGTTATGTTGATCGAGCCTTTACCGGGAACTTTAAGGATCATTCCAGTCCGTACACCGTCTTTGAGGTTTGGATTCAAAGCAATCAGTTCATCTTGGGTAATTCCGAACATCTGTGAAAGGCTGAACAAGGTTTCCTGAGGTTTTACCTCGTAATTGGCATACCCCTGTTTTTTGATGCTTTTGGAGACTTCGTTGGTTTCAGATACGGGAGTTTCGGCAATAGTTGTAGTGACCGCTTTCGGTTTTTCAGCTACTGTTTCATTCCTGGTTTCAGGTTTGGTTTCTGATACCACATGCAACGTATAGCCTGCAGGCAGGCCTGGCTTGATTGCCGGGTTTTGTTTTTCCAGTTCGGCTACGGAAATGCCGTATCGTTTTGCGATGGAAAACTTGGTCTCCCCGGGCTGGACAATATGTGTCTGGGAATTCGATGATTTTGCAGCAACCGGTTTTTCTGCCTTGACAACAGGTGCCGCTGGCGTAGCAGTAGTCGCTTTAGCCGAAGCAAGTCCTGGAATCTTAAGTGTCTGGCCGGTTTTGAGTCCGTCGTTTACAATAGGGTTTGCTTTTTTGAGGGCATCGACGGAAACACTGTATTTTCGGGCGATACTGAATAAAGTCTCGCCTTGTTTTACTAGATGTGTTCCAGGTTCTTGTGCTGACCCGGATTCCGACACTGCAGTCGCGGCAGGTTTCTCGGTTTGTACCGATGGCGTTTCGGCAATTTGGGAAGAGGATGGAATCAAAAGCACCTGATTTTCTTTCAGGCCATTGTAAGCATCCGGATTGAGCCTGTAGATGGCCGCTGGCGTAACGTGATATTTCTGGGCGACCTGATTGACCGTTTCCGATTTCTGGACCTTGTGCTTGACGTATTGGTCGTTTTGGGCCGATACTACAAAAAAACAAAGGGTCGTCACAAACGATACTAAACACTTCATACGTCAACAGGATTTCTTAACCCAAAGATAAACGATATTATACAGGTAATCCGTCCAAACTTTTTGAATAATCCAAAAAATGTTAACAGGTTTTAGTCAGCCCTGACTTTTATGGTTTCACCCGCGCGAAGTCCCCGTTTGGCAACTTTTGGATTCAGGCCTTTGATAGCATCGGCACTGGTTCCGAACTTTAGTGCAAGCCCGGATAACGTATCGCCAGATTCCACTTTATAGTCGCTTGGAGAATCTGAAATACCCATAGACGCACCTTCATTCGAAGGAATCAATCCTTCTGAAGATGGTATTACAAGTGTTTCGTCTGCGTGGAGCTTTCTGTCTGCTGCCTGCGGATTGGCCGCTTTAAGAGCATCGACTGTGATGCCGTAATTTCGGGCTACGGAAGCCAAAGTCTCACCCGGGCTTACCGTATGATGTACTTCATTCGTACCTGAATCCGCAACCGGACTTTCTGTATTTGTAACGTTTTTACTGCCAGATTTATGCGAATTCGGAACCGGAATCTGAAGTACCATGCCTTCTGAAACCCCGTCTACGGCAGCTTTATTAAGTTTATAAATGGCAAGCGGCGTGACCAGATATTTCTTGGAAATAAGCTTTACTGTTTCCCCCATCTTAACGGTATGGCTTACCACAGTGACATCTTTTTCTATGTCTTTATCCACATCTGCAGGACTCGTGCTCCTGATTTGGGAAGAAAGTAATTGAGCGCTAATTAAAAAAATCAATGTTACCAGTACCTTCTTCATAGACTATGGTGTTTAGGGTTACTCCCATTCTATCGTGGCCGGCGGTTTGGAACTGATGTCATACACCACGCGGTTCACTCCTTTTACTTTATTGATGATCTCATTCGAAATCTTCATTAAGAAATCATATGGCAAATGAACCCAGTCGGCGGTCATTCCATCTGTCGATTCAACGGCTCGCAACGCCACTACTTTTTCGTATGTACGTTCATCGCCCATTACACCAACAGAGTTTACCGGAAGCAGGATTGCTCCCGCTTGCCAAACCTTATCGTATAAGCCCCATGATTTCAAACCGTCGATGAAGATTGCATCGACATCCTGCAATATACGAACTTTTTCTTTTGTTATATCACCTAAAATCCTGATTGACAATCCCGGCCCCGGAAATGGATGTCTTCCTAACAGTTCCGGATCGATCCCAAGCGTCGCTCCAACACGACGTACCTCATCTTTAAAAAGCATGCGAAGCGGCTCTACAACCTGAAGCTTCATGAAGTCTGGAAGCCCGCCCACGTTGTGGTGCGATTTGATGGTAGCCGATGGCCCCTTGACTGAAACGGATTCGATAACATCCGGATATATAGTGCCTTGCGCCAGAAATTTAACATCGGTAAGCAAGTGTGCTTCGTCATCAAAAACCTCGATAAATACCCGTCCGATGGTTTTTCTTTTGGTTTCCGGATCGTCTATTCCGGCGAGTTGAGAGAGGAATCTGTCCGATGCATCGACACCTTTTACATTCAATCCCATGTCTTTATATTGGTGCAGGACGCTCTCGAATTCGTTCTTGCGCAACAGGCCATTATTAACGAAAATACAATATAGGTTCTTGCCAATCGCCTTGTTTAGTAACACCGCAGCAACGGTAGAATCGACTCCGCCGGACAATCCGAGCACTACTTTATCGTCCCCGATCTTCTGCTGAAGCTCTGAAACGATCTCTTCCACAAATGCATTCGGAGTAAAATTTTGGGGAACTTCTGCAATGTTGACCAGGAAATTCTCAAGCATCTGTTTTCCATCTGTCGAATGATAAACCTCCGGATGGAACTGGATCGCGTAAGTCGTTTCACCTTCGATTTTATAGGCCGCATTTTCTACATCATGCGTGCTGGCGAGCCTGATACCGCCTGTAGGAAGCTTTTTGATCGTATCTGAATGCGACATCCAAACCTGTGAATTGGCCGGAACGTTTGCAAAGAAAGGTTCGCCATCTTTTATGAAAGACAAATTGGCCCTGCCGTATTCGCGCGTACTCGAAGCACCTACTTCCCCACCGTCGAAATGTGCCAGGTATTGCGCTCCGTAACAAACGGCAAGCAAAGGCATTTTTCCGCGAATCTGTGATAAATCAGGGTGAGGCGCATCGTCGGCACGTGTGGAAAACGGACTGCCCGAAAGGATCACGGCTTTGAAAGACGAAAGGTCCTGTGGAAAATTGTTGTAAGGGAAGATTTCGCAAAAGATGTTCAACTCGCGAACGCGGCGCGCAATAAGTTGTGTGTATTGCGAACCGAAATCAAGGATAAGGACGTTGTGTTGCATGCGCAAAATTAGTCTTAATTTTCGTTTGGCAAAAATGAGTTTGGGAGAATTGACAATAAAATCATAAAAAATTGATTTACAGAATCTTATAACATTTATCAAAATCTCACAAAGTCACTCAAATCATTTTCATTTAAAGAAATCCAATCAAAAATTTGTCGATAATGTCCCATTTCCAAAATCTGTTGCCGCAAGACGGAGCCGCGTTTTACATTCCGAATGCCATTCCGGAACCAGAGGCCGATACTTTTTTGAAAACCCTCACTAACGAAATCCCATGGCAAAACGACAGCGTCACCATTTTTGGCAAGACACACATTACGCGGCGCGAAACAGCTTGGTTCGGTGATTCTGACTTTGCATACACCTATTCCGGATCGACCAAAGTGGCATTGCCATGGACAGACGATTTATTGAAACTGAAACAGATTGCCGAAGAACGTTCAGGCGAGTCGTTCAATTCCTGCCTGCTCAATTTTTATCACGACGGAAACGACGGCATGGGCTGGCATTCCGATAATGAAAAGACGCTTTCGGCAGATTCGTCGATTGTTTCGTTGAGCCTTGGAGCCGGACGCAATTTTTCATTCCGGCATAAAACCAGCAAAGAGACTGTTTCATTGCATCTTCAAAACGGCAGTCTGTTGCTCATGAAACCGCCGACCCAGCAGTTCTGGCATCATTCGTTACCCAAAACAAAAAAAGTAGTTGAGCCACGAATCAACCTTACGTTCCGGAAGTTCATTTTTTGAAGCCTTGATTTGAGATTTCAGCTATTTTCCGGCTTCCGTTTTGAATCTGAAAAAACTATCTTTGCCGCTCAACTACACAACATGAGTGATTCGTCCAAAAGATATGCGCAACGCGGTGTCTCTGCTGAAAAACAGGAAGTCCACGCGGCCATCAAAAACATCGACAAAGGCCTTTTCCCAAAAGCATTCTGCAAAATCGTCCCAGATTATTTGACTGGCGATGAAAACTTCTGTCTGGTCATGCACGCAGACGGAGCCGGAACCAAGTCATCCCTGGCTTATGCCTATTGGAAAGAAACCGGAGATATTTCGGTCTGGAAAGGCATTGCCCAGGATGCGCTTATTATGAACATAGACGATTTGCTGTGTGTCGGGGCTACCGATAACATTATGCTGTCTTCTACCATCGGACGCAACAAAAACCTGATTCCGGGTGAAGTGCTTTCGGCCATCATCAATGGAACCGAAGAACTCATTGCCGAACTCAAAGAATTCGGGGTTACGATTCATTCCACAGGAGGCGAAACTGCCGATGTGGGTGATTTGGTTCGGACGATCATAGTCGATTCTACCGTAACGGCACGAATGAAACGCAGCAATGTAATCGACAATGCCAGAATCAGACCGGGTGATGTAATCGTCGGGCTTTCTTCCTACGGTCAGGCGCATTATGAAAAAGGATATAACGGTGGCATGGGAAGCAACGGACTGACTTCGGCACGTCACGATGTATTTTCAAAAGAATTGGCCGAAAAATATCCGGAAACTTTTGACGCGGCCGTTCCTTCAGATTTGGTCTATTCGGGACAGATCAAACTGACCGATTCCGTAGAAGGATCAACAATCGATGCCGGAAAACTGGTGCTTTCGCCAACCCGGACATATGCACCTATCATCAAAAAAATACTTTCCAAATTCTACCCGGAAGATATCCACGGCATGGTGCATTGCAGCGGCGGCGGACAAACCAAAGTACTTCATTTTGTAGAAAATGTCCATGTCATAAAAGACAATTTGTTCGATGTACCGCCTTTGTTCAAACTGATCCAGGAACAGTCCAAAACAGATTGGCGCGAAATGTACCAAGTGTTCAACTGCGGACATAGAATGGAGATTTATGTTCCGGAAGCCGTGGCTCAAGACATCATTTCGATTTCTGAATCGTTTGGTGTGGAAGCCAAAATCGTTGGCCGTATCGAAGCGTACGAAGGCAAAAAGCTGACTATAAAAAGCGCTTTCGGGGAATTCAATTATTGATTTCTTTCTGCTATTCCCAGACTATTGGTTTGTATATTTTTTATTTTTAAAACCAGATAACTAAATCGTAAATTATGGAACAGATTGGAGCAATGGAGTGGATCATAATTTTTGCCGTCAGCGCAGGTCCGGTCCTAGCCGGGCTATTTATGGCTGGATACATTCTCGGAAAAAGAAAAGGCTTTAAAGAAGCAGCTGGATTTCCGAACCCAAATAAAGGGCTATAAATCATAATCAGACAAAAAAACAGCCCGGGCCAATTCAATGACCTCGGGCTGTCCTGCATTACAGATAAACTATTTTTGGAAAATACGTATGGCTTTATCCTGAATCATGGTATTTGTATTTTTTTATACGATATATGCCCGAACTTGGTTTGTGGCATAGGGCCAAAAGATAGCTACATAACATCAACTTTTTATTTTTTAATTTCCCTCATAAATTTTCAACCCAACTATTAATGGAATTACTGGTCAAAAAAGGAATAGGCGATTTGCGTTTTGGAATGATACGAACCACGGTAGAATCATTGTTAGGCAATCCCGACAGAAAATACACGGACGAAGACAAAAACCAAATATGGCTGTATAACCGCCAAAAACTGGCGCTTACTTTTTACGAGGACGAAGCTTTCCGATTGGGATATGTAGTGAGCAGTTCTATTGCAACTACAGTATCAGGCATTCCCGTTATAGGAAAATCCGCAGCTGACCTTATACATGAATTACCCCAGAAACAATTCCGGGCCTGGGAATCCGAATGGGAAGAAGGTATACAGAATCACTTTAACGAAGACAACTGGCTGATGCTCGTGGAAGAGTTCGGGGTAATCGTAAAAGTGGAATTGGGAGCCGTGATCGAAAGGGATGAATTTGTCTGGGCGGCGAAGCTGTGATAAATAAATTGTCCGAATATTTAATTTGAAAAAAGAACCCCATCATACATATCCCGAATGAATAAAAAAGATCTCGTCAGATTGACAGACGAAGAAGTATTGCAAGAACTGAAAAAAAGCAAATCCACCGCTATTTTTGATGCCGTGCTAATTGGTCTTTTGATTGGCATTGGCCTATACAGCACTATCAAAAATGGTTTTGGCCTATTGACTTTCCTTCCGTTGATTTATGTACCCATTGCAGGCAGGAATAAAGTCAAAAGCAACGAATTGAAAAGATTGGCTACTGAGAGAAATTTGGAATAAGTCAGTCTCGGCCGACGATTTTGAAAATAAAAAAACTCCCGTTTTAAGCGGGAGTTTTTTATTATTTTGAATGCTATCAAGGCTTCTTCTCAAGCATCTCGATCTCAAAAATGATATTCGCATTCGGCGGAATGACTCCTCCGGCACCGCGTTCCCCATATGCCTGGCTGGCCGGAAGGAAAGCGATGATTTTATCATTGAAACCCATGTGTGACAATGCTTCGGTAAAACCTGCAATCATCTTGCCTTGTGAACCAATCGTGAACGGAATCGGGTCGTAACCATGTCCGTCCAAACGACGCTGGTCAAACTTTCCGTATTCTTTGGAAACATCTATGATATTACTATCGAATAGCGTTCCATTCTCAAGATATCCGGCGTAGTACAAGTTTACTACGGTTCCATCGGCTGGTTTTGCGCCTCCGCCTTTGATGACCGTAAATACAACACCCGAAGGCGTAGCGGTTCCGGCAGCTTTCTGTTTGTCGAGATATGGCTTTTTGACGGCGGCAGCGGCAGCAAGTTTTTCATCTGCTACTTTTTTGGCAGCTGCGTCAGCTTCCATTTTTGCTTTTTCCTCTACCGATTTGTTTGCGAAATAATCGCCGAATACTTTTGCGGCATCGAATTTCTTGGCATCGGCACCTTTGCGGATGATAGTCACTTTAAGGATTTGATCATCCTGCGCAATCGCATTCACGACATCCTGTCCGGTGATGACATACCCAAAAATAGTATGCTTTCCATTAAGCCAGGGTGTGTCTTTATGAGTGATGAAAAACTGGCTTCCGTTTGTTCCCGGACCCGCATTGGCCATGGCGAGGATTCCAGCCTTGTCAAACTTGGCATCGGTGATTTCATCTTTGAATTTATAACCCGGATCGCCTTGTCCGGACCCTAATGGATCGCCTCCCTGGATCATGAAGTCCTTGATGACACGATGGAATTTAAGCCCGTCATAGAACTTCTTTCCTTTATATTGTGCCGATACCTGCGGATTTGTCCCTTCGGCCAAAGACACAAAGTTAGCTACCGTCACAGGTGTTGCTTTGTACTCGAGCTGAAGCAGGATTTTTCCTTTTGAGGTTTCCATTTCGGCAAAAATACCTTCAGATGCAGCGGCCGACGTTGTCGCAGCAGGTTTTTTGGCAGCAGTTGTTTTCTTGGCTTGCCCGTTCATGGTTGCCACTCCGAGCATCAGCAAAAAAAGAGCTTTTAGTTTCATTTGTTGATTTTTGTTTATGTATTTATACGTTGATTTGACTTTGCGTTTATTGATTATTTGGTTTTCGGGCCAGGTACTTTTACGAGTTCCACTTCGAAGATAAGATTCGAATTCGGAGGAATGACACCGCCTCGCCCTTCAGGCCCATAACCCAGACCTGACGGAATGAAGAGCACCGCCTTATCTCCATAACCCATCAGGCTAAGGCCTTCTGTAAAACCCGGTATCATTTGTTGTCCGTAAGGGAAAGACACCGGCGAATAACCGCCTTGTGCCGCAACTTCCGGATTGTACATATCGAATTCTTTGACGGCATCGGCAATATTACTGTCGAACAAACTTCCATTTTCAAGGTATCCGACATAGTTCATGGCGACCGCTTCTTTAGGCTTCGGCTTTTCCCCCGAACCTTTGGAGACAATCAGATATTCAAGCCCTGACGGCAATTTGGTTGCCTTAGCCCGCAATGCCGCATAACTATCCATTTTGTTTTTGCGTTTGGCGATATCGGCCGAAAAATAATCGTCGAAAGTCTTGACCGCATCGAATTTCTTGGCATCGGCACCCACGCGGATTATCTTAACCGACTGTATGGGATCATCCTGTGCAATCTGGTCCACGACTTCCTGTCCTTTTACGACATGGCCAAAAGCGGTGTGCTTTCCGTCGAGCCAAGGCGTAGGCACATGAGTAATGAAAAACTGGCTGCTGTTTGTTCCGGGCCCTGAGTTCGCCATGGAAATGATACCTGGCTTGTCGTGTTTAAGATCGGTAAACTCATCCTTGAATTTGTAGCCTGTATCTCCTGAACCGGTTCCTTCGGGATCGCCTCCCTGTATCATGAAATTGGCCAAAACCCTATGCCATTTGAGGTTGTCGTAAAAAGGCTTGTCACGATATTTCTCAAGGACGTATTTGTTTTTCCCCTCGGCAAGCGTCACAAAATTGGCTACGGTGACAGGCGTTTTCTTATATTCAAGCTGTACCGTAATCGGGCCTTTTGGCGTTTCTATCACGGCGTACAGGCCATCGGTGAGATCGCTTGTCTCTTCTGTTTTCTTACATCCCGTCAGCATCACCCCAATGGCGAGAAGTATCATTACTTTTAGTTTCATCCTTATTCTGTAGTTGTTTTGGTTTGTTCCGGTTTGAAATCGTTGAGCGTCAATACGCAAATCAATGGTTCGTTGTGGCCGATGCGTCTGTGGTCGCCGCGATATCCGTATCCCATATGCGACGGAAACAGAAACTTGACTGTTTCATTCTTACGCATGAGTTTGATTCCATGGCGCAATCCCATCATGGTTTCCTGCTCCTTGTCTACATGGTATTCCTGCGGACGGAGTTCAAGCTGTGTATAGATCACATTGCCGTCAAGGTCGGACAATTCATAATCGAAATACGCGACATCTCCTTTTTTAGGCGTCAAGGTATCCTTCGTATTACGTGTTATGTACGTATACCAATACCCTTTGTTCGAGGCCAGGTATTTTTGGTTCGGATCGCTTTTGATGATGGAATCGATTTTGTCCTCTTCACCCGCAACAAGTTTTTTATTGCGTTCTATCGATTCTTTCATAAAAGTCCCTTCCGAACGTGAAACCGGCCTGCGCGGTTGTGGATTTCCGCAGTTCATAACCAATAAACCGAGCGAAAGGACACAGACGATATGTAGTTTGATTTTCATTTTACAAAGATAATTGTGATACGAGACCGACAAACTTATGCACGGTTTCACTCATGGTTTCGTGAGACTTTCCTCCGGCCGCATTGACGTGTCCGCCTCCGTTGAAATGATTGCGCGCAAAAACATTCACATCAAAATCGCCTTTGGAACGGAACGATGCCTTTATCAATCCTTCGTCGCGGTTCTCGATGAAAATGGCCGCAAATTGGACACCTTTGATACTGAGGCCGTAATTGACTATGCCTTCCGTATCGCCTTTCATGTAGTGATACTGATCAAGTTCGGACTGCGTGAGTGTGATATAAGCTGCTTTTCCTCCGGGTAAAAGCACCAGGTTCACCAATGCCTTTCCAAGAAGCTGACGGCTTTCGAATGAATTGCTGTCGTAAATATCGGAATGTACCTGACCATTCTGCACGCCGAGGTCAATCAGGTGGGCTACTATCCTATGTGTATTGCTTGTGACCGATGGAAAGCGGAACGATCCGGAATCCGTTACGATACCGCAATAAATACAGGTAGCGATAGTCGTATCGAGCACATCGTGTCGGTTAAGTCCGCTAATAAAATGATACACCATTTCACACGTAGAGCCAAAATTCGTGTCGGAATACGTATACTTTGCATAATCATTCGGCCATTGATGATGATCGATCATAATAAAAAGTGCTTTCAGACGGGCCAGCGTATGTTCCATTTCACCGGTACGGTGCAGTGCATTGAAATCAAGCGTAAATACGATATCGGCTTTTTCCAGTTCTGCCGCTACCGATTCCTTGTTCTTTTCAAAAATCAGGACAGATGAACTTCCGGGCAGCCACGCCAGGAAATCAGGAAACTCGTTCGGGGCCACGACAAAAGCATCGTGCCCCAGTTTGTTCAGGAAATGATACATGGCAAGCGTGGAACCCATGGCGTCACCATCTGGCGAGCGGTGTGGGATAATGGCAATTTTTTTAGGAACGGCTAGCAGCGCGTTGATTTCCTGGTATTCCAATTCGGTCATAGGCTGCGAATTTACACTATTTTGGATTATCTGACAGCCCTTTAATATATCATTGTGAAAGCGAAAATCCGGCGACTGAAAGCCCCGCCAATGTCAGCTCAGGCTGCTGCTGTTTTGCAGATAATCCATCAACAAGAGCCTGATAGCGAACTACCGTTTGCCTTGACTAAAAAGTGCCTGATTTCACTGATAAACCAAGACAAAACCATACATCCCACAGCACGTCACGAAGCTATAGTGCGCCTCAGTATTATTTTGCCGTCGCAATTACGAAGTTCAATCGGAGCTTGACACCAATCTGCATCAAATCTACCAAATCCTGCACCTGAAGATCGGCCGGGATCCTAATGACTACGGTTTTATCTGCCGATGCCGCCGTACGGGCCGCGAGTTCGGTTTCGATATTCGCGAAATCCACCGGATCCTGGTTGAGGAAGTACTCTCGTTCCGGCGTAACCGACAAGCTCAAATGGTCTTTTTTGGTCGTTTCGTTCGAATCGGCTTTAGGAAGCGTCAACTTGATCACGTTAGGGTTTGCAAGCGTCGATATGATCAGGAAGAACAAAAACAAAAAGAACATGATGTCGCTCATCGAAGCCGAAAACAACTCCGGATGGAAACGCCTTTTTCTTTTAATTGCCATCTGGAGACTGGATTATGTTAATGAGTTCAAGTGTCTGGGCTTCGGCTTTGACCGTATACGAATCGATCATCATGTTGTACAGATGATAGCCGGAATACGCGATTACCCCTACTACAAGTCCGGCTCCCGATGAAATCATCTTTTCATACAAACCGCCGGAAATAGTCTGGATATTCAAATTACCCGTAGTGGAAATCGAATGGAAGATCTTGATAACCCCGGCAATCGTCCCAATGAACCCAAGGATTGGAGCAACTCCTGAAATAAGCCCTAAATACCCGAGCCCTTTTTCCATTTTGGCAATCTCGATATTCGCCGTTTTTTCCATGACGGATTCTATCTCCGAAATCGGGCGTCCGATAGTCTGGATCCCGGCTTTTAAGATGGCTGCACTCGAGTTGCCTTCACGGGCACATACCAAAGCCGCATTTTCGATACGTCCGGCACGCAATTGACTCCTGACTTCATTGAGCAGGTTTGCATCTTGTTTGCTTAGCTTGCGGATCGTCATGGCGCGTTCGATTATCACGTAGATGCAAAAGAACAGCAATAAGATCAAAGGATAGATCATCGCTCCGCCTTTGAGGACGAATTCCAGGTAGGAAACTTTCTCGGTTACGGCAGCGGTTGTCGTAGCGGCGGCAGTGTTGGCGGCGGCGATAGTGTCCTGGACAGTTTCAGCTTGAAGCAATAAAGTCAGTAACGGCATATAATCTTGTTGGGTTATTTACATTATTTCGGAAAGAACAAAAATCAGCTTTTTTTAACGGGCCATTTTGGGTAGCCTTCGTTTTTTATAAACAGATTGCTGTTGATGATAACGACTGTATGTATTATTTATTTCTACTTTTTATTTTTTATTACTACACGTCAACGCGCAATCCGAATAAATAATAAAAATAGAAATAACCAATAATTATCGGACGGCTTCTACCGAAAACCCCGCTTTCCTTAACAACCTGATCACTCCATTGTCCCCAGCCAAATGAGCCGCTCCTACCGCAAACAGCGTAGGTTTCTCTTTAGCCGCCGCTCCAATTTTCGGGATCCATTTTACATTGCGTTTGTCGAGCAGGTCGTTATCGTATTTCGAGGTCAGTGCGCTATCGGAATTTTTGGTCAGTTTGAGCAACAGTTCAATATCCCCCGTAAGATATACGGCAAGCAGGTTCCGGATCTCTTCTTTTCCGTCTGCCGAATCCTCGCCTTTGGCCGCTTTGACCAATTCATCCATCTGTTCCTGAAGCGGCATTACATCAAGTGCCGCAATCTGGTCTTCCACTTCTTCCAACCCGAAAACAGGTTCGTTCTGCGCCTGGCTTGCCTTCATGAGTTCCTGTTCAATGGATTTCATCGGACAATCGAGCAGTTGCGGCATGGCGAGCATCGATACGAAAACAGGCTTTATGGTATTCATCATCTCCACTCCCATCCCGGCTTTTTCCCTGAGGAAAGCATCGACGATTTTTATGTCTTCGGGCGAGGCGAGATCGGTCATCTTTTTTCCGTCGGGCATCATCATATGCTGCATCATTCCGGCTTGCATGCCTGAATCGTCTAGGTCGAGTTCCAGATACAATTGATTGGTATCGTCGAGGGCTTTTTTGAGTTGGCCGTCTATGTTCGCCTCACAGCTCATGTGTATTGTCCCGAACAAATACGAAGGCTTGGTCAGTCCGTTGCCCGAAATCTTCCACAGCAATGATTTTTCCAATGGCTGCGATTGTACTACGGACGCGACAAAAAGTGACAATAACCACAGTTTCTTCATCATAAATCCATCTTTTCAAGTTCTTTGTAATTGGCCATCAGGCGACGCAGCATGAGTCCGTATATGAGTTTATAAAACAGCCACGCAACGCCCACGATGACAAGGGAACAAACCGCGATACAAACGATGATCACGACGAATACCGATGCATCCTGCTGCATCTTCTCATTGAGGACAACCGCATCCGGATTGATGACAAACGCGCGTTCGAATCCTATAATGACCAATGCCAAAACCATAGCGAGGTTACACCATACATAATAATTGACCGTTTTGCGTGTGCGGATAATATCGGTCATAAGCTGTCTTACCGATGCCGTGGTTGAAATCCTGCGGAAATTCCGGTAGAACAGATAAATGAAGAAAACCGTGACTACATAAGGCAGGATTTCCATGAGGCCAATGCAAAACGCCAGGCCTTCGTGTCCTTTTCCCATCACATAATCTTCGCTGCTCCCGATAAAATTCAAAGCCGTCCAGAACAGGATTTCCAGAATGCTCACAATCAGGATCCACTTCACGATGGACGACGATTTTTTATGCAGCATGCCGTAGATTTCCTGTTCGGAAACCTGCGTGAACCCATCGTCCCGGTTCCATGCTTTTTTTAATTTATCCAGTTCATCCATAACTACGGATTCAGTATTTTTTTAAGTTTTCCTTTGATGCGGTTCATCTTGACGCGGGCATTGACTTCTGATATTCCGAGTGTCAGCGAAATCTCAGCGTAATCTTTATCTTCGAGGTACATATATACGAGCGCCTTTTCAATATCGTTCAACTGATATACGGCCTGATACATGAGTTTGATTTGTTCCTCTTCTTCATAATTGTAATCGTCCTGGTTGATGAAGTGCCTTGAGGCTTCATATTCGGTCGTAGCAACGGAGCGTTTGCTTTTGCGGTAAAGCGTGATGGCTGTGTTCAGCGCCACGCGATAAGCCCAGGTAGAGAATTTGGCTTCGCCCCGAAACTTGGGGAATGCCTTCCAGAGTTGTATGGTGATTTCCTGGAACAAATCCTTGTGCGCGTCCTCGTTGTTCGTGTAGAGGCGGCAGATTTTGTGGATGATGTTCTGGTTTTCGCGCAGCTGCTTTACAAACGACTGCTCTAAAAGATCACTCATGCGGCGTTAGTAGCGGGAGATTGATTTGTGTTACAAGGTAGGGAAAAGTTTGGGGTTTGTGAGGTTGTGGGTTCGGAAGTTCGGGAGATCGGGAGATCGGGAAGTCGGAAAAGTCGGAAAAGACGGGGAAGTTCAAAAGATCGGGAGATTGGAAAGTCGGAAAAGTCCGGAAAGTCGGGGCATGGGTGATACTAAGATACGATTCGGTAAATCCGATTTGCAAATTTGTCCGGATTCCTTTTGCGTGGCATTGCCAAACTGGAATCATTTCATTATTTTAGTTTACGCCAAGACTTAATTCGGCGTATAAAATACCACAATGGAGTTACGCGAAAATAAAGATCTTTTCCAAACTGTTTTTGATGCTGCCTCGAACGGCATCGCTTTACTCCAGCCTGTTTATGATGATGCCGGAAAAGTCACCGATTTCTCGATACTGCTACTCAACAAATATACGCTCGACCGTATTGGCGACCCCGACTATAAAGGCAAACGTTACACCGATATATTCGATAAAGTAAATACCGGCGTCCTGAACGAATTGATAACGGTTTTCGAGACGGACAACAGTGCTGCCATAGAAAGGCATTACAGTACTGACGGACAGGAAAACTGGTTTCGGTATACGGCCGTAAAGAATAGTGATTTACTGATTGTCACCATAGAAGACATCTCACAATACAAAAAAGCCGAAATCGCGCTTCATAGCGCTTTGGAAACCACCGAGAAGCAAAAGCGCCTCTATGATTCCATCACGAACAACACCCCGGACCTGGTGTATGTATTCGACCTGGCCTACAACTTTACCTATGCGAATAAGGCCCTGCTTGCCATGTGGGGCAAATCTGCCGAAGATGCCATTGGAAAAGGGCTAAGAGAGAATGGGTACGAAGAATGGCATGCGCTGATGCACGAACGCGAAATAGATGCCATCGTCGCCCATAAGAAATCCATACGCGGTACCGTATCGTTCCCTCATGCCGAATTGGGAAGCCGTGTCTACGACTATATCCTCGTGCCGGTGCTCAATGAAGCTGGCGAAGTCGAAGCGATTGCAGGAACCACACGTGATATCACCGACATCAAACAGGTAGAAGAAAAATTATTGCAAGGTGAAACCAGGCTCAAAACCATGATCGACCAGACGCCAGCGGCAACGCTTGTCCTGATGGGAGACGATTTGGTTATCGAACAGATCAACAAGCCTATGCTCCAATTGATAGGACATGGGGAAGAAGTTGTAGGCATGCCGCTTATCGACGTCCTTCCGGAACTCAAAGGGCAATATATATGGGAGCAAGTCCTTGGGGTTTACCAGAAAGGTATATCGTTCGGCCATTCTGAGGTTCTTGTGCCCCACACCCGTGGAGGCGATGTGGAAGACCATTACTACAACCTCGCCTACCGTCCGCTTACCGAGAACGGAAAGATAATCGGGATGATCCAGGTTGCCGTAGACGTGACTGCCCAGGTGGTGGCGCGCAAAAAACTCGAAGAAAGCGAAAACCGGTACCGCAAATTATCGGAAACCCTTGAGCAACTGGTCAACGACCGTACCAAAGAATTACAACGATCCAACGAAGACCTGCAGCAATTCGCCCACGTCGCTTCCCACGATCTCAAGGAACCCATCCGCAAAATAAAAATGTTCACCAGCCGGTTGGAAGAACAGTTGCAGGACACGCTCGATACGCCGTCAAAAGGATTCATCGAAAAAATCAATGTGGCCACCGACCGTATGTTCACAATGATAGACGGTGTCCTGGCCTACTCCACGACCAATGCGGCCGTACAATCCCCGGAACCTGTTGACCTTAACGAAGTGCTGCGGCATATAGAAACCGACCTCGAAGTATCTTTACAAAAGGCCGGCGGGAAAATCCAGTTCAATGATTTACCTACTGTCGACGGCGCACAGGTATTGCTGTATCAGCTTTTCTACAACCTCATCAACAATTCGGTCAAATTTGCCCGGACTGATGTGCCACCACGAATAGTATTATCATCTGAAACACATAGCATACAAGACAAGGGCTACGCACAAATCATCCTCAAAGACAACGGCATCGGCTTTGAACCGGAACAGGCATCGCGGATTTTCGAAACCTTTACCCGCCTGAACCCCAAAGACAAATACGAAGGGACCGGCCTGGGCTTATCACTTTGCAAAAAAATAGTCGAACGGCACGGTGGCAGCATCGTGGCAAAGGCAAATCCCGGAGAGGGCGCCACTTTCATCGTGACGCTTCCGCTGCAACAACAAGACACGTTTATCTAAACAAAAAGCCGTCTCAATCAGGACGGCTTTTTAATGTTCGAAAACAGGTATTTAATTCTTCACGATTCGTTTGGTCACCGAGTTTTTATCAGACGAAACCGTAAGCAGGTAAACCCCTGAAGCCAACTCGCTTACATTGACCTCAGCATCCGCAACATCGTGGAATGCAGTCGTTTTTATGACACGTCCGTTGACGTCGACAATCTTTACAGCCTGTATCAGGTTGGCATCAACAGTTGTTATTTTCAGCACATCGTTAACCGGGTTCGGATAGACACTGAACAATAACCCAGACGGTTCAGCGAGGCCAAGCGCACAATTCTCATTGAAACTCGCTACCGCATCAAATGCAAAGTTGTCACCCGTCCAGTTTTCGGTGGAGTAATCGGCATCGTCAACCTGAATGCAGGTCAATCCCGGATTATTGGTTGTAACCGCAGCAAACGAAATGGCATTGTGGCCATTCGCCAGGTTCAAAGATGTCAATTGGTTGCCGCTGCAGTTGAGCATAAACCAAAACGTACTGCTTAAATCAAGAGTCGTAAGCTGATTGCTGTTGCAGTCAAGCTGATATAGATTCGGCTGGGTTGAAAAATCGAGCCCGGTAATTTCGTTAAGGCTGCAGTCCAAGACCAATAAAGCAGGACAGGAACTCAAATCCAATTGCGTCAGGTCATTGGACGAACAGTTGAAGAATTTAAGGTTTGCATTAGAGCTTACATCTACCGCAGACAGGTTGTTGCTGTTGCAGTAAAAAGTGGTCAGTACGGTATTGGCACTCACATTCTGGGAACTTATGTTATTGTACCCGCAGTTAAAGGAAAGCAAAGCGGTATTGGAATTCACATTCATCGAACCCAGGTTATTGGAACTGCAATCGAACATCGTCAAAGCTACGTTGGAACTTACGTTAAGCGCATTTAAGTTATTATGGCTGCAGTTTAAATTCGACAAATCCGGGTTGTTATTGACGTCGAGATACGAAATGTTGTTGGTATTGCAATCCAGCTGTGCCAGATGCGTATTGTTGCTGACCAGCAGGTAAGGCAACTGGTTCGACGCACAATTCAACACCGTCAGGTCGGCATTATCCAATACATTCAGCGTCGGCAACAGATTGAAGCTGCAGTCCAGGCTTGTCAGTGCAGTTGCATCGCTGGCTGACAATGAGGCAATGGTGTTATGGCTGCAGTTGACCGTCGTAAGTGCATCGCATCCGTTAAAACCCAACTGCGTAAGATAGTTGTTGTTACAACTCAAATTGGTGAGGTTGCTGCAATTGGTTATGTCGAGGAAGTTTACATGTTTATACGACACATCAAGGGTTGTCAGGGCCGTGCAGCCGGTCAGGTCAAGTGAGGTATTCGTCCATGAAAAGGCGTTAAAGCCCGTCAGTGCTGTGCAGCCATTTGCGTGTACTCTTAAAGGCTCACCCATCATCCCAACAAAGTTATCTACGCTGAACGTAGTCAATGCCGTACATCCACTGACATTGAATTCCGCTATGCTGCTGTTGTCCATACAGCTGACACTGACAAGCGAAGTCATGTTACTGACATCCAGCGAACTGAAATCAGAAGGATTGTTAAGGTTGCACGAAAGAGACGTGAGGTGGGTGAACGCCTTTATGCCTGTCATATCTGCAATCCCGGAATTATCAACGTTGATGCTGCCGGTGTATGCCTCAGCTTCTTCACATTCAATCTCGTCGTTTCCGTTGGTGTTGATGGCTTCGTTATCGAGCAATCTTGCTTTGAAATTGGCATCCGGAATGCTTACGACACATGGCCCCGGAGGCGTACAATCTGTACTGAAAGTCGCCCAGTCGTCGAATTCATAATAGCCGCCCGTCTGGTTCCACAAAAAGTCGGAAACGGCCACGTTATCAACCTTGATACACGTCAGGCTTGGAATTCCCGAAGCGATAATCTGGACGAAACTCTGCGGATTGCCGTTAGCCAGATTCAAAGAAGTGAGCGGGTTTCCGGTAACGAACAGGTATTGCAGCGAATGACAGGAGCTTAAATCCAGGGCGGTCAATCCGCTTTGCGAACACTGGAAAAGCGTCATGTAATAATGATTCCCCATGTTTATGGAAGTCAGTAACGGATCTTGGTAAAACCGCAACTCCTGTACATTAACGCATCCGTTTACATTGAAATTGGTAAGAAGCGGGCTGTTCGAACAGTTGATGTCCCTGAGTGCCGGGCATCCGCTTAAATCTATGGCCGTTATCGTAGGACACGCAATATCTATTTTTTCAAGTGATGGATTGACGAGCGTGAGCGTCGTGAACAGGTTATTGTAATTGGCGGTTAACTTTTTGAGCGAAGTACAGCCAGTGATATTGAGCGAAGTCAATGGATTATCCGGAATATTGAGCCACTCGATTCCCTGGAACGCTTCGATTCCGGTGAGGTCGGAAATATTCAATCCCTGAAGGAAAAAAGCATGGTTGTAAATATCTGACGTGTAGACTGCCGCTTCGCTGTACTGGATTTCACCATCGTGGTTGCTGTCGAGGTAAACATCGGTTCCGCCCACCATAGGATTGGTGTTGTAATGATGGTTGACAAGGAAATTCTTGAAATTGGGATCAGGGATGTTCACGATCTGGGCGTTCAGCGAAAAAACAGCCAGAAAGCACAAGGTTATTGAAAGTAAAATTGTTTTCATAAAATCGGTTTTAAAGGTTATTTGGGGTTGTGTATTATTTTCCAATACTGATTTCGGGTAAAAGTATCAGGTTCTTTTGTTCCCTTCAGTAGCTGATTATTATTCAGCGGGTTTGGGTTATTAATCCATCTGGTACCGATTTATTTCGCAAACGACACCAATTCAGGTTCAGCAGACCGCATCCTCAAAAAACTTCTTTAGCTGACCGACTTTATCAAAGGCGTTGTTTTTTTGTTACCTTTAAACAAAGAGGTTTGCCCATTGGTTATCGCCTCAAAATTTTTCACGCTTCACCAAATGAACATCCCCGAATCATCACTGCCACGAATCGTAATCATAGGCGCCGGTTTTGCCGGAATCGCATTGGCCAAAAAACTGAGGAACAAATGTGCACAGGTCGTGCTCATCGACAAACACAACTACCACAATTTCCAGCCGCTCATGTACCAGGTGGCTACAGGCGGGCTTGAAGCCGGCTCCATAGCCTATCCGGTACGCAAGATCATACACGATTATAAAGACTATTATTTCCGGCTGGCACGCGTGTCCAACATCGACACAAAATCAAAAACCGTAAGTGCCGATATTGGTGAACTGACCTACGACTACCTCGTCATCGCCACAGGGTCCAAGACCAATTTCTTCGGGAATACAGAAATCGCGCGCAACAGCATGCAGATGAAGACCATTTCACAATCGCTGAACATCCGCAGCCTCATTCTCGAGAATTTCGAACAGGCCGTATTGACGAAAGACACACAGGAACGCAATTTCCTCATGAATTTTTCGCTCGTTGGCGGCGGGCCCACAGGCGTGGAACTAGCAGGTGCGCTGGCCGAAATGAAAAAAGCCATCCTGCAGAAAGATTATCCCGACCTCGATATTTCCCAAATGCAGATAAACCTTATCCAGAGTGGCGACCGCATCCTGAATACCATGAGTGAAAAGTCGTCGGTAAATGCTGAAAAGTTCCTGCAGCAATTAGGTGTCAACATCCTCAAGAATGTACGTGTAACAGGCTATGACGGACGCACCATCACGACCAATTCCACGCTTTGCATAGAATCGGCGACGGTGATCTGGACGGCAGGCGTCATGGGAGCCTTGCCCGACGGTTTTGAGGAACACGCCATAGATGTTCGCTCAAAGCGCTTACGCGTCAACGAATTCGGGCAGGTAAACGGCCATACCCATGTATTTGCCATGGGCGACATTGCCCAGATGGAAAGCGCGGAATATCCGTCAGGCCACCCGCAAATGGCCCAGCCTGCCATCCAGATGGGAAATCATTTAGCCGAAAACCTCGAACGCCTCATGGCCGGAACCCAAATGAAACCTTTCGGGTATTTCGACAAAGGATCAATGGCCACGATTGGGCGCAACAAAGCCGTGGTCGATTTGCCCAAACTGCACTTCCACGGCTTCTTTGCCTGGTTCGTCTGGATGTTCGTACACCTGTTTTCGCTTATCGGTTTCCGAAATAAGATCATGGTTTTTTTGAACTGGATGTACAACTACATTTGGTTCGACCGTGAAGGAAGATTGATCGTACGGCCTTTTAAGAAGAAAGTCTTTGTGTCTTTTACGAGTGATGAAGTGTAGGTTTATTAATCTTCATTTACGCTTTCACTTCTGAGCAAATATTCCGAATATTCGGTTTTGTCCAATTTTACACCATCGATTTCTATTTCATTTTCGGTTATTTTTCCATAGCGTTTTTGGGGTTGGATCTTTTCATCTTTCGCCAAAACCTCAACAGGGCAATACTCACATCCTGTTTCTGTCAGTTCAATTTTAACCTGGTTTTCCTGCCTGACAAGAGTTCCCTTGTAATAATAAAATCCCCCATCTGATTCGGAATGCAACGTATCTTTTCCAATCACAGATACCGGAATCTTATCGACGAAAACACTGTCCTTTTTTATTTTGAGCATATACTTGTGGAACCACTTCTGTTTTGGATGACCGGAATCTTTGTCCGGATTCAATGATATGGGTTCATACCCTACATGGATTTTCTCTTTTGAAAGCTGGGAAAAACCAGATATGGATACAACCAGAAAAATAAAACAATAGCTTTTCATATCACTTCCAACCCTAAATTTGAAGTAGTTTTTTCACCTGATCATAATTGGTGATGCTGTCTTTATATGTAGTCATACGGAAGGTACATGTCCCGTTTTTTTGCTGTTTTTCCGCCTTTATGAATTCCGGATAAGGGCAATATACAAACTTGCCTTCTTTGACTGTCCAGATCGTATTCCGTGAATCCGGCACTATCGAAATCCCTCCGTCGTAAAAGGTGAAGACCGTATTGTATTGTTTGTTGACGAGATAGTATAGGGACAGTTTTATCGGGTTGCCGTTTTCATCTGCAAATAGTGCCTGTAACTTTTCGGTTTGTTCACGAAATAACCGGTCGCAGTTCCAGAAGCCGAAATTGTCGATCTCAAAAAAGCATTGCACCCGTCTTTGGACTTCTATTTTTGCCAACGCCTTCTGTCTTACCTTTTCATATTTTGCATATTCCGAATTGAAGGCTTTGATGGCCTCATCATATCTTTTACCTGTATAAACGGGCCGGACGCGATAAGAAACGATCCGTTGCCTGGTCTTGAATGTAATTTGATAAATACCCCTGGTTTCGGTCTTGGCCAATTGCACTTTATCCCATTCCGTTTCCGAATCCTTCGGGTTGTAGTTCTTTTCGCTTTCATCCACTTCGAACTCGGTGTCTTTGTAGATTTTGAATTCCGGAAACATGGCATAAGATTCGGCATCGACAGAAAAAACCGGCCTGTTCCCGGATGCTTGACTTGGCTTTTGAGGCGAAACAGGTAAATCAGGCTGGCCACCATCTATGATAAATTCATCATCGCTATATACCGTATCTACTGCTTTTGCCTGCTTTGCCGAATCAGAAAAAACGGCATCGCCTTTAAGTTTCCATTTCTTTTGGATGGTATCTAAATAATACGTGTTGTAGTCAGGGCTTTTACTTCTCGAATCCAGGCTTAGCTGAGGTTTTCTTTGCGGATTCACCCCCAATGCCGAACCATTTTGTAAAGCCTTTATCTCGAACATAGCCGCCGATTCGAATACATGGGTCGGCGCAAGCGAATCATAGGCCATGGGTATTCCGGCCATAAAAATAGCGGCAGGATCTTTGAATTCCCTGTATAAAACCGTGACATCTCCTTTGACTATTTTTCCATCGGAATCCACAAACGCATCGGGCGGAAATACAATCTTCGAGCCCGACGCAAGTGTTATCTTTTTACCTTTTTGCGCCGATACGATAAACTCTCTGTAGGGCACATCAATGTGTTTTAGTGGTGGATTTATAAAGGCAGTTTCGGTTTTTACGATTTCCGATATTGCGACTTGTTTTTGTTCTTTCGCTTCCGGTTTATTTGCGCATCGGCATAAAACCAGCGACACAACAATCAGTAAATACAGTACTTTTTTCATAGGGCTGAGGTTGGCTGAATGGTTATCTGAAACAGTTGTGCAATACAAACAGCTGTTTCAGAAATAGATAAACGCATTCCGGATGTCATTCATTGCATGATGCAACGTATCGATTTTAATCAGGCATTCGATATGTGTTTTGCCACCGAACCTGAAGTGTTCCATTTACTCAGTTCCGATTCCGGCGTGACACTACCGAGATATTGGCTGACCGAACAATTCCCGGTGCGCCGGTTCGTCAACATGACATATAGGTGACAGGTATCGTTAAACCAGTCTTGTGGCAGGCAATGCACTAGTTCCTCATCCTCACGTTTGCCGCCTCCTTCACGTATGTCGAGCCTATTCCGTGTCTGGTTGAAAACGACCAGTATGGGTTTATCCTGCTGTCTGGTCGGCAAAAATCCGGGTTCTGGCTTCCACTCCAATTTCAAATCAATTTGGGTAACCTGCCGAAGCCTTACCGCTTCAAGTCCGGGCAAACTTCCCATACTTACAACTACTTTTGAATAATCGACCTCCAGTTTTCCGTCAATCCTCACGACGGCATTTTTCATCAGATAAGAGGTGGCTTTGTTGAATTTAGCCTTCTCTCCCGATTCCTTCCCAAAATACCTTCCGACCACCGGACGCAATGGTTTCAATAACCGCGAAATGAGCCTGAACCTTTCGCGTGTTTCCTGTTGGGCTGCAGTAGCCGGAACATTGCTTTTCTTCGGAAAACTGCGGACCACGATCATGCCTCTCCAGTTCACGACATAGACCCTGCCCACGAGCGCCTCGATTGCGTGAAATGGATTTCCGTTGATTTTAGCCATGGCAACTTGTCTGAGATTCGGATTGGCCTTCAAAAGAGGACCAGCTTATTTTGAGAGATGTCATTTTTGGTAAAAAGGTTGGAAAGGGCAGTTTTTATTTTTTGTCTGGCATTGACCTGTATCCAGAAGCCGTTTTGTCCGGGCTTTGCTTTACTCTTGGTTTACTCTTGTTCGGGAAAAAGGCGTTTTTTAGGGAGGCTGGTCGAACGAGAGTAAAGCAAGAGTAGAATGAAACCTAAAGATGATATGGGATTGTATGTACTGAAAATATAAAATTTCCATATCATTGCAATCCTAACCTATTCCATATGAAACAATTCTTTTCGGTCTTTATTGCGTTACTTTTTATCGTATCCTGTTCTTCGGATGAAGCTTCCCCGGTTTTGAGTACCGAGGGAACAAAGTTGTTGTCAATCCATAACACATTAGCTTATGGCGCTTACAATGTAGATTATACGTATGACGGTAATTTTTTGAAAACGAACACAGTCACCAACTACCCCAGCATTACGTATTCCTATAATGGCAACCTGATTGTCAGTGCGAATACATCACAAATTACTCAACTGTTTACCTACGACAGTCAGGAAAGATTGATAAAAACAGAAAATACGGCCCCCGATGGTTATCAGTATGAAGAATATACTTATCCCGATGCCCAAACCATTTTAGTCAAGCAGTATTGGGAAGGGAATCTGGTCCGCAAACAGACCATCCACATGGAAAACAATGAGATTGCCTCCTTCGAAAATGAAATTTTGACGGATACCGAATGGGTGTATTCATCGTATAGCTTTACCTACGACAACAAAAATAATCCAAGGGCGCAATGGCCCGGATTTGACAAAATTTTTATGTCTTATGGACTACGCAGCAGTGTTTGGGGCCGTTACCACAACCCGACTTCCGCAGTTGAAACCACGCCTGGCGAATCAACACCTGGCTCAGCCTGGTACAATATAACCTACAATTCCCAGGACTTTCCTATACACGTAGAATATGTAGATGAAGATGGGATTCCATTTGGAACGGTACAGGATTATTTCTATCAAGGGAATTAAACAGGAGCTATAAACCGCTGACCTTCCTGAGTTTGTTTAAGATGACCGGAAAAAAGATCTGCCAGATTAAAATTGCCAAAGAGACCGGCATAAATGACCAGATACTGAAATCATAAAATCTTTTCGTCCTTAAAAATTCATACAGTACTGTAAAAATGGATAGTGTGATTGCAAATAAGGAGATGTAGATCAATCCTTTTGAAAGTTTAAATTTAAATCCGAGTTTCCAATACAGAAAAACCATCAGCTCACTGCCGGCGATAACAGGAAGACTCATCCTTAAAATATCATTCTTTAAGGAAATTCCTAAAACCAGAAGCAACGGAAAAATTAGCGAACAGATTAGTATCCAGACATATTTTACGATAGTATTTCTACGTAAATCACCCATAGACGATAGCCCAAATACAGTTCCCGGAAATACTGCCAGAATGTAGACAAAGATAGAACTTGTCAAAAATGGTCCACAATAGATTATCAGGTTTATCAGCAAAAAAACACAAACAGGTAAATATAGTTGATGCGGTTTCATCATTCTGTTTCGTTATGTTCAGGAAAATGGTTTAGATAGCTTTAAAAATTGTTTTGAAACGGTTTAGTAAGGCGATGGAATGGCCTGATTACCTTTCCTATGCCATTTACGCAAATAACCTGACGAATAAATTTCTGAGGAATCCGATATTTCATCTGTCAAATATATTTGAGCCATTTCCGGATCTTCTTTTGAATATTTTACCTTATAGAATTTCCCCAAAGGCGAACTAATCTGGGAATCATTGACCACACAACCCATATATTTTATACTGGCGACGAAGTATTTGAAGGAAATGCAATCTTTGTGACCGTCGGCAAAACTATATTCAAGGGTTTTGCCTATCGTAAAATTATAGCCTGAGTTTAATTGATCTGGCTTTTTAAGGCAATTTACCATCATAAACGCAATTAATGTGAGGCACAAAATGACAAGTATCTTTTGCTTTGATTTATAGTACATAATCTATTGTAAAGACATTTTTGTGGTTTGGCAGCTTAATTTCCCGTTGCAGCAATCAGGGAAATTAGCCTCGGCCTAACGTAAATTTACTTAAAAATCATTGGTCGGACAATAAGAAAACAGCAATGGTAATCAGGTGTGATTGGCCAAAGTTTTATCTGATGACCTGAATCCGGTGAATGACTTTTTGCTTTTTGTTTTTTGCAAAAAATGCAATCACAGCGATTGCCAGCAACGGGACAAAAATGAGACAGACTTTTAAAGTGCCTAATGATGCGATAGCCAAAATGATCGTCGCTATCGACTTTTTGCTTCCCACGACTTCGTATTGGGATCCGATTTCAATTTCGCGTGCTATATAGAATGTCCACACGAATAGCGCTAAAACTATTGCAATGGCAAAAAGTTGTTTTTTTTCCTGCCTTTATCCTTGATTGTGTTTCAACGGAATTCCGGCTATTTGGAATATGCTCCTTTAGATAATCAAAGATTTCCTTTCGTTTATCATCATCCTGGATTTTGAGCTCTTCGGAAGAATCATTCCCAAAAAGGATTCGGATACTCTTTTCATTCTCGGTAAGGTTGATTTCCTTTAGCAAAGATTGGGGAACCGAGAACAGATTCCTGGACGGCCTTCCCTGATTGAGCCCGTGCAATTCATTTTCAAACACGCTTTCTTTAGGATTGCCTTTATAGATCGTGTTATCCACGTATGCGATAATTTTATCATCCCTTTTATTTCTGCTTGTCCAGATTTTCATAGACTTTCGATTAGTTCACAAATATATATTTTCCTCTTTCATACAATATCCGTATCACCAAGGATTTTATTCCGCATCCGGATAGCCAAGCCTCAGCCCTAAAAACTTCATTGTTTTTTCAGCAACTGCCTCACACTGGCCAGCATCGAAAACAACACGACAGGAACCAAAAACGACGGTAACAAAATAAAAGGAAAAAATCCCAAAGCCGTGTTCGGTCTTTCATAACCGAACAGCCCATATCTTCCGGGCAACGACAATAACGCATTCGATACCACATTGACCAACAGTGCCAGGCAGATAACATTCCAGATGAGGATTACCTTTGGATCCAACGTCTTTTTGACAAACCCGAAGTAATAGATAAGCGGCGCCGTAACCCCTGAGAAGATGTCAAAATTACTGCCATGGAAAGTCATGGCTTCAGGGATGGTTTTGTGCACCAGCAGCCAGTATAGGACCAATTCTACAGGTATGCGGACAACGCTTATCAATGTCAGCGTTGGCAGGTCAAGCCCATCTATGAAAGTCCTTCCGCTTTTGGTGGAAAACCGATAGACAAGAAATAGCAAAGCGGGCAGGAACAATAACGGAAATCTGGATGTCATGGTGGCGGAATTGTTATAAAAACCGCCGATGGCAAGCATCGACTGAAATAAAATCCAGGAAAGCAAGAGTATCAGAAAGGACCTAGAATAATTAGCGGCTTTAAAAAATAACCAGATGGCAGCAACGACTGTCGCCGCGAATACGAGGTATACGTAAAAGGGTAAGGTTTGCATAGTAAACTGATTTTTGATTACCATGCAAAGGAGTGAAAATAACTACCGGAAGCGACTGCCATTTGGCAAGATACGACTTGTCAAATGGCAAGAAACGGCTGCTATTTCCGGGCGAATTCCTTTCGTATGCGGCTTAACGACGTATCGGTGATCCCCAGATAGGAAGCGATGTGTTTGAGCTGTGCATATTGGAAGATCTCTTTGTTGGCGGCCATAAGATTGGCGTATCTCTCCTCGGCGCTTTTGTTTATCATAGCCAGTGTGCGCTGTTTGTAGGCGACGAATTCCCTAACGAGCATAGCCCGCGCAAATTCCCTGAATTCCGGGACATCATGGAAAAGCGTATTGAGTTTCTCAAAAGTTATGGTAAATACCTTGCACGGCGTTATGGCCTGGATGTATTCGGCGGACGGCACATGCAGGAAAAAAGAAGCGGCTTCAAAAATAACGTGGTCCTTTGCGTAGAAATACGTGGTTATCTCATTGCCATCGGTATCAAAAGTATAGGCCCTGACGAAGCCTGACGCAAGGTAATAATAATCGCTGACCTTGCCTTGTTTTAAAAGGAATTCGTTTTTATCGAAGTCCGTTTCCTCAAACAATCCGGCAATAGATTCCAACGCGCTTTTGGAAACCGTGATGTTCGGGATATTTTTTTCTATGAAGTCGATGAGAAGTTGGCTGGCCATTCGATAAAGTTAGCCATTAGTGCTTTAATTATCCTAATGTATAACTTCTATATGATGTTGCCGGCTAAGCACCCGCCACAGACAACCCGAATACTTTTGCCGGATTCTTCTGCCCGAACGAAAAAACCACGCTGTTCAGGTAGCCGTTGCTGTGATAAGGCGTGACGGCTTCTTTTACTTCCGACAAATCTGAGATGCCGGTTTCGGCTGCTATATAGCCCATACCGTAAAACGCCCCGTTTTCTACATACACACAACTCTTTTCATCGGGTGAACGTCCGTTGTCTATGATGGCGAAGCTCGGCCGGCTTTTGGATAAGGATGCAATAGCATTATCGACCTGGCTGTTGTGTTGTTCAATATCTGGCAGGTTCGACATATCTGTTGGAAGTACCAGTTCCCCTTCTGCGGGCCTTCCGTATTTACAGAACCTATGATCTATACGGAACTTCTGGGCAAGCGACAACAACGCATTTACCCCTTCATATTCCGAATTGAACGGCTGTATGCATTTCTGGAATTTTGTGATTTTGCCTATGGCCAGATACCTGTACCCGCTTCGCGCCTCATACTCGAACAGGCCGTATTTGGTATCGAACCGTTTGAGAGCCGTGTTGTAGGTGGGCCACAGTTTCTTGATTTCGGCACATTCGAGCAACAACGCCATGAGTTCGGTGGCACAGACCTCGTATGAAATGTGGTGGATGTCCCTTAGGAAATGCTGGCGCTGGGATGTGGTTTTGTGTCCGCTGAAATGGGAAGCCACCCGCTTTTTGAGGTTGATGGCCTTACCCACATACACCACTTTGTTCGTGCGGTTATAGAAATAATACACTCCGGGCTTTTCCGGCAAACTTTCGAAATCACGAGGTGCGAGGTTTGGCGGCAGGCGTTGGTCCGGCGCGGTCTTTTTGAGCATTTTTTCGATTTCCGCGTTGGTGTCCCATTCAAGCAGACGCGAAAATAAGATGGCCGTCGCATCGGCATCACCTCCGGCACGGTGTCGGTTTTCGATGGAGATATCGAGCGACCGGCACAGGTTCCCGAGGCTGTAGGAACGCAATCCGGGTTTGATCTTTCGCGTGGCACGTACGGTACATAATTTCGTGGCCGTCCATGTGTATCCGGCTTGTTCAAGCTGGTGGCGCACAAAGGAATAATCGAAGTTGACGTTATGGGCCACGAAAACACGATTGGAAAGCATTTCAAATACTTTTGCGGCAATGTCACCAAACATGGGAGCATGGCGCACCATGTCGTTATCAATGCCTGTCAATGCGAAAATAGAAGGCGGGATCTGCAGTTGCGGGTTGACCAGGGTTTCCCATCGGTCCGTTATGTGTGTGCCGTCATGGATGATGATGGCAATTTCCGTAATACGGCTGCTGCCGGCATTACCGCCCGTGGTCTCAATATCTACTATGGCAAATTCGCGTTCTTTCATCTTATGCGTAACGGGGCGAATGTAGTAAATGAAAGTGACACTTGGAATTTATCCGTGTTAAAAATGGAAAAATTCCTACATCAAATAACCTGACGGCGGATTTATTTTTGTGCCGAAGCAGGTTTCATCCCGATATTCCTTTGAATGATGTCCCCATTCCTGATGATGGCCTTCTCATCAAAATAACTATATTTTGTCTGGTTGCCTGCATTTCCTGATTTCAGGCCTTGCCCCTTCTCTCTTACAAAAAAGATTTTCTTGTCGGCTGAATTATAGAAGTCGATAAAATCGAGTTTGATTGGTGTTTTGGTGTTGATACGAACTAGTTGTTGGGTCACTTTTTCGATAGTGGCAGTATGGGTTTCGTCCGTACTGACGAATCGCACCTCGCTGATCTTGCCATTTTCCGTCGAAATATTGAGGTTGGAAACCACGCCTATTTCATCAGACAGTTTATAACGGGCAATATTGTATTCGTCTTCCATGATCTGGGTAAAATCTTTCGCATTAGGCAGCGATTTGAAGTCGGCACCAATGTCAAGACCACCAAAGCCATGGAATGACTTCGTTTTTTGTTCACAAGCTGAAACCACCAATAAGAGAACTAGAAGTGACAACAGACGTTTCATATAATATATTTTTTCAAATTACCACAAAAGTGTTGAAGTGGGACAACCTTTAACTATATGAAAGTACAAAAAAGACCGGCTGTAAAACCGGTCCATTTCCAAAAATAAATTAATGATTATTAAGATAAGCCCCTTGTCAACCAACCTCTTTTACTGGCGGTCGCAATGGCATAAGGTGTGATCCAAAAGAGTCCAAACGTGTACAAAACGCTATAAGAGTAGGCCCAGAAAGATTGTTCCAGATTGTATCTCCTGGCATAAAAAAGAACCGGAAAGCTGGACAGGATCAGTATACTGAAAAGCGTTGAACTGAAAAACAACAACGGATGCGTGGCTATGAAAAAAATCATGAACAGCGTAAACGGATACGTCATGATCAGTTTGAACGACTGATTCAGGAACAGCAATCTGGAACCTATCTTTGAATCCTTACGGAATTCCTTGAATACATATTTTGCCATCATAATGTTTTCGCGTACGTTGCTTCTGTCCCACCGGATGAACATTTTGTAAAGACCGCTGTATTTTTCAGGAACGTTCGTATAAGCATAGGCATTTCTCTGGAACAGCACATGATGGCCCTGTTTCAGGATCATGTTGGTCATGGCTCTGTCCTCGCCGATATCCGACGGTTTTCCCATAAAAGTCTGGTTGATCCATTCCGGAAGACATTCCATTACGGCAGTCCTTCTGTAAGCGGCCAAAGCTCCCGGTGTGCATAGCACCGATCCCAACGCGCTTTCGGCAGAACGCTGAAACTCAAAACTCATCACAAAGCTTACATTAAGCATTTTGGGTAACAGCGCCTTTTTATTATTCAGAACCTGGATATTTCCCGCCACGGCACCGCAGTTTTTATTGGTAACGAACGGACTTACCAGATTTCGTAAGGTATCTGTCTTGACCACCGAATCACTGTCGACCGTAACAAAAATATCTCCGGTACCTACATTGAAACCTCTGTATAAAGCGTGGCGTTTTCCTTTGTTTTGAGGTTGCTGATAAATAAAAAGCCTGTCCCCGAGTTTTTGTTTGGCCTGTTGCATCCAGTACCAGGTGTCGTCCTGGCTACCGTCATCAATGGAAAGCAGTTGTAGTTTGTGCATCGGATAATCGCTTTCCGCCAGGCTCATCAGCGTATCCCAAACCTGTTTCCCTTCATTATATGCCGGAACGATTACGGTAACTGTAGGTAGCAGTTCATCGCTGACAGACTTGACGGGCTTGTATCTGAAATACAACACAATGTTATAAATGAAAAAACCCAGTTTGAAAAGTAATAAGGCAGAGGCGATTATGATAAAAATCAAGCCCCAGGTAGAATTGATGCGGTCACGGTTAAATTCGGTGAATTCATCCTGAAGTTCGTAAACGAGATACCCGCTGCCAATCATGAGGAAAAAGGTGCACATAAGCACAATGACATTCAACGGCCTGAAACCGGAAAATTCCGGATTGACTGAAAAGGGAGATTGAAGCGTATCTGGTAAGCGAATGGATTCGGAAGAAGTTTGAGGGGTCGAAATAGTATTTGATTTCATGTTGTCTGGATTAATTTCATATCGTGATATAGATATGAAAGCAATCCCGGTGCCAGTGGCACATTACCAGCGTTTACTAGCTTATTAGAACAAATCTGCACAAAAAAGTGTGGCATTTATCCACAGTCGGGTATCCCGATTCCACACAAAACAAAGAACGGCTCAATTGGGTAAAGCCTTAAAATAGTTCCTGAATAAAGGACTTACCGCTTGCTTTGAGATTTATTCTGAAAGAAGCTGCTTCAGTTTTGCAAATTCCCCGCCAGCTCCAAACCCACCGCTCGGATAGCGTGCCCCAACAATATAACTCTTATCACAGTCGAAAGAAAGTTTCGCCACACCGATCACTTTTTGTTTCTGACGAAAAATAAGCACGTCCTTAAAAATGGGCTCACAGGCTGTTTTGGTCCCGGGCGCCGGTTTGTTGACTGAAAAAAGCTTTGCGAGTTCCACATGATGTTTCGGATCGATAAGCGTCTGATGGAAATCCAGCATCCCCATGTTCGGGATGAACAACGTATCTATGGTACTCACAGGGATATTCTGCTGGAGAATTTGCAAAAGCGCCTGTTCTTTCCTCGATTTATTTTCGTTTCGGACAATGCTGTCAAAGCCGTTGCGGTCTATGTCCAAATGATAGTAATCGACGCGGTCGAATGTAAAGAAAGGCTGTTCTCCGGCAGTCACATTGGTTTCATTCGATTTTTGCCCGCATTTGGACAGGGCGACGCAAAGCAACAGTAAAAGCACTTTTTTCATGATGGATGATTTTGAGATGAAGGTAGCGAATACCCGAGAATCAGGAAACATCTGGCAGCATCAAAATTCACAAAACCCAAAAAATGCCGCGTTTACTCAAAAAACGGATACGCTCTATCAATCGGCGAAAAAGCATCGGGATTATGAAGCAACTTTACTCCTGAAGTTAGTATCGGTAACCTTAAAAATGCATAAGATGAAAAAAATGCTACTCCTTGCCTGTATGGGCATAGCACATTTTGTGAATGGCCAGATAACTGGTCCAAGTTCGTTATATGGCGGCACCGACTGGGATTATTCCCGAGGCATAGCCCCGGCACCCGGCGGTGGATTCGTATCGGTCGGGGAAACTTTTTCAAATAACGGCGATATTCCGGCAAACCTGGGTGCTTTTGACGGCTGGGCTTTCCGGACGGATGCATCGGGAACGCTATCGTGGTCGTTCAATTTTGGCGGAACAGATTACGATTACCTTCAAAAAGTACAACCTACTCCGGACGGGGCATTCATCGCGGCAGGTTATTCCTGGTCGAATGACGGTGATTGCGTCGGGAACCACGGGAACCAGGATGCATGGGTGATGAAATTCAGTGCGACGGGCGATGTGATCTGGAGTAAATTGTTCGGTGGTTTTGCTTCTGATTTTGCTTACGATATCATTACGACTTCGGATGGTGGCTACGCTTTTTGCGGTGAAACCTGGTCGCAAAGTGGCGACGTCGTTGGAAATCCCGATAACGGCGCGGCCCAGATATGGATCGTAAAACTCGATGCGGACGGAAACATTACGTGGTCTATGACGTATGGCGGTTCCGATGGCGATTACGGATACCGGTTAAACCAGACGCCGGACAACGGATTCATCTGCATAGGCGAAACCTCATCCAACAATGTACAGGTTTCGAACAACCACGGGAACGAAGATATCTGGGTGGTTAAAACCTCATCTGGCGGAACACTCGAATGGGCAAAGACCTACGGCGGTTCCGGTTCCGATCAGGGACGTGACATACAACCAACCGCTGACGGCGGGTATATCCTGGTGGCCGCGGCGAATTCCAACAATCCGGAAGGCGACATAACCGGAAGCCACGGTTTCTTTGATGCGTGGGTGGCTAAGCTGACCAGTACGGGCGACATCGAATGGAGCCGTATGTACGGCGGATCCGGCGAAGACGAGGGCATGGAAATATACCCTACACAGAACGGCTATATCGTCATGGGGCATACGCGTTCGTTCGACGGGGATTTTGGCGGCATAACCGGAGATGTGGATACGTTCCTGATGAAGATCGAAGCCGATGGAGATATTGTCTGGGCCGATACGTTCGGCACTTCGGCAGACGACAGATGTTACAACCTGTTCAAACAGGGCAATCAATATACGATGGCAGGCTATTCAAGCTCATTGGAGGGCAGCCTCGGAACTCCTCACGGCGGGCGGGATGCATGGCTTATGCAAGTTACCGATAACGACCCGCTTGCCGTTTTTTCCACAGAGGCCCAACTTATAAAAGCCTACCCGAATCCGGTTCGGCATACGTTGTCTTTCAGCGGAGAGCAAGCTTTGGAATCGGTAGCGATTTACAATGCGATTGGCATACTGGTCAAAAGTAAAGATTTCGATACTCTTGGACGAAGCATTGATGTAAGCGATCTGCAGACAGGAACCTATCTGGCAACCGTCAAAACAAAAGACGCCACGAAGACCTTTACGATCATCAAAAAATAACGGTTACTTTTTGAGGTTGAAGCGCTCCATCTTTTTGATGAAATCTGTTTTACGGCGCGTGGAAACCTCAATGTGTTTGCCGTCTTTCATAACCGCCTGCAACTCGATCCCTTTGTTGATCTTGTGCAGGTGGTTTATGTTTATGAGGAATGATTTATGGATTCGGAAAAAATCCTGTTCCGGAAGTGTCGATTCATATTCCTTCAACGTCTTTGACACCACTATTTTCTGCTGGTCGGCCAAATGGAAGGTGCTGTAATTGTTCTCGCCGTGAATGTACAGGATGTCTTCTATTGGAACATAATAAATATCCTTGGCCGATGTGAGCGTTATTTTACGCTGTTGGTTCACGTTTTCTACCGATGCGACATGATTTGACGATTCGGGCCGGCTGCGACGTTCCGATACTTTATCGACAGCCTCTTTAAGTTCAGTGATATCTACAGGTTTGAGCAGATAATCGACCGCATTGGCCTTGATGGCTTTGATGGCGTATTGTGAAAAAGCCGTCACCATGATTACATCGAAATCTTTATGTTTGAGCAGGTTCAGCAATTGGAAACCATCCATTCCGGGCATTTCGACATCGGTGAACAATAAATCCACTTCGAGGGAATTGAGCAATCCGGGTACTTCTTCGGCATTGGTCGTACTACCGACAATAGTGATGTTTTTACAATAGCGTTCGAGTTTGATACGCAGCGCATTGATGCTTTCCTGTTCGTCGTCTACGATAAAAATAGTGAGGCCGGACATAGCGTTTTGTTTTGGTTCTGGTATCACATCAATTTACGCGCTTCAGTCGGGTTGTGCATCGCTATCCAAAAGATACTCATGGGTTCATTTCTTTCAGGACTTCCATTTTTGTTCGCGTCGAATCTGGCATACACATACATGATATCGCTTTTGTCATCATATGTCGATCTGACAACGGAATGTGTAGATGGAACAAGCAATATCTTCCTGGTATTTTTGGCATCGATGAAATAGAGTCTGCGCAAATCCTTTTTATTGATAATAGAATCTTTGTTCGTGTCTTCGTCATAAACCGAAACCAAAAAGAAATCTCTTTTAACAGGCTTCTTGTACAACGAATCTGGCCTAACGCCAGGATAGTAAACGTTCCTGATCAAAGCCGGCTTGGTAAAGAAATAACTCAGTTTTTGCGTCGGTAAATCGTAATGTGCCACATTGATCAGGTTGTAGCCCGGCAACAAATCCATCCCAGGCATAAAGTACCGGAAAGCTACATCTTCATCATCAGATGTCGGATACAGATAACTTGTCGTGGTGCCGTAATCAATGTTCCTGTCTGCTGTCTTCTTCAGTTTGTAGACCGGAATCAGTTTGATACTGTCCATTCCCGTCTGCACCACCGAATTGGGCGAATTGGCAATCTGTGAAAACGTGGAATCGCGGCTTAGTCCTGTGGAATCTGTCTTTGCATTGGAATCGAATTCGTCATACGTAAGCTGTTCGGCTTTCTTATCCAGATTGTCTTTACAGGAAATCAGCGTAAGTACGCAAAGGGCAAAAAGTAATCGTTTCATCATTTTATGGATTCTGTTGCTGTGGATTTGGGAATGACGACTTCTACGATGGTACCCGAACCGTTTGGCTTATCGGTAAATGTAATTAAATTTTCGGCTGCTGTTTTTCCATTACGGCCGCTTAATCGCTGGCGCACAATGGCGATGGCTTTTGAAACGTGTTCTTTGTGCTGTTGCAACGCCTTGGCCTTATCCCGCCCGACTCCGTTATCTTCAATGACCGCATGCAGCTTGTCTTCTTTAAAGAAAAATGAAACCTTGATGATTCCTTTTTCATCGCGTCTGTTCCGGATTCCGTGGATTACGGCGTTTTCCACGAACGGCTGGATGATCATGGGCGGAATCTGGTAATCCAATATAGATTCATCTGCTGAAATCTCAAAAGTAAAACTGTCGTTGAGCCGTATCTTTTCAATGTTGAGGTAAATGTTTAGGAATGCTATTTCTTCCGATAAATCGACGCTTTCCACATCTGAAAAATCAAGCACTTTTCGTGAGAGTTTTGAAAAATCCTGTATGAGCCTTGACGCTTCTTCCTGTTTGTCCTGCATCACGTACGCATCTATCGTATTGAGGCAATTAAAGATGAAATGCGGACTCATCTTGGCACGTAATGCCTGCTGTTCCGCGAGTTGCCTGTCTTTCGCTTCAAGGTCTTTTTGTTTTTTGAGCAGATGGTTCCTGTTCCTAAGGATTATGGCTGCGGCAACGACAAGCGTGAGGATCAAAAGCGATACGATGAAGTTGTTGCGGTTGCGCGATGATTTCGTGTCAGATTCTATCAATTGCAACCGATACTTTAAGCTGTCGGCTTCTGACTTTTTCTCGTATTGGTATTTGATGTAATTGCGCTGTATATCGATGTCTTTGTTCCGCAGCAGCGAACTGTCCGAGAATTGATGGCTTTTCTCAAGCAACGCCAAAGCACCGCGATAGTTGTTTTTGGCCGATAAGAACTTCGATTGCAACTTGTAATGTTCCGACCGGAAGTTATAATCGTTCACTACCGTATCACATTTTTGGGACAAATCGAGGTATTTTTTGACTGAATCGTTGCGGTTCAATTCCTCATAAACACTCGCCATGAGCATCAGGTCTTTGCAGCCGTTGAGTGTCACGCCTGATTTATCGCGGTATTTCTCGGCTCGGTAGATGTAAAATAATGCCTTATCGAATTTTTTGAGGTTATAATAACAAAGTCCCTGGTTGAAGTTGACCTGGCAGAAAAATTCCGGCCTGTTGATACTGTCAGTATAAACGGAAGCCTTTTCGAAAAAAGCCAATGCCTTGGGGAATTCTTTTTTTGAGATGTAAATCGCGCCAATGTTGTTGAAGGCATGTCCGTAACCTTCCGGATCCTTTTGCTCTTTAAGCAATGCGAGCACTTTGAACGCGTATTCGAGGGCTTTGTCGTAATCGTTGAGTTCGTCATACGCATTGCCCAGATTGGAATAGATACGGATGAGCGCTTTTGAATTGTACTTTTCTTTTTCGGCCAGTTTCATGGCGCGGTACAAGGCTTCAAGCGATTTGTCGTACTCATTCCGGTATTGGTAAAAAAGACCGATGCGACCCAGCGAACCCGAGGCTTCCAGGCTATATCCGTTTTTGAGGTAAACATCCACGGCTTTGAGTTCAAAGGCGATAGCCTGATCGAGTTCATTCTGGTAAAAAGCAACCACGGAGTGCGAATCGAGGACACAACCTTCGAGATACGGATTCTTGTATTTTGAAACTATCTGTCCTGCCCTGAGCAGATTTTGTTTTGAATCCGACGGATTCGTTTCGGAGGAATCTTCGGCCGATTGAAGTAACGCGATTACCGAAAGACTGTCTTTTTCTACGGTTGCATCCACAGTTTTTTTATCCTGCTTTTTGGAACAGGACAACAGTAGGACACATGACAGGAACAGTAGATATTTTTGCATCGGCAGGAAAATTCCTTAGCCAATATACTGAATTTGATTGGGTTGGAGTTTTATAATTTCCGTCCGTGATTGACTTTGATTTCAGAACCTTCAGCCAGAAATACCGACGCTGGTTTTTCATCTTTCAGAAATCCGAAGTCACTTCCGTAATTCTGCTCAAAGTCAATATCTACAGTATAATCTTTGACTTCGTAAACCCGCCAACGCGGATGTTCGACCTGATATTCAGATGTTGTCTTTTGATTGATTCGGGTGTAACCCCAGAAATGTTCGGTGATGAATTCTTCGTCGCTTCCTTGAACAATATCAAGCTGGTTCAAATTCATATTGGCACTTATGGAACTCCATTTGCCCCGCTTTTTCCAGGCGTATTCCACCAACAGGTTGTCTGAGGAAGATTCCCATTTGTGAGACATGGGCAATGTTTCGTATTTCTCTCCATATACCGAATTCGCCACGAATGTCAATGCCGGCCGCGGAACGATTTCCTTGATAAAGACAACGCCTCTTTTCCACTCACCTTTGTCAAAATGCCTGACATAAAACCTGAGGTTGACTTCTTCAAAATTTACGTGTAACGGAATCTTTATTCCTTTTATGGCTGTATTCAGGAATAGGAATCCGACGACGCTGACGTAACAGTTCCCTTTCCATAAATCCAGTTCGGTTCCTACAGGAAGGTACTTTTGTAATAGTGATGGCTCAACGATATAATTCGCCATCAGCAACTTTCGCCATTCGGCCTTTAGAAATGCTCTTTCCATTAATGTGTCCCTTCTTTTACATTCCTGGCCTGCTCAATCAAAAAGGCTATTCTTTTCAGGATGAGTTCTTTTACATCAGGCTTTTCAAATATGAATTCCGTTTTCCATTTACTCTTTGTCGGGCCTTTTCCGCTTAGTTGGACTTCGATCGATTTGGTATCGGGAAATACCTCGATTTCATGGGGCGGCACATTGAGAACCTCAAATCGTAAATAGACTTTTTCGGTGAAATGTTCGAGCTGAACTTTAATGGTGAACCTGCCTAGCGAATCTGTAATGTCCGTATTGTTTTTATAGCCTTTTTCAACGACGATGACTTTGGGCAACGGACTTAGATCTTTGACGATTCCGGTGATTTCGATATGGGTTATGATGGTGTCTTTTGCGGCTGTGGCCTGTGCTTGTCCGCATAGTGGAACCAAGACGAACAGAAGTATCATACAGCAGTTGCGTATATTTTTCATTTTACCTTTTCCATATGTGTTTCTACTATCGGCAGGCAATCCGTACCAAGTGTTTCTTTGTCAATGTAAGCCACTTTTGCCTTATGTGTCTGCTTGTCCAAGATAACAGATAGTTTAAATTCCTTTTCTTCTTTCACAAATATTTCCAATGCATCTTGTATGTCAGAAAGACTATCTGTTTCAACCCGAAAAGCTTTTCCGTAATATTCCGTATCGCAAGGCAAGGTTTCGGTATACAGATAAAAATCGATGGTATTTTCATCCAGATACGTAACGCCTAATTGCTGGAGCGATTCTTCTTCGTCAAGGATGTCATCGGAATAAAAGAACACTTCGGAATACTGTTGCTTGAGGTAAGCAAGCATTTTGTCTTCGGCATTCTCTTTTTCGGCAGAAGTTTCAATGACCCGTTTTGGAGCAGATACCGCGACCTTTGGCTTTTCAATGACGTTTTCCTGTCTGCAATTGGAAAATAAAATGATGAGCAGAAGCATCTTTATTTTTTTCATGATAGATTATTTCAGTTCATGTCCATCATAATAATTCACAAGCAGATCCACGAAACGGTTATAACTTTCAAGGCCTTCATCTTGCTGATTCATCTTGAGGAAATTGTCGTAAAAAAACTTGAACCCTATTTCGAGGAATGACTCATACTTCTCCCAGAAATCCTTGCTTTCCTTAAAGTTGGCTCGTATTCCGGGATTGATACGTTTGAGCATTTCATCTGCCTTGTCCTTATCGTAAGCTGACAAACTGCGCAGGCAATATTTCAAAGCCATCGTATATCCGGAATAACGTATGTAATTGTCCTTGCTGTGGATGGCTGCGAGATAACCGACGAAATTCGCTTCACTCTCACTCGCATATCCAATCTGGTGTGCCATTTCGTGACAACTGGTTCCGGCAAACGAATACAAAGGCCCGAGTGAATTGACCTGTGCCTCATTCGTAAACGGATTCAGGTAACCTGAAAAGCCCATATAACTGAGCGGCAATGAAATCAACGAGTTTTTGATTGACGGATTATGCAGTGCAAAACCGGGATATTCCTTTTGAAGTTCCGAATAACCGGCGATGCTTTTTTCATAAATAACATTTCTTGAATACGGAACCCGTATGATACTGTCGGGATTTTGGGCGATGTCGAGCTGAAGCCCGTTTGTCTTTTCTATAAGTCGTGATGTAAAAGCGACCAACTCGTCCCGGTCATAATCGGTTTCGATATGAAGTTTTTGCGGTAACCGGACGCGATAATAATTCATCGCCCACGCCACATGAAAGAACAAATAGACAACGGATAGAACAGCCGTGATTTTACGCAGGTTTGTTTTCCACTGCAGCTTCCAGGTTTTTCTGGTTTTCCAAAACCAGCGGATGGCAAACGACGCCACGATTCCGTACACAATATCACCAAACGAAAACGGAATCCGGCCAAACAAGGCTCTTTCCACCAAAGAAGTAAGCGGATACAGACCATTGCTGTAATATTTTTCTACAATTTCCGGAAAAAAGGCAAACGCCTTAACCACCACGATTTGAACGGGAAGCAAAAGCGGAAGCAGGTATTTTTTCTTCATGAACCAATTTAGGTTTGGGATAAAGATAGTAAATGGTATTTTTGGGAGGTTGTTGATTTGGCGAAAGATGAAAGACGAAAGATGAAAGATGAAAGATGAAAGACGAATGACGAATGTAAAAATCACATTGACCGTATTTCAAAAATGATTTTTTGTTTGGTCTAGAAAAAGACCCGAGGCAGCATAGGATGAAGATTTAACACCCGAGGCTTTAGCCGAACTGAGCGAAGCTAATTGAGGTAGTTTTTCTGTACTGGCCGTATCGGTTTAAAGTTTAATTTGCCTTTGGGGAGGGGCCAATGGTGTCCCTAAGAAATCCCGAGAAATTTTAAGTACATTTTTTATGTATCATTTGTTAAAGTTTTGAAGGTCTTTTTTTTTTAATTGAGAAATCAGCGGGAAATGATGAATTATAGATCCCGGGAATAAGTCGAACCATTATAATCGTACCTAGCAATATGAAATGTCGACCTACGGATGTTGTGGGTTGTTTGAGCCGAAAAGGCATAACATAACTTACTAAAATGTTGGGTAACGGTTGTAATATGACAAATTATGGAATGTCGAACATCTAATGTTGATTAAGTAAACCAAGCCTAGCCCCGATGCAAGCGAATAGCCCTGACGCAGTTGCGGCCAGGTTTTTACCCGGCTAAAAGAGCGACTAACAGAAGCTCCTTTTAGCCGCTGGAAAAACCGGCCGGAACAAATCAGCTTATCTCAAAATCTTATATTTGTTTTTTATAGGATTCGATCAATTCGCTACGCTCGGGTGAAGCGGGCAGCGGGATCTGACTTCAAATAAATAATAACAATACTAATAAATAATAATCTTGTGTCTGAAATAAGAAACCTCGACCCAAAACCACTGTGGAATAAATTCGCCGATTTAAACGCCGTACCGCGTCCGTCCAAAAAGGAAGACCGTGTGATACAATTCATGAAAGACTTTGGAAACTCGCTTGGGTTGGAGACTTTTGAAGATGATATCCGAAACGTCATCATCCGCAAACCTGCGACGGCCGGAATGGAAAACCGCAAACCCATTGTGCTCCAGGGACATCTGGACATGGTGCATCAAAAGAACAACGACACCAATTTCGACTTTGACACACAAGGCATCGATATGTACGTGGATGGGGATTGGGTCCGCGCAAAAGGCACTACACTTGGTGCAGATAACGGGCTTGGCGTAGCGGCAATCATGGCTGTCCTTGAGTCCACAGACATTGCGCATCCGGCAATCGAAGCATTGTTTACGATAGATGAAGAAACCGGAATGACGGGTGCCCTGAATCTCAAAGGCGGCATTCTTCAAGGTGAGATATTGCTGAATCTGGACACCGAAGAAGACAACGAAATCGACATTGGCTGTGCCGGTGGAATTGACGTGACGGCAACCAGAAGCTACAACCGGGAATACACGCCTGTTCTTTTCCACGGATACAAAATCACGGCCAAAGGACTTAACGGCGGGCATTCGGGCATGCAGATACACGAAGGCCTGGGCAACGCAAACAAGATCATGAATCGGATGTTGTTCGAGACGTTCGATGAATTCGATTTGCGGGTTTCGACAATAGACGGAGGCAGTTTACGCAATGCAATCCCGCGTGAAAGCGTCGCTGTCATTGCGTTGCCTGTCACTAAAGAAACGGAATTCTTTGATGCGATACAGAAAACCATCAACGCTATAAAAGCGGAATTCCAGACCACCGAACCAAAGCTCGAAATTTCGATCGACAAGACGGAAACGCCTGAAAAGGTCATGGAAATCGCGGCCCAAAAACAATTGATAGCAGCACTTTATGCGGCGGTGAATGGCGTGTATCGCATGAGTGCCGATATGAAAGACCTTGTGGAAACCTCAAACAATATTGCCCGCGTTTTGGTCAAAGACGGAGATATTTTGATTGGATGCCTGACACGTTCATCTGTCGAATCGTCCAAATTTGACTTGGCGAATGCGCTCAAAGCAGCCTTTTCACTAGGTGGCTTTGAGGTGAAGTTCAGCGGAAGCTATCCGGGTTGGACACCGAACGTGAATTCCGAAATACTAAAAGTACTCGTTGGCATCTATAAAAAACAAAATGGTTCCGAACCTCATGTCGTCGCCTGCCATGCAGGGCTTGAATGTGGTATTTTAGGAACAAATTATCCGGGAATGGACATGATATCTTTTGGCCCGACAATTTTGGGCGCACATTCACCGGATGAACGTGCGAGCATTTCGTCGTCCCGGAAATTCTGGAAATTCTTTTTGGAGATATTGGAAAGTATCCCGGCGAAGAACTAATATGAAGCGAATCCTGGGAATACTTTTTCTGCTGATTTTACTCTCGGGTTGTGAAACTGCGATTGATTGTGCGACTTCTGATCCACCTGAAATCGAAGAAAGGGAACTTCCGGACGGAACCTTGTTCAACGGCTATTCGGCAACCATTGAGGTTTATGGGAATTCCGATTTCGCCTGGCAGGATTTCCGGGTAGAAGGCACATTGCCAAACGGCCTCGACTGCCACAGTTTTGGCGATGATATTTTTATATCCGGAACGCCTACGTTGCTCGGGGATTTTGAATTCACCATTAAAATCAAGGTCAAGCACGATGACGAAGAACGGAACGGTTGCGAATACACTATTTCACGCAACTTCCGGATTCATATCTCCTGAATAACTGTCAGTCTCTTATAACCGTCGTTTTTGAAAATTTGTCGTGAAACCCGTTTTTCGTGAACAGGAAAGATACATTATCGAACGGGATGAAGCGGCAGAGTGTCCGTATGAAGATATCGTTGAATCCGGGTCTGTTTCCTTCGATGGTAATTACTTTGGAACCGGTTATCAGTTTGCCAAGTGTCTTTTGAAACCGGCTTTCCAAAATGATGTAGTACAGTACAACGGTAGCCAAAAGTAGCAGGTTACTCAGCAACATTCTGACTGTTTGGCTGCCTATCCATAAAATAGTGTTTACGAAAAAGATCAGTACGAAAGCCAATATAAGTATGGCTACCGTGTCTATAAAGTAATTCGCCAAACGCAATCCGGAACCCACAGTAGCAGCTTCAATCCGCAGCGATTCAGCCATAGACGCTTCAAGATCTTGCTTTACATGATTGAACTTCTCCACCTCGATATTGCGTGATTCGATTTCTTTTCTTGCGGCTTCAAGAGCAGATTCCTGATAGCGATGGCTGTCCGTCGTGACTATCTGTATAAGCTCGCTATCGGAACGATTGCGCATAACATGGGTGAAATCATTTTCCATAGTTTTTCATTTTGGGATTACTTCACTTTATTTTTCGAAGAAATTTCATAGAGCTTTACTTTCAGGTTTTCAATCATTCCGGTTGCATCCTGTACAGCAAGGATATTTCCTTCTCTATCCAGAATCATTACCGTAGGGAAAAAATCAATATACTGTTTTTTGAGTTCGGATCCCGCGACTAATTTTGGCTGTGGTGTAATATGTGTTTTTACATATTTTTCCACTAATTGTTTGTTGTCCAGCGTTGGCGACACAAAGTTGAACCTGTCTTTGTATGTATTGTACAATTTATTGAATTCAGGCAGTATCTTCTCACATTCGGGACAATTCGTAAACCAGAAATAAAGTACGGTAGATTTACCTGAATTGGTCACAGAAAATGGTGTTCCGTCTAAATTCGTCAGCCCCATTTCCGGAAACGGTTTGCCAATAAGCGCATTGAGCTTTTCGTGCGATTCCGTTTTTAACTTGAGGTAATCTTCTTTTCGTTTCTGCAATTCTGCATCGGAGAGTTTGCGGCTTACTATAATACGAACATTCCCTTTTTTATCGCCGTAAAACAGCTGCTCGTATCCGCCATTGGCTTTCATCGCGGCTACGTCCTTGTTTTCAAGATACTTTCCGTCATCCATCAAAAAACTTACGCCTGTGTATGGTGGAACAAGTTTGGCTTTTTCTTCAGATGTCATCAGGTGATATTCCTTCGGAATGAAATCATATGGCTGGGCGTTCAATGCCGAAGCAAACACGAGTGACAACAAAAAAACGCGAATCATAAACTGTGGTTTGGACAAATGTAAACAATTGACCGGGCAGATTCAGGTTTGGCCGGCAAATAAAATACAATCGTGTATGCGTTATTTACGGCCTATTCAACCACTATTTTTGCAGCACATGTAACACTGAAATCATCAAGTAACTTAATAAAATATATTCCGCTATTCAGGCTGCCGCGATCAAATGGAACAGTACCGCCACTAATGCCCGTCGTCTTCCTTACGCATTGTCCAAGTGCATTGTAAACTTCCAATGAAGCATCTTTGACAGGATATCTTAACATAATAAAAGATTGTTGCCTGACCGGATTCGGAACCAATTCCATGGTATTACCCATATGTGAAGGCAACGATAATAAAGGTTGTATATTAAAGTTATCGATTCCGCCACTACCTAAAATATCATCAGAAACGGCATAAACCCGGAACGTAAAAAAATAGCTCGGCAGCGTTGCTGTAAAAACATATTGATGCGTTTGCCAGTTTGCGTCATGATGATAAAACGGAACGGTCTGGCTTACATCTGTAACTCCCTGGATAATGTGCCATTGTGCATATCCGAGAAGCGGGTCGTCTATATAATAGCCTCCTATAAAATCAAACGTAAGTACATAAGTAGTCCCTATTGTGAATCCGGTCACGAATTGTCCGATACCTTCACCCTGGGAAGTTCCTATGCCAAGGCCACCCCCATATTTATCTCCGTCAGATGCCGCTACGACAGTAAAAGGGCAAACATCTAACTCATACTTTTCAAGACCGCTGCTTGTGGTACTGTTTTGTGTCCATCCGTAAGGAGCCTGATCTACACTGCAAGGAATATCCCAGTTTTCGAGAGATCCATTCGTAAAATTCTGAGCCAGACATTGCAGACCTGATAAAAGTAAAAACAAACTCTTTTTCATCTCTATGAAAAAACTGATTCTATGTATTTAGTGAACTTTACCGAATTTGAAATACTGCACTTTATCGCCTTTCATAGTCGAAATCTTTGCCACCAATGAATCCGGAATTGGGTTTTGATAAATAATCCTCGCCGGAAAATCATGCATCGGATTTTCAAACCGCAGTTCGTCTTTGCGTGAAAGGCTCAATTTGAATTCTACAGGCTTTTCATCGTTCTGTCCTTCGACCGATACTACATAGAACAAGTCGCCTTTGCGTTGTTCAAGCAACATGGATTCGCTGAAAACCGTATCCTTGTTTTCAATGGCAACGGAATATCCTTTGAAAACCGAATCGTTTACCTTTTCCCAGTTTTCAATCAGCGGGCCTTTTTCCATTTGGTTTTCCCACCGGCCAATAAGCCAGGCAGCACGATCTATGAGTTTGGTTTGAGGTTTGGCTTCCGGGATTGCGGTTTCTTCTTTTTTCTTCTGGCAGTTTTGGAACGACAAACAAACGATTGTGGCAAACATGCCATATATAAAATAGTTTTTCATATTTTTCTATTGTGCCGATTCGTAAAATTCGATTGGTAAACCGTCCGGGTCGAAGATAAAGAAAAATCGCTTGTTGGTGAATTCGTCGATTCGGATCGGTTCGGCCTGCACCTCGTTTTCGACCAATTCTTCATAGGCAGATTGAATATCGGTTACAGAAAAAGCGATATGGCGCAAACCGGACGCTTCCGGACGCGAAACCCGTTTGGGCGGATCTGGGAATGAAAACAATTCGATACTATACGAGCCGTTGAGCGACAGATCGAGTTTGTAAGAAGCCCGTTCTTCGCGATACACTTCCGCCATGACCTCAAAACCGATTATGTCGGTGTAAAAGGATTTGGACTTTTGGTAATCGGAACAAATAATCGCCACGTGGTGTATGCCTTGGATTTTCATATAGGTAAAGTGAACTTTTTATGCGAATGTACAAAGCCTTCGCGTTCATAGAACCTGTGTGCGGCTTCTCTTTTGAAACTTGACGTCACTTCAAGTTGTTCGATTTTCATTTTACGTGCAATGGGAATCAAATTTTCGATAAGCAACTTCCCTATTCCGAGGCTTCTGGCATTTTCTGAAACAACCAATTCCTGGATTTCGCCAATCAAACCGGAATGATGCAATAAGTATTGGGCGTGGCAACTTAAAAAGCCCACTGCTTCGGAATCGAGGAACGCCAATAGATAAATGATTTGCGGATTACCAAGATTGCGATTGAAGATATCCAATTGTCGGTTTTTGTCCATCACTTGATTTTCAAGCAGATTGATCAGATTATAAACGATTTCAAAATCATCTGAAGCCACTTTTCGTATTGAAATTTCCATGTCAGTTGTTGAGTAAAAGACCGAATCGTTCGTCCTTATTGCGTAAATCGATGCCGCCTTCATAAACCGATTTCAAATTGAACAGGTAAAAACTCCAGCCGTCATGGCAACCCAGGCGGATATTCTTTTTCGAAACATCGTCTGCCGGGATATTGCTTTGGGTCAATTCAACGATCGTTTGCCCGTGTTCGCGATGGAATTTGACTTCAACGATGCAATCTCCGGCGAAGGTGAACGAAACGATGTCCGGTTCATCGGCCGCAAGGATTTTTCCTTTTTCGATCTCGGGATAGACAAACCATTTCCATTCGTAATCGCTTCCTGAAACAACATTTTCTGTAGATTCCAAAACCTTACCATCATTGGAAAAGAGACATTTTTCAAGAAACCATTTTTCGACTTCGGTAGATTGCGTCCAGGCAGCGAATAAGGTTTTTACAGGAACGTCGATTGCGATTTTAAGGGTAAAACGTGTCCAGTCGAAGTTTTGCATTTTCAGGATTTTTGGAAGGGTGATTGTGTTGATTCTTGCAGGGTTTTATAAACCGCAAAGGTTTCGGAAACCTGCAGGGTTTATAAAACCCGCAAGGTTTATTAAACCTGGAAGGTCTAAAATAAAGAAACCCAGAGAATATCCGTTACATTTTTTTACACTTCGTCCCATACAGTTCGGCTACACTTCGGGTCTGAAATCTTCTCATCCAATCAACAATTCCGACACTGGAAAGTTCATAAAAAAGGCGAACCTGAATTCGCCTCCCAACATAAAACATAGTATCTGTCATGGCACCTGCGCCAGCAACTTTTTCTCATCGGACATCAAATCTGTAATAGCATAAGTATCTACATCAGATATAGCCATTTCATCAAGTACATTGACCAAGTCTTCATACTTTGATTTTTCGGCAGGTTTTATCAGGACTATAAGTCCTTTTTCGGGAGTGCCTTTCGCCGATGAATAGGCGAATACTTCCTTTTTCCGTTTCGTGATTTCTTTACGTAGCTCGCGGCTGTCAGCCAGAGAGATTTCCATTGGCTTTTCATTGGCGAACTGTCCCATGTATGCTTTAAGTCTGTTGTGGTTATCGATTAGCAATGTCAATGTCCGATTCGGATCAATTGGAGATGAAACACCTTTATTATCCGGCATCACCAAATCCATAGCTCTTGGTTCTGTAAGCGATGTCGTCAGCATAAAGAAGGTAATGAGCAGAAAAGCCAGATCGACCATTGCGGTCAAATCGACTCTTGAAGTAAGTTTACGGCTTCTTATTTTTTTGGAATTGCCGTCGGCGGGAGTATTGTTTAATTCAGCCATGACTTAATTTATTGATTATTTTTATTTATTCGCTGCGCTTCATACAGTTCGGCTGCGCCTCGGGTGATATTGTTTATACGAAAACGATTTAATCCGAAGAATTATTGCTCTAAAGAAACTATTCCAAATGGGTTATCCGACTGATTTAAAAACCGATAGCACACTCATTTCCCATTGCCTTTTTATTCGTATTTTTGCATCCTGAAATCGAGAAAAGATTATGTTAGACAGACTTCAATACGTGAAACAACGCTTCGACGAGATATCGGACTTGATCATCCAACCAGATGTTATCGCCGACCAAAAGCGTTACGTGCAACTCAACAAAGAATACAAAGACCTCAAAGCGCTCGTCGAAAAGCGTGAAGAGCTCATAAATATTACCGGAAATATCGAGGAGGCCAAAGAAATCATTTCAGATGGTTCCGATGCCGAAATGACCGAAATGGCCAAACTTCAATTAGAAGAAGCCCAATCGCGCCTGCCGGAACTCGAAGACGAAATCAAGTTCATGCTCATCCCGAAAGATCCGGAAGATGCCAAGAACGTCATGGTCGAGATCCGCGCCGGAACCGGTGGAGACGAAGCGTCTATTTTTGCAGGTGACCTTTTCCGTATGTACACCAAATACTGCGAAGGCCGCGGCTGGAGAACATCCGTAGTGGATTTGAACGAAGGAACTTCCGGCGGATTCAAGGAAGTGATTTTCGAAGTAACCGGAGAAGACGTTTACGGAACCCTCAAATTCGAAGCCGGCGTTCATCGTGTGCAACGCGTTCCCCAGACCGAAACACAAGGCCGTGTCCACACCTCAGCGGCAACCGTAATGGTCTTGCCGGAAGCCGAGGAATTCGACGTCCAGATCGACATGAACGATGTCCGCATCGACTTTTTCTGTTCATCAGGCCCTGGCGGACAATCGGTAAACACGACAAAATCGGCGGTTCGTCTGACGCACATTCCAACGGGTTTGGTCGCTCAGTGCCAGGATGAAAAGTCACAGCACAAGAACAAAGACAAGGCTTTCACCGTACTCCGTTCGCGTCTGTACGAACAGGAACTGGCCAAAAAGCAGGAGGAAGATGCGGCGAAACGTTCGTCACAGGTTTCTTCCGGCGATCGTTCTGCTAAAATCCGTACATATAATTATCCGCAAGGCCGTGTCACGGACCACAGAATCGGCCTCACACTGTACGATTTGGACAACGTAATGAACGGTGCCATCCAGAAAGTCATCGAGGAATTGCAGTTGGTTAACAATACGGAAAAACTCAAAGAAGCGAGCGAGGTTATTTAAGGCTTACAAGCAATAAGAAAAACCGGGGCTTCATGTCTCGGTTTTTTTATTTGAAGCTCACCCAGTCATGATGTGTGGTTTGCTGAAACAGCTATATTTACCACCTACATCACACTAGGTAATGAAAACAATAACTGTAGTATTCTTCGTTTTGATATGCATCTCTACATCGGCACAAAGCCTGAATGGGAAGTGGTTTATGATCAATCGCAGTGGGCTTATTGAATTCACGATTTCCAACGACAGCGCCAAAAGTTGTAAACTTACACCTGAACTTGTCCAAAAGCCCCAATCGGAACAGAAATATGCCATTGAAAAAATCGTAGCTCTCAGCGATCGAACACTGGTTATCAGAAAACCAGAAAAGAAACCGGAATTATTTTCGGCATCGGTAATCATCGATATCAATCAGCCTAAATACTTCCAAACGGCATGGAACGTTCGCGACACTACCTTTGCAAACATCGATGAATTGGTAGCTTTCCATAAAAAAGACATTCGTAAACTTTTTGGCTATTACGCGTTTTCTGAAGATTATTTGAGGAAAGTGCAGCAATTAAAGCAACTTCCGGATATGACATTAGAAGAATTCCGCCAGTTTATAATTACATACAAAGAAAAACTTCAGGCCGTTTCTGCCGATGCCGAAAAATATGCGAGCTATCTCTCCGGTTTTTCCCTTAACATGCAGATTATTTCCCAGTCGCTACTGGATATTGGGTTCAACCCTATCCAAAATTCAGGATCAGTTGACATTATCTTCGAAAAATATATGGACGACCCGTCATTGCAGGATCTGATTCCGCAATCCGGCAGGAAGAAATCGCGAAAACCCCGTTGACTGCAATTATACATTTTTAATCATTCATTATTAATTATTTTTGCGTCACAAACACGACTCATGACCACCGAATTCCTTATTTCCGAAATCCGCCGCAAAAACTCCTTCCTCTGCGTCGGCCTCGATCCTGATTTAAACAAAATACCCAAACATTTACTGGCTGAAGAAGACCCGATTTTCGTCTTCAACAAAGCCATCATCGATGCGACCCACGATTTGATGGTTGCCTGTAAACCGAACATCGCATTCTACGAAGCCTACGGAATTCCGGGTTGGCGGTCGCTTGAAAAAACCATCAATTACCTCAACGAAAACTATCCTGAGATTTTCACGATTGCCGATGCCAAACGCGGCGACATTGGAAACACGTCGGCCATGTACGCCAAGGCTTTCCTCAACGATATGAAGTTCGATTCGATTACGGTTGCGCCCTATATGGGCAAAGATTCTGTCGAGCCTTTCCTGGCTTTTGAAGATAAGCATACCATTCTTTTGGCGCTCACTTCAAACGAAGGCGCTTTTGATTTCCAGACCAAAGATTTGGATGGGAAAGAGTTATACAAACAAGTCATAGAAACCTCAAAAACCTACAAAAATGCCGAAAACCTCATGTACGTAGTAGGTGCAACCAAAGCCGAATATTTTGAAGGCATCCGACGAATCATCCCAGACAGTTTCCTGCTCGTTCCCGGTGTCGGTGCGCAAGGTGGAAGTTTGTCAGAAGTCTGCAAATACGGAATGAACGAAAATGTCGGTCTTCTAATCAACTCGACGCGGGCTGTAATCTATGCATCGGCAGAAAAAGATTTCGCAGAAGCAGCCAGACGTGAAGCCCTGTCGGTACAAACGGAAATGGCCGGAATCCTTTCGCGTTAAAGTTTCAGTTTTTCGGTAAGGTAAGAATACGGAAGTATGCCGTGATGGACGAAAAGCGTGCTGTCATTATCCGGGAATTTCTTGTAATATTCTTCATCCGGATTTAAAATTACGGGTGTTCCGCAACGCGAATAATCGGTTGATTCGTAATAATTCTTAGGAGGTTCGAAGCCTTTGAGGTTTTTTGAAACCATCCTGGAAGCGACTCTTCCCAAAAACAACTTGTACTTTTTGAGTGCCTTTTTATTGTTCCGCGTCAATTGTTTATACAGATAAGACATGATGATGTTATTCGGAAACGGTGCTTCCTTGATCATTTTGTCGGCTAACTTAAACGGATTCGTCGTGCTGAAATCCTGGACGTTCTGAACCGTGACGGGAACTTCAGGCACCCAATCTGCGGGATTCACGACCGTTTGCGACCATCCGAACTGGGTCGAAGCCTCATAATCGTACGCAAAAAATAAATTCCCCGGTTTTGGGGCCGCACTGCAATAGGTCTTGAACCGTATATCTTTTGGAAGTTTGCCGATACGCTGGTAATACTTAAGCTGGGCCGTCACGAAATAGGCGATTCCCGCGCCCTGGCTGTGTCCGAAAATGATAAAATCCTTCCTGTTTTTACTGTATCTGTCATGAATCTTCCGGACAATATCAGGTAACAGGAAACAAGCCGATACCGCCCAGCCTATATGAACCGCGGCCTGCGGATGATCGGCGAAATGATAATCGAAAGACGTACTGTCATTGAGTTTCATGGTTCCTATGGCCGGTACCATGGCGCAGTAGAAATTCGCCATCCAAGAAATCTGGTCGCCCGTGGAACCGCGAATGGAAATTACGGTCTGTGAAGGTGTTTCATACATTTCCCAGCTGTTCATAAAACCGACTTCTTCCGAACGGTATTTACGCCCTTTCTTTTTGTACGTACGGCTTTCGGGTATTTGTTTGTAGTATGTGCTATCTCCCCATCTGGCATAAGCCCGCAACAATTGAAGATATTCGAACTGGTCGAAACCCGGTTTAAGTTCCTGAGCCTGGCTACCTAAAGAGATCAGGAGCAGCACCAGCAAAAATTTCTTCATCGATAGCTTTTTAGTTACCTAAAGATAGTATTATTGATGAAATTTGCAAGTGTTTGTAATATCATAAAACCTGACAGAATCTGGCGCTTTTCAATGTAATTGTTGGATAATTTCCGCAACTTTCTGTCCATAAGTCTTATTTGGAAACTCATTGGTATACCAGAAATCAAGTTTTTCCATGATTTGGGGCAGATAGATGAATGACCGGTTTTCCACATTGTCCTGCAAAATGGACTTTGCCTTTGTCTCATCTCCCAAAAGCCTTGCGATCATGACTTCATTGGCACGGTCGAAATGTTCGTAAAGGCAGATTTTCCATTGATTATATCCTTGCGCGGACATACTATTCTTTATCGGGTCGAACATATAGGCTTTGGAATCAATGATTTTTTGGTCAACTTTATCTATTGCCGGATTCACGAAAGGGTGCCCGAATTCATGGATACAAATAGTCCGAAGCGACAAACGGTTATTGAATCCCAAATCCAACTTACCCAGGTTATTGATTTCTTCCGGTATATCAAAACTGCCAAAAATATTCCCGATGCTGTCATCTGTACCCACAGCAAATCCGGAACTGAAAGGCATGGTCAGGCTCGGATATAGTCTGTAATGACCAACACTTTTGTCAAACAGATGCTCCATTTTTTCAATGAAATTTTCGGGGGGAATATTTTGGGTCACTTCCTTCTCCATCTCATCATAATACGGTTTGTATTTTTTGAGATATCGGTCAAATGAAATTTCTGTATATAGATTATTCAGGGCAGTTACGAACTTCTGTGCGCCTTCTATTGAGGAAAAACGATCCATGGATTTGGTTTCGGCAGAAACCGTAGCGTTCGGAAAATCATCAAGGCCAAGCACAAAGTTGGAATAATGCAGGTAGAAATCCTTATCGAAATACGATTTGATGATGGCAAGGTTCGCCGAACCTGAAAACGATTTGAACTCATTGGCGATTTTGAGGTTCAGTGCATAAAGATCTTTAACCCTGACCGGCTTTTCGTCAATCACGAAAGTCTGGTCGGAATTGAAATCGTCGTAACTGAGTAAAAGATTGCTCAGCAGCAGAAGCTCTATGTTTGAATTGTAGCCGACGTGAATCTTTTTGGATTGGTTTTTTGGCAGATTTGTGGCAGATTCGCGACTTCCTTCGCATTGATTTAATGTAAATTTGTGCCGATTGATATGGGAAGATGGAACAGATGGCGATTGATGATTCTGAATGGTTCCGGTGCAAAACAGAAAAACGGCGATGAATAAAGATGTCATTTTTGATTCGATTGATTTTCCGGAAAGACGCTTCGGAACCTGAAAGCGCTGCATGAAAAAATCAAAGTAAACCGATTCCGTTATTTCAAAAGACTCACGAGATTCAAATACAACACATTATAATGCCAATAACTTTTACAGACCAACTCGGCACTTTGCATTCGTTTGAACAAAACCCAAAACGGATTGTATCTCTTGTTCCTTCACAAACGGAATTGCTGTATGACCTCGGTCTGGAAGAAAACATCGTGGGTATCACCAAATTCTGTGTGCATCCGTATCATTTCAAATCGACCAAGAAGATAATCGGCGGAACCAAAAAAGTACACATCGAAAAAATCAGGCTGCTCGAACCTGACATCATCATTGCGAACAAAGAAGAAAATACAGAGGAAATCGTAAACTCGTTAAGCGAAATCTGCCCCGTTTGGGTCACCGATGTACGTGATATCGCCATGAATTCCCAAATGATTTCAGACTTTGGCGAATTGTTCAATTGCCGCACGGAATCCAAAAAAATCCTTGACAAACTTACTTTTACGTTAGCCGATTTTAACCGTTTCATGACTGGTAAGCCTTGGAGAAAATCAGCCTATTTCATCTGGAAAGATCCGTATATGGCGGCTGGCGGAGACAATTTCATCAATGAGATGATGCGGCTCAACCATTTTACGAATATCTATGAAGACCGCGGCCGTTACCCGGAAGTCATCGTTCCGAAATTGCGAATACAGGGCGATCCGGAACTGATCTTTTTATCATCTGAACCTTATCCGTTCAAAGATGAAGATGCGTTTGAAATAGGTCGGTCGACACATCACGCCAAAACCATTTTTGTAGACGGCGAAATGTTTTCTTGGTACGGATCGCGATTGCTTAAAGCCCTTCCGTACTTCCGTCAGCTCCAGGAAAAACTCGCATAAAAAAACCGCCGGATTTTGGCGGTTTTGGTGATTTCAATATTTTGTGTTACTGACGTTGAAAAATATAGCGAGTCGTTGTACCTCCAACGGTTACTTCATAATAGAAACGGGTATTGTTGTCTGTGAAATGAATCGGAAGATTTTGGGTGCTTCCATTTTGCTCCAACGTGTAAGCCGCGCCAGTATTTACCCAATTTCCGATTTGGGTTTCGGTCAGGACGCAAACACCGCCACCTGTACCGCCATCATCGGTTCCGTCATCTTCTCCATCATCTGAACCTTCGTCATCTGAACCTTCGTCGTCAGAACCTTCATCATCAGATTCCTCGTCGTCTGATTCTTCATCATCCGAATCCTCATCATCGTCGTCATCCTGTGCAACATTTGCATAACGTCCTGAAGCCGATGAATAGATTTCATGTGAAAACTGATCGCCCCCAAAGATGTACATCTCCATCAAATCACAGCTGCTAACCGCAACTTGCTGGCTATTTTGGGTTACTTCTACAAGTTTCCATGTTCCGATGACAGGATCGGCAGAACCATTGTCGTCGTTGCTGTTACATTGTACCAGGAAAATAGCGCTCAGGAAAACCGAGGCAATTATGGCAAGAACTTTTTTTTGCATGTTATAAAGAATATTTGGTTAGTGAATGAATTTTAAAGCGAGTGTCATGATATCGGCCGATAACCCGTCATTGCGTTCGTAATGCTGGTAGCGTAAATCGATGTTTTTGAGACCAAGATGAGCGATTTTGAACTTCTGGAAAATGTCGGTATACGTAAGCCCGCATCCGAGTTGATGGCTGTCAAAAGACGATAAGTCATAGTCCGATGTGTAGTATTGCTCAAATGAAAAATGACGGTCGGCAGCTGCGAAATAGTCGGATTTCGACTGGGTGTAAAACCGGTACATTGGTGAAAACGTGAACGATTGGCTCAGACGCAACGGCAATTCAACAGATGCCGTATGCGACAAAATTCCCCAATCGTCAAAGTAAAAACGGTAATAGCCACGCAGGATCAGAAAGTCGGTCGCATACCAGTTCATCCGGAGCCCGACCGGCAGTTTGAAACGGGTGTCCGGCAATCGTTCCACATCGTCCGCAAGCCTGTAAACTCCAAGATTCTGGCTGGAATCATAAACCGGGATATACCGGACTTTTCCAATATAATAATTGGCACGATCTGCAAAATAGATACGGTGATACGGCGTAGACAACAAGCCTTGCTGGTATAAGATGTCAACAAAAACCGAGGCTTGTATCTTCTTGGTCAATATTTGGCTAAAGCCGATCGAAAACGAATAAGAATTGCGGTTTTTAGCATCGAACTCTGTGAAATTAATCGGGAAATAATCGCGGTTAGCTTCCCCATTCTGGTCGTAAACGGTGACTCCGTTAAAATAACCGCTGTCGAGGAAGTTGCTTCCGTATGTGGCATATTCGTGGAGTTCAGTCGGATAGATCGGTTTCCATTTATCGAGATAAGCAGATGCATCAAAACTTAGTTCGCTATTCTTTTCATTGAATAACCTGGTGTAGCCGACGCCAAAACCGAACGAGCCGTAATCGTATTCCGTCGAAGCCGAAACATGGGCGCGGTAGACCGAATTCCTGTCGTCCGAACTATGGCTGTAACCCAACCGGCCTGAAACCAAAACGTCTTTGTTCGAAGCCCCGGTAGATTGTATCCACGGACTTCCGTATGGCAACGAGCCGTCCTCCGAACCTTCATAATCGTCGTCGTCATCACGATTCGCAGAATACATTCGACGTGATGCGCCTGTCGGATTCATATTGGTTCCATCGGTAAAAAACGGATTGATGTTTCCTGAAGAAGCAGACGTGTAAGCCGAAAAACCCGCGTTGAAAGTCAACACATCATCATCGTTTAGCGGAACCGAAATGACTATATCAGAAGTCGCATCGGTTAATTCTTCTGTCCCTAAACCGCCACCGACAGCTGAATGCACGCCTTCCTGTTTGTAATAACTGCCGAGCAATTCAACCTCGGTGGTTTCAAGCACACGCTTTTTAAAAACCACGGTAGAATCCTGCTGGCTATTCGCCCCTACAGTAAACAATATCAATAAATAATAAAAATAGTTTAATTGCATCCGCAGCCTCCACCTGTTTTTCCGCCATTAGCACCCGAAGCACCTTCGCGATATACCTGAAAATTGGTTTCATAACGAGCCGAATTCTTGTCGCTTAAAGCCATTTCCGGATCGTTCACATATTGCTTTTCGTATTCCTTTACGGCTGTACAAGAGCAAAAAAGTGCGGTTATCATTCCAAAGAATAGTAGTTTATTCACTTTTTGTTCGGTATTAATTCTACGTTGTCGGATCCGAAAACTTCACCTGTATCTGTCACCATCACACATTTAAGGTCGTGGAATTGGTTGATTAAAAACAATCCGGCTTCTTTTCCCATCACCATAAGTGATGTCGAGAATCCGTTGGCCATTTCCGCGCTCGGGCCAAAAACGGTCACGCTGCTTAGGCCGGTTGCCGGATAACCTGTCTTTGGGTTGATGATGTGGGCATATCGCTTGCCGTCTATCATGGCGAATTTCTCATAACTGCCAGAAGTGGTTACAGCATTGTCACGCAACGGCATGACGGCAAACACCTTATTCTTGTTCAGCGGATTGGTAATCCCGATGGTCCATGGTGTGCCGTCCGGTTGCGTGCCCCACGTATTCATGTCGCCCGATCCGTTGACGATTCCCGCAGGAACGCCTTTCGCCATCATGAGTTCCTTGCATCGGTCTGCGGCATATCCTTCGCCAAGCGCCCCAAACCCGATTTTCATTCCGGGAAGTTTGAGGAATATGGTGGAATGCTGCTCATCCAAAATGATATTCTGATAACCGATTTTCTTAACCGATTCTTTTACGGCTTCGGCAGATGGCAATTTGGTCATGGATCCGTCGAACTTCCAGATTTTTTCGGCGGCCGCAAAGCTGATATCGAAAGCACCATCTGTTATTTTCGAGAAATTCAAGGCCCGTTTGGTCAGTTCGAAAACTTCTTTATCCACCTTGACCGGCTTAATTCCCGCATTTCGATTGACTTCAGAAACCTGGGTGTCGCTTTTCCAATCAGATAACAGGTTCTCTATGCGACTTACCTCCGCGATGCATTCATCAATATATTTTTCTGCCGACAGCGAATCTTTTGCGGATATCGTGATATCGAACCGGCTTCCCATAAGCAAAACCGTACGTTGGCGAACGACCTGTGAAAAGCTGTTTGCCGAACATCCGACAAGAAAAAGAATCAGCAGTTTCCTCATTTTACAAAAGCATGTAATTGGGAAATATACGCCTCTGGCGAAACTTCTTTGTAGGCCGTCTTACCCAAAACCTTTCCTTCTGGGGTCAATATAACGACAAGCGGAAAATTGCCTTCAAGGTTGTATTTATCACACAACCCGGCATTTTGCTGTGTCAATTCGGGAGAAAGCGCATTGGATTTTTTCTTGGGAAAATCGGCTTTTACGAGAATCCAGTTTTCTGAATCGGCTTTGAAAGCCTCGGATTGCCAGATATTCTTATCGAGTTTGATACAAGGGGCACACCAATCCGAACCTGAAAAAACCAACAGGATATTTTTATTTTGCGCTTTAGCTTCTGCAGATGCCGATGCGAAATCGGTACTCCATTGCTGTGAGAACGCACTATCGGCACAAAATCCGACAAGCAAAACCAATAAAAGAAGACGCAGGGAACGCACGGTTGTTTTTATTTAAATCAATTCTAAATTGCGATGCAATACTACGTAAACTACAACTGTCGTGCAAGGGTGATTTAACTATTTTTTTGGAAATTTAATCCGACGTTTCCGGATAGAGCAAAATCCAGTCGCAATGCCCGAAATAATTCCAGTCGGCATGGGCCAGATCCACCTTTCTGTCTATCAACAGACGTGATGGCTGCTTGTTCACCGAGCAAAGTGCATCGACAAAAACCCTGACTTCCGTACCTTGTTTCTGGAATTCTGACTTAATATGCTGTGCCGTCTGCCAAATCATATCCGGATGCCCAAGCATATTTTTGAACTGGCGCGGTGTCAGATGGGCCGTGACATCATACGTAATCGGTTGTCCGGTCTTGGCATCGATTACATGGAAAACGATTGACCCCGTTCGATGACGTAACATCATGCGCCAACTGAGTCTGTGCCCCTCCTCTGTCCACAACACATCGCCTTTTATAAACCAATGACGTATCGGAAGGATAAGCTGGATGATGAAATACGGAAGGAAAAAGTACAGCAGGACGTTTTTGTTGCGGATGGAAATCGGCGGCTCAACATCTGAAACAAACGTCGGCTTCTTCCAAAAGAAAACCCGCCGGATCGATTCGGGCTCAAAAAAGAAAACGGCGAAACTGAGCGCCAGGAATGGAAAGATGCCGATTTTGAGCGTGAAGAAATTGAACGTATGGAAGAGAATCGAGGCCAAAAGTGCCAGCAATCTTGTCCGTCGGAACAAAAACATCGGGATTACGATGAGGTCGAACAACATTCCGGTCCACGCGATAAATACATGGAACCAGTGATCGGCGAAAAAGGAAAGCCCGGGCACATGTGAATACCGCGTCAAGACGATGGCGACATAACTTCCGTTGAGCCAACCCGGATATAATTTGGCGACCGATGCGAAAAAATATACGATTGCCATTTGCAAGATCATGACCCAACCGCACCAGGCAGGCATCGACAGGCTTTTAATTTTTGGATTTCGGGCATCGAGTGAAGCATAAGCGTTTGCCGGCATGAACAGCAACAATAATCCGATTAGTATCAGCAGGTAAAAATGGTTGTTGTAAACCGTCTTCTGCATAAAGTAAATACCGGACCAGAGAAACGTGAGCACGAAAATCGAAAATCGGTATCGGAAACCTATCGCCACGCACAAAGCCGAAATCCCCATGACGGCGAAATACCAGTTCATCCCGTTTCCGGGCAACGGCTGCAGCCACTCCATACCGATGTGGGAAAACGTGAATTCTGGCGAGGTAAGATTGCGTCGGATCCAGCCGTTCTGTAAATAACAGAACGATTGCCACGCCATGAGAATCCCGAAGCAAATGCGGAAAAGCACCAGGGCGGAATTATCGATACGTTTTTGAAAGAATGACATTGGGCCGAATCTGCCGGTAAAAGTATGAAGCAGACCGAACATTTCTAAAATAAAATTGCCGGCCCTGTTCCAAGCCGGCAATTTTTTCAACTAACCCAAACCAAATGAGAAAACCAGTTATTTCTCGGTGCAAATATCCGGCAACACAAAAGGGTTTAGGTTAAGCAGAGGTTACTATATTGTTTATTTTACCATTATTTTTATTGTTACTTTTTACTGTCCTGAAGTGCGAAAACTTTGCGCAACAAATCTGTCGATCTTGAATTCAGGTTGGTTCGGATGTCCTTTTCCTCCACGGCGATCATGGTAAAAACGCCTTCGAGCGCTTTGTTCGTGACATAATCATTGATGTCGGGATTTATTTTGGAAACCAACGGAAGCTTGTTGTATTGCTTGATGATGTTCGCCCAGATTTTATCGGCTCCTACTTTCCCAATCGAGTTTTTGACCACCGGATTGAACCTGGAATACAACTGTTGGGTCGTGGTATTCTGAAGATACTTTGTAGCCGAATCATCGCTTCCCATCAAGATATTTTTAGCGTCGGTGAACGTCATGTTTTTCACAGCCGATACAAAAACCGGAGTCGCTTCTTTGACTGCATCTTCGGCGGCGCGGTTGAGCGATTTGATGCCTTCGTCCGCCAGATTTCCCATTCCGACGCTCCTGAGAGCTTTGTCTACTTTTTTCAAATCTTCCGGGAACAGGATTTTTACAGCTTGGTTTTTATAGAAACCGTCTGTGGCCGTGAGCTTGGAGACTTGTTTGTCGATTCCTTTATCGAGCGCTTCTTTGAGGCCGGAAGCAATATCGAGGCCGTTGGTACTTTGGGTTGTTCCGGAAACCGCGTCTTTGGCTTTATTGATAAGCCCGTCGAGCTGGGCCACCGAAAATAACGGAACAAAAAGAAATGGGAGAAGGATTTTTTTCATGGGGTTATTTTTTCCGAAAATACGGCAAAGCACAAATGGATTCCAATAACTATATATTAAAATTATGATTTGAGATTGGGGACGATGATGTTTCATGTGCAAATCATTTGTAATCAAATTCTTATATAGAAACGATATAAACATCTTGGAATCAGTCAAAAAATAATTATAGATTCTGAAAATGAAAAAGAATTCCCATTAGATTTGCCGCTGCCAATCAATAGTTTATAAATCAGCGGAATTATCGAAAAAATTGACATCATACTTGAATTCGGGTCATTTGTACTTTCAGTCGTTGTAGGTTGTGTACTTTTATGGGCTAACAAAGACGGCAAACTCAGCACACGTTTATTGGCCTGCCTGATGTTTGTCCTTTCTGTAAACCTGCTCAACGGCTGTTTGCTGTATTCGCGATTCTATCTGGATTTTCCGCGTTACCACAAATTCCTGCTTCCATTTACGTTGCTTATTACGCCTTTCGCGTGGCTTTACATAAGATCTGTCGTAAAAAACGATTTAAGGTTCAACTACCGCGATTTGTGGATTTTTGCAGCGCCTTTACTTACGGCGATTGACCTGATACCGTATTATACGGCGCCTCTGGCACAAAAAAGAGCCTATCTGCTTCAATTGTACGGAAATACAGATTTCATCAACAGATTCAACGAAGGCATGCTTCCGTCCTATGTTTTTCCATTCCTCAGAGTCATTTGGTCGGCCGTTTTTGTGATTATGAGTTACAGATTGATCTGGCGCTTCAAAAAATCACTTCCCGATTCCGCCATAGCTACAAACAGGGAATTGATAAAATGGCTGCTGCTCATCAATACGGTCATTTGTGCCATTCTGGTATCGGCTCTGGTGTTGGCGGTTCTGGCGCCTTATAAAATCGGGCATATTTCCATAGTCGATTTCTGCACGGGCTTTTTTGTGATTCTGGTTTGCATCCAATTATTCATAAGACCTCAGTTACTTTATGGAGCATTTATTCCGCAATCTGCTTTTACTATTCCAAATGACGAATCAGAAGTAAGGGAAACGCTTAGTTCTACATCTGAAACAGAAATAACACCGTCACTTATCGGGCTTACGGTATTGGGAGTGGATTACGACTGCAGGAAAAAAGTAGAAGAGCTTTTCAATACCAATCAGCCCTTTCTCCATATAGATTATTCGCTCCAGCAAATGGTGACCGATACCAATATTCCAAGGTATGTCCTTTCGGCCTTTATCAACCAGGAATACGGAATGGGTTTCAGGGAATTCCTCAACCGGTATCGTGTTGATTATTTCAAGGAACATATAGACGACATTGGCTGGAAGAACCTTACGCTCGAAGCCATTGCCAAAGAATGTGGTTTCGGCAGCCGATCCACATTCATCAAATCCTTTAAGAACATTACGGGACAAAAGCCGAGCGAATACCTCAAAGCCCGCAATATTTCTGTGCCACACTGATCTTATTTTAGATTGGCAACCATGTCTTTTGACGTTGCATTCGGTTTGCAATCCTGTTTATCACTGCACTACAAGATGATTTCACATGAGTATTTACGACAAAAAACTTTCGTAAAAATTTGCAATTCAACAACTTACAAATCACTACAAATGAAACGACGTTTTGAAACATCCGATTCGTCGAACCATTGACACTTTTATATCGATATAGCGATCTTCGACCAGCGTTACCAAAACAGATATAGCAGCATCAGAAAAAATCCTTTCATAAGGAGAAAATAAGGGAATGTGGAAATTTGCCGTCTGCCACTGAGGAATGTCAGGCGGCTCCACTCCCATTACTATGAGTGAATAAATCGCTGTTTGTCATTTGACCCTGAAACAAGGATGGCCGCCGAGACATTGGCCATGACAGCGATTTTTATTGATCCCAACTATCTTCACAAAGAAAGAAAAACCATCTTCAAAAAATAAAAAGCAGTCTTTATTTAATTTATTTTGGGGTTGCGGAGTTCGGGGGGACGTCCGCAACCCCCTTTTTTTAATTGATAATCATTCATTGTTAATTCTAAATGCCCAATCTAATTTATCGTTTTCGTAAATTGCACCCCAAATTCTCCCATCCTCTTAAAAATGGAACAAGCAAAACCATATATTCCTGTCAATAAAGTAAGAATTGTCACTGCAGCCGCACTTTTTGACGGACACGATGCCGCTATCAATATCATGCGTCGGATCATCCAGTCCACTGGTGTCGAAGTCATTCATTTGGGACACGACAGAAGCGTCGAAGAAGTAGTGAACACGGCCATCCAGGAAGATGCAAATGCCATCGCGATGACATCCTACCAAGGCGGGCACAATGAGTATTTCAAGTATATGTTTGATTTGCTCAAGGAAAAAGGTGCCGGACATATCCGGATTTTCGGAGGCGGAGGCGGTGTGATTTTACCAAGTGAAATTTCGGAGCTTCACGAATACGGGATTGAAAGGATTTATTCGCCAGATGACGGACGCGCCCTGGGCTTGCAGGGCATGATAAATGATTTGGTGAAACGTGCCGATTATCCGGTTGGGGATTCATTGAACGGCGAAGCAAAGCATCTGACGGAAAAGAATGACAAATCCATCGCCCGCGTCATTTCATCGGCAGAAAATTTCCCGGAAATCGCAGCTCCGACCATGGATGCAATCCGCAAGGAAAACGAAACGTCGACCATTCCTGTTCTGGGAATTACCGGAACAGGCGGTGCTGGAAAATCGTCTCTCGTAGATGAATTGGTCAGAAGGTTCCTGATCGACTTCCCAGAGAAAACCATCGGTCTGATTTCTGTAGATCCGTCAAAAAGAAAAACCGGAGGCGCTTTATTGGGCGACAGAATCCGGATGAACGCCATCAACAACCCACGGGTTTATATGCGTTCACTGGCCACACGTCAGTCGAATCTTGCCCTATCAAAATATGTCGCCGATGCCATAGACGTACTCAAAGCCGCAAAATACGACCTTATCATTCTTGAAACTTCTGGAATTGGGCAATCGGATACGGAAATCATGGATCATTCCGATGTTTCATTGTATGTGATGACACCCGAATTCGGGGCCGCGACCCAACTCGAGAAAATCGATATGCTTGATTTCGCCGATCTCGTCGCCATCAACAAATTCGATAAACGCGGCGCACTCGATGCCTTGCGTGACGTCAAGAAACAATACCAGCGTAACCATAATTTGTGGGATGCCGACGTAAATACGTTGCCGGTTTTCGGGACAATCGCTTCCCAATTCAATGATCCGGGAATGAATTCGCTTTACAAGGCCGTGATGGATAAAGTCCACGAAAAAACAAAATCGGGGCTTGAATCTTCGTTTGCGATTTCTAAGGAAATGAGCGAAAAGATTTATGTAATCCCGCCGAACCGGACGCGTTATCTGTCCGAAATATCAGAGAATAACCGAAAATATGACACAACCGCAACCGCCCAGCAAAAAGTCGCCCAGACGCTTTACGGTATTTTCAAGACGATTGAATCGGTTGCCGGACAAGAAATTTCAATAAACAAGTTCGGTCTTGACTCCGACCCAATAAAAAATAACAATAAAGAGTTAATCAATCTGCTTTTAGCAGAATTCGACCGCGTCAAATTAAACCTCGATCCATACAACTGGGAAATCATCCTGGGCTGGAACGAAAAGGTCAACAAATACAAACATCCGGTCTATTCATTCAAAGTCCGCGACAAGGAAATCAAGATCGCGACCCATACCGAATCGTTGTCGCATACCCAGATTGCAAAAGTGGCCTTGCCGAAATACGAAGCCTGGGGCGATATCTTAAAATGGAACCTTCAGGAGAATGTTCCAGGTGAATTCCCGTTTGCGTCCGGTTTGTATCCTTTCAAGCGCGAAGGCGAAGATCCGTCACGTATGTTTGCGGGTGAAGGCGGGCCGGAACGAACGAACAAGCGCTTCCATTATGTCTCGAAAGGAATGCCTGCGAAACGATTGTCGACCGCTTTTGATTCGGTCACTTTATATGGAAACGACCCGCATTTGCGTCCGGATATTTATGGCAAAATCGGGAATGCCGGTGTTTCGATCTGTTGCCTTGACGATGCCAAGAAATTGTATTCGGGTTTTGATTTATCGCATCCGCTGACTTCGGTTTCGATGACGATAAACGGGCCGGCGCCTATGCTGCTTGCTTTTTTCATGAACGCGGCCATCGATCAGAATTGCGAGAAATATATCCGTGAACATAACCTGACGGATACGGTCGAAAACAAAATTTCCGAAATCTACAAGCTCAAAGGAACCGAACGTCAGCGCTATCAGGGCGAATTGCCTGAAGGGAACGATGGTCTCGGCCTTATGCTTCTGGGTGTTACGGGCGATGAAGTGCTGCCGGCAGATGTGTATCAGCAAATCAAGACCAAAACGCTGACCCAGGTTCGCGGAACGGTCCAGGCCGATATATTAAAAGAAGACCAGGCGCAGAATACCTGTATTTTTTCTACGGAATTTGCCTTGCGGATGATGGGTGACGTCCAGGAATATTTTATCGAAAAGAACGTCCGGAACTTTTATTCAGTCTCTATTTCCGGTTATCATATCGCAGAAGCGGGCGCTAATCCAATCACTCAATTGGCATTTACTCTTGCCAACGGATTTACCTACGTGGAATATTACCTCAGTCGTGGCATGAATATCAATGATTTCGGGCCGAACCTGTCGTTCTTCTTTTCGAACGGAATCGATCCGGAATATGCCGTAATCGGCCGGGTGGCGCGAAAAATCTGGGCCAAGGCGATGAAGAACAAATACGGGGCGAACGAACGTGCACAAATGCTCAAATATCATATCCAGACTTCGGGCCGGTCGTTGCATGCACAGGAAATCGACTTCAACGACATCCGGACGACGCTCCAGGCTTTGTATGCGATCTATGACAATTGCAATTCACTTCATACCAATGCGTATGACGAAGCCATCACAACCCCGACAGAAGAATCGGTGCGTCGTGCCATGGCGATCCAGCTTATCATCAACAAAGAACTCGGCCTTGCCAAAAATGAAAACCCGATACAGGGATCGTTCATCATAGAAGAACTGACGGATCTTGTCGAAGAAGCGGTACTTCAGGAATTCGACCGATTGACCGAACGCGGAGGTGTTCTGGGCGCTATGGAAACCATGTACCAACGCTCGAAAATCCAGGAAGAATCGTTGTATTACGAAACGTTGAAGCACAATGGTGATTTCCCTATTATCGGCGTTAACACCTTCCTGAGTTCCAAAGGTTCACCAACCGTGATTCCGGCAGAAGTGATCCGTGCGACCGAAGAAGAAAAGCAATACCAAATCCATATGCTCGAACAGCTTCATGCCGCCAACAAAGGCAAAGAAGACGAATTGCTCGAGGCGTGCCAGGAAGCTGCAATCCACAACCGCAATATTTTTGAACAACTCATGGAAACAGCTAAGGTTTGTTCGTTGGGACAGATTACGGAGGCGTTATTTGAAGTTGGCGGGCAATATCGACGGAATATGTAAAAGTTTTTCAGATTCTAATATTACAATGGCCTCAGCGATATTAACGCTGGGGCTTTTTTATTTCTTTAAACAAGCAAGAAAATGAGTTATAATCATCTGGAAAATTTAACATTATGTACATTTTTTCTGTACCAATATTTCCGCCGGTTTGTGTAGGGACACATCCGCCCCTTCCCTGAAGGTAAAATACATTTTTCTAGGCACATGCAATTACATGAAAAATGCCTCAATTGTTAAATCTGATAAAACGAACCTAAGACCTGCTTTCCCGCAATAAAAAAATGCAAAGCCAACATTGAAGCGGCTTTGCATTCGATAACTCTCAAACGGAGTTTGTGGTCGATACTGGGTTCGAACCAGTGACCCCCACGTTGTCGACGTGGTGCTCTGAACCAGCTGAGCTAATCGACCTGAGCGGATGCAAAAATACACCGCTATTTGCAATGTGCAAGCATTTGGACAAATTTATTTACAGTAACTTTTATTTCATTCTGATTAAACTCGTGCTCCTCTTTTAGCATATCCCAAAACCAACGAATTTATCAAACTGACTGTTTCATTACATGATTTTCAGGTTCAAGAACATTTTCCGAAAAAACCATAGGTTGTCCGAAATCCAGATTGTATTTTTAAGGAAACCCTAAGTATCATGGAACACAAAACATTTGAAATCAGCATAAACGCATCCCGCGAAAAAGTATGGAAAACCTTATGGAGCGATGAGACCTATCCAAAATGGACATCGGCTTTTGCTCCGGGCTCAACTATAGAAACCGACTGGCGCGAAGGCAGCCGTGTACTTTTTCTAGATGTCAACCGGGACGGGATGATTTCTGAAATTGCCCAAAGCCGCGAACCGGAATATCTGTCTTTCAAACATATTGGCGAAATGAAAGACGGAAAGGAAGATCTGGACAGCGAAAAAGTACAGGCATTCCAAGGCTCTGAAGAAAATTATACGCTTACCGAAAATGGAAACGGGACCACTCTCAAAGTAGAAATGGACATAGATCCGGAATACTTTGAATTTTTCGAAAAGACTTGGCCGCGCGCCCTCGAACATCTTAAAATGTTATCGGAAGCTGACGAAGAAGATATTCCCGAATAAAACGATTATTCGGGTTTTTCTATCGGATCTGCTTTGTGGGCTGCGATCTTGGCGTTGGCAATTTTGGCTACACGCCTCATCAGGAAAATGGTCAGTAATGTTGTGGATGCGATTACGATTCCAAGTGTCGGATAATTTTCCAATGGACTTGTTTTGGTTGGCTGATAGACAATATAGCCTGCAATAACCGCTGCTATTCCACCTGCAATTTGCTGCATTGACGATGTAACAGCCATATAAGCACCCCTGTCCTGCATATCCGGAATGGCTGTATTCAATGCTTGCGACGGAACGATGCGGCTCATGATTCCCATAAAAAGAACCATATTGATGACGATGATTTCCCATAGCGGACTCACCGAAAGATTTGTATAAATCAGTATCATAGTTACTGAAATCAAGGATCCGACAGTGAATAACGTCATCTTGTTGATCTTGTCACTCAGTTTCCCTACAATCGGCATGATGAACAAAACCGAGATACCAGTACAGAAAAATACGATGGGTAAATCGTGCTGGCTGATGCCGATGTTGTTGACGAGAAACGCACTTCCGAAAGGCTGCAGCATAAATCCGCCGACAGACAAAAGCGCCACAGTCCCGAATCCGATGCGGTATTCTTTCTTTTGGAGCGTATGCCATAAATGCAGCAACGGATTCTTCTTGTTTTCGACTTTCAAATGCGCATCGACCGGATGAAGCTTAAAGAAAACAGCCACGAAAATCAGCGACGCAAAAACCACAACCATCAAAAACGCCGAATGCCAGCCCCATTGGTTCGCAAAGAAAATCCCGATGGGAATTCCAAGAATCTGACTGGTCGCGAATGCCATCTGTACAAAACCCATAACGCGGCCACGTTGGTTGACTTCGAACAAATCGGCTATGATCGCGAGGGAAATCGACCCAATTACACCGCCAAAAAATCCGGTTACGATCCGCGCAATCAAAAGCATGATGTATCCGTTGGACAACGCACAGAACAACGTTCCGGCAATAAATCCGGCGTAAAAAAACAGTAGTAATTTCTTCCGGTCGTATTTATCGGCAAAACCTGCGGCCATCAATCCGGAAGCTCCGGCGCTGAACGCATAGGCTGAAACGACAAGCCCGAAATTGGCAGTAGACATATCGAGTTTCTTCATCAGTATATCTCCCAAAGGCGAAATAATCATGAAGTCAAGGATGACGGTAAATTGCAATAACGCCAATATGGCGATGACGAATTTTTGGTAACCTGTAAATTTTGTGATTGGTGCAGTTTCTTTCATCTTCTTAATTTAATTCTTCACACGAATGACCGAAACGCGCGAGCAACATAACCACATCGGCCATTTTTACGTCGAGCGGAAAAACACACAAGACTTTATCCTTGTCTTCCAGATCAATAGTCCATTTGGTTATTCCCGCATGAGTGTTCAATGCTTTTGCTATACCACAATCCTGACAGATGTGGTCTATGTCTGTTTTGAAAATCAATGGTTCTGCTATCATGGTGTCAAGGCTTTTATGACGGTTTCAAAAGTGGTTTTAATGTCTTCCCTGGTAAGTTTGTAGGGTTTTCCGCCCATACTTTGTCCTTCGGACTGGAAGCGCAGTAAGGTGTAAAGCGGGCCATAGGCGATGCTCCAGTAGACTTCGATTGGGAGTTCAGGGATTTCTTTCCTGTCGATGGCATTCTGGGTAAAACGGCGCATCTTATCTTTAAACACAGCCATATTGCTGTTGTCGAGCATGTCTGACCGGTGCATGGTTTGCCTGAGGATTTCAAAGCAAGCTGTATGTTGCGGATTTTCAAGCGTAAAATTCATGCGGTTTTGCCATTGGGTCCAGAGACCTTCGCGAAAAGACATTTCTGGCTCAAAGCCGTTGAGTGACGATTCGAAGAACTGACGCGACATTTCCGTTCCCAGATGACGTACCAAATCTTCTTTATCTTTATAATAGATGTAGAGTGTAGCGACAGAAATACCGCAGGCTTTTGCCAGTTTGTTCATGCTGAAACCTTCCACTCCATCTGAAACGATCAACTCGATGGCTTTGTCGATTACTGCCTTTTCTTTTCGTTCGTCCCGTTGCCGCATCTAATTTTTTTTGGCAAATATATAAATAAATGAATATTCGTTCACTTATTATTTTTATATTTTTTTCCTGTTCAGCCAACGAATTGTCCTATTCGTCGAAAATTGGTTTAAAAACAAATGTTTGAAAACAGAAATTGGCTACATTTCAGTTCTGAACCAACCCTTTAAGAAATCCGGCCTATGAAAAAAATTACGCTCTTCGGTTTGCTGATCACCGCTTTTGCATCGGCACAAACCACTTATAATTCCACAAATTTTGCCACCGCAGGCGAATCGTTCACTGTAAACGTGGCCGGAGATTTCCTCACGGCAGATTTTACACAGACAGGCGCCAACCAAACCTGGGATTATTCTGCACTTACGGCCGCATCGACCGACACCCAAACCTGGCTCGATCCGGAAAACACAGGATATAAAACCACGTGGTGCTTTCTTCATTTTTATATCTTCAACTGCAATTCACAGTTTTCCAATGCGTTTAATCTGGCGAACGATGCGACCGAAGGTTTCGATTTGTCGGCAGCAGGAGTCAACAACATCACGAATCATTACAACCTGACCGATTCGGTACTTCAAAGCAAGATGCTTGGCCTTTCGGCAGATTTGAACGGAACGCCCGTAAGTTTCACCGTAGATTATACAGATCCCGATGATGTCTGGCATTTCCCAATGAATTTCGGAGATGATTATTCTGATGACAGTACATTGAATGTTGACCTGAGCGCACTCGGTTTTCCTATAAGTGTCAACGGCTCGAACAACAGGCACAATGAAGTAAACGGCTGGGGTTCGCTGACGACGCCTGCCGGAACTTTTGCCAGTGTCCTTAAGGTTAAAACCACGCTTATTACAGACCAGACCATAACGTATGACGGAACCGAAATCCCAATCAACACGACAACGGTAATGTATTCCTGGTTCGATCCGGCTTCCGGAATTCCGGTTCTTCAAGCCACGGGAACAGAAGTCGCCGACGTTTTCGTGCCGACCCGCGTCACGTTTACCGGTGACGTTTTAAGTGCACCGCATTTCGATTCGTTCGCGGGGATTTCCGTATATCCGAATCCGACCGACGGTAAATTGCAGCTCAATACGGAAATCAACGTCAAAGGTGTCGAAGTATTCGATACGTTGGGACAAAAAGTCGGGCAAAGCCTTGATGTGACCGCGTTGCGTTCCGGTGTTTATTTTGTAAAGGTTTATACCGATAACGGAGATTTCACCAGAAAAGTCATCCGTAAATAATAAGAATAACAATAAATAATAAAATGGCTTTCTTACGAGAGCCTTTTTTTTGCCCGTTCACTTCTCTATTTGCACCGTTCAGGCAGAATCGAACGGACTCATTTGATTCGTCATATACTTTTGAGACATGAAAAATATTTCTTTAAAACGCGGAATCCTGCTGAGCCTTGTCGTCAGTTTCCTCGCGACCTCGCCACGCATCATGCGTCCGGGAGCCGAACATGTAAGTTATATTTTCATGCACCTGATTTATTTGTGGTTGTTGAGTTTTGTTTTCTGGATGTTAAGCCGATACGCCATCAATGGAAACCGGAGGATTTTAAAAGTGACCGTTTTACTTATCGCTTCCGGCTTCATATCGTACTTCTACCATAAAATCGCCGCTTATTTCTTTGTATCGTTCTCCCACATCTACGCCGACTTTCCGTTCATGGACCAATTGCCGTTGCGAAAAAAACAGATTGCGCTTTTTGCCCGTGGCATTGCGCTGAGCGGCGTAATCTTATTCGTTGAATACTACTTCAAAATATTGTTTGAAAAACAACGCGCTTCCATTGAAATCGAACAATTGCGTAAAGAAAAACTCGAGGCCCAACTCGATTCACTTCGGCAACAAATCAGTCCGCATTTCCTTTTCAATTCACTGAGTACATTGCAATCGATGGTTCCTGATGCAGCTGTGAGAAAATATATTTTACAATTGTCACAGGTGTATCGGTATTTGCTTGCGTTCAATGAAAACCATCTGGCTACCTTACGCGAAGAACTCGAATTCATAGAAGCTTATCTATATATTTTGAAAGAGCGTTTCGAAGATGGATTACAGGTCGAGATTTCAATCGATGAAAACCTTATGGACAAAAAACTGCCACCGCTGGTTTTGCAATTGCTCGTCGAAAATGCCATCAAACACAACGTGGTTTCACTTGAAGAACCGTTGCGAATTTCAATAATTTCATCAGGCGAAAACCTATCGGTCTCAAACAAAATCAAACCGCGTATTTCCGCCGAACCCGGAACCGGAAAAGGGCTGCAAAATATTTCGACACGGTATCAATTGTTATCCGATAAGGAAATAAACATCTTGGACGGCCCGACGGATTTTACCGTCAACATACCCTTACTTTAAATTCAACTGCCATGGAAAATGCACCGTATTTCAAATTCCTGCTGCTCATGGGCCTGCGTTATTTTATCATGACCGGCCTGGCTTTCCTGTTGTTTTACGTGTTGTTCCGAAATAAATTCGCGAGGCTCAAAATCCAGCGGATGTTTCCGAAGAACAAAGATTATTACAGGGAAATCAAATATTCCTGCCTGACTTTGGTGATTTTTTCGGCTTATGCAGTTTTGGTTTTCAGGTCGCCGTTGACAGCGTACACCAAATTGTATCAGGACATTTCACAGTTCGGCCTTGCCTATTTCTTCGGAAGCGTCATGCTGGCGATTTTGATCCACGATACGTATTTTTACTGGACGCATCGATTGATGCATCATCCGAAGTTGTTCAGGTATATACATCTAATCCATCACAAATCACACAATCCATCGCCTTGGGCCGCCTATTCATTCCATCCGCTTGAAGCATTGATCGAAGGCGGCGTAATTTTGGTCGTCGTTTTTTTGATCCCGATGCACCGCGGAGCCGTTGGATTGTTCATGCTTGCCATGTTCAGCTTTAATGTATATGGGCATTTGGGTTATGAAATACTTCCGAAAAAATTCTACCGTTCGCGTTTGGGCCGGATATTCAACACCGGAACCAATCATAACGATCACCATCATGGCGTGCGCGGAAACTTCGGGTTGTATTTCCGGTTCTGGGATTGTGTGATGCATACTGAAAAGGAACCTACCTTAAAAACAGACAGACAATGATATCGGTACTCATTATTGAAGACGAAATAAAGACGGCGCGCGAACTCAAACGAACCATTGAATCTGTAAATCCGGACGCGACTGTTCTCGATATGATCCAAAGTGTAAAATCGGGCACCAAATGGCTGCGTGAAAATCCTGCGCCAGATTTGATCCTGGCAGACATACAACTTGCCGACGGCCTTAGTTTCGAGATTTTCAGGCAAGTCGAAATCGAATCGCCTATTATTTTCTGTACGGCTTATGACCAATATGCAATCGAGGCTTTCAAAACCAGCAGTATCGACTATCTATTAAAGCCTGTCGATGAAGACAAGCTGGGACAAAGCATCGCGAAGTATGAAAAAATGAAACAGCTTTTCGGAACTGGAATATCAGATGAACCGCAACAAAAAATAGATCGGTTGCTCCAGCACATTGGCAATGAATACAAGAAAACATTGCTGGCTCATTCGCGTGAAAATATCATTCCTATCGCCACTTTGGACATCGCTTATTTCCAGTCCGAATTCGGAAATGTGTGTCTTTTTGGCTTTAACGGAAAAAAATATACCATGAGCCAGACGATGGACGAATTCGAATCCTGGCTTTCCCCTGTCGATTTTTTCCGTGTGAACCGGCAATTCATAATCAATAGAAAAGCCGTCGAAAGCCTGTCGCATTACTTCTCGCGGCGGTTGTTGCTGAAGCTTACTGTCACGGTTTCCGATCCCGTTATCGTCAGCAAGACCAAATCGCCTTTGTTCCTGAAATGGATTGAAACGAATTGATTCGGATCCAGGCCTGTTCGATTGGGGATTTGTCCGTTTCAGCCGCAAAAAATAAAAACGCCTGTTTCATGAAGCTACTTTTGACCCATAACCTTAAAAAAGAAAGACATGAAAACAGTACATCAAATTTTCAGAAAATCGTTTTTGGCCGCAACCGCAATCTTGGGCGGTTTCATTTTAAGCAATTGCAGCAACGACGATGCAGCGACTCCAGTCAACAATGAAGAACAGGACGCGGTAGATGCGATTACGTATTCGGTGAGTTCCGAAAGCAACGGCCTGGCCCGGACAATGGAATCGGCATCTGCTTACGCCGACGAACAAGCCGTATACACAGAAAATCCGGCTCTCGAATGCGGAATGCCTTACAACAGCAATTTCACCGATTCATTCAGCGGCACCAATTATTCCTATAATTATTCGGCGGCAAGACAAGCTGAATTAAACTGCACTACAGAAGGCGAACCGGCCACACTTTTATATTCGGCCACCTATTCCGGAACGTATGATACTCCGAGAATGGCGTCTGATGATTCGGCCGATGCCTCATTGACTATATCAGGTTTGGAAACGACCTCAGCGTCGGTGACGTTTACTGGTTCTTATGAGCGCAACGGAACACAGGTTTCCAAAATCCGCAACCAGAACACTTTTGAAAGTACGCTGACCTATTCGCTGGATTCGGTGGTTTTCGGAAAAACCTCCCATAATATCGAATCGGGTTCGGCGGCTGTAACCTTCATCGGAACTTCTTCTACCGGAAACACCTATAATTACTCAGGAAACATTACCTTTAACGGTGACGGGACCGCAACTCTCGAAATCAACGGAAATACGTATACCATAACACTTTAATCATGAAACGAATCAAAAATTTATTACTGCTTACCTTTGTACTTACATCGTCGTTGACATTTGCACAACAAAATACCAGTGCTGCTGCCTCCGCATTGACACAGAAAATGAAGGCATACATTGGCTTTAACGAGGCTCTCACGCCAAAAGTGCAGGAAATAAACGAAGCATTCATCACCAAAGCCGCCGCAGTAAAAAATTCACCCGAAGCCAGAAAGGAAAAAATGAGCGATGTGAAAGAAGCCGATAAAGAACGGACAGCTGCTCTTAAAGCCATTTTCTCTGATGAAGAATTCAGGAAATTCCAGGAATTCAAAAAGGAGAATCGTCAGGAATTAAAGAAAACCGTAAGTAAGCGCAAGACCGAGGTTCCTGAATAATCCAAAAGCACTCATGACGGGTGCTTTTTTATTTCAACAGGCTCGCGATTTTCACATAACCAATATGAAGTTCGTCCGGAAGAATTCCTGTCTTATGATGAAATTCGATGCTAAATGATTGTTTGTCTGATGCGGGCAGAATATCGATGACCTTGAAAACATCGTCCACATCGATTCCGTATTTGTCGTCGATATGTGATTCGGCTCCTTTAAAACCGCAATGTTTGTAGAAAGTCGTGGCTTTTGAGGTTTTGATTGCAGCTGCCATGGTTTCTGAAACGGTCAGCACCTTGTAATGATATTCCTCGAATTCGCCGTCACGATATCCGCCGAGGTTGAGGAAGAACAAATGATTGCCTGAAACCGAATCTGTTTTTGGGCTGACAATAACCTCAAATCCATCCACCGAAGTCACTTCGCGCCAGGCGTCGATATGGATGATTCCTTTTGCTTCCGGCCAGGATTCCTCCATTTTCGGAACGAGTTCTTTCAATGATTTTCCTATTCCGAAAAAGATGTCGTGCTGTTCCGTCAACCTGCCTTCCGGAGTGGCACCGAGCATAACCATAAAGAGTTTGAATCCTGATTCCATTCTGTAAAAATAATCCTAAATTTTAATTGAAATGGCTTCTTGGTTTTGGCAAGGTTTTAGAAAGGCGTATTTTTATAAATAACCTATAACTTATTCCCATGAAAAAGATATTCCTTTTTACCGCCTTAGCCGCTGTGTCTGTATTCCAAAGCTGCGAAGGCCCCGAAGGCCCGCAAGGTCCCGCTGGTGACGATGGCCTTATTGCCGAAGCATTTGAAGTAACCACTTCGTTTGTAGATGATCCCGATCCTTATTTTGCTTTCCGTTCTTTCTTTCCGCTTGATCCCGCCATTTATGCATCGGACAGTATATTGGTTTATGAACTTTCCGGAGTCGAGGACGGATTGGATGTCTGGAAGCCGCTTCCGCAGGTCTACTACACCAATACCGGAAGTTTCCAGTACAATTTTGACTTCACAACCAATGATTTCAGTATTTTCATTGATGCAACGCCAAATATCGACCGTAATACCATCGATTCTTTTTACAGGAATAATGTCACGTTCCGGATTGTAATCGTTCCCGGATACTTCTCAAGGACATCGGCCACTCAAAGGCTTAAAATACCTGAATACTATGATGTGATGCAGCAATACGGATTGGATGAGTCCGATGTGAAAACGCTTCCGCAGACACAGAAATAAAAATCTTATTCAAATTAAAAACCGCCATTAACCGGCGGTTTTTTTATGCTTATTCCTCAGATGGTCGCCAGCTCTTTATAAGACCGTGACTGACGACGGTGATACATTTCCTTTTCCTTGCCAAAGAATTTATAAACCGTCAACCGTGCCATCAAATAACTCACGGTCGATTCAGCGCCCTGGTTCAGGTTGACATTATGTTCTTCAAGTCCGTCGTAACATCCGCCGGTACACGGATTGTAAATGATCTGTTTCAAATGATTATTTCCGAGGAACCAATTGAACGCGAGTTCCATCTTCACGAGATATTGTCTTTCCTTGAAAATATCATGGAACTTACGCAAAGTTATTACCGTGTAAGCGATATCGATTGGTTGCTCGCCGTATTCTTCACATACTTCTCCTTTGATGAACCAGCTTCTGTTTGAAATCACCTTGATGCCGTCGTCACAAAACGTTTTGGACAACAAAAAGTCGAATGATTTCTTTGCTATATCGCGATAGACGAGATTTCCGGTCATGGCAAAAGCACACAATAACGCTTCCGGTAAAATACTGTTCGCATACGTGAGGTAACTCTCGAACCAATTCCATTCCGGGCTTGCTTCGTGTCGATACATTTGGACAAGCCGGTTCGAAAGTAAAACCACTTTACTTTCCATTTGGTTGTCTTTTTTATATCGGTCGTAATAATAAAAACCCTTGATCATGAACGACATGGCGCGTGGCGAATGCATATCCATAGCCATTGAAGCCGAACGTTCGAAAATTCCCGCAGCCTGCGACATCATGTCAGCAGGTAATTTTTTATGTTGTGAAAGCAAGTAACCCAACGCCCAAAACGCACGTCCGCTTGAATCTTCAAGATTGACTTCATTGTTCTGTTCCGTAAATCTTTTGTTGAAATCGACATAGTTCATGAACAGCGAATCTTTCCTTTCGCAAAAACCGATAAAGTCAAGGTAAATTTGAATCAATTTGAGATCCGAAGCATCAAGTGTCTGCTTGAAATGCTGGCACATGGCAATCATCGCACGCGCATTATCGTCTATGGTATAACCGGAATTTATATCGGGTTTATTGATGACCGAAAACTGGAGCATCCCAAAATCGGTTGTCATTTTTTTGATGTGGGACAGATTGATTTCCGGATTCTTATAATGAAGTTCCATTTTTCCATTCGTCAGCTGCTGGAAGAACTTCGCATGTTTGACTGCTGAATTCTCCCACGCTGTCGCCGATATTTTATGCATGCCGTCGAGGATAACGCTGTTTCGGAATTCAACATCGAAAATCAATCGGTTGACGGCTTTGGCAAGTCCTTCCGAATCGCCAAAACCGAACGTCAATCCGTCATGGCCCGAAAGGAATTCCTGTGCATGAGGGATTGGTGTGGAAACGACCGGGCAGCCACAGCTGAGTGCATAGGAAAATGTTCCGCTTACAGCCTGGTTCGGGTCTTTGGAAGTAAACAGATACACATCTGTGAGCTGTAAATATTCGAGTAATTTATCCAACGCAAGATATTCATTGACGAACTGGACATGATTGCCGATATTCAATTCGGAAATACGTTGTTTGAGGAAATCGCGATACGCTTCGCCTTCGTTCAAAACGACTGTCGGATGGGTTTTTCCAAGAATCAGGAACAATACGTCAGGTGTCGTCTTTATAATGGTCGGAAGCGCTTCCAATGTGGTTTCGATGCTTTTTCCGGAAGACAATAATCCGAATGTAGACAACACCGTTCTTCCGCTGACACCGTATTTTTTCTTGAGCACCTCTTTATCCAAGTGCTGGACTAAGTGTGTTCCGTGTGGGATTACGGCAATTTTTTCTTCCGATATGATGTAATCGCGGGTCAATATTTCCGACGCATTAGCTGTCATCACGATGATTCCATCGGCGTTATCGAGAATATGCTGGACGTTCTTTTTGAAAGCTTCGTCGGGACGCGGTAAAACGGTATGGAATACGACAGAAACCGGTTTTTTGATCCGGGTTAGGAAGTTGTTGAAAGCCGATACGTCATCTGCAAACAATCCGAATTCATGCTGAATGACTACAAGACTGACTTCCGGATCTGAATTCAACTGTAACAACAACGATTCATACGAATCAGCATCGCTGGTATTGAGTACGTATTCCATTTCTTCGGCTTCATAGCTGTGTTGTTCCTTATTCGTCTCAAGCGCACAGACCGACATCCGGAACGAATACACGAATTGATTCTTGAGTGCCTGAAGCAAATCCTGTGTGTACGTTGCAATACCACATTGACGAGGCGGATAGGTAGACAGGAACACAATCTTGGGAACGACTTCTCTTTCCCTTTGCCTGTTTTCGAGCAGAAAATTTTTTGGTATCGAAAAGGGGAAACCTGAATTTCCGAAATCTGTATATGCTTTTCTCGCTTCCATGTAGTTTTGGATATAAGTGTGAGTTAGTTTAAGTATGAATCGACATCGTTCTCACGAGGTCAATTTTGACGAACATGAAAGTAGTCTGATTACTGACCGATTAGCTTATACAATTCTTTTGTATTCTTGCAATATTCTGAAAGACATCAATAAAAAACGGCCCTTTTAAGGACCGTTTTTTTTATTGTAATCTGGCTTTATCTGCCCATTCCCGTGCTTTTCCGGCAAGGTCTTCGCCTTCATGGACCAGATTTTTGTATTCTTTACGCGCTTTGCGTTCGAGGGATGAAAGCTTTCCTTTGAAACGGTTTGCCGCATCATCTGCCGCAGAAAGGAATTTATCTTTTTTGGATTTCTTTTTATAAGCGAGTAAAATACCCACGGCCGCCAATGCGGCAACTCCTATTGCGACTCCGGCAATGATTCTCTTATCTTTCATAATGCTATAATTTAGATATTGATACTCCTAAAGTTACCATTACAAAAAACGCACGCCAACCCAATTAATATAGTTTTAACCTTGCGACCGGCCACAAATCAACAAATCCTCAAATCAACCCCATAAAACACCCAATTGTTGATAAATTTTCAAAATCACCCCCTAAAAAATAGGGTATCGATTACAAACAGAACCCAAAATATTTATCTTTGCAACCGAAATAACAGGGTTTAATTCTCTAAAAACAACTTTATGTCCACATTTCGTTTTCAATCTATTAAAGAAACAGCCAACAGAAGGACTGTTGAAGTAAAAGAACTTGACAAAAAATCGGTGATTTTCGGCAGCAATGTCTTCAATGACAAAGCGATGCGCCAATTCCTGACGCCGGAAGCCTATAAAGCTGTCCAGAGCGCCGTGCAACACGGAACAAAAATCGACAGAAAACTGGCCGATTATATCGCCATGGGAATGAAAGAATGGGCACTCTCTAAAGGAGTAACACACTACACACACTGGTTCCAGCCATTGACGGGAGCTACAGCGGAAAAACACGATGCGTTCTTTGAAACTTCTTTTGACGGAAGCGATCCAGTGGAAAAATTCGGTGGAAGCCAATTGGTACAACAAGAACCGGATGCATCATCTTTCCCGAACGGAGGAATCAGAAATACATTCGAAGCCCGCGGTTATACGGCCTGGGATCCGACTTCACCGGCGTTCATCTTTGGAACAACACTATGTATTCCAACCGTATTCGTTTCCTATACAGGAGAAGCGCTTGACAACAAAGCACCTTTGTTGCGTGCACTTAGCGCGATTGACGAAGCAGCAACCGAAGTAGCGAAATACTTCGACAAAAACGTTAAAAAAGTGACCCCGACTTTAGGTTGGGAACAGGAATATTTCCTTATCGATTCAGCCCTTGCCGCTTCGAGACCGGACATTACATTGACTGGCCGTACGTTGCTTGGACATGCATCGGCTAAAGGACAGCAATTGGAAGATCATTACTTCGGATCTATCCCGACACGTGTCCTTAATTATATGCGCGATCTGGAAAACGAGTGCATGTTGCTCGGAATTCCGGTAAAGACACGTCACAATGAAGTGGCCCCGAACCAATTCGAGCTTGCTCCTATCTTCGAGGAAACCAACCTTGCCGTAGACCACAATTCACTTTTGATGGACGTGATGCAGAAAGTGGCCGAGCGCCATTTCTTCAAAGTCCTTTTCCATGAAAAACCGTTCAAAGGTGTCAACGGATCAGGGAAACACAACAACTGGTCGATGGCTACGGACACGGGAATCAACTTGCTTGCCCCTGGCAAAACGCCAATGAGCAACCTGCAATTCCTTACGTTCTTCATCAACACCATCAAAGCGGTTTATACTTATGAAGAGCTGATGCGTGCCTCTATCGCATCTGCCTCGAACGACCACCGACTTGGAGCCAACGAAGCACCGCCGGCAATCATTTCCGTTTTCATCGGACAACAATTGACCAAAGTCCTTGAAAACCTTCAGAAAGTTACCGACGGAAAATTGTCTCCGGAAGAAAAAACCGACCTTAAGCTGAACGTAGTCGGTAAAATTCCGGATGTACTTTTGGATAACACAGATCGTAACCGTACCTCGCCTTTCGCCTTCACCGGAAACAAATTCGAGTTCCGCGCGGTGGGATCGTCTGCCAACTGTGCCGTTTCGATGACTACATTGAACTCTATCGTTGCCAAACAATTGAAAGATTTCAAAAATGAAGTCGATGCCCTGATCGAGAAAAAAGGCCTGAAGAAAGACGAAGCGATCTTCAACGTACTTCGCGAATACATCAAGCAGACCAAAGCCATCCTTTTCGAAGGCGACGGATACAGCGACGACTGGCAAAAAGAAGCAGCAAAACGCAAACTGAGCAACTTCAAGACTACGCCTGAGGCATTGAAGGCCAAAGTTTCTAAAAAAGCAATGGATTTGTTCGAAGAACTTGGCGTCATGAACCACGTTGAGGTGGAAGCCCGTTACGAAATCGAATTGGAAGAATACACCAAAAAAATCCAGATCGAAGGACGCGTTTTAGGTGACATCGCCCGCAACCATGTTATCCCGACAGCTATCCGTTACCAAAATACGCTGATCGAGAACGTAAAAGGATTGAAAGAGATTTTTGGCAAAGATTTCGAAAAGATTGCCAAAGAGCAAATCATCCTGATCAAGGAAATCTCCGGACACATCGAAGGGATCAACTCGAATGTAGACGCGATGACCGAAGAGCGCAAAAAGGCGAACAACCTGACCAGCGCCGAAAAAATGGCCGCTGCGTACTGCGACAAAGTGAAGCCTTATTTTGACGTCATCCGCGAGCATTGCGATAAACTGGAGCTTTTGGTCGACGACGAAATCTGGACATTGACCAAATACAGAGAATTGTTGTTTACCAGATAAGAACAATCCCTCAAATAAAAAAACCTGCCTCGAAAGAAGCAGGTTTTTTTATTGCGTTGTTTTGGGAATCAAATCTGGGTAATGGTGTAAGTACCGGATCCGTTCACATTTAAAGTTAGCTTAACGGAATAATTCTTAGGTGTCGAACTCGAACCGGGAAACGAAATGGGTGTTCCGCCATTGTCAATGGTACCATCGGCTAAATTATCACCCTGAGTACCTCCGCTTCCGCCTAATCCCGGACTTGGATAATCAAATAAAAATACATCGTTATTCGTAACACCGTTCACGGTAAACGTAAACTGATTCGTTCCGGCATTGTATGTAGCGGTATAGGAATCGGAACCGCCTTCTACCTGATTTTGAGTAATCAGCGTTGGAGCAATGGAATTTATTTCAACAAAATTGGAATCCCCGAAGTTCTGTATACTTATATAATAAAAGGCTGTCGAAGAGGCCGTATAAGCCGCACCGTTCAGCACCATATTTTGAAAACTGTCAAATCCATAAATCGCAGCACCTGTGACGTTCGCGGCCGTTAGCTTGATTTGAGAGCCGGACGTAAGATATTTGTATCCATAAAAATGATTCTGTATGTGTCCCAACAGATTTGCCGATGTTTGATTGAAACTATTATAAGAACCGAATAAATACAAATCACTCGGAAAGACAGAAGAATCGGAAGAAGTCGGAAGTGAAAGCTGGCCGTTGTCATTTACAGACAAGGTATATGGCGTTCCATTCGGGGAAGTCAGCGTGATGCCTTCACCTGGCGCACCTGCAAAACTTTTGGCCGCCAATGCATAAGGTACGGACAGCAATTGCGTGGTACCGACCAACGTATAATTCGTTCCGCCGGCAGCATCCATCTCGACCTTAAGGAATTTTGAACCGTTAGCCCAGTTTATTCCGGCAAACGTTCCGCTTACAACACTTCCCTGTCCAATCACCAAATTGAACAAGCCTTGTGTATTGGTCGTTTTGGTATGTGTTTCGGAATACACCACAGTTCCGGTGGCTGATGTGTTCAGGACAGACAGCCTTAGTCCTACATTCGAATTCACCACAGCGCTTCCCGCCCCGTTCAAGGCGATTGCCTGATACGAAATTCCCTGAGGCACCTGCGCAGAACCTAAGATTGTTATAAATAAGGAAACTAAGAGTAATAATTTTTTCATTTTAGTGTTTTACGATTTTAAAAGATTTGAATTTTTTGTTTTCAGATTGAATCAGGTAAACCCCGGAAGAGAGTGATGACAAGTCAAGTTGATAATCGGTATTTAGGATAGCAGATAAAAGTTTCTGTCCCGATTGGGCATAAACCGAAACCTTTTCGCCTACAAGCGGATTCCCGGATTTGAAATAAATACCGGAAGTCGTAGGATTCGGATAGACGGTGATATCAGCATAAACCTGATATTCCTTTACTTCCAGTACGGATTCCGTCAGAATGCCAATGATGCCGCTCTGTGACTGGATCTGATTTTCAGGAATAACGACAATCTCGCCCACAGAAACGGCTGACGATGCAGCAATGACGCTTCCCGAATTTACCGTCTGCAACAAAGCCTGTCCCTGCATTGCAACCGAAAAAAGAAGTGTAACAAATAGAGTTTTTCTCATAAAAAAAAGTTAGGCGGCAAATATAAAAATCGATTTCGCACCGACAAATTTTTTACCCGATTTCATCTACCTTTGAATCACATGAAGCACTATCTGATTTTATTCTTGCTGACGTTCCTGAATTGCCAAATTTGGGCACAGCAACAATTCCCGCTGTATTTCGAAACCAACAAACCAACGCTGAACAAAGCCGAGACGGACAAGCTCCAATCCTGGATCAAAGCCAATTCGCAGGTTAAAATCGTTGCCATAAACGGCTTTACCGATGAAGACGGAACTTCCCTTCACAATGACACGCTCGCCAAAAAACGCGTCGACCATATTTTTGGATTGGTTAACGGAAAAATCAAACTGCGCGAAGATTTCAAGACACGCAGCTTTGGTGAAAAACATGTGCAAAGCCCGAATAAAGCAGAGAACCGAAAAGCCGTTATTTTCTACATCACGCCGGACCAGTTTGCGTACGAAGACGAAATCCTCGGGATTGTCCCGCCCAAACCGCGTGAACGTGTCGTAACGTATCCGGAACGCCTGACGGTTGAAAATCCGGATGGAAGCAAATCGGAATACCGGCTCAACATCGATTTCATGAAAGAAGTCGCCACCGCCAAAACCGGTGACAAACTTACGCTGACGAACCTCAATTTCCTCATCAATACGTTTGCGATCGCGCCACCTTCCAGGGGAAAATTATTTGAATTGCTGCTCGTGATGCAAAAAAATCCGGATTTGAAAATCGACATCCAGGGCCACTTATGCTGCAGTACCAACGACAGGCTTGATCTTTCGACCAAACGCGCCAAGGCCGTCTATCAGTTCCTGATTGCGAACGACATCGATAAATCGCGCTTGAGCTACAGAGGCTTTGGAGTTTCTCAACCCAAGTTCGCCATTCCGGAACAGAATGAAGACGAACGGGCCGGCAATCGCCGCGTGGAAATCATGATCATGGCGAACTGATCAATAACGCCATTCGCGTTGCTTGTTCAACTGTTCTTCCACCGCACGCTCTTCGGCCGGGATCACTTTTAGGAAAGACGGATGCTGCTCTATGGCATATTCGATTTTTTCTACAATTTCCTCTATGGTTTCGTTATCGTAATCGATTTCCAAAGGCGGTTTGATGACGAACGATTGCAGGATTCCTTTCTTCTTCAACCGAAGCCCCTTCTTATCGAATGATCTGCGGAAACCGTCAATTACGATTGGAACTACGACCGGCTTATACTGTTTGATGATATGGGCCGTCCCTTTGCGCACCGGTTTGAACGAACGCGTCGTGCCTTGCGGGAACGTAATCACCCAGCCGTCTTCGAGCGCTATGCGGATATTCTCGGTATCGTTCGGGTTGACTTCACGCTGGATGTCCTTGCCTTTGTCGCGCCACGTCCGTTCGACGGTTATCGCTCCGGCATAAGACAGAATCCGCGGCAAAAGTCCGGCCTTCATGGTTTCTTTCGCGGCCACATAATACAAATTGAGCTTCGGGCGCCATAGATAGCCCATGTTCTTGATGGTGTCGTCACGACCTTTGAGGCTGGCGTTGAATACATGGAACATCGCGACCACATCGGCGAAATACGTCTGGTGGTTCGAAATGAAAAGTACGTTGGTTTCCGGAAGCGTTGGGATTATTTCAGATCCGTCAATCTGGAGTTCATTAAATCCATGATACCGTTTATGGGTCAGCGCCCCGAAAATGCGGATCATCCAGCGTTTCAGGAAAAGTAAGTGGCCAAACGGATTTCTTTTAAATAGACTCATGTATAAAATCAGAGGTGCAAATTTAGCAAACTTCAGCTTTTTATCAGTGTTTTTATAACTTCCTTAAACTCACTCAGGATCATGGCTGTCGCGCCCCAGACAATATGTCCATCAATCCGGAAAGCAGGTACTTTGAGTTCGGTGGCGTAAGAGGTAGGCCGAGTGACTTCGATCAGTGCCGAATCTGACAAAAAATCATCCAGTGAAACTTCCACGATTCCCGCAACTTCCCTCGGATCAGGCTTAAAAATCAATTCTTCCTGACTGATGCCGAGAAACGGATGCACCATGAAGTTGCTCGGCGGAATGTAAACAGCAGACAATTCGCGGACAATTTGAATATGGTCAGGTTCGATCCCGACTTCTTCATGGGTTTCGCGCAAAGCCGTCTGTCCAAAATCCAGATCGAACGACTCCTTTTTTCCGCCGGGTAAAGCCATTTGCGATGAATGTACGCCTTCATAACTATTGCGCAGGATCAGGACGAAACACGCTTTGTCGTTTCTGGGATATACCAAAAGCATCACGGCAGCCTCACGCGGTGAAATCGAATTGAAATCTATCGACTGCATCAGCCGCATACGCTCGGGTGGCGACAGTAATGCATGGGCCTTATCTGCCGGAAGTCCCGCCGACTTGAAATCTGGCAGCAGCGTGAGGAAATCTTTAAAATCCATATCGTAATATTGTACTTTTAAAGATACCGAATGTTCAGCAGAGAAGAAAGCCAACGTATCAAACATGAATTCTGGATCGCTTTTGCAGAAGCCTATCCGCGCAAATGGCTGTTGTACGATACCAAAATCAAAGATTTCAGCCTCAAGTTTTTTGTCGACAACAAACACGCTGAAGTCCTGATTGCTATCGAAAACCGCGACGAACAGAAGCGTTACGCCTACTTCGACAAATTACTGTCGCTTAAGTCCATCTTGCTCGAAGATCATTTGCCCGAAGCGATTTTTGAAAGAGACGTCTATCTGGAAAATAAGACCGTTTCAAGAATCTGGGTTGACAAATTCGGGGTCAGTGTCAACAAACGCGAAGACTGGCCTGCCATCTTTGACTTCCTCGCCGAAAAGATGGCTGCACTCGAATATTTCTTCCTTGAATTTTCAGATTACATAGCCGATATCGATAGTGCCTCTGAATAAACTTCAACATCTGTTTACAGAATTCCCGTTTACAAAAAAATGTAAACACAAAATCAGGAAACAACCTTTTGCGTCAAAGGGAAGAAGCATTCATTTGCAAATTGGGCTTTACATTAAAGAGACCCGCAGCACTTAACGCTAACATTCCCGTAACGCAATTCCTGCCAACCACAAAGTTTTGGTAACCCGTTGGTAAAACTGGCCCAATCTGCAAGCACTTATTTTGCAGCCAAACCAAAACTCCACAACACAATGAAAAATGTGACGCTAACTCTCGTCATGACTTTCCTATGCACCCTTGGTTTCGCCCAGAAAAACGGTGTCATTTCCGGAAAGATCACGGAATCACAAAACAACTTCTCGTTACCCGGCGCTTCGGTGACCATCAAAAGCGACAAACGCTACACTATTTCAGACCAGATTGGTGATTACGAATTCCTTAATATTCCGGAAGGAACGTATACCGTTGAAGTCGTATACATTGGGTATCAACCCAAATCGGCTGAAGTTACGGTCGTAGCAGGACAGACCGCCGTGCTTAACTTCAGCATTTCTGCCGGAGCCGAAGGTCTACAGGAAGTAGTGGTTGTCGGTGACCGCGTCCAGGGACAGGCCCGCGCGCTGAACCAGCAAAAGAACAACAGGAACATTACGAACGTAATTTCTTCAGATCAGGTCGGTCGTTTTCCCGATGCCAACATTGGAGATGCGCTGAAACGCGTTCCGGGAATTACGATGCAGAACGACCAGGGTGAGGCTCGTAACATCATCATCCGCGGGCTTGCGCCGTCACTGAACTCCGTTACGTTGAACGGCGACCGCATTCCATCTGCCGAAGGCGACAACCGAAATGTCCAGATGGATTTGATCCCGTCCGATATGATATCGACCATCATCGTCAACAAAACCCTGACACCCGATATGGATGCCGATGCGATTGGTGGTTCGGTAAATTTAATTACACGTGCCACACCTAACGGTCAGCGTATTTCCGCGACACTCGCCGGCGGATACAACCCGATTCGCGAAAAAGGCATTTACACGGCCGGATTGGTTTATGGTAACCGGTTCGTCAATGATAAATTGGGAATCGTTTTGAGTGGATCATATAACAGCAACGACTATGGTTCGGATAATATGGAAGCTTCGTGGAACCGGGATGACGCCGGAAACGAATATGTAGAGGAATCGGACATCCGCCAATATAATGTGGAACGTGTCCGCAGAAGTTTCTCCGCCGCCGCCGATTATAAGTTCAATGCGAACCACACCATCTTCTTCAATGCCATCTACAACTGGCGTGACGACCGCGAAAACCGTTTCCGAAAGACCTATGAACTCGAACCGAATTATGCAGATGATGCCGAAACGATCATAAACGGATACACCGGTACGGTAACCCGCGAAACCAAAGGCGGAATCGACAGCGACCGCAATAAAAGCCGTCGCCTCGAAACCCAACGCGTGCAGAATTACTCCTTGCGAGGCGAGCATTTGCTGTCTCCCAAAGTCGATCTCGATTGGGGCGTAAATTATTCGAAAGCCAGCGAATACCGTCCTAATGAGCGTTATATTTCTTATGCCCAGGAAAATCTCGACATTACATCGGACCTTTCCAATCCGGAACGTCCGTACTTTAGGGCTCCGGGTGAAGATTTAGCGTCGTTCGAACTTGACGACCTTTCTGAGAACCGCGACAATACCGAAGAAACCGAATGGGGCGCGAGAGTCAACGTGCGTTTCCCGTTCAGTATCATTCCGTCTGAAAAAGGCCGTATCCGCGTAGGTGGAAGATTGCGTATCAAGGAAAAAGAACGCGATAACAATTATTTCGCTTATTCGCCCGTAAACGATGGCATGGGAACTTTATCTGAAGTGCCACTGGTATCGTTCGATGGCAACGGATTCAATCCCGGAAGCCAATACGTTCCCGGAAGTTTCGCCGCTGCGGGTTTCCTTGGAGGATTGCAGTTGACAAATCCTTCTCTTTTTGAGGAAGAAAGCGACCCGTCTGAATTCCTTTCGACCAATTATAACGCAAAAGAAAACATTTACGCCGGTTATGTGCGTTGGGATCAGGATTTCAACGACAGGCTTTCGATGATTGTCGGTTTCCGTGTCGAGAGTACCAACATCGATTACACCGGAAACCGCGTGCTTGACGAATCGGAACTCGAAGGTCAGATCAACACCTCGAATTCCTACACCAACGTCTTGCCGAACCTGTCTTTCCGTTACGCGACTCCGAACGACTGGGTGTTGCACGCCGCATTCACGACTGCTTTGGCGCGTCCGGATTATTACAAACTGGTTCCTTTTGTAGACATCATTGCCGAAGACCAGGAAATCGTGACCGGAAATCCGAACCTCGATGTTACTTATTCGTACAATGTGGATTTCATGGTGGAGAAATATTTTAAATCCGTCGGATTGTTTTCGGCCGGAGCCTTCTATAAAAACCTGAAGGATTTCATTTATACGTACGCCAATTCAGATTATACAGCAGCCGATTTCTCTGCCGATTTCCCAAACCAGACCAACCCGATCGGAGCCGGCGAAGAGTGGGATTTTGTCCAGTCGCGCAACGGGGATAAAGTAAATATTTTTGGATTCGAAGCGGCTTTCCAACGGCAATTCGATTTCCTTCCGACCAAATTCCTCAAAGGTTTCGGGATTTACCTGAACTATACGTACACACATTCAAAAGCCGAAGGAATCACTGACGAAGACGGAAACCAGCGTGTCGATACCGAACTTCCGGGCACGGCACCGCATATGTTCAACGGATCTTTGTTCTGGGAAAACAAGAAATTCTCGGCCCGCGTCTCCGTGAATTATGCGTCGGATTATCTCGATGAATTGGGGTCGGATCCGTTCTATGATTCGTATTACGACGAACAGCTTTTCATCGATGCCAATGCATCTTACAAGATCACAAGGTATATGCGTGTATTCGTCGAAGCGAACAACCTGACGAACCAGCCATTGCGCTACTACCAGGGAATTTCATCGCGCACCAAACAAATCGAGTTTTACGAGCCGCGTTTCAACTTCGGTCTTAAATTCGACTTTTGATGTGTTGCGCTATCTTTGAAATGATGAACAGTATGAAGAGATTCACACGAATCGGTTGCCTAATCGGATCTGCAGTTTTCATAGCAAGCTGCGGATCCGGCCTGGCGCCGTTGCGTGCCGACGGAATCAAACCTACAGTAGTTACACAAAAAACGCCTCACGATACGGACGATCCCGCTATCTGGATCAATCCGTCTGACGCTTCAAAAAGCCTTGTCATCGGAACAGATAAAGATACCGATGGCGCATTGTATGTGTTTGACCTGTCGGGTAAAATCGTCGGCAAATCGGAAACATTGCAGCGACCGAACAACGTCGATATCGCCTACGGATTCGTACTCAACGGAAAAAAAGTCGATATCGCCGTCACGACCGAACGCGAAACGAATGAGATCCGCGTCTTTTCGCTACCGGACCTGAAACCGATAGACAACGGCGGAATTCCCGTGTTTGAGGGAGAACCCGAACGCGGCCCTATGGGAATTGCTTTGTATACCAAAAACGACGGAACCATTTATGCCATCGTCGGAAGGAAAAGCGGACCGAGCGGAAGTTATTTATGGCAGTACGAACTCGATGGAAAAAGTGGTTCGGCAACGGCCAATGTCGTGCGTAAATTCGGAAAATACAGTGGCCTGAAGGAAATAGAAGCGATTGCTGTAGACAATGAAAAAAACGTGGTTTATTATTGTGATGAAACTGTCGGAATCCGCAAATATTCCGCAGATCCCACTTCCGGTAATGAAGAACTTGCCTTTTTTGGCCAGACAGGTTTCAAAAGCGACCACGAAGGCATTGCCATTTATAAGACAAATGCATCGGATGGATACATTTTGGTTTCAAACCAGCAAGCCAATTCATTTATGGTTTTTGACCGTAACGGCGGGCCAAATGGAGATTATCCTTTGATTACCGAAGTTCCTACATCTACCATAGAATGTGACGGAGCCGATGCGACTTCGGTCAATCTCGGTGGCCAATTCCCAAAAGGAATGTTTGTCGCGATGAGCAATGGGATGATTTTTCACTTTTATGATTGGCGGGTGATTGAAAAGCAGATAAATGTTTCAAGGAAATAGAGCATGCACTGGCGAGATTAAATACTCTGGAATATGCCAACCTAACACTTGGGTTGCATTTTTTAACTTTTTGTACATTTTTCATGTAATCGGGTTTGTCGCGGAATGCGTAACTTTTCACAGGGAAGGGGCCGATGGTGTGCCCTACAAAATTTTCGACAAAACTGGGTACATAAAAAATGTACATTTTGTTAAATCTTTATCTTCCCGAAGCTATATTTTTAGTTCACTATTTTTTCTAAACAGGAATTAGTTAAATCCTTTTGACCGAAGCGAATCTTTAAATCATCTATCTAAAAAATAGAACTGGCCGTTTCAGCCGATGTTGCGTATCTTCGGGATAAATTTTCTTATATGTTTCGCTCCTTCTTTCTAGCTGTGTTTTTGTCGATGACCAGTTTGTCTTTTTGTCAAAAACAGCCGCGCCAGCCAAAACTTGTCATTGGTATTGTAGTCGATCAGATGCGGGCCGATTTTGTCTACCGCTTCGATCAATATTACGGCGAAGGCGGTTTCCGCAGATTCCTTTCACAGGGTTTCGACTGCCGCAACACGAACTATAATTACCAACCTACGATAACCGGTCCGGGACACGCCGCCATTTACACCGGAAGCGTTCCGGCCTACAACGGGATAGTCGCCAACGATTGGTTCGACCGCGGCTGGGGAAAAATGCGCTATGTGGTCAGTGATCCCGATGTGTTGCCTGTCGGAACCGAAGCATCGACGGGTAAAATGTCGCCGAGAAGTTTGCTGGCGACTACGGTTACCGATGAACTCCGGCTGTCGAATAACAAACAATCCAAAGTAGTCGGCGTTTGCCTTAAAGACCGGGGAAGCGTTTTGCCTGCCGGGCATTTGCCAACAGCTGCGTATTGGTTCGACAATAAAACCGGTAATATGGTCACCAGTTCGTATTATGCCAAGGATTTACCACAATGGGTCAAGGATTTCAACGCGAAGAAAGTTCCGGATTCCTATCTGTCAAAACCATGGGAAACATTGTTGCCGATTGAAAAATACAATCTGGGCCTTGCAAATGGATCGGCTTACAGAAAACCATTTACTAAAGAAACCGAAAATAAATTCCCACATGATTTGCCTAAGATAAAAGCCGATGAAAGTTACGAATTGCTTCGGAAGACACCGTTCGGGAACAGTTACACGCTCGATTTTGCCTTTGAAGCCATCAAAAACGAGCAACTCGGAGCAGATGATATCACCGACTTTCTGGCGTTGAGTTTTTCTTCTACAGATTACGTAGGACATCAATTCGGCATCAATTCAATCGAAATCCAGGACACGTACGCCCGCCTGGATCGCGACCTCAAACGCCTTTTTGATTACATCGATAAAAATATCGGTATGGAGAACGTACTTGTTTTTCTCTCTGCCGATCATGGTGCCGGACAAACACCAGATTATCTCGTTGCCAATGGAATTCCATCAGGTTTTTTTCCTGAAAACGGCCTGAAAGAAAAATTGAATGAAGTGGTTTCTTCAACATTTGGCAAAGCCGATTGGATAGAAGATTATGGAAGCCAGCAAGTCTACCTGAATCTCAAAACCATTTCCGATAAAAAAGCGGATAAAGCCGCCATCATCGAAACTTTGAGGACTTATCTGAAAACGCAACCAGGTGTCCAGGAAGTCTGGGATATTTCAAATCCGGAGGCATTGGTGACAAATGGCAATGAAAACCGCCAGCGTTTATTCAATGGAGTTCATCCGAACCGCTCCGGTGAAATTGCGATTGTGTTGCAACCGAGTTGGTTTGAAGGTGAATATTCGGCCCACGAAGGAACAACGCACGGCAGCGGCTGGACATATGACACCCATGTGCCACTGCTGTGGTTGGGCTGGAAAATAAAGAACGGTTCATCATCGGCTCCGGTCAGCATTAGCGATATTGCCGTAACCTTGAGTGATTTGCTCAACATATCAACACCGAACGCCGCTGTCGGGAAACCGATTTCGGATATGATCAAAAAGTGATTTCGCTCTGAAGTGATACATTGGAAATCATATCCGGATTGAGTTCATACCGCGCCAGACTTCCATCGCCGATTGCGTAAAGCGTATTTTCTTTTACGATTACGTCAAAGCAATTTTTTTGGATGGATGTGGCTAATACTGGCTCGGCTGGATTGCTGACATCGAAAATCTTTATTTCGTCGTCGCAAACAATCAGGAAATTATGATACAAAGCCAGTCCACGCGGAGACACAAGGTTTCTTTGATGGATCAGGGTTGGCGATGATGGATCCTGCGTATCGTAAACCTGAAGTACATTCAAGCTCCCTCCGCAACGCGATGTTGAATGGAGCGTCACAAAGCTGTGGGTTTGATTCGCAACAACCGGATCACATGACCTCAAATGTTGGGCACTTGAAAGATACTGAGGATTTTCAGGTTGTACGATTGAATAGATGTACATTCCTTCTTTGGATCCGATATACAGATTATCTTCAAAACTGAACAGTGTTTCAATATCCCAACCGACATTTATCTCGTTGACTTTCGCCGGATGATTCTGGTCGATTAGTGAAAAAATATTGAGCTTTTGATGATCCACGGTATATAAATAATTGCCTTTCAGGGCGAAAATGGCTAACGACCCACCGATTCCATCAACGTTTGAAGTGGAATTTTCTGTGGAATCAGACGAACAACCCAATAACGTCAGAACTAATACGGCACTAAAGAATAACTTTTTCATATATCAGTTTATTGGAATCCAGTTAATGATGATTTGATTGGCCGTAGGATTGGCCTGGCTGGCATCGGGAGATATTTTTTGAGGAAAAACATTGCGGTCCCGATCTTTAAATGCAATAGTATTTGTTACCTGATTGTACTCCAGTGTAACTAAATCGACTGCCTGGTTGATATAGATTGTGGAATTGCGAATGGCAATATCAGTCGCGCCGGGAATATTGAGAAAGGCAATCTCTACAGGTTGTGCCGGATTGGAATAATCGTAAAAATGAAAACCGCGATTGATGTCATTGACAACCATCAGATCATCCTGAATGTATATTTTACCCGATTTTTCCATGCCCTGAGGCGGTAAAAGCTGTACGGAACTTTCGAAGATGTCCCGAGACATGATTTGTGCTTCGTAATTTTGTGGCTGAGGATTAAAATCATCATCGCCTTCCATTGGAAAAATACAGCTGCTCAAACAGTAAGATACAAAGAGCGAAAGTAAAAAAGTTCGTTTCATAGGTATTGGTTTCCAGCACAGATAACACAAAGTCCATAAGGTTGCGTCTCTGTAAACCAACTAAAAGTAGATCTTGAAATATTTTTTTATCTATGGCGTGCCGTCGGCCATGGCCTTCACACAAAAACCACCTGCTGCGCGGCCGCCGTCGCGCTGTCCGCTGTATCCCTTGCCGTTCCGCCGGGTTTTGGAGCGTCCCGGCGTGGCTTCCGGTGGTCGCCCCGCCAAACCGGCAAAACCAGGGCGCTACGTCTGCGGGATGCCGCTCGCATCGCTCACGCATACTTCATAAAGAACTTCCCTTTCTTCAAAGACCCAAAAAGTAAGCCGCCCGATGTGGCCATTCCGATTCCCAAGCACATTTTGGCAACACCCAGATCCTCCCTTTCAATGGAGAGTGGGTTCTTTCCGTTTCACCAAAATCAGCCAATCATGGGGGCTGTGTCTTATCCCCTTGCGCAGGCGCCTCCGTAAACACGTCCAAAACAACTCCTTCGTGCCTTCGTGTCGGCACCGGGCGCAAGCGAACCACCACAAAACAAAAAACCCCGTCCGAAGGACAGGGTTTTCAAAAAAAGGCAGCGACATACTCTCCCACAAATTGCAGTACCATCTGCGCAGGCGGGCTTAACTTCTCTGTTCGGGATGGGAAGAGGTGAGCCCCGCCGCAATAACCACCTTAAGTCGTTA
>NZ_JAAMPU010000102.1 GCF_012911565.1 Flavobacterium silvaticum | reverse complement strand
GGAACGGAGGAACCCGAACAGAATGGCGGAATGGCAGCGAAATCAGGGACGATGGAATTCGTGACCGTAACCGACAATGTCACCGGAGAGGCACATTGGCCAGCGTCAGGCGTGAAGACATAATTGCCGGAAGTGGTGTTGCTGACAGTGGCCGGCGACCAGCTTCCCGTGATTCCATTCGGAGAGATGTTGTTTAAAACCGGCGCAGTACTGCCGTTACACAAGATGAGCGAAGTGGAGAAATCAGCTACCTGTGCCGGTGTGAGTTCCAATTGGGCGGCATTGCTCACAACCGTACTTGTCGTAGAAATCATCTGACAATAAAACTGTCCATTATCCAGAGTTATTCCGGCCGGATTGATAGTCAATGTTGGGGTATTTGCTCCCGAAAAAGGAGCTGCATTGGTGATATTGACCCAATTTCCGGACGCATCTAGTAATTTCCATTGATACGTAAAGCCGGCCGGATTTGGCAATGAGGTTGAAAAAACGACCAATCCGTCGGCACAATCGGAGACGCTTGCGGGTGCGGTCGCTATCTGTGGAATTGCAGATGGAACATTGTGGATTCCAATGTCGCTGCAATCTTCCGTTGTATTCGTATTCCAATCAGCAGAATTGAATACTGGATTCGGGCCAATTGCTGTTACATTCCGGATTACGGAATAACCTACATTTACCGGCGCATGGACATCATCTATTATGGTTGCGCCGTTGTATAATACGAATTCATCATTGGAATTAAAACCGGTCGGGTAATGCATATTTTCTGAAATAGAGCATGGTGTCACTCCATTTCCGATCCCAATAAGGAAAACTTCGCCGGGCATAATTATTCCCGTGAGAATAATGGTGTAAAAAGTCGGCCCACCCACATCTCCATATCTTCTGATTGTATAACCGGACAGGTCTATTGGCGAAGCCGTCCCATTATAAAGTTCAATCACACCTCCGTCACCCGCCTGTGCATCATATAATTCCGAAATATAAAGGTCTGAAGCGTAGTTCTGGACTGCGACAGATTCGATATCAGTAAATGTCTGGGAAGAAAAACCTTCGCACCCGTTGGTGATGACACTTACAGAACCCGTAGTTCCGCCAGTGGGTGCATACGCCTTTATTTCTGTATCGGAAACCACTTCAAAAACAGATGCAATTCCGTTGAACAGCACATCGGTAGTTCCTGCCATAAAACCGCTTCCGCTGATGGTAACCAACGTATGTTCAGGACCTGTCAGCGGAAAAATAGTCGATATGGTCGCCGCTGTACAATTCGATACGACAGACCCGTTAAGCCTGAAATCATCGAGGCGGTACGTTCCGTTCCCGGTTTGTCCGCTTAGTGAAATGACTACCGTTACGGTTCCTGTCAAACCCGTAATGGCGGTAGAAACAGGTAAAGTTCCGGTTGAGGCGCCTGTAGTTCCTGTAGTTCCTGAACCAACCGAAGTTCCATTAACAGTCATGCTCCAGTTCTGTGGCCCGAGGTTACTTCGCAAAGACCAGAAACTGAACGAATCTATAGTTGCCGCAAAGTTGGACGCGACCGAAAAAGTAAGCGTAATTGTGGCGCTTGTCGCGGTTGTAAGACGGATTGCCTCTCCTGTCGAACCTGTATTACTGCTCCATATACCAACCGAATTAGTCCATGATGAACCTGACAAATGCGTATCAAGGACCATCGGATTTACCGTATATGGATGTGTTGAAATGGCGGTGGAACCAAAATCATGAAGATAAATCTGCGCCTGTCCTATTGAGAAGGATAAGAGAACAAAAATGGCGGTTATCCACTTTTGAGACAAAAAAAAATTTTGGAAATTCAAATTCATACGTTGTTATAAACGCTGAAAAAAACAGCACACAAAAATACTTGCACTCAAGTCATTCCACAGAGAACCCAAGTTATTAAATATTTAATAAACAGTAAGTTAAATATATATTTTAGGTTATTGCTGACGAATCAGATACACCCAACCTGTTCGGGCAGAACCTGTTGTCGTGGTCATGTAATAATAATATGTTTCGTCCGGCAATTCAGTACCTGAGTTTGATTGTCCAAACCATTCGTTAGTGTAATTTTTTCGGCTGTATACTTCTGTACCGTATCTATTGAAGATTTTAAGTTCAGATACATTCATGCCGCTTAAATTAAAAGTGTCATTAAGCATGTCGCCGTTCGGGGAAACGCCTTTTGGAATAGTACATGCAGTACCATTTACTGTTACAGATTCTGTCTGGGCACAACCATTTTGGGATGTTACCGTAAGTGTGAATTCCATCGGAGACCCGAAAGAATCGGACAAATCACTTACATCAAGGCTTGAATCATTACCCACTACTGTTCCTGATCCATCGGTCCACACAAAAACATAACCGTCCTGACTTGAAGGACTTTCGGCCTGAACTAAATATTGTCCGCCAACACAACCTTGCGAAGTCTGGATTTCAAACGTTTCCACAGTCACCTGAAGCGTGATCGGAACCGCACATTGATTCGGATCTGGCGTAAAAGCATAGCTGCCACTCGATGTATTACTCACAGTCGATGGATTCCAGGTTCCCGTGATGCCGTTTGGTGAAGTCGTCGGCAAAGGCGAAACCTCCGAATCCTGACAAATGGTAAACGCGGTTTCAAAGTCAGGAACGATTCCATCTGTCACAGTAACTTCCAACGTTACTGGCACAGCACATTGGTTTGGGTTTGGAGTAAAGACGTAATTTCCACTAGTCGTATTAGTGATAGTCGATGGATTCCAGGTTCCGACGATTCCGTTCGGGGAGGTCGTATTCAAAGTTGGAGCCGTCGTTCCCTGGCAAATTACCAATGTCGTAGCGAAATCCGGGGTGATGCTGTTCGTCACGGTGACAGCCAAAGTAACAGGCGCGGCACATTGGTTCGGATTCGGGGTGAAGACGTAATTTCCGGAAGTTGTGTTATTGATTATTGACGGATTCCAGGTTCCGACGATTCCATTCGGGGAGGTCGTATTCAAGGCCGGTGCTGTCGAACCCTGGCAAATTACCAATGCCGGAGCGAAATCAGGAGTAATACTGTTTGTCACGGTAACAGCCAGATTTACTGCCGATGCACATTGGTTCGGATTCGGGGTGAAGACGTAATTTCCGGAAGTTGTGTTATTGATTATTGACGGATTCCAGGTTCCGACGATTCCGTTCGGGGAGGTCGTATTCAAAGTTGGAGCCGTCGTTCCCTGGCAAATTACCAATGTCGTAGCGAAATCCGGTGTGATGCTGTTCGTCACGGTGACCGCCAACGTAACAGGCGCGGCACATTGGTTCGGATTCGGGGTGAAGACGTAATTTCCGGAAGTTGTGTTATTGATTATTGACGGATTCCAAGTTCCGACGATTCCATTCGGGGAGGTCGTATTCAAGGCCGGAGCCGTCGTTCCCTGGCACAGCGTAAGTGTCGGTGCAAAGTCCGGGGTGATGCTGTTCGTCACGGTGACCGCCAACGTAACAGGCGCGGCACATTGGTTCGGATTCGGAGTGAATACGTAACTCCCACTAGTTGTATTGTTGATTGCTGATGGATTCCAGGTTCCGACAATTCCATTTGGTGAGGTCGTGTTCAACGCAGGCGCAGTCGTTCCCTGGCACAATGTAAGTGTCGGTGCAAAGTCCGGTGTGATGCTGTTCGTCACGGTAACAGCTAAGGTCACGGACGATGCACATTGGTTCGGATTAGGCGTGAAGACGTAATTTCCGCTTGTTGTATTATTTATAGTCGATGGATTCCATGTTCCGGTGATGCCGTTCGGGGAAGTCGTATTCAGCGTAGGCGCTGTCGAGCCTTGACAGATTGCCAGCGTCGTCGGGAAATTCGGCACGACTCCATTCTGGACGGTGAATGTAACGGTGTCAGATACGGTTCCGCCACAAATATTCGTAGCTGTCAGCGTCAGGGTGATTGTGCCCGTAGCATCAGCTGCGGCGGTGTACGTCGTAGTCAACGAATCCGGGTTTGAAAAAGTCCCTGAAGGAGCAGTCCACAAAACAGAATCATAGCCCTGCGCACTACCCGAAAGTGAAACCGAAGCTCCTGCGCAACCATTGACTGCGTTTCCGGCATCGGCCGTAAATAAAGGAACCGGAGCCGAACAACCGTTGTTTATATATGTCGGTTGGTTGTCGTCTGAAAATAAAACCGTGGCGCCATCTGCAGCCGTCGTGGCACCGCTCGTGTTTACCAAAAGGGCACGGTCATAAGTAACCGTATCAATACAACCCGCTCCAAAAGATATAGTCAGCGTACGCAGACCTGTTCCCGAATTGGCGAAATGCCCGCCGGTTACAGTCGAATTGTTCTGGAAAATGATGTAGATATTTTCAGTTATGGGGCCAAAATCGTTCAGGCTCGTATCGAGCAAATGACTCGTACACAAAATCACCAATGCATTAGCCGGAAGTACGCCATTGACAGGCTCAAGCAATTGACCGCATCCGCCCGCGTCGAGAATATCCGAGTTTATCGTAGCCACTTTTGCTGCCGTGGAAGCATCCTGTATCAATCCCTGGAACGGATTATTCGGCCAGACTACGCCAAGGTTCGAGGTATTCTGATCTGTACTTCCAATCCGGAAACGGACCATTTCGTTTAGCCCTTCTTGTGTCCCGCAGGCATCAACAAGAATACTTTCTATTTGAAAACACTGGGCTCCAGACTTTTGCACACCAAGCACAAAAACAAAAAAGCACACCAAAAAACTCAGACGGGAATATAAAGTACAGGTCATTTACAATCGATTAAAACCGGCGCAAGGTACTATGTCTTTTTAAAACTTAGCCGATTTTTGTTTTACCAAACGATTAACAATACTTGAAATTGAAATTATTTTCCCGATTTGAAGTCTTCGGCCACCTTTTCAAGTTCGGAATACCAGTTTTCACCAAACCGGCGTATCAAAGCTTCTTTCACGAATTTGTAAACCGGAACTTCGAGTTCTTTTCCCAGTGAACAAGCCGGATCGCAGATTTCCCATTCGTCGTAATTGACGGCTGCGAATTCAGAAAAATCTTTTACGCGTATTGGATACAGGTGACATGAAACCGGCTTTTTCCAACTTACTTCGCCTTGGCTATAGGCTTGTTCGATGCCGCAAAGAGCCGTTTTTCCGTCAAAAATCACGTAAGCGCAGTCTTTGTTGTCGATGAGCGGCGTTTCCAACGTTCCGTCTGTTCCAATGACCCACGTTCCCTGCTCTTCAATGGCTGCAATTCCTTCCGGTCGTAAAAAAGGTTTTACCTTTTGGTAGATTTCTTCAAGGATGGTTGTTTCTGATTCGAGCAAAGGCGCACCTGCATCTCCGTCAACACAACAAGCGCCATGACAGGCCGTGAGATTACAGACGAATTCGTTTTTGAGGATTTCTTCGGATACTATGGTTTTACCAAGTTGGAACATACGGCAAAGGTACTTTAAATAGCAGAAAATAGGTTCTGAAAAATTAACGGCTTGTTAAGTTTAATTCCTTTAGGTAAGCCGTACTTTTGCACGCTCAATAAAAGACAGAAACAATGTTGGATTTCAAGGAAATATTAACCGTAACCATGGTGCTTTTTGCAGTAATCGATATTGTCGGGACCATTCCAATTATCGTTGATCTGCGCAGTAAATTCGGGCAGATCGAATCGGAAAAAGCATCTCTCGTTGCCTGCGCCATCATGATTGTATTCCTGTATGCGGGCGACCAGCTTTTGAAACTTATCGGGATAGATGTGAGTTCGTTTGCCGTTGCCGGATCTTTGATTTTGTTTTTCATCGCGTTGGAAATGATCCTCGGAATAAAACTGTATCGCGACACCGAACCTTCGTCCGCATCTATCGTCCCACTTGCTTTTCCGCTTATTGCCGGCGCCGGAACCGTTACTACGTTGATTTCATTAAGATCTCAATATCAGTCGAATAACATTCTTGTAGCCATAATCCTCAATGTAATACTTGTATACGGTGTGTTGAAATTGTCGGGTAAAATTGAGCGCGCGCTGGGTGAAAGTGGGCTTAACGTGATCCGGAAAGTATTCGGCGTGATACTGCTTGCCATCGCTGTTAAATTATTTGCAGCAAACGTTAAAGGCCTGTTCGTTTAAATGCATATTTGGGTATTTTTGCCCTAAAATATTTCATCCCAATAATGAAAATATTCACTTCCATTCTGGTCGTAATGACCGTCGCTTTAATAATCTTCAACGTTACTTTGCTCGATTACAATAATTTATTCGAAGGAGACAGCCTTGTAGGACTTATTGGTATCGTAGCTGCTTTTTGTGCGTTATGCATCCTGATTATTTTCCGGATGTCAAAGCTCATCGAACATAAAACCCGTAACCACTAATGTTCGACATACTCGTAATTGGCGGTGGCGTTGCCGGCGTTTCGTGTGCCATGATTCTTGGATCGGCACATAGCAAACCGTATATGTCGGGCAGACGGATTGGTATCATCGCCCACCAGAAATCCTCCAACCTTCAGGAAGCACTTTTCAATAATGCCTATGGAATCAAAGCCGGAACCTGGGGAAGCGATTTGCTCGAATCTACGCTGGAACAAGTCCGGACGACGTATCCGTCAGTTGAAATCATAGAAGGGGAAAAAGTGTTGCGCGTGGACGGATCCTACCCGAATTTCACCGTAACCACCAACAAAGCCGAATATCAGGCAGCGAACATTGTTGTCGCCATCGGATTCAGCAATACGTTTGCGATCGAAGGTTTGACAGATTACATCGAACCACATAAAAAGGCGATTCCGGAAAAACATCGCATACAGCTTAAAAACGAAGACCATAAAGTGGCCGATGGAATCTACGTCGCCGGAACACTCGCCGGCTGGAGAAGCCAACTGTCAATCGCGGCCGGAAGCGGAGCTGCCGTGGGAACAGATTTGCTGACCTTATTCAACAACGGAATCCAGTCGCAAAGCCACGACAAACGCTAGTTTCCTCAGTTCTTCAAAGCCGCTTTGATCATCGGGTCTGTCTGCAATACAATATCGTAATACCTGTCATCTCCGTATAATTGTCGGGCGAATTCTGCAGTAATATACTTTTTGACCAATGCTTTGTTATTGTCGAATTCAAGGTCAAGGCCGTTCTTCTGTACATAATCGCGGAAATTGTTATAGTACAAATCCGTTTTATCCATTACCTGTAAAAACTGCGGAAATGCCATACCGCGGAATTCATTTCGTCTGCCGTCCAGCTGCTCGAATACAAAATAACTGACGGCTCCTGATTGCATGAGGTAGACGATTCCTTCGCTTCCGTGTTCGACTTCAAGAGGAACGAAAACATCTGGCACGATTCCGCCGCCGCCGTAGACAATTTTGCCTTTCGGAGTTTTGAATTTGAGGCTATCGGCTACGTGGATACTGTCTTTTTCGTATAATTCGCCGCTTTCAAAACGATGGTCGAATTCCTTGAAATATTCCTCGTTTCCGTGATCGTATGGTTTCTGGATTGATCTTCCTGTCGGCGTGTAATACTTGGCAATAGTCAACCGCACCGCAGATCCGTCATCAAAGCCCATTTCACGTTGCACCAACCCTTTCCCGAAAGAACGACGGCCAACGATATTTCCACGGTCGTTATCCTGGATGGCACCTGCAAGGATTTCACTTGCCGAGGCACTGTTTTCATTGACCAGGATTGTCACTTTCCCATTCTCGAAACTGCCGTTTCCGGTTGCGAACGTCTTGTCGATACGGCCTTTTTTGTTTTTTGTAAAGACGATAAGCTGTCCGTCCTTTAATAAATCATCGGCAATTTCCACAGCCATTTCCAGGTAGCCGCCGCCGTTGTCCCGCAGGTCGATGACCATTTCACGCATGCCCGACTGCCTGAGTTTGGCAAAAGCCGATTTGAATTCATCGTATGTCGTTTCGGCAAAACGGTTGATCTTTATATAACCTGTGGTCGCGTTGAGCATTACGGCCACATCTACACTTTTGATCGGGACGGTTCCGCGCTTTACATTGACCTTGAAGGTTTTGTGGTCGCTTTTTCTAAAAACGGTAAGTTCGACATCTGAACCAGGATTTCCCTTTAGGGCAGAAAACAGGCTGTCATTTGGCAATTTGCGCCCGAAAAGCTTTTTGTTCCCGGCATACAAAATACGGTCACCAGGCTGGATTCCGGCTTTGTCCGACGGACCGTTCTTGACCGGCATGATCACGGCCACCGAATCCCGGTACATATAGAAATTGACACCGATTCCAACAAAATCACCTTTCATGGTCTGGGCCGCGACTTCCTGTTCGTCCTTTGGCAAATACACCGAATGCGGATCGAGATTCGACAGAATGTTGTTTACGGTGAGGTCGACAATGGAATCTGTATTGACATTTTCCACGTATTCATGGTCGATAAAATCCAGCAACCGGTCGAGTTTGTTTTTTTGTGCTGCCGTTTTTCCCGAGAAATTATTGCGCCCCAAATTCAGCATTCCGCCAATGAGGATGCCCAATGCCAGCGTGGCAAATAAAAGTATCGGCAGGTATTTGAGGTTTTTGTTCATTGATCCAGATTAGGCAAATGTTCGGTCGCGACGCCGGCTTTCTCCAAGAATTCAATTCCGGATAAATCCTTGTATGATTCCTGATACACCACGCGTTTGATTCCGGCCTGATGGATCAGTTTGCTGCATTCGCGACAAGGCGACAGCGTAATGTAAAGCGTGGCGCCTTCACAGCTTTGGGTAGATGCGGCCACTTTAAGGATAGCGTTGGCTTCGGCGTGCAATACATACCACAAGGTCAACGCATCTGCATCTTCACAATTGTTTTCAAAGCCCGATGGTGTTCCGTTGTATCCGTCGGAAATGATCATTCTGTCCTTGACGATAATTGCCCCGACTTTTTTTCTGTTGCAATACGATAGCTGTCCCCATTCGCGGGCAATGCGGAGGTAAGCGCGATCGTATTTGTATATTTTATTGTATTCCATTTAGTTTTTTATAAGTTCCGATGCCGTATCGGCTAAAATCGGCAATGCAATCCCGATTACCATCGAGGCAGCAACAATATTGAAATCGCGTCTATTGCATTTGAATCCTTTTCTTGAAGCGAATTCCAATGTCAATAATACGGCAACAATTACAAGCTGTGCCAGTTCGATTCCCAACGCAAATGACACTAAGGGAACGACTTTATCCGAAGGGCTTCCCATCAAAATCGCATTGAAATAATTCGAAAACCCAAGGCCGTGGATGAAACCGAAACCTAATGTAATCCAGGATGTCAGTGAATTCGCGGCATCTGAAGGTTTGGCAATCCGGTAAATTGCTGTTGCGATTATCGTAACTGGAATCAGGAATTCCACGAATGAAATCGGTGCCGAAATCAAACCAAAACCCGCGAGCATCAAAGAAACCGAATGTCCTAAAGTAAAGATGGAAACCTGTACGAGCAATTTCTTCCAGTCAGCAAGCGAATATGGCAATGTAAGTGCGATAAGAAAAAGAATATGGTCGTAGCCTCGAACGTCTAAAACATGACGTAAACCGGTTTCGACAAACACCAAAAAATCTGACATCCAACCCTAGAATTTCCGGTGTAAACTTAGTGTTTTTTGAGGTTTGATTCATAGAGCCATGAGATATTTATATTTACTTTTTGACGCTGTATTTTTTGTGTCGCCGGAACGTTGGCTCAACTGGTAAAATACGTGTATATTTGTGCCGATTTTTAAACAAAATACTATGTCAATTTCCGATCTTTTCGACAGCGGATTCCAAAGCAGGAACAAGGGTCACTTTGCTTCTATTGTTCGTGTAGCCATGGAAAACGGCCATTTGAGCGAAGAAGAAAGACTATTTCTTGATAAACTTGCCGTGCAACTCGAAATCAGCAAGGAAGAATTTAATGAGATTCTTGAAAACCCACGTAAATACCCAATCAACCCGCCTCATTTGTACACCCAACGTTTGGAGCGTCTGTATGATTTGTCGCGAATGGTTTACGCCGATCATGTTTTAGGGCCAAAACAAAAAGAAATACTGTCGCGTTTCGCACTCGCTTTAGGCTTTACGCCGGGTAACGTACATTATATCGTAGACAAAGCTTTATCGCTTTTGGTGATGGATGCAGATCTGGATACATTTGTTTATGAAATGCAGCACATGAACAAATAAAAATTGTTCAACACCCATAAAATCAAAAGGTTGCCTCTCATAAAGGCAACCTTTTTCTTTCTAACTAACTAAACAAAATCTAATTTAAAACAACACTCTATTTTCTAAAACAACACTTTTTGGGTTACCTGCTCGCCGTTGTCCATGGTTACGTAAAGCATCAATACTGAATTTCTTTTGTCAAGACTGGTGATTTGTGTTTCCAAAGCCTGGATATTGTTTGAGGCAAACAATTTTTTACCGTTTATGTCGTATACTTCAACCTGTTGCATGCTGCGGGCAGATAATAGTGAAATGGTATTTCCGTTGACCGCTGCGGTTAACATAGAACCCGGATTCAGGCCAACTGGAATTACAATTGAAGCCGTTTTCTTTTGATATACGATTTCAAAACGATCATTGAATTCGCCGATCCCCGATGTAAAGGTGTAGGCGGATTCAGTAAGGTTGTGTATGTAATTCGTGGTTTTATCTCTGAGGAAAATGTACTGATCTCCCAGGAACAAGCCATCTTTTTGGGCAATGCTGATTTGGAAACTTCCTGCAATGGTTGTTTTGTAACCCAAAGACACCTTATCGTTTGCCTTGAATGGCGTCGGACGACCTTGGATGGTGAATTTATCAGTATCGATAAGTGAATACAGGCTCACGTAATTCCCGCTCAGCGCACGTCCATCAAAATTGCGGTCAACGCCGGTCGTAGCACCGTCAATATAACCTACGAGCATTTGATTGAACGCTCCCTGGTCATTTGTCATATTAAGCCAATAGCGAGATGTTTCTGCGGCCGCTGGCATAGCTGTTTCGGTTGATTCCGCCGATGCATTTGCAGAAGTACGGAAGAACTGTGAATTGCTGTTATTTCCTGAGACACGCATAGCATCCCTGAAATACACAAATTGGTTCGTGTTAAGGGCTTCTACAAAGAATCCTTGTCCTGACGCCACTTTTCCATCAAACGTACTCGGGCTGAAACCTCCAGGAGTTACATAACCCAATTGGTTGTAAGTAGCATAGTCGTTACTGGTGTACAAGTAATACTGGCCATTATAGGTAAGCGGTGTATTATGTGTCCAAAGGTATATGGTTCCTCCTATCGAAGTATTTGCCGGATCATTAAGAAAAGCATTTATATCTATGCCACTTGGATAAGGATTCCCGATAAGGTTCCATTTGTTGGTTCCGTAAGCATTGATTGCAGCACTGATCACCCCATTGTTAGGTCTTCCGTTGAACAATGCAGTAAACACAGACGGCGTTGTGATGGAATGTGTTTGAGGCGCACGGATAATATAACCTTTTGCTGCCTGCATGGTTTCTGCACCATTCATGATCACCTGCCAGGCACTTGTTGGGGCATTGAATTTATAATATTTATCTGCCAGCGTATTTGGTGAAACCGTATACAAGCTTATGTTTTGTACAGGCGACGACCAATACGTATAATCATATCGTTTGACAGGTGTCGTATTTCTTTTGGCAAGGAAAACACCTCCGCCAAAATCTGTATAAGTGGCTGTGTTATTTGTCTGGACTAAACTTCCTTTGTCTTCCACTATAAAGTTCCCGCTGTTTACGATGTTTCCATTGACCGTGATCGAAGCGTTGGAAGCTACTACAAGCATAGCCCCTGAATTGATCTGCAAATCACAACATACCAAATGAGTTCCGGATGGAATGGTATAAGTCCCGCTGTAGATAAGCGCCAACTGCGTATTGTTTGTAGGAAGTTCGCCATTTGCCCATCCGGTTCCGTCCTGATATTGTACAGAGGAATCACAGTCACGGGTAATGATACGGGCAGACATCCTACGGTTGATTCCGTTGTACTGAGTAAAGTCACCGCCTACGACGATTTTTCCATCAATCTGCAGCACCATGTCACGAACAACAGATTTACCTTCATAAACCAATGTTCCGCCTGTAAATCCGGTTCCTGTCACAAATGACAAATCACGGGTTCCGTCCTGATAGATACGGGCAATTCCTTTAGGGATATTTTCACCATTGTATTGTGTGAAGTTTCCTCCGATAAGAATTTTACCATCGGGTTGCACACACAAAGAGAAGATGTTATAACCGGCACCGCTTCCTGCATTGGATTCCGCATTGGTCACACCAATGTTTCCAACATTGAAAGCTGTATCCAGGGAACCGTCGGCATTCAAACGCGCAATCGCACGTTTGTTGACACCGTTGAAATTGTCGAACTTACCTCCGACGAAAATCTTCCCATCGACATATTTGATGTCAAACACGGCTGTTCCGCCGGTTGCTCCGTTTCCAGAGGCATTGAAAGTCGTGTCATAAGATCCGTCACTATTCAAGCGAACAATTTTATTTTTTCCGGCATAACCGGTATAACCCGTAAAGAATCCGCCGACGAGAATTTTGTCATCCTGCATGCAAATGGTACGGACTGCATCATTTACGGTTCCGGTTCCGGTGAAAGTCGGATCAGGTGTTCCATCTGCCAACAGACGGATAAGTCTTTTTCCTGTAAGGGCATTGTATTGTGTAAACTGTCCGCCAATCAAAATACGGCCGTCAGTCTGGACATTTATGGCAAGAACCCAGTTGTTGGCTCCTTTAAGCGTGCTCGCCGTGGGGTTGAAAGTCGTATCTACAGATCCGTCTGAATTCAATCTGGCAAAACTCGAATAGCCACCAACCGTAAAGTCTCCGGCAACGAGGATTTTTCCATCCGGAAGAATCTCAGTAGTGTAAAGAAAGCCGGTCGTAAATGCAGGGCTGTTAAAACTCGCATCAAGTGTCCCGTCGGCATTAAGCCTGGCAATGTATTTACGGGCAACGCCATTATAACTCGTAAAACGGCCAACGATAATGATTTTATTCAAATTCGGGCCACTCGTATAAATGCGTGATTTGTAGACAATACATTCCGCATTGGGCTGATAGGCTGCCGGAGGAGGAGTTCCGCCATAAGCTCCAACACCGGTTGGGTTATACGTCAGGTCAAGCTGACCCGGTTGGGCCATAATTGTCGCCATCATAAAGAAGGCTGAGATGAGTAAGAGTAACTTTGTCTTCATAACCAAGCAGGTTTAAGTTTACGTGGTACATTTGGGGAAGACAACATTACGTCAACTAATCGATTAAATACAAATAATATCGATGAAATGCATTAAATAAATATATTTTGTAGGAAAATATAAATAAAAAGTATTTGGTTATCCACAAAAAAGCAATCCAGATTGTTGACAACATTCACTACTTACTGAAAATCAACCCTTCCCGAACTGTAAAAAAAAAGGCTCCAGAAGAAGCCATTTTAATACGTTGAAAATCACAAGTAAAAACTATTCTTCATTTGCATATAACATGAATTCTTCTGCCTTTTCGACCATATTCTTACTTCCGCAAAAAAACGGGACACGCTCGTGAAGTTCGGTGGGTTCCAATTCGAGAATACGCGTATACCCATCGGAAGCTTTTCCTCCGGCCTGTTCCGTAATAAATGCCATAGGATTGCATTCGTAAAGCAACCGCAGCTTTCCGTTTGGAGATTTTGTGCTTGTCGGATAGATGTAAATGCCGCCTTTGATCATATTCCGATGGATGTCAGAAACCAGACTTCCAATATACCTCGACGTATACGGCCTGTCGCCTTCTTCCTTTTGGCAATACTTGAGATAATCCTTCACGCCTTGCGGAAAGTGGATGTAATTGCCTTCATTGATGGAGTAAATGTTTCCGTCTTCACGAAATTTCATGTTCGGATGCGACAGATAGAATGTCCCGATTGCCGGATTCAACGTAAAACCATTGACACCATGTCCCGTGGTGTAAACAAGCATCGTCGAAGTGCCGTAAATTACATAACCGGCCGCAACCTGGTTGATTCCGGGTTGCAGGAAATCCTCAAGCGTTACGGGCGAACCGATTGGCGTCAGGCGTCTGTAAACCGAAAAAATAGTCCCGACCGGAACATTGACGTCAATGTTCGATGAACCGTCAAGCGGATCCATCAGGATCACATATTTGTTGTTGTGGCTGTTGTCACTGCCGGAAACAGTGATAAAGTCGTCGTTTTCTTCCGATGCGATTCCGCATGCAATTTCGCGGTTGATCAGCGTCTGTATAAAGACCTCATTCGCATACACATCGAGCTTTTGCTGATCTTCGCCCTGAATGTTGACTTCGCCCGCAGCACCGACGATATCGACTAATCCGGCCTTGTTTACCTTATAGTTGACCACCTTGGCCGCAAGCCGGATCGAGTTGATGATGCGTGATAATTCTCCTGTCGAATATTTGAATTCTTCCTGTTTTTCGATGATGAATTCACCGAGGGTTTTGCTGGGTTCCATAATTACGAAATCGATTTCGCTGCAAAAGTAGAAATCAATTCACGACTGGCAAGAGCAATTCGGAATTATAACAGAATCCTAACTCAAATTTTCTACAAAGTCACAATCTGGATAGTCTCGCGGCTGACCTGTTTTACCAAAACTTCTTTCCCCGATTCTACGATCTTAGTCGCTTTGTCATCAAAGTGGCGAATGGTATAAAGCGATACATTTTCGTTGTAGGAAACCTTGAATTTTTTGGAAAGAATCGTCTTGAGTTCAGGGAAATTCCCGAATTTATCATCGGCACAGACCGAAAATGAAATGGCCGAGTTCTGGATCAAATGGACTTTCATCTTGAATTTGTGCAGCAAAGCAAAAATCTCGCTGATATTTTCTTCCATGATGAACGAGAAATCTATCGATGAAAGTGAAATAAGCAGTTGGTCTTTTTTAACGATGAAGCACGGCAATTGCGGGTCCAAATCGGCACCTTTCGAAACCGATGTTCCTGGCAATAATGGATTCAGAAAGGATTTCACATACAACGGAATTTCTTTTCTCTGCAACGGCTGAAGCGTCTTCGGATGTATGACCGTCGCCCCGTAAAAAGCCAGCTCGATCGCCTCCCGATACGAAATCTGGTTCAGCAACGTCGCATTTTCAAAGTAGCGTGGATCGGCGTTCATCACACCCGGAACGTCTTTCCAGATCGTCACGCTTTCGGCATTTAGGCAGTAGGCAAAGATCGCGGCCGTGTAATCGGAACCTTCACGTCCTAAAGTGGTCGTAAAATTATTTTCATCGGAACCCAAAAACCCTTGCGTGATGTTGAGTGCTTTTTTCTTGAGATTCTTCGAGATGTTTTTTTGCGTCTGATCCCAATCGACATTAGCGTCGCGGTACGTACTGTCTGTTTTTATAAAATTCCTGACATCGATCCAACTCGTCGGAATGTTCCTGAAATTCATATAATGCGACAGGATCACCGTGGAAACTAATTCCCCGTAACTCACAATCTGGTCGTAAACAAAATTATAGTTCGGTGATTTGTTGTGCGACAGGAAATACTCCATGTCCGAAAAATGGCGGTTCACATCGGCAAACACATCATGGTCTCCATTATCGAACAAATCCAGCAGGATCTCAATGTGGTATTTCTTGACGTCCTGGAGCGACTCCTGCAATTGGCGCGACTTTTCAAAGTAGTTTTTTATGACCACTTCCAAAGCATTCGTCGTTTTTCCCATGGCAGAAACCACGAGCAGAACGTCCTCATAACCTGCTTGTTGCAATACCTCGTATACGTTGCGGATTCCTGCCGCATCTTTGACGGAAGCCCCGCCGAATTTGTAGATTTTCATAGTTTAATAGATGGTCGAAAGTTGAAAGTCAAATGACTTGTGCTATGACCAATAATGTTATTATTTTTTCAGGAGCTGGTTCCGGCTTCCGCTTCAAGTCCTCGCATTTCCGGCAGGTTTTCATCGGCAACAGGCGAGCTTCCGTTGGTCGCTGCCCGTTTGGTGAAAACCAGGCCGTCTCTGCTGTGGGCTATCCGCTAAAATCCGGGCTAGGCCGTAAATTCCAGGATTACCTTTTCGTCCATGTGGACCACACGCCAATCGGCAATGATTTTTGCACCAGACTTTTCATAAAAATCAATTGCCGGCGTATTCCAATCAAGCACGTTCCACTCAATCCGACAAACTTTATCTCTTTTGCCTTGGTTTATTACTGCTTTATACAAAGCTGAACCGGCTCCAGTGCCACGCGCAGATTCGGTGACTATCAAATCTTCCAGGTGGATCGTCTTGCCTTTCCAAGTCGAATAGCGGTAGTAATAAAGCGCCATGCCGATAATCCCTGAATCGGTTTCGGCCACAAAAGTATGGAATAACGCATTTTCACCAAAGCCGTCACGGATTAAATCGTCAACGGTAACGACCACGGCATCTGGCTCGCGTTCAAAAGTGGCGAGTTCCTTTATGAGTTTTAAGATAGACGGCATATCGTGGGCCGTTCCGGTTCGGATAATCATATCTGAGTTTTGGCAAAGCTACTGTTTTGCCACTTTTCGTGATTATGTTAATTAACAAAATAGGCAGAAAAAATGTAATTCAAAATCGATTTTTCTCTTGACTTTAGACATAACAAGTTTTGAAAACTTGTTATGTCTAAAACTCCAAAAAAACCAGACTCCTCAACAACACAAACCCTCCTTTTCCCAATCCCCGCAAACACACTACATTTGGTCTTTATCCGTTTCTATTGCTATGCCGAAAAAGTTGCTCCTGATCCTGCTTGCGATCCTGCCTTGCCTGTTATGGGCACAGCAGACACCGTCAGGTTACATCAGCAAAAAGGTAAAACCGGAAAGAGACACGATACGACTTGAAAATTTCAGCATCAATCCCGAACGTTTCGAGCTTCGCGACCCCAATGGAAAGCTGCTGGACAGCAGTTTTTACAAAGTCGATTTTGCAAAAGGGATTGTTGTCATGCAATCGAATCTAACTCAGGACAGCCTGACGGTTTCATATCAAAAATATCCAGATTACCTCACTAAAACGTACAGCGTTTATGATCCTTCGCGCGTTGTAAGTAATGAAAACGGGAATCTGTATCAGGTCAAAGAAGCGGCGCGCAAACCATTCGTCCCGTTCGAAGGCCTGAACACATCCGGAAGCATCACGCGCGGAATCACCGTCGGGAACAACCAAAATGCCGTAACGAATTCCGCCCTTGATCTTCAAATCGTCGGCAAAATATCAGACAAAGTAAGCCTTCGCGCCTCTATCCAGGACTCGAATGTTCCGCTTCAGGAAGGCGGTTATTCGCAAAAACTCGACGAATTCGACCAGATTTTCATTGAATTGTTCAGCGATAAATGGAAAATCCGCGCCGGCGACTTATTCCTCGAAAACAGAAAATCGCGTTTCCTCAATTTCAACAAAAAAGTCCAGGGAATTTCAACGGCCTTCGAGTTTGGCAAAGAAGGCAACAAAACCTTTGCGAATGCCGCTGTCGGTTTGGTCAGAGGTCAATATGCACGAAGCCAGTTCACCGGACAGGAAGGAAACCAGGGCCCATACAAACTGCGTGGCCCAAACGGAGAATTATACATTCTTGTGATTTCCGGTTCGGAACGGGTTTACGTCAATGGCGTTCTTTTGCAACGAGGCGAAAGCGAAGATTACGTGATCGATTACAACGCCGGTGAAATCACCTTTACCTCTTTGTTTCCGATTACTTCCGAGATGCGCATCAACGTCGAATACCAATACTCCGACCGGAATTTCACACGCTTCGTTACCTATGCGGGTGTGATGCACGAACGAAAAAAATGGAGCCTCGGAACCTATGTCTATTCTGAAAACGATGTCAAGAACCAGCCGCTTCAGCAAAACCTCACGCCTGAACAAGCCCAGATTCTTGCCGATGCCGGTGACGATCCGAACCTGATGACGGCTCCATCTGCCTATGTTGACACCTATTCGGAAAATAAAATCCTTTACCGAAAAATCCTGGTCAACGGCCTCGAAGTCTATGAATATTCGAACGACCAGACAGAGACTTTATACAACGTCCGGTTCACATTGCTCGGAAACAATCTGGGAAATTATGTCCTGACAAGTACGGCGGCAATCGGTAAGATCTATGAATATGTCGCCCCGATCGGTGGTATTCCCCAAGGCAATTACGAACCGATTATCCGACTGATCGCACCTGTGAAATTGCAGATTGCGACAATAATGGGTAAGATCAATCCGTCGGAAAAAACGCTTATCGATTTTGAAGGTGCCATCAGCAATAACGACCTTAATTTATTTTCCAACATACAGGACGACAACAACCGTGGACTTGCCGGACGCATCAACGCCAAACAGCGTTTGCTGACACGCAAGGAATGGAACATCGACGCTTACGGTCAATATCAGTTTGTCCAAAAGGAATTCCGGACCATCGAACGTTTGTTCAACATCGAATTCGACCGCGACTGGAATCTGGCGAACATCAATTCCGCCTCTCTTTTTGATCAATCCTATCTGGTTTCCGGTGTTTCATTTACCGATATCAATCGCGGAACCGCGCGTTACCAATTTGAAAACCTCGGTTTCGGCGGCGGATTCAATGGGTCGCGCCATCTCGTCGATGCCAGAATCAAGCTCAAAAAGTGGGATATCATCAACTCCGGAAGTTACTTAAGCAGCACCGCCGATTATTCGAATTCGTCCTTTTTGAGAAATTCGTTCCAGCTCAGGTATCGGTTCGGGAAGAATTGGGTCGGAGGCAGCCACAGGATAGAAGACAACCATGAACGTATCAATGCAACCGGGCAATTATCGGCCCTGAGCCAGAAATACAATGAGTTTGGCGGATTCATCGGACGTGGGGACAGCACCAGGGTTTTCGTCGAAATCGGCTACCTCAACCGAACCAACGACAGTTTGCAGAACGGATTTTTGTCGCGTGTCAACCGATCAAATTCCTATTACCTCAAATCGCGCCTTATTTCAAATGACAAGACGAACCTTTCGCTTTTCGTCAATTACCGAAGCCTCAAATTCGAAGATCCGGCTTTGGAAACCGAACCGTCGCTCAATTCGCGTTTGCTCTACAACGATCGGTTTTTCGACCAACTCATACAAGTTACCGGTTCTTATGAAAATACTTCGGGAACAATCGCCCAACAGGAATTTACCTATGTCGAAGTCGAACCCGGCCAAGGCATTTATACCTGGAACGATTACAACGGGAACGGCATTCAGGAACTCGAGGAATTCGAAGTCGCGCCTTATCCGGACCTGGCCAAATATGTGCGGGTCTTTTTGCCGAACCAGATTTTTCTACGCACGCACCAGAATCGGTTCTCGGCTTCCGGCACATTCAATTTCGGGCAATGGCAGAACAAGAAAGGTTTCAGGAAGTTCATGTCGTATTTCTATGACCAGATTTCTTACCTGACCGAACGCAAGATTGAACGGAACGGGAACAACTTTGACCTTGATCCTTTTTCCGTTTCTTCCGATGGCCTTCTCGGGCTCAACCAGAGTTTCCGCAACAGCCTTTTCTATAATCGCGGCAAGCAGAAGCATTCCACGACATACACCTATGTTTCGAGCCATACAAAAAGCCTTTTAAGTGTCGGCGCCATTGAGAATACGTCACGTTCGCATCAGTTCCAATACGCGCATCTCGTGGCCAAAACCTGGTTGTTCTCCATGAACGGCAAAACCATTTTCACTACAGCAGAATCTGAGAATTATGAAGCCCGTAATTATGAAATCGACGGCTATCAGTTCTCTCCCAAAATATCGTATTTGTTCTCGAAAAATGCGAGCTGGGATATTTTTTACGAAAGGCAGCAAAAGGACAATGAGATAAATGATAAAGAATCTCTCGGACAAGACCGTTTCGGAACTTCGTTTTCCTATACGGGCGAAAAGAAGTTTTCAGCCAACGGAGAGTTTTCGTTGTACAAGAATAAGTTCGACGGGGATTCGCTTTCACCCGTCGCCTATCAAATGCTCGAAGGGCTTCAGGCAGGGCAGAATTTAACGTGGCGTTTCCTGTTGCAAAAGAACCTGACGCAATATCTTGATGTCAATGTCAATTATCAGGGCCGAAAAAGTGAAACTTCAAAAGCGATACATACCGGAAGCGTGCAATTACGGGCGTTTTTTTAACAACAGATGCGACGCTTAAGGAATCCAAACTGTTATATTTGGAAAATCAATTGCTTTTTATGAAAACATATACCTTTTTGGCGATAGGAATATCGGTACTTTTCGTCGCCTGCAAAAAAGATCTGGAACCACAGGAAAGTTCGATTCCTCTGGCAGCCACAAATGCTCAGACTCCAGTCACACCGACACCGCAACAGGTTCAGGCACAACCGCAAGCTGTTACCGCTCCGGGAATGAATCCGCCACACGGACAGCCGGGCCACAGATGTGATATCGCAGTCGGAACACCTTTGAGCCAGCCAATACAGACAAAACCGGCACAGGCAACAAGCCAGCCGATGACCATCAATGCAAACGGACAGGTCGTGGGACAAAACGGAAGCTATAAAGTCACACAGGCTCCGGCCCAAAAAGTCGCTCCGGGAATGAATCCGGCCCACGGACAGCCGGGACACAGATGTGACATTGCAGTAGGCGCACCATTGAACAGCCCTCCGGGAACAGGACAGAAAGCTGCCGGAAGCACGACATCTGCTCCAATTTCGATAAATTCAGACGGTCAAGTAACTGGTGGTGAAGGAAAAGTAAAAATTACCCGAACCGACAACAACGCACCAAAGAATGATGTTCCGGCATTGCTTCAGGCACCGCCTCCGGAACCGACTAAATAAAGTAATTCGCCCGCTCATACAGCGGGCTTTTTTATTTCGTGGATCCTGAAATTTTAATAGAATATTTGCAAATATGATTCTGTTTTCAGCGTTACTTTATCATATCAAAATCAATTGATAATTAGTAACAGACATCACATGAAAAATGCAATTTTAGCCGTCGCCTTCCTTTTCACAATTGGAGCCATGGCACAGGAAACACCAAAACAAAAAGTCGACAAAGCTGCCGACAAAACCGAGAAAGGAATTAAGAAAGGTGCCGATGCCACTGCAAAAGGCGTCAAAAAAGGAGCCGATGCTACAGCCAAAGGTGTCAAAAAAGGCGCTGATGCTACTGGAAAAGCAGTAACAAAAGCAGCTGACAAGGTTTCTAAGTAAACGAAAATCTTTTAAAGCAAAAACGCGACAAGTACTTGTCGCGTTTTTTTATTTCAACGGGGTTCCGTCCTTTATTTCTTCTGAACCAAGTTTAACAACCTGGGCGCCCTTTGGCAAATCGCCGAAAATTTCGACTTTGTCTTCAAGCTCACGGCCTTTCTGGACATCTACACGTTTGGTCAAACCATTATCGGCAAGCAACACATAAACGCCTTCGCTTGAGGTAACCACAGCACTTTTGGGAACTACCATAGTACTGTCCGGCGCATTGAGCGGAAGCACGACTTCTGCAATCATTCCGGGTTTAAGATTGGCTTTGTTGATGACATCCATTTCGACTCTTTCCGAACGCAATCTGGCATCCAAGGCACCGGACATACGTGCAATCTTCGCATCGAATTCTTGTCCCGGCAACGATTTTACCTGGAATTTCAATGCATCCCCATCTTTCAGGTAACCCGAGAATTGTTCCGGCACAAAAACAGAAAGACGCAGCTTGTCTTGCTGTTGGATCGTGACCATCGGCAAATCCGAACCTTTTCCGCTTGGCCCCACATAAGCGCCTAAATTGATATTCCTCGCAGACACAACACCTGTAAAAGGGGCACGGATCTGAAGGTAATTCCTGTAATTCTGGACTTCGGCGTATGATGCTTTTGCGGCCTGGAACTGAGCGTAATCTGAGTTCTTTTTGGCATCGGCGAGTTCGAGTTCGTTTTTGGAGATCGTTCCTTCGACCTTACTTGTCTCAAACAGCCGGTTGTAAGTTCCTTTGCTGGCAATGTAAACGGCTTCGAGCGATTTGTAACGCGATTCTGCAGCTGAGAGTTGTGAACTTATTTCGGGCGCTTCGAGTACAATGAGTAACTGGCCTTCTTTTACTTCGGATCCAATATCTACCTTAAGTTCCTTTACAAAACCGGTGACCTTGGCATAAATATCGACTTGCTTGAAACCCGTCAATTCCGCCGGGACGCGCATTTCCGTCGAGAATTTCTCCTTGGTGACGGCGACTGTTTCCAATGCAGGCATAGGTGCATCGGCAGCCGGTTTGTTTTCTTCTTCTTTTTTTCCGCAGGCAACAACAAGTGCCGAAGCGATTACAATCAGGAACTTATTTTTCATGAGTGGATAGTGTTCGGTGCAACATAAAATTTACTTTGCTCATCTTCAGGATCAAGCGATACAGATTGTGTCGTGGCATTACCCTGGACCCAGGCAAAAATGAGCGGAAGGATAACCAATACGGCGAATGTCGAAAACAACAATCCACCAATTACGGCGCGTCCGAGTGGGGAAACCTGGTCGCCTCCTTCTCCGTGTCCGATAGCCATTGGCAACATCCCCATAATCATCGCGATACTGGTCATGATGATGGGCCTGAGTCGGACAGATGCGGCTTCACGTGCGGCCTCAATCGCATTTCCGCTTTGCAGTCGCAGATGTTCGGCATTCGTGACTAAAAGTACGGCGTTCGCAATCGAAACCCCAACAGACATGATGATTCCCATATACGACTGCAGGTTCAGCGTAGATCCGGTGAGGAACAGCATCAACAGCGATCCCAAAACCACGGCCGGAACTGTCGTAAGCACTACTGCAGATACTTTGAACGACTGGAAATTGGCAGACAGCATGAGGAAAATCACGATAACCGCTACCAAAAGACCTGACTGCAGGCTGTTCATCGTATCTTCCAAAACGGTTCCCATCCCGAAGGGCTCGACGAACAATCCGCGTGGCAATTCACCTAACGAATCGATGTCTTTGCGGACTTGTTTCACCGCAGTTCCCAAATCTTTTTTGCTGATGTTAGCAGTTACCGACACATATGGAATAGCGCCCATATTGTCATTTTCCCCGTGTGTCGTTCCCGGATAAACCGTAGCGACATCGCCCAAAACCGGACGCGACTGGTTGCGTAGCACCGGAATTTCATTGATGTCGTTTTCCGTCCGCATCTTATCTAAAGGAACCTGGACCTGGACGCTGTAGGATTGCCCCGATTTTTCATCGATCCAGTTGTTCTTTTCGGTGTATCTGGAAGACGATGTCGAAGCTACCAGCGAACGTGAAATGTCACTTACATCGACCCCGATCTGGGCCGCACGCACACGGTCGATATTGACGTTGAGCGCCGGATAATTCACGGGTTGTGCAATCTGTACATCGCGGAAATACGAAGTTTCTTTGAGTTTATCGACGAGCTTCTGCGCATATTGTTCGTTGAGTTTTTTGGCCTTGCCCGACACACGGATCTCGATTGGCGTCGTAGCACCCTGGCTTAATACTTTGTCGGTCAATTCAATCGGTTCAAACGACAGTTTTACATTGGGCAATAATTTCGACATATGGCTGCGAAGTTCATCCTTGAATGCGTCAAGGTCGAGTTCATTGTCCTTGAACGCCACCTGGAAAACGGCTTCATGTGGCCCGGCCGTAAACAAATAAATCGGGTTGATGGAAAACAATGACGGGTGTTGTCCGACGTAAGCCGATGTGATGCTGACATGGTCTTTTCCGACAATCTTATTGATTTCATTAAGGACGATTTTAGCCTGCTCTTCCGTCCGTTCGACACGTGTCCCGGCAGGCGCGCGCATGCGCAACTGGAACTGGCTCGAATTGACTTTGGGAAATACGTCCTGCCCGATTGAAGTGATGCAGACCACCGCTAAAGCCGTAACCCCGATCAGGTAAATCAGAGTCACCGGTTTTCTTACCGTGAACAATCTGTCCAAAAAACGAATGAAGCGCGCGCGGAATTTCTCGAAACGCGTGACCTTTCCGTCGTGGTCGAAATCTTCGGCATCTGTTTTTTCAGGATGCACATGCGGTTTCATAAGCCAGTTGGCCATGACCGGAACGAACGTCTGCGAAAGCAGGAACGAGATGATCATCGAGAAGCCAATCGCGGAAGCCAATGGTAAAAACAGCGACCCCGGGATTCCGCTCATGGTAAAAGCCGGCGCAAAAACAGCGAGGATACAAAGCAGGATGAGTAATTTCGGAAGGGCGATTTCCTTACACGCATCCCAAATGGCGAGGGCTTTCGGTTTGCCCATATCGAAATGCTGGTGTATGTTTTCAATCGTCACCGTACTTTCATCGACCAAAATACCAATCGCAAGAGCAAGCCCTGAAAGCGTCATCAGGTTGACCGTAAAGCCAAACAATTTGAGAAACAAGACACCGGAAATGATTGAAATCGGAATCGTCAAAATTACGATCAAGGCAGCACGGCGGTCGCCCAAAAAAAGCAATACCATCAATCCGGTCAGTATCGCCCCGATCACACCTTCGGTAATCAAGCTTTTGACCGAGTTGATTACGTAAACCGATTGGTCGAATTCATATGACAATTTCACGTCTTCCGGCAACGTACTCTGGATTCTGGGCAACGCGGCTTTAAGATTGTTCACCACGTCCCACGTCGATGCATCGGCGCTTTTTGCGATGTTCATATACACCGAACGTTTTCCGTTGATGAGTGCATAACCGGCCACGATGTCTGCCCCGTCTTTCACTTTGGCCACATCGCCCAGATATAAGTTCTGGACATTGTTCTTGAACAGTGGAATCTTCTCGAAATCCTTGATGTCACGGATTGTATAATTCGTCGGCATCAGGTAATTTTTGTCCCCGACACGTACGTTGCCCGGAGGTGCGGTCTGGTTGTTGACGCGGATGGCTTCGACAATCTGGTCTGCGGTAAGATTGTGCGACCGCAACAAATCCGGATCTACGTTTACCTCGATTGTACGCGGGCTTCCTCCATTCGGTGCCGGCGACAGCAATCCCGGAATCGAAGTAAACGACGCACGGACATAGATGTTGGCCATATCCTGCAATTCGTTGTTCGACCGTGTCGGGCTGCTTAACACCAATTGCCCTACCGGAAGTGACGAAGCGTCAAAACGTATTACGAACGGCGGTTGCGAACCCGGTGGAAAAATGGCTTGTATCCGGTTCGATAAGGCCGAGAGTTCAGATGCGGCCTGGGCCATGTTCGTTCCCGGGTAATACGTGAGTTTCATCAGCATCAAACCCTGGATATTCTTGGTCTCGATAGATTTGATCCCGTTGGCGAAAAGCAGGATATTGATGTAGTTCTTGGCATAGTACGCCTCCATTTGGTCCGGTGTGTAACCGCCAAAAGGGTGCGCAATATAAATGACCGGCAGGTTCATCTGCGGTAAAATATCTACTTTGATGTCTTTTACCGCACCAATCCCGAAGAAGAACAATCCGGCGACGAGAACGATAATGGAAATAGGTTTGCGAAGTGCAAATTTAATCAGATTCATGGCTTATATCAGAATTCGTTCAGGAACAGGTTAAAGTCTCCGGCGGCCGATGCTTTGAGCAAAAGCGATTGCCAGACGTTGGTATAAATGACATCGCGGTCCGTTTCGGCACGATTGAGCGCATACAACGTCTGGGTCACATCGACAAGATTCGTCAACCCGTTTTTATATAAGGTCGTCCGTTGCAGATACGCCTGTTGGGCAGCACGCACCTGTCGCGGCGATTCGTTGTAATTGTCCATCGCATACCGGATCTTGGCATCGGCGGCATCGAGCTGTGTCTTGAGTTGTTGGTCGACCAGATTGTATTCTTCCTGTAATCCCGCAGACACGAATTTTTGTGAAGCCACTTGTTTCGATGTCCGGAAAATATTGGTCAGGTTCCAGGTCACACCGACGCCGACGAGATAATTCTGCCTGTCGGGGCTGATGCCATCGACATAATTCTGGGTAAATGCCGTCTGGTCGGTTGCGTAAGAAGAATCGAAACCCGAAGCTCTCGTCTGATAAACCCCGAACAGACTGAAAGACGGAAAATAACCGGTCTTAAAAAGTTTCTCCTGCCGGTTGGCATAATCGACGCGGCTTTTGTAGAATTTCAAAATAGGATTTATGGTATCGGACGGCCGTTCCATAGTCAGCACATTCTTGGGAACGCGGGCAACCAAAGACGTATCAAGTGCATAATCCCGGACTTCGACGCCCATCAGTTGGACGAGTCGGTTGTTTTGTTCCTTGACTAAATCACGCACACGGTTCACGTCTATTTTAGCACGCGATACTTCGGAGCTCGCCATGGTCGAATCGACCCCGGGCAACAATCCGTTCCGGACGCGGGCAGCTGAAGTATTTAAAACCACTTGCGCGCGTTCAAGGTTCTTGATTTGGGAACGCAGCAATCGCTGGCTCGCCAAAAGGTTCAGGTAAGCCGCGGAAATGCGAATCTGGTGCTGGAAGATTTCCTGGTTCAGGTCGGCTTTGGTGCGGACTTCATCGGCTTTTGCCAGAAGAATCCGGTTTTTGTACCGACCGAAAGTGAAGAATTCCCAGTTGACGTTCGCCAGGTACAAAGCCCCGAAAGCGGCATTCCAGTTCTGGTGGTCGAGCGGCAATCCGGAAGAGGCGACTCCATAACCGCCATAGCCGTAAAGCGGGCCGTTCTGTCCGTTGACCGTTCCGTAATCCTGCTGGCCTACGAGGACAACATTCGGCAGATAATCGCGTTTTGCCTGGCCGACGGTTTCAGCCGAAGCTTTGTTGTAGTTTTCCTTCGCCTTGATATTCGGGTAGTTCTTTATTCCTGTGGCCACAGCATCGGGCAAAGTAAGCAATTGGGCCTGGGCAAATGAAGTCGTCAGGATTGCCAAAAAGAGTAACTTGAGTGAGTTGGGCATAAAAAGGGATTTTCTCAATGTCGGGTACAAAAGTACTTTGCCCTTTTCATTGAAACTTAGCTTACAGCCTATTAAATGACAAAATGCATTCGTCATTTGAAACTATTAAAGAAAACAAAAATCACGACCTTTGCCCCGATGGAGCAGCGTGTTAAATCTATTTTAGCGAGTAAATACGGTCAGGAAACCGCGGTTTTTCTATTCGTAATGACAATCCATTTGCTCAAATACGATTGGGTTCATCACAGATCTGCCTTAGCATTGGCGGGCGCTTTTGGTTATTTCCTGATTTTGTACATCCATGCACAGACGAATCGTTTTTTACTGTTGCCGACGCTGTTGGTCAAACGGATGCCATTTGAATATATAGGCGGAACGATCGTACTGATCCTGCTTTTTTCATTCGGCATACACGAATATGCCAATTACGTACTCGCTAAAATCCCGAATTCAAGCCCGAGTTACAACAAAGGTTTTTTATACCAGGCCGCCGGCGTCACCGCAAACCTCGTGATTATCTTAGGCCCGATCATCATGTTCAAATTTTATCGGGAACAAAAAAGACAGCAGGATGAAGCGTTGTTGTTCAACGAACTGCAACTGCAATCGCTTAGAAGCCAACTCAATCCGCATTTTCTTTTCAATACGTTCAATACGCTTTACGGAACAAGTTTGCAGCATCCGGAACGCACGCCGGATCTGATCATGAAAGTATCGCAATTGCTCCGCTACCAGATTGAATCCGATTCGCGTCAGTGGGTCACATTGGAGGAAGAACTCGAATTTATCAACAGCTACATCCAGTTGGAAAAAGAACGCGTCGGTTACAGATGCAACATCGCATTCGACGACAAGATCAAGGCTTCCGATTCGTATAAAATACCTCCGATGCTGCTGATCGTATTCGTTGAAAACGCCTTTAAGCACGGAACGGGAACAGTTGAAAATTGCTTCGTCACCATTTCAATGGAAATTGTCGATTCGAAACTCGTCGCCAAAATCAGCAATTCGATACCACAGAAAAAACAGCAGGTGATTTCAACCAAGATCGGCCTGCAAAAAACCCGCGAACGCCTCGATTTGCTTCACGGGGATAATTATAAAATGGAGGTGGACCAACAGCCGGAATGCTACACGGTCTCGCTTGAACTTCCGCTAAAAAAAGTTGCCTCATGCCATCCGTGCGCCGTTGCATGATCGTGGACGACGAACCTGCGGCGCATTACGTGTTGCAGAATTACATCGGACAGAACCCAAATCTCAAGCTCGAATTCCAGTGTTATAACGGGTTCGATGCGGCGGCTTATCTGTCGGAACATCAAATAGACATTCTTTTTCTCGATATCGACATGCCGGAAATGAGCGGACTCGAACTGTTGCGCCAACTTGAAAATCCGCCACGCACGATTTTGACTACCGCCTATTCTGAATTCGCCCTCGAAAGCTACGATTTTGGCGTGGTCGATTATTTACTCAAGCCGATTTTCCATCCGCGGTTTGAAAAAGCAGTCAAGAGATTGTTCGAAATGTTCCCAAAACCCGCTGTGGCCGGAAATAATATCAATTCCATTACGGTCAAAGTCGATAGTTCGATGATCGAAATCCCGCTCGACCAATTGATGTATGCCCAGAGTTACGGCAATTACGTCAAGATTTTTACACCGGAAAAAACGTGGCTCGCTTCCATGACGACCAATGAACTCGAAAATTCGTTACCGGCCGAACGATTCATGCGCGTCCACAAATCTTACATTGTGGCTTTGGATAAAATTTCAGGATTCGACCGGGAATCGATTTTGGTTACGGATGAAAAAATTCCTGTCGGGATTACGTACCGACGCGAATTGGCCGAACGCTTGCGATAAATCTTCGTTATCTTTCGGGAATGATAATCCGTCAGAAAAAACTACTCGACACGTTCGAAAAAATCCGCATTTGCCAAATATGGAACTGCGAATATCCGGTCACGCTCAATTACGAAAATGTCGCGGATTTTGAAATGTACCTCAACTCCTTGTCTGACCCGAATCATTATTTGCTGATTGGCAATGATGACACAATCCAGGGTTGGGCGTGCACATTCAGCAGGAATGATTCCAGATGGTTCGCTATTTTGCTCGACACCGAAATACACGGAAAAGGTTTTGGATCTCAGATGTTGTCGGAACTAAAAAAAGCGGAATCGGATTTAAGCGGTTGGGTGATCGATAGAGATTCGGAAGTACGAAAAGACGGTTCTTTCTATAAATCACCTCTTGATTTCTATCTCAAAAACCAATTTAGGCCGTGTGCTGAAGAACGTCTTGAAACGGAAAAGATTTCGGCTGTAAAAATTTTCTGGAAGCGATAACTTCTTTCCGTAATTCTGCTATTTATATAATGTTGGTTTTCCAAACTTTGTAACACTACGGCAAAATCCTATAAAGCGAATGGGATTATCCTTGTTAATTTTCCAAAACCTAAATCAGTTGGAAATGAAACTTCAGAATATAATCTTGCTGGCAGTTTTGGTTGTTCTTTCAGGCTGTAAAAAACCGTCGGAACAGGAAGAAGGACAGACCGCGATAAAAGACGAAATCCAGGCACTCGAAAACAGATATGCCAAAGCTGTCAGCTCCAAAGTCCTCGATTCCATAATGCCTTATTACGCAGATGATGCCGTGAGTTATGACAGCGAAGCCAAGCCTTTGAGCGGCAAAAAATCAATCCGGGCCAGCATCAACAATAAGTCATCGGCTTATCCGGAAAGTGAGCAGATGACGTTTACGGTAACAGAGGTTTTTCCTTCGTCAGATGCCGAACAGGTCGTGGAAATTGGCCATTATCAGGTTAAAGATTCCAAAGGAATTGCATACGGAAGCGGAAACTATTTTGCCTTGTTTGAAAAACGCGATGGCAAATATGTTTGTATCAGAGACATACAAACACCGGATACGCCACGAAAGGTAGCAGTAAAATAATTGAGTAATTGCGTTAATAGGTAAAATCCTCCCCATAAGGGAGGATTTTTTATTGGGGATAAACTTGTTAAAAACTTGGTTTGATGCTAAAAAAAGCGACGGCTTTACCTGTTGTATATTCGCAAAAACTGTTCGATTATGAAGATCAATGTCCTGATTTTGCCCCTGTTAGTCATCGCTGCTTCCTGCACAAAGCCTGTCGAACGAACGGAAGTAGTAGGACCGGAAGTGATTCGGGCGGAGATCCAGTCGCTTGAAAACAATTATGCGCGTTGGGTCAACTCCAAAAACGTAGACAGCATCATGCAGTATTATGCCGATGACGCGGTGAGTTATGACAGCAATTCCAAGCCGCTGCACGGAAAAGACGAGATCCGCGAAAGCATGAAGGAACTTTCAAAAGGTTTTCCAGAAGGCGCCGGAATCAAATATACCGTAATGGAAGTATACCCGACTTCAGATGGCCAGCAGGTAGTCGAAATCGGGCATTACCGGATTGATGATCCAAAAGGGCGCAACTACGGAAGTGGCAATTATTTTTCACTATTCGAAAAACGCGATGACAAATATCTTTGCATACGTGACATCCAAACGCCCGATTCTTCTAATTGACGATCAGTTTTTTGGTTTCTGCAGATTTCCCATTCTCTACTTTCACCAGATAAGTTCCGGAAGGTAAGGTCAATTGATGCTGTAACGTATTTATTTCAAAACCTGAAATACGCTGGCCGAGCATCGAATAAATAGTAGCCGATGCTCCGTTGTAAGAACTGTCAAAACTAAAATTCACGTTTCCGTTTGATGGGTTTGGATATATTTTCCACGAACCAGACGATGCCATATCTTCCAAGCCCAAAGCTTGTGGGCCGAGTCGTTCCACATACGCATCGACCCATCCGGCAGCTGTCACCTGGAATTCACCGTCGCCCGGATCCAAATCTGCCGATGTATCAAATCCGCCACACAAATAAAACAGGCCAGAATCTGTAATTTTCAAATCTTCGATAGTATCATTGTATGGCCCCCCCAGGGTTTCAGCCCAGAGCGCATTACCTTCGGAATCGAATCTGGCTAAAAACACATCCTCGGGATAATTATCGCCCGCGGTTGCCGTAATGATTATGTTGTCCGAACCTGGCAATGGTACGGTAGTGTTAAATGTTCCGGCCATTATGAATTGTCCGTCCTGACGTGATAAAATTTTATGTGGATAGAATGCACCTACAGGGCCTGTTGCTTTTGCCCACATAAGATTTCCGGATGTATCCAGTTTGAAAAGCGCCAGTGAATTAGTCATGCCTTCTGATGAAAACAAAGATTCTCCAGCTCCCGGATCCAAATCTACCTGACCGCGGAACATTCCTGAAACAATGAGATTGCCGTCTGGGGCAAGGCCCATTGCGGTGGCGGCAATAAAAATATTGTTGAAAGCATCAGCCCAAACGAAATCTCCGGCTTGATCCAGTTGCAATACATATGCGCTTCCTCCAATCTGGCCAAATTGGTCTGCCGGACCTGGAGGCAGTGAGTGAACACCGGTTCCGGGATCGGCATCCATTCCCGTATGATAGCTTCCCAGTATAAATAAATTCCCGTTGTCGGACAGTTTAAGTTCGGCAATACGGGTGTCATCGCCACCTCCGAATTGTTTTACCCAGATAAAATTTCCGTCCGTATCAAGCTTGAGCAGGAAGGCATCCCAGCTTCCGGTAGCCGTAAGGTTCTGGACACCGTTTCCGGGATCAAAATCGGCCGTTTCCGCAAACATTCCGGCAACGATTATATTTTCGTCGGCATCGATAACCAAACTGTTCACGCTATCGGCTTGGGTTCCACCTACTTTTTTCGCCCAAATAAAATTGCCATCCGAATCCAATCGGACAACGGCTACATCATACGATTTGTAGATAGGATTCAACATAAGCGTAGAAGACAGGTTGAATACGCCGGTGCCGGGATCGAAATCTACCGTTCCGTTGAATGTACCGGCCAAAATAATGTCTCCGTTAGGCATTAAAGCCATATGGCTCCAGAAATTCCCGTCGGCTCCGCCCATTCTTTTTGCCCAGACGAAATTTCCCTGACCGTCGAGTTTTTGTACATAGCCATCGGGCGAATTTCCGGTTTGGGTCAGCAGAGCCTCGCCTGGTCCGGGGTCAAAATCTACCGTTGCACTAAAGGTTCCGGCTGTATAAACGTTTCCATCCGAATCCGTAGCGAGTGCATAAGCGCTTTGATGTCCAATGCTTCCGAAAGTTCTTGCCCAATGCAGAACAGGGTCTTCTTGAGAATAACTTATGAAAGAAATAAAAAGAGTAAATAGAAGTACTGGTTTTTTCATGTGTTGTGTTTTGGTCAATGATAAACTGTTCAATATGGCTTTTCCCTAACCGTAGGGTTTCGTTTTCTGAAATCCATATCAGAATTCCCAACAAACTGATTATTGTAAATTTTATCCGACAATATCTGGTCCCGCTTTTCCAATTATGTAACCCTTGAGAAAAAAAGCGTAACACGTTTGGCTTTTGAAAATTGGAAATTTGAGATATACAATAATTAAAATTCAAATACAGATGAGTACTTCAAAAACAGTATCCGCATTAAATGACCTTATAGAGATCAACAACGACAGAATCGAAGGCTACAAAAAAGCCATGAAAGAAACAGACGATTCAGACCTCAAAAGATTGTTCGCCGAATTGAGCATCACGAGTGAGAAAAACCTTTCTGAATTACTGAAGCAAGTGTACGGACTTGGCGGCACACCGGAAGAAGGCACACGCGCCACCGGAAAATTATTCCGCGCCTGGATGGACCTTAAAGCAGCCGTTACGGGAAATGACAAACACGGAATACTTTCTTCGTGTGAGTTTGGTGAAGACAAAGCGCAGGAAGCGTATGAAGCCGCTTTGGAAGATGAATCACTGACACCGGAACAACGCTCAATGGTTCAGTCACAAAAAACGGCATTACGCGCCGATCACGACAAAGTGAAAGCATTGCGTGATGCCAATGCATAATGGGATTTGCCCTGAATTTGAAAGCCCCGGATTAAGTCCGGGGTTTTTATTTTACCGTGAGTTCGATGTAAGCACAAAGCCCGGATTCCAGAAAATACATATATGCCTTAAAAGAAGCAGATATTATCTGTTGACTTTAAACCTACTTATGAATTTTTGTGGCGATTGAAACTGTGGATTTTTAAAAATCCACAGTTTCAATCGCCACAAAAATCACAAAAATGGTATTGGCGTCCCTCCTGAAAAGGCCAAAGGATTTTGGTTTGATTGTCTAACAATTTGGTCGAAGACAGTGCATAAAAAAACCGGCCTCAGCCGGTTTTAAACTATTTCTTCTTCGATTTCTTTTTGGATTTCGCTTTGGCCTTGATTTTTTGTTTGGCTTTGGCCTTTTTAGCTTTTTCCTTATCCTTTTTGACTTTAGCTTTAGCCTTGTCTTTTTCTTTTTGCTTGGCCTTTTTGGCTTTGGCTTTTTCTTTCTCCTTTGACTTTTTATCCTTTTTGACTTCTGGAGCTGCGGTCACAGCTTCCTTTTTCAAAAGTTCCGACAGCAAATCTGGTTTTGGTGCAGTTGCTGGCTTTGCAGCTGCTGGACGTCCGCGTCTTGCAGCTGTAGTTGTTGTCTTTCTTACGGCAGGTGTTGTTGCAGGTGTTGCTGCGACAGCTGTTGTAGTTTTCGCTGCTGCAGGTGCTTTACGAGCCGGTGTGCGCTTTGTAACGGGAGCCTTTTTCGCCGCTGTTTTGGCAGGAGTACGTTTTACAGGTGCTTTTTTAGCGGGAGCAGAAGTTGATGCAGCAGTGACTGTTGCTGCTACTGGTTTTTGAGGAGCCGAAACTTTTGCCGGAGCTTTTTTAGCCGCTGCTGTACGTCTGGCCGGCGTTTTAGTGGTTACTTTTGGTTTTGAAACCGGAGTTTTTTTTACTGGAACAGAAGCTGCCTGCGCGCTTACTGGAGCGGTTGTAGCCGGAGCCGTAGTTTTTACCGGTGTCTTCGCTTTAGCTGCCGGTGTTTTTGGTGTTGTTACCGATGCCGCCTTCGCGGGTTTAACGGTCGTAGTTTTGGAAACTGCTTTAGGTGCAGCGGGTTTTCTACTTATTGCCATAGTTTATGCTTTTGGTAATCGCGAACGAACGCAATTTTTAACAAATATACTTTATAAAGTGGATAGATTTCATAAACCCTTGTTATTTAAGCTATCCCAAAATTTATGATTGCAGATTTGTACATCTGTTTTAGTGATGCGCTAATTTAAGATACAGCATCAGATTCACTGTTATGTAAAAAAGAAATTATGAAGCAATAATTATTGTGTCGGCCTTGATGCTGCAAAAAGAAAAACCTACATTTTCCTAAGTTTTTCACATTATCCAAACCACAAATGGACTATCCAATCTCCAACTCCACTGACCGCAGGCAAACATACCATTGTCGTCAATTTTGAATCATGCTGGCGGAGGAGTCGGCAAGGCCGCCAAAAGTTAATTTGCTTGTCGATGGAAAATCAGTTGCAACAGGGTATATTTCCAAGACGATCCCACGCAGATTTTGCGCAGATGAAACACTGAATGTGGGAGAAGATTTCTGAACTCCAGTAACAAGGTATTGGATTATGACGTTCCTTTTACATTTCAGGGAAAACTCGAAAATGTAACTGCAGATTTAAAGCCTTAACTTTTAAAGAAATCATTTTAAAAAGCTTCGTTGAAAAACGGGGCTTTTTTTATGCACTTTACCAAAACATAACAGTCATTTCGCGTTAACCAAACTCTCGCTGAAAATTAAAAACCAACATTTGTAAGCTTCTGACAACCAAACAAAAACAAACATATCATTCCTTATGAAACAATCAGTCCGCTTGCATTTTACATCTCTGGTTTTCATTCTTGCCCTCGCCGTATCTTCACCTGTGAAAAGCTTTGGTCAAATCCTGGGTTGGGATACTACAGGCATTAGTGGCTTTGGGATAAGCCCTTTCATGCCGTCGACTTTTGATCCGCATATCGTAACTTCCGGTTTGGTGCGCGGTTCGGCCATAGGAACATCTGGCGGTTCTGCTGCTTCATGCTGGGGTGGCGCCGGAGGTTGGGGCACAACACCACTAGACCAGAATAGTTTTTACGTTACTTTCCAGGCGACACCGGGTTATAAAGTTAGCCTTGCCAATATCTCTACTGCCACCAGGCGATCGAATGCAGGCCCAAGCGGTTGTTCGGTTTGGTATTCCATAGGCGGAAGTCCGTTCGTGACTCTCGGAAGCTGGACTACGACAAGCACCAGTGGAACCACGGGAACGCCTAACAATTTCTCATTGACGGGAATTGCCGCATTACAGGACATTGCCGCAGGTACGATCATCAAATTCGCTTTGGTGCCAGAAGGTTCTGCCATTGGCAATTACTATCTGACAGGGGCAACAAACAGTCTCAAAATCGAAGGAAATGTGGAAGTCGCCGTCGATCCTTTGATAACTCCGTCAGCGGATTTCCTTCCGTCGTTTGGTGATGTCATCGTCGGGAACACTTCGGCTTTTCAAAGTTTTACCGTCGATGCCGAAGGATTGACAAGCGAACTGACCATCATGGCACCCGACGGATTCGAAATCAGTACCGATAATATCAATTGGTATCCGGGAACCGATATCGAAACCAATTTCGGCAGCCTCGATGATCTGGAAGTTTTGGTACGTTTCAAACCGACGGTAGTCGGCGAAGCTGTCGGAGACATTTTCATTTCATCTCCCGGAGCCGAAACCAGAGTGGTCACCGTATCCGGAAACGGCATCAATACCGGGCTTTCGGTTTCTCCGCAAACGATCAATACGTTATCCTACATAGAAGGTCAGGGACCGTCGTCGTCGGTTCAATTGCAAAGCCTTATCAGTTCCGGCCTGAATCCCGCATCAGGTAACATTGAGTTTCTGCTCGATGCAGAAAACCTAACCAACTACGAAATGTCACTTGACGGCATAAGCTGGGCTGGCGTCATATCTTTCCCGTATTCCAGTGCCGATAACAACATCTCAAATCCTTCTATATTCGTCCGCCTCAAGGCCGGTTTGCCCGAAGGTCCGGTAGTGACGGAACAGATTGCCATATCTGGCGGAGGTTTCACCACAAGCATTGCCTTGACCGGTTTGGTGATTTCAGAAGATATGTTGCTGTCCCAAACATTCTGCTATCCGGCAACCGCAGGCCAACTCGTCGCTCCTGAAAGTGCTTTCTGGTTTTCAGTCCCGTCAGGCGGAACAGCTTTATCGACTTCAGACACCATAGAATCAGGAACCTATTATGTTTCACTGACTGGCGAAACGGGAACACGGATTGCCGTTGAGATCGTAGTCAATTCATTGCCGGGAGCTCCAAGCGCAGCGTCACAGTCTTTTTGCCAGGGCGCTTTGGTGAGTGCGCTAACGACAATCAGCGGAAACAATATCAAATGGTACGCGACACAATCTGGGGGAACCGAACTATCACCAGACACTGAGCTAACATCAGGAACCTATTATGCCTCTCAAACCACGGGTGAATGCGAAAGCCTCAGGGCCTCTGTAGCCGTAACACTGAACCCGATTCCGGACGCGCCGACGACTATTGCCCAGGATCAGGAATTCTGCAATGCGGCGACTGTTGAAGACTTATTTCCCGCTCCGTTCGCCGGAACAGATACAGCACCCATAATTGAAGGCTGGCCGGGACTTATCGGTTATGGATTTACAGGTCAGCAATGGATGTCCGGAGGCGAAGGAGCCTCAGGAATCAATTATTATTTCACCAATTTCACCCAGACGCCGACATCGATTCCGGTAATGACATCAATTGAGACCATCACCACTTTCGATCAGCTTAAATCGATAACCATACTTGCCGCCGCTCCCAACGATGTACCGTCGGGCATAAACAAAAATCTGTATATCTCCAAAATCATAGATGGCATTGAAATACCGGTAGAAACAGTCGTGCTTTCTGATCTTCTCACGTACTACACCATAAATATTTTCGGGCTCGAGGGCAATGTGAAGATAAAAATCGCGAAAGATCCGTCTATGGCCGTTTTCCAGATGGATACGCTTCAATTCACGTTCTACCAACTTGGGGAAGGAATGAACTGGTATTCGCAGCAGACAGATGGCAATCCGCTTGTAGTATCTGACGAACTCGTTTCCGGAACCTATTATCTGTCGCAAACGGTCGGCGGATGTGAAAGTACGCGCACGCCGGTTGAAATCAGCATCCAATCGCCAACACAACCACAAGGAGAAGCTACACAGGAATTCGTCATTGGTGAAACGTTGGCCGACCTTGATGTTACCGGAACCAACATCGTTTGGTACGACAACGCCGAATTATCCGGAACACCGCTTGATGCATCGGCCCTGTTGGCAGACGGAACTACGTATTATGCCGTTTCTGTACAAGGTTCATGTACAAGCGAAGTTTTAGCTGTCACGACCGATGAAACATTAGGGCTTGATTCTGCTGAAATAAACGGACTGAAATATTATCCGAATCCGGTGACCGATGTGTTGAGCATCAGTTACAGCAGCACAATTTCTTCGATACAGGTTTACACTATCTCGGGTCAACTACTGAATCATTCGGAACCAAATTCAGATTCGGCCAAAATGAATATGTTGGCACTGGCTTCGGGGGTTTACTTTTTGAAAGTGACATCGGATACATTTTCCAAAACCATACGTATCATAAAACAATGATTCATAAGTGCATTTGAAGTTCCCGAATCATTATTCGTTAAAAAAAGTAAAACACAGGTTTTATCTCGAAGCTTCTTTCTACATTTACGCCACAATGATAAAAACAAACCACAATACAATCATAGCTGCACATAACAACACTTGTTGTCGTGAATCTGTGAGATTGTATGAAGTGGCCGCCATATAAAAAAGTATTCCTTTTTTCCAAAGCCTTTCATGCCACATGAGAGGCTTTTTTATTTTATAAAACATTCAAATGACAACAATAACAAATATAAACAACAACTGCTGTCACAGGAAAATTCCCTGTTGCTAAAGCCGTTGTATCCTATGAACACAAGCCCTTTCGCAACTCCCGAAGGGGCTTTTTTATTAAACCATTTACTTATCAATTACAATTATCTAAAATGAACACTCCATCAATTACACAAAATCCGTTTCAGTCTATGGCAGATCGTTTCAATGAGGCCGCAGATTTACTCGGATTAAGCGATTCCCTCAAACAAAAACTCCAGCTTCCGGAAAAACAGATCGTCGTCAATTTCTCCATAACCCTCGACAACGGGCAGGAAAAGAATTTCGAAGGATATCGCATCATACACTCTACACTTTTAGGCCCGTCAAAAGGCGGCATCAGATATGACAGCGGTGTACATTTAGACGAAGTCAAGGCCCTTGCTGCCTGGATGACCTGGAAATCTGCGGTGACCGGAATTCCTTTTGGTGGCGCGAAAGGCGGCATCATCTGCGATCCGCGGACACTGTCAAAAACGGAGCTCGAGAAAATCACGCGGGCCTACACCAAAGCATTGTCCGACACTTTTGGACCTCAAAAAGACGTTCCGGCTCCGGATATGGGTACAGGCCCTGACGAAATGGGCTGGCTCATGGATGAATTTTCACTGTTGCACGGAAAGACGATCCAAGCCGTAGTTACCGGAAAACACCTTAATGCCGGTGGATCTTTGGGCAGGGTCGAAGCTACCGGACGCGGTGTCAGCATCATTACCCTTCTTGCCCTTAAGAACAGGCAGGTTCCTATTGATGGCGCTACCGTTGCCGTTCAGGGATTTGGGAACGTAGGCCTTCATTCGGCTTTATTCTTATACGAACAAGGCCTTAAGATTGTTGCCGTGAGCGATGTTTCGGTGGCATTGTATAATTCGGAAGGCATCGATATCCCGGAGCTTATTTTGTACTATAACCTCAACGGAAAGAGTATTGTCGGTTATCCGAAAGCCAATGTCATCCCACACGAAGAATTATTGTTATTGCCTTTGGATGTGCTGATTCCGGCAGCGAAAGAAGACGTCATCACTGCCCGGAATGCAGCATCGATCAATGCTAAAATTATTGTGGAAGGCGCAAACGGACCTACTTCATCTGATGCCGACGCGATCCTGAAGCAAAAAGAGATATTGGTAGTTCCCGATATTTTGGCCAATGCAGGTGGCGTGACGGTTTCCTATTTCGAGTGGCTGCAGAATTCACTCGAAAAATCGTGGTCGGTTGAATTGGTGAACACGCGTTTGCAGGAAATCCTGGAAAAAGCGTTTACAGAAGTTTTCGCCACGGCTTTACAATATCAGGTGACGCCGAGAATCGCCACCTATATCATTGCCATACGCAAAGTAGCTGAAGCTGATTCCCTCAGGCAAGGTGTAAAAAGCAATCCGAATTTCAACCAGAACTGAATCTCAAATCTCAAATGAAAACACATGGAACATATCCATTTCCTGGCGTTTGCGATGCCTGCGTTTTTCCTCTTTGTATACATTGAATTCCGGCTTGCGCAGATCAGGAAGAGAACCGGGCTTTTTAAATATGAAAGCTCGGTTTCCAATATCAGCATCGGGATTGCGGAAAGGCTCATCAACCTTTTTATTTCGGCAAGTTTCTATCAGTTGTACTATTCGATTTACAACAACTATCGGCTGTTCGATATATCCCAGAATGTTGCGGTTTGGATAGCGCTGATCCTGGCGACCGATTTTGTCTGGTATTGGTATCACCGGCTTGGCCATGAAGTGAATTTTTTCTGGGCGGCCCACATCGTACACCATCACAGCGAGGAATTCAACCTGACGGCGGCGGCACGCATCACTACATTCCAGGCCATCATCAGGACCGGATTTTGGTGCATATTGCCGTTTTTGGGCTTTCATCCGAATATGGTAATCACCATGTTGCTGGTCCACGGAGCGTATTCTTTTTTTACGCATACGCAGATGGCAAAACGGGTAAAATGGCTCGAATATGTTTTTGTGACACCTTCGGTCCATGGCGTACATCACGCTTCTGATGAAAAATACCTCGACAAGAATTACGGCGATATGTTCACTTTTTGGGATCGGCTTTTCGGAACTTACCAACAGGAAGAAGAACAACCGAATTACGGATTGACACATCCGCTGAAAAGCCACAGTTTTTTATGGCAGCATTTCCATTATTACTTTGAAATCTATGAACTCTGGAAACGATCAAAAGGTTTTTCCAATCGATGGAAAGCTGTCTTCGGAAGTCCGGCAGCCATGGACCAGGACATCAGGCCGTTGTTGGAAAAACGTTTTTTGCAGGAAAGGCCGCGATGCAGGCACCGTCTTAAATTCCGGAATTACCTGTATCTGCAATTGGGTTTGTGCACTCTCGTACTGAGTGTGGTGACTTATTTCTTCAATATATTATCGATTGAAGACAAATGGCTGGCCGTGCTGTTGATACTCATCACACTTATTAATTGCGGCGCCTTGCTTGAACAAAGACGCTGGGTTTATTATCTGGAATACGCACGCATCATCCTGATATCGAACTACTTTTTATACAAATTGAATCTGGCCGAATTGTCCTGGTTACCTGTTGTAGTGCTGATTTTAGCCGAGCAGTTGTTTTCTTTGGGAAAGAAATATCAGCGGTTGGTGTTGCAGGTCGAGAGAATCTGATGACAGTGATAAATAAAAAAGCCCCTTCAGATTGAAGGAGCTTTCAGTACCCGGGGCCGGGCTCTCACAAAAAAGTGTGAGCCGCCCCTAAACTAAAAAGTCCCTTCTTCCGAAGAGACTTTTGTACCCGGGGCCGGGCTCGAACCGGCACGGTTTCCCACAGGTGTTTGAGACCAGCGCGTCTACCAATTCCGCCACCCGGGCATTTTTGCTACATCGCGAGCGTTGTAACAGGCTGCAAATGTAAAAATAATTCTGAATCAAAACCAAAAATTACTTCAAAATAAACTTTCCGCATTGGATTTAATTCCTAAATTTGCACCTCGTTTTATAAACGAGCACACAACTAACTACTTTACAACACATTAAAAGATGTCGTACAACGAGCCGGAAGCGAAGATTTTTTCCAGTACGAACAGTTCTTATTTAGCCCAGAAGATTGCCGATGCATACGGCATTCCCATGGGAAAAGTGACGTTCTCTGAATACAGCGACGGAGAGTTCCAGCCGTCGTTTGAAGAATCTATCCGTGGCATACGCGTGTTCCTGGTCTGTTCCACTTTTCCAAGTTCGGACAACCTAATGGAACTGTTGCTGATGATCGACGCTGCAAAACGCGCGTCGGCACGCCATATCACAGCCGTAATCCCGTATTTCGGCTGGGCGCGTCAGGACAGGAAAGATAAACCGCGTGTTCCGATTGGAGCCAAACTCGTAGCCAAGTTGCTCGAGGCCGCCGGAGCCACACGTATTATGACCATGGATTTGCACGCAGACCAGATCCAGGGATTTTTCGAGAAACCGGTCGATCATTTATTCGCATCGACTATCTTCCTGCCTTATGTAAGAAGCCTGAACCTCGAAAACCTGACCATCGCATCGCCGGACATGGGCGGATCGAAACGGGCTTATGCCTATTCGAAATTCCTCGAAAGCGACGTGGTTATCTGTTACAAGCAGCGCAAAGCCGCCAATCATATTGAGTATATGGAACTCATTGGTGAAGTAAAAGGGCGCAACGTGATTCTGGTAGACGACATGATCGATACCGGAGGGACATTGGCAAAAGCTGCCGACCTGATGATTGAAAAAGGTGCGTTGAGCGTCCGCGCGATTTGTACCCATGCCATTCTTTCGGGTGGCGCCTATAAAAAGATCGAAGATTCGAAATTGACCGAACTCATCGTGACCGATTCGATTCCGTTAAAACAGGAATCATCAAAAATCCGCGTGGTAAGCTGCGCACCATTATTTGCCGATGTAATGAAGATGGTTCAGGAAAACAAGTCCATCAGCGGTAAATTTGTTATGTAAATTTTTTATTAACTATAATTTTTTATCATGAAATCGATTACGATTAAAGGATCTGAAAGAGAAAACGTAGGCAAGGCTGCAACCAAGTCGCTACGTGATGCTGGAATGGTTCCGTGCGTAGTATACGGCGGCGACAAACCAGTGCACTTCTCTGCAGAAGAAAAGTCATTCAAAAACCTGGTTTACACGCCAAACGCACACACAGTTGTGATTGACCTTGGTGGAAAAACAATCAACGCTATCCTTCAGGATATCCAGGTTCACCCAATCACGGACAGAATCCTTCACATTGACTTTTTCCAGTTGAACGACAAGAAAGAGATCACTATGGAAGTTCCTGTAAAAGTTACCGGAACATCTCCAGGTGTACTTGGTGGTGGTGTATTGCGTCTGAACACACGTAAACTGAAAGTGAAAGCACTTCCTGCCGATCTTCCGGATTTCGTCAACGCTGATATCTCCGGCCTTGAAATGGGTAACAAATTGTATGTTACCAAACTGGTAGCAGACAAATACAAACTGATGCACCCGGACAACACGGTTGTAGCTCAGGTACGTATTTCACGTGCGGCAATGAAAGCGGCACAGGAAGCTGCAAAAGCTGCAAAAGCTCCTGCAAAAGGAAAGAAAAAATAAGTCAACTGTCCAAAAGCCGAATGTCGCATGACTTTGGGCGAAGGACGATTGCCAATTATATTTTCACGAAAAGCCCCGCATGTGCGGGGCTTTTTTGTTTTTCTGTTCCATCATGAAGAAATTCCAAACATCTTTTTGATACCTGAACTTTTCAACTAAAAAAATCCGCCTGTTTTAACCCTAATTGTGCTTCTTCTCGGTCAGGTATTTCCAATAGCGTTTGGGAACATGACGCAAGTGCAGTTTCATGTTTTTCCGGGCCGGAATATTCGTATTGCGAAAGTAATCGTTCCACAACAGTCCGTATAATTCCTGTTTGTCGTCAAGCAGGTTTTTTGACAGATACGGAGTCGTGCCTGATTCGATGTTCTCGGCAAAATCAAACGCAATTTCAGTCACATTTTCCAAATCGTAAAACAACCCGTATTTGCGTTTGGTGTCGTAAATGATCCATTGCTGATCGGCATATCGGTTCTTGAAAAAGCCGGCAATAAGCGGAAGCACATTGAAATCTGGTTCGATGGGCGCATAATAAATACCGTCCGCCATCTGTTCAAAACGAATGAAAGCTTTCATCCGATGGCGTTCACGGCTCACGCTTCTCTCCCATTTATGGATGGCGATCACAGATGGATTTCCAAAGTTGGATTCGGCACCTTCTCCACTATCAAAAACATATCTGATGAAATCGAAAATATGCTGGAACGCTTCTGCGTCTTCCGATAGAAAAACGGTGTAGGCATTCTGGGCTTTCTGTTTTCCGATTTTTTTCACAAATGCTTTCCAGACACGGTCAGATTTGGCTTTATCTGAAATAACTTCATGAGTTTCATCTATCAAACCCGGCTGATACCGCAAATTATCGAACAATCGCACATCTTTCACCTTGAATTCATAAGTCTCAAATATCGAAGTCAGCAAACCTTCGAATGTGCCGTCAAAAACAAATGCATTCATTAAAAAAGTGCCAATTGATTCTGGGCGACTTTGGTGTATTTACTGTCGCCTTGGGAAAGGATATCGTTTTTGATCTGGAACGGATTCGGGTCGTTGAGCATCATAACGCTATCGGCACATCTGATAAAATGCTTGGCCCGATTCCATGCGATTCCCATCTTCCTGAGTTGGTCTGAGCGAAGTCTTCCGAACTTTCTCGCCTGCCAGATTTTCTTGGCAGATCCGACACCAACACCCGGAATTCTTAAAAGCATTTTATAATCTGCCGTATTCACATCGACCGGAAAATGTTCTATGTTTCTCAATGCCCAGGATAATTTAGGGTCGATATCGACATCGAGGTTCGGATTCGATAAATTGAGGATTTCTTTTACATCGAAACCGTAAAAACGCATAAGCCAATCGGTCTGGTATAACCTGTTTTCACGGAGTAACGGCGGTTGGCTGCCAATAACGGGCATTCGGGTATCATAACTAATAGGTATATAACCGGAATAATAGACGCGCTTCAAATCGAAGTCCTTATAATATTGGTTGGCGCTGTACATGATTTCCATATCCGATTCGGGCGTGGCGCCAATCACCATTTGTGTACTTTGGCCTGCCGGAACGAACTTCGGGGCGCGTTTGATGATTTTGCTTTCATCCTTATATTGAACAATGCTGTTCTGGATAAACCCGAGTGGCTTTTTGACCTCTTCATGGGATTTTTCGGGAGCTAATAATTTCAATCCGGCTTCGGTGGGCATTTCGAGGTTGATGCTCATACGGTCGGCGTACAAACCGGCTTCGGTCAATAATTCAGGACTTGCGCCAGGAATGGTTTTTAAATGGATGTATCCGTTGAATTTGTGTTCCAATCGCAGTTTTTTGACAATGCGGACCAATCGTTCCATTGTAAAATCGGCATCCTTGAAAATCCCGGAACTGAGGAATAATCCTTCAATATAGTTGCGCCTGTAGAAACCCATGGTCAGGTCTACGGCTTCTTCAACGGTGAATGCGGCACGTTGCACATCGTTACTTCGCCTGGAAACGCAAAACGCGCAATCGTAAATGCAATGATTGGTGAGAAGGATTTTCAGCAGGGAAACACACCGGCCATCTTCTGTGTAGGTATGGCAGATTCCATTTGAAGAATCACCGAGGCCTTTGTCGGTATTTTTGCGATTGCCACCGCTGGAAGAGCAGGAAACATCATATTTGGCGGCATCGGCAAGGATGCTCAGTTTTTCACGGATACGGTCAGACATGGGAGCGGGAATTAGTTCGTAAAATGTACGGGAAACCACAGCAATTGTTTGAACCGATATAGTTAAATTTATCGCGAGAGGAAGTTAAAATTTAAAAAAGAAGCCAAAACAAACGAAACCAAACCGAAACATTTTACGTTTAGATAAAAAAGAAAGAGTGCGATTATCCAATTGAAGTTGTAAATTCGCAGCGGAATTACCAGAAACATTTTGCTAATTGGCTGATGGACGGTAATTTTCGTCATTTATAGAATCTCCTTGGATATTCTTTAAAAAAGTAATTTATTTGCCGAAAAATTTTGCCAACTAAATTTTTTATATACTTTTACGGCCTATGAAATTTGTCCCAAAAACATTCTTAGCTATTGGTATTGCTGTGGTTGCCCTTCTTTGCGTAAGCATAGGCATGGCTAAGAATTCTCCGGCCGTATTCGATCCGCCGCCGCCGCCGACACCGCCGCCGCCGCCGGGACTTCCGCTGGACGGAGGAATTTGGGTGCTGTTTCTCACAGCCGTTCTTTTCGGACTCTACAAAACATATCAGAACAGTATAAAAAAAGCCAGGAATTAATCCCGGCTTTTTTGTTTATTGCCTCAGCGCGTGGAGCCTGGCGACATATTTCCCGACGACATCAAATTCGAGATTGACGAATGAACCGGAAATCAGGTGCTGGAAATTCGTGTGTTCGTACGTATATGGAATAATGGCAACGCTGAATTGATCCGCATGTGAATCGACCACGGTCAGGCTTACTCCATTTACGGTGATAGAGCCTTTTTCAATCGTTATGTTGCCTGAATCTGCTTCATATCCGAAAGTGAAAAACCAGCTACCATTCTGCTCTTCAAGCGAAACACACCAACCAATCTGATCCACATGGCCCTGAACGATGTGGCCGTCAAGTCTGTCGCCTAACTTAAGACCACGTTCCAGGTTAATATAGTCGCCTTCCTTCCAACTCCCGATATTGGTTTTTGTAATGGTTTCGTGAATTGCCGTAACCGTGAACGCATCATCTGTAATGGCAACTACCGTAAGGCAAATTCCATTGTGCGAGACGCTTTGGTCAATTTTGAGTTCGTGCGCAAAATCTGCGCTAACGGTAATATTAAGGTTCTCGCCTTCTCTTTCGACAGAGGCCACACGCCCCTGAGTTTCTATAATTCCTGTAAACATGTTTTTTGTGCTACATTTGCGTTTCAAAATTAGCAATAAATAACGCGAGGCATGGTCCGTAAATCTGAAAATATAATCGTAGGTATTTCAATTGGTGACTTAAACGGAATCGGACCTGAAGTTGTCCTGAAAACGTTCGAAGATTCACGCATGCTCGAATTTTGCACACCGGTCATTTTCGCCAATACCAAAGTACTGTCTTTCGTTAAAAAATCGTTCGAATCTGAATCGGCACTTCACGGAATCGACAACCTAAGCCAACTGGTCAAAGGCAAAATAAACGTCCTGAACATCTGGCGCGAACATGTCGATATCAAATACGGAGAGAATGACAATGCTATTGGCGCACTTGCTGTGAAATCTTTTACAACCGCTGTTTCTGCATTAAAGGAAGGAAGCATCGATGTTTTGGTGACTGCTCCTATTAATAAGTACAATATCCAGTCCGACGATTTCAAGTTTCCCGGACATACCGATTATCTCGACAAAGAGCTTGATGGCAATGCTTTGATGCTGATGGTGAACGATGATCTTCGCGTCGGATTACTGACAGATCATGTTCCGGTGAACGATGTCGCTTCCCACTTGACTGAAGCCCTTGTCACTTCCAAAATCGAAACCATAAAGAAAACGCTGATGCGTGATTTCCGAATCAACAAACCTAAAATTGCCGTGTTGGGATTGAACCCACACGCTGGCGACGGAGGTGTAATTGGAAAAGAGGAAGATGTGATCCTTAAGCCTGTCATTGCGAAATTATTCAATTCCGGGACTTTGGTTTTTGGGCCTTATCCGGCAGATGGATTCTTCGGAAGCGGGCAATACGAACAATTCGATGCAGTAATCGCGACGTATCACGACCAGGGATTGATTCCGTTCAAAACCTTATCATTCGGAAAAGGCGTCAATTATACGGCAGGTCTTGAAAAAATCAGGACTTCGCCAGACCACGGAACCGCTTTTGACATTGCGGGTAAAGGAATCGCCGATCATTCATCGTTTACTGCTGCCGTTTATGAAGCAATCGACATTTTCCACGCGCGCCAGGAATATGATGAACTCTCAAAAAACCCTTTGAAAATCAAGGAAAAGAGCCTTGAATCAAAAAAAGGCCATTGAGGCTTTTATAATTACTTTTTATTTCTATCTTTGCACACCCGAAACGTCAGGGGCGAATTGCGTTGTGATGAAACAAGCGTCTTTTCACAATAATTGAGAAGCTTGCGAGTTCCAACTGAGACCGAAATAGATTATCTTGGATCAGATGAAACAGCTGAATGAATTTTTGATTCCGTTTGCGGGATTGAAACTGGGAAAACACCAATTTGAATATCAGATTGACAAAAAGTTCTTTGACGAATTTGGTTACGATGAGTTTGAACGTTGCGACATAAAAGTCAAAGTCCAGCTCGATAAGAAAAGCACTATGCTTGAATTGACATTTAAGCATTCGGGAACCGTTTATGTTCCGTGTGATCTGACCGGTGAATATTTTGATTTGCCCGTCAAAGGAAAAATGGATCTTATCGTGCAGTTCGGGGACGAGTTCAACGACGACAACGAAGAGTTGCTGATCCTGCCTCATGGCGAACACCAGGTAAATGTGGCACAATACATTTATGAGATGATCGCACTTTCGATTCCTTTAAAGCGGATACATCCGGGAATAAAGGACGGAACGCTGAAGCACGAAGCGCTCGACGTACTCAACCAAATGAAAAAAGCGGCAAAGACCGAAAAAAAGCAAGAAATAAAAGAAGATACCGACCCGCGTTGGGACAAATTAAAGTCACTGTTAAAAGATAAAAAATAGAGTAAAATGGCACATCCTAAGAGAAAGGTTTCCAAGACCAGAAGAGATAAAAGAAGGACTCATTACAAAGCTACTCCTGCTCAAATCGCTACCTGTCCGGTAACCGGTGAGGCGCATTTGTACCACCGTGCTTACTGGCATGAAGGTAAAATGTACTACAGAGGCCAGGTTGTTATCGACAAGCAAATTGCTGTTGCATAAGTATTAGTCAATCAGGAAAACAGAACTCTCACCTTGTGGGAGTTTTTTTTGTTACAGCTATTTTCGGCAGCTAAATCGGTTGCGGAAACTAAAGCGTTTTGAATTTTTTTGTACCTTCCAACCTTTTTAGGGAAATAATTTTCCCGGGAAAATTTAGCACAACCTATGAGTAAGATCACAGCCGCTATTACAGCTGTCGGCGGATATGTACCGGATTTCGTACTTTCCAATAAAGTCCTCGAAACCATGGTCGAAACCAATGACGAGTGGATCACAAGCCGAACCGGAATCAAGGAACGCCGGATTCTTAAAGACAACAGCAAAGGAACTTCCTACCTTGCTATCATGGCCGCGAAAGACCTTTTGCAGCGCGGCAATATCAACCCGGAAGAAATCGACATGGTGCTTTTGGCTACGGCCACACCAGATATGCCCGTAGCCGCAACCGCAGTATATGTAGCAACCCAAATTGGAGCCGTCAACGCTTTTGCCTACGACCTTCAGGCCGCATGTTCGAGTTTTCTTTACGGAATGTCAACCGCCGCTGCCTACATCCAGAGCGGTCGTTATAAAAAAGTATTGGTGATTGGTGCCGATAAAATGTCTTCGATCATTGATTATACAGATCGCGCCACCTGCATCATTTTTGGTGACGGAGCCGGCGCAGCGCTTTTCGAGCCGAATGAAGAAGGCCTCGGATTGGTCGACGAATTTCTCAGAAGCGACGGTATCGGGCGTGAATACCTGAAGATCGACGCAGGCGGATCATTGCTTCCGGCATCGAAGGAAACCGTAGAAAACGGCCAGCATTACGTTTACCAGGATGGAAAAACCGTCTTCAAATATGCCGTGACGGGAATGGCCGACGTATCTGAAAAAATCATGGAGCGCAACAACCTGACAAAAGACGATGTCAATTGGCTCATTGCGCACCAAGCGAATAAACGCATCATTGATGCAACCGCTTCCAGAATGGATCTTGACGAAGCCAAAGTTCCGGTAAACATCGAACGTTACGGAAATACGACTTCGGGAACCTTACCATTGCTTTTGAGCGATTTCGAAAAGAATTTCAAAAAAGGAGATAACCTTATCTTCGCGGCTTTCGGCGGCGGATTCACATGGGGAGCCATTTACCTGAAATGGGCGTACGATTCAAATTAAAAAACAGACAAAAACACTATAACATGGATATCAGAGAAATTCAAAACCTCATCCGTTTTGTCGCCAAGTCCGGAGCGACGGAAGTCAAACTGGAAATGGACGATTTCAAAATCACCATTAAAACTACCACAGAACCAAGTGCGCCAGAGGTGACTTACATCCAGCAGGCACCGGTTGCCCAATTGCCACAGGCCGCCGCTCCGGTTGCCGCGCCGACCCAATCGGCTCCTGTCGCATCAGCTGCTGCACCTGCATCTGAAGATTCAAAATTCATCACAATCAAATCTCCGATTATCGGAACTTTCTATCGCAAACCGTCTCCAGACAAACCAATGTATGTTGAAGTGGGAAGTACGATTGCTAAAGGCGATGTATTGTGTGTAATCGAGGCGATGAAACTGTTCAATGAAATCGAATCTGAATACGCAGGGAAAATCGTAAAAATCCTTGTAGACGATATGTCTCCGGTGGAATTCGACCAACCGTTGTTCCTTGTAGATCCGTCATAAGTTATTATAATGTTGGGTTTGGATGTTTGAATGAGGCTTCTCGTTTGGAATCCCGAACCCAGCATTTTTCATTTAAAACAGACTCTTATGTTTAAAAAGATACTGATCGCCAACAGGGGCGAAATCGCACTGCGCGTCATTCGTACCTGCCGCGAAATGGGAATAAAGACAGTTGCGGTTTATTCGACAGCCGATGCCGAAAGCCTTCACGTGAAATTCGCCGATGAAGCCGTTTGCATTGGGCCGCCACCAAGCAATTTGTCTTACCTTAAAATGTCAAACATTATTGCTGCGGCAGAAATCACCAATGCCGATGCGATACATCCGGGTTACGGATTCCTTTCTGAAAACGCGAAATTCTCAAAAATCTGTCAGGAACACGGCATCAAATTCATTGGCGCCTCACCTGAAATGATCGAGAAAATGGGCGACAAGGCTACCGCAAAAGCTACCATGAAAGCGGCTGGCGTACCTTGCGTTCCTGGTTCCGATGGTTTATTGGAATCTTTGGAACACGCCAGAAAAGTAGCCAAAGAATCAGGCTATCCGGTGATGATGAAAGCTACTGCCGGTGGCGGTGGAAAAGGAATGCGCGCCATCTGGAAAGAAGAAGAGCTTGAAAAAGCCTGGGAAAGTGCGCGTCAGGAAGCTGCTGCTTCATTCGGGAACGACGGCATGTATATGGAAAAACTCATCGAAGAGCCACGTCACATCGAAATCCAGGTTGTTGGTGATGCCTATGGAAAAGCATGCCATTTATCTGAAAGGGATTGTTCGGTACAACGTCGTCACCAGAAACTTACCGAAGAAACACCTTCTCCTTTCATGACAGACGAACTTCGTGAAAAAATGGGCGCTGCCGCCGTACGTGCTGCCGAATTCATCAAATACGAAGGTGCCGGAACCGTGGAATTTTTGGTTGATAAAGACCGAAATTTCTACTTCATGGAAATGAACACACGTATCCAGGTGGAGCATCCGATTACGGAACAGGTCATCGATTATGACTTGATTCGTGAACAGATACTTGTCGCTGCTGGTGTGCCTATTTCCGGAAAGAATTATATGCCGCAATTGCATGCTATCGAATGTCGTATCAATGCCGAAGATCCGTATAATGATTTTCGTCCGTCTCCTGGAAAAATCACTACGTTGCATGCCCCTGGCGGACATGGAGTTCGGCTTGACACACACGTATACGCCGGTTATACCATTCCACCGAATTATGATTCGATGATCGCTAAACTGATCACTACGGCACAAACGCGTCAGGAAGCCATCAATAAGATGAAACGCGCACTTGATGAATTTGTGATCGAAGGTGTCAAAACCACTATCCCTTTCCACCGCCAGCTTATGGATGAACCCGATTATGTGGAAGGAAATTATACCACAAAATTCATGGAATCTTTTAAAATGAAAGAACCTGTAGAATAAAAAAAGCCCGTTTGATTACGGGCTTTTTTGTTTAATGAACTTGTTGTATGGTAAAAAATGAATCTTCTTTGGCGCTTAGCAGCCCCGCATTTACGAGATCGCTGTAAACGTTGAATTTGATTGTGTCTCCGGTATTCAGTTTCACTAAAGTCTGTACGCTCCGGATGGGCGGCGTTACATTTACGGTAACAGTCAAAATAGTGATTCCTACATTTGCAAAACCGTTCCTGGCAATAACCACATTATTTTTCAGGATGGCGACTCCGAAGTTAGACGCGACAGTCACTGAATTATTCGCCTTTATCTGCACACCGATAGCATAAATGCCAGCATTCTTGGCCGTAAAAGTCGCATTTGACGGGACATATTCATTATTCTCATCGAATTCCTCATAATTAAATGGAATCTGGACGGTTCCCGATGTCAGCGTCAGCGATTGGTCTGCAGTGGCCGTAAACCCTCCTTTTACAAAGGTTTTGAGGTAATTCTGGACTATGGTCTTGGATGAGATGCGATACACATAACCTTTCTTGTCTATAGCCAGAACGGAATCCTTCGCAATAGTTTCACTCGTGGTCAAAGGCACAGTCCTGATTCGCATATCGCCATTAACATCAAGCATTGTAGTTGGAGAGGTAGTATTGACTCCTACCTGAGACGAAACAACTACCGGAAATAACAGTAAAATTTTGAATATCAGTTTCATCATTCATCAATTTGGGTATACCAAATATAAATGAAAAATGAAAAAGTCTCATAATGCGAATATTAAAAATGTAAATATTCGCAAATAAAATGATAATTGTAAGTTTTTACAACGTCTCCTTAAGCCACTTGAAGAACTCACGTTGCCAGACCATTCCGTTTTGTGGTTGTGTTACCCAATGGTTTTCTTCCGGGAAATAAAGCAATCGGCTTTTGATTCCCCTGAGTTGCGCCGCCTGGAACGCCTCTTGTGCCTGTCCAATTGGAACACGGTAATCCTTGCCACCCTGGACAATCATGATTGGCGTATCCCATTTTGCCACATTATTGATCGGGTTGAATTCAGAATAAGCCTTTTGGGCATCGGTATTTGATTTATCCCAATACGGCCCGCCGTGATCCCAGTTGTTAAAGAAAACTTCTTCGGTGGTTCCATACATGCTCTCAAGGTTGAAAACCCCATCGTGAGAAATAAAGCTTTTGAATCTTTTTTGATGGATTCCCGCCAGATAAAAAACAGAATACCCGCCAAAGCTTGCTCCGACACAGCCCAAACGTGCCTTATCTACATATTTTTCCTTCGCGACATCATCGATAGCCGATAAATAATCACGCATCACCTGTCCGCCCCAATCTTTGGAAATAGCTTCGTTCCATTCGACCCCATGACCCGGCATGCCTCGTCTGTTCGGTGCTACTACAATGTATCCGTTGGCAGCCATGAGCTGGAAATTCCATCGGAAAGAATAGAATTGTGTCAATGCCGATTGTGGTCCGCCCTGACAATACAAAAGGGTTGGATATTTCTTGTTAGGGTCAAAGGCAGGAGGCAGGATTACCCAGACCAGCATCTTTTTTCCATCGGTAGTAGTCACATAACGACGCTCGGTTTTACTTAATGCCATTGTATCATAAGTTGCCTTATTAACGGTTGTCAGCTGATTCCATTTGGCCTTTCCAAGGTCGTAAGAAAACAATTCAGAAGCGTGGTTCATATCGCCGCGGCTCAGCAAAATCAAATCGCCTGAAAAACCAATAATGTCATTCACGTCGAAATCACCGTTTGTGACCTGGTTCACTTGGACGGCAATCTTTGTCTTTCCGGGAAAATTGACTTCAAATAACTGCTTTGTCCCATCGACGGCAGCCGTGAAATAGATTTTCTTTCCGTCCGGGCTCCATTTGTAATCGTCAACAGTTCCGTCCCAATTTAACGTCAGGTTCATCTTTAAACCGTTGAAATCGACTATAATGTCGTTTTTATCCGATTCATAACCATCGCGTTTCATCTGAAGCCACGTCAGGTAACCCTGAGGTGAAAAATCAGGATGTGTGTCGTAACCTAAATTACCTTCGGATCTGTTTATGGTTTTTCCGGAAGCGATATCGTACTGATAAATATCCGTATTGGTGCTGATGGCATATTCCGTCCCGGATTTCTTCTTCGAAACATAAATGATACTTTTCGCATCTGGCGACCAAATGTAATCTTCATCGCCACCGAATGGTTTTTGGGGAGAATCGAATGCCTCGCCTTTCATGATATCGGTTCCCGTGGTTCCCGATTTGTTTTCACGGAACATGACATGGTTGAACGAACCTGTATTCCACGTATCCCAATGACGGTAATCAAGACTATTGTAAACCTGGACATCAGACTTTGTAAGCTCCGGATAGAAATCTTTTCCGTTCACTTTGTCTATTTTGACTTCATCTGAATACAATAGATATTTCCCGTCAGATGACACGTTCTTATCGGCAACCAACGATTTGTAATCTGAAACTTCTGTTGCATTTCCGCCGGCAATCGGCACAGAATAATATTTTGAAGCCGATTTGTTTTCGGCAACATTCGGCGTGGAAACCCGATACACCAGATTTTTTGCGTCTTTTGAAATTCCGATTGCGGACACTCGGCCCAGGCTCCAAAGGGTTTCGGGAGTCATTTTATTTTGTGCGGATGCAACACTCATAAGCAACAGGCTTGCGATTACAGTTTTGATTTGTTTGGTCATGACCGAAAAAATTAGACGGCTAAAAGTACGCATTTTGACCGATGCAGACTGCTTAAAACTCGTTGAAAACACAAGTAGGAACTTTAGATTCGGATTTGGATAATACCGTATTTTTATAAAAAAATCCATGAAACTGAGTTTTTGGGAAATACAATCGTGGTTTACCCATGTGGATTATGTGGTCGCCGGAAGCGGAATTGTCGGCCTCAACACTGCATTGGAACTCAAAAGCCAATTTCCGGCCAGCAACATCCTCATCATAGAAAAAGGCAGCTTGCCAGAAGGAGCGAGCACTAAAAATGCCGGTTTCGCCTGTTTCGGGAGTCTTTCTGAAATCATGGACGATTTGTCATCGTATCAAGAAGAGACCTTAATTTCACTCATCCAAAGAAGATGGGACGGACTTCAGTTGTTACGCAAAAACCTCGGCGATGAAGCTATCGATTTTAAACCGTATGGCGGATACGAACTTTTTCTCGAGAAAGATGAATTGTTATATTCCGAAGCATTATCGAAACTTCCATTCGTCAATGAAATCCTTCGCCCTTTCTTTAAATCCGACGTCTTTTCAAAAGAACTCGATCGTTTTGGATTTGGTGGCATACAAGAATACGTGCTTTTCAATCCGTTCGAGGCACAAATAGACACCGGAAAAATGATGCGGGCTTTATTGGACAAAGCCGTTTCTGCCGGAATCCGGATCATGAACGGACAATCCGTAACGGGTTTTCACGACCACGGCGATTCGGTAAGCGTGGCTTTAGGTGATTTCAGTTTCAAGGCAAAGAAGCTGTTGTTTGCCACTAACGGATTTGCCGGACAATTGACAAAAGGAGCCGTAAAACCTGCACGGGCACAGGTCTTAGTCACGTCGCCCATAAAAAATCTGGACATAAAAGGCACGTTCCACTTTGACCGTGGCTATTATTATTTCCGGAATATAGGCGACCGCATTCTTTTTGGCGGCGGACGAAATACCGATTTTGAAACCGAATCAACCGATGCATTCGACCTCAATCAAAATATCCAAAACCATTTGGAACACTTGTTAAAAGAAGTAATTTTACCCAATAAGCCGTTTTCGATAGAACATAAGTGGAGCGGCATCATGGGAATGGGAAGCGACAAGCAACCCATAATTGAAAAACTGTCCGTTAATGTCTGCTGTGGCGTACGTCTCGGCGGAATGGGCGTTGCCATCGGATCACTCGTAGGCCAGGAATTGGCGCGGCTTTGTTTGGATTGATATGATACAAAAAATATTCGGCTTTGTCAAAAAAGCCACGTTATGGTTCTTTGCGATTTCGATTTTTTTCGTGATCCTGTTCCGGTTTGTTCCGGTTCCGTTTACGCCTTTGATGGCTTTCCGGTTCTTCGAGAATACTTCCGATAAAAAAGAAGTCTACTTTTCCCATGACTGGGAATCCATCAATAACATTTCTCCACATTTACAAAAAGCCGTCATCGCGAGTGAGGATGCCACGTTCCTGACGCATCACGGCTTTGATTTCGATGCGATGGGAAAAGCATTCAAAAACAATGAAAAAGGCAAGAAACTAAGAGGCGGAAGTACCATTTCCCAGCAAACGGCAAAAAACGTTTTCCTATGGCAGGGCCGAAGTTATATCCGCAAAGGCCTCGAAGCCTATTTCACTGTGCTGATAGAAGTTTTCTGGAGCAAGGAACGAATTATGGAAGTCTATCTCAACAGTATCGAAATGGGCAATGGTGTGTATGGCGCACAGGCCGCATCGCGATTCTGGTACAGCAAAGATGCAGATAAACTGACACAACGCGAAGCCGCAGGAATAGCCGCCATCTTGCCGAATCCGCGAAAGTTTGCCGCGAGTAATTCAACGTCGTACATCAATCGGAGGAAAAACCGCATCATGAACCATATGCGTTACGTTAAGCTTGATTATTGATTTGCCGTGAAATGTTTTCTGTTGACCTTACTGCTGCCTTTACTGATCCAGGCGCAAAAAAACGAAGGCGGGATAGTATTGGAAAACGATCTGTTCACATCGACCGTAAACGATAAATATTACACCAACGGCATCGAGTTTTACTATCGTTATGTTTCTGATCAGACATCGGAAAAGACAGTAAAATCAACCAACGAATTCCGAATCGGACAATATATCTACAATCCGCAAACCGTTGATGCCGCCGACCCGAATTATCACGACAGGCCATTCGCCGGATTGTTATCGGCACAATACACGCGCGGCTGGTTTTACAAAAGCGGTTCGGTGTTGAAACTCGGGACGACTCTTGGCATCATCGGACCTGAATCCGGAGCCGAAAAAGTCCAGGAAAACATCCACAAAGTATTCAATTATAAACCGGTCTACGGATGGAAATACCAGATAAAATCCACGCCGGTCATTGAAGCGCGATTCCAATATATTCAGCAAGTAGCATCTTCAAACCATATCGATTTGGGAATACAGGCCGATGCGATGGGCGGAACGGCTTTTTCAAGTATTTCGGCCGGTTTGGTTTCGCGGATGAGTCTTTGGAAACTCGTTCCGAGATATGAGTCGGTTATGAACGGAGCCGCTGTCAGCAACGAATCAGGCAATCCGATAAAAAAAGAGCTCTTCTTCTACATCTCTCCCGGTGTCAACTATCAGTTTTACGATGCCACAATCCAGGGCAGTCCGTTCAATGACGACAGCCCGCTGACTTGGGATGTGGTTCCTGTACGATTCATTGGGGAAGCCGGAATAAAATACAGGGCAAAAAAAATCTGCCTCTCTTACGCTTTTGTCTATCGCGGAAAAGAAGCAGATAATTGGGTGAATGAAGGATATTTCTACGGATCCATCTCCGCATCCTACCTGTTTTAGTGAAACAACGGACGATACAATCTCCAGTGCTTATAAATCAGGATTCCGTTGAATGCGACTACGAGCAAAGCAGCAACGACACCCGGAATGTCGAGAAAAAGATGGAACAGCAAGATGTTGATTGAAATCGGTGCGAGCAGGATAATAACGAACGGAACCCACTTTTTGAGCAGCAGCATCAATCCGATAAAAACTTCAAGAACACCTACCACGGGGAAAATATAGCCAGTGGCACCTAGAGAGTTCATAAAATCGGCGGCACTTCCAGTTGGCATTTGCATGGGTAAAAAATGGACTAGTTTATTGCTTCCGAATACCACAAGGATAAGGCCAAGCAATATTCTTACAATCATCGTAAATTTGGAATTCATAATTTGAATGTTTAGAGGTTACGGATATGGTAAAAATATAATTAATTTTTTTACAAATAGTCAGCTTGTTGTCAAAATCGATGAACAACGACAGTTGAAAAGCGCAATCTTGTTTTAACGCTGCCTGCTTTGAACATTCCGTAGTATTTGAGTACATTCGGGAATCAAAATCAACCAGAAAAATGAGGGCACACGAAATTGATTACACCATTTTCGGTGAAGAAATGCAATATGTCGAGATTGAACTCGACCCACAGGAAGTTGTCATAGCTGAAGCCGGAAGTTTCATGATGATGGACAACGGCATTACCATGCAGACGATTTTCGGGGACGGAAGCGACCAGCAACAACAAGGCATCTTTGGAAAATTATTGTCTGCCGGGAAACGTGTCCTTACCGGAGAAAGCCTATTTATGACGGCTTACACCAACGCGAGCATGCAAAAAAGAAGGGCCAGTTTCGCATCGCCATATCCCGGAAAAATCCTTCCAATCGATTTGTCAGAGTTCGGCGGAAAATTCATCTGCCAGAAAGATGCGTTCCTGTGTGCCGCAAAAGGCGTAAGCGTGGGAATCGAATTTTCAAGAAAACTCGGGCGCGGCTTATTCGGAGGTGAAGGTTTCATCATGCAGAAACTCGAAGGCGATGGAATGTCGTTCGTGCATGCCGGCGGAACCTTGGCCAAACGGGAACTCGCATCGGGTGAAATCCTTAAGGTCGACACCGGTTGTATTGTCGGTTTTACCCAAAACGTTCATTATGACATTGAATTCATTGGCGGAATCCGGAATTCACTTTTTGGTGGTGAGGGTCTGTTCTTCGCGACATTACAAGGTCCTGGAACGGTTTATATCCAGTCGCTTCCGTTCAGCAGATTGGCAGACCGTATCATTGCATCGGCACCGAGATCTGGCGGAAACAGCCGTGAAGAAGGCAGCCTGCTCGGCGGATTGGGCAATTTGCTCGACGGGGACAATCGGTTTTAATCCATAAAAAAAGAATCATGTCAGATCAATTCAAAGAAGTCATAGAAAAAGCATATACCGCTTTCAATCAACGTGAAATAGACGATGCGCTGGCCACTATGCAAAAAGACGTGCAATGGTCAAAAGCCTGGGAAGGCGGCTACATAAGCGGCCACAACGAAATAAGGGAATACTGGACACGGCAATGGAAAGAGATAAACCCCAAAGTCGAGCCGGTCGGCTTCGATGAAAGGGAAAACGGGAGCCTTGAGGTAAAAGTCCATCAAAACGTAAAAGACCTCGATGATAATTTGGTATTCGACGGACTCGTCAAACACATCTACACCTTTGAAGAAGGTTTGATCAAGACGATGGACATCGAACTCGTCGAAAACAACTGATTCGGTTATTTTCCGAAAATAAAAAAGGTGCAGCGCGATTCGAAAACGGCTGCACCTTTTTAGTTAAAGCGTACTTCAGATAGCGAAATTCACGCCTACGACAATGTTGCGTCCGATATTCGGGATACCGTCATTCTTGAGTCGTGACAAATGCGCGATATATTGCTTGCCGAGGATGTTGTTGGCATTGACCGTCACATCGAAAGCCGACTTGCCCCATTTGACTTTTCCGCCGAAACCTGCATTGAGCAGCGCATAACCCGGCGAACGCGTTTCAAATCCGGAGACATTGTCCTGTGAAAAAGTACTGTTGAGATTCACCCGCGCAAAACCATCGGCCAGCCATTTTTTGATAGTGAATTCCGCACGCAATGTGTTGTTCCAGTTGTTTGCGGGAATAAGCGGCAGATAAGCGCCATCATCGCGTTTTCCGGTCACGGTTTCAAAAGACGACTCGAAGTGAAGCCAGTCAACCGGATGCGGATGGAAGTGTATTCCGGCTTCCCCACCGAATAATTTCGCATTGTCCTGCGTATAGGCATATACATCGTTTTCCTCGCGAATTTCGCCTGTCGGCAGCGTGTAGATGTAATTGTTAACGTGGTTGTAGAATCCGTTGACGAAGAATTCGAAATGTTCGTTCTTGAATTCGATATTAAGATCGGCTTGTACGTTCTGTTCGTTCTTTAAGTTTTGGTTCCCGATTTCGTACCGGTTCGTTCCTTCATGGACGCCGTTCGAAGTCAGTTCCGCCAGGTTCGGCGCGCGGAAACCCGAAGCCAGATTAAGACGCAGAGTCAGCGGAGCGATGATATTGAGCTTGTATCCGAGCGATGCATTGAAGCTGTTGAACGATTTGTCCAAAGCCTCGAACGAACCTTCATCTCCCGGAATTCCTGCTGCTTCGCCCGTAATATGTCGGTTATCATAACGGATGCCGGCCTGTATGACCTGAGACCCGAAATCGTGATTGGCCGTAGCAAACACCCCGAAATCATTGACCTGTGCATCCGGAATGAGCATTTCTTCACCCGAATTCGTATTGGTCTGGTGCATACCTTGCGTTCCCGCGATGAGTTCGGTTTTGCCCCAGGCCGGAAAATGATACTTGAGGTCGTAATTGAACGTCTGCAATTTCATGTGGAGCGACGGATCATTACTGTCTTCAAACTCGCTCCTGTCGTTGAGGATGTAGCCGAAATCCGCGTCCAGCGTCGATTTCCCAAAGAAGAAATTATTGTGAAGGCTCGCAATATGGCTGTCGATTCCCTGACGCGGAAACAACGTATTCTTACTGGTTGACTGTTCGCCGATGCCATCTTCCGGAAGCCCGAGGTCCAATCTGTTGAAGTTGTATCGGAACACGCTTGAAACCTGGGAATTACTGTATCCGATACCCGCTTTCAAATCGGTTTCGTTATACCGTGTATTGGTTACCCTGTCCCCATCGCCTATCTGGTAATCGGAATGCGTGTTGAAACTGCCGCGCCCGAGGAATTTCCAGTTATCGGTTGATCCTTTCACGCCTGCGGAAGTCGACGAACCCAAAGTATTCGAAAAAAATTTCTGGCTTACATCGGCCGATATTTTGTTCGCGTCGGCAAACTTCTCCGGATTGAAATACAGCACGCCCCCAAGCGCATCGGAACCATATAACAATGATGCAGGACCTTTGATGACCTCAACGCTTTCCACACCTGAATCACTAAGCCCCAAACCATGTTCGTCCCCGAATTGCTGGTTTTCGAGACGTACACCCTGCGAATAGACAAGCACCCTGTTCGAACTCAGTCCTCGGATGACGGGCTTGCCGATCGAAGTTCCCGTTGAAACCTGCGATACTCCGGGAACATTGGTGATTCCGTCAATCAACGACGTTATTCCCTGACGCTGCAGCTGTTTGACGCTCGCGTGCTCCACCTTCATGACGTTTTGTGATTGTAATTTATTGAACGCCGTCGATACGATGACCTCATCGATCATGTGCGTATTTTCAATCAGTATGACCTCGATCTTTGGCTGATTCTTTACGTTTACCGTCAATGTCTGGTCTTTGTATCCGACATACGAAAACGTGACTTTTACATTACCGTCTGGTAAATCGGCAATCCGGAAAGCACCGGTTTCATCGGACACATTGCCTTTGTGCAGATCCGGAAAATAAATCGAGACACCAATAAGCGGTTGTTTGTTGCTGTCGGTAATAGTACCCGAAAGCGTATTCTGGCCAAAACCAATAGCCGTAAAGCCCATCAACAGGGCGAATAAAATATGTTTCATTGAAAGGTTTATTGTTTAAACAAATACGGAATGACCGAAATCCAATCGGCCACATAAGTCAAACAATAAGTGCCGGCGGGCCACGAAGTGAAAACCGGCTGCCACAGAAATAAGATACGATTCCCCTGGAACGGATAAACGAATAACCGCTGTCTGGCACAAAACATTTTAAAGGAATCTGGTAAATGCCCGGACTCAGGAAACTTGATGCGCTGAAATGGCAGACCGGACAATGATCTTCCGACTGGTGCTTATGTGTAATTTGATGTTTACTGAGTGTGTTTTCATGATGACATTCCGGTTGCCCGACCGCTTCGATGTAGTGACCAATACCGTGCACTGGCTGATACACCGTAAGGAACAGCATAGCCGTGAGTGCGGCAAGATGCAACAGAATGGTGTATTTTTTCATCACGCCACAAAAATAAAGGCGAACCATTTGGAATAGCTCGCCTGTTAACATATTATTAAGGTCTTAGACCAGCTTGTGGGCAACCAGGTATTCCGCAATCTGGACAGCGTTCGTAGCTGCTCCCTTGCGAAGGTTATCGGCCACGATCCACATATTGAGCGTATTCGGCTGGCTTTCGTCACGGCGGATGCGGCCTACAAAAACCTCATCTTTATTGTGGGCGAAAAGCGGCATTGGGTATTCGAACGCATCGATGTTGTCCTGGACGATGATTCCAGGTGTTTCCGATAGTATCTTACGAACGTCTGCCACTTCATAATCATTTCCGAATTCCACGTTTACAGACTCGCTGTGGCCGCCCATAACGGGTAAACGTACCGCAGTTGCCGTAACATGGATGGTATCGTCACTAAGGATTTTCTTAGTTTCACGTGTCATCTTCATTTCCTCTTTAGTGTATCCGTTGGCTTCGAAGACATCGATTTGAGGAATGATGTTTTTGTGGATCTGATATTTATAAGCCTTTTCACCTTCTATTCCGGCGTATTCGTCCTCAAGCTGTTTTACGGCCTTCACACCGGTTCCTGTGACCGATTGATACGTAGAAACCACGACACGTTTGATGGTATATTTTTTATGCAAGGGCGCCAGGGCCAGAACCATTTGGATGGTGGAACAATTCGGGTTGGCGATGATTTTATCGTCTTTTGAAAGTTCCGATGCATTGATTTCCGGAACCACAAGCTTTTTGTCCGGATCCATTCTCCAGGCAGACGAATTGTCGATGACTGTTGTTCCGATAGATGCAAATATCGGAGCCCATTCAAGCGAAGTAGAACCTCCGGCAGAAAAAATGGCAATCTCAGGTTTCATCTCCACCGCAGTCTGCAACCCGACGACCTTGTACTTATTCCCCTTGAATTCGATTTCCTTACCCACAGATCTCGCGGAGGCTACCGGAATGAGTTCTGTAATTGGGAAATTCCTTTCGGATAACACTTGGAGCATGACTTCGCCCACCATTCCGGTGGCGCCAACAACGGCAACTTTCATAATTCGGTAGTTTGGATTTTGGTGCAAAATTAGGGAAAAAGTTTCATGTGGAGACGCCACGGCCCCGATGTAAGCAAAAGCCTTTGGACGTAACTGCCGACGATTTGCCGGTTTGACGAGGCGACGCGAGAAGCCTTGTCAAACCGCGGAAATCGCGTCAGGAACAACAAAGCTTGGAGCGTGCAGCGGGATTGGCCGCATTAAAAACAATAAAATAACAGGTAGTTGGTCAATGTTTATTTTTCACCATAGATCACGAGTGAATTCCCTTCGATCATAACGCCATTTTCCGGGTATCGGTCGCTGACGAGTTCCAATACTTCTTTTTTTATTTTTTCACGCATGGCATTGTCGGCATTACTTAGGGCGGCGACAAACGGAGCGGCGACTTCGGTCATCATGTTCCAATAGGTTTGGGCCGTGACGCATTTGAGTTCTCCGGTTACTTTGTGGATCGTGATGTTTTTGAGGCCGGCCTGGCCAAATAAGCCTTCAATAAGTCCCGGCGCGGCACATCTGAACATACCAGGAGCACCCGGAAGCGGTGGCGACAATTGCATATTGCGGTTTATGACGCCGCTTATGGCAGTCACCCAGAAGTTTTTTTCGGCCGCATCCCAAACAGAAGTAACTATCCTTCCACCCGGTTTGAGTACGCGGTACATTTCTTTGGCGGCCATGAGCATATCCGGGAAAAACATGAACCCTAACCGGCAGCTTACGACATCGAAGGAATTATCTGGGAAAGGCAGTTCGCTTACATCACAGGCCAGGAACTCGACATTGTTGATTCCCCTGCTTTGGGCATTCTGGCGTGCAATGACGAGCATTTCGTCTGCAAGGTCAGTGATTACGATGCTGCCGTTTGTTATAATGCCGGCAATGGTGAGCCCGGGTTCTCCGGTTCCGGCTGCAATATCCAGGACACGATCGTTATCTTTTAAACCGAGCAGGGCAATCATCTGATCTCCCATCGGCTTTAAAAAATCCATCATTAGACCATCCCATTTTTTCCAGCCGGATGAAAATTTGTTCCATGACGCTTTTTGCTGTTCCCTGATTTCTTCAAGCTTTGATTCCATAACCCATTGTTTATCAATCCAAAATTACAGTTATTTGGTTATGACAACCAAAAAAGAACCACGCCTTTGGAGCGTGGTTTAGTTAGAATATGTAATGTAGCGTAGGGTTGCTATTTGTTTTTTAGTGCGTCGCGGATTTCCATTAGCAGTTTTTCCTCGTTGGTCGGGGCCGGTGGTGCGGCAGGAGCTTCAGCTTCTTTTTTACGCGAAGCATTGATCCCTTTGATGATCAGGAACAGTACAAAAGCCACGATGATGAAATTTATCACAGCAGACAGGAAAACACCATATTTTACAGAACCGAAGACTGTCAGCTCTTCTATTTTTTGCAAATGAGCCGCTTCCAATGCGGGTTTCAACACCAATGGAGTAATGACGTCCTCAATCAAAGACGTTACGATTTTGCCAAAAGCAGCACCAATGATTACACCGATTGCCAAATCGACAACATTGCCTTTCATGGCGAATGCCTTAAATTCTGATACGAATCCCATAATTTTTGTTTTTGTACGTTAGGTCACACTAAGTTAAGGAAATTATAATGGGACCGCCATTATTCGCGATAAAAAACACGTTTCACGCGCTGCGAAATACTCGTCAGGATTTCATACGGTATGGTTTTCAGTGATTTAGACATTTCATTAACAGTCGGGTCAAGCCCGAATATCACTACCGGATCGCCTTCTTTACAGGAAATACCACTTACATCTGCCATCAGCATATCCATACAGATACTTCCGGTAATCGGTGCGCGCTTTCCATTTATGGTGATATACCCGACACCGTTGCCCCAATGACGTGAGATGCCATCGGCGTAACCAATCGGGATCGTGGCAATTTTAGTGTCGTGTTGCGCCATGAACCTGCGTCCGTAGCCCACGCTGTCGCCTGCCGGAATGGTGCGAAGTTGTGAAATGATAGATTTTAACGTGCTCACATTCTCGAGGTATTTTTGTTCCGACGCATCATTCGAGATACCGTAAAGCCCTATGCCAAGCCGCACCATATCGAATTGGGCTTCCGGATAATTGCTGATGCCTGACGTGTTGAGCATGTGCAGGATTGGGTCGATGCCAAGTTCGGTACAAAACAGCGTCACCATTTTCTCGAACAGCGCGATTTGTTGTAAGGCGAAGGCATGATGGTTCAAATCATCGGACGTTGCCATATGCGACAACACGCTTTGCACGGTTACGAGCGGATTGTTCCTGAGGATGGCTATCAGTTCATCCAATTGTTTTTCTTCAAAGCCGAGCCGGTGCATTCCTGTATCGAACTTGATGTGTATGCGATAGGCCGATTTTTTCTCTGCAGACACGACTTTAAGGAAAGCCTCAAGGCCTTTGAGGCTGTAAATCTCAGGTTCGAGTCCGTATTGGATGATCGATGGAAAACTCGTCGATTCCGGGTTCATGACCATGATCGGCAATGAAATGCCAGATGCCTTGAGCGAGATTCCTTCATCGGCGAAAGCAACTCCCAAATAATCGACCTTATGGTGTTCGAGCAGTCGCGCAATCTCCAATCCGCCGTTTCCGTAACCGAAAGCCTTGACCATGACCATCATTTTGGTTTCCGGCCTAAGCTTACTTTTAAAGAAATTGAGGTTGTGGCTCACGGCGTTCAGGTTGATTTCCAAAACGGTTTCGTGTGTCTTTTCTTCAAGTAATGCTACGATTTTTTCAAACCGGAATTGGCGTGCGCCTTTGATCAGGATGGTTTCATCCCGAAAATGCAACGCTGGAAAAGCCGCAAGGAATTCACTCGTGGTTTCATACGTGCTGCAATTGACGAATTTGTTTTTGAAAGCAGATATGATAGGCCCGATGCCGATGACACGATTGATCTTATTCGAAACCACAAGTTGGGAAACCCGTGAATACAGTTCTTCATTGCCGAGCCCGCTTTGGAAAATGTCCGAAAGGATCAGTGTTTTTTTCTTGTGCTGTTTTTGGTTTTCAAGAAAGTCGAGCGCAATCTTTAGCGATTGGAAATCGGAACTGTAACTATCGTCGATGAGTGTCGAATTGTTGATTCCGTTTTTGACCACAAGCCGCATTTCCACCGGATACAATAGCGACATCCGACCCTTGATTTCATTCGGATCGTACTCGAAAAACAGCAGTACCATGAGGCAATGCGCCGCATTTTCTATAGAAGCTTCATCGCGGAATGGAATGGTGATTTCAAATTCCGGAGCGCCTTTTTTGATAGTGATGATCGTTTGTTCGCCTTCGGTACGCCGGGCCAGTAAAACTTCGGCTTCTTCTTCTTTGAAACTCCACGAAAAACGTTTGGTGCCAGACTGTATAAAGGCCTCAATGGTTTTATTCTTCTGGTAGATCAATACTTCCGACCGTTTGAACAGCCGCAGTTTTTCCTTGATCTTATCGGCAATATTGGCAAAACCTTCATCGTGGGCGGTTCCTATATTGGTGAGGATGCCGATGGTGGGACGGATGATCGGCTCCAATCGTTCCATCTCGGCAACCGTAGAAATTCCGGCTTCAAAAATGCCCAGGTTGTGCATTTCATTGATACCGATGACCGACAAAGGCACACCGACCTGTGAGTTATAGCTTTTTGGGCTCCGGATGATATTGTAATCTGGGCCGAGCAGAAAATTGAGCCATTCCTTGATGATCGTCTTTCCGTTGCTTCCTGTAATCCCGATGACCGGAAAATGGAACTTATCCCGATACCAGGCGGCAAATTGCTGCAAGGCCAACAACACATCGGGGACGATTATAAAATTCGCCTGGCCTTTGACCTCGTCAGGGATATGGGTGACGACAAAATTGAAGACACCTGAATCGAGCAGTTCGCCAATATAATTGTGGGCATCGTTATTCGGGCCGGACAAAGCGAAGAACAACGTTCCGGGGCCATTTTGTAACGACCTGCTGTCAATGGAAATATGGTCGATCTCAATATCCCCGAATTCGCCTTTCCACTGGGCGTTGAGAACGGGAACGATATGTTTGAGGGTCAACGTCAAGGTTTGTTTTTCTTAGATTTCACCGCCGCATCGTCGTCAAGCGGACGCAAATCCGATGGGTTTTCACCGTCATCGTTCTGTTGCCACATGGCCGTAAAGAAAGCGGCGCGGCTAAGCGGTTCGTATTCTTCGGTTTCGCCCAAGAGTACAAGACGTTCGCTGTCAGATTTGCGAAAGCTGTAGTTGGCCAGGTTTCCGGTACGGGTACAAACGGCGTGTACCTTCGTAACGTATTCGGCGGTTGCCATAAGTGCCGGCATTGGCCCGAAAGGGTTGCCTTTAAAGTCCATATCGAGCCCGGCAACGATGACGCGTACTCCGGAATTCGCAAGGTCATTACAGATTTTTACGATCTCGTCATCAAAAAACTGGGCTTCATCGATCCCGACGACATCACAGCCTTGGGCCAAAATACTGATATTGGCCGCTGCGGGAACTGGCGTGGAACGGATTTCATTCGCATCGTGGGAAACCACCAGTTCGTCGTGGTAGCGCGTATCTATGGCCGGCTTGAAGATTTCGACTTTCTGGCGTGCGAACTGGGCGCGTTTGAGGCGACGGATGAGTTCTTCGGTCTTGCCGGAAAACATCGAGCCGCATATGACTTCGATCCAGCCGAACTGTTCTTTGGGATTGACGGTGTTTTCGAGAAACATTCGTTATTTTAGCTGTAAAAGTAACGGTTTTCTTTAGCGAATCGTTACCTGAATTTTTCTATTTTTACGCCACGGGGCGTTTTCCAAAAATAGCAAAAAATGCCTGACCTGATTGCTTATATCCAAATTGATATTACCATAAAATCTGCCTTGATTCACCAAACCACAATCTCATGAAAAAGAAGCTCGAAGCCGACCTGATCAGCCTTGCACACAAAATCCTGCAGCTTAAGAACAAAGAAGATGTCGCCGTTTTGCAACAGGAAGCGTTGAAGTTGTATGAAAAATTATCGGTTTTGCGTTTCGTGGAAGAGCATTTCGAATCAGGCGAACCTACGATCGGGCGTGAGATCATCGAGGAAAAACTCGAAGCTTACGAGCCTGTGCAACAAACTGCATCGGAAGAAAAACCTGAAAGCTCAAAAATTTCTGCCGCTGCAGATGTGGCATCCGTAATCGAACAACTCGCCGCTTCCAAATCTGTGGCAGATGATGAACTGGATGAAATCTACGATGTCGAAGAACCGGAAACCGTCTCCGAAGAATCAGAGCCTGAAACCGAAGAAGATGTAACCGAGGCTGAAGAATCAGCAACACTTGAAGTCGAATCCCCGACTTTTGAAACGGCTGTAGCACTGGAACAACCGGAAGCCCAAAAAGAAGCTGAAGCTGCTACAGCAGAAGAATCGCCTGAAAACGAACCGGAAGAAGAAACAAAGGAAGAAACGGTATCGACAGATCCTTTCGCTCCCGTATTCCAACTCGATTTCGATGCGCCGCCCGCGCCCGCAAACAAATACGATGAACCCGCACCTTCGTTTACTTTTGACGACTTACTAGGTAAAGATTATGCCGATCCGGTTTTTGTAACACCTGATGAATTGCATCAGGAAACATCGGCCAAGTCCGAAGAAAAAACGGAACCTGCCTGGACACAACCAATAGCCGAAGAAACGGCCAAAACGGAAGAGGCTAAACCTGAAGTTGACGATATCTGGAGCCGCCGTCCATTTGAGACCAAACCGGAATTCGACAAACCAATCGGATCTTCCGGGACATTAAACGATAAACTTTCAAAAGGCATTACGATTGGCCTTAATGATCGCATCGCTTTCATGAAAAACCTGTTCAACAACAGCAGCGAAGATTACAATCGGGTGCTTTCACAATTGATGACCATAGATACGTACTCTGAAGCGCGTAGGTTCATCCAGGAAATGGTCAAACCTGATTACAACAACTGGCAGGGCAAAGAGGAATTCGAGGAGCGGTTCATGGAAATCGTCGAAAAAAGGTTCCTGTAAATGGGCAAATTATTTCTGGTTCCGACGCCAATCGGCAATCTTGAAGACATGACGTTTCGCGCAATCCGCGTGCTCAAAGAAGCCGATCTGATCCTGGCCGAAGATACCCGCACGAGCGGAAAACTGCTCAAACATTTCGAGATCGACACACATATGATCAGCCACCATATGCACAACGAGCATAAGACGGTTGAAAACATCGTATCCAAAATACAATCGGGGCAAACGGTCGCATTGATTTCTGATGCCGGAACGCCTGCAATTTCAGATCCCGGATTCCTGCTGACACGTGCTTGCGTAGAACAGGGAATAGATGTGGAATGCCTGCCCGGAGCAACTGCCTTTGTACCGGCTTTGGTAAACAGCGGTTTGCCCAATGACCGCTTTTTGTTCGAAGGATTCCTTCCTGAAAAGAAAGGCCGGCAGACACGCTTTTTATCGCTGGCCGAAGAATCACGTACGATGATTTTTTACGTTTCTCCCCATAAACTTAATAAGACGCTGGCCGAATTCGTTCAGTATTTTGGTGAAGACCGTGCGGTTTCGGTGTCACGCGAACTTTCCAAGTTGCATGAAGAAACCATTCGCGGAAGCGCTGCTGCGGTTTTGGAACATTTTGAAAAGAAACCGGCTAAAGGTGAAATTGTGGTAGTGGTTGGCGGAAAAACTGGAAAAGTCAAAGCAGAAAATCCCTGATATTTTAACAATTGAGGCAGAAAAAATGTACTTGGGAGAATTTTTTTCCGGGTAACTTTACACATAACAAGTTTTGAAAACTTGTTATGTGTAAAATGTTGATTTTCAACATTTTTTATTTCCTATATTTCAAATGTTTGCCTCCACATGGCTCCACTTTATTATCTTTGTTTTAATCGACACCATTCAATTTTAGTATGCGCTGGAATATCTTACCCCTACCTAACCTGGGTCAAACACGACAACTCGCCGAATCCTTAAACGTCGATACCTTAATTGCGCAATTGCTTTTACAGCGTGGTATCACAGACTTCGACCAAGCCAAAAATTTCTTCAGGCCATCGCTCTCAGAATTGCATGATCCGTTTTTGATGACGGACATGGACATTGCGGTTGCACGAATTGAATCGGCTATTGAAAACAACGAAAGCATCTTAATATTCGGCGATTATGATGTAGATGGGACCACCGCAGTTTCATTGCTTTCGACTTATCTCAAAAGCTATCATCAAAATGTCGACACGTATATTCCTGACCGATATGGCGAAGGTTACGGTGTGTCTTTCCAGGGAATAGATTACGCCGACGATAACGGATGTAGCCTTATAATAGCCCTTGATTGTGGCATAAAGTCTATTTCCCATGTAGATTATGCGACGGAAAAAGGAATCGATTTCATCATTTGCGACCACCATCGCCCCGGAGATATTTTGCCTAAAGCGGTTGCTGTATTGGATCCGAAACGCGAGGATTGTTCCTATCCGTACGATGAATTATGCGGCTGTGGTGTCGGTTTCAAACTGATACAGGCGCTCGGAAGCCGACGTGGGCAAACAATCGATGATTTGGTCGGTTATCTTGATTTGGTAGCCACAGCCATTGCAGCGGACATTGTCCCGATGACCGGTGAAAACAGGATTCTGGCACGTTATGGCCTTGAAGTCATCAATTCCAATCCGCGCCCCGGAATCGCAGCATTGATGAAAAGCCTCAAAAAGTCAAAATTCGATATAAGCGATGTAGTGTTTACCGTAGCACCACGAATCAATGCTGCCGGGCGTATACGTCACGGTCAACATGCAGTGAATTTGCTTTGTGAGACCAATGTGGATATTGTGTCTCAATATGCCTCAGAAATCGAGCAATACAACATCGAACGCAAAGGACTCGACAAAAGGATAACTCAGGAAGCGCTTTCGCAGATTACGGATAATTCAGAAACCGATAGATTTACAACCGTAGTCTATCAGGAAGACTGGCATAAAGGGGTAATTGGGATTGTCGCCTCACGATTGATCGAAACCTATTATCGGCCAACATTGGTGTTTACTAAAAGCGATACGAAACTGGCAGCTTCGGCACGATCCGTCCGCGGATTCGATGTCTATAATGCGCTTGAAGCCTGTTCGGAACATCTGGAACAATTCGGTGGGCATATGTATGCGGCCGGCTTGACGCTCAAAGAAGAAAATTTCAACTCGTTCAAGTCCCAATTCGAAGAAGTAGTTTCCCAGACGATGCCCGATGAATTGCGTGAAGCGGAAATCACGATCGATGCCGAAGTCAACCTGAGCGAACTATCTCCCAAAACCATGCGCATCCTCAAACAATTCGAACCTTTCGGGCCTGAAAACATGACACCCGTTTTTATGGCTAAAGGCCTTCAGGATACCGGATTCGCCAAAGTCATCGGAGAAACGCGAGAGCATCTGAGATTGCAAATTAGGCAGGATCGGTCCGAAGCATTTGGCGCTGTAGGATTCGGGCTGGCTCCAAAAATCGGCTTGGTCGAACATAAAAAAACATTCGACGCCGTATTCTGCCTGGATGAGAACGAGTGGAACGGAAAAGTAGATCTACAGCTTCGGATCAAGGATATCCGTTAACGCGTCCAGTCGTCGGCATCGTTTTCATGGACGGGAATCTTGTCGATGATCGCAGAGGCATGATCATCATTGTACGTCCCATAAGCATTGACAAAAACACCTTTGGCCCCGTCTTTTGAATTGTGTATGGCATACAAAATGGCTTCATCATCCAAATCACTGTAGCTTGAAAACCGGTAGATTTTGTCAATGACCAAATCAGCTGGGTTCACTTCTTTTCCATCGGCTGAAAAAGACAGATTCTCTTCGATCAAGTTGAAATCATTCGTGTAGCCGCGATGGCGAAGTATTTCCAAAACCTGTGTCAGTGTTTTTTCTGTAGTAATCATGTTGTTTGTTTTCCTAAAGGTACGTTTTTATCAAGGGTCAAAAAATCAATTCAAAATTATTTAGACCAATTATAAATAGTAATTATATTTGCGGGAAATGATTCGTATGAGCCAAATCGCCCCATTATATCACAACGACCTTGGAATTTCTTTTTTCTGGTGTGAAAAATCGGAAGTCATTTCAAGTAAGATACAATTGGTTTTCAAAGAAACTGGTTTCTATTTCAATCGGGAAGAACTTGATGAATTCGTATCGTTGATAGACGATGCCTGTAAACGTTCCGCTTCTGCGTGCCAATGTTGTAAAATGAGGGCTCAATGTGAAAAGTTTTTACTCAAGACACCCATCTCGCAAATTGACCTGGCCGTTACGAACTATGAATTGAAAGGAATACGGGATTTGGTCAACGGAACTATCTTCAAACTCGAACTGCACCGATTGGTTAACGACGAAGGCCGGAATTAATCGGGATAATTTAGTAGTTCCAGACTCGTCCCATCAAAGACGGCATAGGTAAAAAATCCAATCCAGTCGCCCAGGTTCATGTAGGATGAATTTTCCCCGACTTTGATGTTCATGGGTAAGTGCCGATGTCCGAAAATAAAGAAATCGTAATGCTTGGTTTCGAGTTTTCTTTTGGCATATTGGACGAGCCATTCTTTTTCTTCACCGAGGAATTTCACATCTGCCTCACCTGAAATCAGTTTATTCTTTACCGAAAGGTATTGCGCCAATCGTACGCCCAGATCCGGATGCAGCCATCGGAACAACCATTTTGAAAACGGATACGTAAAGACTTTTTTCATTCGTTTATAGCCCTTGTCACCCGGGCCTTTTCCATCTCCGTGACCAATAAGGAACAATTTACCGTTGAATGAAAACTCTTGGTTGTCGTGGTACACCGGAATATTAAGTTCGGTTTCAAAATAATCGTTCATCCACAAATCATGGTTTCCGACAAAGAAATAGATTGGAATGCCGCTATCGCGAATCTCCGCCAACTTACCCAAAACCCGCACGAATCCTTTTGGCACTACGGTTTTATACTCGAACCAAAAATCAAACAAGTCACCCAGAAGAAAAATAGCAGCCGCATCGTGCTTGACCTCATCGAGCCATTTGACGAACCGGTGCTCGCGCGGCAGGCTTTCTTCCATGGTAGGCGCGCCCAAATGCTGGTCAGATGCGAAGTATACTTTTTTGCCGTCAGCTAATTGCATAATCAGGAATTATCGGAGGCGAACCATTCGGCATAAGAGGTATCGGTTTCCTGCAATCGCAACGAAAACAAAGCGATGTTATGTGGAAGCCGTGCCTTTATCTTATTTGAAAAATCGATGACCATATTCTCACTCGTCGGCTGGTAATCGACCAGGATCACATGATGGCCTCGCGTCTGGAGTTCGGCGGCGAGTTCCACATGGGGCGTATTTTTATTGAACACGGTCGCGTGGTCGAACTGATCGACGATTTCTTCTTTGACGATGCGTTTGAGATCGGTGAAATCGATGACCATTCCATATTTGACATTGGCGTTGTCAGATATAGGTTCACCAATTACAGTTACCGAAAGTTTATAACTGTGTCCATGGACATTTTTGCATTTCCCATCGTAACCATAGAGCGCGTGCCCGGTTTCGAACGTGAATTGTTTGGTGATACGGATTTTTGGCATGGGGCAAAGGTAAGGAAGTTTGGAGTTGGGTAGATCGGAAGTTCAGAAGATTGAGACGTTTCCCTGTTCTCCCGATCTTCCAATCTTCAAACTTCCGATCTTATCTCCTGACAGAGTTCTATCAGTACACCATTCGTCGCTTTCGGATGAAGGAAAACAACCAGCTTATTATCAGCTCCTTTCTTTGGTATTTCATTGATCAGGATAAAACCTTCAGATTTCAATCGGGCTATTTCTGCATGGATATCGGCCACATCAAAAGCAATATGATGTATGCCTTCGCCTTTCTTTTCAAGGAATTTAGCAATCGGGCTTTCCGGATTCGTCGCTTCGAGCAATTCGATTTTATTTGGTCCGGCCTGGAAAAACGATGTCTTTACCCCTTCACTTTCCACTTCTTCTTTTTTATAGTGTGGCACGCCGAGCAGTTTTTCAAACAACGTGTTCGATGCATTCAACTCTTTTACCGCGATGCCAATGTGTTCGATTTTGTTCATTATTCAAGATTTTCAACCCGAAGATACTGTTCTTCTCACCAATTTCTTTCGACTTTTGACTTTCGACTTTCGACTTATCCGTATTTTTGCCCTATGGAAACGAACAGACAAAAGAAAATCGGGACGGTGCTCCAAAAAGATCTGGTAGACATTTTACAGGGCGAAGTGCGCAGGAACAACATTTCGAACCTGATCATTTCGGTTTCAAAAGTAAGTGTCACCACAGATTTGTCGGTCGCTTCTGTCCACCTGAGTATCTTTCCTCAGGAAAAAGCTGCTGAGACACTCGCGGCCATAAAGTCGAATACACCTCTGATCAAACACGATTTATCGCAACGTGTAAAGTTGCAGCTCCGCAAAGTGCCGAACCTTTCGTTCTATCTCGATGATTCGCTCGATTACATTGAAAAAATCGACCAGGCACTCAAAGGACAGGAAAACCCGGTCGAAAATCCTGAACTTCTAATTCGTCGCAAAAAAGCCTAGTGAATTTTTCGCTGTACATCGCCAGGCGCTATTTAAGGAGCTCAAGTAAAAACAATGCGATCAACATCATCAACGGAATTGCATCGTTGAGCATCATCGTCGGCGCAGCGGCTTTGTTCCTTTTCCTTTCTGTCTTTAGCGGATTACGTGAGTTCTCCCTTTCATTCAGCAATGATTTTGATCCGGATTTAAAAGCATTTCCCACAAAAGGCAAAATCATGTCGGTTTCTCCCGAAACTGTTGCCAGACTCAATAAAATAGATGGTATTTCCAAAACCAGCCGCGTCATAGAAGAACGTGTTCTTTTCGTTTTCGACCAAAAAGAACAGATTGCCTGGCTCAAAGGTGTGGACAGTATTTTCCCCCAAGTAAATGCCGTGCATAAAGCCTTGTTGCAGGGACAATGGCTTGAACCGAAATCCATACAGGTCGTTATGGGCCATGGAATCGCGAATAACCTGTCTGCTAGTCTTTTCAATTACAGCAATCCATTCCAAGCCTATATCCCGAGACCCGGAAAAGGAGACATCGAGAATGTGGACGATGCGTTCCGGCGTGTAGTACTGGCACCTGTAGGAGAATATGCCATAAGCGAAGAACTCGACAACAAATACGTATTCGCCGATTTATCTTTGACCCAAATCATGTTGGATCTGGATACCGATAAAGTTTCGGCTCTGGAGTTCAAAACAACGCCAACGGCCAATACGGAACATATCGTTTCTGAAATCCACAAAATACTTCCCGGTACGACTATCCGCACCCGAGAACAGTTAAACGAATCGCTTTATCGCATGCTCAACACAGAAAATCTGGCTGTTTACCTCATTTTCACTTTAGTACTCATCATTGCGCTTTTCAACCTCGTCGGTGCTTTATACATGATGATTTTGGATAAAAGGCACAACCTTAAAACCATGCTCCATTTGGGTGCGGGTTCAGGTGAATTACGACAGATTTTTATCCTTCAGGGAAGTTTGCTCAGCTTTGTCGGTGGGCTTATCGGGCTCGGAATCGGAGGTGCATTGGTCGCAGCCCAACAGAAATTCCAATTCGTGATGATTACACCTAGCCTCGCCTATCCGGTAGCTTTCCGAATTGAAAACATACTCGTGGTTCTCGCGACAATCATGGCATTGGGATTTATTGCGTCTCTCGTCGCTTCTTCTCGTGTCAATAAAAAGTTGTTCGAGTAGTTCTTCCGAAACAGTATCTAAACGAATTCGTAACCCGAAAATACGTCGCGTATTTCATCGAAAACCTGATGCAATCCGACAGCATTATCTGTGGTGACAAGCTTCTGGCGGTATTCCTTGAAGTTCGGGATTCCCTTGAAGTAATTGGTGTAATGCCGGCGCGTTTCCACGATCCCGACCCATTCGCCTTTCCATTCCATGGCCCAGGTCAGGTGGTTTTGGGCCGCTTCTATCCTGTCGGACATGGTTGGCGGGGCCAATTTTTCACCTGTCTTGAAATAATGCTTTATCTCGTTGAAAATCCACGGATAACCAATGGCGGCGCGGCCAATCATGATTCCGTCGACACCGTATTTGTTTTTGTATTCGAGTGCTTTTTCCACCGAATCGATGTCGCCGTTTCCAAAGATCGGCATGGTGATACGCGGATTGTTTTTGACTCTTGCGATATGAGACCAATCGGCTTCTCCTTTGTATAATTGGGCGCGCGTCCTGCCGTGGATAGATAGTGCTTTTACGCCAATGTCCTGCAATCTTTCGGCAACCTCATCGATGTTGATTGAATTTTCGTCCCAACCCAAACGTGTTTTTACGGTGACGGGTAAATTAGTTGAATCGATTACGGCTTTCGTCAACCGAACCATGAGATCTACATCTTTGAGAACGGCAGCTCCCGCCCCTTTGCATACGACTTTCTTCACCGGACAGCCAAAATTGATATCGATCAAATCCGGATTTACGGCAGAAACTATTTTGGAAGACAAAGCCATCGCCTCTTCATCGCCTCCAAAAATCTGGATACCGACAGGTCTTTCATAATCGAAAATATCGAGTTTCTGGCGGCTTTTGATGGCATCGCGAATGAGTCCTTCGCTTGATATGAATTCCGAGAACATCAAATCGGCTCCATGCGTTTTGCACAGGCGACGGAAAGGCGGATCGCTCACATCTTCCATAGGTGCGAGCAACAACGGGAATTCAGGAAGTTCTATGTTACCGATTTTTACCATTCGGCAAAGGTACGGTGGAAAAGTTGACCCGAGTAATTTATTTACGAATCGAGCGAAGCTAATCTCAAAAGTCGAAAGTCGCACGGACCTGATGCGCGAAGACCCGAGGCTTTAGCCGGATTGGCGAAGCAATGCGAGCGGTTTACCCGCGAGGATCAGGAGCGGGTCAGCCTGACCCAGCCAAACCAAGTATTTCCTGAAACTGAAAGGTTATTGGCTGGGACGCGCCCAAAACATAAAAACGCTCTTATTTAAGCCAAACCTTTGTTCCGGTTTGAGCCGCTTCATAAATGGCATTGATGATCTTTATGTCTTTTAGGCCTTCGTGTCCGGTGATATGGTCCGGAAGCTTTTTGTTTTCGAGAAGCAACCTGGCAATTTCGTCCAACTGAGTCTGCTGTTGGTTTATCGTTGGGAATTTTAATTCTTTCTCTGAAGTTCGTCCCGCAAACGGGCCGTAACTCAGGGCCGGACTCAGTTCAAAGAAGCCTTCATCTGCCGATGCGTGGAATTTATCGATGTTAAAGCCGCACGAAGTCTCGCAATTGGCTACGGCTCCGCTCGGGAATTCCATTTGCCAGATGATGGTTTCTTCGGTCTCGGAAAACCTGATTTTATCGTGGACAGGGCCGAACTGAGCTGTAACGGCAACAGGTTCTTCACCAAGGACATACCGGCAGCTTTGGATGCAGTAAATCCCGAGATCCATCAAAGGTCCGCCTCCCGATAATTTTTTGTTTAAGCGCCATTCGGCAGGATCTGATTTGTCAAGGTGTGTTTGCAGATTCACGGTGTCGTAGGTTTTGTAACCGAGTGAGGCGCCAATAAACCGCACCTGGCCAAAAACTTTTTCCTGGCCCAGCCTTTTGATTTCAATATGATACGGCTCATAATGCAATCTGTAGCCGACCGCAAGCTGAACGTTGTGTTCATCACAGGTCTTGATCATTTCCTTGCAATCTTCGACTGAAATGGCCATGGGCTTTTCTGTAATGACGTGTTTACCGGCTTTTGCGGCGCGTATGGTGAATTCCTTGTGCAGCCCGTTCGGCAGTACGATATACACGAGATCGATGTCTTTGTTGTTTACGATCTGGTCGAAATTCTGATAATTATAACTATTCTTTTCCGGAATATTGAATTGCTTTTTCCATGCTGAAGCCTTTGCGGGCGTTCCGGTAACAATACCCGCGAGTTTGCAATACGTAGAAGCTTCTATTCCCGAAGCCAGCATTGACGCATAATTTCCCAAACCGCATAGCGCAATATTCAGTTTTTTTCCGGAATATGGCCTTTTAGGATTTTCGGTTGGGAGCAAAAAAGAAGGAAGAGTCGTGATGGCAATGGAAGCACCAACGCCAAGCCCGAACTTATTTACAAACGAACGCCGTGAAATTTTTTTCATGAGACACTATTTACAGTCATAATAGTATCTCTTTTGCCAATAGTGTTACGTCTCTACATTTATCTGTAATCGAAAAACGTAACCGGTTTCCGGCTCATCGGGTTATTGATGATTGGCGCAAGGGTTTCCTTTGTCGTGAATTCGATTTTTGGGGTAACGCGCAACTTGGCCCGGAAATGGTCTTTGATTTCGCGCAGGAATTCTTCCGATTGTTCCTTGACGGCGAGTTTTATGATGATTTCATCGGTTCCGAGGTCGTTGGTGGAAATCTCTATGATATGTGCCTCGATATTCCCAAAACCATTGAGAACATCAGTCATTGCCGGCGGATAAAGCGTCGTTCCTTTGTATTTGATCATTTGCTGTTTGCGACCCAGGACTGGCCCGACACGAAGCGTATTTCGTCCGCAGTTGCAGGGTTCGCGATGGATCTGGACAATATCGCCGGTTTTGAAACGAACCAGCGGCATGCCTTCGACACCTAAAGTCGTAATGACCAGTTCGCCCGGCTGTCCTTCAGGCACAGGTTTATCATCATCCCCGATGGTTTCGACAATGATAAGTTCGGGGTGATGATGGCCGCCGATGGCATGTTCACATTCGGTAAACGCGGTACTCATTTCGGTCGATGCATAAGTCGAATACAGTTTGATATCCCACTTTTCTGCGATTTTGCGTGATAACGTACTGTCTGAAAAATCCTGGTTGCGCAAGGCTTCTCCAATACAAACAGCCCCTTTTATACCTGAGTTTTTGTAATCGATGCCATGTGCTTCGGCGTATTCTATAAGCTTCAGCAAAAATGACGGAACCGTGATCAGGTGCGTGGGTCTGTACTTCCGGATCGAATCCCATTGCAGTTCGGGGATTCCGGCACCAACGCGAATGACTCCGACTTTCATCTTCCTCAGGCCTAAAAAATAGGCAAGCCCAGCCATAAAACGGCGGTCTATTGTGGTCATCAATTGGACCACATCGCCTTCTTTTATTCCAGCGCAGTCGAACGAAATGGCTTCGTTATACGCCAATCGGTCCAGATCCGCATCGGTCTGTCCAAACGTCACCGGATCGCCTAATGTTCCCGAAGTCGTGGCGTAATCGATGATTTTATTCGATGGGACACACAGGAAATCGTCGTTGAATTGCTGGATGTCGGCTTTTGTGGTGAACGGAAGTTTGTGTAAATCTTCGAGTGACCTGATTGACTTGACATCGATGTTCTTTTCAGAGAATAACCGGCTGTAATACGGAGAATTTTGTGCAACATAAAACAACGTTCTCGTCAATTCCTTTTGCTGGAATTCACGGATTTCGTCTGGCGGCGCCATTTCTATTTTTGGGATCATCGCAGTTTTCTGTCAATCTTTTTGAGATACTTTTCTATATGCTGTTTGGCCGGAAGCGTGGTGATTTCCCTGGTCAGCGCTTTTTCAAACTCCACTTTGGCCTTCGCGTATTCTTTAGTGTCGTAATAATATTGACCCGGTTTGAAATACACAATCCAAAGGTCCGAATCCAAAGATTGGTAATTTTTGACAAATGCATCGGAAAGACCTGATTTTTTTTCAAGGAAAACGTCCATTTTACGGTCTTCGATCCGGTACAATTCGTAGTTTTTGAACGCCTCCGATTTCACGAACGGATCTTGCGGGATATCAAATCGGGTCTGAGCCAACGTTTCCAGTTTTTTGGCATCATGTGGTTTGTTGAAGATGGTATTCAGGTCATAACACACCATTTCGCCCAATTGATACGGATTCGCCGAAACCCAGACTTTGAGGTCGTTCGGTTGGAAAATGACGCCGTGATGCGCCAACAGCTGGTTCAGTGCTTTTTCGTTTCCGTAGCCAAGTGGCAATCCGCCTTTCAAAGCTTCCGTATCGCGAAGGATCGAGGCCGCTATTTCAGGGGTAATCTTCGGATTCAAATCAAAATCTTCGACTAACTTTTCATAACGGTATTTGGAATGGCTGTTTTCAATCTGTTCCAGATTCCGTTTGTCGTTCTTTAAATTTTCACTTTGGAAATGGTTCGAACACAACAACTGATCTGCGGAATTCGGCACTTCGTAAACCCCGAAACCTTTCGGAGCCACTTCAATCAAAGCGGCTTTCCCATCTTTGGCACTTCCGACCATAATGGCTTCCGAAACAAAAACCTCATGCTTTTTTGCGATGGAGACGGCTTCATCAATCGTTGAGGCATATTGCAGGATTTCGCGCGTCAGGATTGAGATTGGGGTTTTGGCGATCAGCGGTATTTTGGATTTTCCAGCGTTGATGGTAACGGTCAAACCCTGGTCGTTCATTCCGGAAACGGCACCGATCATTCCGGCCCACGTGACCGTCATGAATGCATGGCCGGAATCTGGTTTTACAAAAGAAACGATTTTATCTTTGGCGAAATCATCTCCGGCATAAAAGTCAAAATTACGTCCGAGGATCAGTTTCCCATCGGCCGATTTATCGCCCCAGGCCGCAAAAGACGAACATCCTACGAGCATCAGATCCTGCATCGCATGGCCGATATCGTGGGCGCCGTGCAAATACAGGCTTCTCAGATACGGCGGCCCGATAAAATCATATTCGTGTGACGAATAGCGCGAAACGCCATAGATTTCGGTTTTATATTCTTCCGGGACGTTCAGGTATAATTTGCGGTTGTACCATGTAAGCAGCTTTCGCAACAGCTTTTGTTTCCCTTTGGACGGTACGATTTCCTCGATTTTGGAGAAGAAAACCTTTTCCTGTTTCCTTAGTAATGAATCTTCCAAGGCTCCTGTCACCAAACCTCTGTGCAACGGATCGCCGGTTACGTAAAGTTCCCACAATTGTTGCTTGTTCTTCAGCAGGAAATTATTACCCGAAATGAATTTTTCTGAAGATACTTTTTCAACGACCGGCCGGATGCTGTCAAAACCTTCGAGCTGCGGTTTATGATGCAGTGATTTTGATGTGCCGCACGAAATCTGCAGAACTAGTGCGGACAGTGCCAGACAGCGGAAAAATCCCCGGATATCCATCACTCAGTTACCTTAACGATTTTGTCTACCAGATATTCCTTTCCGACAATTTCGGAACACGTCAGGACGGCTCCTATCGTAACACCCAAAACGCCGTGCATACTCACGCTTTGCCCTGTAAAATATAGGTTTTCAAGCTTTGTCTTGACCGGGATAAACGTCTTCATGGGACTTTCGCAGTCTTTGACGTAACCGTACATATTTCCTTCAAACCCGCCAATGTAATCACGGTAAGACAACGGTGTGGATGTGTGTACCGATTTGATATGATCCCTGATTCCGGGAAACTTCTGCTCGATTATCGACAGGAACTTCTCGACCTTTCTCGTTTTGAATTCCTCGTAGCTTTCGCCCCGGTCGTTCTTTTCGGCAGTAGTATTGAACGTGTCTTTCCAGGTTTTGACATCGTCGTATTTCATGTAGGTGATAAACGTGATCCCATCGGCCCATTTGTCGTTCTGGCTTCTGGCGTTCATTGATGCCATGTAGCCTTTCGGCCAGGTTTGTTCATCGTAATCGAATACATCCCAAACACCGGCACCTTTGCAAAAATGATAGTAATTGTGGTTCAGGTACGGAAAACTTTCAGGCTTGAAAACGATATACAGGCTAAACGCGGACAGGCTTCCTTCAAGGCTTTTGACCCGTTCATAAAAAGCTTTCCTGAATGACTTCTCACCCACCATATCGAGCGTCGTTTTGAGTTCGATATTGGAAATGATGATATCTGCCGCGACTTCGGAACCGTCCTTCATAATCACTGAAGTGACTTTGGTTCCGTCTGAATTGATCTTTATGGCTTCGCGGTATTTATAGGTTTCGCCTCCGTTAGCCTTGAGTTCTTTGATAAGCAATTTGGTGATTTGGCTACCGCCATGCACACAGCGCCACGAACTCTGGATATAGGAATTGACAGACAACGCATGGACATAAAACGGCGACTTTTCCGGAATTCCGGCGTAGAGGAAATTCGATCCGGCCAAGACATCGCGCAACCGTTGGTTTTCGGTGGAAGCATCTATGAGCTCTTTGGCGTTGAGGGCAAGGATATCCTGGTCGTATTTACCTTGGCTATCCAGATTATACAGCGGGAAAGAATCGCAGGTTTCACGCACTTTCCGGCAGTATTCGTCAATATTTGTACGTTCCTCGGGGAAAAACTCAACAAGCTGGTCCGTGAAATTATCGTAGCCTTGGGCGTGTGGATATTCCGACCCATCATCTGCGAACGATATGATATCAAAAGCATCTTCATCCATTTTCCGGATGTTGAGCCCGTCCATGATTCCTAGGTATTTGAAATAACGGTTCAGGTTTTCGCCTTCGGCCAATCCGCCGATATAATGGATTCCCGTATCGAAAATGGTCTTGTCGCGCACAAACGTCTGGAGATTTCCCCCAAACTGGTTGTTCTTTTCAAGCACGCAGACTTTATAACCTTCCTTTGCCAGGATAACAGCCGTGGAAAGACCGCCGAGTCCGCTGCCGATGATCACTACGTCATATTTCTGCTTCATCTTTTCAATATCGTGATTTTGTCTTCTTCCATGGTCTTATCAAAACCCAAACGTTCCAATTTTTCGGCAAAAATAACATTATCCAGCACTATAATGGTTTGAATGGCTGATGGTGTTGCATTTATATCGAAATCTTTAGCTGAAATCAGAAGAATATCATACCTGTTTTGTGTCGCCTGATCTAATCTGTCCAAATAGTGTATCGGCCGGATTTTGTTGACGTAATTCGTTTTTGCGATGTTCCGTTTTTCTTCATCCGCAATAAAACAATCGATGTTTCTCAACGGTTCCCCGAATGCCAATGAAATATTCAATTGCCCGTAATCGTTGGCAATATGAAGGATTTTTGCATTCGGGCCAATCTGTTTCCCCAATTTGAAATATACTCCTGAATTCGATTTCAAATCGGCACGAACTGCCTTTTCGATTTCCTGTTCTTTGTAATCGAAACTTTCAACAATGCGTTTTTTGAAATAATCCGGGCCTTCGAATTCCTGTCGGGCATCGCGGTATTTTTCACGCATGTAGGTATTGATTTTTTTGGTGCGCTGGGCGAAATCCGATCCGAATTTCTGGTTTTCCGGAGTGATGCGCGGCAGGATTTCAACCGTTGTCGGAAAAGTATACAATATAAAATCTCCTTTTGGCGCGACTTCGGAATAGCCATGGATGATGATTGGCACGATATCCAATTTGAATTGTTCGGCCAGATAGAAAGCGCCTTTGTGGAATCGTTTGATGGAATTGTCGACCGATCGTGTTCCTTCCGGAAAAATCATCAGCGAAAATCCTTGTTCCACTTTTTCACGCAGATGCTCCACGCCATTATCGATTCCGTTCGAAACCGGATAAAAACCGGCAAGTCTTACACCGCGGCCTATAATCGGCGAATTGTACACCCAATCACTTACCAGGAAAACAATCTTTGGATTCAGGCTTCCCATGGCAAGGATGTCGAGGAACGAACTATGGTTGGCAATGATTATGGCTGGTTTCTCAAAAGTTTCATGGTGCAGATTGCGGATTCTCTTTTTGACAAAGCCATTCGTTTTGAGTACCGAGCCCATAAATACCGACATGGCCGCATGGAACCATCTGAGTTTTTTCTGCTTCGATATGGGCAACAATTTCATTCCAATGACGCTGAAAACAGATAATACAAATCCGCCAAGAATGTAATACCCGAACGAAAACAAAGAATGCAACGTACGTCTCAAACGCAAAGGTGCCTGGCCTTTATGAAGCCTCAGGAAAAAGAACGCCCTGAAAATTACCGGATAGAGAATGAAACTCATCACGATAGCCGCAAAAACCCCGATCAAAGACACCGATGATATGGATTTAAGCGATGGGTGACGGGCAAAAATCAAAGCGCCGACACCCAAAATCGTAGTCAATGCGGCTAGTATGATTGAAGTCCGGTACACCGGCATTTCGTCTTTGCCGTCGGTATATTCCTTTTGCAACGCGCTTGTCATGAAAATGCTGAAATCTACACCGTGCCCAAAAACCAGCGTACACACAATGGTACTGAAAATATTGAGGCCGATGTCGAACATGCCCATGATTCCGGCCGTAACCAAACCCGTAAGCACAATTGGAATAGCGGCAATCAAGACTAAAGCGGCACGCCTGAAAAACACGAACAGGATCAATAATACCGCAATGAACGAGTAGTTTACAAGCGTATTGAAATCGTCCCGAAGCCTTGCCAAAAAGGTTTCATTCATTTGCTGGCGATCGATCGCGATGACTTTTCTGTGGGAAGAAACCGAATTGATAAAAGCCTCCCGTTGTGCATCGGTGACTTTTACCAAAGTAGAAACCGTGTGGAAATTGTTTTTGGCGGCAATGAATTCCTTTATCTGCAACGCTTCAAGCGACTCGTAATCCTTTATACCGATAGGTTGTCTTTCCGCATCAATTGCTTCGAAAAACGGTGCATACGTATTCGGTTTGAAACCCATTTTCGCACCTTCCGAAACAAGCGTCTGTTGGATCAGCTGTTTTCGTTGTGGCGTCCAGAATTTGTTCCACTGTTCTATTTTTTGTTTTTGGTCGGCAGCTGACAATACAATGCCTCCGAGTGAGCTGAACCCGATAATCTTACCTTGCTTTTGTTGTTCCGAAAGCCGTTCGAACAAGTCTCTGTTTTCGAGCAACGACGCTTCTTCAGAATCGCCATAAGCCGCGACATAAATGGTTTTCGACGTCAGGCTGCTGCTTTTTTCGAGGATTTTTTCGGCCTTTTTGATATCGGGCGGAATGTAATTGAGTTTGGACAGATTGTTATCGAATTTGACTTTGCCCGACGTAAAGCAACAGACAATAATCAACAAGACACAACCGCCGATCAGCCATTTGTTGCGTTCAAATGAAAACGCGGCCATTTTATCTATGAAGTTCTTTTTGTGGGCGAAATTATCCGCTTTCGGTTTGTACAACTGAGGTACGATAATCAGCGAGAAAAAAGCCGATCCCATTACTATCGCAGCCGCAAAAATCCCTAAATCCTGCAATGCTTCCGACTGCACCAAAAGCAAGCACAAAAACGCCAGAGCCGTCGTGGAACTACTCATGAACAGTGGCTTCGTCACATCTTTATACAAGGTCGCAATGTCGCTGTTGTGTTTGTGGTGCGTGAGTATGTGGAGCGAATAATCTATCGTAATGCCAATCAAAATAGCTCCGATGCCGAGTGAAATAGCCGAAATGGTTTCCTTGAAAAAGTACAACACGGCAAGCGCGAACAACGCCCCAAAAACCGTCGGCAGGAAAATGATGAGCGGAATGAAGATCTTTCGGTAGAACAGAATCAGGATGACCATCAATGCCGTCATCGCGAGGATTGTCGTAAGCCAGACATCGTGTTTGATGATATCGGCGTTGGCGACCGCAATCAGGGCCGGCCCGAAATAACTGAGTTCGGCTTTGCCTTTGAATTGTGTATTTATCTTGTCGCGGATAGCGTACAGCTTTTGGGCAAGTAATGTATTCTGCTCCGTTTCGGTGGACGATTGTTTCGGTGTCAGGAACAGTAACAGCGTCTTCTTGTCTTTGGTCATAATGAAACCATTGTCAAGCGTAAAATCTGAACCCAACTGAAGCTGCTGTAATTTTTTAAGCCCGATAAAAGTCATGCCCAATGGATCGCGCCTGATGAAATCGGCGGTTATCATTCCCGATGGTGACAAAATCGACTTGTAATTCGCGGTTACCGTCTGCGAAAGGCTGTCGGTATTTATTTTTTTGGCAATCTGTGCATAATCTGCATCATTTAAAAACAACGGCAGGTTATCGTAGATGAAATCGATGGTCTGCTGTATGTTTTCGTCGGCGATTTTTCCCTGGATCTGGCCTATGTAGGGTTTGCAGGTTTTATCTGTTTCCTCGAGGAATTGCTGTGCGGCTTGCTGCAGATTGGCCGGATTTTGTTGTTCCGATTGGATGATGACCGTAATCTTATCGGCAAAATTCATCTGCTTCAATACTTTGGCCGTCACATCTTTTTTTCCGTTGACCGGAATCAGTTTGGTGATATCTTCCTCGAATTTAAGCTTCGAGGCGAAGAATGTGAAAACCGCCAGAACCAATACAGATGCAATCGCCGCCAACGTTTTGTTGCGGGAAATTAGCTGGTGTATGGAGTAAAAAAACCGATGCATTTCAAACAGCCTGAACGCGTTTTCGAAAAGCCGAAAGCAGGGCGTAACCAAGTAATCCGGAAAAGACTGCGCACAGAGCCGCTAAAGTAAAACTTCCTATCAGATATTGGACAAAATGATTGCCTATATCTTCCATCGAAGGCGTATGGTCAAAGAATATCGGCGCACCGGAATCATAAAACAGAGAGCCAATCTGCAGCGATCCGATAATGATAAACGGAATCATGGGCGGAATACTCACATTCGAAAACGCAAAAGCGATGGCTTTGTTGAGTTTGAAGACAACCGCAAGCAAAATGACCAATGCGGTCTGGAAACCCCAAAACGGAGAAATCCCAATAAAAACGCCAAGTGCGATTGACAGTGCTTTTTTGCGAGGCGAATCTTCGTTATGGATTACATTTTCAAGAAAGAATCTCCTGATCCCTTTTTTTTTTAACCGACGGATGAAGTTTCTCGGATGGATCCAGAATAGTGAAATAGTCACCAAAACCGTGTTTAGAATGCTGATCCTCGTAAAGTCTTTGAACGGACGGAAATGCGAAACCCGTTCATCCGGATCATATTTGACCTGTATGGGAACATTGGTTACCGGAATCCCTTTCCAGGCGGAACGGACGATGACCTCGATCTCATATTCGAACTTACGCGTAAACGATTTTTTAGGGATTCGGTTCAGCGGATACAGACGATAACCAGATTGGGTGTCTTCGAGTCGTATCCCTGTCTCGAACCAAAACCAGAAATTGGAGAATTTATTACCGAAACTGCTTTTTTTGGGAACACCTTCCTGGGTCATGTTGCGGCTTCCGATGTAAATTCCATCGCCTTGTTCTTCAAGGGCATTTACAAAAACAGGCAAATCGGAAGCGAAATGCTGTCCGTCCGAATCAATCGTAATCGCATACCCGAAACCCAATTCACGAGCCTTGGCGAACCCGTTGCGCAATGCCGTTCCTTTTCCCGAATTTTTCAGGTGGGTTACAATCGTGAGGTTGTCGTATGAAGAAAGTATGTCAGCAGTCGAATCGGTCGCACCATCATTTACTACAATGACATTCGAGGTATAAAAAAGTACCGAATCAATGACGCGCCCAAGTGTCTTTTGGTTGTTATACGTCGGGATGATGACGCACAAATCCGGGCGGTTCAATTCGTACTCCATGGGATGCACTCTTTATTTAAGCGTCGCTTTTTCTTCTTTGGTGAAGCTTTTGGAACGCAGCATAAAGTTTTTGATATAGTCTTTCAAAGCACCGCTCTTTTCCCAATTGGCCAAAAGAAACACTTTGTCTTCCCCGATTTTATCCTTGTATCCTACAATTGCGGGAACATTTTCCTGGACGCTCAATCTGATCATACGGATTTCTGCATTGTCGGAATCGGCAGCAACGGCAGCATCAATTAGTTTGGCTCCTGCTTTCATGTGCTTTATTTTTCCAGAAAGAACACCGGAATATTTAGAAAGTAACGTTTCTGAACATCCTTTGTAAGCGACAAGTGATTTATCCTTATCGGAATCTGATACGTTCGACAGCAATTTGTGGAAAGCATCTGCCTTCTCTTTGGAATTGGCAGCTTCAGGATATAATTTACGTACTTCTGAAATATCCGCTTTTCCAGTAAGTAAGGTTAAGCTGATGAGGGCAATGATAAATTTCATAACAACGGTTTTTTATACATGCCCGAAAATTTAAGGGCGACTGTATCCTGAAAATACGTTGTATTTTTAACTTTAACAAGACCTTCGGACGTTTCAGATGCCTCAAGCTCAAGTTTTAACTCCGAATTAACTTCCGGGTTGATCAGCGCCATAAATTTGACGTTGGAAATGCTTACCATCATCAACCCCGATCCTAAAATACGCTCCGTCAGCTCCTTGATGATTTGCATCATACAAACGCCGGGCATAACCGGGTTTCCGGGAAAATGACCGCTGAAGATTTCATGCCCTGCATTTATATGGATGTGGGCCGTGTGTTTTCCGTCTTCAGATGTTAGGTCGTTTACCGTATAAAAATCTTTCAGGAGCATAAGTTGGTAAGGATTGGATTAGAAAAAGGTAAACGTTCCACCTATGGAAAACACTAAGTTGGTGGTGTTTTCATCGGCATTATCGATTACCGGCAAAATTCCTTTTTTCACTCTTGCCTCGATTCCGAAATTCTCTGTAATCTCTGATCCGAAACCAGCCACAAAACCAAAATCGAACGGAACGTCGATGTCAAGGTTGCGACTGTGGTTCACCTGTATGTCAAGCGTCGGGCCTGCCAGGAAATGGAATTTGTCTACAATGTACAGTTTGTTGATGATGCCAAGAGACATATAGCCCAAATCCCCTTTGGTTTCGTAGGTAGTGTATGAGTCTGTGTTATAATCGTAGATCGACCTTTTGAATTCGCTGCCCTGACGGCTGTACGTCAGTTCCGGTTGTAGTGCATAACGTTTGGTGAAGCGTATCCGGCCTTCGAAACCAACGTAAAAATCTGTCTTGAAACTATAATCGCGATAGGTTGCATTGCTGTCGTAGTAGTAATCGTCATAGGTACCGCTTCCGGTAAACTTGGAGAAATTGGCCCCGATACGTATTCCGGGATGGAATTTTACTTGGGCTACAGAAGGAAAAGCAGCAAGTGAGAAAAGCGCAATTAGAATCAGTTTTTTCATTTTTCGGTTGGTTTTAGTGATTTGAGATCCATTTCCAGTTTGAGATCGAAATGCCGGATGTGTATCTCGTGGGCAAAAATATCGTTTTCGGCCTTAAATGTATATTCGGCTTTGGGTTTTCTTTTGCTTCGGACGATTTTTTCGATGCCATGAAGTCCTTTGATAATTTCATAAGATTCGTCTCCAATAATAGAGAAATGCTGAACATCGGTCGCGTCAGAAGAATAAATGGGAAACGAATCCCTTAAAATCACCGAAAAATCTTTTTCAAGTGTCCTGATCAACAGCTTCCTGTCAAATTCTTCAACGATGCTATTGACTGTAAGCACGCCATTGGTCATGGTCGCATCAATGAGCTTGTTGCCGAAATCTGTCGTCAAGACCAATCGGTGTGTGCCTTGGGAAGTTTTTTTGATGATAAGAATTCCACCCAGGTCATGTCCGTAAATTTCGATTGAAGTCCGATAGACATAATCTGTTTCCGGATTTGAAAAATACGTGTTCTCAATGACCGAACCTGTCGGTTTCATTGAAGAAAGCCCACTGCCGCATGAAGATGCGAACAGGCTAATTGCGAAAAGCAGCGTCGTCAACCTTCGCATTCAGGACTTTGTTTTTAAAGACTATTTTGGTGTAATCGGCATCGGACTCAAGCAAACGGACTTGTTCCACCGTTGCTTCCTTTTTAGAAAAACTAAGTTCGATTTCCTTGATGTATTTCTTGAGCGCGGCATCTTTCGGGATCAATCGCGCAAAATTGAAATTGGCATTCGTGAAGTAACTTATGGTGAATTCCTTGTCGTCGAACAGATTGCCGCTTACACTTCCCACGATCAGCTTATTGATTTTAGCGAAGATTTTACTGCCGCTCGCATCCATCTGGCTTTTCTTGCCTTCGTCGTTGATCGATATTTTGCCGTTTTTGAAAACGATGGAATAATTGTACGGTTTTTTATATTCCCATAACAGTGTATTCGGTTCTTTGAACGCCATTTTGCCCGACGTTTCCACGTCTTTCGACAGGAAATCCATGTGCTTATATTGCGTAAAGTCTGTCGTCATGGATTTTATGGCTGCAGATTTTGCATTGACGGCTTCGCGGAAAGCCTTTATTTCGGTGGCGTCCATTTTACGGTCTTGCGCAAAGGAGCCGAAAAAAATAAAAATAAAAAATAAAAAATATCTATTCATAAGCTTCTAGTTTGAGCAGTTCCGTAACGGGAACCACGGTAAAATTGCGGTGGCGCAAAGTTAACAACAATTGCTCCAGCACGGATACGCTTACCGCCGATGTGTCGTGCATGAGTATGATTCCACCGGGTTTCAAACGGGTTTCGATTCGTTTCAAAATGTTTTTCCCGTCAGAGCTGATGCCATCGTTAGAGCGTATGTTCCAGCCAATCACATCGTGTTTCGTCCGTTTGAGCGCCCTTGCGATCTTTGGTGTCGTAATGCCATATGGCGGACGGAAAAACCGGACTTTCTTTGACGTTGCTTTTTCAATCGATGCATCGGTTTGGTTCAGTTCCGATTCAACCGCATCTGTCCCTAAAAAATCAAACGTCTTGCTGTGGGAATACGAATGGTTTCCTATCAGATGGCCTTCAGATACGATTCGGTTTGCGATTTCAGGATGTGAATCTACATTTTTGCCAATACAAAAGAACGTCGCCTTGACATTGAATTCGTAAAGCAGATCGAGCACTTTTGGCGTGAATTCAGACGGCCCATCGTCAAAAGTCAGCGAAATTTTGTTTTCCTTTTCCGATGGATTTCCCAGATACGCCTTTACATGATATTGGCTCCAGATATAACTCGACCCAATCAGGATTATGGAAAACCATATGATTCCGGCCAATAAAAACCAACCCAAATGCAACCCGAAATTGGACGCATAGATTCCCATCGCGATCAGCAAGGTGCAAAAAACTATGTTGACCAAAAGATGTTTCATCACACGCTGATTAGCGTAAAACTATGATCTAGACCGCGATATTGATTGTAAAGCAGCATATTCCTGTATGCCGGCCGACTTTCGTCATTTGCCTTCAAATCAGAAGGAATTTGCTGTGATTTAAGAATGTTCGCCCCAACATACAACCCAAAAGCCGAAGCCGTATTGTATTCGCCGCTTACGTGTTTGTAATACATCTGGGGCGCAAAATCGAAGTTTTTGGCGACAGCCTTAAAATATCCGTCGAATTCCGAATCGCCGTTGTAACCTAAAACGACAGCGTCGATTTCGTGCAAGGTCAGATTGTTTCTACGGATAAAAGCTTCAGCATGTTCCGCCGCTTCTTCCGGAGTCAGCTTGTTGACGATTTCAACATCGAGAATTTCGGCATAAGTGGAATCTTTCCGCTCGTCTTCCAGCATAAAAAATGTCGCGCCTTCACTGAAAACTGTGGCTTTTGTGTCGGCTTCCAAAATGTTATGCGGCCCGGAATCATCCGGCTTGATAAAACCTGCGAGTTTGAAAAGCGACTTGGTGTATTCGGTCATTTCCTCTACGCCACCAATCAAAACCGAATGTGCTTCGTCTGCATCTAACTGCAATTTCGCATCGTACAAAGCCGATTCAAACGAAACCGCACCATTGACATACGTGAAATTATATGCCTTGCATCCCAGATTTATCGCGATGGTCGAAGCCACCGTATTGTGAGTGGATTGAATAAACGATGTCGGCGTCAAAAATTCCTCTTTGTTATCGATGATGGCTTTGAGGAACTTATCTGAATCCTCGATGCAACCCATTCCGGTTCCAGTGATGATGGCGTCCGGCGATTCGTTCCCGGCTTCTTTCATAGCGACGGTTGACGCAACGATACCATTTTTGACCCCTTTGGCCATTCTGCGTGAAGCAATAGGCGAAAAATAATCCTTGTAGTCGGGCTTTACGATTTCCAGATAATTGGTCGATGGATCGATGATGAACTCAGATGGAAATCCGTTCACCGTATCCTGAGCCGAAACGCAGCCGATTCCGTTGATAAAAGTCTTTCCCATCTAGTCCTTTGAAAATATTACGGTCGAACAGTTTCCGCCAAACCCGAAGGAATTCGACAGCACCTTATCGATATTTTTATGCTTTATTTCGGTCTGCGGAAGCAAATCGAATTCGTTCATTCTGGTCTTGAAATTCAAATTCGGGAATACGACTCCATTTTGAATGGCAAGCACGCTGTAAACGGCTTCAATAGCAGCCGCGGCAGCCAGTGTATGTCCGGTAAATGCTTTTGTCGATGAAAAATCGGGAACATTCTTTCCTTCGTATACGCGCAACACGGCCCGGCCTTCGCTCAAATCATTGTTCGGCGTCGCAGTTCCGTGCATATTGATGTAGTCGATTTCTTCCGGCGAAATCCCGGCGACTTCAAACGCTTTTTTCATGGCTAAAGTCGCGCCTTCTCCGTTTTCAGAAGATGCGGTCTGATGATACGCATCGTTCGCATTGGCGTATCCGATAACCCTTGCCAGTACTTTTTTGCCTTCCTTTTCCACCACGGCATCAGATTCCAAAACCAAAAAAGCCGCAGCTTCGCCAAGGTTCAATCCTTTGCGGTCGTTATCGAAAGGCGTGTTGTAAGAATCGGTCAGGATCATCAGCGTCTTGAAACCGTTGATGGTGAATTTGGCCAACGCATCGGTTCCGCCAACAATCACACGATCCAATTTTCCGGCTTTGATCATTCTCGCCCCAAGCATAATCGCGTTGGCTGCAGACGAACAGGCCGTGGAAATCGTCGTGACAAAACCCTGCAACCCGAGTTCTTCGGCTATCTTCTGGGACACATCGCCTCCGTCATGGGCCGCAATGTATTTTACGGTTTCCGGTTTTTCGAAATACTCGTAATAATGATTCTCGGTCGTGTCCATTCCGCCCACCGAAGTCGAATTGACCAAACCGGTTCTGTAAGAATTGACATCGGAAATCCCGGCATTTTCAACCGCTTGTTTCGCAGCCAAAGTTCCGAGAAGCGCCGTCCGTGAAAAATTATTATCCGGCGGCAAACCCAATTCGACAATCAGTTCCGCATTGGTTTTTTTGATTTCGCCGAACTTGATTTCACCTTTATGTACCGTATCGATATTATCGGTTGGGGAAATGCCTTTTTGACCCGAAGTCAGCGCATGGAAATTCTCTTCCACATTGTTTCCAATGGCAGAAATGATTCCCATTCCGGTAATGGCTACACCTTTATTCATTGACTTTCAAATACCTGAGTGGCATTTTCAAATTTTCAAATTGCCAAATTTTCAAATCACTTGGTGCGGTGCGTCGTCACATAATCCGCCATCGTGTCGATGCTCTGGAAAATGGCTTTTCCTTCTTTCGGATCGGTCAGTTTGATGCCGTAATCTTTGTCAAGCAACACGATCAATTCGAGTGCGTCAATGGAATCAAGGCTTAATCCTTCTCCAAACAGCGGTGCGTCGTTGGCAATATCCGCCGGAGTTATGTCTTCCAGGTTCAATACCGCAATAATCTTTTCCTTCAGTTCCTGTTTTAATGCTTCCATGTTAATTCTCGTATAGTGCTTTTAAATTTTCAATGGTATGGGCGATTTTTCCGTCTTTTGAAACGACGTACAAAAATGCCTTGTATTCATCACCTAAAAGTTCCGTCCAGCCGCAAAGAACACGTTGGGCTTTTTGCGTTTGTATCAGATTTTCAGCGTATCCGAACATAAATTCCGGATTGAACGCGCCAAATATAAAGAAAGAATTTTCGGTTTTCAATTGGTGGCGGATACTTATTTCGCCAAGGCAGATATTCGGCAACGTGTAGACAAAAACCGCCGGGCTTGGGAAATAGTTTTCCTTGTCGGAAATAGATGATTGGTAGTTGATATCAGTATCCAGAGACGATGATGCATTCGCAAAAAGCAAGGCCGTATTTTCTTTACCGGACAAATCCTTCAGTAACAATTCCGATCCTAAGAATGCCAGTTTGCTCAAATGATCCATCTTGAAGAATTTCGGATACTGGATCGTGAAATGTCGCAACGCTTCTTTTGAAAAATCGGCGAATGAATCTGCATCCGATGAAAAAACCTCAACTCCATCAAGCAGGATTTTTCCGCTTTCAATGATGCAATAATTTTCTATGTAAAGTGATGTACCCATTTTCAAATTTTCAAATCTCGCAATTTTCAAATTACCTTCCCAAAAACCACAGCCGTATTGCATCCTCCGAAACCCGAAGCTGTCTTGAGGAAGTAATCGATGTCAGCATCAGCATTTTGCGCAATGACATTGATGTTTTCGCTCACGCCGATTTCATCGAACCCTGCGGACGCAATCAGTTTTCCGCGGTTCATCGCCTCAATCCCAATCACCGCTTCCAATAATCCGGATGCACCGAGTGTATGTCCGTAATACCCTTTTAAACTGTGAAGCGGAATTTGACCGAGACTCAATCTGTTGAACGCAATCGCTTCCATTTCATCATTGAAAGGCGTAGCGGTTCCGTGAGCGGAAATAAAACCGATTTTTTCAGACGATATATTCGCTTCTTTCAAGGCACTTTCGACACTCAGGAACAGACCTTCGCCAGTTCTCGACGGGCCGGAAATATGATTGGCATCGTTTATAGATCCATCGCCCAGAATTTCAGCCGATGCTTTTGTCTTTTCTTTTGTCAGATAAACAGCCGCAGCCGCTTCACCCAACGTTACACCTGTACGATTTTTAGAATACGGCTTACATGGTGCATCGCTCATGGCCTGGAAAGAGTTGAATCCGGACAGGACAAATTCAGAAACCAAATCCCCGGCGACCACAAAAGCATCATCGTACATTCCCGATTGCATCAATCGTTTCGCGACACTCATAGCCATGATTCCGGAAACGCAGGCATTCGAAATGACGATAGGTTCTGATTGGAATTTGAAGAAACCGGCAATGGTTTTGGCCAATTGATGCAATGTTGCTTTTTCGACATCATGCTGTTCAAGCGCCGTGATATTCCCTTTTGTCGTCGAAAGGATAAAAGCCGTTTTTTTATTTAAACCTGATCCCGATTGAGCCACTGCAGGCTGCAAGGCGAGGATCATCATTTTTTCAAGTTTGGTGAAATTTGCATCGGCTGAAACATCGGCGAAAGCCTTGTCTAACAAAACTTCGTCAATGACAGACGCAAAATACGGATGCGGCATCCAACTGTTTTCATGGCGTGAAATCGCTGATTCGCCGGATAGCAACTTATTGAAATTTCCATCTGTCGAAAATCCCAAAGGCGTTATGATATTGGCCGGACCTGTATAGATTTTTTCGCTCACAGCAATCCGTTTTTTTGTTTCCATTCGTGGTAAAACGGCGGAATGGAAAGTTGCAGATTGCCTTCTAAATCCAAAAAGACCTGAACGGTTTCTCCAGTACAGCAAACGTTTCCTTTGGTGTCGTAAATGGTGAATCGCAATACGATTTTGGCTGCGGGAGAATCGAAATATTCGGTTTTTACGGTGGCGACATCACCGTATTTCAAGGATAACTGATGCTTGCAATTTGATGTGACAATTGGCGTAGAAAAGCCACTGTGCATCACATCGAGATAAGAAATACCGTGTTTACGACCAAAAGCTTCGCGTCCGTCCTCGAAATATTTGATATAATTGCCATGCCATACGATTCCAAGCGGATCGCATTCGTTGAACCGCACGCGTATTTCATGCTTGACGGTCAGTTCCGGAATCAGTTTATACAGATCTTTTCTTTTTGTCATACAGCAAGGCGATGGTTATTGTGGCGGCAAAGAACAGAAAAAGCAATGAGATTTCCGGAAGCACTTCACGAATTCCGGCGTTTCTTAAAAATACGTCATAGAAAGCATCGAGGCCCCAATTCATGGGCGAACACATAGCAACGATCTGCATGAATTTTGGCATCGCAAAAACCGGAACCCAAACACCTCCGATTGCCGCGAGTATAATGACCGAAGTCGCCCCAAACGGAGCCGATTGTTCCTGTGTTTTTGCAATCGTCCCAACCAGGATTCCGTAACCCGTGGCGGCTAAACCTGAAAAAACAGCTACCAACGTCAGCATAAAAAAGTTCGCATCTACATTGAGTGCAGGCAAGTCCAAAAGTGGGAAAACCCAAATCCCGACAGCAAGCATCATATAGAATTGTATGATACAAATGATAAGATACGTCACGGTTTTACCGCCAATCACAACGGCACTTGAAACCGGATTTGTCCGCAAGCGAATGAACGTTCCCTGGCTTTTTTCCTTGACCATATTGATCGAAAGCGGGATTACGATAAAGAACATCGCGAATAACGTCCACGCCGGAACATTGTGCTGGACCGCGTTGGGCTTGACTTCTTTGTTGTTTACGGTCGGATTTATTTCTTTGAAAGCAATAAAACTTTTTTGCTCGAACGAGGGTTGCCCGGCGGCACCGAGTTGTTCGTTGAATGCATCGTAAATGGATTTGCTTTCTATTTGCGAGATCATCTTGTCGATGTTGTTCATTACGGCCGTCTTGAAACTCATCTGGACCGCGGGATCGAAATACAATTTGACCGTTTTTTGCCCGATTTCACGTTCGGGTGTTTTTATTTTTGTCGAATCGCCCATACCGAAACTCGTCAGCATCTTGTCCACGTTCTGGTCTATTTTAGCCTGTAGATCGGCACTTAGATTTTGTGGAAGAATTATCGCAAGCTGATATTGTCCACTGAAAACGGCGTCTTTGGCCGAATCTTCGGTCAAATCGACACCCTCTTTTTTGGTGATAAGCTCGAATGCATGGCTTTGGTTCATGTTATCGAAAACCGATTTTGACACATTGCCTTTATCATTGTCAACTATCAGGATTGGGATTCTGACATCTCCGGAGCGTTGATAGGCTGCATTCTGGATAAGCGTTACGGCAATAATAAGCACCAATGGCATGGCGAAAAGGATGATGACGCCGCCAATGTCGCGTCTGAGCAACAGCAATTCCTTGCGTATCGATTGCCACAGTTTATGCATCGCGAAGGGCTTTTCCGGTTAGAGAAAGAAAAACATCTTCGAGGTTTCTGGCTTCAGGCGTTGCATCGATGAGATCGTTGGGTTTTCCCTCGGCGAAAATTCTTCCACGGTCAACGATGGCGATATGGCTGCAGAAATCTTCGGCTTCTGCCATGTGGTGCGAGGTGTAAACGATAGTCGTTCCCTGTTGGTTGATTTCTTTAAGGTATTCGATGATGACGTTTTTGGAATGTACGTCCACACCAACAGTCGGCTCGTCGAGGAACAATACTTTTGGATTATGCAGGATTCCGGCAATCAGGTTGATGCGTCGTTTCATGCCGCCGGAATACGTATCGATGCGTTTCGATGCGAATTTGGTCAACCCGAGTATTTCGATGCTGTCCGCAATTTTTTTCTTGAGGTCTTTGCCTTTGAGGCCGTACATGCTTCCAAAGTAGTTCAGGTTTTCGGTAGCCGATAACGTCGGATACAACGCATATTCCTGAGGTACGACGCCGATGATTTTTTTGAGTTCCGATGCATTTCCGCCATACGTTTTTCCGTCGATTTCAAACGAACCCGAAGTTGGATCAAGCAAGCCGCAAAGCATGGAAATTAACGTGGTTTTTCCGGCACCGTTCGGACCGAGCAAACCAAATACTTCGCCTTCAAGAACAGAAAAAGTAATAGGGTTTACCGAATAGTGATCGGCGCCTTTGTATTTTTTGGCGAGTTCGTGTATGTCGATGATCTTGTTCAAATCAGGCAATCGCTTTTTTTAATTTTTTGAAGAAATCTTCTTCAAGGTCGGCAATTTTGAGCAATTCCTGAGACAATAAATTGTAAACATCTTTTTTAGACGACCGATTTTTATAGACACGCGACGCTTCCAGTGCAAAGTCACGCCATTGATCACCAATTTTCGTAATTTCGAAAGACAACTCGCGAAGTTCCGGTTTTCCCAGTATTTCTGCCGATTCCTGAAGAAAGGCGGCAAAAATATACCGGAAACCGCCGCCGCCTGTACCAATTTCTTCCTGCATCCGGACAATTTGCGCCAGATAATGATTCGCAACCTTCACGCCTTTTTTCTCGGGCCATTTCGCAATCATTTTGGCAACGGTACGAATTCCTTTGACCCCGACGATAGGCACCGGAGCCAACATATCTCGGCACGTTTCCTTGATTCCTTTGATGATGGCTTTTGGCAAATCGGCTTTTGTTGGAATTGAGGTCGGATAATACATCTGGCCTTTTGGCGCAAAAGCTCCTTTGGCAAAACGCACTTTCTCCATTTCCTTATGCGTCAACGTGGTCACGGTTTCCATGACCGGATCGCTGACGAGGTAATCGGTTTCTGTTTTTCCATAAACCACGCAATTGTGGGCGTTGAAATGGAAACGGTATTCGTCCGGAAAATAACTCAGGCCGTATACGCCTACCTGAAGCCCGGTCGGGATATTGTTTTTGAGGTTTTCGTCCAAGGCTTTTTCAGCTTCTTTCGGATTCGAGAATTTGACGCGTTTGACCTTGAATCCAAGCCGTTTGGCCGCTTTGTTGAAAATGGTTCCCGGCATTGGCCGATATGAGATCGCCGGCGCATGGTTAACCATCAAAAACGGAATGTAGACATAGAACAATCCGGAGCCGATTCCAAAAATCATCGGTTCGCTGATATCGAATCCCTGGTGTTTGAGCAGGTTGGAAGCGACACCATTTTCGCAATGGGCCGATTGGTGGTGTGTAAATCCTAGTTCCATCAGTCGGCTTTAAAATGTTTGAGTTCCGATGTCGTGATATCGAAAGCCTCGGCGTATCTGGAAAGTATCTTGTCGTTCAGTTTGGCAAAAACAGACGGTTTGAAATGACGTTTGACGCGCCATTGCCACATCCCGACATAACTCGCCAGAATAGGAAGATCCATTTTGGCCAGTTCCATGAAATACGGAATCGGGCTTGATTTTCCAGCCTTGAAATCATTTTTGGCTTCCTCGATCCGCTCGTTGATGACCTCAAGCGAATTTGATAACGCTATGGATTTCGGTTCCCATCCGGTGCTTAAAGCGGTGGTGTAATTGCCGTCTTTATCTGTCGCATACAGCAATTCGCGCACATTCTTTTTGGAAAGGTTTCCTTCGTCTTGTGGAACTTCGTCTTGTTTCATAGGTAAAATTTCCAAAATAATTTAATCGTCCAAGACATCGGAACGACTAAAAGCTAAAGGGCAAAAGTACCGCTAAACGTTGGATTTCGCAACAGGCTGAGACGGTTGCTGCTGGATGAAAAGGTTGATTTCGCCTTCGAGTAAGACCGTATCACCACATTGGGTTTTACAGCCCATGGTACACAAGGTATAATCGTCGGTCACGAAATTGGAAATCAGGGTTGCATACGTACGGATCACATCACCGACACATGGCAAACTATGGATTTTAAGTGTTTTTATGGCACTGATGAAACCAATGACATTCGAGTCCGGCTGTTCATTCCCTTCGGCATCTTCGGAATATCCTTTGCCGACGATAGCCGAACAGGTTTGCGCCGCATTTTCAACTAATCCGGATTCTGAAAAACATCCCGAAGCATCAATAAAAATATTATCCGGAAGCAACGTAAATTGGGTTTCCACATGTTCGGGATCCATGCTGGTTATCAAATCGACCATCAAAAACGGCTCGCGATGCGGCAGGTAATGCGTTATGTCGATTGGATATTCGTTCATTTGGCGAGTACGGTTTTGAGTTGGCCTTTCGCGATTTCGACTCCGTTGCAGCTTGTTGTTACGTCGACCAACGTGATTCCGGCGAATTCCTGGAGTATTTCGGCACGTGATATCAATGTAGAATAGACTGGCGGGAGCGAATGGATTTCCAACGAGGTTATCGACCCGATGTAACCCGTAGGCGCCTGCTCTTTTCTCAGGTAAAACTGATAACCGGTGTGGAGCGCGACCGTTTGGGCCATGTGTTCGACGAGTCCGGCTTCGGCAAAATGCCCGTGGTTTGCAAAAATGTTTTCTGCGGAAATATCAAGGCCCGCTTCGATCGAAGTCTCCGTAAATGACAACAGTTTATCGACCATCACGAAAGGCGTTTTTTGAGGGATAAGGTTCCCGACGAATTCGCTGTCGTATGTGGTTCCGGAAAATTCCATTAGACTACGGTAAGATAGGCATATGCAAAAGAAAAACGCCCGCTTTCAGGTACAGAAAGCAAGATTTTTTGTCCTTTTTGAAGTTTCCCTGAATTGAACAATTCTTCCAAAGCCAGGTAAATCGATGCCGATCCGACATTTCCGACGCGTTGCAGGTTCATGAACCATTTTTCGTCTGCCGGACAAATGCCTTTTTCCGACATGGCAGATTTCAATCCGGCCACGAAATAATGCGAAGAAACATGGGGCAGGAAATAATCAATTTCGTCAACTGAAAATTTATTCTTTTCCAACGTCGAAACCATGCTTTCAACGCCTTTTTCAAGAATGTACTTATCGAGCAGTTTCACATCCTGTTTGATTGAAAATACTGATTCTTTCAGCCATTCCGACGGATCGTAATCACTCCACGGCTTAATGCTGCCATCTTCGTTCTTATCACCTCCGGCATACATACAGGCTTCGAGTTCGTGGGCATACGAATACGCGTCCATCCATTCTACGCGAAGGGAAAGCCCGTTTTCGTTAGGCTTATTCTGAAGAAGGAAAGCGCCCGCTCCGTCTGAAAGCATCCATCTGAGGAAATCTTTCTTGAACGCGATGATAGGCTGTTCCTCTAAATTTTTAAGGTTGGTGACTTCCTGCTCGTATTTATCGGCTACCATCCAGGTAGATACTTTTTCGGAACCGGTACAAACGGCATTCGTCGTATTGCCTGATTTGATGGAAAGGTATCCGTATTTAAGCGAATTCATCCCGGCGCAACAAACACCAGTGGAAGAATTGAGTTCAACCGATTGGTTTTTCAATAACCCATGCACCATTGCCGCATGTGAAGGCAGGAAATTATCGGGGGTCGAAGTACCGCACGAAAGCAATTCCATATCGCTTGACGCAAAGCCGGAACCGAAAAGGGTTTCGATGGCATTACGCGTCATTTCGGCATTGTTGTGCGTGCTTTTTCCTTCTTTATCCAAAGCATAATGGCGACTCACAATTTTATTGTTCCGAAGTATCAGTCGCCGGGCTTTCGATGCCGTCTCGTTGATCATTCCGAGATAGGTTTCCATATCATCGTTCTGTATCGGCTCATTCGGCAGGAATTTACCCGCTTTGGTAATATATACGTCAAACATACTTATTCTCCTCAACCCCTTGAAAATAAAGGGCTTCTCTCTTAATTTTATTCAGCTTCAGGGGATACGTTAAAAGGTGCAAGATATAGACAATTGGCGATATTACCCAAATTGCCAGAAACAAATAAACATAAAATACTTTAAGCCATGATTTGCGTGAATCTTTTTTGGATATGATAAAATTCGACCACTTTTTAAAGATTTTATTACCTGTCTTATCCACTAGCGTCAGGTAGGAACTAATGCGTACACCGTCTGCTTTGACAAGCTCGGCCTGCATTCCGTCAAAATTCCCTGACTTGAGGTGGTTCAAAATGATGTGGCCGAATTTAGTCGATTCGGCTATGTCTTTATCCGAAACCCCGGGCAACGGAAATATGCCCAGATATTTCTTTTTGACACCCGTAAACATCCATTCCACAATGGTGATGACACTGGTAAGATTTCCCACACGGTCTACAAGGGCAATGTTCCCGACGAGTTTTGCACCGCCCTGGAAAAGCAATTTCTTCACTTTTTCCTGCGCCATGATCCACATATTGCGCGAACCGGAAATGGTCACGACCGGCGTATCTTTGAGCAACACGGCAGCATCGGCGCTTTTGAGGAAGGAATTGATGGGGATGGATGGTGACAGATACCAAACCTGGTAGTGGAAAAGTATCAGGTCGTATTTCTTATTCAGTATTTCGTTCGGAACAGGATCAAGCTCGGTCGGGATTTGTAAAAACGATTCCGGAAACGCATCGAAGAAATTATCCTTGGCCCACGGAAAAGGAAATGGCTGTAGCGGTTTGATTTGATGATAGTCAACCTGAGTGTCGCCATCTGTTTCAAACGGCAATGCCACATTTTTGGCAATCTCAGCAAGTTGTCCTGACTGGGTAAAATAAATGACCAGAACGTTCTTCATCCCTTGTGTTTTTTCGGCCGCAAAGTAAGCGAAAAAAGGCCAACTTATGTTATGCCGGCTTTATTTCCTTGAAGGTGCGTATTTTATCGGAACGTTTTACATGGATCCAATCGGGCCATGTTTGCGGATTGTCGGCGTCGTAGATACGCAATTGCTGGTTTTCATCTTCAATCATCAAATCGTCCGGATGGCATTTGAGGATGGCAGATGCTGCATTTACACCCGAATAGGTAGCTCCTGCAACCCCGTGAGACAAAGTGCTGGCACCACACAAATACAGGTTTTCAATCTCAGAACCTACTTTGTACGCGAAAGGCCCCACGTTTTTGAGTGTCTTTTCTGTTCCGTAGACATTGCCTTTGGTGGAATTGATATAGAATTCGTTGGTCTTTGGCGTACCGAGTTCGGCCTGGACGATATGCTGACGAACATCCGGAATTACTTTTTCAAGCGTGTTGAGCATTTTATCGGTGGCTTTTTGCTTGAATTCAAGATATTCGGGTGAATGATAATCTTCGGCGGTTCCGAAATCCTTTAAATTGTCGTAGTTGATGTAGGTCACGACCTCAAAATTATGGTAGCGTCCGTTGAAGCTCGCCGGATCTTTCATTGTGGTGCAACTGACGAAGACAGCCGGAAAATCTGTGCCTTCTTCAACATCGGCAGCCATAAGTTCATCGAAACTCGCATCTATGTCCGGATTTCGCATAAGCCAGATGTTGCCCGAATCGATTCCATATTTGGTGACATCCATATCGACGGTGAGGAAAAGGATTAAGGATGTTACCGAATAGGTTGTCTTTTCGAGTTTTTCGAGCAGCTTTTTACTCAGGTTTTCTTTCCCGATCAAATTCAGATACGTGATGGACGGATCGGCATTAGAGACGATTATATCGGCAGAGATCTCAGTCCCGTCGGCCAACTTTACACCAACTGCTTTTTTATTTTCAATGACGATTTTAGCAACAGATTGACTGATTTTAATAATTCCGCCATGGCGTTTGAAGGCATTCGTCATGGCTTTTACGATTCCGCCTCCGCCTCCCATCGGGTAAAATCCACCCTCGAAATAATGCGCAAGTACCGATGCATGGACCGGAAAGCAGGCGCGGTTGGGAGCAAGTCCGTGGTCGCCGCATTGAATATTGAGGATTGCCGCCGCCAACGGATCTTTGACATACCAGCCCAAAACGCGTTTGACGCTGAACAAAGCCGTTTTGCCAAAATGCTTCGTCCGGAACGGAACCGTGATTTTTTGCCACCAGCCTTTGAGTTTGGGGATTTTCATCAGTTCGGTATGGACTTTTTGGATCAGGCCGAGATAGTCGCGTATTTTTTTGGCTTCGGATGGAAACCTGTCAGATAATTTATCCTTCAGATTTTCAACTCCCTGAGGAATGTCGAACCGTTCGTTCCCAATGATGCAATGCTCGTAACCTTCCGGATTCATCCTGAAAAAGACAATATCGTTGGCAATGCCCAAACCGCGGTACAAAATATCGGTCGATTCGCCTTTGTCGACCTGGCCAACATAATGCACGCCCGGACTGAACCGTTGCCCGCCCAACGTAAAGCTATGGCTCCAACCGCCTGGAACGTAATGCTGCTCCAGGATCAGGACTTTTTTTCCGGCACGCGCCAGGCAAATACCGGCAGCTAAACCGCCAACGCCGGATCCGATAATGATACTGTCAAATTTTTCCATGCGTAAGCCGATTGTGCCAAAGTCGTGCGCACACGAAAAGTCAGCGGTTTATTTTTTATTGTCGTTTATCCCAGAAATCAAAGTAGTTGAACCATTGATACGGGTATTTTTTTAGCATTAAACCTACACTTTCGGTATAGGCGCGAAGCAGTGCTTTCTCATCGCGATGCCTGACTTCTGCCAGTCGTGCGTACAAATGATAATGCAGCTTCGGTTCTTTCATAACGTAAACAAAAACCACCGGAACACGTAATCTGGAAGCGATAAGGAATGGCCCGGCAGGAAAATTCGCCTGTTCGCCAAGGAATTCTTCGGTCAAAACTTTGTTGCCAGGGAAATATCGGTCGCCGGTAAAACAAACGAGTTCGTTTCTGGCCAAAGCGGCATTGATTTCGAAAATGTGGGATAAATCGTCTTTGATGATGATAAAATTGATCGCCGATTTCTTGGTCACCGAGGCGAGATAGTCGCGAATGGCCGAATGCTCCATATCTGTCGTGACCAGGTTGATCTGGAAATGCAGGTCGAGTTCGCCAAAGAAGTGTTCGGCGATTTCAAAATTCCCTATGTGGGCACTGATCAAAACGGCTCCTTTTTTCTCTTTTAGAAGTTCAAGCAGCAATTCCACACCGTCGAATTCGTAGCTGAACTTATTTGAAACGCCAGAGGTAATGGCCACTTTATCAATTATGGTCTGCCCGAATGTGTAATAGCTTTTAAATAAAGCCATTTTGGTCTTCCACTTAGAATAACCAAGCCGCTGCCTGAAATAATAGGACATGGATTTATTTACCTTCGGCAGGAACAGAAAGTAATATAACGCGACAAAATTCAGGATAAAGTAAGCCGGGCGAACGCCTCCGCTGCGCATCAAGAAAACAAAAATCCTATAGCCGAGAACCGTGCCTTTAGATTTGCCTTCCCATTGCGTCATCAGGCTTGCTTTGCTTTTATTTTATTCTCGATCAGATCGTAGAACGTCTGGAATGTCGAAATGCCTACAAAGTCGGCTTCAACAAGTTTTACCCCAAAGTGCGATTCTATGGAAACCACAAGATCAACATAGTCGAGACTGTCAAGACCAAGTGTATCTTTTAATATTGCATCAGGTTGGATATCCGCTTCATTTGTTTCGAATTCCTCAGAAAGGAAGTCTTTAATCTTGTCAATAATCTCCTGTTTATCCATTATCATTTCAAAAATTTTTTAACGACGAGTGCCGAATTTGTTCCTCCGAACCCGAAAGAATTCGACAAAAATAAATTAATTTCCTTATCCTGAGTTGTACGCGCCAGATTTAATTTGGCCGAGTCTTCATCTGGGTTTTCAAGGTTGATGTTTGGCGCAACGAATGAATGCTGCATCATCAATATCGAATAGATCACTTCACTCGCACCCGCCATCCAGCATTCGTGACCCGTCATGGATTTGGTCGAACTCACCAAAGGGCCGTTTTCACCAAATACCTCAACGATTGCCTTTGCCTCGTTTGCATCACCAACCGGAGTCGAAGTGGCATGGGCGTTTATGTAGTCGATTTCAGCTGCCGAAACACCCGCTTCAGCCAATGCTTTTTTCATGGCCGCTGCCGGTCCGTCTACGTTTGGAGTGGAAATATGGCCGCCGTTGGATGAGAATCCGTAACCGATGACTTCGGCAATGATATCTGCTCCACGTGCGATGGCCGATTCGTAACTTTCAAGGATAAGCGTTGCGCCGCCGCCACTCGGAACCAATCCGTCGCGTGAGGAATCGAACGGACGTGAAGCCTGAGCCGGATTTTCTTCGTTGGGTGAAAAAACCCCGAGTCCGTCAAAACTCGACATGGCGTATTTGTTGATTTCCTGTGAACCGCCGCAGATGATGACATCCTGCATGCCACTTTTGATCAGGTAGTATCCCATCCCGATCGAATGCGAACCCGATGCACAGGCCGCACTGATGGTCATATTGACCCCTTTAAGATGGAAAATGGTCGACAGGTTCATGGTTACAGTAGAATTCATCGACTTAAAGATGGCACCGGAACCAATAAGGGCGGTGTCTTTTTTGTCGCGGACAATGTCAACCGCTTCGATGATGGCTTTGGAAACACTGTCGTTTCCGTACAAAATACCAACTTCCCTGTCGTGTAAGAACGGGGCGTCGATTTTGGCATTTTCAAGGGCCTGGACAGTCGCTGCGTAAGCGTATTCGGTTTCTTCACCTACACTCACACGCTGGCGTCGGCTCAAAGCTTCTTTCAAATCTGGCTTTGGAACCATTCCGGTAAGTGCCGACCGGAAACCGAATTCCTTTCGTTCCTCGTCTATCCGGATTCCTGATTTCCCTTTGTATAGTGATTCCCTTACCTCTTCTAGCGATGTTCCGATGCAGGAATAGATGCCCATTCCGGTAATTACGACTCTTCTGTCCATTCTTCCTTTCTGCTGTAATTTTTTATGAATAGATTCCACCATTGATGTTAATGACTTCGCCGGTGATGTAACCTGCTTTTCTGGAAACCAGGAAACTGACAAGGTCTGCTATTTCTTCGGCTTCGCCAAAACGGTTGGCCGGAATCATTTTGATAAGTTCCGCTTCATTGAGTTCTCCGGTCATATCTGTCCTGATAAAACCCGGGGCTACCGCATTCACGGTGATATTTCTCTTGGCGACTTCCTGTGCCAATGCTTTTGTGGCTGCTACGACTCCGCCCTTTGCCGCCGAATAATTGACCTGGCCCGCCGTTCCTTTTACACCGGAAACCGATACCATGTTCACGATGCGCCCGTATTTATTCCGCAGCATTTTCTGCATGAAGAAACTCGTGACATTGTAAAATCCGTTAAGGCTTGTGTTGATTACATTGTTCCAATCATCTGATGACATCCACATAAACAGTCCATCTCGCGCGATTCCGGCGTTATTGACGATGACTTCCACAACGGCTTCGGGATTTGATTCCTGCCATTGCGTAAGTGCAGCCGAAGTATCTGCTGCATCTGAAACGTTGAACTGTAAAATTTCGGCAGTCTTGCCCATGCCTTTTATTTCTGCGGCTACTTCTTCGGCAGCTGCAGTATTAGACTGGCAATTAATCAGGATATGATACGAAGTTTCCGAAGCTAATTTGAGGCAGATGGCACGACCGATTCCTCTCGAGCCACCTGTAACCAGAGCACATTTCATGTAAGTGATTTAATTGTGGAATTGTTCGGCATTCTCATACCAGGCGTTGCCTAATACACTGCCGTCAGGTTTGATGAAGCCCCATTGCTTATTGTTCTTGACGCGTGCAAGTCCGTTTACGAATCCGGTCTCATCTTCTTTCACAGCGCTTACAAGGCCGCCAAGACCGCCGCCGTTCGGAACGCCGTATTGCGTTGGTACGACAAGCTTGCCCGAAGTATTCACAAAACCCCAGTCTTTATCTTTGACCGGAGCCAGGCCGTCTGCACTGAAAACTTCCGCATTTTCATAAGCTGGCTCAATAACGACTTCTCCTTTGGTATTGATATAACCCCATTTTTTTCCGATGGCAACCGGGGCAAGCCCTTTTGAAAAAGCCCGCGCCTTATCGAATTTAGGCTCGATGACCCATTTGCCCGATGCATCGATGAATCCGATGCGATCGCCTTTTTTGGCGTAGGTAAGATCGTTTCCGTCGAAATCCCAGATTTTCTGGACACCATCGACTGCCGTGAATTTTCCGTTGTGGACCAATCCGAGTGTTTCCCCGTTTTTAGCCCAGGCGACACCTTTGCTGTAATCGCCAATGTCGTCGTACATGATCTCTACGACTACTTTGCCGGTTTTATCTATGATTCCCCAACGGTCGTTGTTCTTCACACGGGCAAATCCGTTTTGGAATTCTTTTATGGTTTGGTATTTAGGTTCGACGATCATTTTCATCGTCGGACCCATGAAACCGACTTTATCGCCAACCTTGACAAAAGCGATGTCGTCATTGAAATCGAATACCTTATCTGTCACCGGACCTTGGACCGTTTCTCCTTTTTTATTGATGTAGAACCACTTTTTATCTTTGGCCACGACACACAATCCGCTCCCGAAATATTTCACATTGTCAAAAGTAGCCGGGATTGCCCAGTTTCCGGTTTTGTCGATAAAGCCCCATTTTCCCTGATCTTCGGCTGCAGCCAAACCTTCGGAAAAATTTTTTGAATTCTTGAATTTAGGCTGGATGACGAATGCACCGTTTTTCCCGATGTATCCAAAACGCCCATCCTTGCGCACCAGGGCAAGTTCCTGTGCAAAAACAACATTTACAGTAAGAAGTAATAGTATAAGTATTCTTTTCATATCTAACCTATTAGGGATTAATGGCTTTGAAAGCGTAACGAAAATACTAATTATTTATTAAATGATTCTTGACTTTCTGAACGAACGGATACATGACCTGATCTGCCGAAAATTCAGGCAAAATAACTCGCAGGTCATCGTATATTTTACGCGTTGATGGCGAAATGGCATCCTTCTGTTTGAGGATATCGATGGCCTGGATAATGGACATCCACTCAATAGCCAGCACTTCGAACGCATTCTCGATAACCTTAGCCGCAATCACCGCGGAATTGGTTCCCATACTCACGATGTCCTGGTTGTCGTTGTTGTTCGGGATGCTGTGGATGTACATCGGGTTCGACAACATCTGGTTTTCTGCCGTAGTTGAAACTGCAGTAAATTGGGTGCCCTGCATGCCAAAGTTGAATCCGAGTTTGCCCATGTTCACGAACGGAGGCAGGATTTCGTTGATCTTGGCATTCATGAGGTAATTGAGCTGACGTTCAGCCAGCATGGATGTTTTGGCGATGACTATTTTGAGTTTGTCCATTTCAAGCGAAATATAATCGCCGTGGAAATTCCCGCCGTGATACACATGTTTGTTGGCGACGTCGATGATTGGGTTGTCGTTGGCCGAATTGATTTCCTTTTCAAGAATCGCCGCTACCGAATCGATAGTTTCCAATACAGGACCAAGGATTTGCGGCACACAACGCAGCGAGTAATATTCCTGGACTTTTTCTTTAAAGACGGTTTCGGTATTATCGCCCGAATATAAATGGTCGGCTCTTTTACGTACGAGTTTGCTTCCGTCAAGATTCTCACGCATGCGTTTGGCGACTTCACGTTGGCCTTGGTGCAATTTTGTACCGTTGAGTTCTTCGGACAAATGATCGTCGTACGCCTGCACGATTTCATTGATCGCGCAAGAAGCTTTCAAACTCCATTCAAGTACTTTTTTGGCATAATGGACATTGACGACACCTACTCCGGTCATGACGGACGTTCCGTTCATCAACGCAAGGCCTTCGCGAATTTCGACGCTTATCGGTTCCAGACCTTCTGCGGCAAAAACTTCGGCCGTATTTTTCCGTTCGCCTTTGACGAACACTTCGCCCTCACCTATAAGTACAAGCGCCAAATGTGCCAGCTGGACCAAATCACCGCTCGCCCCGACTCCGCCGTGTTCAAAGATCAACGGTGTGATGTCGCGGTTGAGCAATTCCTTCATCAACTGGATCACAGACGGATGGACGCCCGAATTACCAAGCGAAAGCGTATTCAACCGGGCCAGCATAGCCGCACGCACCATTACGGGATCAAGCGGTTTTCCGGTTCCTGAAGAATGGCTCCGGATCAGGTTGTACTGCAATTGGATTCTGTCGGCATCTTCTATCCGATATTGAGCCATTGGCCCGAAACCGGTGTTGACGCCGTAAATCACTTTATTTTCTGAGAACTCCTTCAGGAATTCAAAACTCTCTTTCACTCTATTTAAAACCTCGGGGCTTATTCCGACCTCTTCTTTATCAAAAAGGATTTTGTCAAACTCACTAAGGCTTAAATATTCCTGTATCGTGTTCATCTAAGATTAAAAATTTTAATCTGCCCGTTTATTAGGCTGATTTTTATTTTTTTATTCGGTGTAATTGTCTCTATTTTTGAGGCCACAAATGTAATACTTTTAAGATTGTTTTAAGAAACAAATAAACCTACATCTATGTTAAAAGAGGTTGTCGATGTTTTAGTGATCGGAGCTGGCCCTTCGGGTTGTGTTTCCGCATGTCATTTACACAATAATGGCGTGAAGGTGAAGATGGTGGAAAAAACAAAATTCCCTCGGCTTGTTGTCGGTGAAAGCCTTATTCCAAGAGTAATGGATCATTTTGACGAGGCGGGGCTGTTTCCGGCTCTCGATGCCATGAATTTCGAGAAGAAACTTGGAGCCCGATTCATTCGCGGTGAAGAAATATGCGTGTTCGATTTCAGCGACAAATATGGAGAAGGCTGGGATTGGACGTGGCAGGTACCTCGCGCCGATTTTGACAATACCATGGCCCAGGAGTGCATCAAGAAAGGAATAGACCTTGAATTTGAATCGGAAGTGCTTGAAGTTTCTTTTGAAGGAAAGAACTCAAAGACCATCGTCAAGGATAAAGAGGGTAACTTAAAAGAGATATCGGCAAAATTCATCATCGATTCAAGCGGATACGGCCGTGTATTGCCGCGTCTGCTCGATTTGGACACGCCGTCGCATCTGGATCCGCACTCCTCGATTTTCACCCATGTGAAAGATATAAACCGCGAAGAAGGTGAAGAAGGCACATTGATTTCGTTCGATATTCTGGAAACGGAAGTCTGGCTTTGGGTGATTCCATTCTCTAACGGCAATACGTCGCTTGGCGTGGTCGGGCCTACAACTTTCATCAATTCACTTTCTGAAAACAAAGACAACCGCGAAGCCTTGAACAACGCGATCAAATTGTCTGACTATTACGTAAAACGATTCGGCGGCGTTGACTTTTTGTTCGAGCCTGTAAAACTTGAAAACTACTCGCGTTCGGTAAAAAGGATGTATGGAGATGGCTTCGCATTGACCGGAAACAGCTCCGAATTCCTTGATCCGGTATTTTCATCGGGCGTTTGTTTCGCAACCGAATCCGGAATGAAAGCGGCCAAATTGTACCTGCGCGAACAACAGGGCGAAAGCGTTGATTGGGAAACAGAATTCACCGGCTACATGCGCCGCGGGATTGGCGTTTTCACCACCTATGTAAAAGAATGGTACACCGGAAACCTGCAGACGTTATTCTTCCATCAGCCGGAAAACCCGGATGTCAAAAAGAAAATCTGTGCGGTTCTGGCCGGATATGTTTGGGACGAAACCAATCCGTTCGTGAAGAAACATGACAATGTAATCAAGAATATGGCTTATATGCTGAACCAGGAAAAGGCCGCGGCAGAGAAGAATGCTTAACGAAAAGCCCGAAAGTGATTTCGGGCTTTTTTTTATTTATAATATCCTTTTAATCTGTTGCACTAAATTCTTCGCCAACTTCTCATAGGCCCCGGAAATGCGTTCTCCCGGATCATTGAGGTTTTTGTTGTCGAGCCCAATCGCTTTTTCAAACTTCACTTCAAGCAAGACATTGGCAGGATTCGCCGTCTCAAAAACCGAAACGATTGCCGTAATCTTTGGTGGCTCGCCTCCCGGCCCGATTCCGTAACCGGGATAAATCCAGACGGTTTTGATTTTCATGGTGTATGTGGCCGATGGGTTTTTGGCAACCGACACCTCGCCTTTGTCAAACCGTTTGTTGAAGTATTCCATGAAGCGCGGCTCGTATTTTTCTTCGCGGTCGGCATACCATTGTTTTGCGAAACGTTCGGCTTTTTCCGGATTCTTTTCTCTTTTTTCGACTTTCTCTTTTATAAAGGCTTCTTCAGATGCATATCCGTTGATTTCCATGCCTTTATAGTCGAACGTTACATTATAAGCCGCAATGGATTTGAGATTTTCGAATTTACCCGAGATGATGTCATAACGCTGTGCCGACATGGCAACCGGAATCAACAGTAAAATAAAAAAGTGCTTCATAGTAATTGTCATTGACGAAATGTAGCAACATTGTGCTGCATTTACAAATCTAAATGTACGGACACAAAAAAACCCGGAATTACCGGGCTTTCTGTCAGAATTTGATGCTGATTATTTATAGGCTTTCTTCAAAAGATATTGTCCCAAAGATTTACCTGTCTTTGCATACCCTTCGGCAATACGGTCTTCGTTGCTGAACGACCCGCCGAAAATATCACCAGGAGCTTTTTCCATAGAAATTTCCAAAAGCACATTGCCTTTATTGGCCGTCTCGACAAACTTGAGGTTCGTACTTACTTTAGCGCCTTTTTTCATGATCCCAACGTTGTATCCCGGATAAATCCATACGGCTTCTACGATAAGCGTATATTTTGCGGAACCCAGTCCTTTTCCAAAATTAACAGATTGTCCCTTTTTCTCCAACATGGTGTTGACCAATGAAATGAATTTAGGCTCAAAGGCATCTTCACGGCTTGAATACCATTTCTTTTTCCAGATATCACCTTTACCCTTTTCCTTTGAGTTCAGGTCGGCAACGCGGTCGGCAACATATTTTTCATCGGAAAGATTGTCTTCCATGAGTTTAAGTTTGTCGTAGGTAAACTCGACATTGATTTCCTTTTGCCCGGCGAGGAAACCGAAATCACCTTTTTTCACGTCTATGTCCTGTGCCGAAGCCAAAGCGCTCACAAAAAGTACTGCTGCAAATACTGCTTTTTTCATTGATTAGGTTTTTTTAAATTTTGGCTAAATATATTATTTAATTGGAACGTAACGACTGACGGAATTCATAAATTTTAGGTGCTTCGGATGAAAATTTCAGTCGCTTGGACAACTATTTAAAACGTCATACACTTTTGCTTTGAAGCACATTAACGCTATATTTGCCGATTAATTCCGACAGGGCTTTGCCCATGTTGCGCCATATTGATACACTGAAGATGAAGAACATTCGCAATTTTTGCATCATTGCCCACATCGACCACGGAAAAAGTACGTTGGCCGACAGACTTTTGGGTGCTACACAAACCGTTACCGCACGCGAAGAAAAGGCGCAATTGCTCGACAATATGGATCTGGAACGCGAACGTGGCATCACGATCAAGAGCCACGCGATCCAGATGGATTATACTTATAAAGGGGAAAAATACATCCTGAACCTCATCGATACGCCGGGACACGTTGACTTTTCGTACGAAGTTTCGCGCTCGATTGCGGCCTGTGAAGGTGCGTTGCTGATTGTGGACGCGGCCCAAAGCATACAGGCACAGACGATTTCCAATTTGTATCTGGCTCTCGAAAACGACCTTGAAATAATCCCCGTGTTGAACAAAGTCGATCTGCCGAGCGCGAATCCCGAAGAAGTAAGCGACGACATTGTGGATCTTTTGGGATGTAAGCTGGAAGACATCATACACGCATCGGGGAAAACCGGTTTTGGCGTCGATAAAATATTGGAAGCGATCATCGAACGTATTCCGGCTCCAAAAGGAGACATCGAGGAACCTTTACAGGCGTTGATATTCGATTCGGTCTACAATCCGTTCCGCGGCATCGAAGTTATTTTCCGTGTCAAGAACGGCGAAATCAAAAAGGGCCAGAAGATCAAGTTCATGGCTACGGGTAACGAATATTTTGCGGATGAAATCGGGACGTTGAAACTCAACCAGGTGCCAAAACCATCGGTCGGTGCCGGAGACGTTGGGTATTTGATTTCGGGTATTAAAGAAGCAAGAGAGGTAAAAGTGGGCGATACGATCACCGATGCCAAAACGCCTACGACCAATATGATCACCGGTTTCGAAGATGTGAAGCCGATGGTATTTGCCGGAATCTATCCGGTCGATACCGAAGATTACGAAGAACTGCGTGCCTCAATGGAGAAACTCCAATTGAACGACGCGTCTCTGGTTTTCCAGGCAGAAAGTTCGGCGGCGCTTGGCTTTGGTTTCCGATGCGGCTTCCTTGGCATGCTTCACATGGAAATCATACAGGAACGCCTGGAGCGCGAATTCAATATGACCGTGATCACGACGGTTCCGAACGTGTCGTATCTCGCTTACACCAAAAAAGAGCCTGAAGTTGGCCTTATCGTCAACAACCCGTCTGATTTGCCCGAACCTTCCAAGCTCGATCGTGTGGAAGAACCCTACATCAAGGCCACGATCATCACCAAGTCTGATTTTGTGGGCAACGTGATGTCGCTCTGTATCGAGAAACGCGGACAGATCACGAACCAAACCTATCTTACCACGGAGCGTGTCGAACTCAATTTCGATATGCCGCTTGCTGAAATCGTATTCGATTTTTACGACCGTTTGAAAACCGTTTCAAAAGGGTATGCGTCTTTCGATTATTCGCCTATTGGCATGCGGACATCGAATCTCGTTAAGCTTGACGTGCTTTTGAACGGAAATACGGTAGATGCGCTATCTGCTTTGATCCATGCGGACAATGCCTACAACATCGGGAAGAAAATGACCGAAAAATTGCGTGAACTGATCCCACGCCAGCAATTCGACATTCCAATCCAGGCTGCCATTGGAGCCAAGATCATCGCGCGTGAAACCATCAAGGCTTTGCGTAAAGACGTTACGGCCAAATGTTACGGCGGTGATATTTCGCGTAAAAGAAAACTTCTTGAAAAACAGAAAAAAGGTAAGAAACGCATGCGCCAGGTTGGTAATGTGGAAATTCCGCAGGAAGCTTTTATGGCGGTTTTGAAGTTGAATGATTAATTAATAAGTAACGATTACTAATTAATAATTTCTTAGCATACAGAGCCTGTCCGTATTGGATGGGCTTTTTTGTTTTTATGTCACCCGTTTGAGATTCATTAACCCGGAATTTGTTCCACCAGCATTTGATTTCCGGCTTTGTCAAAATAGGTACACGTCATTTTTTGTAGGTCGACAGCCCATTTTTCAATACCCGATTTGGCGCAATCGGCACAAAAAGTACTATAATCGGTTTGCCCCTGCTGATGGGATTTAAGATCCGATTTGAATTGGCTTTCATTGCTGGTTTGGGAAATTTTGAGCTTTTGATATTTTGCCGGCATTGACGCTTTGAAGTTATCGGCTCCAAAAAAATCGGTATGGCCATCGGACACAAACGTTTCATAATAGGTGACGCCAAGGTCTTTGATCTCGCGAATGTAAGCGGGGAAATCGGCTCCGGATTTTACTTTGGAATGAGCGGCTTTGATTTGGTCTGTCGTAAACATGGTAGCAGAAGGATTTATTTTTTGGTTAAAGCATTAAGTCGAAAAACCGAAAGATCGATTCCCGGGTTCCTTCTTTATCAAGGTTTTCCTTTTCAATTATTTTGGCTTTGAGTTTTGTCAGACTTGACCTCAACCGGTTTTCAGGAAAATATTCATGCACGAAAAAATCGGAAAGTGAGTAAATAAATTCAAGCAGCTCCTGCATTTCTGACTCGACTGTTATCGAATCTGTTTTTGCAATCAGTTGTTGGATCAGGATGACAAAACTAATTTCATCGTTTTTAGTAAACAGTCCTGAGTAGGCATATTTTACAAGATCGGGATAATATGCGTCATAATTATTTTGAGCGATAATTTTGCCAACCTGTTCAAAGTAAGATTGTTTGGTCTCTTGATGAAATACCAAAGTCTTTTGGTAAAATGCGGTGCGCCAGTCTTCAAAACTAATATATGAATCCCACATTTCAGGAATGTCATTTTTATATACTGTCAGAAATTCTTGTACCGTCATCGTTTAATTTTTTAGATTCCCATGAAATCTACCCCAAAACCACATGCATCACCTTGGCCGCCGATGCCCGTACATGATGATACAAAGTCGCCACGATCATCAGGTCTGAAATGTCGATATCCACGATTTGTATTTCCATGGTTTGTACAAGCCACGGTTCAGACTTGACGACGACCAGGTCATTATCTTCGGAATCGGTCAGCCGTGTACCTGCCTTGAACCATTTGCCCTTTATGTCGTAACCGGTATCTGAATTATCCAATCGCAATTGCAGATTTCCCCACAACGGCTCGAAAACGGCGGTAAAGACTTCGGTTCCGTTTTGTGTGAGCGGATAAAAAGAGCCGTTCCTTTCCACCCGGAACTGCTGTCCATCTGCATAAACGTCTGCGTCGCCAAAAGCCACGATTCCGGGTGTATCGAACACGATCCGGCCAACGGATCGTCCGTTTGAAAATATATTTATGGTTTCCTTGTCCTGCCATTCGGCTGTATATAGTGTCATTTTTATATGTTTTCTTTAAAGTTCAGTCTTATTTGATAAAATTCAGACAAATCGATTTGCCGCGCAACTTTTTTTACGAATGCCGAAACGTATCTTTGTCCAAACCGCATTTATGTTCGACGAATCGCCCAAACGTTTTGACCGCATCGTGGCCATCCTGATCCAGTTGCAATCCAAAAAGATTGTGAAAGCACAGGAATTGGCCGACCGTTTCGAGGTAAGCCTGCGGACGATTTACCGCGATATCCGTTCACTCGAAGCATCGGGTGTACCCATTTATAGCGAAGCCGGGATTGGATATTCCCTTATTGACGGCTATCGGTTGCCTCCGGTGATGTTCACGCGCGAAGAAGCGTCGAGTTTCATAGCGGCCGAAAAGCTCATGCAGCAGTTCACCGATAAAGAATTGGGCGAACATTATGAATCGGCCATGTTCAAATTGAAATCGGTGTTGCGCAGCGAGGAAAAAGATATGGTATCGGAAATCGAATCGAAAGTATTGATCCGGAACCCGAAAGAAATCCACGGACACATTGCCCCTAATGCCATGGCAACGGTTTTCAGGAGCATTGGTGAAAAATTGCAGTTGAATTTATTCTATGAAGCCATTTCGGCCGATGAACCATCGCACCGTATCATTGAACCCGTGGGTATTTTCCATGAGAACGGTAACTGGTATGTGTACGGCTATTGTCATTTACGGCAGGATTACCGGCAGTTCCGCACCGATCGCATCCATAAGATCACGCTGGGCGAACAAAAGTTCAGCAAATCACATGACGCATTGGAAACGTATCTCGACTCGCCCGGCCATGAAACCACGCTGATCCGGATTCTTGTGGGCAAAGACGTAGCAAAATACATCAAAGACGACCGCAGGAGTTTTGGGTTCAGTTCGCAAAAAGAAACGGCCCAGGGAATCGAAATGACATTCCTGAGCCGTAATCCTAAAAATGGTTTTGCGCGCTGGTTTATGATGTATGCCGATTTGGCGACGATTCTTGAACCGGATTGGATCAAAGAGCGCATAGCCGAATTGCTTGAATCGGCGAAGGCGCGGTTGTGACGTGGCTTTTAGATAATGTTATCTTTTGTCGTTCGGTTCTTTGCAGAAAAAAGTGTTGCCTACATTTTTTATGTACCTGAGGTAATTCCGGAAACACTATCTTGTCATAGGGAAGGGGCCGGTGTTTATCCCTACAAAATCCTGCTTTAATGCAGCTGTAGAAAATATGTATATCTTGTTAAAATTTATACTGACTCATCTGCTTCAAACATCGCCTGACGGAAATACCTCTCCAAAAACCGTCAAAACTACCTTTCACGTTCCCAGAAAAACGGAGGCGTGATTCCCAAAGCGCGCAAATACACATACAATTGCCCGCGATGATGGATTTCATTATCGATGATATAGAAAATGTTCTCGATGACGCGAAAATTATACTGCCCGAAAAGGTTGAACATCTCACCGAAATCTTCCACCGACAGTTTCTTCCAGTTGTCGTTGATCAAATCGGTCGCTTCGTCCCAACGTTCCAGGTAAGCTTGTTTGGTTTCTGAAATCTTGGGCTCGATGTACGGATTGTTGTCACCGTTGGCAATGGCCTGCAATGCGGGAGCGGCTATCGACAACATTTCTGTCACGAGTTTGGCCGGTGTACGCATCCCGCCGATCGAGAATTCGAAAAAATCTTTTTCCGGAAACGCCTCGATTACTCTTCTGGTTAACGAACGATGTCCTTGGAAGTGTTGCAGTAGAGCTTCCGGGCTGATGACCTGTGCTGTGGTTGTTGCATTCATGATGATCTTGTTTTTTAGTTACAGGCCAAAAGTAGAAGCGGGTTGTGACAACAGTCTGTCAGTAGGATTTTGTTTTTTTAATTTTTTTTGGACGAATCGGTTTAAACGTTACAATAAAGCGTGTTTCCCATTTTCGTGTTTACAAAAAAATGTAAACAGCATATTGGTAAACAGGAAAATTCAGTCATAACGAATTCCACTTCGTACCTTTGCAGCCTAAACCTATTACCATGTTGGAAAATAAAGATCCGCAACGCACCTCGATTGCACAGCTCGGCGAATTTGGCCTTATAGATCATCTGGCCAAAAACTTCGGCATAACCCAGGAATCGACGCTTACCGGAATTGGGGATGATGCCGCCGTAATCGATCCGGGTGACCAAAAGGTTGTCGTATCTACCGATTTTCTCATTGAAGGCGTCCATTTCGATTTGTCGTATATGCCGTTGAAGCATCTTGGTTTCAAAGCCGTGTCGGTAAACGTATCGGACATTTGTGCCATGAATGCGCGTCCGACACAGGTTACGGTTTCCATTGCGGTATCGAATAGGTTTCCGCTTGAAGCTATTGAAGAATTGTACGCCGGGATTGCATTGGCGGCTTTGGCGTTCAAGGTTGATGTCGTAGGTGGCGATACCACATCATCCACAACGGGGCTTATCATTAGCGTAACGGCCATCGGCCTTGCCAAATCCGAAGAAATCGTCTATAGGAACGGCGCCAAAGAAAACGACCTGATTGTAGTGACCGGCGATATTGGAGCGGCTTACATGGGGCTGCAGGTTTTGGAACGCGAAAAGCAGGTTTTTCTGGTCAACCCGAATTCCCAGCCCGATCTTGATGCGTATACTTATCTGATAGAACGCCAACTCAAGCCGGAAGCCCGAACCGACGTCCGCACGTTGTTCCATGCCCTTGAGATCAAGCCAACTTCAATGATCGATATATCGGACGGATTGTCATCTGAATTACTTCATTTATGCAAACAATCGAATACCGGATGTGATTTATATGAAGATAAATTACCGCTCGATCCGCAACTGATCTCGACGTGCGAAGAATTCAATATAGACGCGACCACGGTGGCCATAAACGGAGGCGAGGATTATGAATTGCTGTTCACGATTCCGCTCGAAGATTTCGACAAGATAAAAGGCAACCCGAATTTTACGGTCATCGGGCACATGACACAGGCATCGGCCGGATCAAACCTGGTGACCCGGGCAAACACAAAGATCCCGCTAAAGGCACGCGGCTGGAACGCTCTCGATGAATAGCAAAAAAAAAAGCGATACTCCCTAATGTATCGCTTTTTTAGAATCAGTTTTTTCTGCCAACGTGGAGCAGACTGAAAGAAATTGTGCTTGTGAGAGCTTTAAAGGTTTATTAGTTAGACTAAAACTTTATGCTGCTAAATTACACACATGGCATCTTTCGATTGTTACGGTTTCCCGTATATTTGATTACGGTTTCCCGCATATTTGATTTTAGGGCTGTTATAAAAGTCCCCTGCCTTTGGCCTGGCGTATCAAATCTATATCGGAACCGCCTTTGACACCAAGGTTTTCCTTTAGGTTGAGCTTACGTTTTTCAACGGCGCTCAAAGACAACGGAACATAGCTTGGAATGTCTTTGGTCTTGATGCCTTTTGACAAATGATAGAGGATTTGTTTGTCGAACTGATCCAAATCTATCGTATCGGCCTGGATTTGCCCTACCAGACGCACCACGGTCTGGCTGTAATAATTCTCGTGGTTCAATATTTTATCGAAGGCCGTGAGCAATTCGTCAAACGTGAGGTCGTTTTTGATGACCAATCCGTTCGGATTGATAACTTTAAGAATATTATTGATTTTGAGAAGCTCGGTGTGCATGGTGAGCAAAATGACTTTGCAATCTGGCATTTTGTCTTTGATGAGCAATGCGAGGTCTTCGCCCGAATGGATATTTTTTTCTTCGTAAGGCGGCATGCTGATATCAAAAAACGCAATCTGGAACGAATTATCCGGATTCGTGATTTGATCGTAACCCGAACGGCAGTCATTGGCCTGGGTAATCGTGAACTCTTTGTCTCCGGAACTATAGCCCTTTATGGCATTTTTGTAGGCCTCAATTATAAACGGATGATCGTCTACAATTAAGATGTTGATTTTTTCTGACATTAGTAGTTATTTGTAGTTGTTTGTTCTATTTATGCGAGAATTGGGGTGGGACTCGAAAGCGTCTCTTGTGAAACGGTTGGCAAAATAGGAAATAAAATGGTAATGGCAGTGCCTTTGCCTTTTTGGGATTTAATATCGAACACGCCATTACATTCGCTTGTTCGTGAAACCATGTTCTGCAACCCGATTCCGCGGCTCTTTTTGTCGGCATCAAAACCCAGTCCGTCGTCTACCACATCAAGCCGTATCTGGTTATCTTCGAGTTCAAGGGATACCTTGATATGGGATGCCTTTGCGTATTTATTGATGTTCTGCAATGCTTCCTGGAATATGCGGTAAATATTTATCTTGAGGTTGTTGCCTACCGTATCCCATTTGATTTCCTGATCGAACTCTACATCTACCTCAGGTTCGAAATTCGCCGACTGCTCCTCGAACAGATTCGTAAGGATGGCCACAAAGTTATTGATAAGCACCGTTTTTTCGCGGTTCAGGTCGTGGGATATTTCGCGTATGTCCTGTTCGATATTTTTTAGTTCGTTCAGGTAGTTGACACTTTTTTCGCGTGCTTCATCGCCTTCGGCCCGGTTGAGGCTGTCCAGGTTCATACGCGCGCCAAACAAACGGCCCAACACCCCATCATGCAATTCCTGCGCAATACGTTTCTTTTCCTTGATACGGCCTTCCTCTATGTTATTCTGCTGGGCCAGCATGAGGTTATAAATATCTTCGTTGGCTTTTTGCTGTGCTTGTTTCATCAACAATTCGCGGTTCTTGGCACGTTGCGTCCGGATGACGAACAACAGCAGGCCTATCATGACCGTGCCTATGAAGAATAGAAACAGGTTGCGGTTTTGGGTCTGGAGCTGGGAATTGGCTTCGGAGATTTCGTTGGTTTCGAATTGGATTCGGGCGAATTTGTCTTTTGATAATCTTTCTGCTTGTTGGAGACTATCATTTATTCTTATATAAATTTCCGAATAATAGGATGCATTTTTCTTATCAACTTTCGTTGCTTGTTTTAATGAAGCAAGTAAGTCAAGTGGTGAATTAGAATTTTTTGATAATTTGACAGCGTCCATCGCAAAGCCTTTTGACTCTATTGAATCTTTAGTTTTCCATGAAAGTTCGGACAAATGTATTTTATTGTAGATTTTACCGGAAGTAAAATTTAGAGAATCTCTTATTTTATATGATGTTTCAAATTGTTCTCTAACGCCTTTATAAATGTTACTCTTTAATTTAGAATATCCTAAATTGTCTATTATCATTGCATAAATATCAGGGAATTGTTTTTTGAGAAACTTGTCTTCAGTTAATGCTTGATTATAAAAATCAATAGCCTTATTGTATTCTCCCAAATTTTGATAAACGTTCCCAATATTATTCAAGGATGTAACCGCTTGACCATTACCTTTAAGACCCTTGGTTTTTGTTAAATTATATGCTTTTGTATGGTAGGTAATTGCTTTATCATATTCTTTTAAGTCATTCGCAATAACCCCTATCATGGTAAGAGCTTCATAAATACTTTGATTATTTTCAGTTTCTGTCAAATCAGATAACGCTCTAGTTAATGATAGTTCAGAGCCTAAATAATCACTTTCGTAATACTGTAAGATTCCTTTTCCTAAAAGTATTTTACCCAAAGCCTCTTGATCTTTAATTTGCTCAAATAATTTTTCAGCTCTGGTATAAAAATATAAAGCACTATCGGGAACATAAGTCCTTCTGTAATACTCAGCTTTGTATCTATAACTTTTTCCAAGATTTAATGTATCTTTAGACTTTTTTGCTAAAATAGCGGCTCGGTTTGTTAGATCCAAAAAGTCTTTCGTTTCATTTAGCTCATAAAATTTATTAGCTGTTGAAATAAGACTCTTTCTGGTTTCAAAAGTATTTGGAGAATTTAATAAAATCTGTGCTTGAGTTTTAAGTAATGAAATAGGTCCATTAGCATTTGCAATCGTAGAATCCCGAGTCGCTTTTATTTTTGAAGTGTTATTTATTTCTTTAGATTTCTCTCTATGACAATTGATAAAAATAAAAACTAATATTATTATGCCATTTTTCAAATACTGAAAAATGAAATTATATGTATCCTTTTGATCTTGCCTCAAATAATATGTCTTCATCCGTTCCTTTGGATATATTGAAAAATTCTTTAATAATTGCTTTACGTTTGTCAATAGCAGTTAAAGATAGATTTAAATAATTTGGTAAATTCTTGGTTTTAATACCTTCATTAAGCAAAATTATTATCTTTTGATTTGTAGAATCTAGATAAAGCTTTTGATTGACAATATTATCATGTGCTTTTATTATTGAATTTGTGAAATATTTCTTATTTGTAAGTGCCGATTTAAAAGCAACAATTAATTGTTGATCATCGAAATCAGCCTTATTTAAGAAACAAATTGGGTTAATGTCTTTTATTATTGCTTGAATTAATAATGTTTCTACGCATGACGTAATGACCATTATTTTTGACCCAATCCTATTTTTAATTATTTCTTTTCCAATTTCTTGCCCAATCTTCACATTGCTTTTGCCTTCAGAAGGTAGCATTATATCCAAAATTATAACATCAAAATGTTGATTTGTGTTCTGAACTAAGAGAAGTGCTTCTTTTAAGCAAGAGGCCCAACTGATATTTAATTCAAATTCTTTTGATAGAATGGCTTTATATCCATGCATCATTCCAAAATGATCTTCTATTATTAAAAGATTTATCATATCTCAATATGTATTTTAAAGCCCTCTTTTTTTGAAATTGTTAACCTTCCATTCATTTCACTAACACGACTTTTAATATTTTTTATGCCATTCCCTAAATTAAAATTTTTTTTGAATGAACTTCCATTATCCAAAATATCAATTATTATAATTTTCTTTTTTTCAATTCCGATGAATATTTTATCTGCGTTGGAGTGTTTTTGTATATTATTTAACGATTCTTGAAAGATTCTATATAAATTCTTTTTTATATCTAAATCTATTTTTATCCAGTCTATTTCAGAGTCTAAATGAAAAGTTACTGTTCTTCCTTTATTATGGTTCTTGAAATCTTTGATTAGGTTCCTTATCATTGGTACAAAATTCTCTATTTCTATTTCATGGCTTATGTTGTGAGAAATATTTCTAATCGAAAATTCCAATTGTTTTAAATCTGATAAATAAGATTCAAAATCTTCTTTTGAGTAGGTGCTATTAAGAATTCCATGAATATTTAGTCTAATGCTTGACAGTTTATTCATAATTCCATCATGTAATTCGCGTGCAATTTTCATTCTACTAGATTGTATACTTAACTCATATGATTGTTTTTGTTTAAGGAAAAGTTTATAAAAATTTTGGTTTGCCGACAATTCTCTCTGCTTGGTTTTTATTTTTGAGTTTTGAAACTTTTGGTTGATAATAATTAACAGTAGAAATAAAATCGATATACCTAATAATAATAATAAAATCCATCTTACTTTTTCTTTTTTAGTGCTCTTTAAATCCAAAAGTACATTATCAAGTTCATAGTCCATCCTATAATATTTCTCACGATTCTTTAAGAGTTGTGTATGAATTTTCTCGGTTGCATCAGTATATCGAATAAAGTTTTCGCGGGACATTTCCATCATCACTATTCGCTTATTTGCCATTACTAATTCTTCCATTAAATTATTTGTCTGGGCCATTTGTGAAGCTTCTTTAGCAAATTTTAGTGCTTTATCAACTTTATTTTCTTTATAATAAATTTCAGACAAGTGAATTTTATTCAAAATTACTCTATCTCGAATGTTGTGTTTTTCATTAATTTTCAAGGCCTCAAGCATAAGTTTATCATCCAATAATCCTGTCGCTTTGAATTTAGAATAGCCTGCTGCATCTAGAACATTCGCATAAAAAACTTCATGCTCCTTTGAAATATTCTGATTATTCAAAATGGCGAATAAATCTCTGGTTGCTCTTTTAAAGTTTTGTTTATCAAATTCAATTAAGGCAATATTGTACCTTATTATTTCTTTAGGAACAATTAATTTTGAAACCTTTGATTCTTTTAAATACCTTGTGTAAGCCTTAAGATGGTATAATTTTGATTCTTTATAATTTTTCATTTCTCTACTAACCATCCCCAAAAGATTATAAATGATTGTTTGTTGATCTCCAAAATCATATTCTTTATTGTCCTCAACAACTTTCAAAGCATTTAATCCTGTTATCTCTGCTCCTAAATAATCTCCTTTGGAGTAAAGAAAATTTGCCTTTACATTCAGCGCTTTAACTAGATTTCGATAATCGTCATTTTTTGAAAATATTTTGATTGCTCTATTTATATTTCTAAAGGATTTTTGTCCACCAAAAGCATCGAAATATTCAGCATAGTATAATTGCAATTTTCCTTGTTGTGAGGTTTGCTTATTTTCTAGGAAATGATTTAAACTGTCACATACCCTTTTGTATTGAGACAGATTGTACGAGTTCCAATATCGATTTGCCAACTTAAAATAAAAATGACATTTTACAGAATCATTATTAGTGAATCTCAGTTTTTGTTCTATCACCAAAAGTTGTCTAACATCGTGACTTTTATCGTAGTTTTTAAAATGATTTACAACTTCATCAAAAGATTGAGTAGTATCGCATCCAAAAATTAAAACTAAACTTAGAAGTAAAACTATTCTTTTCATCAAAATATAAAAAAAGGGCTATCAAACGATAGCCCTTCATTTTGTACTAATATTTACAATATTTTTAAAATCAAATCTGGTCAGTCAAGTCCTTTAGTTGGTTTTGGAAGCTGCTGTCCATTCCCTCCTTGATCCAAATAATCAAGGCCTTTAGGTTGTTTTGGAAGTTGCTGTCCATTTCCGCCTTGATCCAAATAATCAAGGCCTTTAGGTTGTTTTGGAAGTTGCTGTCCATTTCCGCCTTGATCCATATAATCTAGACCTTTAGGTTGTTTTGGAAGTTGTTGTCCGTTTCCACCCTGATCAGGTGCTGTGAACGAAGTCAATACCATTACCATGGTAAATAGACCGAAAGTTAAAATTGCTTTTTTCATAATTTGAGACATTTATTTTGTTCGTGATATTTTAGTTTTTGGAGCAACGCGTCACTCATGCGTTACAGGTGTAAAAGTATACACGATGTCTCTGTCAGTCCCCATGAATACAGGGCTGATTGGTAGAATGCATTCGTTTGTTAGTGAATGAATGCAGTTTAAAATGTGGATGGATTAAAATTCAAGGTAGTTTCCGCCCGTAATTTGGTTCAAAATACCATCTACATTGTCCTTATAGGACTTCGAAAATGGAATTTTAAGCGAATCTTTGAGGTAGCAGACAGAATTTCCGAGATGTATACGTGTTACAAAGTCACTATTGACTATATAACTATTGTGTATACGGACGAACGGCAATTTGAGGGAAGTTTCAAATTGTTTAAGCGTTTTGAAGGCCGTAACCATCTCTCCGTTCCTGAGATAGATATCGGTTGAATTGTTATCTGCCTGCATATAAAGAATATCAGCCGCTTCTATAAAACGGTAATCCCCATACGATTTTACGCAAAGAATAAGCGGCTTTTCTATGGGAGCTGCTTCAATCGTAGCAATAATAGGTGTTGGCTCCGGGGTTTCGCGAACTACTTCCATTATGGGAACGGTTCCAAAATCTTTCTCGAAACGGAGTAACGTCTTCCTTAATTCAAAAGACCGGAATGGTGCAACGAGCATATCCAGCACACCATATTTAAGAACCTGGAATGCTTTTTCCTGGGATTTGGCCGTCACTATAATTTGTGGCGGTTTGTTCAGGAAACGATAAAGCTCACTTATAAAACTCAGATTAAGCCCTGATTCGGGGTTATCCGGATCAATTTCGAGAAAAATAAGGTCGGGAAGTTTTTCCAATACCAATTCCAGCCCACTATCAAAGTCGGCTGCAGTTCCACAACACTCGTATTTTGGGAATAAAGACAACGCGGCCTTTGTTTCCGCTAACTCGTGGTGGTTATCGGTAATAATTACGTATTGGTGCTTCATTTGGGCTTAGGGAACCACAAATTAGCCAGTAGGTAAGCATGCGATTTAGGGATTTCGCACTACTAAAATAAAGTTAATGAAATGCCATTGGTCGACTACTTAAAAAAAATACCCAATACTTTTTAACCGCAACATTATCGGTAAGAATAATCGTCCAACAGCCTATTATCAAGTAAAAAAAAGTTGAATTATACTTGTTTACACTAATTATTTGAAAATTATGTTATTTTTGAAAAATGAAAAAACAACTACCATATTTTGAATCGGAAACAGAATGCAAAAATTATCTGGAAGCCTTGAGATGGCCAAATGGCGTTATAAGTCCCTTTGATGAATACTCAAAAATATACCTCTGTAAAGGAGAAAAGTTCAGATGCCGCAATACCGGAAAGTATTTTAATGTTCGAACAGGTACTCTTTTTAGCAATAGCCGGTTGAGTCTTAATAACTGGACAGATTTGCTGAATCAAGCCTGGCAAGGGAATATTGATGTGAAATGGATTGCGGAACAATACAATCTGAGTTTAAAATCTGCCTATTTGATTCATCAAAAACTTTTATCGGTTATAGAAATGGAAAAAACGGAACAACCAACAGCCGAACAATTCACATTAGCAGATTGGCTATTCCAAATTAAAAATTAACAATGTTATTCGGAAAGCCCCAAACTTTTACATCTTGGTTCACATACAAAATCCAGGGATATTGTGATTTTAAGGAGACTTACATCTCCAAAAAGTCAGTTTTGAAATTATTCGGCTACAGTACTTCTTCAGGTTGGCTGGCAGATTATTTAATGACCTTCCAAAAATTTACCCTTGTTCCGGAAAAGCTTATTACAGAAATAACGACTCCGAAATTGATCAAATCCAAAAACGGGAAAAAAAATAGCATAGAGGAAGTGTACACGCTAACTACGTTCTTTGATCTTTGTAGTTTCATTCTTCAGGCAAAAGAGGAAGGCTACATTGGATTCTTGGATTTAAAAATCGCGACGACGGCAGAAAATATTCTCAACTCCAACAAAATAATTCCGCTACATATAGCCATAGCCGAAATCAGCGGACAAAATTTTTATAAATCAAGGATTTTGGAAAAAACAGCTGAATTGCTGAAAAAAAAATCCGGAGATTCAAGTTATGAATGGATAAAGGCATTGCCTGTCTACTTTATCGAACATCTCTTCGAATTAAGAAACTTAGACTGGGAAATAGGTGATGGAATCATTTCCGATTTATCAGAATTACTACAGAAAGTAGTCTTTACTCGCTTGCCACATACCGTTTACGAAGACATGAGACAAAAACTCCCAAAAAGAAGCTACAGGCGTAAAAATTACAGCGCCCAAACTATCGGGAATGAAGATTTAGCCGAAATACTCACGGCAATAAAGGCATTGATCGTAACCTCAAACAACAGCGAATCGGTACTTTATCAATTGCTGGATAAAATCTACCCGATAAGGCCCGAAGCAACGGAAATACACAAAATATCAGTTCCAACAATCCTACTATCGGAACAGGAAACAGAAATTAAGGAATTGATCTTCTAATTAAAGTGAATTCGTCAGCCAACGGTGCATTCCAACTTCTTCAAGGATAAGGCTTCTCAATGAAGAAACAGACACACGATCCTGTTTCATGGAATCACGATGACGGATAGTAACGGTTTTATCTTCCAGCGATTGATGGTCAACAGTAATACAAAACGGCGTTCCAAGCGCATCCTGACGGCGATAACGACGTCCGACGGCATCCTTTTCATCATATGTCACATTAAAATCCCACTTCAAATCTTCAACGATAGATTTTGCCAACTCGGGCAAACCATCTTTTTTGACGAGTGGAAGAACCGCAGCTTTTATTGGAGAAACCACTGCCGGAAGAGCTAAGACGGTACGCGTAGAGCCATCTTCCAACGTTTCTTCCTTCAAAGAATTTGAGAAAACGGCAAGGAATAAACGATCCAAACCTACCGATGTTTCAACTACATAAGGCGTATAATTCTCATTGAGTTCAGGATCGAAATACTGAAGCTTTTTACCCGAATATTCTTCATGAGCCTTCAAGTCGAAATCTGTTCTTGAATGAATTCCTTCGAGTTCCTTGAATCCAAATGGAAACTTGAATTCGATATCGGCAGCCGCATTGGCGTAATGAGCCAGTTTTTCATGGTCGTGGAAACGATAGTTCTCACGTCCCAATCCAAGCGACAAATGCCATTTGAGGCGTGTTTCTTTCCAGTATTCGTACCATTTCATCTCATCGCCCGGACGCACGAAAAACTGCATTTCCATCTGTTCGAACTCGCGCATACGGAAAATGAACTGACGCGCAACGATTTCATTCCGGAATGCTTTTCCGGTCTGGGCGATACCAAATGGAACTTTCATCCTACCCGATTTCTGGACATTGAGGAAATTGACGAAAATTCCCTGAGCCGTTTCCGGACGCAGGTACAAATCCATGGCATTTTCGGCAGATGCACCAAGCTTTGTCCCGAACATGAGGTTGAACTGACGCACATCGGTCCAGTTTTTTGAACCGGTATCCGGATCGGCGATTTCAAGCTCTTCGATAAGCGCTTTTACATCGGCGAGCAAATTATTCTCAAGCGAATGTGCCAGACGAGTCAAAATCGCCTTCTGCTTATCTTTATATTCCTTTACACGCGCATTTGTAGCCACGAATTGCTCTTCATCGAAAGCATCACCAAAACGCTCACGGGCTTTATCTATTTCTTTTTGCGCTTTCTGGTTGATTTTTTCAGCGAAATCCTCGACCAATGTATCGGCACGGAAACGCTTTTTGGAATCTTTGTTATCGATTAACGGATCGTTGAACGCATCAACGTGTCCTGAAGCTTTCCACGTGGTCGGGTGCATCAGGATAGCCGCATCGATGCCGACAATATTATCATGCAACTGAACCATGGCTTTCCACCAGTATTCGCGAAGGTTTTTCTTGAGTTCGGCTCCGTTCTGGCCGTAATCGTAAACGGCGCTAAGACCGTCATAAACTTCACTCGACGGAAAAATAAACCCGTATTCCTTGGCGTGGGAAATCACATTCTTGAAAAAATCCTCTGGTTTCGACATGATAAAATAATGCGCTTTGATTTGAGACGCGAAAGTAAATATTCTCGCGCAAGGGCAAAAGGAATACGGCAGATTTAAGTCGAAAATCCTTATCTTTAGGTTTTTAAACGCCATTCAATCATGTTACACGCCTTACTCCACCTGTTCTTCCCGGAACTTTGTTCGGGTTGCAAAAAAATCCTATCGCCTTCAGAAGCTCTTTTGTGTTTGCGCTGCAGACATGAAATACCTTTTACGAGACACGAGCATTTACCTCAAAACGAAGCTTTTACCAAATTCTATGGACGTGTCGAGGTGGAATCCGTACAATGTATGTTGTCCTATCAAAAAGAAGGAATTGTCAAGAATTGCATCCATCGGTTGAAATACCAGGGAAAGCAGGAAATAGGAACCTTATTCGGTTTGTGGTTTTGTGCCGATGCAAAACGATTGGAACAGTTGTCCGGAATCGACTATATCATTCCCGTTCCGTTACATCCGAAGAAACTCAAAAAACGCGGATACAACCAAGTCACGACTTTCGCAAACACCATTTCTCAAAAAACAGGGATTAAAGTGGCTGAAAATATTCTATTTCGGAATTATAACACATCGACACAGACAAAGAAAAACCTTTTTAGCCGTTCCCAGCTCAAATCGGAGTTGTTTGAAGCTATTGATAATCCGGAATATTATGATTGCCATTTATTGATTGTGGACGATGTTTTAACCACAGGAGCCACACTTGAAAACTGTATCCGGGCTTTGCATAAACTCCGGAATTGCCGCATAAGCGTTGCGTGCATGGCCTTTTCACAATCCTGATACGTCATAAATTTTTACAAACGGCTTCACCACCGCAGAATATATCGTTATTTTGTGCCTAAATTCCGCAGCATTGAGATCATCGCTTTCCCTATTGCTTATTCTACTTTTGGTTTTGACCGGATGTGCCAAACGCGGCAGCATCACCGGCGGCTTAAAAGATACCATTCCGCCAGTACTTACCGGAAGCATCCCTAAGAATTACAGCACCAGCTTTGACGGAAAAGTGATCAAATTGTCATTCGATGAATTGGTGAAACTCAAAGACATCAACAAACAATTGGTGGTTTCTCCTCCCATGAAAACGCCTCCGGTAATTTCACCCACTACTGCTTCGAAGCTGTTTACCATCACCATCAAAGACACTTTAAAGCCGAATACCACATATAGTTTCAACTTCGGGCAAAGCATCCAGGACAATAACGAAGGCAATATGTACCCGCAGTTCAAGTATGTTTTTTCGACCGGAACATATGTCGATTCGCTTCAATTGGCCGGACGGATTACGGATGCGTACAACAAAAAAGCCGATAATTTCGTGTCGGTCATGCTATACGAGGTCGATGAGAATTTCACCGATTCCATCATCTACAAAAAACCGCCGCGTTATGTAACCAATACGCTCGACAGCCTTACCACATGGAAGCTGGAGAATCTTAAGGAAGGAAAATACCTGCTGATTGCGCTCAAGGACAAGAGCGGCAATAACACCTATCAGCCCAAATCGGATAAAATAGGTTTCCGCAAAGAGTTGATCACACTTCCGAACGACACCCTTTTCCAGATTGATCTTTTCAAGGAAGATGTCAAATTCAAAGCACTCAAACCCACGCTTGATGCCGGACATAAATTGCTTATGGGTTATGAAGGAAATCCGGAAAACGTTGAAGTCACGGTAAAGAACGGAGAAGAAATACTAAAGTCCGAAGTGACGAAATTTCCAGACAAAGATTCCGTAAATATTTGGTTCCCAAAGATAAAAGCAGATTCTTTAGGCATCTCAATCAAAAAAGGAGATTACATCAAGAATTTCTACACCAAAATCAAAGACCAGAAAAAAGATTCGCTTTCATTTAAAAAGGTTGGCAAATTTTCGTTCCGCGATAATCTCAAAATAGAATCGAGCATTCCGGTTGATAAGATTGACGAATCCAAAATAACGCTTATTCGCAAAGATTCCTCAAAAGTCGAATTCAAGACCGAATATGACAAGTTCACCAAACAAATCACGTTTATCTTTGACAAACAGCCGTCCGAAAAATATTCCATGCGTCTGTTTCCAGGTGCCATAACCGATTTTTACGGAACCGTCAACGATACGCTAAAATACTCGGCTACGACCAAGGAACTGTCTGAATTCGGGAATTTGAGGGTAAAGCTCGAAAATGCAAATCGTTTCCCTATTGTCGTAGAGCTTACTGATGCCAAAGGAAATGTTCAGGCTACAGCCTACACCGAAAAAGAAACCACGGTAGATTTCAATGCGTTGGAGCCTAACAAATACACACTTCGCATCATTTATGACGACAACAAGAACAAACGTTGGGATTCAGGTAATTATCTCCAAAAAATACAGCCTGAAGAAGTCATCTATTTTCCAAAAGAAATAGAAGTCCGCTCCAATTGGGATGTCGAACAACCGTTTACCTTACCGTAATTTCGTCGCGATCGTCCAAAAACCCGAATTTCTTGCGGAAAGTATCCAAATCTGTTTTGTCCAATTGCGCCACAAAAATACCTCCTTCCCCAAACGCCTGTATTAAAGCGTTTCCAGCAAAATCGACAATCTGGGATTGGCCGGTATATTCCAAACCATTCGGGTCTGAACCGATTCGATTCACCCCAATTACATACGATATATTCTCTATGGCGCGTGCTTTCAGCAATGTTTCCCAGGCCAGAATTCGCGGCGCGGGCCAATTGGCGACATAGACTAGCGCATCGTAATCATCATTGAATCTCGAAAAAGCCGGAAATCGCAAATCGTAACAAATCTGGAGGCAAATCCTGAAAGCACCAACCTTAACAATCACACGATTGTTTCCGCTTGTATAACGTTCATTTTCACCTGAAAGCGTAAACAAATGCCTTTTGTCGTATTGGCTGAGATTTCCGGATACATCAGCAACGATCAATCGGTTGTAAAAGTTCCCGTTTTCACTAATGACAAGGCTTCCGGCAATGGAAATGTTGTATTCAGCTGCTTTTCGTTTCATCCATTGAACCGTTTCACCATCCATGGTTTCGGCGACAGATTCCGGTTTCATGGTAAATCCCGTCGAAAACATTTCCGGAAGTACGAGCAAATCCAATTCACCTTGGAATTCAGCCAGTTTTACATCGATAAAGTTTCTATTTACTGATGGATTTTCCCATTCCAATTTCATCTGAAGCACGCCAACGTTAATATTTTCGGGGTTTTTCATCACTGGTTATTTAATGGTTATCTCGTCGATAAAAATGAAAGCCTCGCCTCCTGAACCTTGGTGCCACTCTGGCAATTTGCCAAAATTCTTCGCAATGATCTTGACATATCTGGCTTGCGCCGATGGAAATTCAGCTGCAAAATCTTTTATCTGGACGTCCGGATTTTTAGCATCGATGGTATTTTTTATCGTTTTTACCAAACGGAAATCCACATTGTCATCGGACACAAAATAATCCACCGATGTCGGCATCACGATCCATGCTCGGCTATCCTGGAGAAATCGTGCATCGACAGATGAAATTTCCAGACTTTTTTTCAAATCGACAACTGCTTCAAAATCCTGTCCCTGATAGCCTTGCCAGTCGCCTTTTCGCCAGTTTTCGGAACCTAAAATACCGTCGAGCAAACCATCCGGGCCGCCAGCGTGATACTGAGGATTGTATTTGGATTTGATATCGATGGAGAAATCATTCGGTTTTTTGTAGAATGTAGCGGAGACGGTATCGCTTACTTTTCCGTTTCTGTCTGAGGCGTAAAATTCAATCTCACTCGTTTTCAAAATCTCTAACGGTTTAAAAAATATCCTGAAGTAACTGTTGTGGCTATTTATTCGGTATTCATATTCCATTGCCGGATCAGGCGAAGAAAAGGAGATAAGGGTTCTGTCTTTAAACGATTTCCCTGATGATTCAATGGCGGGAACAGCAATGATGGTATCATATACCAATTGACGTTCAGGTCTCTGATTTCGAAAATAATCTAATTGGTTCGAAACGGGAATTATCTTTCCGTCAACATTTAACTTCACATTCTTAAAATACAATCCTGTCCAATCCCATTTGCCACTTCCCGGTGTGACATCATATAATCCAATCGAACTCAGCACATACCACGCACTCATCTGTCCGCAATCTTCATTACCAATCAAACCATCGGGTGCATTCTTGTAGAAATTATCGAGTATGAACCTGACTTTTTCGTTCGCCTTTTCGGGCTTTCCTATATAGTTGTACAGATAAACCATATGATGGCTCGGCTCATTTCCGTGTGCATATTGCCCGATCAATCCGGTAATATCGACCTGTTCGCGTCCCGTTGTTGCCGATGGTTCAGAAAACATTTGATCCAATTTCGCCTCAAACGCATCTTTTCCGCCATAGGCCGCAATCATTCCTTCAATGTCCTGAGGCACAAAAAACGAGTATTGCCACGAATTCCCTTCAGTAAAATTATTATTCACTTCGCGCGGATCAAATGGTTTGTCCCAACCGCCATTTTTCTTTGGCCGCATGTGCTTGGTTTCGGGATCGAACAGGTTCTTCCAGCTTTGCGACCGTTTCATGAAATACCGGTAATCATCTGGTTTGTTGAGCATATAAGCCATTTGCGCGATGCACCAGTCGTCATAAGCGTATTCAAGAGTCTTGGAAACCGATTCGTGTTCGTCGTCGATAGATATGAAACCGCGTTTTTTATACGCATCCAATCCCAAATGATCAAGCATCGCACTGTGTTTTGCCGCCTCAAAAGCCTTTTCGTAATCAAAACCTTCGATTCCTTTGACCATCGCATCGGCCATGACGGAAACCGAATGATAGCCAATCATGCAATCGGTTTCATTCGAAGCGAGTTCCCAAACCGGAAGCCGCCCGCCTTGTTCGTATTGTGCGAGGAATGTATTGATGAAATCGGCCGTGCGCTTCTTTTCGATAAGCGTGTACAACGGATGCGCTGCACGGAACGTATCCCAGAGCGAAAAGACGCTGTAATAGTCAAAATCTTTTGCTTCGTGGATTTTATCATCTCGTCCGCGGTAGTTGCCGTCGATATCCTGGGCGATATTAGGTTGGATCATCGTGTGATATAAGGCCGAATAGAAAATGGTGGCTTTTTGTTTATCTGAAGTAGGTATTTCGATTTTAGAAAGCTGATCGTTCCATGCTTTTTCTGCATCTGCTTTGATCTTTTTGAAATCCCAGCCTTTGATTTCACTCATATTCTTTACCGCTCCTTCCACGCTGGTCGGCGATAAGGCGACTTTCACTTTTATGGTTTCCCCTTTTTTGACTTCGGATGAAAATGCGATGGACAACAGGCTTCCGGCGAAAAAAGTGTCGGTAAGTTTTGCCGGAGCAAAAGCATTGTTGTTGACTTTGGTGGCTTTCATAGGTCGGTCAAACTCGATACGCGCGAAAATTTTCTGGTTTTGTGCCCAGGCAGATGAATTCCGATAGACTTCAATTGTCTTGCTATCGATGATCCTGACCTCGCCCATCAATAGTTGGTCGCGATGGTTCAGATCGAGTATGATATTCGCCTGACCCGATTTAGTAAAAGTGTATTCATGGAATCCGACGCGTGTCGATGCTGTCAGCTTTACATCAATCCCAAACTTATCCAGAACCACCGAATAAAATCCGGCCGATGCTTTTTCATTGTCATGTGAAAACGATGACGAATAGGCTGTTTTATCCAGATTCGGTTCATCCATCGTAGGCATAAGCATGATATCGCCATAATCCGAAACCCCGGTTCCGCTCAAATGGGTATGGGAAAATCCGTAAATCACCGAATCTGAATAGTGATATCCGGAACAGCCGTCCCAACTGCCATCGATTCTGGTATCCGGCGAAAGCTGACCATTCCGAACGGCAATGTCGCTCCCGGAAAAGTATGCCCGTGACCGCCCGTACCTATAAACGGGTTCACATACTGGGAAAGTTGTGAAAATCCCAAAATGGGAATCAGCAACAGTGAAAATAAGAAGCGCATGAAGGTTCTGTAGTTTGATCAAATATAGGCAATTGCGGTTTTGGAAATCAGCACACATACGCCAAACGACGTATATGAAGCTTGGCAGATTACCGCAAATGTGTTAATCGCTGAATTCCATACCCTTAATTGCGTATTGTGGCTTGTTGGGTGCAAAACGACCTTTACCCAAATCTAAAATCCTATCACCAACCAATCTGCTACAATTATGAAACATTTTTACTTTTTGATTTTTTTGATAACTGCGACGGCTTTTTCACAATCGCCTCAGGTAAGCTGGGTCAGAACCGGTGGCTCAGACTATTCAGACGGGATCACCGCACTGGACAAAGACCAGAATGGAAACATATATGTTGGTGGATTCTACAGCAACCAGGCTCAGTTTGGGAACACCATTTTACCAAATGGTTCTTTTACGCTTTTCATCGCCAAATATGATGCGGCCGGAAACTTACTCTGGATAAAACCTTTTTCCAACGATAACTTTGTCTACATCAATTCGGTGGCTGCAGATACTGACGGAAATGTTGCCATTTGCGGCTATAGCTATATTGATTTTGATCTGGATCCGTCTGAAAATGAATTCATGGCCACCAGCGATGGCGACGGTTTTATCGCCAAATATGATCCGGACGGAAACTTTTTATGGGGCGGAACCATCAACGGCCAGAACGCGGTTACCAACGACATCGATTTTGACGCAGCCGGAAACCTGTATGCCACCGGCTTTTTTCGCGAAAGCGGCGACCTTGACATTACTGATTCGCAAGCGGTCATTACCGGAAGCCTCGATCAAAACGCATTTCTCTCGGCATATGCTCCTGACGGAACGCATCTGTGGGGATTTGGACTGGTAACAGACATCGACACCACCGTTGGGGAAAGCCTGTCCGTTCGCGATGGCTTTATTGCGCTGACCGGAGCCTTCAAAGGCAGTTCAGATTTTGATCCGTCAGCTGCCGAAGCCATCAAAGCCAGTGAAAACACAGCCGCTTTTGTTGCAAAATATACTACTGACGGCGCTTACGTATGGGCCGGAATCCTGGAATCGACAGATCCTTTTACGTCAATTTCCGGAAAAGCCGTCGATATGGATGCCGACGGAAACGTTTATGTCTTTGGCAATTACACCGATCCATTCGATGCAGATCCTTCTGAAAACGAAGTCCTGGTTCCGGGTGTCGTCCTGTATGAAAGTCTTTTCCTGTCCAAATACGATGCTGATGGCAATTATCAATGGGTAGTCGATTCGAGCGATCCGGATCGCAGTCCATGGGCGAGACATTTAGCTGTGGATGACGCAGGTAATTCGGCCATTTCGGGGTTATTCGATGAAGATATTACGTTCAAATCTTTTTCCGGTCCGGACGAAATTACGCTCACGGGTTCATCTGACATTTATGTGGCGCTTTATGATACGGATGGCCAAATCAAATCGGCAATTGCAATAGGCAGTGATGATGAAGGTTTCAAACAACGGCAGAATGACGATGCCGGAGGCGTAATCTTAACGAATGATACGCTTTACGTTGGCGGACAATTCACGACGACTACGAATTTTGCCTTCCCGGATCGTCCGCCTTTTGAAATCACGATTTCCTCAGAAGAATACAGCCAGGCCTTTCTTGCTAAATACGAAGTTGAAACATTGGGAATTAAAGATGATGGTACAGCCTCAATAACCGGCATATATCCGAACCCGGCGTATGACATTGTCTATCTGAAAGGAATAGATACACCGGTCGAATTGTTTGACATAACCGGCAGGAAATTATCGTCTTATCCTGCATTTACAACCCAAATCGATATGTCCGGTCTTTCCAGCGGAGCTTATTTATTGAAATCTGTTTCTGCTTCCTTTAAAATCCTAAAAAAATAATCATGAAAAGAATGTTGCTGCTTTTATCGCTTTTTGTTTTTGCGCTGACTTCGGCCCAGAATTTTGAATGGGTAGCTGCCGGCGGTGTCTACAACGGTTCGGCATCTTACAATATGGTCAGGTCAGTTGTCCGGGATTCACAGGGCAACATGTACCATATTACGGAATCAAACCAGAGCGCATACTGTCAGGGGGTCATTGCAGAAAATATCGTTGGTTCGACCACATTCATCCATAAGTTCAATGCTACCGGGGAATTGCAATGGATCAGACGTATCGGAACCAATTTCTATGCTTTGAATCTCGCCGTAGACGACCAGGATAATCTTTATGTTCTGGGAAATCTGTACGGCACATATGATTTGCGTTTTGAGGAACAGGTCTTTTCCGTTTCGGCCCAATACCGCAATTTCCTGTTTAAAATCAATCCGGAAGGAGAATATCAATGGCATGTCATGACCGATACTTCTGGAAGTTATGGTGCCTGTCCGTTGCTGGTTTACGCCAATGACCATATCTATACCCAAACAGGTTATACCACAATCAGTAAGCTGGATATGACCGGTGCGGTGCAAGCCACTCTTACACCAGATGTCTTTGCCAATTACAATGCACAGGATCAGATTTTCTTTTCAGATGCCGAAGCCATGCCAAACGGCGATTTGGTTTTCCACGGATGTGCTTACGCCGCCATTACATACGGGACTTTTGTCCTTACGCCTGAAACGACTAGCGGGAATGTTCCAAATATTGCATTGAGAACAGATGCTTTCCTGGACGTACAATGGGCCAAAATGTTCAATGGCGTGAATACTTCCGGCAAAAGGATGTCTGTTGATCCTGATGGGAACATTTATTTCGGCCTGCGTGTCAACACTTTCTTTACAGCCGGATCAGATACGGTTGTCAATCCGGATCCGAGCTCCACGAATTACATAGATGCGATCCTGAAGACTGATGGCGATGGAAATCCGCTTTGGATAAAATCTGTACCAACACAGGCTATGATTGATGGCGTAGTCGCCGATCCGGACGGAAGCGGAGTGGTTTTTGGCGGGTACATCGAGATGAGCCTCTCCATCGGAGATTTTCCTTTGATCTATAATGAAGGACGCGCTTTTATTGCAAAGCTCAGTTCCGATGGGGAATTCACGAATGCCTTCAACTTTGCGGCCGGAAGTTTCGGGACGAACAACCATATCATTTCCGGAGCCGACGGAAAATTCATTGCCGCCGGACATTTGGTTGGCGGAACCGGAGAATTCGGGTGTTTGGAAGCCACCGATACTTTCGGCTTTTACCTGGCACAATTCACGCTTGACCCTATCGATGCGCCAACGCCTGTTATCAGCCAGAACGAATCCATGCTTACGGCTTCTCCTGAATTCGACGGCACTATCCAATGGTATCTTGATGACGAATTAATTGAAGGTGCTACTTCACAGACACTTGAAATTTCTGAAGCCGGGTCTTATTCCGTGGCCTATTCCTATGAATTCGGCTGCGAAACACAAACATCTGAAACGTTCCTGTCAACAGATGCATTCCAAACCAATGAGCCCATCCGCATTTATCCGAATCCGTCTACCGGAATATTCAAACTGGAAATACCATCCGGAATAGTAGCTTATACGGTTTCCGATTTGAACGGCCGCCGGATTTTATCGGGTAACGTCAATGCTTCTGAAAACATCGACCTGAGCGGGACGGAAGACGGGATTTATCTGCTTCAACTATCCTCTGAAAACACATCAATCAGCAAAAAACTTATCAAACAAAGTCGTTAAGACCATCTGAAACCATGAAAAAAATCTATCTGCTTATTTTGTTTGGAGTCGCTATTTCCGGTCAGGCACAACGTTTTGATTGGGTCGAATTCATTTCATCGGCCAGCACCAACAATTCCGTTCAGGGTGCTTACGATATGGTTCGCGATCCCGAAGGAAACCTCTACACCATGTCTACGTTTGAAACCGATATCATGGTTGGGGACGAACTGATAGTCCACGAAGGGTTGTATAACAACAGAAACATGGTCGTGATCAAATGGTCACCGGCGGGGGAAATAATCGCATTTAAGAAAATCTACGCTCAGAGTGCCGGCCTGAATCCGCATCAACTGGCATTTGACGATGTCAACGACCAGCTGATTTTATCTACCGAAGTTTCCGGCCAACCGGTAATCATTCCGGACGATAATGTCTCTCTTGAAAATAGCGATACGGCGGTTCAGATCCTGAGATTCGACAGTGATTTGCAATTCGTCTCAAATATTCCACATTATTATACCTATGCGTGCCCGCTCGCGACCCGTGAAGGTTTTACTTACTATGCTCACGGATACAACAGCAAAGTTTTTAAGGTAAATTCAGAAAATGAAGTATCATGGTCTATTATGCCAGATGCTTCCGGGTCAATGTCTATTTACGGCCTGACTGTTGCGCCTGACGGAACTATTTTTGTTTCAGCGCGGGTGACATGGAATTCCTCGATTACTTTCGGTGCCGTTACCGTTAACGTTCCTCCCGGAAACGGCGATCAATTGGTCGTGTTTAAAATAAGCCCCGATGGGGAAGTACTCGCCGGCAAATACATTACGAGATCTACTTCTTTCTATACCCGTATGCCGATTCTTGCCGATGACAATGGCGCCGTTTATCTAATGGCCGGTTGGTTTGCCCCGGATTTGAGCATCGGACCTTTTCCGCTGTCCAACGTAAACAACGGAAACGATGCGTTCGTAGTAAAACTTGACGAAAATCTGGATCCGGTTTGGGTTACGGAATTCAAGATAACCGAAGGCAATATGCAGACAAATGATTTGGCTTTGAGCGATTCAGGTTATCTGCTCGCCGCCGGAAGCTACAACCAAAACGGCTCTTTCGGTGATTTCCAATTGCCTTATGCCGCTAACGGATCGGGTTTTCTGGCCAAGCTGAATCCGGCTGACGGGCAAGTGGCATATGCCGTTCCTCTGGGTTCGACCCAATGGACTGGAAATGCTGTGGCGGTTGTTCCAAATGGCACAGCATTCTATTGTGCCGGATTGACGAATGGACTGGGAGAAAACAGCGTGACTTTTGGCTGTTATACCAGCGGAACTCCTGGCATGTACCTGACTAAAATTGAAGATGTCGAATACGATACGCCTACATTGGAACTGGCTTATACCAATGGTGTGTTGGTTTCAGATGCATCCGCTGAGGCAGTATCTTATCAATGGTTTTTGGGCACTACGCAAATAGAAGGGGCCGACAGTCCGGATTATACTCCTGCCGCAACCGGAACGTACACCGTAATTGCAAATTTTGAATATGGATGCTCGGCAGAAGCGACGATTGAAGTAACCAGTCTGTCCACTGTTGACCGGGAACCGGATGGAATACGGGTATATCCAAATCCTTCTGAAGGAATTTTCAGTATCGATAATCCAAACGCAGTGCCTGTCCCTGTAGTTGTATCAGACCTGAACGGACGAAAAATACTTGAATCGACTTTCACGAACCGACAAAACAGGGTAGATTTATCTGCGGCAGAAAGTGGCATTTACGTGTTGAAATTATCCTCTGAAACCGGAAATAAAAGTATCCGGCTGATTAAACTGTAGTCTTGAAAAATCTGAATTTTACAAACAAAAAAACGCACCCATTACGAGTGCGTTTTCAAAGTAAAGCTTGGGTTAGTTAGCTAAAACTTGCTTTTAAATATTCGCGGTTCATACGCGCGATGTTTTCCAATGAAATTCCTTTCGGGCATTCGATTTCACAGGCACCGGTGTTGGTGCAGTTCCCGAATCCTTCCTCATCCATTTGACGGACCATAGCAAGCACGCGGTCATGGGCTTCGATTTTACCTTGCGGAAGCAATGCGTATTGGGACACTTTCGCCCCAACGAACAACATAGCCGATCCGTTTTTGCAACTCGCCACACAGGCACCGCAACCAATGCACGCTGCCGCTTCAAACGAACGGTCTGCGTCGTGCTTATTGATTGGTGTCGCATTGGCATCGATGGTATTTCCGGATGTATTTACCGATACGAAACCACCGGCTTGCTGGATTCTGTCAAACGCACTTCTATCCACAACCAAATCCTTGATTACAGGAAATGCTTTGGAACGCCAAGGCTCGATGTAAATGGTCTCGCCATCCTTGAACGTACGCATGTGCAACTGACACGTCGTGATAAGCGTGTCCGGTCCGTGTGCGCGTCCGTTGATATAGAGCGAGCACATACCGCAGATTCCTTCGCGACAGTCGTGGTCGAAAGCCACAGGTTCTTTGCGTTCGTTGATCAGCTGCTCGTTCAATTGGTCGAGCATTTCAAGGAAAGAGGAATCGGTAGAAACCTGATTCAGTTTGTAGGTTTCCATTTGACCTTTTGATTTGGCATCTTTCTGGCGCCATACCTTCAGGTTTATATTGATGTATTTAGTAGCCATTTCGTCCTTATTTTATTTGTAGTTACGGGCTGCAATCTTGATGAATTCGTAATTCAGGTCTTCTTTGTTCAGGATTTCTTTATTGATATCCGGACCTTGGTATTCCCAGGCACCTACGAATTTGAAATTCACGTCGTCACGCAGGGTTTCACCTTCGCTATCCTGGTATTCTTCTCGGAAATGGCCACCGCAGGATTCGTTACGCTGCAAGGCATCCATTGCCATAAGTTGTCCCAGTTCCATGAAGTCGGCAACACGCAGGGCTTTTTCGAGTTCGGTGTTGAGTTCGTCGGCTTTTCCGGGAACGTAAACATCGCGGTGGAATTCGGCGCGCAGGGCATCGATTTCCTTAACCGCTTCTGCCAATCCCTGTGCATTACGTCCCATTCCTACCTTGTTCCACATAATATGGCCCAATTGTTTGTGGAAATGATCGACAGATTTCGATCCGTTGTTATTGAGGAATGCATCGATTTGATCTCTGACAGACTTTTCAGCCTCGTCGAATTCCGCTGTTTGTGTCGAGATTTTCCCCGTCCGGATTTCATCTGCCAGGTAATCTGAAACCGTATACGGCAACACGAAATAGCCGTCGGCCAGGCCTTGCATCAAAGCCGATGCTCCAAGTCGGTTCGCACCGTGGTCGCTGAAATTCGCTTCACCGGCCACGAAACAGCCCGGAATGGTGCTCTGCAAATTATAATCGACCCAAACGCCACCCATGGTGTAGTGAACGGCCGGATAGATTTTCATTGGAACTTCATATGGATTTTCAGCTGTGATCTTCTCATACATCTGGAACAGGTTACCGTACTTTTCCTCGATCCATTTCTTGCCAAGTTCCTGTATTTTTTCTGCCGATGGATTATGGTCGCCTGCAACAAGGGCCGCCTGTTTTCCTTTGCTGATTATTTCTGATGCAAAATCAAGGTAAACACCTTCATTCGTATCGTTCGCCTCGATTCCGTAACCCGCGTCGCAACGTTCTTTTGCTGCTCTTGAAGCTACGTCACGCGGAACAAGGTTCCCGAACGCCGGATAGCGTCTTTCGAGGTAATAATCTCGGTCTTCTTCTGCAATCTGCGTCGGTTTGAGTTTTCCGGCCCGGATCGCTTCTGCGTCTTCTTTTTTCTTCGGAACCCAGATTCTTCCGGAGTTACGCAACGATTCCGACATCAGCGTCAGTTTCGATTGGTTCGTTCCGTGGACAGGAATACAGGTCGGGTGAATCTGAACATAACAAGGGTTCGCGAACGCTGCTCCTTTTTTGTGGATTTTCCAGCCTGCGGAAACGTTCGATCCCATGGCATTCGTCGAAAGGAAATAGACGTTTCCGTATCCGCCCGATGCGATGATGACCGCGTGGGCCGAATGTCTTTCGATTTCACCTGTAATCAGGTTACGGGCAATGATTCCGCGGGCTTTTCCATCGACTTTTACAATGTCAAGCATTTCGTGGCGATTGAACTGCTGTACGTTTCCTTGACCAATTTGACGCGACAAAGCCGAATACGCTCCAAGCAATAATTGTTGTCCCGTTTGACCAGCGGCGTAGAATGTTCTTTGGACCTGCGTTCCACCAAAGGAACGGTTGTCCAGCATTCCGCCGTAATCACGTGCAAACGGAACACCTTGCGCCACACATTGGTCAATGATGTTTCCGGAAACTTCGGCCAAACGATGGACGTTTGCTTCACGCGCACGATAATCGCCTCCTTTAATCGTATCGTAGAACAAACGATAGATACTATCGCCGTCGTTCTGGTAATTTTTGGCTGCGTTGATTCCACCCTGTGCCGCGATCGAGTGTGCGCGACGTGGCGAATCCTGGAAGCAGAATGCCTTTACGTTATAACCCATCTCACCGAACGATGCGGCGGCCGATGCTCCTGCCAAACCGGTTCCTACGACAATGATGTCGATTTTGGGACGGTTGTTGGGGGCGACCAGTTTGAGGTGGTTTTTATGGTTGGTCCATTTATCGGAAATATAGCCTTCAGGTATTTTAGAATCTAACTTCATAGTTGAATTGGGCTATTAAATTGTTTTTAGGAAAAAGTGGATGTAGACGGGAAGCACGGCAAACAGGAACGGAACTACGATCGAGAACCCAATCCCGAACGCTTTTATCGCGGCATTGTATTTTGGATGGTTCAATCCTAAACTCTGGAACGCACTGGCGAATCCGTGGTACAGGTGAAAGCCCAGCACCAACATCGAAATCACGTAAAGGATCGTATAAACCAATCCGTATTTCGGATCCTTGAAGAAGGCTACCGTTACTTTGAAAAGATCTTTATATCCGTCTGCTTTCTTGACATCTGCTCCGGTGAAAATGAATTCCGTACGGTCTTTGATGTAAAAGGCTTTGCGTGAAGCTTCGGCTTCTTTTTTATCTGCGGCGACCTGATCTACCGGAATGTATTCCCCAGGGCTTTGGGTCAGGTAATAATCCTTAGCCGGTGCCATCTGGCTTTTGACTGAAATTTTTTCAAGTGGCATTTTGTTATCGAAGTGCATCACTGCCCAGAAACTCATCATGTGCGTCACGATGAAAATCAGGATAACCGTTCCCAAAATCCCCATGTTGCGCGAAGAGATCTTACTGTTCGCAGAGGCATTGTTCTTCACATAACCGACCGGACGTGCCTTGACATTGCGATACGTAAGCAAAGCTCCGTCAAACGCATGGAAAAGAATCGATAAATAAGTCAGGTAAGAAAGCGCCTTGATAGCCGGATTACTGGTCATGAACAGCGCATAGGTATTGAACTGGTGTGGATCTGCGTAAAGTATCTGTAAATTTCCAATTAAGTGCCCGACCAGGAACAGGCATAAGAATAAACCTGTAAGGGCCATCCAGTACTTTTTTGCCAGGGACGACTTCAGGAGCGCTGATTTTGCCATAAGTTGTGGTGAATTTGTAAAAATCACACAAAAATACAGCGAAACGCCTTACTTCGCAAAGCAAACGCGATAATTTATAATGAGTATAAATTCTATGAAAGCAGCAGTGTTTTATGGCGCAACTTCATGGCTCGGAATCAAGCCGCGCAAGCCCATATCGACGACAGACTCGCCAATTGCAGGTTCGTATTTCCCATCGGCCGTAACTTCATGCCATTCAAAGCTTTTGTTGATGGAAAGCGACAACGTGACAATGACATCATGGGTTTCTGTTCCCGTAATTTGAAGCGGTTGTGAAAATTGTCCCGTAACCACGCAGGAACCTGCAGGAATCGGGGAAGTCGAAGCCAACGGATTCGGGACTGTAGTGGCTCCTTCCGGTGCCTGCCCATCTATGCTGTAAGGGTAATCATCTAAAGCAAAAGCCCAATATCCTTGCTTTCTGTTCCCCTCGATATCAAAAAAATTATTGCCGATCGAATGCGAGCCGATGTACGTATTGAACCCCACGAAACTCGCCAAAGTACCCGGATAATCGACACCAGCCTGACGCACGGAAATCCCGTAATTCTGGTACGCCAATGAAACCCGCACCCATTCATAATTACCGGCCGCTATCTGTGAAAACGGGATACTGAGGAAAACCTCGTCTTCACCGACAATTTTTGCCTGGCTGAAATCAATGGCATTCGCTCCGCCCAGATTCGTTTCTGGTGCATGATACAAAACAGCACCTTGGCCAAGTTGGGTATAAGCCGTTTGGGCCAATTCAAAATAATGGGCCGATATGGAATGGAAATCGGGCGATAAAGCCGCGTTTCCGGCCGCAACTGTTGAAGGTTGTCCTAAATTATTAAGCCGCTGCTGGTTCTTATCGAACCGGAATTTTACGATCAGGCTTGGCTCTGTCGATTCACCAACGGAATCGCTTTCACACGAAAACAGTGAAAAGGTAGCTAAACAGCCAAGGACGAGGAGTATTCGGATCGATCTGGACATACGCACAGCAATTGGTTCTGGGTCAAGAACGCTCTTTCTTGCTGAATTATTGCCGGACGGATGTACCTCAGATACAAATCCGCATAAAAATCAACCGAAACTTTTTGCGTTCCGCGCGGCTGTCGTACTTTTAAGGTTTCAAAATCTGAACATGAAAATAGGGATCGACGCCATTGCATTCGACGTTTCAAAAATTCATTTACCCATAAAAACCCTGGCCGAAGCGCGCCATATCGAAGCCGATAAACTCGAAAAAGGGCTCGGTCTCAAAAAAATGACGTTGCCCGACGCACATCAGGATACGGTTGTTTTCGGGGCGAATGCGCTTACACGATTGATTAAGGACAATGCGATAGATTTATCCCAAGTTTGCAGAATTTACATCGGGACCGAAAGTGGCCTTGACAATTCAAAACCGGTCGGATCTTACATAACAGGGTTGATTGAACAGAAATTCGGTGAAAACACACTCGGGCATTGCGATACCGTCGATTTTACATTTGCCTGTATAGGCGCCGTTGATGCCATGCAGAATTGTATCGATTTCATCCGGTTGAATCCCAATAAAAAAGCCATAGTCGTCGCCACCGACATCGCCAAATACGACCTCGGCTCAACGGGTGAATATACCCAAGGTGCCGGAGCGGTCGCACTCCTGTTGTCCCAAAACCCAAGAATCATTTCGTTCGATACGAATTGGGCCACGAGCCACAAAAGCGTTTTCGATTTCTTCAAACCGTACCGGACCATTTCCAAATTCATGATTACCGGGAATGACGATAACTATCCGTGGTTCGGAAACCTCGAAGGCGAGATTGAAATCCATAAAGACCAACCGGTTTTTGACGGGCAATATTCGAACGAGTGTTATATCGACAGAACCAATGAGGCTTATGCAGCATTCAAAAAAGTTTCGGCAGATAAAATTCCATTGGACAACTGGTTCAACATCATCATGCATTTGCCCTATGCGTTTCAGGGAAGACGCATGCTTGCCGGATTGTATGCAAAAGAATTCGGGATTGAAGCTTCGGATGCGGCAGCCGTAAAAGAAATCGCGAAATCTGAAGGCTATAAAAAATTCGTTTCAGATAAATTGGCACCTGCCGAAAGTGCTTCCTCTTTGATCGGGAATTTATATACAGGCTCGATTTTCATGGGATTTTTATCGGCCATTTGTGAATATTCAGATAACAACATCGAAATCGCGGGACAAAAATTCGGGTTCCTCGCTTACGGAAGCGGGTCAAAATCAAAGGTTTTTGAAGGCACGATTGAATCTGAATGGAAAACAGCGCTTTCACCTGTCGACTTATTCGGGACTCTTGCAAAAAGCCACGCCATTTCGTTTGAAGAATATGAAGGCTTACATACCAAAATGAAGCACAATAGTGTACTCGAACCAAAGAACGAATGGGTGCTGGACCGTATAGAACACGAAAAACCGAACCTCGAAGGCGCGCGTTATTATCAGTGGATCGATTGATGTATTTCAAAACCAGATAGCATGTTGCCCGGAGAAAGCAAAGCACTTCAACAGTATATCACGGAACCGGGGTCGCCTTTCCAAAAGCTGCATCTGGACAAAAACCAGCTTCTTTGTGACCAGGGTGAAACCTGCAATCACTTTACGTTTGTCGTCGGTGGGATTTTACAACACGGCATAGAGGTCAACGGCGATGAAAAGACAACGTATCTCGCACTTCGCAACAGTTTTACATCGGCTCTTGAAAGTTTCCTTAATCGTGTTCCGTCACGTAAATTCATCAAAGCGATAGTTGCGACGGATTTGCTTTATGTGGACCGGAATACATTTGAGAAACTGATGTCTGAGGATGTTATTTTCAGACAAGCCTATTTCGACCTGATCCAAAAACAGATTTGCCTAATCGACGATTACCGAATCGACTTACTTACGTTGACACCCGAAGAACGCTACCAGAAACTGCTTTCGACCGAACCGGTTTTATTGCAGCAGGTTCCGCTGCACCTGTTATCGTCTTTCCTCGGAATCTCGATGCGTCACATGAGCCGCATCCGCAAAAACATAAAATAGCGCCAAATGTCCTGATTCTTCAATCGGCGAATGCCTAATTTTACAAAAATCAACTTAGCATCATGAAATACGATTTAATAGACAGTAACCTTTTTATAAAGAACCGCAAAAAATTCATGGCCCAGATGAAGCCAAACAGCATCGCGGTTTTCAATTCCAACGATATTTACCCTATTTCTGCAGACAGCACCATGCCGTTCCAGCAACACCGTGACATTTTCTATTTAAGCGGCGTGGATCAGGAAGAAAGCATTCTGGTTTTATTTCCAGATGCGCCTTACGAACACCAACGCGAAATATTGTTCCTGACCGAAACCAGCGAGCATATCGCCATATGGCACGGAGCGAAACTCAATAAAGAACAGGCTTTCGAGGTTTCGGGAATCAAATCGGTGTATTGGCTCCAGGATTTCCAAAAGGTTTTTTATGAACTGATGACGTATGCCGATACTATGTACATCAACACCAACGAACATTATCGTGCTTCAGTCGAAACCGAAACACGTGAAGATCGTTTCATCAAATGGTGGAAAGAAAAATATCCGGCGCATTCGGTAGCGAAAAGCAACCCGATTCTGCAGCGTCTGCGTTCGGTCAAAGAAGCTGAAGAAATCGCTTTGATGCAAAAAGCCTGTGATATTACCGAAAAAGGTTTCCGCAGATTGCTCGGTTTTGTAAAGCCCGGCGTCTGGGAATATGAAATCGAGGCCGAACTGATACATGAATTCATCCGCAACCGTTCGAAAGGTTTTGCGTATGGGCCAATCATCGCTTCTGGCAACAATGCCAACGTGCTGCATTACGTCGAAAACAATAAAGAATGTAAAGCCGGCGATTTGATCCTACTTGATGTAGCTGCCGAATATGCGAATTATTCGAGTGATCTGTCACGTACCATTCCGGTTTCAGGGAAATTTACCAAGCGTCAGGCCAATGTATACAATGCCGTGCTTCGGGTCAAGAAAGAAGCGACAAAGATGCTTGTTCCGGGAACATTATGGAAACAATATCATTTGGAAGTCGGGAAACTGATGACATCGGAACTTATCGGCCTCGGCCTGATTTCAAAAGCCGACGTACAGAATGAAAACAAAGACTGGCCTGCGTATAAAAAGTATTTCATGCACGGGACTTCGCATCATTTGGGGCTAGACACCCACGATTACGGCTTGTTGCACGAACCCATGAAAGCCAATATGGTCTTTACCGTCGAACCTGGAATCTACATTCCGGAAGAAGGTTTCGGCATCCGTCTCGAAGACAATGTCGTGGTTCAGGAAAGCGGCGAACCGTTCAACCTGATGCGCAACATTCCTATCGAAATTGAAGAAATCGAGCAGTTGATGCATTCGTAATTATGCTGGTTTACAAAAACGCATCGGTGGGTTACAGTGACGTCGGTAAGGGAAAAACCGTCGTTTTTTTACATGGCTTCCTTGAAAACAGGACCATGTGGGATGCATTCGCCGAAGAACTTTCAAAGAAGAACCGCGTCATTTCTATCGATTTGCTGGGCCATGGTGAAACGGAAGCCATAGGTTATGTGCATTCTATGGAAGACAATGCAGATTTGGTCTATAACGTTCTTTCCCACCTCAAAATAAAAAAAGCCACGATTGCAGGACATTCCATGGGTGGTTATGTGGCTTTGGCTTTTGCCGAATACTATCCGGAAATGGTTTCGGGAATCGCACTGATCAATTCCACATCACGCGCCGATAGTGACGAAAGAAAGAAAAACCGGGACCGTGCTATCAAGGCCGTGAAGATGGATTATACTTCCTTCGTCCGGTTGTCCGTCGGGAATTTGTTCAACGAATCGAATCGCGAACGACTCAACCCCGAAATCGAACACATGAAGCAGCAGGCCTTGAAGACACCGCTTCAGGGAATCGTGGCTTCGCTTGAAGGCATGAAAATCCGCAAAGACAGAGAAGTGATCTTGCATTTTGCTCCTTATCCGATATGGTTGTTTCTGGGAAAAAACGACCCGGTTTTGCCCTATGATGACAATGCCGACCAGGCTAATGAGGCATCGGTCAAACTGATTACGTTTCCGGACGGGCATATGTCGCCGATCGAGAATTTCGAGGCGTTGCTCGGGCATCTGTCGGAACTTGTAAAATCAGCTGTCTAAACTTTCTCGCGGAACGGAATTTCGGGATTCAGGATTTCAAGCAGCAAATCGACGAGGATGGATTGATAAGACTGGAGGATTTCATCGGTCACGACAGTTTCCTTTACATCTGGCCTCAGAAGCGTAAAAGGCATAAATCCTGATTTGAGGTTTTTGAACGATACGATGCCGACTTCTATTTCACGCCCTTGTGATGGGTCGCGGAACATAAACGCATATGCAAGTACCTGAAGTATTTTTTCGCGTTTGGTATCTTGTGCCAATCCGGTCCAATCTTCGAGCTGCATATCTTTGGCTTCGACTTTTCCGGTTTTGTAATCGACGATCCTCAATTTGCCGTTTCTAAGCTCTATACGATCTACGTTTCCTCCTATTTTTATCGGATACGGTAGCCGCGGATCTGTCAGTTCTCTTGAACAGGTAAATTCGAGTTCTTTGATGATTATTTCATCTCCGTTTTCGATATCGGCCAATTCCATTTTGAGAAAATTCCCCACGTGCCGTTTGGCAACTTCAAAAGCAAGCAGGTTTTTTCCTTTTTTTATTTCCCCGTCTTTATAGACCAATCGGAATTGATCCAGAATCTCAGCATCGACGTGCTTCTGGCAATCTGCAATGGCTGCTGTAGTCAGCAACTGATTCAAAAAAGGCTTGTATAGATTTTCCAATGTGGCATGAATGATTGTCCCGAGTGTATTCAGGGCGATGCTTTCCTCGACTTCTTCGGTTTCACGAATACGCAGGATTTTTCGGTAATAGAAATCAATTGGATTTCGGATGTAACCGGTCAGCGATGATGGAGAAAAACCTACTTCTGCAATTTCCCTGAGACGTTCCATTACGGATTCGGATTTTGGGATTTCCATGATTTCCGATGCAATGAGCGGAATGGGCGCAAAACGGATTTCGTGCGTCAGGTTGTGCTTCGGACGCTTTTCAATTTCGATTTGGGTCAGGAAACGGCTTTTTTCACCCGCATCGATTCCTTCGCTTTCGGTATTGTACAACAAGTAAATATTCTTGGCCCGAAGCAGTAAATGATAGAAGTGATAACTATAGATGGCATCTTTTTCCTTGAATGTTGGCAGTCCTTTTTCGCGTTTGACATCGTATGGAATAAACGAATTACCGCCTTTGCCCGATGGAAAATTCCCTTCGTTCATAGACGTGATGATAATATGGTCGAAATCAAGCAACCGGCTTTCCAGAACACCCATAATCTGTAGTCCTTCAAGTGGTTCGCCTTCGAACGAAATCTCGGCCATTTCGCTGGTTTCCTTAAAGATGTTACGCAGGGTTTCGAGATTTTCTGTTCTGCCTTCCTTACAGTAATGAACGATAAGCTGGTTGATGAGTTTATAACAGGAATACAACATGGCCAGCGAAATCTGCTCGGCATTGGTGTCTTTCCCCAGATATTCTTTGAGTTGGGTAAGCAACGAGGAAAGCCGTTGTAAAACTGCAAGCGGGCCTTTGTCCCATTTATCGAAAAGCAATGAAAAGACAGGATCAGGCGAAGCGGCCATTGATACTAATTTCTTGTGGGGAATAAACGTGTAATTCCTGTCGATGATAGTATCTATGCAATCATTGGCTTTGACAAACGGTTCAATGAACGGATGATTGAGGATTTCAAGTACATCTTTATAATAGAAAACATATTGATCCTGATTTCGGGCGATGGCATTCAAATGAAGGCGGAACAATTTTGAGATGAGGATAAACGGCGGTGTATTCTTGGCCGGATAACCCATGGTTATGTTCAAAGGCGTCGCCTCGTTTGGCAACGCATGCAATAATGGAAGCAGCAGGTTTTCCTCACCTAATATTATGGCTACTTTTTCAGATTGGCCTATAGTTCCGCTTTTATGCAGATCTTCAATGATGTTACCTGCAACCCTGGCCTGCCCGATGCTTTTTGGTGTCCCGATGATCCGTATGTTTTTCGGCTTTGAAAAATCGTCTGACATCCAGTCGAAGGTTCTGTTTGAGTAATACGGCCAGACATTTTTATATCGCCTTAAAAACAAGGAAGCATCATGGGCGGCATCTGCAAGGATGGATTTGTCGATATCCCAAAAAACATCGGCACAACCAATGGCAAGAAAATGTTGTATGATTCGTTCTTCTGCAGCATTCAAAGCATTGAAACCGGCAAATAGAAAATGGTCATTGGGTTTCATAGCTTCTGTTGCAATTTCCAGATTGGCAACAGATTCCCGATATACCATTCCCTGATAACCCAAGCCGAGTGTTTTTAACCTGCTGTACAGTTCGTGGTAATAAACCGGCAGTTTTTTCCAGAAGACAAGATAATTTTCAATCAAGTGGGTTCGTTGCGGGCCTTCCACAGACCAATGCTCGATTTCTGTAATGGCCTCGAGGTAATTGAATATCGAGTCGGGATTCAACAGATACCTGTCGATTTCATTAAAATCCTGAACCAGAGTTTTGGCCCACCCTGAGAATTGTTCAAATGTCTGGAGTTCTGATTCAGATGTAGAATCGACATACATTTCATAAAAGAAAAAAAGCAGTTCGACCCTGTCCATAATCCGCAGGCCAGATAGGTTCGTTATGAATTCGTCGATACTGATTATTTTGGGGAGAAAAATACGGCGATCCAACTGTTGGCGTAGTGATTCAATCAGAAAGACCCGCGCTCTTTTATTCGGAAGTATTATAGTAAGGCCCGAAAGAGTTTGTGTGTCATATTTAAGGACGCGTTCCGCTATCTGTGTTAAAAATGAATCTGAATGCATAGGTATAAAAATAAAAAAACGCCCCGATTTCTCGAGGCGTTTCTAGTATTATGAAGAGATAATTACTCTTTTACAAGCTTAACTTCAACTCTTCTGTTTTCAGCTTTACCTTTAGCTGTTTTATTAGAAGCGATTGGTTTAGTTTCACCGAATCCAACTGAAGTCAAACGACCTTCCTGGATACCATGCTCTTGCAAGTATGTTTTAACAGCTGCTGCACGGTTTTCAGACAATGTCTGGTTCAATGCGTTGCTACCATCGCTGTCAGTGTGACCTTCAAGAACGAATTTAGAATTTGGATACTCTTTCAGGATAGTCACCATGTTGTCAAGAACGGCAAGTGTCTGCTCTTTGAAAGTCGCTTTACCACTGTTGAACAGGATAGTTTTAGCGTAATCGTTCAATTTTTTAACTTGTTCTTCTGTGATTTCAGGGCAACCGAAGTTAGCAACAGTTCCTTTTACAGATGGACATCTGTCGTCTTTGTCAAGAACTCCGTCTCCGTCAGTATCTGGCCAAGGGCAACCACCGTTTTCTTTAGGACCTTTAACTGTAGGACATTTGTCAGCTTTGTCAGTAACACCGTCACCGTCGCTATCTGGACATCCTTGGAATTCTTTAAGACCTGGAACATCTGGACAAGCATCATCTTTATCAGCTACACCGTCTCCGTCCGTATCAGGACATCCTTGGAATTCTGGAGCACCTGCTTGCTCTGGACAAGCATCGTCTTTGTCTGGAATACCGTCTCCGTCAGTGTCAGGACAACCTTGGAATTTCTCAAGACCTGCTTGCTCTGGACAAGCATCGTATTTGTCATAGATTCCATCGTTATCTGTGTCTTTACCTCCGAATTTGAACGTAAGACCTGCGAAATGCTGCAAGTGTGAAGGTTGGTTATCCAACTGTCCTCTTTCAGCTCTGTCGTCGAAAGATTGTTTGTAAGTAGATTGGAAAGAAAGACCAACTTGCTCAGTAAACCAGAAAGTCAAACCAAGACCTCCGTTTACGGTAGCTCCGTTAGCATCATCACCGAACCAAGTATAACCACCACCAACGTGGATAGATGGGTCAAGCCATTTAGTTCCGATCATTTTAAGGAAGCTGTATTTCACAGATAGATCTGCCGCGTAATAGTTAAGATCTCCAGGGTTAGTTACCGTGTAATCTCCCATTCCGCTTGGATCCTGGTTACGTGGATTAACGAATTTGTCAATTTTGTTGATAGATCCTGTAACACCAACCACGAAGCCAGCACCTACGTAACGGGAAACGTTAAGGTAAGATACTGATGGAAGGATGTTCCAGTTGTCCTTAGCATTGAAGTACTCAGAGAACTGATCCTCAAACTTAGAAGCCGCACTAACACGTGTATCCACGGCGTTAGCTCCGAATGAAATTGCCCAAGGGTTATCGCTGTCCTGAGCCTGGGAGCTCAAACCAAACAGCATCACCACTGCGGCAAAAACTTTGTTTAGATGTTTCATACTAGATTTCATTTTTAGTTACAAAAGTTATTGAGACAAAAGTAAGCGGTTACTTTTTAACGGCAAAGTGAAATGTTAAAAAAATAACATATTGTTAAGATAAAACATTTCCTTCATTTTTAGGGTCAAATCACCTGTAAATACTTGGCTACTTTGATGAAAGCCGCAATCGCTTTATCGAGATGATCCTGACTGTGAGCCGCGGACAATTGCACCCGGATTCTCGCCTTATCCTTTGGTACCACTGGGAAAAAGAAGCCAATTACATAAATGCCTTCTTTAAGCAACTCACTGGCCATTTGCTGAGCCAGCTTGGCATCGTATAACATTACAGGAACAATCGCCGAGTCTCCATTAACTATGTCGAAACCTGCATCTAACATTCCTTTCTTAAAATAATTCGTATTCCATTCGAGTTTATCTCGCAGATTGGTGTCTTTTTTTAACAGTTCAAAGACCTTCAATGAGGCGCCGACTATTGCTGGGGAAAGCGAATTGGAAAACAAATAAGGCCTTGATCTCTGGCGTAATATTTCTATGATTTCCTTTTTTCCGGTGGTATATCCGCCCATGGCCCCGCCTAACGCTTTGCCCAACGTTCCTGTTATGATGTCGATTCGGCCCATCACCCCTTTTGCCTCCATGGTCCCTTTCCCGGTTTCTCCAATGAAGCCTGCTGCGTGGCATTCGTCAACCATCACAAGTGCATCGTATTTATCGGCCAGATCACATATTTTATCCAACGGAGCAACCAATCCGTCCATAGAAAAAACACCGTCGGTGACAATGATTTTATTACGTGCGCCGGCTGCATTTGCCGCGATTAATTGTGCTTCAAGATCAGCCATATTGCTGTTTTCGTACCTATAGCGTTTTGCCTTGCACAGCCTGACTCCATCAATGATTGAAGCATGGTTCAGACTGTCTGAAATAATCGCATCTTCTTCCCCAAACAATGGTTCAAAAACACCTCCGTTCGCATCAAAAGCAGCGGCATACAAAATGGTGTCTTCGGTTCCGTAAAAATCGGCGATAGCCTTTTCAAGATCCTTGTGAATGTCTTGTGTTCCGCAGATGAAACGAACCGAAGACATCCCGAATCCGTGCGTATCAAGCGCGTCTTTTGCAGCTTGTATCACTTCCGGATGAGAAGACAATCCGAGGTAATTGTTAGCGCAGAAATTCAATACCGTTTCACCTGTAGAAATCGTGATTTCGGCACCTTGGGGCGAAGTGATGATGCGTTCTTTTTTAAACAGGCCGTTCGCCTCTATTTCGGCCAGTTCCTGTTGTAAGCGTTGTTGTATGTTACCGTACATAAATCGTGTTTTGCAGTTTGCTACAAAGCTATCACTTTTACCGGGCCGGCTGTATAGACAAGCATTTTTTTCACGACGGAAAAGCCCATTTCAGCCAATGCATCTGCATATTCAGAGAGCTGGTGTTCGTATTTCGGATTATGCGCGCCGGTTTTATAATCGAGCAGATAGGCGTTTCCGGATGCATCGATGGCAATCCTGTCGGGCTTTATCGTTCTACCTTTCCTACTGATGATGGTTTGCTCCCGATATTGACTGTAACCGGAACTAAAAAAAGGCGATAAATCCTCATGGTTCACAATTTCAAGCGCGATGCTTTTGATTTGCTGACGGATCAAAGGCGTAATCAATCCCTGTATTTCTGCTGTGTCAAGCACAATCTCCAAATCTTCCGAAGTATTGATTTGCGACAGGATTTCATGGACCGTGTTTCCGAACCCAATCGCTTTTGCCTGTTCCGAATCCCACATCAAGGCTTCGCGACGCGCAATTTTAATGTCTTCCATGTCCAATGCAGATGCCACCTGACGGATGCTTTCGGGTTCGGCCATTTGTGGTTTTTGGGCCGATATCTTTTTATCGTCACCGAATCCATATGAAAATCTTGATCTGTCGAACAGCCCTAAATTCGTAAGGAATTCAATGAAAAATGCCGACAGGTTATTCTGCATCAACTCACCTTTCGCGGTAAAATTCATAGCAGAAATCACATACAATTGTTCCTCCGCCCGGGTCAATGCCACGTACAAAACATTGATGATATCAAGCATTTCTTCCTGCTTTTTCTGCAGATAGATTTCACTCGCTTCCTGGCCCAAATCGTTCATTTTGCTGCTTACATCGGTCAACAGACGCGGCAAACCGACAAGTTCGTCATTGCTCGGAACCCATACCTTATCGCTCGGACGTCTTGAAAAATCTTCCTCGGCATACGGAAAAATCACAACTGGAAATTCAAGCCCTTTTGATTTATGGATGGTCATAATCCGAACCGCATCTTTGCCTTCAGGTGACGGAATGCTGAACCGGTCACCGTGCTGTTCCCAATAATCGAGAAAATTCCCAAGTCCCGATTGATACTGAACTTCACGCTCCAGAACAATGTCGAGAAAGTATTGCACGTAAGCATCTGTTTCCTTCAAAGTCGCCGAAACGATACTTTCGACTGTTTCATAAAGCGCTTTTTTCCTTAATTCGTCAAACTGCAAGCCTATTCCGAGTTGGCCGAGCCATTTCCCAAGTGAAATATCATCGCGAAAAGCCAATCCGGCCGCAATGAAATCTGGCAGTTTGCTTTTTTGATTCGTGAGTTTCCCAATGCGATACAGCCATTTTGCCTTCGATTCGACATCTTTCCTGTTGTACAGATATTTGAGAAAAGCCAATAAAAACTGAACTTTTGACGATGCTTCGAGCTGAAGCGTTTCCGACGAAATAATAGGAATATTATTCTCATTCAAATGTCGCGCGAGTGAAATTCCCTGCTGTCTTTTGCGTGTCAGGATAGCAATCTCACTGAACCTAAAACCTTTTTCCTGCAATTGACGAATGTTTTTCAGTGTGGCGATTGCATATGGATCTTCATCGGCTTCATCTGCCTCATCGAGAAACGAAATAGTGACATAACCACCGGTTTTATGTGTCGATTTCTGGAAACTTTTGTTCCGATACAAATCGGCGTAATCGACGTGCTCGAAGCGATTCGACAGGAATTTAAAAAAGTCGTTGTTGAATGAAATCACTTCGGAATAACTGCGCCAGTTGGTCTCGAGCGAGTAGTTCTGCTTGTCTTTATTCGAAAACGGATTTTCGGTTTTGGACAAGGCAATGAATTGTTCGGCTTTTCCACCACGCCAGCGGTAAATGGATTGTTTTGGGTCGCCGACAATCATTAGCGTTCCTTTAGTCCCGTATTCATCCTGGCCGGCAAGCGCATTATCTATAAGCGGAACCAGATTCTGCCATTGCATTTCTGACGTATCCTGAAATTCATCTATGAAAAAATGACGATATCTTTCGCCCAATCGTTCGTAAATGAACGGTGCGGGTTGTCCCTGGATTTCGTTATGGATGATGGCGTTGAATTCAGAAATCGACAGTATGTTTTGCTCATCCTGGATTTTTGCGAGTTCAGATGTTATGGTGTTCAGAAGCGACAAAGGCGTGATATTTCTAAGGAAAGCCAGATAGAACAGTTGTTTTACCGCAATCGAATTGATGCCGATAAGCAGTGCCAGAAGTTCATTCCCTATCGTATCAATCGCCGCTTTTTGAGACGGATGGACTGATGCCGAATACCGTTTCCCGTCTTCTTCACGCAAATATCTGAGATGGCCTTCGTGCGGAATAAGTTGACCCGATGCGATTTTGACAAAATGCTTCGGGATGTAGGAACTGTAAAAGGATTTTTGCTCGATTCCATTGGCTGACATCAATTCCAGCGCCTGATTTGCCAATTCTGATGCTTCCTGCTCGAGTGATTTCACTGCTTCGAACAACCGATTCTTGATTTCAAGGAACTGCTCGATAGGTTTGTCCTTGAAATGCAATAACTCCTTTCGGTGATTTTCGTTGAGCGCGAGTTTTCCGGTATCGAGGATTTCGCGTGAAATGTCCCAGGATTTGTCGCTGTCGGTTTTTTCGAGGGTGAAGTCTATGAGCAGTTTGGTGAGGATCGGATCTTCACCAGCCCTGGCGATAATACTGTCGACAGCCTCAGCCAATAGATTATCTGTGTCGAGTGAGATTTCGAAAGTTGACGGCAGATTCAAATCTCTGGCAAAAGCACGGATGACGCGATGCGTGAATTTATCGATTGTCGAAATATCGAAAGCCGCATAATTATGGATCAAATGACGGATGACGACTTTTGCTTTTTCGCGCAGTTTTGCCTCCGGAATTCCGGTTTCAAAAGAAATGTCTGCAAGCATTTGAAGTGCTTTCCCTGACGGATTGTCTTTTGTGAATTCAAACAACGTGTCCACGATTCGGGTTTTCATTTCATGGACGGCCTTGTTCGTAAACGTGATGGCCAGGATGTTCCGATACGCATCCGGTTTTTGGGAACGCAACACGATTTTGAGATATTCCTTGACCAGCGTATGGGTCTTTCCCGAACCTGCCGATGCGTCGTAAATAGAAAATGATTTCGTATCCAAAATTCAGTTGTTACAAATTCGGGGCCTAGCCCTGATGCAAGCGTAAAGCCTTTTGAGAGAACGGCGTTGGTTTCACAAAGCGGCGCCAGCGACCAACGGAAGCTGAGCGGCGGTTCGTAAAACCCGCCGTTATGAGAAAGCTTGAAGCGGGCAGCAGGAAACAGCTCCTGAGAAAAGTTTATGGAAGCCAAGATGTTGCATTTAAAAAAATTATAACGGCAAACAGCTTTCCTTTCCAAAGTTATATCTTTAAATTTGAAAATATTTAATAACGTATTTAACAAACACTATTATGGCATTTGAACTACCAAAATTGCCGTATGCGTATGATGCGCTTGAGCCGCATATTGATGCGCGTACCATGGAAATCCACCATACCAAACACCATCAGGCTTATACTACGAACCTCAACGCGGCCATCCAGGGAACGGACATGGAAGGTAAGACGATTGAAAATATCCTGATCAACCTAGATAAAAAGAATGCTGCCGTGCGTAATAACGGAGGCGGATTTTACAACCACAATTTATTCTGGACGGTCATGTCTCCAAACGGAGGCGGACAACCTACGGGCGAGTTGGCAGCTGCAATCGATCGCGATTTTGGATCGTTCGATGAATTCAAGGCTAAGTTTGCAAAGGCCGGTGCAACACAATTTGGTTCCGGTTGGGCGTGGCTTTGCGTAAAAGATGGTGGAAAGCTCGACGTTTGCGGAACGCCGAACCAGGACAATCCTTTAATGCCTGAAGTAGGTTGTGGCGGAACACCAATCTTAGGAATGGACGTTTGGGAACACGCATACTATTTGAATTACCAGAACCGCCGTCCGGATTACATTGAGGCATTTTTTAATGTGATCAATTGGACTGAAGTGGCGAGACGATACGCGACGGAGAAATAAAGTTGGAAGATCGGAAGATCGAAGACTAACGAACTGGAGAAATAAAAAGCGGCACTTATTGAGTGCCGCTTTTTTTATGCTATTGATTCTGTAGAATCTAACTTTTACAAAATAAAAAAGGTGAAGTAAACTTCACCCTTTTTGCCCCAAATCTACCATAAACTTAACCTACTAATGCTATGGTGATACGAATGTATATTGTTAATTCGTTTAAAACAAATAAATTAGACGAAATACATCAAAAATCGATAAAGTGTCTCAACTATATCGATTTAGATGCGTTTAATATGCTCTTGCGTCTTTGCCTTCATAGAAATTCATGAACGCTTTGTTTACCACTCTGTTACCGCCAGGTGTAGGATAGTCGCCTGTGAAATACCAATCGCCAAGGTTCTTTGGACACGCTTTATGAAGATTATCGACGGTTTGGAAGATAATTCTGACTTCGGCTTTGATGTCCGGCGTGTGCAGCATTTGCGCAATCTTATCTGAAATTTCCTGATCGGTGAACGGCGCGTACATGGCAATCACTTCGTTTGTGATTTCGGCATCTGGCAAATTCTCCTGAGCCTTGCATTTGGCATAAACCTCGTCGATTACATACTGCATTCCTCGTTCTTTCAATAGGGCGAGAGCTGCCTGGAAAGCGATAAGACCTTCGAGTTTCGCCATATCGATTCCGTAACAATCCGGATAACGGATTTGTGGCGCCGATGAAACGATGACGATTTTCTTCGGGTTCAATCGGTCCATCATTTTAAGGATGCTCATCTTGAGTGTGGTCCCGCGTACAATACTGTCATCAAGGATAACCAGGTTGTCATTTGGTTTTACCACGCCATAGGTAATATCATATACGTGTGCTACAAGATCATCTCGCGAGCTGTCTTCGGTAATGAAAGTCCTGAGCTTGGCATCTTTGATCGCGATTTTCTCCATTCGGATCTTGACCGACAGGATTTCCTGCAGATGTTCGGCCGTCAGCGTTTTACGGTTGTCGAGAATATATTGGTTTTTGCGTTGGTTGAGGAAATCGCGGGCTGCTTCGGCCATTCCGAAAAATGCGGTTTCGGCCGTATTTGGAATGTATGAAAAAACAGTGTTGTCAGTGTCTTTATCGATAGTCTCTAAAATCTGCGGAAGCAACAATCGCCCTAATTCCTTGCGCTCATTGTAGATTTCGGCATCGCTTCCTCTTGAAAAATAAATGCGTTCAAAAGAGCAGGCTTTATAGGCAGTCGGCGTATTGATTTCCTGTTCGGTAACGGTTCCGTTCTTTTTGATGATAAGCGCATTTCCGGGTTTCAATTCCTGGACAGATTCAAATGCTACGTTGAAGACGGTCTGGATTACAGGTCTTTCTGATGCCACAACGACAACCTCATCATCTTCATAAAAATACGCCGGACGGATTCCTGCCGGATCGCGCATCACGAATGCATCTCCGTGTCCGAAAAGTCCCGCCATGGCATAACCGCCGTCCCAGCCTTTTGAAGCGCGTTTGAGGATTCTGGCCACATTAAGTTTCTCAGCGATAACAGGCGATGCTTCTCGTTTGGACAGCCCATTCTGTTTGCATTCGTAGTATAAATCATCTACTTCATCATCCAAAAAGTGTCCTATTTTTTCCATCACAGTTACCGTATCGGCCATTTCTTTAGGATGCTGACCGAGTTCAATGAGACTGTTGAATAATTGGGTGACATTCGTCAGGTTAAAATTTCCGGCGACAATAAGGTTTCTGTGCATCCAGTTATTCTGGCGCAGGAACGGATGGACGCTTTCAATACTGTTCTTCCCGAAAGTCCCGTAACGCACGTGCCCAAGAAAAACTTCGCCGACATAAGGCACTTTGCGTTTAAGCAACTCCGTGTCGTTGTTATATTCCGGATGCTTGAGCAGTTCATCGTTGATGCGTTCGTTGATTTGTTTGAACACATCGGCGATTGGCTGCGGATCGTTTGAACGCACGCGGCTGATGTATCGTTCACCCGGATTCAGGTCCAGCTTGATGCTCGCAAAACCGGCACCGTCCTGGCCGCGATTGTGCTGCTTTTCCATCAGCAGGTACATTTTCTGGATGCCGTAAAAAGCAGTGCCATACTTCTCTTTATAATAATCAAGCGGTTTCTTCAATCGAAGAAAAGCAATGCCGCATTCGTGGGTGAGTTTGTCGCTCATAGTTGTGGTGTCTTGACAGACGACTTGTTGTTTGTTGTTCCAAATTTCGAATGTTTTCAATTTTCCGTTCTTCCGATCTTCCGAACTAAAAACTCCCGAACTCAATTAAAAAAGCCCCGGCGTTCCGAGGCTCTAGGCCGAAGCCTTTATGCTATTTCAATATCGAACTGAGTCAGCGCCCGGAATTGTCTGAGGCGTTTGACCACATCTTCTTTCTCTAAACTCACCATTCTCTCGGTTCCGAATCGCTCTACGCAGAACGAAGCCATATTCGAACCCCAAATCACGGCGTTCTTCATGTTTTCAAACGATATGTTTTCACTTTGGGCCAGGAATCCGGCGAAACCTCCGGCGAATGTATCTCCGGCTCCGGTCGGGTCGAATACTTCTTCAAGCGGCAAAGCAGGCGCAAAGAAAATTTCTTTGTCGTGGAACAGCAACGCTCCGTGTTCGCCTTTTTTGATCACTACATATTGCGGTCCCATTTGCTGGATTTTAGCCGCTGCCTTAACGAGTGAATATTCTCCTGAAAGCTGACGCGCTTCTTCGTCATTGATCGTAATGACATTGACACGTTTGATGACTTCCTTAAGTTCCGCCAACGCACAATCCATCCAGAAATTCATGGTGTCGAGAACGACGAGTTTCGGCTTGGTTTGCATTTGATCCAACACACTTATCTGAATATTGGGATGCAGGTTTCCTAAAAGCACGACTTCTGAATCGTTGAATGCAACCGGGACTTTCGGGTTGAAATCTGCCAGAACATTGAGTTGTGTCTCCAATGTATCGCGCGAATTCAAATCGTTGTGATACCGTCCGCTCCAGAAAAAAGTCTTTCCGCCCTTTACGATTTCAATGGCAGAAATATCTATGCCGCGGCTTGAAAGCAAATCGAGGTGTTCCTGAGGAAAATCTTCCCCAACTACAGAAACAATCGCTGGTTTAACATTGAAAAAAGAAGCCGAAAGGCCAATGAAAGTGGCGGCTCCGCCAAGGATCTTATCGGTTTTCCCGAACGGTGTTTCGATAGCATCGAAAGCAACGGTACCGACAATCAGAAGTTTGTTCATTTGAAGGTTTCAATAAAGCGGCAAAGATAAACCGAAACAAAGAACCGTGCAACCCATTCCCATTGTAAAGTTTTGCCAAAATAAAACGGTAAAATTCAGCGGATTAAAACATTTTTCCGTCTTCTTTTTCATAAAAAGAATCTATCGAAAGTTGTGGAAGGCCTGAAGCCATGACTGCCAATTCATCACAACGTTCATTCTGCGGGTGTGCGTTATGACCTTTGATCCACTTAAAAGTAACCTCATGCTGCCGGTAAATCTTAAGGAACCGTTTCCATAGATCCGGATTTTTCTTTCCGGCAAAACCTTTCTTTTCCCATGAGAAAACCCAACCTTTTACCACCGAATCAATAACATATTTGGAATCAGAAACCACCTGCACTTTTGTTTTGGGCCGCAACAATTTTTCAAGCCCCACTATCACCGCCAGCAGTTCCATCCTGTTATTGGTTGTGTGTCTGAAACCTTCGTAAAACTCCTTCCGATAAGGCTTCCCTGCGAGTTCAAGGATCACGCCGTATCCGCCAGGACCGGGATTGCCTTTTGCGGCTCCATCTGTATACAGGTAGACTTCAGGTGTCATTTCCCGAGAAGGATTTCACGGATGACTTTCGGGAAATATTCGTGTTCGAGCTTTTGGACCAGTAAAGCGATTTCTTCTGCAGACGAACAATCGGCAACGGAAGTGCTTCGCTGGAAAATCACATCGCCTTCGTCATACTGCTCATTGACATAGTGTATCGAAATTCCTGTTTCCGGTTCGTTGTTTTCCAAGACAGCTTTATGGACGTTCATACCATACATACCGTGGCCGCCATATTTTGGCAAAAGCGCCGGGTGTATGTTGACGATTTTATCGGGAAAAGCCTGAACGATTACTGATGGAACATGGAGCAAAAACCCGGAAAGCACAATTAAATCCGGATTGAACTGCGCCATTTTATCCAACACGGTTCCGTCAAGCAATTCCTGTTTTGTAAATGTGACGACAGGAATTTGATAATCGGCAGCTTTGTCCACAACACCTGCGTCCGGCTTATTGGTAAATACTGCGGCCACACTGATTTTATCATCTGATTTGAAAAAGCGCATGATGTTGGCGGCATTGGTTCCGGCACCCGAGGCGAAGATGAGCAGCTTTTTCATAGAAGGCGAATATCACGGCAAAAAAAAGAATAATTGACGATAATAGCGCCCTTTGAATCCGGTTTGTTGAATAATTTTTTTAAATTAGATTCGAGAATTAATCTCCAAAAGGCAGCTATTCAATAAAGTTTTTTATTTTTGCCAACAAATTAAAATTTAAAATCAAAAGATTATGTCAGACATTGCATCAAGAGTTAAAGCGATCATCGTAGACAAATTAGGAGTTGACGAAAACGAAGTGGTTTCTGAAGCTAGCTTCACCAATGATTTAGGAGCTGACTCCTTGGATACGGTTGAGCTAATCATGGAATTCGAGAAGGAATTCGACATTCAGATTCCAGACGATCAGGCAGAGAACATCGCTACTGTTGGTCAGGCTATCTCTTACATCGAAGAAGCAAAGAAATAATACACTATTCACCCGTAGTCTGTTCAGGATACGGGTGTTTTTGTTTTACAAAACGCCGGATTGATTATTCAATCGTCTCAAAATACCAAATACCTGTGACTTTTTATGATCCGTCCAGACATAAAGCATAGGTATTTTTTGTTTAAATATAAAAGTAGTACAGTATGGAGTTAAAAAGGGTCGTTGTTACAGGCTTAGGCGCACTTACACCTATCGGAAACACCGTTGAGGAATTCTGGAACGGACTTATCAATGGCGTCAGTGGGGCTGCTCCCATCACCTACTTCGATACCACGCACTTCAAGACCAAGTTTGCCTGCGAAGTGAAGAACTTCAATATAGAGGACTTTGTCGAGCGTAAGGAAGCGCGTAAAATGGATCGGTACGCACAGTATGCTATCGTATCTTCTGCAGAAGCGGTTGCCGATGCCAAATTCGATATGCAAACCCTTGACAAAGACCGTGTCGGGGTCATTTGGGGTTCCGGAATTGGCGGATTGGAGACCTTCCAGCAAGAGGTCACCGAATTCACTTTAGGAAACGGCGTCCCGAAATTCAACCCGTTCTTTATCCCTAAAATGATCGCCGATATCGCCGGTGGGCATATTTCAATCAAATATGGTTTCCGCGGACCGAACTTTACTACGGTTTCAGCTTGTGCATCATCAACGAATGCACTTATCGACGCTTTTAATTATATCAGATTAGGGCAAGCCGATGTGATGGTAACAGGCGGTTCGGAAGCTGCCGTAACCATTGCCGGAATGGGCGGATTCAACGCGATGCATGCACTTTCCACCAGAAACGACGATCCCAAAACGGCTTCGCGCCCCATGGACAAAGACCGTGACGGTTTTGTACTTGGCGAAGGTGCGGGTGCTATCATCCTGGAAGAACTTGAGCATGCAAAAGCCCGCGGCGCCAGGATTTACTGTGAAATTGGCGGTGGCGGAATGTCTGCCGATGCGTATCATATAACGGCTCCGCATCCGGAAGGTTTCGGTGCGCGCAACGTAATGCAGAATTGCCTGCGCGATGCCGGATTGAAACCGGAAGACGTAGATGCCGTAAATATGCACGGAACTTCAACTCCGCTTGGAGATTTAGCAGAATCAAAAGCCATCGAGCAGGTTTTCGGGCAACATGCGTATACCATGAACCTGAACTCGACCAAATCAATGACCGGACATTTACTTGGTGCAGCCGGTGCGATTGAAGCTATTTCCTGTATCTTGTCTATCGTACACGGAACGGTTCCTCCGACCATCAATCATTTCACGGATGATGAAAACATAGACCAGAAATTGAATTTTACGTTCAACAAAGCACAGAAGCGGGACGTGAAAGTAGCCATGAGCAACACATTTGGTTTTGGTGGACACAATGCCTGTGTATTGGTCAAAAAATACGAATAACCTCAGGATCACCTTTTGAAACGTTTACTAAAGAACATATTCAATAAGAAAGAATCCCGCTCTCAAGAAGACGGGATTTTTTTTGACGAAATGCAGAAAATACTGGGTTTTGCCCCTTTGGATCTGGAATGCTACCGACGCACCTTTACGCATCGGTCGTCCAATAAAGTCGATTCAGACGGAAACCCGGTCAATTACGAGCGTCTCGAATTCCTTGGTGATGCCATGCTGAGTGCCGTGATCGCAGCACATTTGTTCCGCGAAGTGCCATCTGGTGACGAAGGCTATCTGACCAAGATGCGCTCGAAAATCGTCAGCCGCGAACATTTGAATGAGCTCGGCCGCGACTTGAACCTCGTCCGGTTCATCGAAAGTAAAATCGCGCCGGTCCATTTTGGTGAAAACGTCCACGGAAATATATTCGAAGCACTCGTCGGGGCCATTTATCTTGACAGAGGTTACCGGTATTGCGAAATCTTCATCGAAAAAAGAGTCATCGAGCCTTATGTCGATATTCCACGGCTGGAAGGAAAAGTCATCAGTTATAAATCCTTGCTGATCGAATGGTGCCAAAAGGAAAAACAACCGTTCCATTACGACGTTTTTGAAGATAACGGGAACGACGGACAACGTATGTACGGCGTTAAACTGAGCATCGGAAACAAGGTAGTTGCCAAAGCCAGAGCGACGTCAAAAAAGAAAGCCGAAGAAAAAGCGTCCCAACGCGCATATTTTGCATTTCAGGAAAAAATTAACAAAAAATAACGCACATCGTTTAATCTCAATCGTTTTCGTTGATAATTGGGAAATAAAGTTAAGTGTCGCGTTTACTTTTCTATTCCAGAAACGCTATATTTACGGCTTATTTATTGGGAATGGCTCTTCATAAACTTCTCATCGATGAGTTTGATGAAATCGACTACCGGCTCATCGCGATACACACTTCTTTAGAGGAGTATCGGTTGGCCTTCCTGATTAATCAAAAGCTCCGAGTGTTACTGAACCGCTGCCCAGAAAACATACAGATTACCGCAAAAACCGGTTCGGCTTCCTTATCGCGTTATGTATATGACGACGAAAATTCGAACATCACCTGGAATCTCCTTCAGAATAAATCTGACATTTTCAAACCCAACACTACCGGATTGGATTTATTCTCCGGAGTTGAAGCCCGTGTTTCCAGCAATGCCTACCTGATTCCGGAACACAAAAAAGTAGACTTTTTCCTTCAGTTGCAAAACACGAATGAAATTCCTGACTTCATCACACCTGCTTTACAACAAATTCCACAGGTGACCATGACGTACAGCATAGATATATCGACCATAAAATCAAGAAACAACTTAATATTTTAAGCCACATGCCAACGAACAAAAAAACGAAAATCGTAGCCACGCTCGGGCCAGCCTGTAGCACGCGCGAAGTCCTCAGAGATATGATGGATGCCGGCGTGAACGTATTTCGCGTGAATTTTTCGCATGCCGATTATGACGACGTCAAACAGAAAATAGACCTCATTCGTTCCCTTAACGAAGAATTCGGATATACTACTGCCATCCTCGCGGACTTACAAGGTCCAAAACTGCGCGTCGGTGTCATGAAAGACGATGTGTTTGTCAATCCGGGCGACATCATCACCTTTACAACTGCCGAAGACATTCCCGGAACTGCCGAGAAAGTGTATATGAATTACAAGGAATTCCCTGCAGATGTAACTCCGGGTGAAAAAATCCTTCTCGACGATGGAAAGCTTATGTTCGAAGCCCTTTCTACAAACGGATCTACTGAAGTTGTCGCCAAAGTACTTCAAGGCGGGCCTTTGAAATCCAAAAAAGGCGTGAACCTCCCGAATACAAAAGTTTCACTTCCGGCTTTGACCGAAAAAGACATACGAGATGCCTTGTTCGCCATCAAATGCGAAGTAGACTGGATTGCGCTTTCGTTTGTACGTACGCCTAAGGATCTTGAAGAATTGCAGGACCTTATCGCGAAGAATTCTGCCTATAAAATTCCAATTGTAGCTAAAATCGAAAAGCCTGAAGCCGTTGAAAACATTGATAAAATCGTAGCATTTTGCGATGGTTTGATGGTTGCCCGTGGTGATTTGGGAGTCGAAGTTCCGGCCCATGAAGTTCCACTGATCCAGAAAAAACTGATCAACCGCGCGAAGACAGCCAGAATTCCGGTAATCGTGGCTACACAAATGATGGAAACCATGATTACAAGCCTCACACCGACACGCGCCGAGGTAAATGATGTGGCGAACTCTGTCATGGACGGTGCCGATGCGGTAATGCTTTCCGGTGAAACTTCCGTTGGTAATTATCCGGTTCAGGTCATCGAAAAAATGACACAGATTATTGAAGCCGTAGAAGATTCACCGCTGATACAGGTACCGCAGAATACGCCTCAGGTACGCACCAAGCGTTTCATCACCAAAACCATATGTTACCATGCGGCATCGATGGCAAACGTGATCAAGGCCAAAGCGATCTGTACGTTGACCAACAGCGGTTACACGGCGTTCCAGATTTCGGCCTGGCGCCCGACTTCGCACATTCTCGTATTCACATCCAACAGAAGAATCCTGACGCAATTGAACCTGCTTTGGGGCGTCAAATCATTCTTCTACGACAAATCCGTCAGTACTGATGAAACTGTCGTCGATATAAACCAGATGGCAAAAATTGCCGGATTCGTCGAAAAAGGTGATTTCCTTATCAACCTGGCCGCGATGCCGGTTACCGATCAGGGAATGGTCAATACACTGAGAGTTTCAGAAATAGAATAGTCTCAGATATATCGAATTACAAACCGCCTCATAAGGGCGGTTTTTTTTAGAAATCGAACTTGAGCTGGACGGCGACCGTCTTTTTTTCCTCGGTGTTTAGATTACTGAGTGAAATCCCAAGCAGCCGCACCGATTCCTTCATTTTTTCCTGATACAACAATTCCTTTGCCGCATCAAAAAGCAGCGATTTGTGAGCGATGTAATACGGAAATGTTTTGCTTCGCGTCTGCAGGCTGAAATCGCTGTACTTGATTTTGAGTGTTACGGTTTTTCCCGAAATTCCGTATCGGCCAATGCGTCTTTCGAGTTCAGCAGCCGTCTTTTCGAGCTTTTCAAGCATGAAAACTTCCGATGTCAGGTTTTCGCTAAAGGTGTGTTCCGTAGCTACCGATTTGGCGATGCGTTCTGATTTGACCTCACTGTTATGGATGCCGCGGACGATGTTGTAATAATACGGCCCCGATTTACCGAAGTTCTTCTCAAGGAATTCTTCCGATCGTTCTTTCAGATCTTTTCCGGTAAAGATTCCTAATTGATACATTTTCTCAGCCGTCACTTTTCCTACACCATAGAATTTCTTAATGGGCAGGTTTTCCAGAAAAGGAATGACTTCATCGGGAGCCACGGTTTTTTGTCCATTGGGTTTGTTGTAGTCCGATGCGACTTTCGCGACAAATTTATTTATTGATATTCCAGCTGATGCGGTTAATCCGGTTTCAGTAAGGATACGCGCGCGAATTTGTTCAGCAATGATGGAAGCGCTTGGAATGCCTTTTTTGTTTTCGGTGACATCGAGATAGGCTTCGTCAAGTGACAATGGTTCTACTTTGTCCGTGTATTCGAGAAATATCTTCCGGATCTGGGCCGATACTTCTTTATATCGGTCGAATCTGGGTCGGACAAAAATAATTTCAGGACAATACTTTTTAGCCAAAACACCACTGAGAGCACTTCTGACACCGAATTTTCGTGCTTCATAACTCGCCGCCGAAACAACGCCTCTATTTTCGCTACCGCCAACGGCAATCGGCTTTCCACGCAATTCCGGGTTATCCAATTGTTCTACCGATGCATAAAACGCATCCATATCGACATGAATGATTTTGCGTAAAACTTTGGGCTCCATAGTCACGATGCCGATTCTGCCACTATTTTTTCAGATTGTTTTTCGGTCGGGAAAAAGAAACTGGCGGGTTTGGATTTGAAATGCCTGAAAATGGCAACGCTGACCAGACTGAGTTCGAAAAGTGAAATATTCCGCGAACGCAAAGCCAAGGATGCCGACAACCCAAAGCTAACAAGGAAATTGACAAGCCCGATCAACGGAATTCCAACAATAGCCCATGACAGCAAATAAGTCGATACCTGAAAATGACTTCCGTAAAGACCCAAAGCCATATTTCCGCTTGCGAATGTAATATGCCTGATGTCAAGGTCAAGCCCGAGAAAAATGCCAATCGGGGCCACACTTCCCATAAAAATCCCAAACCAGAAATTCGAAACCACGCCGGCCCAGCGTTTTTCATACCAGGCAGCAAGTTTTTGTGTCCGCGTTTTTCCGATACTTTTCTTGAGCAGCGGATGCTCCTGAATCCGGTAATACACCTGATTGTGTTTGTCGCTATTTGCGATGCTTCCGGAAATGATACCCGACAAAAACAGGAACACGCCCGCAATGGCAGCATGGAAAACCAAAGGTGAATGGATCGGGCTTAAGTCGGCCATAAGCTTAAGCCATTTTGAGTCGGCGATATTGTGGTGCGCGTAACAATCGATCAGATAAATGCAAGCCAATGAAACCGGAAAGGCCATGATGACATTCCCGACAAATGCGATGAATTGTGACCGGAAAACACGCGCGAACAACACAGCGAATTTGGTATAGCGTTCCGCCGGTTTTCCTTTCTGGCTTTCATCGTCAATGGATCGGGCCAACACCGATGCAGTCATGGCGGGTTGTTTGGTTGCAAGTGTGGCGCCTGTGAGGTAAATCAGTATGAACCCGAGCGAATAGTTCATGCTATACAAAAAAGCATGACCAAAAATACTGGTGTCTACTTTGGACAGCAGAAGCTTGAAAAGACATAAAAAACCCACAATAAATCCGCCGCCCATGGCAGACCGGAGCATCCTGAAATATTCCTTCCCTGTCCCTGTGATGTAATGTTCGCCTGTTTTGGCCGTATGTTGCGTGATTTCGTACGAGATAAGCTGCGTACTTTCCGAAAGGAATTTACGGATGTTGTTCTTGTGGCAATTGTATTTGATAAGTTCAAGAGCCAATTTTATGGAATTGGTTCTTTTTTGCGAATGCTCATCTGCGGCAAGCAACGGCATCAACACGCCCAATCGTTCCAACTGCTGGCGTATTTTGAGCAGACTTTGATTGACACGGATGCTGATTCCGTATTTTCCGCTGTTCGCGAATGCCTTATCGACGAACTCCATGCTCTGGTGATGCATCACGACGAGTTGCCTGTATATCAAATCGGATGTCCGCATATAATGAATGTCCGACATCCGAAGCCGTTCCTCAATCTGCAACAATTCACGTTCAAAACCAATGAACGGGCTTTCCATGCCATCGAATTCGGGAACCATTTGCAAGACTTCGGTTTCCATGGCGCGTCCGCTGATGCGTTGGATAATGAGATCCATGGCCAGTAACATTTGAGATAAAGACGTTTCCGGTTGCACAGTATCATAAATAGAGGAAAACCCGAATAAATCATATAGCTCTTCCAATTGCCACATCGGAATCCGCTCGACCCAAAACCTGTCCGTCGCCAAAAAGAAAACCTGGTTTAGAATGTATTCGAGTTGGTCTTTTGCGGGTTGATACGGAAGAATCTTGTGTGAGATGCGCTTCTTTATTTCATAAAAGAAATCCGATCCCTGCAATATGGCAGCGTCTGAAAGGAACCTACTGAATTTTTTTCCTTTGAACAACAACGTAAGATAACGGGAAAGTTTCTGTGTGGTTTCCGGATTGTCGCGAAAGAATTCAAGCACCGGAAGCAAATCAAATTTATCCCTGGCCGATGCATTTTTTGGCCTTATAGCCTGGATAATATCAACCAATAATTGAGGGTCGTCCGTATCAGCCGATTTTTCGAGGCATGCAGCAAGTTGGTCTGTCCAGAAAATCTGAGTGGTTCCGGCTCTCTTTTTTTTGCCCAAAATCATAGTTGTGCTTTGGGTAAAAATACAAATTGAACCACATTATTTCCTTAACTTGCTGCTAAAATACACGCTATTTCATGCTTGAAATCGAACGGAAATTCCTTGTTTCCTCCACTGCCTTCAAATATTCGGCAACTTCGCGTCACCATATTGCGCAAGGCTATCTGAACAGCAATCCGGATCGGACGGTGCGCATCCGCATCATGGGTGAAATCGGTTTTATAACCATCAAAGGAAAGAGCAACGATTCCGGGACGACGCGATTCGAGTGGGAAACTGAAATTTCATTACTCGAAGCCAGACAGTTACTCAAGCTTTGCGAAGACGGTACGATTGAAAAAATGCGCTATCATGTACCTGTAGGCAAACATCTTTTCGAAATAGATGAATTTATTGGGGAAAACGATGGCCTTGTGTTGGCAGAACTGGAACTCAAAGATGAAGCTGAAGTTTACGAAAGTCCTGATTGGCTCGGATTGGAAGTGACCGGCGACATTCGCTATTACAATTCGCATTTGAGCAAAAATCCGTTCAAAAAATGGCTGTAGACTTCGACCTCATCATCATAGGTGCCGGCCCGATTGGAATGTCGTGCGGAATCGAGGCACAAAAAGCCGGACTTACCTTCACTATTCTTGAAAAAGGTTCGCTTACTGATAGCCTGTACCGATATCCGCTCCACATGACCTTTTTTTCGACTGCCGAACGACTTGAAATTGGCGGTATCCCGTTCAATTGCATCAGCCCGAAACCCGGAAGGCAGGAAGCGTTGGAGTATTACCGGAACGTCCAGCGGTATTTCAATCTCGATATTCAATTGTATGCAAAAGTCGATTCGGTCCAAAAATCCAATGATGTATTCGAAGTACAATCAGCAGGCAAAACCTTTCGTTCCCGGTTTGTGATTGTCGCGACCGGTTTTTACGACATTCCGATTTACTTGAATGTCCCAGGCGAAAATCTTCCAATACTGACGCATTATTTCAAAGAAGCACATCCGTATGCATTTGAAGATATCGTAGTCATCGGGGCTAATAATTCGGCTGTCGATGCCGCTCTCGAATGCTGGCGAAAAGGCGCGAATGTCACGATGGTCATTCGCAAAAGTGAAATAAACGACCGCGTCAAGTATTGGGTCAAGCCCGATATTGAAAACCGAATCGCCGAAGGAAGCATCAAGGCTTATTTCAACAGTAGCGTCACTGAAATTTTCCCCGACGGCCTTGAATTGAAAGACGAAACCGGCATGCATCGGCTCAAAGCGAAACACATTTTGGCACTTACGGGTTATCAGCCGGATTTTAGTTTCCTAAAGAAATCGGGCGTGACGTTATCCGATGATATGGAACAGATTCCAAATTACAACGCCGATACGATGGAATCCAACGTCAACGGATTGTATCTGGCAGGTGTTGTGTGCGGCGGTATGCAGACACATAAATGGTTCATTGAAAATTCGCGCGAACATGCTTCACAAATAATCGGTCACATAAAAACACAATTATCATGAGAACAATACTTATGCTTTTGGTTTCGGTTTTTTCACTTACTATTTTCGGTTGCGACGGGAATGCCGTGTTCAATGAAAAAGTCGACAGCTTCGAGAACAACAGATGGCAAAAGGATAAATCACTTGATTTTTCGGTCGACATCGAAAAAACCGGAGTTTATTCGTTCGATATTTTCTTCAGCCATATCTACGATTATCAATTCGCGAAAGTGCCGTTGATCCTTGAACTCAAATATCCAGATGGCCATATCGAAAAAGACAATGTCACCATAGAAATCAAAGATTCAGACGGAAAAGAAACAGGTGATTGTTCCGGTGATTATTGCGATTTGTGGCATGTCATCCAACCACCAAAAGCATTACAGCCCGGACATTACGAAGTAAAAATCGTAAATGATTTTGGGGCTTCTTACCTTCCGAATATCCTAAGCGTCGGCCTCAAGGTTTCGGCAAAAAAATAACGGTGATGAAAAAACTTTTTTTAGGATTGCTGTTCGTTGCGCTTTCGGCATCGGCACAAAAACAACAGACACTAACATATTTCGCAAACGATACGCTCAAACTTGAGCTCGATTTATTTCTTCCGGAAAAGATGCCAAAGGAACCGATTCCATTGATAATACATGTACACGGTGGCGGATTTTCGGGAGGCGAACGTCAATCCGGTTATGATTTCTGTAAATACCTCGCTCAAAACGGATATGCGGCCGCGACCATTTCCTATACGCTGTACATGAAAAATAAAAAGTTCAGTTGCGACGGACAATTGACCGAAAAAGTAAAGGCGTTCCAGTTCGGGGCTAATGATATCTGGCTTGCAACCTCTTATTTCTTGAAAAACAAGGACAAATTCGGGATAGATGCTTCAAAGATTTTCGTCTCCGGAATCAGCGCGGGAGCCGAAGCACTACTACACGCCGCTTATTGGGACAGGAAATCCATGAGCCTGTACCCGAACAATCTTCCTGATACTTTTAAATATGCCGGGCTGATTTCAGGCGCAGGAGCTATTATGGATCTGAACCTGATTACACAAGATAATTTAGTTCCCATGCTCCTGTATCACGGAAACGGTGACAAAACCGTTCCTTATGCTACCGCTGCCCATCATTATTGCCCGCCGGGATCAAGCGGTTGGCTGATGCTTTTTGGATCTTACAGTATATTTGGTAGAATTGGTGAACTCGAAGGTTCTGGCGCGCTTTACACCTATTGCGGCGGCGGTCACGAATATAGCGGCTTTGTTATCGAAAAAGAACCTCAGCGTATTCTTGCGTTTATGAACAAAGTTCTTTCAGGAGAAAGACTCATGACGCATGATATAATCCAGACCGGAAAAAGCAACGAATTGTCAAGTGCCTACGATTTCTGCCATTAAAAAAAGCCATCGCGGAAAACGACGGCTTTTTTTTAATTTAAATCAGACACTTATTGCCATCCGCCACCAAGGGCTTTGTAAAGCAAGATAATTGAATTATACTGCTGGTATTGGTTGTCTATGTAGTCCAATTGCGTATTGAGCGCCTGGTCTTTTGCCGTCAATACTTCCAGATAATTCACCAATCCGTACTGGAGCAATTCATCAGAAAAGTTGGCCGCCTGGCGTAACGCATCAACCTGTTTGGCGCGTATGTCCAATTTGGTGGTCTCGTTGCGGTATTGTTGCAAAGCATCGGAAACTTCACGCCCAGCCGTAAGCAATGACTGTTGGAATTGCAGGTATGCTTTTTCCTGGTTCGCTTTGGCCACTTCATAAGAAGACTTGATCTTTCGCTGGTTGAAAATAGGTTGGGTCAATCCGGTAACTACATTGGCAAAAAGTGCCGTGCTGCTTAACAGTTGGTTGATATCGATACTTTGGAATCCGCCTGTCCCGGTGATTTTAAATGAGGGATAAAAATTACTCCGGGCCACATTCGTCATCTCAAAATAATTCACCAGATTGTATTCGGAGGCCATGACGTCTGGCCGTTTACTCAAGAGTAACATGGGTACGCCAAGCTTGATTTCTGCAGCTACTTTCTGGTTTTCGAAAACGCTGCGTTCAATTTTACCCGGTGTATTGCCGAGCAGGATGCTGAGTGAATTTTCCAACAGGATGATATTGCTTTTGATGTCTTCTGCCAGCACTTGGGTTGCATATAGCTGAGCTTCGGTCTGCTTGACCCCGACCTCATTGGTTTCGCCTCCATCTTTTAGTGACCGGATTACATCTACGCTTTTGACACGGTTATCCAAAGTAGAATCGATGACGCGAAGTTGCGCATCCAAAGCCATAAGTTGGAAATACATTGATGCTACGCCGGAAACGACCTGTGTCTGTATAGCCTGTCTTGCCGCAGTGGTTTGCAGTAATTGTGCCTGTGCTGAGCGTTTTGTACTCCTGATTTTACCCCAAATGTCAGCTTCCCATGACAGGCTTCCCGTAATCTGGTATTGATCTACAGATCTGTCCGGAAGAAAAGCACCTAGCTGGCTTTGCTTGGAAAGCTGTTGGTGCGTCCAGTCCGTTCCTGCACTTAAGCTCGGGAAATAACCTGCTTTTCCTTGTTTGAAATTGGCTTCGGCAGCTGCGATATTCTGCAAAGCGATACGCATGTCAAGGTTGTTCTGGATACCTTTTTTGATATGACCTTGAAGGATTGGATCAGTGAATAATTTATCCCAGCTCAAATCGGCAATCGAAGTAGTATCTTGTGATTGGTTTTCAGGGCGGTACAAATTATCGGTCTGGACTTGTGGCCTATCGTAATTCTTGGCCACAAAACACGATTGCGTGAGCGCGGCTGCAATAACGACAAGGGTTATTTTGCTGATATGTCTTTTCATGATTGGGTCGCGTTTAGATTTTCTTCAGATTCAGATTCTTCATTCCTGTCGTGCGGCCTTCCGGAAATACGTTCCTGCAGACTTTCAAAGATGACATAAAGCACAGGGATCACGAATACTCCGAAAACAGTTCCGACAAGCATTCCGCCAACAGCACCCATCCCAATCGATTTATTTCCGACGGCTCCCACGCCCGACGAAAAGGCAAGTGGCATCAATCCAAAGATAAAGGCGAGCGATGTCATCAAAATCGGGCGAAGACGCGCTTTGGCTCCTTCAATAGCCGCCTGTACGATTTCCATTCCGTGCCGTCGTCTCTGCATGGCGAATTCCACGATAAGGATGGCGTTTTTGGCAAGCAAACCGATAAGCATGATGAGTGCCACCTGGAAATAAATATTGTTTTCCAATCCGGCGAGTTTCACGAAACCGATTGCTCCGGCAACCCCAACCGGCAGTGACAGGATGACCGCCAACGGAATAAGATAGCTTTCATATTGTGCCGACAGTAGGAAATAAACGAAAATAAGACTCAGCAAAAACACTCCCGCGGCCTGGTTTCCGGCTATGATTTCCTCACGTGTCATTCCGGAGAATTCATAACCGTATGTCTTAGGCAAATGCTGCGCTGCGACTTCCTGGACGGCCTTGATTGCATCACCCGAACTGAATCCGGGTTTTGCCTTACCATTGATGTTCACTGCCTTCAACATGTTGAAACGGGCAACGGCTTCAGGTCCGTAGATACGGCTTAAGGTGATGAACTGGCTGATAGCGACCTGTTGTCCGGCGGCGTTCCTGATGTAGATGTTGTTGATTGAGTTTTCATCGGCACGGTCTTCCGGTTTTGACTGGATCATGACACGGAACTGTTTTCCGAATCTGTTGAAATCTGTTGTATACAAACCTCCGTAATATCCTTGCATGGTATTGAAGATATCGGAAACGGAAACGCCCGCATCCTTGACTTTCTCCACATTGATATCCATTTTGTACTGAGGGAAATTCGGGTTGAAGTTCGTCATCGCGTACTGGATTTCCGGACGTTGGTTCAAGGCCCCGAGGAATTCCCCCGTAACCTGGCTCACCTGTTGCCAGCTATCGTCTCCTTTGTCCTGGAGCTTGAGTTCGAAACCGTCGGCCGTACCAAAGCCCTGGACGCTTGGAGGCGTGAAGAACAATACTTTGGCGTCTTTGAAACCGGCTGTCCTTGCAAACAATTCACCTACTATCGCATCCACACTTTGATTGGCTTCCTTACGGTCTTTCCAATCCTTTAATTTGATGACGCTAAACGCATAAGATCCACCGTTGACACCGTTGAGCAAACTGAATCCGACAACGCTCATCCGTTCCTCTACCAAAGGCATGGAAACGAGAATCGAATCCAGCTTGTTTACGGTCAATTGCGTCTGCTCCAGCGTAGTTCCGGGAGGCAATGTGACATCGGCCATGATGATTCCACGGTCTTCGTTCGGGATGAATCCGGTTGGTGTGCTTCTGAATAAGACTACTATAATTCCAACGAAAACCAGAAGTGCCGCAGCCGTAATCCATTTTTTGGCTCCAAGGAAACGAAGCGACTTGACATATTTCGCATTCATACGGTCAAAGCCTGCGTTGAAAGCGATAAAGAACCTGTCTTTGAAATTTTTCTTTTTATGGTGTTCCGATTCATCGTGTGGCTTTAAGAACAGTGCACAAAGAGCCGGACTCAGCGTCAATGCATTTACGGCCGAAATCAAGATGGCAACCGCAAGCGTTATCGCAAATTGGGTATAGAAAACCCCGGAAGGCCCTTGTAGGAAAGTCACCGGAATGAATACCGCCGCCATGACAAGCGTAATCGAGATGATGGCACCCGTGATTTCGCTCATGGCTGACAAAGTCGCTTTTTTAGCCGATTTTTCCCCTTCGTCGAGTTTGGCATGGACGGCTTCTACAACCACAATCGCGTCATCGACCACAATACCAATCGCGAGTACCAGTGCAAACAGGGTAAGCAGGTTTATGGAAAACCCGAACACATTCAAAAAGAAGAACGTTCCCACGATGGCCACGGGAACTGCGATGGCAGGGATCAATGTTGACCGGAAATCCTGAAGGAACAGGAATACAACGATGAATACCAGTATGAACGCTTCGATCAATGTCGAGATTACCTTTTCGATCGATGCGTCGAGGAAGGTTTTGGTGTTGAACGGAACGACATATTTGATTCCGTCGGGGAAATTCTTCTGGGCTTCGCTAAGGATGCTCATGGTTTCCTCGATGATGTCGTTGGCATTTGAACCCGATGTCTGGAAAATACCCACGGCAACACCTTCTTTACCCATACCGAAGTTCTTCGCCCCATAGTTGAAAGCGCCGAGTTCGACTGTAGCTACATCACGCAGGTGGACAAAATTTCCGTTCCCGTCAGACTTGATGACGATGTTTTCATAATCTTCGGTCTTTGACAAACGCCCTTTATATTTGATCACGTATTCGTAGACTCCTTTTGCATTTTCCCCGAATTTACCCGGCGCGGCTTCTACGTTTTGCTCCTGAAGTGCCGCCTGTACATCTTTTGGCGCTATTTTATAAGCGGCCATTTTTTCCGGGTCGATCCAGATACGCATTGAATAATCCTTGGCCCCGAATACGTTTACCTGTCCGACACCTTTTACACGCTGTAATTGCGGAACAAGATTGATCTTGGCGTAGTTCTGGACAAAAGTCCCATCGTATTCCGGATTTTCAGAATAGAGCGACAGGAACATGAGTGCCGATGTCTGGCTTTTCAATGTCGTTACACCGGTCTGCACAACGGCCTGTGGCAGCTTACTCGTTGCACGTGCCACGCGGTTCTGGACGTTTACGGCTGCGATATCGGCATTGATGCCCAATTCGAAAAATACCGTGATTTTTGCCGATCCGTCGTTTGCAGCTGACGATGTCATGTATGTCATTCCTTCGACACCGTTAATTTCTTCTTCGAGCGGAATCACGACACTGTTCAGTACCGTTTCTGCATTCGCTCCTGTATAGGTCGCCGTCACCTGAACCGTTGGTGGCGCGATTTCCGGATATTGTTCAATCGGCAAAGACGTCAATCCCAAAATACCAAGAATGGTAATCAGGATGGAGATGACCGTTGAAAGTACCGGACGTTCTATGAATATTTTAAACATAAATTCTTATTTGGCGGGTTGGGCTGCGGTGTCTTTTGCAGCGGAATTGGTTTCGGCTTGTCTCTGCTGAGGCGCAATCTGCATATCGTCCTTCATTTTAGAAGCACCTTCTACCACGATTTGTTCCCCGTCTTTCAATCCGTCGGTAACAATAAAATCAAGGCCGGAAGTTCCGTTGGTTTTAATGATGCGCGATTTGACTTTATTGCCTTCACCCAAAACATAAACCAGCTGTTTGCCTTGCATGTCGATGACCGCATTTTGAGGAACCACAATTACGTTTTTCTGGACAACCGGCAAACGTACGGTTCCGGTTCCGCCACTTCTCAAAACAGCTTCCGGATTTGGGAATTCCGCACGGAACTGGGTTGTTCCCGTTTGTGGATCTACAAGCCCGTTGATGGTTTCGATTTTGCCTTTTTGATCGTACACCGAATTATCTGCAAGCAACAATTCCACGCTCGGCACATTTTTCAATTTATTGGCAAGTGTCGCGCCTTTGAAGGTTTTGGAAAAGTCAATCATCTGCTTTTCATTGAGCGAAAAATAAGCCCGCATATCGCGGCTGTCAGAAACGGTTGTCAACGGCTTTTCACTCGTAGCGCTTACAAGTGTTCCGTTTTTATACGGAAGGCTTCCTATTACACCATCGGCCGGTGAAGTTATCCTGCCATAACCAATGTTGGCTGCAATACTGCCGTAATTGCTTTTGGCCTGGGAAAGTTTCGCCTTAGCCGTTTCCAATTGAACATTACTGATGATATTGCGTTGGACAAGTGGCGCCAAACGATCCACTTCAACCTGTGCGGCATTTACGGCAGCCTTTGCAGCAGCGGCATCCTGTGAAAGCGTATTGGTTTCCAGTTGAAATAAAAGCTGCCCTTTTTTAACCTGTTGGCCTTCATCTACGAACGTTTTCTGGATAAAGCCACTTACTTTAGGCCGTATCTCAACGTTCTGCCGGCCTTCAAGGTTAGCCGTATATTCCTGATAAATGGTCGCATCCTGGTGTGCTATAGTCTGGACCGGAAAAGGCATTGGACCCGCAGGTGGCGGCGCCTGTTCTTCTTTTTTGCCGCAAGAAAGGAAAAGCAACGATGCGGTTACTGACAGCAGATAGGCATTCTTCATTGGTATCTATTTAAGGTTATTGATTTTTATTTGTCTGTTCGATTTCTCGGAATTTTTCAATCGTGCGATACAGCATTTTTTCCGCGTCGAGAACGTGTTGCTGGTAGGCTACGATATTCTTCAGATCCAGGATTTCCAGCGCTCCCGTAGAAGTTTCTTTGCGGTAATTGATCATTCGCTCTATTATCTTTTTTTCAAAATTTATGATTTTCAGATAATTATCCAATCTTTCACTAAAAGGCGACGGCTTGAAAAATTTCCTGCGGTCACCGGCCACCGTATAATAATTGATCTTGCCCATTTTGAGCAACAGTTGAATATTGGTCGATACGGAACTCTTGCTCGAATGCGTCCTTTCTACCAATTCCTCAAATGTAATCCCGTTGTTGAATCCGTCTAAAATCAGGATGCCCAATATCCGGGATGCCAACGGCGGCAAATGATACAGCCGCTCGAAATGCACTCCGAACATTTCAATCAATTCCGCCTTTTCCTTCTCCAGCTCCATTATAAAAAATTGAAGTCCAAAATTAGGATTAGTTCGGTTGGTTCGGCGTTTACCGAACTTTAATGTTTTGTTAATGTTCCGAAATCGATGTAGAGGAATAGTCGATCCTTATCGGATAACTTCGAGATTTACCGTCAGCGTGCCGTGGTTTTTATTGTCTGCAATAGACATGAACGCACGCTTTGACAAATCTATTTCGCGGCTTTTCTTTTGCGGGCCGCGGTCGTTTATTTTTACGATGACCGATTCGCCATTGGCTACATTGGTCACTTTTACTTTGGTTCCGAAGGGCAACTTTCTGTGAGCCGCGGTCAAATCGTTATTACTGAAGCGTTCTCCGTTTGCCGTTTTGCGTCCGTTGAACATATCTGCGTAATATGAGGCTTCTGCATGTCGTTTATACATACTTGCCGAAGCATTTTTCGAAGACGAACACGAAGCAGCAACCAAAGCTATGATAAAAACGATGACAACGGAAACTTTCTTCATTGGATAATCTCAATAGTTACTTTGAGCGCACCGCCCCAACCTTTTCCGGCAATTTCCATAAAGGCTTTTTTTGTAAGGTCAATATCGCGTCCGCGGGTAAAAGGCCCACGATCAGTGACTTCTACTATGACCGATTTACCATTCGCTTCATTCGTCACCTTAATTTTAGTTCCAAAAGGCAATTTCCTGTGTGCTGCCGTGTATTTGTTGTTGTCGAACTTTCTTCCGCTTGCGGTACGTCTCCCGTTGAATCTTTCTGCGTAATACGAAGCATGCGCATTTTTTTTGAAAGGTTTCAATTTTAAGTTGGAAACGAGTTTCAGACTGTCTGCAATGACGGCATTCTTCTTAATCGTATCCTGAGAAGTCTTGGGTGAACTAGTGACTGCGGCCGGAGCCTGGCTAAAAACACCAAAGCCGCAAATCAAAAAAAGGAATAGTAAAAGGTACTGTTTCATTCGGAAATAATTTTGCGGCGCGCCATTAGCAAACACCGTTCCTATAGAATAAAAAAGCGCCCGAGGCGCCTTGATTTTGGTTCGTTAAAACCACAATTGATATGGGATCCTGCTTGCAATCAGCACCAATCCGATGGAATACATTAATGCAATTACCTGGAACTTTTTGGCATCTTCTGTTTTGCGTTTATGTGCCGACCAACCTACTGTTATCAGGACCAACGCAATCAGATTTATCAGCGGATGTTCAAGAGAGGTCAATCGTTGTGTACCCGTCATGACGCCAAGCGAATCTTTTCCCAACGGGGACACGAAATACAGTATTAACCCAATGACCAATTGTGTATGCGCCGCTATCAAAGCCAATAATGAAATTTGCCTGTCACTGGTTTTGAACGGACGGTTCGAAAGCTTTCCGGCCAATGCATTAACTGCTGCAATAGCTAAAGTGAGCAAAACGATGTATGCCCAACCGGAATGTGCTTTTTGGATAAATTCGTACATACAGATACTGTTTGGAAACCAAATATAGTAAAATCCCGACAAAAACGTTTTCGACGGGCCGAACCAGATTAAGCGTCGAGGAAATGCTTCAACAAATTCGTCGTCGAACTGTCGTGTTTTCCTATGTTTTTACTTTCGATTTCAGACAGCAACACATTTGCCAGTTGTTTCCCCAATTCCACGCCCCACTGGTCAAAACTGAAAATATTCCAGATGACGCCTTGTACAAAAATTTTGTGCTCGTACATCGCTATCAAAGCACCAAGCGACTCGGGCGTGAGTTTATCGATAAGCAACGTATTGGTCGGTTTGTTTCCGGCAAATTCCTTGAACGAACGCAGGAAATCAGCTTGTTCTCCGGAAATTCCCTGGGCAGCGAATTCAGCGTTTACGGTTGCTGTATTTTTTCCGTTTAGCAATGCTTCGGTCTGTGCGAAAAAATTAGACATCAGTTTATTGTGATGATCCTGATCGCCATGCAATGATCTTTTGAATCCGATGAAGTCTACCGGAATCAATTTTGTCCCCTGATGTATCAATTGGAAAAAGGCATGCTGGCTGTTTGAACCCGGTTCACCCCAAACGATTGTCCCGGTTTGGTAATTGACCGCATTGCCATTCCTGTCTTTATCTTTTCCATTGCTTTCCATGACACCTTGCTGCAGGTAAGCCGAGAGTCGCTTCAGGTATTGGCTGTAAGGAATGATCGCTTCCGATTCGCTTTTGTAAAAATTATTGTACCAAATGCTGACCAAAGCCAATACAACCGGAATGTTTTGGGAATGTTTGGCAGATTTGAAATGCTCGTCCATTCGGTTTGCGCCTTTGAGCAACTGATCGAAATTATCGTATCCCACGGCGAGCGCGATGGTCAATCCGACGGCACTCCACAATGAAAAACGTCCGCCGACCCAATCCCACATGGGGAAAATATTTTCTTCGGCAATGCCAAATTCCGTAACCTTTTTAATGTTGGTCGAAACAGCTACGAAATGTTTTGCCACATCTTGCTGTGTGCCAGATTTCAGGAACCATTTTCGAATCGTCTCGGCATTGGTCAACGTTTCCTGTGTCGTGAATGTCTTGGATACGATTACGAAAAGCGTCGTTTCAGGATTAAGTCCGGACAGGATTTCGTTTACATGGTCGCCATCTATATTTGAAACGAAATGCGCGTTCAATTGGTTTTTGTAGAATTTAAGCGCTTCTACAACCATATCAGGGCCTAAATCGGAACCGCCGATACCAACATTGACAACATCGGTAAACGCTTTTCCGGTAAAACCTTTGCGTGAACCGGAAATGACTTCGGCCGTAAAGCCTTCCATCTTTTGCTGTACCGAACGGATTTCCGGGATTACATCTTGCCCATCGACCAAAACCGGTGTTTCATTTTGAACACGTAAAGCCGTATGTAGTACTGCACGGTTCTCAGTTTGGTTGATCAGGTCGCCTTTGAAATAGGACTCGATTGCCTTGTCCAAACCACATTCGTTGGCAAGTTCGAGCAATAATTTTATGGTCTCAGACGAAATCCGGTTCTTGGAGTAATCAAGGAAAAAATCCCCGAATTGTATGCTGAACTCATTCGCACGGTTCAAATCCTGTGCAAACAAGTGTTTCATCTCCAGATGATGGTTCTCGTTAAAATGCGATTCGAGTTTTTTCCAGGCCGCTGTCTGCGTCGGGTTTAGTTTGGCTAATGACATGTCGATTGATTTCTGGGTGCAAAAATAACGATTCGGCACATATAGGCCGAATGCTTTTGTGTTATGCTTTCTGTAGGCTGCCGAATTTAGCGATGGCAACACTGTCAAGCGTCTTTTTAAGAGGTGCGATTTCAGATAGGAAACGTGGTTTGTATTTGTCGTTCATCGGAACCGAATTAGGTAATTTTAAGCGCAACGGATCAACCTGTACACCGTTTTTCCAAAATCGGTAGCATACATGCGGACCTGTCGCCAAACCCGTACTTCCCACTTTGCCGATTACCTGTCCCTGTGAAACGCGCTGGCCGCGACGGACAAGAATTTTGGACATATGCAGGTATTGGGTCGAATAGGTTCCGTTGTGTTTGACTTTGACGAAATTTCCGTTTCCGGCGGTATAACCAGTTTGTTCCACTACGCCAGCAGCTGTCGTCATGATTGGCGTTCCGGTTGCAGCGGCGTAATCTGTTCCTTTATGCGCTTTCCAGATTTGCTGTACCGGATGGAACCTGTTCCTTGAAAATCGGGAAGAAATGCGGCTGAATTTCAAAGGGGCCTTGAGGAAGAAATTCTTGAGGACTTTTCCTTCTTCATCGTAATAATCGACGCGGTTGGAAGTCGTGTCCTGCTTAAACGGAAACGCGTAAACCAACTTGCCTTTGTATTCGAAAAACGCGGCTTCAAAATCTTCGACTCCGTCATAAACGGAATCATTGATATATCGTTCGGTGAACGTTATCGCGAATCGGTCGCCTTTCTGAAGTTTGAAAAAGTCGATGCTCCAGGCGTAAACCTGTGAAATCTGTGTCGCCAGGCCTGTATCGACGTGTTGTTTTTCGAGTTCTTCGGTCAAAGATCCGTCGAGGCTCGCGGCAATGGTGCGTCTGCGGATTTTTACGGGTTTGACCTTTTTATAAGCTGTTACCGAATCGCGCAAATCCACCACATAATAACTCAATCTGTCCGGCTGGTATACAAAAGCCTGTAGTTTATGATCGGCTGATTTTGATTGTAATAACGTGTAAGCTTTCCCAATCCGGATCTTCCTGACATCGAACGTATCGCGGACTTTTTCTACGATTTCATGGATTTGAGACGGATTGAACCCTTGCTTGCCCAAAATGCTGCCAAAAGTATCTCCGCTGACAATCGTATCGCGAACCACATTAAAATCGTTGAGTTTAAATCCAAACTCCATGGTTTCGGGAAGCTTTCCCACCATTATTTTCTTTGAAATTGGTTCGTCCTTGGATTTTTGGCAGGAATTGAGCCCGATGACGAGCAAAGCCAATAGTGGAATCAGCCTCTTCAACATCAAACTTTTTTAGTGGATTCGTAGGCCTCATTGCCCCAGTTCGCCAGTTCTTCTTCAGACCATAACGCCGGGAAAAAGATGCGTCTCTGGTATTTTGGGTGCATATATTTTTTCCAGTCGCTTCCGCCTGTGGCTTCTCCGTCACCGTGCCCGCTGTCGATGTATTTTCGTGCCGCATTCAAATGACCCATGACCCATTTGATATTGACAGTGTGGTCGTAGTGACGCATTGCCTGGCGTAATTCCTCGTTTTGTTGGTCTTCTATCGGCAATTCCGAAAATTTACGCCACAGGTTCACCGTGTTGTATTCTTCCATGAATTTGAGGAATTCGTCTTTGTATTTTTTCTCGAATTGCTGGATCAGATAGGACTTTTTTCCCGTTTTGTAATCCTTGCCCGCAGCCTGCCAGTACAAATGCTCGAAAGCGTGTGAATACGGCGTGTTTCTGTCGATGGTATCCCGAAAACGATAATCGATAAGGTTGATTAAATCTGTAGAAGCGAATTCCACCAAACGATATTGTGCGCTTTGGAAACCGCTTGCCGGAGTCAGCGTATTACGGAATTTCATGTATTGGCCCACTTCCATTCCGTCGCCCATGATGGTAAACGACGATGTCAGCAAATCGAAATACCGGCTGATCCGCATCAATCTTTCAGTAAAAAAAGAAGTAGAAGGTTTTTCGGTATGGCAAATCTGGTCGAGTTCCCAAAGCACCATTTTGAAGAGAAGCTCATTGACCTGATGGTACATGATAAATACCATTTCATCTGGCAATGTGGTACGCTGGATTTGAAGATTCAAAAGTGCATCGGTCTGTATATAATCCCAATACGTTATTGGCTTTGACCAAAGCAGGCCTTCAAGATGCGTTTCGGTCTTTTGTCCTATAGAAGCATATTTCTGCTCCAGTTGCTCGAGCAATTCCTGTGGAATGTCGGGTTGGGTCATTCGGGTTTGATTTTAAATGAATGTTTGAGCCCTTTGTATGCTTCGAGATCGGCCTTTATGGAGCCGACGGCGAGACTTGCCTTGATGCGAACGGGAATTTTATTGTCGTCATCTGAAATCCAGATGGTTAAGCTTTCCTCCTCTTTGAAAACACGACCCGATTGCACCAATGGCCTGAAAATCATACACGGAACGGTGCCAAATTTAGTGCTTACATTTTCGTTACCGATATATTTTAACTTGAATTTGATCACCTCATCGTCAAAAAACATATCAGCGGTGATTGCTTCGCCAACTTTCATTTTATCGATCGTTGGATAATTTCTCAAATAGTAAAACATCGAAACTACATCAAGAACGTTGTCCGGAGTTACCAGCACCTTCTCTGTTTTGCGTTTGTAATCCTTGAACGTAGCGCGGTTACCTGTTTGATTGAAGAAGGTTTCCTGGTCTTTGGTGTATCCGCCTTCGTCTATCTTCCTGACCGATTGTGTTGGCAGACAGGTGTTTTTATCAAAGAAACTTTCATATCTGTCTTCCACTTTAAAGAAAAGCTTGGACATTCCGACCGTCCAGCCTTTTCCTATGGCATGAAAGATTTTTTTTGAGCCTAGCTGAGCTTCCTTTAGCTCAAGCGTTGCATATCCGGCGTTGACGAAACCATAGTGGATGCGAAATTTGAAATATTCGCCGACATCGAATGCGTCTTCGCGGACGGAAGCAGATTGGAAAGCGCATGAAATCACACAAAGAAAACCGAGCAATATCTTTTTCATAGCTTAAAAATAGGATTTTTTTCGCGCCCGCCTGACAACATTTATTCCAAAATAACCTAAATAAAACAAAAAACCCGGCTTGCAGATGCAAACCGGGTCTTATGTCTTAACCAACCAAACTATAAATTATGAAACTTACAGATCGAAACGGTTAACTACTCCGTTTCAACAGTGCAAAAATAGTTTGGAATTTACAATATTGAAATCAAAAATTCGTTTTTAACAATAATTTGACAACGAAAACGTTGTAGCGAATCACTGATTTGTGAAATATTCAAAATCACAACGTTCCTCTTTTAGCTTGCTCACGTTCAATCGATTCAAAAAGCGCTTTAAAATTACCCGCACCGAAACCTTTTGCGCCCATTCGCTGGATAATTTCAAAAAATAGTGTCGGACGATCCTGCAACGGCTTTGTAAATATCTGGAGCAGATAACCTTCCTCATCGGCATCGACCAAAATGGCTAGATTCTGTATCACATTAAGATCTTCTTTCATCATACTCATATGATCGCCCAATCGGCGAGGCACATCGGCATAATATTCTCCGGGAGGAGCCGATAAAAATTCAACTCCGCGAGCACGCAATTGCGTAACGGTTGTTATGATATCGTCTGTTGCGATGGCAACATGCTGAATGCCGGGGCCACCATAAAAATCAAGATATTCCTCGATTTGGGATTTTTTCTTTCCTTCGGCAGGTTCATTGATTGGGAATTTGATGCGGCCGTTTCCGTTCGACATCACTTTGCTCATCAAAGCCGAATATTCGGTATTGATCTGCTTGTCATCGAACGACAGGAAATTGACAAAGCCCATCACGTCTTCATACCACTTTACCCACGTGTTCATTTCGCCCCAACCTACATTCCCGACCATATGATCGATATATTTGAGACCCGTCGGCTCCGGATTGTAATCAGATTTCCATTCTTTGTAACCAGGAAGGAAAACACCGTTGTAGTTCTTTCTTTCAACAAAAACATGGACAGTTTCGCCATACGTGTAAATTCCGGAACGAACCACTTCTCCGAATTCGTCTTTCTCGACGGTCGGTTCCATAAAAGGTTTCGCGCCGCGTTTGGTGGTTTCTTCAAATGCGGAACGCGCATCTTCTACCCACAAAGCGGCGACTTTTACCCCGTCACCGTGCTTTTTGAGATGTTCATTGATTGGTGAATCGGCAGTTAGCGGAGTTGTCAGCACCAAGCGGATTTTGTCCTGTTTCAACACATACGACGCCCTGTCTTTAACGCCTGTTTCCAAACCTGAGTAAGCGACGGACTGGAATCCGAAAGCGGTTTTGTAGAAATGTGCCGACTGTTTGGCGTTGCCAACATAGAGTTCGACGTAATCTGTTCCGAGCAATGGCAGGAAATCCTGTGCGCCTTCAAATATTTTTTCAAGTCCGTATTCGACTGATTTTACTTCTTTTGACATAATTTTTAATTTTTTATTCGACTGAAGTTGAATCGATGTGCACCGTTTTGATGTACGTTGTATCGATATAACTCGTGTCTTGTTGTGTTTTATAATAAGTGCTGTCTGTTTCAATCTGGTGCCTGCTATTTCTCAGGCTTCTCCAGAATTCCGGCCCTGCCATTGATCCCACAATGACAAAATAAATCAATTGTAAAAGCAGTATAATACCGCTGATGGCAATGGCAATGATATTTATAATCCGCCCTGTGCTTACCATCTCCCGTGATTTTCCGCTGTACATTTCAGGATCTGATGCATGAAGAAGCAGACTTCTTTGCGCCTGGGTCAGGCCAACTATTCCCAATACAAGCGACGCAATCGCAAAAACGCCGCAGCAGCATCCAAACAGAATAAGAACAAGGGCAATTACTCCCAAAATCACGGACGATGGATCGCCCGGTAATTTATGGAACTGCATCATTCCACCCATGATTTATAGTACTGCCCGTCGTCGAGTCCCATAGCTTCTTCAGTCACCATCAACGGCTTGAACGTATCGACCATAACGGCCAATTCCTCTGTAACGGTCTTCCCGATGCTTCGTTCCATGGCACCAGGCGCAGGCCCGTGCGGAATTCCTTTTGGATGCAAGGTGATATGGCCCTGTTCAATATTGTTGCGGCTCATAAAGTCGCCATCGACATAGTACAAAACCTCATCGCTGTCAATATTGCTGTGATTATAAGGTGCGGGAATGGCTTTCGGATGATAATCGTAAAGCCTTGGACAGAACGAGCACACCACGAATGTCGCTGTCTCGAATGTCTGATGCACCGGCGGCGGCTGATGCACGCGACCTGTAATCGGCTCGAAGTTATGGATGCTGAAACCATAAGGGAAATTATATCCGTCCCAACCAACGACATCGAACGGATGCGTGGCGTAGACCATTTCATGCATCATTCCTTCCTTCTTAATCTTGATGATAAAGTCGCCTTTTTCATCATACGTCTCCAATTCATCCGGAAATTTGAAATCACGCTCGCAAAACGGAGAATGTTCAAGCAATTGGCCTGAAGCATTTTTGTATCGTTTTGGTGTGTAAAAAGGCGCATGTGATTCGACGTAGAAAATACGGTTGTCTTCTGTATCGAACTGCATCTGATAAATCATGCCTCTCGGAATGATCAGATAATCGCCATATTCGAAAGTAATATTTCCCATCATGGTCCGCAGTTTTCCGGAACCTTTGTGGATGAAGATCATTTCGTCCGAATCTGCATTCTTATAAAAATAATCCTTCATGGAATGTCTTGGCGCGGCAAGCCCAATGATGCAATCGCTGTTGACAAGCATTGGTTTTCTCGAATCGAGAAAGTCATTTTCCGGCTTGAGCTCAAAGCCTTTGAAAAGCAATGATTTTATGTTTTTGCCGATTGCGATTTTGGGTTCGACCGAGTAACTTCTAAGAATTTCCTTCACCTGCGTCGGACGATGCACATGGTACAAAAGCGAAGAATGTCCGTGGAAACCTTCCGTCCCGAACAATTGCTCATAATACAATCCGCCTTCCGGCTTCTCGAATTGCGTATGTCGCTTTTGAGGAAAATTGCCGAGTTTATGATATACTGGCATAGAAAAATGAATAAGGGTAAATAATCCGTTAGCAACCGAAGATTCGGCCGGGGGTCAGGTTAAGATACGGAATTCACTCCGGATTCCGCTTGATCAGGAATTTGAGATGGGCCAATAAACCGATCCATGTTTTCATCTTTCCAAATATCGGAAAAATATAATTTTTGCCCTTGTTTCTTGTGGATTATTTATAAAAGAAAACTCCGGAGTCCATTGTCCGGAGTTTTCTTTTATAATGCGGAATAAACTTCAATTCTAATTATGAAGGATTATTAAGTTTGCTATGCTTCTTACTGTAACCAAAATAGAAGATGATCCCTAAAACCATCCACCCAATCAGTCGCAACCAGTTGAGCCAGCCCAAACCGAAAATCATCGCCAGGCAAACCGCAACACCCAAAATGGGCACTAACGGAACCCAGGGTGTTTTGAATTCACGTACCATGTTCGGTTCTTTTTTACGCAATACGACAACGGCAATACATACCAATATAAAGGCAAACAACGTTCCGATACTGGTCATATCACCCACAACATCGCCAGGAATGAAAGCCGCAAAAAGCCCTACAATCAAAAGAATGATTAGGTTGGCTTTGTATGGTGTCTGGAATTTGGTGTGCAGATGACTGAAAAATTCCGGAAGCAAACCGTCTTTCCCCATTGCGTAAAACACACGGGACTGGCCCAAAAGCATCACCAATATTACCGAAGAAAATCCGGCGAGGATAGCAATCGTCACAAAAGAGCCGAGCCATTCATAACCAATCATATACTTATTGATCGCAAAGGCGACCGATGCTTCTTTTCCTCCGGTACGGAAATCTTCAACCGTAGCAACGCCAGTCAATACGTGGGCAAACAAAATGTACAACAAGGTACAGATGGCCAATGAGCCCAGAATACCTATAGGCATATCGCGCTTTGGGTTTTTGGTTTCCTGAGCAGCCGTACTTACCGCGTCGAATCCGATAAAAGCGAAAAAAACCGTTCCCGCAGCGCCCAGAATTCCCATGATACCACCAAAATGATGGCTCACACCCGCATCATCGACATAGGTTGTGGCTGGTGGAATGTACGGTTCGTGGTTCGCCGGGTTGATAAAGCCCCATCCGACGATAATGATCGCCACAACGATGGCAACTTTCACGATTACAATCAAACCGTTTACAAAAGCAGATTCCTGTGTTCCTTTGATCAGCAACAAACTGATGACACCCACAATGAACAGTGCCGGCAAGTTTATGATTCCGTGTTCACCCAGGTCAGAAACCTGGAAAGGCGAATGCGACAATCCATACGGAATGGGCTGAACATGAAGCACCGAGACCAATAGATTATTTAGATATTCACTCCACGCAATCCCTACGGTTGCTGCTCCAACGGCATATTCCAAAATCAAATCCCAACCGATTATCCATGCCAAAAATTCACCCATAGTTGCATAGGTGTACGTGTAGGCACTTCCTGAAATTGGAATGGAAGAAGAAAGTTCGGCATAACACAATCCGGCCAAGGCACATCCTATTGCCGCCACGATAAAACCGATGGCTACAGATGGGCCTGCATTCTGGGCCGCCGCAGTTGCTGTCCGTACGAAAAGTCCGGCTCCGATGATTGCCCCGATTCCGAGCGCAACCAATGACCATGCGGTCAGCGTTCTTTTCAATCCTTTTTCAGATTCAGCAGCTTCCGACAATAATTGGGTCAGTGGTTTCTTTTTCCAGATTGACATATAAATAGCGTTTGTTTAATTTTAGATGATGTCTTGACACATTTTAGCAAGACAGAATGCCAAATATATAGTTTTTCACCAAAAAACTTGATGAAACGGACTGATGTTTTGGTTTGTCCGATCAGAATGCAAAACCTACATTGAACCAAACGAAGCCTTTAGGTAATTCCGGCGACCACGAATATTTGATCTCAATAGGACCAATTATCGTTTCCATTCCGTAACCGAAAGCATATCCCGTGTATTTAGGAGATGAAATCCAATCGGCATCGCGGAACAATCCGTTGCCGACCTGGGCGAAATTGGCCGTGAAGTTCAAATGATTTTTGCGGAAGATTTCATAATCAAGCGTTCCTTCCACCTTTAGATAACTGTCACCGGAAATTCCGAGGAAATCATATCCGTAAAATGGCTTAATGTTATCGACAGGCTGGAACCCGAAACCGCCAAGGATGAAATTGAAATACGGAACACCGCCATCACCAATGGTTCCGCCTGCTTCCGCACTGCCTTTTACGGTAAATTTCCGGTATAACGTACGGGCAATTCCGGCTTCTGCCTTAAGTATCGAATATGGTGAAAAATCATGGTTGTAATTGGTCGACGACAGATACGATTGGAAATCGGCTGAAGCAAGCCAACCGATCTTTGGGAAATACTTATTGTCGTAAGAATCGTATTTCAGATAGGCCAACGTACTGAAATACCGGCTTTTTTCAAAGGTTTTATCGGCTGTCGGCAAGGTTTCGGAACGCACCTGCAAATACTTCATTTCCGCCCCGATGCCAAGAATGAACTTTTGCATGAAAAGTGTCTGTACATAAACCTGGTTCGATAAATCGAAGAAATCGATGTTGATTGTGTTCAAACCCAAGACCTGCAAAATATCGCCATTGCTGAAATCGGTATTGATGTTACTGTTGAACTGATTGTAGCGCGACCTGAGCCCAAAGCTGAAATAAAATCCGTTGTCCACATAATAATCCAGATTATATCGGGTATTGTCGCCCAAACCGACATCGAGCGAAATCACGTCGTTCTTGAACAACAACCGTTTATGGGTAAAATTCGTCAAAACGCCGCTTTTGTACAATCCGTCGTAATGCAATCCGAAACGCAGCATCGTCCGCGACGGGTTCTCGACCAGGTTCAAACGGAATTCCTCTTCGCCATCGGTTTCATGTATCGAATAGGAAATGGAACTGAAGTTCTGGGTCGCACTCAGGTTGTCGATGCCGCGTTTCAAATCGTCGTAACTGATCATACTCTGGTTCTTGAAACCCAGTTTCCCCAAAACGTAAGCGCGTGTGTAGTTATCAAGTTTGTTTATGGAAACCGAATGGATGCACAAACTGTCATTTTCACGTCCCAAATCCGGTCTTTTGTAACCTGTAGGATGCACAATGGATTTGATTCGTTCAAGTTGTGCCTTCGCCGCTGCTTCCCCTTTGGCGATAATATCTCCGCCTTCGCTAAAGGAAAGTACCGAAAATTCATTGAGTTCAGGCTTGATGTAAATATCAGTTTCGGCCCGCTTGCGTTTCATGATTTCCTTTTGGCCGATGGTAGAAATCTGACCGAGAATCCGCGTGGCATCATTGAGAGCTTTGCGGTCTTTCAATCCGTCCTGGACATCGACGCCGATGATGATATCGGCACCCATTTTTCGTACTTCTTCAATGGGATAATTATTTGCGACACCTCCGTCAACAAGCAATTTCCCATCGAGTTCCACCGGGCTGAACAACGATGGCAATGCCGAACTCGCGCGAATCGCCATAGGCAGATAGCCTTTGTTCAAGAGTACTTCTTCGCCGGTTTCGATATCGGTCGCGATGCAAAAAAACGGAATGGGAAGTTTATTGAAATCATCAACATGACGCACCCGATGCAGTAAGCGCGACATCAGGTTGAAATTATAAAGTCCTTTGGAATAAGCCCTTGGAATGCCTATTTTGAAATTATCGAACGGCAAGGTCAACGCATACAATTCGTCCGATCTTTTGCCATAAAAGTTTTTTGCAGCCCTGGGTAAGTAATCCTGCAATAGCGCATCGAAATCGGTCGAACGGAAAATGGAATCGATCTGGGTCGCGTTGTATCCGGAAGCATATAAGCCGCCAATTATGGCACCCATGCTCGTCCCGCCGATATAATCGACTTTGATACCGTTTTCCTCAAGCACTTTGAGAACGCCGATATGTGCAAAGCCTTTCGCCCCGCCGCCACTAAGAACCAGACCGATTTTTGGGCGGCGCACCGAATCCTGGGCGTTCATCGTCCACGAAAAAAGAACCATCAAAAGCAGAATGATTTTATATTTCATGAACCTGCTTTTTCCGATTGATAAAACGCGATGATTTTTTGGGCTCTTGAATTTCCAACTATGGCAGCGATTTCAGGTTCGGATGCCAGCTTCAAACGCTTGACCGACTTGAAATGTTTGATGAGTTCCGTCATGGTTTTCTCACCCACGCCCGGAATGCTTTCCATAGATGTTTTCAAAGCGCCTTTGCTGCGCTTGTCGCGGTGGTGCGTAATCCCGAACCGGTGTGCCTCGTTTCTGAGCTGTTGGATGATTTTGAGTGTTTCCGATTTCTTGTCAAGGTACAATGGAACCGGATCGTCCGGATAAAACAATTCCTCCAAACGTTTCGCGATACCCAGAATCGAAATTTTTCCCCTGAGGCCCAGAAGCTCGAGGCTTTTTAATGCTGCCGACAACTGTCCTTTTCCCCCATCGATGATAATCAATTGCGGAAGGGGCTGGTTTTCGTCGAGCAATCGGCGATATCTTCTGTGGACGACTTCTTCCATCGAAGCGAAATCGTTCGGGCCGTCGACGGTCTTGATATTGAAATGACGGTAATCTTTCTTGCTGGCCTTTCCATCCTTGAAAACGACGCATGCCGAAACGGGATTCGTTCCCTGGATGTTCGAATTATCAAAACATTCGATATGGCGCGGTTCTTCGGGCAGACGTAAATCTTTTTGCATCTGGGCCATAATCCGATTGGTGTGTCTGTCCGGATCGACGATCTGGATTTGCTTGAGTTGTTCCATCCGGTAATATTTCGCGTTTCGGACGGACAATTCCAGGATTTGTTTCTTATCGCCGAGTTGTGGCACGGTGACTTTTATCTTCTCGCCCAAATCGACGGCAAACGGAACAATGACTTCTTTTGGCCGGAGTTCGAATCGTTCCATGATTTCGACTATTCCGAGTTCGAGCAATTCCTCATCGGTTTCATCGAGTTTCTTTTTGAGTTCGAGCGTGTGCGAACGGATGACAGACCCATGGGCAATCTGCATGTAATTGACATAAGCCGCGCCTTCATCGGACACAATCGAAAAGACATCTACATTCGTCAACTTCGGATTGGCGACTATCGACCGCGACTGGTAATTCTCCAGCACTTCCATCTTGTTCTTGATATATTGTGCTTTCTCGAATTGCATTTCAGACGCATATTCCTGCATCTGCTTCTTGAAATCCTTTAAAGATGTGCCGAAATTTCCCTTAAGGATTTCACGGATCATATCGACGTGCTTCTCATAATTCTCCCGGCTTTCATAACCTTCACAAGGTCCTTTGCAATTCCCGATATGGTATTCGAGGCACACTTTGAATTTGCCGCTTTCGATATTTGAATCCGTCAAATCATAATTGCACGTCCGCAACGGATACAATTCCTTGATCATATCGAGGATCGTATAAATCGTTTTGAAACTGGTATATGGCCCGAAATATTCCGAACCGTCGCGGATCATTTTGCGGGTAGAAAAAATCCTCGGGAAAGCTTCCTTCTTGATACAGATCCACGGATACGTCTTGTCGTCTTTGAGCATCACATTGAACCGCGGCTGCAGGTTCTTGATCATGTTGTTCTCCAAAAGCAAGGCATCGCTTTCAGAAAGCACGACGATATGTTTGATGGTCACGATTTTGCGAACCATAACGTTCGTGCGCGCATTATCGTGGACTTTGTTGAAATATGACGAAACCCGTTTTTTGAGGTTTTTCGCCTTGCCCACATACAGTAGTTTTTCGTCTTTGTCGTAATACTGATACACGCCGGGATTATCTGGCAGTGTCTGTATTTGTAACGCAAGCGGATTGTGGGTCATACAGCAAAAATAACGAAAAGCTGTCGTCAGGCAATTTCAGTGAGGCAGTAAAACATTTGGATTCGTTACTTTTAACGCGCGCTTTTGGCGTATCGTATCAATTGAAGGAAAATGACAAAAGCCGAAGTTAGGAAACGCTATCTGGATTTACGCAAAAAACTGACTCCGGACGAGATAGAATCGCTGAGCCTTGGCATCGCAAACCAATTTTTAAGGCTTCCGATTTGGGATATGAAATACTTTCATGTCTTTCTTCCAATCCGTTCCAAAAATGAGGTTGATACCGAATTCCTGCTGACTTTATTGCAAGGAAAAGACAAAGAAGTGGTTTTGTCCAGAAGTGATTTCGAAAGCCATCAGATGCATCACTTTTTACTGACGGATTCCACGCGCATTATCGTCAACGAATATGGAATTCCTGAACCAGAAGATGGAATCGAGGTGCCGCCAAATAAGATAGAAGCTGTAATTGTTCCGTTGCTTGCCTTTGATGCAAACGGACAGCGAATCGGGTATGGAAAAGGATTTTACGACCGGTTTCTTTCTGACTGCAATAGCAATGTACTCAAAATCGGGGTTTCGTTTTACGATATTTCCGATAGTTGGGAAGATGTACTGCCGACAGATATCGCGCTTGACTTTTGTGTTACTCCTGAGAACGTGTTTGATTTTCGGCAGGTGTAGCAACAGCGGGCTTTTCTTCTTCCTTATGGAACGCCTTTTTGTTGAAGACAATAAGGATTCCGACGCCAATTGAGATAGCAGAATCGGCTACGTTGAAAATCGCATTGAAAAACGTGAATTGTTTCCCGCCCCAAAACGGAACCCATTCCGGCAACAGGTAATCTTCTACGAACGGCAGGTAAATCATATCGACCACTTTTCCGTGAAACCAGGTTCCATAAGGCCTGTCAGAAAATAATGTAGCTAATTGGTGGTGGCTATCGTCAAAAATAACCCCGTAAAAAACCGAATCGATGATGTTCCCGAAAGCACCTGCAAGAATCAGCGCAATGGCAACGATAAGGTAATTGGAAGATTTAGCCTTTATGGCGCTGTTGAGCCAATATCCGATGCCGCAAACCGCGAGCAATCTGAAAACCGTCAGGATCAATTTGCCATACTGGCCCGGAATTTCAGTTCCCCAGGCCATGCCTTCGTTTTCAATGAAATAGAGCCGGAACCAACCGTCTTTAGGAACCATGTCACCGAGGAAAAAATTGGTCTTGACATATATTTTGGTAAACTGATCAATGGCAAGGACCAAAAAAATGATCAGATAAGCTTTGCGTAGGGACATGCAGATTTTTTTATTGCGGCAAAAATAGAAGGAAAAATGTCAATACTGAAATGTCATCTCCCAAATAATTGACAATTTGTTGAAAATCATCATTCAAAACCAAAAATCACAGCGTTTCGAGCAGCGCCATGAATTCATCCCGTTTACGCACGGCCAAAGGAATGGTAGATTTGTTCTTGAGGATAATGGTCGAACCTCCGTCACTTTTAAGCAGATGATCGAAATACATCATATTGATCAAATGGGATTGATGCGTCCTGAAGAAACCCAGCGGAGACAACAGCGTATCATATTCTTTGAGCGTCGTCGAAACCACCAGTTTAGGCGCATTGATAAAGAAAAATGTGGTGTAATTCCTGTCGGATTCACAATTGACGATATCCTGGACGTTGACCGAATAAATCTTATCCATGGTTTTAAGAACCAGTTTTTGCAGGTCTTTCGGTCGTTCGATATTGGTAAACAAGGTGCTCAGCCGAATATCGAATGCTTCCTTGGTAACAGAATCCTCTGCTTTTTTTACGGCTTCGATCAAGTCAGTCGGGTCAATCGGCTTGAGCAGATAATCAATGGCCGAAAAACGGAACGCCTTTATCGCGAAATCCTGGAAACCGGTTATAAAGATGACTTTGAAATTGACAGGTCGAAGTTGCTGCAACAGGTTGAAGCCGGTTCCATCAGGCATTTCTATATCGAGGAATACCAAATCGGGCAGGTATTTTCGTATGACTTCGACCCCAGATTTTACATCGTTTGCCTCCGCTATGATGGCAACATTGGGGCAATGCTTTTTGATAAGGGCCATATTCTTGGCCCGGATCGTATCGATATCGTCTATAATGATGGCTCTCAGCATATTTTGTACTTGTCGTAAAGATATGGAATCAAAAATCTGGAAAATAACAAAAGAAAAACCGCAGTACAGACACCGCGGTTTTTCATTAAAAACTTAACTTATTATCGTTTTACGATCCGGAAAATCGTTTGTTGTGAACCGGATTTTACCTCAACAAGATACACTGCTGCCGGCAATGCTGAAAAATCAACCGAAACTTCAGGCGCATCATATTTTCGGGTCAGGACTTTTTGTCCGAGTAGATTTACGATGGTTACAGATGTTATTCCGCCCTCATATTCCAACTGTAAAGATCCGGTTACAGGATTCGGATAGAAACGCAACTGCCCTTTCAAATCGTCTTGCACACCCAAAGTTACCGTAACAGATACAGCAAGTGGCTCAACCGATTGGCATCCGTCTACATGCTGAATGGCAAAATAGGTAGTTCCATCTGCCAAAATCTCAGATGCATCCAACGGATTGAGTCCTGATATTGCTTCTTCATACGTTGCAAACCATTCCACATTTTCACCTGTAGCCAGCAAATCAGCAACTGTTGCTCCTTCAACATAAGATTGTGAGGTTGAGCCTGTCGGAGCAGCAACCGAATATACTACGATGGTCATCGTCGCAGATGTAGCACACTGACCTGCCGATGGCGTGAACGTGTATGTCGTAGTCGCGGTGTTATCGAGTGCCGGTGACCAGCTTCCCGTGATACCGTTATTGGAAGTCGTGGGCAAAGCCGATAAAGTCGCTCCCGAACAGATCGCCGCTACCTGGGTGAACGTAGGTATTGTGTTCGAGTTGACCGTGATTGTCATCGTTGCAGATGTAGCACACTGACCTGCCGATGGCGTGAACGTGTACGTCATAGTAGCGGTGTTATCGAGTGCCGGCGACCAGCTTCCCGTGATGCCGTTATTGGAAGTGGTAGGCAAAGCCGATAGAGTCGCTCCCGAACAGATCGCCGCTACCTGGGTGAACGTAGGTATTGTGTTCGAATTCACCGTGATTGTCATCGTAGCCGTAATAGCACATTGTCCTGCCGATGGCGTGAACGTGTACGTCGTGGTCTCAGTATTGTTCAGCACCGGTGACCAGCTTCCCGTGATGCCGTTATTGGAAGTCGTCGGCAAAGACGATAGAGTCGCTCCCGAACAGATCGCAGCCACCTGTGTGAAAGTAGGTGCCGTGTTCGAGTTGACCGTGATGGACATCGTAGCCGTAGTCGCACACTGACCTGCAGTCGGGGTGAACGTATAAGTCGTAGTCGCGGTGTTATTGAGCGCCGGTGACCAGCTTCCCGTGATGCCGTTATTGGAAGTCGTAGGCAAAGCCGATAGAGTCGCCCCGGAACAGATCGCGGCTACCTGGGTAAATGTAGGTGCCGTGT
>NZ_JAAMPU010000101.1 GCF_012911565.1 Flavobacterium silvaticum | reverse complement strand
GGTTTCGGATCGACGACACAACAAACCGTCTGTACTGCAAATCCGAATGTCGCACCGGCCGGATTTTCTTTGGACAATACCGATTGTGACGATACGAATGCGGCGAACCACGAAGGTTATCCGTTCTATGTCGATGCTGATGACGACGGTTTCGGATCGATGACACAGCAAACCGTTTGTACTGCAAACCCGAATGTCGCGCCGACCGGATTCTCTTTGAATAATACCGATTGTGACGATACGAATGCCAACAACACCGTCGGTTTCTACTTTTTTGTAGATTCAGACGGAGATGGATTTGGGTCAACGGCTTCAGAACTGGTATGTACGGCAAACCAAAACGCAGCTCCTGCGGGCTATTCGCTGAACAGTAGCGACTGCAATGATTTGGATGCATCGGTCAATCCGGGTGTTCCGGAAATCCTGTACAACGGAATCGACGACAACTGCAGCGGACAATTGGATGAAGGTTTCCAGATCCTGTCCAATGTGATAGCATCCCAATGCGGGACTACATTGGCAGCCATTAATACATTGATTGTTGTGGAAACCAAACCGAATGCGACCGCCTATCGTTTCAAAGTGATCGATACGGTTGCCATGACCGAACAGCTTCTGGAAAAAACAGTCCCCTATTTTACGATGACGCAAATTCCGGGGTTCAATTATTCGACCACGTACAGCATTTCGGTCGAAATCAAGCGCAACAACACCTGGCTCGGCTATTACGGCCCGGCGTGTAATGTGTCCACGCCAAACGTCCTGCAACCCGGAGGTGCGGCCCAGATTCTTCCGAGTATCTGCGGGACGACGCTTGCGACGATCAATTCGCCTATCGTGACGACGAGCTTGAACGGGGTCAGCGCCTATAAATTCCGTGTGGAAAACCTTACCGATACTTCGGCTCCGATAGAAGAAATAGAACGCGCCGGAAATTATTTTACGTTACCGATGCTGGTTCATTACAGATATGGAACCGCGTATTCTATTTCGGTAGCTTTGAAAACAAACGGAAGCTATTCGGCTTATGGTTCAGCTTGTACGGTCAACAGTCCGGCCGTTCCTTCTATTGCGAATTGCGGGACGACGATTACATCTTCATCGGCAAATATCACCACCACGAGCCTGAACAAAGTGACTTCGTATAAGTTCGAGTTGTCTCAACTCAATGCGCTGAACCAGGTTGTTCTGGTCACCGAAGTCACACGCACCGGAAACTATTTTAAATTCTCAATGGTTCCCGGATTCGTTCCGGGCGCGAATTACGGCGTTCGCGTAAGCTTGCAGACAGCAGGCGAATGGTCTCCTTACGGCCTTTCGTGTACTATCCAGGCTCCGGCACAGGCAAGGACGAATACCGAAATAATTTCTTCTGAATCTTTGATTACATTTTCAGCCATTGCTTTCCCAAGCCCGTATAGCGAAAGTTTCTCGCTGAACCTGGAAACAGCATCTGAAGAAAAAGTCACAATCCGTATTTATGACATGAACGGCCGATTGCTTGAAGACAACAGTTTTGACACAAGCCAGGTCGAGCTGCAGCATTTCGGTGAAAAATATCCGAGCGGTGTGTACAGCATTGTATTGATGCAAGGCGAAAACCTCAAAACACTACGGGTTATAAAACGATAAAGTTAAGTTGGGAAAGGGCCTCGTTTGTAACGGGGCTTTTTTGCTTTTTATAATGTCACGGAATCTTGTGGCATCTAAAGGTGTGGATTTTTATTTCTCCACAGTTCTAATCTCCACAATGCTACTGCAATCGGGGTAGCCAACAAAAAAGCCTCCTGGTTGAGGAGGCTTTGAATGTTATTTTTCGCGGATGTAAATATCAATAGGAACGCCCGAAAAATCCCAGTTCTCACGGATTTTGTTTTCGAGGAAACGCTTATACGGCTCCTTGACATACTGCGGCAGGTTGGCAAAAAAGACAAACTGCGGCATAGGTGTAGGCAATTGCATGCAATATTTGATCTTGACGTATTTACCTTTAAGTGCCGGCGGCGGCATATGTTCGATGATCTTGAGCATATAATCATTGAACTTTGATGTCGGGATGCGTTGTTTGCGGCTTTCAAAAACCTGGACGGCGGTTTCGAGCGCTTTGAGTAACCGTTGTTTGGTCAGTGCAGATACGAACAAAATTGGCACATCTGTAAACGGTTCGAGCTCACGGCGAATCTTGGCTTCGTAATCGCGTGTTGACATCGTGTCTTTTTCGACGAGATCCCATTTGTTTACGAGGATCACAACCCCTTTGCGGTTTTTTTCGGCGAGCCAGAAAATACTCTGGTCCTGGCCTTCGAAACCGCGGGTCGCATCTATGATCAGGATACAGACATCTGAATTTTCAATGGCACGTACCGAACGCATCACCGAATAGAATTCCAGGTCTTCCTTGACTTTTGCCTTACGACGGATTCCGGCCGTATCGACGAGGTTGAATTCAAAACCGAAACGGTTGAATTTGGTATCGATGGCATCGCGCGTGGTTCCGGCGATATCGGTGACTATGTATCTGTCTTCTCCAATCAAGGCGTTGATGAAGCTCGATTTTCCGGCATTCGGCCGACCGACTACGGCAAAACGCGGCAGTTCGACTTCTTCCTGTGTCGGTTCCGGTTTTTCCGGGAACGCGTCGATCAATGCATCGAGCAATTCGCCGGTTCCGCTTCCGGATGTACTCGCGAACGTGATGTATTCGCCAAGGCCGAGGTTATAGAATTCGATGGCGTCTTTTTCGCGCATGGCGTTATCTACTTTATTGACGCCGAGCAACACCGGTTTGGTGACTTTTCGGAGTAATTTGGCGACTTCTTCATCCATTGGCGTGATGCCTTCTTCCACATCTACGATGAACAGGATTACGTCGGCTTCATCAATGGCGAGTTCGACTTGTTTTCGGATTTCTCCTTCAAACACATCATCGGAACCTCTTACGTAACCGCCGGTATCGATGACCGAAAATTCCTTGCCGTTCCATTCGCTTTTTCCGTAATTACGGTCGCGGGTTACGCCGGCAACCGAATCGACGATGGCTTCGCGTCTTTGGATCATGCGGTTGAAAAGTGTCGATTTCCCTACGTTTGGCCTACCAACGATGGCAACGATATTGTTCATGTTCAAGTAATTTTATTTTCGTGCAGTGCGGCCAGTTTTAGCCTCAGGCGGCGCAAAGGTACGGTTTAGAGATTTGGCAGCATAATAATCCTGGAATTTACCTATCATGATGCTCTTTTTTAGTATCTTAGATGCAATCTAAAACCGGTTTAACCGGCAGGTTTTTAGATAAAAGTGCAGTTTTTAGAACGACCTCCTTTACGGGAGGTTTTTTATTCTTTGTTGTTGTATCCGAAACGTTTGAGTTGACGATCGTTGGAACGCCAGTCCTTATTAACCTTGACGTAGGTTTCCAGATAGATTTGCTTGCCGAAGAATTTCTCGAGTTCAGCACGGGCTTCCACCCCGACTCTTTTCAATGCTTCTCCTTTGTGGCCAATGATGATGCCTTTTTGGGTATCGCGTTCCACCATGATCAAAGACCGGATGCGGATGATGTTTTCATCTTCCACGAATTCCTCGGTCTCGACTTCTACCGAATATGGGATTTCCTTTTTGTAGTGCAGCAGTATTTTTTCGCGGATGATTTCGTTGACAAAGAAACGCTCCGGTTTGTCTGTCAGCGCATCTTTCGGATAATAGGCAGGCGATTCGGGAAGCAGTTCCAGAATGCGGGCAAAAACTTCTTTTACCTGAAAATTCTCAAGTGCAGATATTGGAAAAATCTCGGCATTAGGGACTTGCTCTTTCCAAAACGACACTGCTTCTTCGAGCTTTTCCTGATCAGAGGTATCGATTTTATTAAGCAGCAGCAAAACAGGGATTTTGGCGTGGATGATTTTATTGAAGAAAGCCTCGTCCTTTAACGCCTGTTCACCAACCTCAACCATATAAATCAGGATGTCGGCATCTTCAAAAGCCGATTTGACGAACTGCATCATGGCGGCTTGCATTTCGTAAGCTGGTTTGATGATTCCGGGCGTATCTGAAAACAACACCTGAAAATCGTCTCCATTGACAATGCCAAGAATCCGATGGCGTGTAGTCTGGGCTTTTGAGGTGATGATCGAAAGTCGTTCGCCCACAAAAGCATTCATAAGCGTAGACTTACCTACGTTTGGATTCCCGATGATATTGACGAAGCCTGCTTTGTGCATGGTGTATTTTTTTGCAAAGATAGGCTTTGTATTTTAATGGCTTTGCGTCAGGCAGGCCGGACTATTTTGATTTATACCGCACCAGTGTCATCTCAGGTTTATTCTGGCTGATATTTTTAACGACCATCGAATCGGCTTCGAGACGGATCAGGCTGAATAGCTTTTCTTCGCCGAACATTTTCATTGTCATCTTCCCTTCGGATTTTTTGAGGCTGTAGGTTCCTGACAAAGACCCCATAACGGCACCGTTCTGGCCTTGCCTCATTTCAATGGTCGCGGTGCTGTCCGAATTGAACGTAAAAACGCCCTCATACCCATTTTTTTCCAGCGCTTTCTGGGTCCATGTTCCCAATATCAGATTATAATTGAGTTGGGAATCAGACTTCATTGCCAATAGCAAAAGTGTTGTAAAGATGTACTTCATGGTTGTAGTTTTGGATTGGAACCGGAACCATAAAAAAAGCCTCCGGTATGGAAGCTTCTAATTTCGAAAATTTTTATCAATTCAGCGTTTTCCGATAGTTAAATCATTCCGCTGAAACAATCTTGCTCGCACTTCTGTACAGATAGGTGCCGTAAATGTGGCGTCTGGCGAAACGCGCAGGGGAATCGGCGTTGATCATTTTCTGGTAAATGACTTTAGGAACGCCGAAATATTCGTAGTTGCTACCGTCGGCGAAACTGATGTAGAGCGCCTGGTTTTCCATGTAAAAATCGAGGATTGCACAAGTGGAAGTCGTCTTCACATATTCCTCTTTGTTCTTAGCCGTCGTTTCCGGGTTGATGCTGACAAGAAAGTGGTAGGCTTCTATGATAGATTTACTTTTTTCTTCAGCGGCATGACGTTCATCGGCATCGGCAATCGTATCCGGATGGATATCTTTCATGCTGTTGCGATAGATGGTCTTGAGCTCTTTTAAAGTGGCTTCTTTGGTGACTCCGAGCAAGGTTCTGTACTCGCCGATTTTCTTCGTGTTCATCTTTTTCTTAGCTAATAAAAAAGCCACTCATTTCTGAATGGCTTTCGGTAGTAGCGGGAACAGGACTCGAACCTGTGACCTTCGGGTTATGAGCCCGACGAGCTGCCTACTGCTCTATCCCGCGCTGTTTCGGGTGCAAATATACAAAGATTTGCATTCCTCGCAAGGAAAAATCTTTATAATTTGTTTTTGTCTTACCACAGATAGCGGTTCATGGAATCTCCGTCGTCAAAAAAATCCGGATATTGGCTGGGATCAGCTACTTGCATCTCATCTGTCACTTCTTCAAAATAATTCATGGCAGACGGCAGTGTAATGAATGTTTCTTGTTGGTTTTTCTCGGCAGTTTTCTTTTTTGAAGTTCCCATGATTTCTCATTTTTGGATGTACTCAAATTTCGGGGATGTGGCTGCAAAAAGATTTACAGAATTAGTATCTTGGATTGCATAATTCCAAAATTTCAACCAGCTAATTGTCAGCTGAAAACACCTTTACAATGCTTCATAATTTTGTCTCGGACCTTATCGAACACCTCAAAAACTACTACACAGACTTGGTAGACCTCACGCCAAAGATCATTATGGCGGTCGTGGTTTTTATGATCAGTTGGTTTATCGCGGGAAGAATCCAGGTATTTTCGGGCAACAGGCTCAGGGGTAAAATGCACGATCCGTTACTCGCGAATTTCCTGTCGCGTTTGTTCCGCGCCATTTTCATGGTGATTGCTTTTCTGGTTGTCCTCAATATTATCGGGCTTAAGGATTTTGCGACATCATTGGCCGCAGGCGCAGGAATTTCTGCTTTCGTCGTCGGTTTTGCATTAAAGGACATTGGAGAAAATTTCCTCGCCGGAATCCTTTTAGCATTCAAAAGACCATTCGCGATTGGCGAAATCATTGAATCGGGCGGAATAAAAGGAACGGTTGTCGAATTGAATCTGCGCGACACCCAGGTTCGGTCTGCCGGAAAAAACATTTACATCCCAAATGCACTTCTCGTCAAGAATGTCCTCATCAATTACAGCCAGGAGAATTACCTGTATCAGGATTTACAGGTCAATATAGATACGTCTGCAAAAATCGACCTTGCCATTTCGACTGTCCTTGATGTGCTCAAATCTACAAACGGCATCTTAAAGGATAAAGGGCGTAATATCAGTGCTCAGGCAAGTGCTATTTCAGGCAACGGCGTGACTATTTCGATCAGTTATTGGATCCGTACCGATTCCAGTCCGTCCGATTCCGAAATCAAATCGAATGTGATTTTAAAAATCATGGATTCGTTCCAGCAGCAATCCATTCCATTGCCGACGAATACGGTCGAAATCAAACAATCGCCCTTATCCTAAATAAAAAAGCCAGAACGAAATTCTGGCTTTGATCACATCGATAAGCTCCTTACACTTCATCGGTTGTGTTGGTATCTATGTCTTCATCCGAAGAGATAGACTGTGACTGATCTTCATCGAGGTCGATATTGTCGCGAAGGATATATTCGTCCTGGTTGAACGCTTCGGAATTCCGGCTGTTCCTGTTGTTATTATCCCATTCATCTGAAAGCTGGCCGTGCTGGCGGTATTCCATATTGTCCGGATTCAATGCCATGGGATCTGACTCCTGGGTAAACCGAACGCCTTCCTGTTCAAGGGCCAGGTATTTATCCGGAGAGGAATAGTCGAGGTCTTCACCTGCCTCGGCATCCTGTTCGGCTCTTACGCTTTTGGATGGCAGAATAGTTCCTGCAGCTTCCTGGCTTGACAGGTTATCGCTTTCGAGATTGTTCAGGTCGTTGTTATAATCTTTGTTAGGTATCATGATTAGAAAACTATTAAGTTATTGATGTTGTTTTTCTGTAGCAGATGACTGTTGGTTTTCAGTAGGTTCAAAAGACACAATTTGCTCCCGAGTTCTTCCTGCTTTTTTATGATGCTGACAATTTTTCTTCTGGTTTTAAAAGATAAAGTTGTTTCCATGATTTCCGCAATTGAAAGTGGGCTTTAAAGTTATGCCCGAAATCCGTCGGAAGCTTTACAGTACTTGTATGTCAGGTTACACTATTCGCATCAAACACGTAATGTTCCTTCTCGCCCTACATCACTTCTGATACCTGTTATGGCAGATGCGGCTATCTTTAACAATGTGACGATTTTACCGTTTTGCGTATCCCAATAATAGGCATCCAACGGGGTCACTTTTATTACCGTTACGTCCGGATCGTTTTTACCTTCTTCAAACCACGCCTTCGCAATAGGTGTCCACAACGCTTCGATTATGGCTTTTTCGCGATAGATTTCCGCATCTCCGTAAACCGACAGGTATTCGTTATCGGATGCTTTTGAAAAGAACAATTGCACCCGGCTGTCCTGTCCAATTTCAAAATTCTTATTGCTGGTACGTGAGGATATGAACCACAGATTTCCTGAATCATCCACTTGCTGAACTCCCATCGGACGGGTTGAAATGGGTTGGTGATCGAGGTTCGTGCAAAAGAAGCACGTCTTGATATCTTCTGCGAGGCTTTTGATTTTATCCGAAGCTTTATCGCTGCTCAAATTCTTTGTTGACATAATTGTAGTTTTAAATTGTTTTTTCAGCTGTCCAGTTAATCGCGTACGCCAGTTCCGTTTTTGGAAATCCACGGAATTCCCCGGGCATGATGTGACTGAATAAATCAGTGAATTTCTGGATGTTCTCCGAATCGGTGACAATCGCCGCCCGATTCCATTTCGTAATATGTTTCAATCCGAGCAACATATCCTGAAGCCAGGCACCTGCAGTAAAATTGGAAATATCGGTATCGAGTTCAAGCAGGTAATTGAGCTTCCCGGTTTTTTCGACTATTTCAGAAACTTCATCCTGCACCAGCTCAAAATCACGCTCGTCTACTTTTCCGCTGGCTTTGAAAGCCACCATATTGGCCGGTACATCTTTAAGTTGTTCTATCATGGTTTGTGATCTTTAGAATCCTAAAGTTAAGTCTGGAGTATTCCTAAAATGTCTTATAATGAACTTAAATCGTTATAGGATTCACACCGCGATTGTTTATTTTTAAAAGATGAAAAGAAAAATCCTTCCGCTGTTTGCCGTCCTCGCTGCCTGTTTCCAACCAAACAGCCCGCTTGAAACCATTGGCATCTTACCCAAAGAACTGTCTGAAAATTCAGCCGCCGAAATGATCGGCACAACGTTGTGGACAGTCCAGGATCACGGAAATTCCGAAGAGATTTTTGCCCTTGACCTCGACGGAAAAATCGAGAAACGCATTAAAATCAAAGGTGTCAAAAACAACGATTGGGAAGAATTGGGTTCAGACAAAAACGGGAATCTCTACATTGGAGATATGGGCAACAACGACAATACACGCAGGGATTTGGCCATTTACAAAATCGATGCGGCGGGTTTGCGAAAGGAATCGGCTTCGATTTCCCAGAAAACATCGTTTTACTATCCGGAACAGAAGTCTTTTCCGCCAAAAAAGTCGGAACTGTTCTATGACTGCGAAGCTTTTTTCGAGCACGACGGAAATTTCTATCTGTTCACCAAAAACCGGAGCAAAGGTTTTGACGGAACCACATTCCTATACAAAGTACCAAATCAACCCGGAAATTTCGCAGCAAAAAAAACAGGGGAATTCAAAACCTGTGGAAATTTCCACGGATGTGCCGTCACCGCTGCCGATATAAGCCCCGATGGTAAAAAAGTATTGCTGCTGACCGCCGATAAAATCTTCTTGTTCTCCGGATTTCCAGGTGACGATTTTCTCAACGGAAACGTGCGTCAGATTGATTTGAAAGCCGTCTCGCAAAAAGAAGGCGCGGGTTTTTTAGATGACCATACCATCATCATTTCTGAAGAAGGATCAAAAAAAACCAAGCTATATAAACTGTCATTAGAATCCGAATCCGACACCGACGAATAAGCGTCCGCCGTCACCCGATTGGAAATAGGAAACACGGCCTGTGACCAGGTTCAATGCGCTCACCCAAAGCCCCATCCCCGCAGAAGAATGCCATTTGTCACTTTGTTCTCCTGACAGCCATACGCGTCCGTAATCAAATCCGGCCAGGACGCCGATATTCAACGGAGCCACAGGTGTCTTCCATTTGTACATGTTCCAGCGTAAATCTGTGGTGTGGTAAAAAGACGAACGGCCTGCAAAACGCTGGTTCCTGTATCCGCGCAAATCGGCATCGCCCCCGACAGTCGCGGCCTGATAGAATTCATAGGTATTTTCAAAAAGCATCTTTCCCTTGACCATAGAGGCAAGCACGAAACGCCCAGAAGGAGACAGTTTGTAGGTCATGCCGAAAGCGCTTTCGGCATAGGGATAACTGCGATGACCGTCCTGCAATGCGATTTTGTATCCGCCTTTTGCGTAAAACAGCATTCCCGCCGTCGGGAAACCAGCATTATCGTAATTTTCGAAACGGTATTCCGCATTGAAATCTGCAAAATCCTTGTACTCAAAAAATTCCGGACTGAGTTGGTACTCATCTCCAATGAACCGGTCGTCCCGCCTGGCTACTGCAAAACGTTCATAAGCCGCCTGGAACGTGGCCGATGCACCTTGCTCGCCTTTCCACTGAAGTGTGGGTGCCGCCGATAGGGAACGTATTTTGACCCGGTTGTAATTCATGCCGCGGTCGTCGTCATAATTTGGTGTCTCGTTTCCGAACCCAAAGAAATTCTGGGCAAAATTCGCACTGGTGAACCGGCCTTTGACCTGGAAGTTCCAATTGCCCAGAGCATTCGGGAAAATCCCGTTGTATAACAGTTCATATCCACTTGTGGCGAAATAATAATAGCCGCCTATCGAATGCCGTTGTGAATACGGGTTCCTCTTAAACCCGTTCACCGTGTAGTTTACAAAAGCACCAATCTTCACCCCGTCGTCCGGATTGAAACCCATAAGCGGATAGCCCGCGAATACATTGTATTTGGGCTTTTTGTAATCGTATGTGTTGAGGACATAGTCATCGGTAATGGTCTTGGAAGCAGATCCTGCCTTGGAATAATCGTTATCCTTTGATTTGAAATCATAGATATGGATGTTCCTTCCGTTTTCACACACATACTCATCTTTATCCGGCCCACCGAGCAAACGGATTTCCATTTTGTTGCCGCGTCCTTTGACTTCGAACTTGTCTTCGCCTCCAAGCCCGTAAATCCAGATTTCCTTGGTTTCTTTGGTCGTGTATGTCCTGTCGAGTGCCTTTTGTTCGGAACCGTCTTTTGACATCACGTAATATTCCACTTTGGTTTCCCTTGAAGTACGTGTGACGACAATATGATCCGGCTTTTCGGAACCTGGTATCATAACCGTTTTCAGCAACACTTTATAATACTGTCGGGCATATTTTTCAAGGTCTTTCCGTCGCGATTTGAGTTGCGATTTGATAGTTGCAATGGTTTGGTCGCGTACTTCGGACGGAATCACGTTGAACGACTTCTCGATTTCGTCATCCGATAAATTTTCGGTGATGTAATTCGCCTGTTTGGCCCAGTCCGATTCTGTCGCATCGGGCAATACGGCAAGATCAAGATTATAAGCCGACCTGTTGAACCATTTGACGTTCTTGATTTCATCCTTGTATTTCTTCATGTGGCGGATTGCCGGGATATTCATCAGGATGGAAAGCAAAGCCCCGTCGATTTTGGTGAATGCCTGGTCGCGGTCGCGCGGAATGGGTTTGTAGATGATTTTACCTTTTTCTTTGTGTTCCGCCCATCGCCATTGATCGCTGTGCCTGTCCCAATCGCCAATCAGCATATCGAAAAGACGCGCACGGATGTAGGCTTCCTTATCGACACTGTACTTTGGATTGTCGCGTAGATTCGCAAGCATGTCATTGGTGCTGATAATGTCATCTGGCTTTCCGAAACTCGCCAAATCCTTGAATTTATCCATCGGACGTTCTTCCACCAGATACAGTTCGTCCCCGTAATCTTCATTATAGAGCTCAAGCGTATTTTGTTTGGGGATATAGAAAAGCTTGGGATTTGTATGGTTCACACCCACATAACCGGCAAGGTTGGCCACCGCAAAAGGCGTATACGGATGGGCCGTGGTGTAGAAATCCATAAGGAACGTTTCGGTATACGTGTTCTGGAAATCCTTTTCGACCGATAAATCCTTGAATGCCGCAGCCTGAAGGAACCGTGTTGCACTTTTCCGAAGCGACCGCATGCTGTATTCACGTCCTTTGGCATCTGTCAGGCGTAATGATTTGGACTGATTGCCGCCCCCGGCCTGAATCGGTTTCACACCACCAAAAAGCGTGTCGAGCGAAACCTGGGGCACGTTTACATTCATGCTGTAATACTTGCGGTAGTGCTTTCCCCAAAAGAAACGATAGATGCCGCTGCGCTGGGTCATTTTGAGGGTATAGACAGATGTATCTTTGGTTGCGGCAAACGTATCCGGATATTTTTTAAGCGTAGGTTGCGGGCGTTCGAAAACGGGCTGGGCAGAAAAAAGAATCTTGTCTTTTTGATTGGAATCAGGCGAAAAATAAGAGATTCCTGCCGCCCCGTTCTTAAGAACTTTGAGCACTGCAAAACCGTTTGAACCGCTGGAAAAATCCTTCGGGCCCGTAACCCGCGCCGGTTCAGATTTGGATCCGGAACCGCTCACGACCTGTTTGATGCCGTCCTTTTCGATATACTGTAAATTGTGTTCGTGACCCGAAACAACGATTATATTTTCATGCCCTTGTATAGAAATCTTGAAGCGCTTGATGAATGCGTTGTATTTTTTGTTCTGCAGATCCTCAGGGCTGACTCCCGAAGTTTTACGCATCAGGTTCATGATGGTCGCGATTCCCGGAAGCGGGACATTGTACCTGAGTGGATACAGATGCTTTTTGGGAGAAAAATAACCACCGTGTGGCCCATACGTAAACAACGGATGGTGCATGGCTATGATTAGTGTCTGGTTCTGGTAATCGTTGATTTTGTTTTCGAGTTCGGCCCAGAACATATCGCGGGTCTTGATGTCGCAATCGGCGTTAATGGCAGGATGGTCATCCCAATCCTGGAGGAACCATTCAGTGTCTATGACAATTACGGCCGTCTGCTCATTGATCTTGAAATCGGTGATGCCACAACCTTTGCGCGGCAGGAAACCTTTTTTACCGAGCACATCGACTACGGCTTTTTCTTCTGCATTTAAACCGGCAAGCTCATGGTACCAATCGTGGTTTCCGGGAATGAAAAAGGATTTCCCTTTGAAATCTTTGGCTAAATCGGTCTGGATTTTCAATCGTCTTACCGCAGATTCGTAGTCCTTATCTCCGGGTTTCGGCATTCCGAGCGGATAGATATTGTCACCTAAAAAAATCAGTGTCGAAGTGGAATCGGCTGCGTTGAGTTTATCTTTCAAAAGCGAGAAAACGGCAGGTTCTTGTGGCTGATCCCAATTTCCGGCATCGCCAATCAAATAAAAAGAATGGGAAACCGTTGAAGCATTGTTGAAATCATCTTTTATTTCACCCGGCTTTTTTCCGTATTGAGGACTGATACTGGCGCATGACTCCAATAACATTCCGATACAAAGAAATACCCAGAACAACCAGCTCCTATTTTTTACGGAAGCCGGACAAAGCCGAAATAATTTCATAATTTGGTGTAAAATTGCTGCAATGGATTTAATTGAAAAGGCCGAAATTTATGTGACGAATTTATTCAAAGATAAGTTATCGCCCTTATATACTTACCACAATATTCATCACACCCAGCAAGTAGCGGCTTATACCAGCCTGTTGGCCAAAGAGCAAGCCGCTTCTCCGGAAACAACTGAAGCACTGATGCTTGCAGCTTGGTTCCATGACAGTGGGTATATCATTGGAATCGAAGACCATGAACTGAAGAGCGTGGAAATTTTCAAGGAATTTGCACAGGCGAATCAAATAGACGAGATTTTGGTTTCTGAAACGGAGAAATTGATCCTGTCGACAGATCTGCGCAAGACACCAAAAACAGAAGCCGAACGCATTATCCGCGATGCAGATTGCGCCCATTTTGGCTCTACGGATTACGCCGATATTTCAAAGCAATTGCGAACGGAATGGGAAAACACCCAAAACAAGGAACTGACAGACCAGCAATGGCTTGAAGGCAACAAACTGGCGTTTACCACATGGCATGTTTTCCATACCGGATACGCACAGAAAAACTGGCTCACCCAGAAAGAAAGGAATCTGGAAGAAATCAACAAAAAACTTAAAGACATGGCCGAAGAGGATAAAGCCGACAAGAAAAAAGACAAGAAAAAAAGCAAAGCCGATCGCGGGGTGGAAACCTTATTCCGCGTGACGCTGAACAATCATACGCAACTGAGCCAGATTGCAGATAGTAAGGCAAACATACTGCTATCTGTAAACGCCATTATCATCTCGATTTCGCTTTCCACACTGATCCCAAAACTGGACAGTCCGGGAAATGCGCATTTGGTGATGCCGACGTTCCTCATGGTCTTGTTCAGTGTGGTCTCGATCATTTTTGCCATATTGTCGACGCGTCCAAAAGTGCATCGGTACAAATACGACAGGAAAGACATTGAAAAACGATCGGTGAATTTGTTGTTCTTCGGCAACTTCAACGAAATCCCAATGAAGGAATATATATCAGCCATGGAAGAGATGCTCGAAGATGCCGACTATCTGCATCAGGCCCTCATCAAAGATTTGTATCTGCTTGGCAAAGTCCTCGATCGCAAATACAAACTGCTGCGGATCACTTACAACATTTTCATGATTGGGATAATTGTATCGGTAGCTTCATTTGTGCTTGCGTTTTACAATCTTTAATCCATCCCTAATTCACGGACAAGGTCATTATACGTGTATTGCACATCTGATTTATCATCGGAATAAAGCACTTCCACCCGCAGCGCACGCAAACCGGTGACACCTTGTAAATCCTGGACATCGAAAACTTCCACTCCAGTACCCAGCCTTCCTTTGTGCTGCAGCAATTTAATGTATCGGCGGTATTCGATCTCTTCCTGATCCTGGGAATAGACGATGACGATTTTTCCCGGTTGGGTGATACGCTCTTCGGTTCCTTTTATGGTGGCCTTGTCGATACGTTTTTTGACCACTTCATAACGCGCATTGTACGTTCCGTCCACATCAAACCTTTTTTCATCCATACGGAAACGGATCGCAATAGGCGAACTGAACAACAGAATCAGCGAAGTCACATCGAACTCATACGGCAACCCGGAACGCAATCTGGCATATTCCACTTCCAGATCGCACATGGCCTGAAGCTGCCACAACCTTAAATTTCCAAGATAAATAGGATTATAAGGTAATTGAGGAGCGATGGATGCCCCGATGTATAACGTATGCTCGACCCCATCGGTCTTGAAGCGTTCGTAATAATGCGGGAAAAATTCCTGGGCCGATTCTTCGTTTTTGTCAAGCAACGCCGCCATTTTTTTATTGACCAATGACAATGCCTGGTCAAAATCCTTTCGCACGCGATACACCATATTGACGGACGGATCGAGTTGTGAACGATACTCGTCGATACGTTTTTTGAGTTTACGGTCCGATTCGAAATGCTGGAGCAACGGATGGATTTCGCGCTGGATGAAATTCTGGATGTTGAGTTCCGAATCGGCACGCACCTTATCCTGTAGTAACGCCCGCATTTTCTCGAGTTCGTATTGCTGTTGTTCCACGAGCGGCAACGGATGGAAACGCAACAATTCAGAAAGCAGTTCCAAAATGATGTCAATTTGGACGGTGAGGTCTTTTGCCATGGCTTCGTTCCGGGCTTCGGACGAACCTTTGATGTCGATTTGCCCATAAAGCGGATACACGTCTTTGAAAATGATTTCGCGGAACGGCAAGTCTTCATTGCCCGGAATTGCATGCAGATCCGCTTCTTCACGGAACTTCCAGTAAACGCTCGGATGGATTGCGGTGTATTCTTTCTGGATCATCGCGTCGATTTTGTTCTGGCGTTCCGAATACATCCTGTCGAGCGTATCTGAAATAAACGGCAGCACGTAATCGAGTTTGTTGGCGTTGATCGAATTCAATTGTTTGGCTTTGAACGAAACGAGTTCGACAATCCCTAAAAGGCGTTCATTTTTGACGATAGGCGCAAACACGCAGCTTTCGATTCCCTGGGACAACAAATGATCTGTCAGGGCTTTTTCTTCGGGATGTTTTTCACCATAGGCACGCACGTCGGAAATGGCATAATACTTTTGGCTGTCGATAAGCGTATTGAACGATTTTCCGTTGAGTACATCGCCGCACGAAAGCGAATCCTTGCACGACATAAGATAGCTCGGCACCTTTTGGGCGAAATTGGCCTGGCGCATCCGGTTTCCGTCCGATATGAATTCGGTGAACCCGATCTTAAGATCGGGAACATTGAGTATAGAACGGAATGTCTGTTCCATCGATCCATCGCCTTCATGCTTCTTGCGGTTCAAAAGCAGGTTTTCCTTGAGCAGGGAAACGGCACTTTCGACAGTAGTATCATAAAGCGTCATAATTCCGAAACCACTTAGTTGCCACGTTTGGGGCGGGAATTTTTCGAGCCACATATCGAGGTTGTCGAAATTGTCCATAAGTACATCCACATCTTCCGGAGTTATCGGAATGGATTGACGCGTCGGGAAAATCTCAAGGAAATCGCCGTTGTAAAGAATGCGGTAATGGCGGTGCGCACCATCGGCGGTAGGGATATCGTAAAAAACGGGGAGCGCGAAATCAAGGTTGTATCCGTAAAAAAACTTGAGGATCATACAGCAGCTGAGCACGTAAAAATGATGCTCGTCCATATCGCGTATCCGGATGTCGAAATCTGTTCCGGCTTCCGAAAGGATGCGCTCGAAACGTTGGGTTTTATTGAATACGACCGTATTGAAAGGTATGGTAACTGCTTTGATCTCGTTGTTCGTGAGTGCCGTCGGAAACAAATCGGCTAACAAATGCCGGATAAGTTCTTCATTAGTATCCACGGTTTCTTTTGAAATGATTCCGCTGCGTAATTCGGGAACCTTATTCACTTCTGCCAACAAGCCTTTGGCGTAAAGTGCACGGTAATCTACATTCGATGCTGCAATCTCTTCAAGTGCTTCGATTACCTTGTGAAATGAAATTTGTATCTGGAACGGATTCCGGAAAGTCTGCTCAACAATCATATGCTGAATATTTTAATGGACCGATGGCCTTAAGTGCTGCAAAATTACGCAAAACCACAATGCAAAGGCCCGAAAGTCTTTTTAAAAATAGATACCTTTATAGCTATGGACAATACTTTGTACGAAACCATCAACCGCAACGTTTCCAGGTATGTACGTTTTACCGATGAGGAACTCGGTATATTCAACAGCCTGCTCAAACTTCAATCGGTACATAAAAAGACAATATTGCTCCATGAGGGCGAGAAATGCAACTTCGAGGCTTTCGTCATCAAAGGCTGCCTGCGTAAATATTACATCGATCCGGACGGAACCGAACTCATTATCCAGTTCGGTGTGGAAGATTCGTGGATAGGCGATATTTCATTCAGCATTTACGACCCGAAGCCAAGCCGCGTGTTTATCGAAACCATAGAAGATTCCGAATTGTTCACCATGTCGCCGGATGATAAGGAAGAATTATACAGGCGAGTGCCAAAATTCGAACGGGTTTTCCGAATCCTGATGCAGCGCAATCTCGCCGTGACACAGGACAGGTTGTTCGCTTCGATTTCCAAGAGTGCATCACAGAAATATCTGGAATTCCTTGAGCAGTATCCGTCGTTGCCGCAACGTGTGCCCCAACATTACATCGCTTCTTATCTTGGCATTTCACCTGAATTCTTATCCAAGGTGAGAAAAAAATTAGCGCACCGATAAAATCGAATCATACAAAAACCGTAGCTGAAAATTTTCCCTAAGCCCTGGACTACACTCTGACAAGACGTGTTTTTAAAAAGCTTTTGTCAAAGATTCGCGACATTTCAGTTCCGACAAAATAATTTGTCTCACATATTTTGTCAAAGATTCCCGACATATCACCTCCGACAAAATAAATTGTCGCGAGCATTTTGTCAAAGATTCCCGACAGACTCAATTTCACGATGCAACTTGTCAAAATAAGCCTGCATAGCTCTAACAACGAAGATTTCCAACATCCGAGGCGCAACGGAACTATACGGAGCGCAACGAAGTAAATCCAAAATCCATTTCTTGTCCTAGTTCAATGCCCACAAGTTATTTCTGACGGAAATTTGCCTTGTAAAAATAACAACACGCATATCATGGAAAGAAAAGATTTTATCAAAAAAGGCCTTATGGGAGCAGGAATGTTCGTCACTTCGGCCGCACTTGGAGATGTGCTTAAAAACGACATCGACGAAATAAAAGAACTCGAACCGATAGGATATAACCACCTGCCGAACGAAAAAACCAAAATCCTTGAAAATACGGTTTTGCATAAGGCAGATTCACGCGGATTGGCCGATCACGGCTGGCTAAAGTCACATCATTCGTTCAGTTTTGCCAATTATCACAATCCGGAACGCATGCACTTTGGCGTATTGCGCGTTTTGAACGACGATCAGGTTGCGGCCGGAAAAGGTTTCGGGACACATCCGCACGACAATATGGAAATCATCTCGATTCCGCTGGAAGGTGACCTGGAGCACAAAGACAGTATGGGAAATACCGCTGTTATCCGCAACGGAGACATTCAGGCTATGAGCGCCGGAACCGGGATTTATCACAGTGAATACAACCGCAACGACGACCGATTGACTAAGTTTTTACAGATTTGGGTATATCCGAACAAAAGGAATGTAACGCCTCGTTACGACCAGATTACGTTGAATCCGGAAGACCGCCAGAATCAATTGCAACAGATCCTTTCTCCGAATCCGGAAGATGCAGGCGTTTGGATCCATCAGGATGCATGGTTCCATCTGGGAACTTTCGACGAAGGAAAGTCTGTTGTGTATGATCTAAAAAAAGCCGGAAACGGAATCTATGCCTTCGTACTCAAAGGAAGTTTCACTATGGGCAACATCAAACTCGACGAGCGCGACGGTCTTGGGATATGGGATACGGCATCAATCGACATCATTGCCAACACACAAGGAGCCGAAATCCTGCTGATGGAAGTTCCAATGGCAATCCAATAAATAAAAAATAATAATAACAATAAATAATTTTTAAAATGTCTACAACAAAATGGGCTATCGACGCCTCACACTCAGAAATCAATTTTAAAGTAAAACACATGATGTTCACCAACGTTACGGGTAAATTCGAAACGTTTGAAGGACAATTGGAAACCGAAGGCGATTCCTTGGAAAATGCAAAAGCATCATTCACGGCCCAAACTGCTTCTATCAATACCGGAAATGCCGATCGTGACAACCATTTGAAAAGCGCCGACTTTTTTGACGCGGAGCAATTCCCGACCGTCACTTTTGAATCTACCTCATTCACCCAGGAATCGGGATCTGATTACAAACTCAAAGGAAATCTTACGCTTCACGGCGTAACCAAAGAAATCACGCTGAATGCAGATTTCGGCGGATTGCAGAAAGACCCTTGGGGAAATACAAAAGCAGGTTTGTCCTTGACCGGAAAAGTAAACCGTAAAGATTGGGGACTCAACTGGAATGCAGCTTTGGAAACCGGAGGCGTTTTGGTAAGCGAAGATGTCCGTTTCGAAATAGAATTGCAATTACTGAAGCAATAATCATTTGAGATTGTTGATTTTATTCCGCTGCGCTCCATACAATTCGGCTGCGCCTCGGGTGTTGAATTGATGATTCATTGATTTGATTAAAAAAGCCTGCTGACGCAGGCTTTTTCATTAACTCGAATTTTAACTTATGATGAGGGTGAAGTTTATTCTTCTTCGGCAACTGCAGATGTCTTGTCTTCTACCGGAAGATTCACTGCAAGGCCTTGTTCGTTGATCATTTTCATGTGCATCACGTCAAGCTGGGCAAGCTGGTGTGAAACCGGACCATTGAATTTGTTGTAGGAAATGTTCATTTCTTTAAGTGACCCTAATTTTTCAAGGGCGAAAGGAACTTGTCCTTCAAGATTGTTCTCAAACAAACTCAGATTTTCCAATGAAGTCAGGTTAGCGACTTCACGGCTTAGTTTTCCTGTGAATTTATTGCTGCTTAGCAAAAGTACTTTCAGTGAATTCAGTTTATAGATTTCAGTTGGAATCTGACCTGCAAGCTCGTTGTTGTAAACCGCAAGTGTCTGAAGCCTTGAACACTTCCCTATAGAAGCAGGAAGTTGTCCTGAAAAACTATTCATGGAAAGCTCCATAGATTTCAAAGAAGTCAATTCCCCTACGGTTGCAGGGATTTCTCCGGTGAATTTGTTGAACGCCAGGTTCAGGAACATCAATGATTTCAGTTTCCCGATTTCGGCAGGAACGGTTCCGCTCAATTGGTTCTTGAAAAAGTTCAGGCGGATAAGACCTGTAAGGTTTCCAATTTCACTTGGGATTTCGCCTTTAAGGTTGTTGTTCGACAAATCGATGGAAACCACTTTGTCGTTCTGGATCTTGACACCATACCAGGTCGTTTCCGGCTGTTTCAGGTCCCATTTGTTTGTCCAGTTCTTTCCATTGGTGCTTTTATATAAACGTACCAACGCAATTTTTTCGGCTGCTGAAATGTTGGCCATCAGTGAAGCGGAAGCCATCAGCATAAAGAGTAAGGTAAATTTTTTCATGATCGGTTGATTTAGGGATATTTTGTTGGTGTAAACGTACACACATAATCGACAATGAGCAAAAATAATCGACGAAATGCATTGTTTTATTTTATTTTAAATGTATTTTCTTACAATTATGCATTTTTGGACATAATGTCTGATTTTCAATTCCTTAAAATTTTTAGTTATTTTTGATGAAACCAATAATAAATCAACCTTATGGAAATCAATTTTTACGCAGTTTTAGTGGCCGCTTTGTCATCATTGGTGACAGGAATGATTTGGTACAACCCGAAAGTATTCGGAAACGCCTGGATGCGCGAAATCAAATTCACGCCGGATCCGAACGTTAAACCCAACATGATCAAAATGTTTGGGCTTACGTTTGTCTATTCTTTCTTTGTGGCTTTCTTTATACAAATGATGGTCATACATCAGTTCGGCGCCATTGGAATGGTCGGAGGAGATCCGACAAAAGCACTTCCCTCATTTACGGCATTCATGGCAGATTACGGAACGGCTTTCCGCACGTTCAAGCATGGCGCTTTACACGGAACGATGGTCGGATTGTTTTTCATTACTCCTATAATGGGTGTTGGTGCCCTATATGAAAACCGCAGTTTCAAATATGTATTGATCACCGGCGGATACTGGGTACTGACTTGTGCCGTTATGGGTGCCATTGTGTGCGGCTGGGTTTAATCGATATTCAAAACATAAATTATGAGCGGCTTTTGTGGTCGCTCATTTTTATTCCGCAACTTTGCAGCATTGGAACCAGTCGCTTACAAAATTTTCGAAACGTCCCGGGAATTGTTTCCAGATTCAGCCGAATCACCGGAAAATCTATTCCTTTCCAAGAATTATCTTCAAGTCCTGGCAGAATCGGCTCCCGAAAATATGCAGTGTTTCTACATTGGTTTTTATGCCGATGAAAAATTGATTGGCGGTGCACTTGCGCAATATCTCAATCTGGAAAAACTGGAATCGTTTGGTGACAGGGACAGATGTTTTAAAACGATGGTCCGCGATTTCCTGTTCCATAGCTTCAGCAGCCGCGTGCTGTTCATCGGAAACAATATGCTTACGGGACAAAATGCGTTTTTCCATGATGTTTCGGTCGATAGAAAAACAATCATTGCCTCTCTTTTGCCTGCCGCCGATGCCATCTGTAAATTATTAGCTGACAGAAACCAAAAGATACACCTAATCACATTCAAGGATTTCGGCCCAAACGATACAAAACATTTCGAAGAAGCCGGATTTTCAAATCTGTATACATTCTCGACCCAGCCGAATATGGTTCTGGACATACCCGAGAATTGGAAAACGATGGACGATTACGTATCGGCACTGAACAAAAAATACCGCGACCAATACAAACGCGCGCTTAAAAAAGCGGCCGGAATTGTTTGTCGTGAACTGAATCTGCCGGAAATCATTTTGTTTGAAGACCAGCTTTACGACTTGTATGACCACGTAGCCCGGAATGCGCCTTTCAATACGTTCTTCCTCGCGAAGAATCATTTTGAAAGCCTCAAGAAGAACCTTGGTGAAGCTTTTATGCTGTTCGGGTATTTTAAAGAGGATGCGTTAATTGGTTTCAAAACCATAATCCGTAACGGATGCGTGCTCGACACGTATTTTCTGGGTTATGACGACAATGTCCAGAAAGAACACATGTTGTATCTGAATATGCTGTACGACATGATATCGTTCGCCATTTCAAATACGTTCACCCAGATTGTTTTTGCGCGCACGGCACTCGAAATCAAAAGCAGTGTCGGTGCGGTTCCAAAAGAAGTTTTTGGGTTTATGAAGCACCGGAATAAATTCATCGATTCTTTGCTGCCGAAGATTTTTCCAAGATTGGAACCTGAACTGATATGGCAGCAACGGCATCCGTTCAAATAGATTCACCGGAAACTGTAAAGAACTTTTCTGGTTTTGCTGCGACCGTCTTGTTGGAGTTTTTCCTTCAGCAGATATTTTTCACCTTTTCTTTTCATTTCTATAGTTGTTCCACCTTTAAGAAATATCGGGCCGGGCGTAGGAAATCGTATTTCATAAAAATTGTCATCACCTGATTTCGGATCGATAGTGGTAGAAGATCCATAAAGACTGTATACCGTAATTGTCCCGCCGGTGTAATCCAATTCCCGTCGGCCGCTCCAATCTGTTTCATATGTTTTTCCGTTATAATCAATCTTTGTAAACGGGGAAGGCTCGCCATCTTCCAGAAAAAATACATGTATAAGGAGCCTATTTGCAAGCGTATCGAGCCTCGATTTATTGATTTCAATCTGAGGAATCTCCATTTCATCAAAATGGAACCGTATCGATTTCCCTTTTTTGATAAAGGTGCCCCGAGCCAACTCGACCTGACCGCAACCCGAATAGCGGAAGGAAAATGTACCATCTGCATTCAGCGTGTAGCAATTGCTGTACAGGACGGAATTCTCTTCACAAAGCGTCGATTGCGAAAAGGCCGGAAGCGTTGCAGCCCACATCAAATACAAATATATCAAGCAGGTTTTCGGAATCATTCCGCTGGTAAAGGATGAGCGATTTTCATTTGCCCCGGCAACATATACACATCGAGCTTTGATTCTTCGCCACAATATTCCCCGTCGACCTGGAAATGAATGGGAACGTTTGTGGTTATGGTTGCTTTATCTGTAGAAATGATTTCGATCTCACCCGTATCCAAAGGCATATTCCCAGTTATGATTTTTCCAAAAAGGATCAGGTCGAGTGTTTTGAGCAATACAATCTCGAACTTGCCGTCGTCGAGTTTTCCCATTGGATTGATGACGACTCCGGTTCCGTATTTCTGTGAATTGGCCACAACGACCATTCGTGCTTCCGATTCAATGATTCCACCATTGGCTTCAATACGCACATTGAAAGGCTCACCTTCTTCTTTTAAGGTATTGATGCTTTGCAACGCATATCCTATTTTCCCGCGGATGGAACTTTGTTCGTAATTTTTAACGAGTGATGCATTAAGCCCAAGATCACTCAGGTGGATGCTTTTGATGTTGTTGATGCAAACCATGTCGATGGCTTTGGGTTTTCCGTCGAAAGCAATATCGATTACGGCCTCAAAATCTGTCGGGAATTCAAGATCGACTGATAATCCGTTAGCCGAACCTGCCGGAATGAGCCCAAAGATCACATCGCAGTCTTCAAGGGTTTCCGCCACCATTTTTATGGTTCCGTCCCCGCCTGCAACCAATACCCGTTCCGGCTTGTTTGCATCATACCAATCCCTGATTTGGGTTTCGTCGTTCTTTCCGTCGGTTTCAAAAACATGGATTTCAATGTTCCGGTCTTTGGCCGCAGCCTGTACAGACTGGATCATGTCGCTTTTATCGAGGTCGCCCGAAATCGGGTTTACTACAAACAGGTATTTACGTGAGGAATTCATTTGGGACGGCTTTACAAAAAATCGTAACTTGTTATCTACTCAAATATAATTCATTTAATGAAGCCTTTATTGAAATTGTACCGTGGTTATGCCAACGAGGAAGAACTGATTGTAATGGGTCATGTATTCCGTCCGACGACACGAGCCGAGTATGATTTCCAGAAGAAAAGGTTCCGCAATGCCAGGTCGGTCATCCGGATGTATCGGATCAAGACCCAAAAGAATGCCGATGTATATCTTCACCTGAACGACGAAACCATCCACACCAAGACACTCGACGACGGGTATTTTAAATTCTCTATCCCGATCAAGTCAAAAGACAAAGATGGAGACGGTATCCCTGATGTAGATTACGGTTGGATGGATTACCGCGTGAGCCTGCATTACAACGGAAAAGAGATTGTGACCAAAAGCAGCTTTGTACGCCCACATACGGGAAACCTTGGTTTTATTTCAGATATAGACGATACCTTCCTGGTTTCCCACACCCGGAATCCGTTCAAAAAACTTTACATCTTATTGTTCCGTAATGTCAACAGCCGAAAGGTTTTTGAAGGTGCCGTGCCGCATTACCAGGCATTGAGTACTGCCGGCCGTAACAATAAAAATGAGGAAAATGCTTTTTTCTATGTCTCAAGCAGTGAATGGAACCTGTACCGGTTTATCGTGGACTTCACGGAATTACATGATTTACCACGGGCCGTATTGCTTTTGAAGGACATCAAGACCAGCCTGCTCGATTTTTTCGTGACCGGTCGAGGCGACCACAATCATAAATTCGAAAAGATCAAGCACATCCTGGAATTTTATCCGCATTTAAAATATACGTTGCTGGGTGATGATTCCCAGCACGACCCTTTTTTGTATGAAGACATCTGCAAGATTTTTCCGGTCAACGTGATTGCGGTCTACATCCGACAGACGGGAAGCGAAAAAAAAGGAAAAGCGGTTGAAGCATTAAAAAACATGGAATCGATGAATGTTGCCACTTGTTATTTCCGCGACAGCCATGAAGCGATCGAGCATTCGAAACGGATTGGGCTGATTTCATAAATGCTGTATCTCCAAGTCAACACACCACAAATAAAGCGTGATTAAAATCCTGACAATTTTTCTTTGACAAAAAAAAGTGTCAGGAAAAAATTGTCAATGCCTATTGACAAAATTATTTTTTGGAAAAAAATTGTCAACGACAGGTTTGTAGATTCAGGGCGGCCAACCCCAACAACTGCATAAATCAGGATTCCATTTCTTCCTGGACTTTCTCCCACTCTTCCATAAGTTTCTCCAGATCGGCTTTTTTGCGGTTGTAAGCCGTGAAGAAACTGGCGTCTTCTATGTGTTTGTCGTAGTTTGATTCGAGTGCTTTGTCGTCTTTACGGATGTCGTTCTCGAGTTGGGAGATCTGGCTTTCGATTTTACTCAGCCGATTTTGGAGTGTCTTGTTTTTCTTCTGGTCTTCGAACGAAACTTTTACGGCTTCTTTCGGAGTTTCCTTTTTCACCTCGCGTTTCTCGACTTCACGCATGTTTTCCATATTGCGCTGCTCGAGGAAAAAGTTGATGTCACCCAGATATTCGCGTATTTTGTGGTCGCGGAATTCATAGACTATGTTCGACATTCCCTGCAGGAAATCACGGTCGTGGGAAACAAGCAACAGCGTTCCTTCATATTTCTGCAGCGCTGCCTTGAGGACGTTTTTGGATTTGATGTCGAGGTGGTTCGTAGGTTCGTCCATCAGCAACACATTGATGGGCTGAAGCAACAATTTACAAAGAGCCAGTCGGTTCCGTTCACCGCCCGAAAGTACTTTTACCTTTTTATCGACATCGTCACCGCGGAATAAAAAAGCACCGAGCATATCGCGTACTTTGGATCGATTGGTATCGGTCGCGGCCTCCTGCATGGTTTCAAGTAGCGTGATTTCCCCGTCGAGGTGTTCGGCCTGGTTCTGTGCAAAATAACCGAGCTGGACATTGTGGCCCAGTTTGATGACGCCCGTGTAATCGATGTCTTTCACAAGTGCTTTGATGAACGTCGATTTGCCTTGGCCGTTTTGTCCGACGAAAGCTATTTTGCTGCCGCGTTCGACAAGCAGTGAAATGTCGCGGAGGATATTCTTTTCGCCATAGCTTTTGGAAACATGGTCGGCTTCAATTACCACACGTCCGGGTGTAATGGAAACCGGAAACGATATGTTCATGACCGATGTATCTTCTTCGTCCACTTCGATGCGTTCCACCTTGTCCAGTTTCTTGATAAGCGACTGCGCCATGGAAGCTTTCGAGGCTTTGGCGCGGAATTTTTCGATCAGTTTTTCGGTTTCCTCTATTTTCTTCTGCTGGTTGCGTTGTGTGGCCAATTGCTTTTCACGTATTTCACCGCGGAGTAACAGATACTGCGAATACGGCTTTGCGAAATCATAAGCTTTTCCAAGTGATATCTCAATGGTGCGGTTGGTCACGTTATCGAGGAACATCTTATCGTGGGAAACGATGACGACGACTCCGGGAAAATTCCTCAGGAAACTTTCGAGCCAAATAATGGATTCGATATCGAGGTGGTTCGTCGGCTCATCCAGAAGCAAAATATCGTTGTTCTGAAGCAACAATTTTGCAAGTTCGATACGCATGCGCCATCCGCCCGAAAAAGTGTCTGTGTAATTATTGAATTCTTCGCGTTTGAATCCGAGGCCGAGCAGGATTTTTTCGGTGTTTCCTACGTAATCGTATCCGCCGAGCAATTCGAAACGATGGGTATAATCTGAAAGGTCTTCTATCAGCTTTGAATAGGAATCACTTTCGTAATCTGTGCGTGTCACCAACTGATGGTTGATTTCTTCTAGTTTCTTCTCTGCCGCCTTGATGTCGGTGAATGCCTGATAGGCTTCTTCAAGAACGGTGCGGCCTTGCTCAAAATCGATATCCTGGCGTAAAAAACCTATGCGAACTTCCTTTTCCGTAGCGATAGTTCCGGAATCCGGGGCAAAATCACGGGCAAGCATTTTGAGCATCGTTGACTTGCCGGCCCCGTTTTTACCGACAAGCCCAACACGGTCGCCGGCGCCCAATCGGAACGTTACTTCTTCAAATAAATACGTGCCGCCAAAAGAAACGGACAGGTTGTGAATGTTGAGCATTTAGGTGTATGGTTACGATTGGGATAGCGTATCTTTGCAGTGCTTTTTAGATCCCATAAAAATTTTTGCAAATGTTAAAAAAAGGAAGCAAACTGTATAGCATTTTAACAGGAACTTGTCCGCGTTGCCAAAGTGATAAAATGTTTGTGAATAAGAACCCTTATGCGCTGGCCGACAATCTCAAAATGCATGAACGTTGCCGCAATTGCGGATTGATGTACAAAATGGAACCTTCGTTTTTTTTCGGGGCCATGTATGTGAGTTATGCGGTTGGTGTGGCTCTCGGTATCCTGATTTTTGGAATATGCCAATTGTCTGGAATTGGAATGCTGCATTCTTTCGGATGGATCTTCGGGCTTTTGTTTTTACTGATGCCGATCATCACGAGGGTTTCGAGAAATATCTACATCAACCTGTTTGTCAATTACGATCCTAAGACGCAAAAAGGCCACTGAATCTGGCAATATCCATCTGGGGATTGATTTCTATTCCGCTTTCAATGTAGTTGAATAGTTGATTTGCACAATAAGGCCCGAGCATAACACCTCTTGTCCCTAATCCGTTTAAGACATTCATATTTTGATGCTTTGGATGTGAGCCGATGATAGGTTTTCTGTCTGTTGTGGTCGGGCGGATTCCTGCAAGATGATCTACAAGCTCAACAGGTAGTTTGGTAAGTTCTGACAACGATTGCAGCAATTGTTCTTTTGCAGCCTCGGTAGGATTTTCTGTTTTGTCGTTCCATTCATAGGTAGACCCGATACGATATACATCATTGCCTAACGGAAGTATGAACACACCCGCTTTGATGATTTCTTTTACTGCAAGATTTTTGATTTTAACCGTCAGGATTTCGCCTTTTGTTCCTGCCAGCGGAAGAACATCGAAAAATGGATTGTGGTTGATTCCGAAACCTTCTGCGAAAACAATTTTCTTTGCCGTGAAGTTTTTATAGGCGAAACTATCATTGGTAAGTTCCAGCCATTTATAAGCGAAAGTTTCTTTAATAAGATGTCCTGATTTTATATAATCGGCTCGTAACGTATCGACGAACTTAGCCGTATCGACAAATCCGGTTTGCAGTACTTCACCAAAACCGAAAGATGCTTCGATTTGAGCATTTGAATTCGGAACCAATTTATTTGACATGAATGGCGTTGCGCCTGGTTTATCCATAGCCTGGAACCAATCGTTCTGCTCAGAGATGGACGAGAATCTTCGAAGCACAGGAATATCAGTAAGCAGATTGACGCCAAGCCGATTTTGTACCGAAGAGAAAAAGGCCCGTGAGACATTCAATTGCTCTTGGGCATCTGATAAAACACTGTATCTTTTGAGAATTATGGGGTTGTAAACACCCGCGGCTGTAGCTGATGTGTGCAAGCTGTCATTTTCAAAAAGAAGTACTTTCTTTCCTGCCTCAAGTGCAATCTCGGCAAAGCACAATCCGGCAATTCCACTTCCGACTATAATATAATCTAACATCTTAAAATCACTTCAATCCTTTTGCAAAATAAAAAACCCCGCTGTGTGAGCGGGGTTTGTATTTGAATATACAATTAGTAATTCCACATATCCTGTTCGAAATCGCGAATCTTATCTTTGATACGGTCAGATTCCAACAGCTGGAATTGTGCATTGTCTTTCATATAGTCTACAATCTGACGGTCACCCATTACGTTTTCTTCTTTGTAGATCTCGCCACTGAAACGACGTGAATTCAACAAGTGGTCAAACGTGATTGGCATTGCGGAGTTACGGTCGTTGAAAGCGGTGTGTTGATGCAACACTTCACGGGCAGATGGAAAATACACCCAGAACAATTCGATTGCATCCGCCTTTTCCTTACCAATATCCCTTGCTTCGATAGCCACAGGACAAATGGCAAGTAAACGATACTTCAACTCACCTTGACGTTTGTCAAAATACCAAAACCCTTTAATTTTATAGCCTTGTACATCGGCAGGAGTAAGCTCCGTCTTGTTGATATACTGTGCATCCAATTGTCTTTGAGCTGGGATTGTTCCTCCTGGCGTAGATGAAATGATTCTACCTTTTTTATCTTTCTTAACCACAGCTTTAGTCTGGCTAGGGAAATAAAGATCACGGTTATTGTTCAACTCATCACGACCCGAGTCAAGTGTGTCAATATATGTAAACACACTTTCCATATCTTTCAAAGTCTTCTTGGTATTAAAATAATCGTCAGCGTAGACTTCAGTTATCTTACCACTTTTGATAGCGTTTAACAGAACATTAAAAAGGGATCTTCTATCACCACCAATGTTGGCAGTATCAACCGGGTAAAGTAACGGAAAGTTAACACGTTGGTTAAGATCGATAAATTCCCAGACTGTTTTTCCCATAAGGATGTCACGATCATGAACATATCCGTATGCTAACGGTTTATCATTGTCGTAATTAAGCTGAGCCTCGGTCTTTTTCCCGATTTCGCTTGGCGTTTTTGCATTAAGCAGATTCGATTGAGCAGAAAGCTGAGCCGATGCCGCAATACAAAATACGGTTAATAAAAGGTTTTTTAATTTCATGTTAAGTTATCTTTTAGTAGGTTAACGACTAACTTAATTTGTTATTGTATTTCGTAAACAACCGGAGAACAAGCTTTAGTCTGAATTCCTTCGGCACCTACGATTTTAGTTTTGATATCAGAAATGACAACCAGATCACCACGGCTTGCACGGGCAAGAGCAGCTTTACACTGAGCGTTTACACGATCACCTGTAACAACTACTGCAGCCTGTCCGGGAACCTTAAATGTAAACTGGGTTACACGGAAATCAAGGTCATAAAGGAAATCTTCCAATTTAGCCGAAACCTGGGATACTTCAAGACGTGATTTAGCTCCTTTAGTGTTACCAATTACACCTCCGATAGCACCCTGAGGGCCTGGAATGTTTTTGATACGGAACACTTTTTTATCCGTTACAGATTTACCATCTGGAAGTTTACCGTTGACGTTAACGATAACTTCTGTACCGCTTCCTGGATTCAGGTTGTATTTTCCTTTTCCAGAACTTGACAAACCTGGAGCAGAAGCTTTAACATCACTGTCAGCGATACCTGCGATAGAGATTGTCATTGGGTTTGGAAGCCCGCGGTAAACAACGTTCATTTTATCAGCTGAAATATTAGCACCTGATGGACGAGGAACTACCACATACTTTCCTTCAAATTTCAAAGGGATTGTCTTTCCATCTTCCAAGAATGAGAAGCTACCTGCAATTTTTTGCTCACCGACAGAACCGGCAGTCATATTAATAACAGCTTGTCCGTTTTCGATTTTACCAGGACCGTTGAAAGCAGTTGGTACCGTATTTTCGTCATAACGACCCAATACAACTTTACCCGTTACTTTCTCTCCTTGGAAATAAGCATTTTTATCAAGAACGACAATAGCAGTATAGTTACTCATGGAAGCAGCAGCAACAGCCGCTTTTCCAAGTAGTGCAGAATAAATATCAGATTCAGCCTTTTTAACATCAGCTTGCATGGCAGAAAGATAAGCCAAAGAAGCTACTGCAGGAAAATGTTCGAAGTGATAGTTCAGATATCTCAATTTGATACCTTCTCCATTTACAACGTCTTTAGTATCAAATTTAGACTCAATTTCAGAAACGATTGAACTGTATTTTTTATCGCCTCCTAAGACAGATTTGATATCAGCCTTAAACTGATCAATAGTTGCAACAATTTCTTTACCTTTTGCTGAGTAGTTATCTCCACTAAACCAACCTTCATCGATTCCAGGACCCTTGTCCATAGCTTCGTAAGGGAGTTTTTTGGTCTCAGGATTAACTTCTACACCTTTAGTCGCATAAGATTTAAGAGACCCGATGTAATCATAGAATTTTTTAGTAATTCCAGCAATTTTATCTGCCCTTACTTTTGCTTCTTTAAAGCTCGCATCCTCACTACCCTTAAGATCAAGGGCATCGAGCATATCTTTATTAAGTTTGGTAGCAGCCGTGTTAGAAGACTCAAATTTTTCGTTCATCAAGCCAAAAGCCGATAGAACCTCTTTTGACATGTTCAATGCCAACATCGCGATGAAAACCAGATACATCAGGTTAATCATCTTTTGCCGTGGGGTTAATTTTCCTCCTGCCATTTTTTTCGATTAGTTAGTTTTCGTTTATAAAAAATGATCGGAATTAGTTTCTTCCCATTGCAGACAACATACCACCGTAAACATTGTTCAATGAAGACAAGTTAGAGGTAAGTGATTGCATTTGATCTTTCAGTTTAAGGTTGTTTTCAGCAACTTCCTGGTTGATTTGAGCATTTCTTGAAGCACTCTCCAATTGAACTTTGTACAAACTGTTCAAAGATTCCAATTGAGCGGCAGCCAATGTAAGCTCTTCGCTGTATTTCTTTTGTGAAGCGATTGAATCAACTGTTGGAGAAATTCCTTTAGCTGCAGATTCGAAGTTTTTGATACTGTTACCGAGGCTGGCCATTAATTCGCCATCGATTTTAGCTTCTTTCAATAGATTATCCAATTTTTGAGAAAGCAATCCCTGAGCTTCTTTAGGATCTTCTTTTTTAGCATCTTTCTTTTTTGCTTCTCCACCAGCCAATTCAGGATATACCAATGACCAGTCAAGTTCAGTGGCTACAGGATCAAAAGCAGAAAGACCGAAAATCAACGCTTCTGTTAAAAGTCCGACAATCAAAAGTGGACCAGCTCCAGGATAATGCTGAATTTTAAAAAGCGCTCCTACAATTACAACTGCTGCTCCCATACCGTAGCAGAAATTCATCACTTTAGGACTCAATAGTGCCATAATAAATAATTTTAGTTAAGTTAAGTTAATATAAAAAAGTTGGTTAATTTGATTATCTCTTTGGCGCTTTGCCAGTCACGTTCATACCCATATAATCCTGGACAGTACGGAATCCGATATAACTGCGGGCAGTATCGGCATATTCAAAGTCACGTGTACTAACCTGAAGATAGTAAGCAACATCTTTCCATGAACCACCGCGAACTACTTTACGCATATTTTTCAAATCGCCTACAGTCGGGTTCATTGTAGAAACATATTCATAAGCTGCCGCGTCGTAAGACGAATCTGTCCATTCAGACACGTTTCCAGCCATATTATACAAGTTGTAACCATTTGGCTCGAATGATTTTGCCTCTACAGTGTATAGCGCTTGGTCAGCCGCATAATCACCACGGTTAGGCTTGAAGTTCGCAAGGAAACAACCGCGATCATTTTTTGCATAAGGACCACCCCAAGGATATGTTCCTGACTCGAGTCCGCCACGGGCAGCATATTCCCATTCAGCTTCTGTAGGAAGACGGAAAGTATTGATTAAGTCGCGTCCTTTTTTCTTTTTGATATAAGCATTTTTGTTTAGGGTTCTCCATGCACAAAATGCTTTAGCCTGTTTCCAAGTGACACCAACAACAGGATATTCGCTGTATGCCTGATGCCAGAAGTAATCGTTGTGCATCGGCTCATTGTATGAGTAAGCAAAATCTTTAATCCACGAGGTAGTATCTGGATAAACACCTACTTTTTCAGTTTTTATGAATTCAGAGCGCTTTCCTTTTTTAGCCTTGGCGGCAGCCTGAATATCCATCCAGGTATAACGGAACTGCAATTTATTTACGTCAATAGTACGAAGACCATTATAAGCCTCAGCAGCAGGCAAATACATACTATCCATCACCTCAGTGTAATATTCATCCGGATACTTGGCCGTATCTGTATGAAGCTTCACTTTGTGGTTCAATTTTCTTCCGGCATACGGATCATCACCAGTACCTACACTATAATAATTCTCATACATATATTTATCGTACGGAGTCATTTTAGCAGGATCCTGGTCATTGAAAGCAAAGTCAGAAATACTTCCGCCTTTTCCACCGCCACCGCCACCTGTTCCGGCAGCGCCTCCGCCACCGACTTCGTCAGCAAGAATGGCCAATCGGACACGTATAGTAGAATCTTTAACCCATTCTACGAACTGACGGTACTCACTATTCGTGATTTCTGTCTCGTCCATATAAAAAGAACGAACAGTGACCGTTTTAGTAGGAGCATCCTGAACATTCGCCAAGTCATCATCTGACTTACCCATGATGAATGAACCACCAGGAACCAAAGTCATACCGTAAGGTTGCTCAGGGTGCCATTTCTTACCTTTCACACCAACCAGCTCGCCTTTGTCGGAACTACCGCAGCTGGCCAAGAATGCGAAAATTGCTGAGAATGCAACGAATTTCTTCATATAAATTTGGGTTAAGTGTATTTTCTTTTTTAAGGGCGTAAACGTATCCATAATTTTTTAAAAAAACAATTAAATACAAAACAAATTTGATAACGAGGTCAAATGTAGAATTATTACTTTTAATAAAAAAATTTTTTATCGATAAAATGCAAAAAAATATCGATAAAATGCACAAATGTAAAAATATTGTAATCCAAATCTTACGAAAACGATGTAGTTACATGAATAACTGTAACCTTTTTAGCCTATCAGATTTTTCCGTTGAGCTTTCCACCAGCGTTCAGGCAATTCATTGTTGCAAGCCGCGAGATACTCTTCATAAGAACACGGTAATAACGTATTTCTTTTTAGTTTAGTATGACCGCCGGAAGGGTGCGGAATTTCAATCCACCAACGATCTGTTTTGTCACTTTTGTAAAAAACCAGCTCTTCATCTTCCAAAGGAACGATATACTTTAAATAAGTATTCCTGTCACCGAACGGATATTCATTGGAACGATAATGCGATCCTTCTATAAAGTACCAAACCAATTGAGCGGCGATGCACGCTTCTGACCCGGAAAGTTCTTCACCAAAAATCCCAAAAGCGGAAACCTTGTCACTGATGCCGGCATAACGTGCCAGTGAACACATCTCTTTACCATTAAATCCATTTGGGACGAACGGATCGAAATTTCCGGTCGTTGCAGATGAAGCTGCCGAAAGATCAAAGCTCACCAAATCAGAATCCCTGAAAACAGGTTCCGCCAAAGTGATGTTATTTGAAAGTTCTCCCAATCGATAGGCATCAAAATACAATTTATCGACCAGGTCAATTTCTTCCTGCGAATTATAATAAGTCTGGAAACCGAGGTTGGTAAAATTAAAAAGGTTGTTCGGCTCGTCCAGGATAATCTTCGAAATATAGTTGTGGCTTGGCTTGGCTTTGTCATCGCCTTTTCCAAAATCAAACTTACTGTCGACCGAGGTCAGATTGACCATTTGTTCCAGCTTATCATACGAACGGTACATAGCATACGTCAAATCCTGGCATCCGCCGATTACGACGGGTAATATATTCCGTTTCAACAAACCTTCACAAGCCTTCTGTAACGCATAGTATGTATCCGACAATGAATCGCCTGCATCAATATCGCCCAAATCGGCAATCGATACTTCCCAGTTTCCGGGATAAAGCGAATACAGTTCTCGCCGGAAACGCGACAAATCCATAGTCCGAACCAAAGATCCGGAGCCACGTGATTCACAAACACCAATTATCCCGATACGTATTTGATCCATATCCGGAAAATCCGCTTCCGAATGAAACGTGACTTTACTCCCCAAGTGCTGACCCGAAAGTTCTTTTACAAAATCTAAAGTGTGCTGATCTACCGGTGACAGAAAATCGAATTCCATACTTATTTTTTCTTAGCGACTGCTGTTGTTTTTTTAGCGGCAGGTTTCTTAGCCGATGGCTTTTTCGCTGCGGTTGTCTTTTTCGCCGCCGTTTTCTTGGCGGGTGTTTTTGCCGCAATCAGTTCCTGGGCTTGTTCCAGAGTCAATGCATCCGCCTTGAAATCCTTATTGAGGTCAATTTTGATTTTTCCTTTGCTCAGCACGAATCGGCCCCAACGTGCTTTTTCAAGTTTGATACCTTCCGCTTCCCAGTTATGGATGAGCTTGTCTTCGTCTTTCTGAAGCTTTTCTTCTATAAGCTGAGCGATATCAGCCGCAGACAAATTATCAAAATTATACTTTTTGCTCACATTGATAAATATGCCGTTCCATTTGATGAAAGGCCCGAACCGACCCACTCCTTTTTGGACACCATGTCCCTGGTATTCGCCAATAGGCGCATCTGCCCTGTTCTTCTCATCGATAAGTTCTGTGGCGCGATCGAAAGTCACATCCAAGGGTTCTTCGCCTTTCGGCAATGAGATAAATGTTTTTCCATGACGCACATAAGGCCCGAATCGACCGTTGCTTACTTCTATGTCTTCACCTTTATAGGTACCGAGTTGTTTCGGGAGCAGGAAAAGGTTCAATGTCTCTTCAAGTGTGATACTGCCAATGTTCTGGTCAGACCTCAGACTCGCAAATATCTTATTCTCGTCGGTTGCATCGCCAATCTGTGCCATCGGCCCAAATTTACCCAGACGAACGCTGACCGGTTTTCCGGTTTTCGGATCGGTTCCAAGTATACGCTCTCCGCTTTCACGCTCGGCATTTTCTTCCACTTCTTTGACCTGCGGATGGAAACCATCGTAAAATTCCCGCATCATCAATGACCAAGACTGATTCCCGGCTGCGATTTCATCAAAATCTTCCTCGACCTTGGCCGTGAAGTTGTAATCCATAATTGATTCGAAATTTTTGACCAGAAAGTCCGTTACAATCGTTCCGATATCGGTCGGAACCAATTTCCCTTTATCAGATCCGGTAACTTCGGTAAGCGTTTTTGTTTCGACGTTCCCATTTGAAAGTGTCAGCTGCACATACTTACGCTCGCTTCCTTCCATATTCCCTTTTTCGACATAAGTCCTGTTGATGATGGTCGAAATGGTTGGGGCGTATGTCGACGGACGACCGATCCCAAGTTCTTCGAGTTTCTTCACCAAAGAAGCTTCGGTATATCTTGACGCCGGGCGCGAATATCTTTGGGTTGCCGATATCAATACAGCTTTCAGGCTTTCGTTCAGTCTCAGAGCCGGCAACATTCCTTCCTGTTCTTCCTCTTCATCGTCCTGTCCTTCGAGATAGACTTTCAAAAATCCTTCAAACTTCAAAACTTCACCAGATGCCGTAAACGTTTCCGGATGTTGGTTCGATGAAATTCCTGCTACAGTCCTTTCGAGTTCGGCATCGCTCATTTGTGAGGCGATAGTCCTTTTCCAAATCAAATCATACAGACGAGCCTGATCCCTGTCTATGGAAACCGTGTGGCGAGACATATCGGTCGGCCGGATTGCCTCGTGGGCTTCCTGCGCGCCTTTGCTTTTGGTGACAAAGTTTCTCGGTTTTGAAAACGCTTCACCGTATGATGAGATGATTTCTTTTTTAGTGGCCGACATCGCTTCATCTGAAAGATTGACACTATCCGTTCTCATATACGTAATAAGTCCGGCTTCATACAGCCGCTGCGCAAGCTGCATAGTGATTCCGACAGGCAGATACAATTTTCTTGCGGCTTCCTGTTGTAAAGTAGATGTGGTAAACGGAGCCGCCGGTGATTTTTTGGCCGGTTTGGTTTCCAGTTCCGATACTTTATAGTGTGAACCGTTCGTGCGTTTCAGGAAATCTTCGGCTTCCTGTTGGGTGGCGAAGTTCTTTCCGAGTTTCGCTTTGAACGATTTCCCGCTCTCATTCGTGAATTCGGCTGATACGGAAAACGAAGATTGGGCATTGAAGTTCTGGATTTCCCTTTCACGCTCCACTATCAATCGTACTGCTACCGATTGCACGCGTCCGGCAGACAATCCACCTTTTACCTTTCTCCACAAAACCGGAGATAGTTCATACCCGACCAAACGGTCAAGGACACGGCGTGCCTGTTGTGCATCGACCAGATTATAATTGATTCCTCTCGGGTTATCTATAGCCTTTAATATGGCAGGCTTGGTGATTTCATGAAATACGATACGGCGGGTCTTGTTCTTGTCGAGCTTTAGTTCTTCGGCAAGGTGCCAGGAAATCGCTTCCCCTTCGCGGTCCTCATCGGAAGCGAGCCAGACCATATCGGCGTTCTTGGAAAGATCCCTAAGTTTTTTTACCAAAACTTTCTTTTCTGGGGAAACTTCATACTTGGGAGTAAAGCCTTTGGTAACATCGACCCCGATTTCCTTTGACGGCAAATCGGCTATATGTCCGTAACTTGATTCGACCTGGTAATCATTGCCCAGGAATTTCTCAATTGTTTTGGCCTTTGCCGGTGATTCCACAATTACTAAGTTCTTTGCCATTTACCTTTTTGTTTGCGGCAAAAGTAGAAGAAAAAATCCAATACCAATTTTACGATTTCTCATTTACTGTTATACCTATATATATAGGTACACTTTTATACCTAAAACCGCAGATCCTAAATCACATGCTTTTCGTAATTGAATATTGCGTATTATTGCGCCTGAAAATTTCCCTGAACCTATGAATAAATGGCTAGCGCTCATTTTTTTACCGAGCCTTCTCCTCTCCCAGACACCTCAGCAACGCGAAGAAATAAAATCCAAAACCAACACGGTTTCACTGCAACGATTCGCTACTGCAAGTAGTCAGAAATTCCTACAACAAAAAAAGCGGGCCTTCCAACTTTCAAAGCAATATGGCTGGCCGGCAATCATTGAAAAAAGTGGAAGTTATTCACAACTCGTCGGTCTGAGGAACGGAGACAAACCAGTTTACTTTTCCACTTATAATTACGGCTCAGGAATTACATCGCGGGCAAATACGTTGTACACTGGCGGTTCTTTAGGACTCAATATCAACGGAGAAAACATGATTGCCGGAATCTGGGATGCCGGATCAGGTTTTCCTGAGCATGAGATTTTCAGCGGACGACTTACCGTAATGGATGGAGCTACACAGACTCATTACCATGCCACACACGTTTGCGGAACCGTAATCGGGACAGATCAGGTACAGGAAGGAGCCGCACGGGGCATGGCTTACAAAGCTTTCGGGCACTCTTATGACTGGAACAATGATGTTTCTGAAACCGCCCAGGCAGCAGCCGATGGTTTGTTGCTATCCAACCATTCCTATGGTTACAACCCAGATTTTTTAGACGATTACCAATGGGGAAAATACGATGAGGAATCGGCGGCTTTTGATCAGGTGATGTTCAATGCGCCATACTATCAATTCGTTTGTGCAGCAGGTAACAGTCGTGGAAATTACAACCTCACAAAAAACGGATACGACTTGCTTGCCGGGCACGCCACAAGCAAAAACGCAGTGGTCGTAGCCGCCGTAAATGAGGTACTGGATTATGAAGGCCCTGCATCTGTGGTCATGTCAGGTTTCAGCAGTTGGGGCCCAACTGATGACGGACGCATCAAACCTGATTTGTGTACCAAAGGCGTCAATGTTTTATCCTCTACGAATGAATCCATCGTCAGCTACGGAAGTCTTTCCGGAACATCCATGGCTTCACCGGGCGTTACCGGAACCTTGTTACTCCTCCAGCAATATTATCAGCAAAAAAACAATTCGTTCATGCGTGCCGCCACGTTGAGAGGATTGGCGATCCATACGGCCGATGAAGCCGGAAATGACCCTGGCCCTGATTACGCTTTCGGATGGGGACTTATCAATGCAGGCGCCGCTGCACAGGTCATCACCAAAAAAGGATTACAATCGTATATTTCAGAAAACACGCTGAATCAAGGACAAACATATGACTTAAACGTGACCGCTTTGGGCGATGAGCCTATGTTTGCCACGATTTGCTGGACAGATCCCGCAGCGGCTCCATCGAATGACATTCTTGACGACCCGGCTTCGAAGCTTGTCAACGACCTCGACATACGTATCATCCAAAATGGAAATACAATCTATCCCTGGAAACTGGATCCTGCCAACGTTACAGCAGCCGCAACTACCGGAGATAACCTAGTCGATAACGTCGAACGCGCCCAGATTGCCCTTCCGTCCGGAAATTATACGATTCGGGTTTCGCATAAAGGCAACCTTCAGGGCGGAAATCAGCCATATTCGCTTATCGTTTCCGGCGTTTCAATCAAGGAATTCTGGTTTGAAGCCACGCAGGATACACTTTCACTCTGCCAGGGAAGTACAGAAGCCGCCTATCAGTTCAACCTCAATACCCGGAATAATTTCTCTGGGAATATTACATTGACGGCTCAGGGACTTCCAACCGGCGTAACGGCTTCCATCAGTCCGTCGAACATGACAGCAGCGGGAACTTTTACCGTAAACCTTAACGGAGTCCAGACATTGTCTCAGGGGATATACAATTTCAACATTGTCGGAAATTCGGCCAATGGAGATTTCAGTTTTCCGTTGACGCTCGAAATATATCAACCGATTGTTACTGTGCCAGCCATCATTTCACCTGCAAACGGAATTGGAAGCATTTCACAACCGGTTTCACTGCAATGGGCGGCAGATACCAACGTACAGCAATTCGAGGTTCAGGTTTCCGCCGATGCGTCTTTTACCAATATCATCCAACAGCAATCGTTGTCAGGAAACACACTGACGCTTTCCGATTTGACCGACAGTTCCACATATTTCTGGAGAATTCGCGCAGTCAACAGTTGCGGAACAGGCAATTACACTTCGCCTTATTCCTTTACGACTGCCTGTGCTTCCCCATCAAACATCCATATCCTGAACGCTACTTCGACCACAGCGACTCTTGCCTGGACGGACACTACCGGAAGCTCGAGTTGGCAAATTATGGTCGTTCCGCAAAACAGTGGGCCAACCGGAACTTTCGTGACTGCATCGACCAACCCGTTCCTGATCCAGGATCTTTCTCCCGTAAGCTGCTATGACTTTTATGTCAAGTCGAATTGCTCGTCCGGAAACTCGGCTTTGAGTGGCCCATTCTCTTTTTGCACCCAGCTGGATTACTGCGCCGGTGCCCATTTTTATGATACGGGCGGAATCAACGGCAGTTATCCGAACGATCAGTCCTACACTACCGTCATATTCCCGCAACAGCTCAACGAACGGGTTGTGGCTACATTCAATTTGTTCTCGACGGAGGAAGATTTCGATTTCATGTCGGTTTATAACGGCCCTGATACCAATGGTGAATTACTGTTTTACGGCAGCGGCGATTTTCTTCCGGCCAATATTGTTTCCACGCACATCACAGGTGCATTGACTTTTGTTTTTGTATCGGACGAATTCGTTACCGAAGCCGGCTGGGACATTTCGTTTACGTGTGAACCGCTTCCTGCATGTGCCGCACAACCGAACAACCTCGATTTGCTTTTCGTCAACAACAATTCGGCGACTTTTGAGTGGAACGAGAATTCAGGTGCCGAAAGTTGGGAATATATGGTTGTTCCAGAAGGAAACGTGATTGGTTCTGCATGGAATACGACGGCTTCGCTTCCGTTGACCGTAACGGGACTTTCATCGAATGTATGCTATGACTTTTACATAAGGTCAGTTTGCGGAGCGACGACTTCTGAAATTGCCGGACCGCTTACTTTTTGTACCCAACCTGATTATTGCGCCGGAGCCTTGTTTACCGACAGCGGCGGTGTAGACGATAATTATGCGGATGAAGAAACGACGCTCGTCACCATTTATCCAGCACAGCCGGGACATACGGTCACAGCTAATTTCACTTATTTCTCAACAGAAGAAGACTATGATTTCTTTCGGATCTATGACGGACCCGACAGCACGAACCCATTGATTTATTTTGGTTCGGGAACAGATTCCCCGGGTACAGTGACTTCGACTCATGCAACAGGAGCATTGACGTTCTATTTCGTATCTGATCAATTTGTGAACGAAGGCGGATGGGAAGCCGAAATTGACTGTGAAACGCTCGGTTTGGATGGTGCCGATGAGCAAATCCTTCGTTATTATCCGAATCCGGTCAGCACCGATTTCCATATCAACGCGAAACTCCCGATTGCCCATTTCGAAGTGTACGATATGAATTTACGCCGACTGCAATCTGCGGGTATTTCATCTGATGCATTTTCCATAGACATGTCAGGTTACAGCGCCGGAATTTACATGGTACGGCTTACGGATACACAAGGCCGGTCTACCAATATAAAGGTGATGCACAAATAGTAACGACTGCCAAGTTGTCACACAATAGTTTTATAGTATCTTTGCGTTCTGAATTTTTTGTTCCGAATGCCTACTATGGAAAAGATTATCGAAGAAGACAAGCAGGGCGAAAGCCTCGTGCTCGAACAAAATCCGACGAATACCAAGAAGCTGTTCATTGAAAGCTACGGGTGCCAGATGAACTTTAGCGACAGCGAGGTGGTAGCATCCATCCTTGCCGGTCAGGGTTATAATACCACGAACCTTCTCGAAGAAGCAGACTTGGTTTTGGTCAACACCTGTTCCATCCGCGACAAAGCCGAACAGACTGTCCGCAAGCGTCTTGAAAAATACAATGCGGTCAAAAAAATCAATCCGGGGATGAAGGTGGGCGTGCTTGGCTGTATGGCCGAACGCCTCAAAAGCAAGTTCCTGGAAGAAGAAAAAATCGTCGATCTTGTCGTAGGGCCGGATGCCTATAAAGATTTACCGAATTTACTTGCCGAGGTCGAAGAAGGCCGCGATGCCATCAACGTCATCCTTTCCAAAGAAGAAACCTACGGCGATATTTCCCCTGTACGACTGAACAGCAACGGCGTCACCGCTTTTGTTTCGATTACACGCGGATGCGACAATATGTGTACGTTCTGTGTGGTTCCGTTTACCCGTGGACGCGAACGCAGCCGTGAACCACAAAGCATACTGGAAGAAATCACCGACTTGTACGATCGCGGTTTCAAGGAAATCACCCTTTTGGGCCAGAACGTAGACAGCTATTTGTGGTACGGTGGCGGACTCAAGAAAGATTACGACAAAGCTTCGGACATGCAAAAAGCGACGGCTGTGGATTTTGCCCAGCTGCTTGATATGTGTGCCCGAATGTTTCCAAAGATGCGTTTCCGCTTCTCGACTTCGAATCCACAGGACATGCACGAAGAAGTATTACACGTGATTGCGAAACATCATAACGTATGCAACTACATCCATTTGCCGGTCCAAAGCGGAAGCACGCGAATCCTGAAGGAAATGAACCGCCAGCACACCCGTGAAGAATACATGTCACTGATTGACAAGATCCGCGCGATTATTCCCGATTGTGCCATTTCACAGGATATGATCACCGGTTTCCCAACTGAAACCGAAGAAGACCATCAAGACACACTTTCGCTAATGAAATATGTGAACTACGACTACGGCTTTATGTTCGCCTATTCAGAAAGACCCGGAACGTTGGCAGCAAGAAAACTTGAAGACGACGTACCTGAACAGGTAAAAAAACGTCGTTTGCAGGAAGTGGTAGACCTACAGCGTGACCTGTCACACAACTGTACCAATAAATTCATCGGGCAGGTTGTGGAAGTACTCATAGAAAAAGAATCGCACCGTTCCGATGCACACTGGAGCGGACGCAATTCACAGAATACCGTTGCCGTTTTCCCCAAAGAAAATTACAAACCAGGCGATTTCGTATTGGTCCGTATCAATTCATGTACGAGTGCGACATTGATTGGCGAGGCGATTGGGTATTCGGAAAAGATGCAATAAAAACGAGAGCCTAGCCCGGATAGAAGCGACATCCTTTTGCAGCGCCCTTTAGCGCAAAAGATATAGCGGATAGCCGGAAAAAGCTCCAGATAAAAACAACAATTTCTAACGGGCATACCTTTGGAATTGTTATTCTCTTAATAAATATGGAATCAATCCAATCCATAAAACAACGCTTCGAGATTATCGGGAACGACCCGAAACTCAACCGCGCCGTAGAAAAAGCGATCCAGGTTGCTCCGACCGATATTTCGGTACTCGTGACCGGCGAAAGCGGCGTCGGTAAAGAAAGCATCCCAAAAATAATCCATGCGCTTTCTCACAGGAAGCACGGAAAATACATCGCAGTGAACTGCGGTGCTATTCCGGAAGGAACGATAGATTCAGAACTTTTCGGACACGAAAAAGGCTCATTTACCGGCGCGACTTCCACGCGTGAAGGCTATTTTGAAGTGGCTGACGGCGGGACGATCTTCCTCGACGAAGTTGGTGAATTGCCGCTGACGACACAGGTCCGGCTGCTTCGTGTGCTTGAAAACGGCGAATTCATAAAAGTCGGCTCGAGCCAGGTCCAGAAGACGAACGTCCGCATTGTGGCCGCGACGAATTTGCCTATGGCCGATGCGATCGCAAAAGGAAAATTCCGTGAAGATTTGTATTACCGGTTGAGCACGGTAGAAATCCAGTTGCCGCCGTTGCGCGACCGCCAGGATGACATTCATTTGCTGTTCCGCAAGTTTGCCGCTGATTTTGGCCACAAATATAAGATGCCACCAATACGCCTCGAAGAATCGGCAATCGCACAATTGCAACGTTACAGATGGAGTGGAAACATCCGTCAACTGCGGAATGTGGCCGAACAGATTTCGGTTTTGGAAACGAACCGCGAGATTTCCGGAAATACATTGATGTCGTATTTGCCTTCGGACGGAAATTCATTGCCACAGGTAATATCCGATAAAAAGAACGACAGCGATTTTTCTACCGAAAGGGAGATTCTCTATAAAGTGCTGTTCGACATGAAAAGCGACCTCAACGATTTGAAAAAGCTTACCATGGAACTCATGAAAAACGGAGGAGCCGAAGTGCAGCAATCGAATCCGGGGCTTATCCGTAAAATTTATGGCGACGACCAACAGGAATATGATATGCCGCAACGTGTTTCCGTATTTCCGACGCAAAAGCCACAGCCTGTTGTTCCAAGACATGAAGATTACGATTTTGCCGAAACGGTCGAGGAAGAAGAAACGCTGCGTCTCGAACAGAAAGAGATGGAAATGATCAAGAAAGCGTTGGACAGGAACAAAGGCAAACGCAAAGCCGCTGCCAATGAACTCGGTATTTCGGAACGCACACTGTATAGGAAAATCAAACAATTCGACCTGCAATAAACTGAAAATGAAAAAGATATTTTTATTATTACCTGTACTTTTCCTTTTCAGCGGATGCAGCGTTTACAACTTTACCGGAACCGGAAAAATAGATGCCGATACGTTCCAGGTGAATTATTTCCAGAACAATGCGGAAATCATCGAGCCCGGAATAGAACGTACGTTCACATTGGAGTTACAGGATCTGATCCAGAACCAGACCAACCTGAGCCTGACGAATTCCAACGGCGACCTGCTTTATGAAGGCGAAATAACCGATTACCGCATTACGCCAATGACGGCAACTGCAAACCAGCGTGCGGCCCAGAACCGCTTGACCATTTCCGTGATGGTGCGCTTTACCAATAAGAAAAAGGAAGACGACAACTTTGAAAAGCGGTTTTCATTTTTTTATGATTACGATGCCAATGTACAATTGGTCGGTGCACCTTTGACTACCGCACTTGACGTGATTTTCGAACGGATAACCCAAGATATTTTCAACGATTCGCTGGCCAAATGGTAATGTGATTATTTCGCCGATTTTTGCTAATTTCCCCTTCTGATCCAAATTACGTGAACCTGTCCGAATATACATATCTGCTCAATCACCCCGATGCCGTCACTGCGCATGACACGGAGGAATTGGACAAAATCGTGACGGAATTCCCATATTTCCAGTCTGCCCGTGCTTTGCGACTCAAAGGTCTTTATAAGGAAGACAGTTTCAGATACAACTACGCTTTGAAGGTTACGGCTGCTTATACTTCGGACAGAGGTGTGTTGTTTGATTTCATTACCTCGAATCAATTCCATTCGGTCACCAGAACTATTTTTGAGGACAAACAACAGGAATTGCTCGATTTGCCGGTTACCGAAAATATTTCCGAGGAAGTAAAACCGGACGAAATCATAGAAGAACCGACTATTGAAGCTGCGAATGTGGAAGTAGAAGAAGAGACGATTACGTTTCTGTCTGATCCAGCGACGCTTTCCATATTGGATTCCATTCGTGAAGCGACAGTGGATTATACCGTAGTCGAATCAGAACCCGAAATTGAAACTGCAACAGAAGAACCGGCTGACATTCCGGAATCGAAAGAAATAATTGAAACACCGGAAGCCGCCGCCGTTTCTGTCCCTCAAATAGCTGCCGATGAAAAACTCGGAATAGGAAAACCGCTTGATTTCTCACAAGACGAGAAACATTCATTCCAGGAATGGTTGCAACTTTCTGCCTTCCATCCTATCCAAAGGGAAAATCCGCAACCAGATTCAGAAGAAGAAACAGCACAAAACACTGACGGCGATCTGAATGAAGAACGCCAAAAAAAAAACGAACTGATTGATCGTTTCATAGAGAATAATCCGAAGATTCCACCTGTAAAAAAAGACCTGCCGTTGCCTGCTTTAAGCGTAGAGCCTAGCCGGGCGGTAGACAATTCATACCTGATGACCGAAACACTGGCGCGGGTTTACCTTGAACAAAAAAAGTACGACAAGGCAATTCAGGCGTATGAAATTTTAATTTTGAAATATCCGGAAAAAAGTAGTTTCTTTGCAGACCGAATTTTGGATATACGTACACTAAAAAATATAAATTCCTGATTAAATGAACAATTTTGCGATTTTCCTGGTCCTGATAACCATAGTTTGCTTTCTGCTGATAGTGGTAGTAATGGTTCAAAACCCTAAAGGTGGCGGCTTGTCTTCTTCATTGGGCGGATCTCAAATGATGGGTGGTGTTCAAAAGACCACCGACTTTTTGGATAAAAGTACCTGGACGCTTGCAGCGATCCTTATCGCTTTGATTCTTTTGTCTACACTGAGTTTCCCTGGAATGATGGGACAAAGCGAATCCAAAGTAATCGATAACCTTGAAGCTACGGCTCCCAAGACCGCAACGCCGGCAGCAGACAAAACGGCGACGCCAGCAGCTACACAACCTGCAACTGAAACGCCTGCTCCTGCAACTCCAGCCGAACCAGCTACAAAATAATACGGAAACAATCCCGTCTAAAATGCCAGCCTGTCAACGCTGGCATTTTTTTTAAGCAAAAATGTCAGGTTCAGGCGCATGGCATATTTTTCGACAAGCGGCGGACGATAAAAAAATAAATAATTTTAATAAACAATAAACGAGTATGGCTTTAAACATTAAACCACTTGCAGACCGCGTATTGATTGAACCCGTAGCCGCTGAAACACAGACCGCTTCGGGTATTTTTATTCCAGACACTGCCAAGGAAAAACCACAGAAAGGAACAGTTGTCGCTGTTGGAAACGGAACCAAAGACCATGACATGACCGTTAAGGTTGGTGATGCTGTCCTATATGGAAAATACTCCGGAACAGAACTTAAACTAGAAGGTAAAGACTACCTGATCATGCGTGAAGACGACATTCTTGCAATCGTTTAAACAGTCAGATCTATAACAAAACAAATAAACGCATCAACATATAACAATGGCAAAAGATATAAAATTCGACATTGACGCACGCGACGGCCTGAGACGCGGTGTCGACGCATTGGCAAATGCAGTAAAAGTTACACTTGGTCCAAAAGGCCGTAACGTAATCATCGGAAAAAGCTTCGGCGCACCGGTCGTAACCAAAGACGGTGTTTCGGTGGCAAAAGAAATTGAATTAAAAGATGCGCTCGAAAACATGGGCGCACAAATGGTTAAGGAAGTTGCTTCCAAAACCAACGATCTTGCAGGTGACGGAACAACTACAGCAACCGTCCTTGCCCAGGCAATCGTAAAAGAAGGATTGAAGAACGTTGCTGCGGGTGCAAACCCAATGGATTTGAAACGCGGTATCGACAAAGCAGTTGAAGCCATCGTTTCTGACCTTGCTTCACAATCCAAAGAAGTAGGAAGCGACAGTGATAAAATCAAACAAGTGGCCTCAATCTCCGCCAACAATGATGAAGTAATCGGCGATCTGATCGCGACCGCTTTTGGAAAAGTAGGCAAAGAAGGTGTCATCACTGTTGAAGAAGCCAAAGGAACGGACACTTATGTTGACGTTGTGGAAGGCATGCAATTCGACCGCGGTTATCTGTCAGCCTACTTTGTGACGAATACAGAGAAAATGCAGGCGGAACTCGAAAACCCGTATATCTTGTTGTACGATAAGAAAATTTCTGTACTCAAAGAACTGCTTCCTGTTTTGGAGCCGATCGCACAATCTGGGAAACCGCTTTTGATTATCGCAGAAGATGTCGACGGGGAAGCTTTATCAACCTTAGTAGTAAACAAATTGCGTGGCGCGTTGAAAATCGCAGCTGTTAAAGCCCCTGGTTTTGGTGACCGCAGAAAAGCGCTTTTGGAAGATATCGCCATCCTGACAGGTGGAAACGTGATCTCTGAAGAAAGAGGCTACACGTTGGAAAACGCAACGTTGGAAATGCTCGGAACCGCTTCACGTGTCTCCATCGACAAAGATAATACGACAATTGTAAACGGCGCCGGAAACCCGGAATTGATCCAAAACCGTATTGGACAGATCAAATCTCAAATGGAATCTACGACTTCTGATTACGACAAAGAAAAATTGCAGGAACGTTTGGCGAAATTAGCCGGAGGTGTTGCAGTACTTTATGTTGGAGCAGCATCTGAAGTTGAAATGAAAGAGAAAAAAGACCGCGTAGACGACGCACTTCATGCGACACGTGCGGCCGTCGAAGAAGGAATCGTTGCCGGTGGTGGCGTGGCACTTCTCCGGGCAAAATCGGCTTTGGCAAATGTAAAGGCTGATAATGCTGACGAAGCAACCGGAATCCAGATCGTTTCCCGTGCGGTGGAATCTCCATTGCGTACGATTGTAGAAAACGCAGGTCTTGAAGGATCTGTAGTTGTGGCAAAAGTATCGGAAGGTTCTGGCGATTTTGGTTATAACGCCAAAACAGATGAATATGTTGACATGCTTAAAGCTGGAATCATCGACCCTAAAAAAGTGACTCGTGTGGCGCTTGAAAATGCAGCCTCGGTTTCGGGAATGATCCTCACTACCGAATGCGCTTTGGTTGACATCAAAGAAGAAAATGCCGGCGGCGGAATGCCAATGGGCGGCGGAATGCCAGGCATGATGTAATTCGAATCATCTTAGTTTTTATAAAAGGAAAGCTGCTCAGCAATGGGCAGCTTTTTTATTGATTTCTTTTGATGGAGAATGACTAATAAATACTCAAAATCGGTTTTGGGATGAATCAATTGTAAAAAACTATTGGTAAAATGGGATTCCAATGAACGTTTTTATCTAAAATGACTGATATTTTTTTACATGAAAAAATTGAGACTGTAAAAGGCATGGCCTTCTATTTCAATCTGCAAGATGGAATTATTAGTAAGGGAATGTACTGGACACAAAATGTTTTATAAACTCCCCACAAGAAACCGATCTACTGATATTCAAAGGAATAAATTTAACACCCGAGGCTTTAGCCGAACTGAAGCGAAGCTATTTGGTACATAAAAAATGTATACAACTGATTTCAGGATTTTGTAGGGAACACCATTCGCCCCTCCCCGGCTTAAATTTACTCATTGCCAAAATATCCTAAGTACATTTTTTATGTATCAAATCTTAAAATACTGCTTAAGAGAACAAAGTGTAACAAAATGAATCGGGTAAAAACAATCGGCAAAAACACGTGACAACTTTACAATGACAAAATAAATTGTCGCATAAAAAATGTCGCAGATTTAGTTAACGCCATTTGCTGTTTCCAGCAATAATAGAACGCTTACACTAGAGGGATTACTCTTTAGAAGCCTCGTCTTCTGAAGCCACCGGACTTTTCTTCCCAAACTTCAAAATCACCGGAACAATCGTAATCGCAACAAGAATAATAATGATAAGTTCGATGTGCTCTTTGAGGTCGATGTTGAACTTTTCCAGCAAAAAGCCGTACAGATAGTGTCCCGCAAAAATCAAACTGAATGACCAAAGGCAGGAACTCAGGATGTTATAGAACATAAACTTCTTCTTATCCATAAGCACAATCCCCGCAACAATAGGCGCGAACGTCCTGAAGATGGGAAGGAAACGTGCAAAGATAATCGCACGTCCGCCGTGTTTTTCAAAGAATTCCTTGGATTGGATCAGGTATTTCTGTTTCCAGAGCAGGCTGTCTTTTTTGTTGTACAGATAGTATCCGCTTTTGGCCCCGAACCAATACCCGACCATATTCCCCACGATTCCCGCCGCTCCTACCAAAGCCGAAAGCACAAGAACATTAATGAAATCACTGTCGGCCACCATAATATTCTCAACCAATTCGCGGTTGTAGATTCCGGAAAGAAACAGCAAACTGTCGCCCGGCAAAAAGAATCCGGCGAATAATCCGGTTTCGGCAAACACAATGAACAACACTATAAAAAGCCCCACTTTTATTCCATTGATATCAAAATGGATGTAAAACAAAGGGTCAAAAAGGTCTTTCCAGCTAAAATCGTTCATTGTAGTTTTTGGTGTATAAAAGAGAGTGTGAAATTACGCATAATTTACGGGTGGGGCAATTCCGGTCTTTAGTTTAATTAAAACTTAATGGCCCGTTTCGCGATCATATTTACAGCAACTGTGCAGCTTTTCATAATCGGCATCGGTCGATTTCACGTCCGGCGTGTCGTGTCCGACTTTTGCGATAGCTTTTTCTACGTCGAGCAATGACGATTTTTCTTCGTTCAGAATCAGCGAAAGTTTTCCGTCTTCTTCATTCCATACAGCCGACTTTACGCCATTTACGGAAAGCGCCGCTTTTTCAATACGCTTTTTGCATTGGCCACAATTCCCGCTGACCTCAATAGAATATTTGGCGTTCTTGTTTTTTTCCTGTGCCGATGCCGTTACCAACGAACCGAAGGTCATCAAAAGGATCAATATATTTCTCATAATGCTATTATTAAATTTAAACTTGATTTGTTGTTTCTTGCCTTCTTCCGATCTTCCGATCTCTCAAACTTCCAAACTCACTTACTTCACCTTAAACCGCAGCCCCGCATACATCATCCTCCCAAAAACAGGCGCATAGATAATCGACGCGTCGAATTCCGCGCCAAACGGGTTTTCACTGCCAAGTATGGGTTTGTCCTGACGATAGTTTGTCAGGTTTTCGACACCGGCATACATTTCGAATTTAGAAGAAAATGACCTTGTCATTTGTGCATTTACGGTACTGAAAGGATTGGCATCGACGGGTAATTTATTCCAACTTGAATTCCCTTCGGTCGTCGGAAGCCGCTGCTCGCCCGTCCAGTTCCACGTCGTATCGAATTTCCACCTGTGCCCTTTGTCATCGATATGCGTCGCGAATTCAACATTGGCAAAAAGCCGGTGGCGCGCCTGCAACGGACGTTGGTTCGTACCTGACAGGTAATCGGTTTCTATGTCATAGTATTTGTATGCGGTGCGTAAGTTCAGGTGTTTTAACGGCTCGTAATTGAAGTCGACCTGAAGGCTTGTGGCAGATGAATTCCCGGTCAGATTATAGAATGAAACCTGATGCACATTGGCGTATAGATCTACGACAGCCTGATTGCTGAAATCTGTTCTGTATAAATCAAAACCTATGTCTGATGGTTGCCCGAAAATCTTGAACTTCTGGCTGAAACTGATACCGTAATTCCATGCGATTTCCGGATCCAAACCATAAATTTTACCACCCAAATCGAGTATGCTGAAACTTCTGGCACTCGCAAACAACTGTTGGTTTTCGGCAAAAATATTGGCAGCCCGTTTTCCACGTCCGGCAGAAGCACGCAACGTTCCATCTGCCCACGGATTATACCTGACATGCAATCTGGGTGTCGCAAAAACACCAAGACGATTGTGGTAATCGGCACGCATTCCGGCAATCAAACTGAAATTGTCTGAATTGTCGAATGTATATTCAGCGAAAGCGCCAAGCGAATTATCGATCCTGTCAAAGTTATTGTCGATTCCGGGAACGATTACATTTTCGCGATATCTGTCCAACGTAAAATTAATTCCGGCCGCAAATTTATGACGTGTATTGTTGATGATGGAATTCAGGATCAGGTTCGAATAAAAACTGTCCTGAGCGATATTATATATATTGTTTCCGAAATAAGAATCCTGCACATGACGGCTGTAGGCATTCTGGAAACCGATGCTTTGGTATGGCATATCCGGAAACACATATCCTATTTTGGTGGCGATATCATAGCGTTGGGTATTGATTTCAGACTTCCAGAAACCGGTCGCTGACGGATTATGATGTGAAGCCACTTCGCCTGTCAGTTTTTCATCGTTCATGACTCTGGCGGTGATAAAACTGACCCAACCTTTTTCGGCGTTGTTGTACTGCCATCGGTTCATGACGTTGATTTGGCTGGAAATAGGATTATCGAGAAACCCGTCGTCGTTCTGATCCATCGGCATGCGTCTCATGTTACCGTGGACAAACAGGCTGCTGCTCCATTTATCGCCGAACCGCTCATTGAAATGGCCGTTAAGCTCCAATCGCGAATCGGTCGATCCATACATATTGAAGAAAAACGGAATGTCGGTAGCGGGTTTTATCAATTCCGTGTTGATCTGGCCCGAAATGCTTTCATAACCGTTCACTACAGAACCCGCGCCTTTGGTAATCTGGATGCTTTCGACCCACGTTCCGGGCGTGAAAGTCATTCCAAATGTTTGGGAAGCGCCCCGCACAGATGGAATATTCTCCTCGGTAATCATTAAATACGGACTTGTCAAACCGAGCATCTTGATTTGTTTGGCACCCGTAAGTGCATCGGTGAAATTTACATCGATAGACGGATTGGTCTCGAAACTTTCAGCGAGGTTGCAACACGCGGCTTTGAGCAATTCACGGCTCGTCATGACCTGTGTATTGGTAACGGCAGTCTGTGATTTACGAATGCTGCTTGACGACGTTTTTACCGTAACGGTCGCCAGCGTATCCTTTTGTTCGGGTTCCTGAGCTAAGGCCGGAATAGCTGCGAACAAGACAATCAAAAAATATTTATACATAGAAATTTGATGAAGTGAAACATTGTTTTTTAAACAAGTTCAAATCATCAGGCGTAGAAAGTATATTGGCTGTACAGGCAATATAAAGGCGGTCCGTTTGCGTGGAAGCCTGAAGATAACGGCAGTTCCGGACGCGAATGAACTATTGGTTTTTTGTAGTTGACAGATGGAATTTCAGACGGAAACACAATCGCTTCAAAAGAGACCGAAAACGTCTTGACGATACTGTCGTGGCCTTTGTCTGCTTTGACGATTTTATCTTTGCAGCAACCTGAAGGCGCTTTATCCATTTTGCCGCAGCATCCCTTTGTATCGGATGTATTGAAAATGGGCTTGACAGATGCTACTTCGCCTCCGCAATAATGTACATGGAATGCAAAGCCCGATTGTGAAGCCAAAAGCAACACAGTGAGCCAGATTCCGATACATTTTTTTGCAAGCATGTGGCAAAAGTACTAAAAATGAGAAGCCACAAGATTCCGTTAACTCTTTTTTAATCCGACGGTTTGCTGATAATACAATGCTGGAACGAACAATAAGAGGAACAACGGCTGGATCAGAAAGCGTCTGATGTAGAACAAGGCAAATCTGTTTTCCGGCCAGAAAGCCAACACACTGAAAAACATCGGGACCAGAATCAGGAACAGAATCGCGTACAAAATAGCGAGCCAGGTGATTTTCTGATTCGGGAAAAGCAATCGGATAATAAGTAATGACAAAGCGGAATTGATAAGGAACCTAAGACTTAAACTCAACGTCAGCGGCAACAAATCGAAAGCCGGAAGTTCCTCGGTGAGATAATCGTTCCGGAAATAATCGTGGAGCGGATCATAGAACAGACTCGTTTCAAATCCGCGAATGCACAACAATCCGAACACACATAAAACAGCAGTGCCATAACGCAGGAACTTCAACTTACTTTTTTGCATTGAGCGAGAATTTATTGACCCAGACAATCCAAAGCAGCAAAACAACTCCATATATCACAGCCGGGAAAATGACACCATGCAAAACACCTTCCGATTCCGGAAACCGAAGCAACGCCATAGCCAAAAGTGCGATCCTCCAGACATTTAAAATGTGGATGATAACAATTCCCGAAACTATGAACAAAGCTGTAGTGAGCCATTTTCCTTTGAAAGCAATCACAAATGCCACAAAAAGAATCATGACGCTTATGGCATTGCAGCCTTCCACGACCCGCGCAATGTAGTGACCGTCGAGTATCAGTTTTACAGATGGCTGTTGCGAATGCGCCGCAAGTTCACACTGGCGACCGAGAAGTTCAAGAAACCATTTTGTTTGCCTGGCTACAGACCAGGTAATGCTATCTGTTTCAAGCTTTGAAGGATCGAATGTATTCAAATAAAGCCGATAGATCACAGTAAGCACTGCATAAACCCCGAAGAATTTGGCAAGGAAAACAAAAAACGGGCGATATTGCTTTAAAGGCTCCAATCTTTTTTTAACAAATTTATAAAAATTAAGAGGCAATGAAGGGCTAAATTTGCAGTTGCTCCACGCCTCAGATAAACAACAATCAAATCAACGAATAAACACCTATATGACTTTCGAAGAACTTAAACCAAAAGTACTTGACATTCTCAAGCGTACCAATTTGCTTAGAGACGATAAATTACTGCAGATATGCCATTTACTCAATGACAATATCGAATATTATGACTGGGTTGGCTTTTACTTCAGGAATGGCGACAAGGAAGAACTGATTCTCGGACCTTATGTGGGCGAACCGACAGATCATACGGTGATTCCATTCGGCAAAGGCATTTGTGGACAGGTCGCGGTTTCAAACCAGAATTTCGTAGTTCCTGATGTAAGTGCTCAGGACAATTATATTGCGTGTTCGCTCACGGTGAAATCTGAAATCGTGGTACCACTTTTTGTGAATGGCGAAAACATAGGACAGATCGATATCGATTCGGAAGTACTTGATGCCTTTACAGAACAAGACGAACGATTTTTGGAAGAGGTCAACGTGTTGATCGCGAAGTTTTGTTTTTAGAGGCAGGAGAAAAGAAGCAAGAAGCAAGACTATCCGTGATAGTGAACGTCGAATGCTATCAACATTTTCTACCTCATTCTTTTTTCTCCAGTCTTGCTTCTTGCTTCTTTTCTCTAAAATTATTCATTATTCATTGTTAATTATTAATTCAAAAAACGTACTTTTGCGCCCGTAACCGAAAGACGGCTACATACATAAAAATCATTTAAATAATATTGGAATGTATTTAACTAAAGAAGTAAAGGCAGAAATCTTCGCTAAACACGGGGAAACAGCTGCAAACACCGGAAAAGCGGAAGGGCAGATTGCACTTTTCACGTTCCGTATCAATCACCTGACCGAGCACTTGAAAAAGAATCGTCACGATTTCAACACAGAGCGTTCACTGGTGAAACTCGTAGGTAAAAGAAGAAGTTTGCTTGACTACCTCAAGAAAACAGAAATCAACCGCTACCGCGAAATCATTAAAGAATTGAATATTCGTAAATAATTCAGTTAGAAAAGAGGTGCCCGCGCGCCTCTTTTCATTTTTAAAAAAAGTTTGGTTTTTCATTGGGTTTCCACAACTACTACACAAGCAACAACAACACAACTACAACGAAGACCCATTGTTTAATCAAGAAAAGAATTTATGATTCCACAAGTTTTTAAGGAAGTTATCGATTTGGGAGATGGAAGAAGCATCTCGATCGAAACCGGAAAACTAGCCAAACAAGCCGACGGTTCCGTTGTTGTCCAGATGGGCAACACCATGCTGCTTGGAACCGTTGTTTCGGCACGAAAAGCCAGCCCTGGTGTAGACTTTTTACCACTTACAGTAGATTACCGCGAAAAATTCGCAGCTGCCGGACGTTTCCCGGGCGGATTCTTCAAACGCGAAGCAAGACCTTCTGACAAAGAAGTGTTGACCATGCGTTTGGTTGACCGCGTTTTGCGTCCGCTATTCCCGGATGATTACCACGCAGAAACGCAGGTGATGATCCAACTCATGTCTCACGACGAATCTGTAATGCCAGATGCATTGGCAGGTTTGGCGGCTTCGGCTGCTTTGGCTTTGAGCGATATTCCTTTTGAGACGTTGATCTCTGAGGTTCGCGTTGGCCGCATCAACGGCGAATTCATCATTAACCCAAGCATGGAACAATTGGCAGAATCTGACATCGACATGATGATTGGAGCTTCCAAAGATTCCATCGCGATGGTCGAAGGTGAGATGAAAGAAATCTCTGAAAAAGAAATGGTCGAGGCGATCAAATTCGCGCACGAAGCCATTAAAGTTCAGATTGCTGCACAGGAGCGTTTGCAGGCTGCTTTCGGAAAGAAAGAAGTGCGTGAATACGACGAAGAGGCAAACAACGAAGAAGTTTACGAAAAAGTAAAAGCTTTCGTTTACGACAAATGTTATGACATTGCCAAACAAGGTACCGGAAAACAAGAACGAGGCGAGCAATTCGGTCAGGTCAAAGAAGATCTGAAAGCTGAATTCAGCGAAGAAGAGCAACTCGAATTCGGGGAATTGATTTCAAAATATTTCAAGTCCGCCCAAAAAGAAGCCGTTCGTAACGTAATCCTTGATTTGGGATTGCGCCTTGACGGTCGTAAAACGACTGAAATCCGCCCGATCTGGTGCGAGGTAGATTACCTTCCGTCAGTCCACGGATCTGCTTTGTTTACACGTGGTGAAACCCAAGCTTTGGCTACGGTCACGTTGGGAACTTCACGCGAATCGAATATCATCGACGCGCCATCTGAACAAGGTGAAGAAAATTTCTACCTGCACTACAACTTCCCTCCTTTCTCTACCGGAGAAGCCAAGCCATTGCGCGGAACTTCACGTCGTGAGGTAGGTCACGGAAATTTGGCGCAACGTGCGTTGAAAAATATGATTCCTGCAGAGAACCCGTATACTGTTCGTGTGGTTTCTGAAGTATTGGAATCTAACGGATCTTCTTCCATGGCAACGGTTTGTTCCGGAACACTGGCTCTTATGGATGCCGGAATCCAGATGATCCGCCCGGTTTCAGGTATTGCGATGGGATTGATTTCGGACGATAAGACCGGCCGTTGGGCTGTATTGTCTGACATTTTAGGAGACGAAGATCACCTGGGCGACATGGACTTCAAAGTTACCGGAACCGAAAAAGGAATCACGGCATGCCAGATGGATATCAAGATCGAAGGATTGAAATATGAAATCATGGAGCAGGCTTTGAACCAGGCTCGCGACGGACGTTTGCACATTCTTGGAAAACTCCTTGAAGTACAGGCAACTCCACGTGCAGGCGTAAAAGCACATGCGCCGAAAATCATCAAAACCACTATTCCTGGTGCTTTCATCGGAGCGCTTATCGGACCTGGTGGAAAAGTGATCCAGGAATTGCAGAAAGCGACAAAAACTACGATCGTTATCAACGAAGTAGACGAGCAAGGTATCGTGGAAATCCTCGGAACAGACCAAAATGGAATCGACGCTGTATTGGCCAAGATCGACGCGCTTACGTTCAAGCCGGTAATTGGCGACAGCTACAAAGTGAAAGTGATCAAGATCATGGACTTTGGAGCAGTAGTGGAATATCTTGATGCTCCGGGTAACGAGATTTTGCTTCACGTATCTGAGCTCGCATGGGAACGCACCGAGAATGTAACCGACCTGGTAAACATGGGCGACGAATTCGAAGTGAAATACATGGGAATAGATCCTAAGACTCGTAAAGAACGCGTTTCTAAAAAGGCATTGTTGCCACGACCTCCACGCGATGAGAATGCGCCGCGTCCGGAAAGACGTGACGGTGACCGCCCGAGAGGAGACAGAAACGATCGCGGACCAAGACGTGACGATCGCAGGGATGGCCGTCGTGACGACCGTCCGAGAGAAGATCGCGGACCTCGTGAAGAACGCGCTCCACAAGCTGAAAAGCCAAGCGAAGAAAACGCTGACTAAATAGAAACCCGCTGATAAGGCGGGTTTTTTGTTTTATTAACCAAATAATTGCATTACAGCAATCACGCTCAACGGAATCGAAACATTGTCATATCCGTTTTTGCTGAAAGCCTCGACCAGGGTTGCGACGATTGCGATTGCTACACATTTAGTAATTGCGTCGATTGAAAAATTGCCATCTGGAAAACAAACCGAAAGCATCAGAACAGCAAAGCAGCTTGCCAAAAACGCCGCAGAACCAACTATCGTTTTAAAGTCGTTTCCAATCTTATATTTCCCATAAGACCAACGTTTTCCGGCTAATGCAGCCAACGGGTCGCAAATAGCCAGAATCAAAACCGGGAGATAAAATTCCAAATAATCCTGATTCTTATAAAACAGCAGAAAGCATCCGAAAATGGAAACCGGAAATAAAATGCTTCCGCTGGATTTTCTGTCGATGGCATTTATTGACGGCAACAAATTGTATTTTTTACTTACAATCAACAGGAAAATAAAACTGAAGCAAAGTCCCAATACAGAAATCCAACTATCAAGAAAGAACGGAAAAGTCAAACAAGTCAACCCGGAAAAAATATGGACGAATTTGCGTGTGATTTCGGCTTTGACCTTAAAAGTTCGGTAGCCGATTTCGGCCACAAAAAACAGCAGTAGAAAAACCAGAATATAAGCGATGCAATTCCAGCTTTCGGCATCAGACCAGGGAGTAAGTCGCATCAGATACAATGCGGAAGCCGCAACGATCAAACTGTCGAACCTGTCGAGGATGCCGCCGTGTCCGGGAATTGTCTTACCGAAATCCTTGACGCCACTTTGTCTTTTGTAAAACGATGCGAGAAAATCACCGGCTATTGAAAACAATCCGATCAATAATCCCGAAACCAAAGCTTGTCGCAATTCGATTTGAAGCATTTGGCTCAGAATTATCGACGTGACGATTACCGATGCACATCCGCCGACCATACCTTCAAGCGTCTTGTTCGGACTGGTTTTGGGAAAGACTTTGGTGCGTCCGAAAAGCTGACCTGAAATTTGCGAATAGCCATCGAATGTAATAACGATCACGAACAGGAATTGCTGCCATTCAATAGCTGTCAAACTAAAAAAAGTCCAATAGCCAAAGGCAAAAATCCCGTATAAAAATAAGGCAACGACGAATGTTTTTATCGATTTACGAATGTTGATCAACTCATAAAATCCACCGAAAATGACAACCACGACAAACCATGCATAAGCACTTTTTGAAATGAGGAAAACCTGTCCGAAAACCAAGACAAGATAAGTCAAGAACTTGATCCATTGTTTTCTTTTTTCAGATGAATCTGCAACTTTCCGGCTGGCTTTGTGAACTCCGAATGCGCCAATTACGAACATCATGTTCAGGATACTATAAAGCGTCATGATCTTTGGTTTTTAAAACATGGAAAATGGTTTTGGCATTCGACCTTAGCTTTGACACAGAAAGCACTACAAGCAACACCTCAAAATCTGCCAGGCAACTCGCCACGACCATGAAATAGAAATAGACATTCCAGTATCCGAAGACGAAAAAAGTAAAGATGAAAATGCCCTGGATGTATCCGAGCGCTTTACTTGTGTACAGATGAAAACTCGTCGGACGATGAAATCTGACCAGTGAAATAAACTGCGGAACAAGATAAAATCCAAAGACAAGCAAAAAAGCAATCCGGTTTTCGATGACAAAATCGCGCTCGAAAATCCAGAAACCTGAAATGGAAAGCAGGAACGTCCCGATGTCGGCCAATGAATCCAATCGTGCCCCAATCTCCGTTGACATATTGAACGTACGGGCAATGAATCCGTCGAGTATATCGGTGATCAAATTGATGCAGATTAGGGTGATGAACAAACTTCGGTTGTGTGAAACCAACGTCCAGATGATTACCGGAACCATCAACAATCTGTAAAATGACAATGCGTTTGGGATGGTAAAAATGTTGTCTTTATTGGTCATGATTTCTGGCTTTACTGGTTGTTTTTCCTTCCGAATTTTTTGTGCGCTGATGAAAAATGCCCGGCCGACAATGCCGCCGCAATAGACAATTCACCGCCAAGAATCACAGCTCCGATAATCTCGGCAAACTTCACAGCTTTACCTTCTCCGTAACACTCCATAAGTTCAAGCGCTTGTTTTTGGGTTGGCAGACCCGTTCCGCCGCCGACCGTCCCGACGATTAGTCCGGGTAAAGTGACGCTTGCGTAAAGCGAACCGTCGGCCAGTATTTCCATTCTTGTGATCCCGATAGCCGATTCAGAGACACAGGCTACGTCTTGTCCGGTCGCGATGTACAAAGCCGCAAGTCCGTTGGCATAATGACCTTGTAAGCCAATTGCACCGCTTTGGACGACGCCGAGAGTTGACGAAACCCAATAATCGGCCATTGCTTTTGGGGTGGTTTTTAACGTATTTTCGACTACCGATTTTGGAAGGATGATTTCAGAAACCACTTTTTTTCCGCGCACATTTGAAAACGAGAGTGCCGTTGCTTTTTTATCGCCAGCATAATTGCCTTCGACAAACCAACGTTGCGGCTGAACCGGAGTATTTTCCAGTATATAATGACAGATGCTTTCCGTACAGAACGTTACCATATTCTGTCCCGATGCATCGCCGGTTGTAAATTCAAATGTGAGCGTGAGATGATTCCCTTCTATGTTGGAACGCAACTGGATCAACCTGGCAAACCGGCTTGATTGTGAAGTGATTTCCCTGAAGTTTTCCACCTGACCCAAAGCCCAGTCTGAAAACACAAGAACTTCCCGAAGGTTTGAAAACCGGAAAACCGGACAACGTTGGACGCCTTGGTTCACGCAGACAGAGGTTACGCCACCGGCTTCAAAACAGGCTTTTGCGCCACGATTATACGATGCTACCAATGCGCCTTCGGTCGTAGAAAGCGGAATCATGAATTCGCCATCTACTTGCGAACCGAGAACTTTTACCGGCCCGATGATACCTGTTGGAACCATAGCCATTCCAATAAAGTTTTCGATGTTGCCCTGAAGTGATCCGGCATCTATTCTATGATTTCCAAAAAGACCGTTTGGTTTTTCTGGTTTGGTTTTAAAAGGTGAGGTCTGTGTTTTCATTGTGTCTTTATTGTTTATAATACCTTATGGCAAAGCGGATGAGATTGATGATGACTTCCCGGATTATGATTCTTTTTGGCGGATCAGGCTCTGTCCTTGTCATGGCTCTTTTGTACAAGAACCAGTAAACTTTGGTGGCGAAACGGGTCATGGGAAAGCAGAGAATATATTTTGGTTGCGATAACCTGAACCGCCTGCCATAAGTAAAATCATGGCGGTGTGATCATGCATTTCGGTAACAACCAAAGATTTATCGGGACTGATGCTGAACCGATATCGGTCCACTTCCCTAACCCAGAAAAAAGGTGGAATTCCGGTATGATCCCGTCTGAAAAAAACCTGGAAATCCTTTTTGCGCATTTTGCCTTTATAAGTCTGTGTCCGGAATTGGTTCGTATTGATATCCCGATAGGAAACAATCATTTCGCTTTGACTGAAAACGACACAAACAGAATCGACATGGACAGAATCAATTTTGAGTATGTGCAGAAAATCGTCTGGACATTTTTGTGATAATTCGGAATAAGGTCTATAGCAAGCCTTATTGTTTATTGGAGCAGATAAATCCTTTCGCGCAACAGGATTCAGTGGAGCGCATGAATACATCGATGCCAAAGTCAGTGCGATAATACAGGTTTGAACTAGTTTCATCATGGATTGATTTAAATTGACAGTTCAAACGTATTGTGATTTTATCAAGACAAATTGCGAGAATAAGTTTTTAAAAAAGATATATTTGTGAAAATCGCAAATATGAATCCTCAGGATATTCTGTTGACAACAATCCGTAAAAAAATAAAATCAGGTTCCATAATAGATGCCGTGGCCGTGGCACTCGGAATAAGTTACGATGCGGCACACAGGCGCGTATCGTCTAAAAGCAAGTTTTCGATAGAAGAAGCCATGACGCTTTGCAGGCATTATAAAATTTCTGTCGACGCCATCCTGACAGGCGGAAATACGCTGGTTGTAGAAAAGACCAATGAGATTACGTCATTTGAAGAAATGGCCGATTATTTCCGTCAGTCGGCAGCGTATCTGGGAAGTTATTTAAAAGAGGAAGGCGTTTCACTCTATTATGCAGCTAAGGATTTACCCTTGTTCTACACCATTGGCGGAACATTGCTGTCCAAATTCAAGCTCTATGTCTGGATGGATCTACTCGGTGGCAAAGATGCAAAACCGTTCGAGGAATTCGTTTTTCCCGAAAACCTGATGCAGCACAATGCGAAAATCAGGTCGGTCTATGACAATGCATCGGTACATGAAATATGGAACGACACCACGATAAACAGCACACTCCAGCAGATTTTCTATTTCTTTGAATCGGGGCTGCTTTCGAGGAATTCAGCTGAATTATTATGTGACGACGTGGTTGCACTTCTGGCATCGGTCGAAAAAAAGTGCAGCGAACCCAATGGAAAATTCCAGTTGTATTACAACGAATTGGTCATCCTGAACAACAACGTGATACTGTCGTCAGAAGAAAAAATAACCATGTTCATTCCGTATACGGCTCTGGGTTATTTTATTACCGAAGATGAAAATACCACGATAAAAGCCCTCGATTACTTCCACAGGCAAATCAAGAACTCGAAATCGCTGAATCTTTCCGGCACGCGCGACCGCAAGATCTTTTTTAACAAAGCCTTGCGGAAAGTCGCGTTTTACCTGGATAAAATCCGGAATCCGTCTTCTGACGAAATATAAGAATCAGCCTTTTTTAAGCAGTACTTTTTCCTGGGTGAACTGATACGCCGCATCGAGGAAATCGATCATCTGAGCCCAATTCTTGTTCGGCTCAAAATAATTCGCATAGAATTTTTTGGTATGGATGACCAGTTTGTTGCCTTCCACTTTGGCCGTAGACGTGAATCCGCCTGTCGCGTTGACAACATTCTTATTGAATTTCTCAACTCCGGAAACCGAATAGCCGGCAGGGATTTCAAACGTGATATCATTTTCAAAACTGCGCGGAAACGGCATGTAGACATCGAGTTTTCGCTTTCGATCTTCTTCGGTAATCTCAAGTTGACCTGTGAGGATTTTGCCTAGTTCGACTACATAATTGTTTCCGGCTTTTTTGACAAGGTTGTTTTCCAAATCAAAGTTTTCATCATAAATAAAGGCTTCCTTGCTTCCGAAACGACCCGTATTTTTTACCGAATATTCATAATTCTCGATTTTGAGATCGAATTCCTCACCGATGGATTTCTTGAAAGACTCCATTTGTTTGTCCTTGAATTTATCGACCAAAGCCTGATATTCCTTTTTATACTGCGCCTGTTTGCGATCGCTGCGGACACGTTCGAGCACAGATTCTGTTCCGAATTTCTGGTAATCTTCGTTTACATAATCAAAGAAATACAGTCGGCTGCGCTGCTCATCTTCCTTGAGATGGCCGGAAAATGACGATTCACGCTTAACCTTCAATCCCGTGAAATCCTTGTCCATCGAAACTGTACTGTTGACGATAGATTTATTGTCTTCGGAAGTAGATGTGGGAAGTTTTACAGATTCCACATCAGTCACTTTTTTACGTTTAAGTACGTTGAGCATATAGCCGTCTGTGTTTTCCAGTTCCGATGGTATCTGGTCTGCATTCGTAAACGGCGTGAAAAACTGAAGGTAAACAGGCTCTGGAGTCGTATTGACCCGCAACATGACCTCAATGTTTGACGACAAGAGCAAATCTGACATCGGGCCGTTGAACCGACCTGTAGCCAACACAATGTCATAATCGATTTTATTGTCTTTTAAGAACGCCATGAAGTGATTGATGAACTCGCCTTCGCTGTCCATGAAAATGGGCTTCTTATACAATTCCCAAGGTTCGAAAATCTTGGCTTCACTAATGGCGAACGCCTCTACGTATTGGGTGTAATAATAATGTCTGGTGAAATAATAGACGGCACGGACTTTTTCGGCATCGTTGGCGAATGTCTTCTTTTTAAGGAAGTTCTCAATGTGGACCATATCGCCAAAAGGCCTGTAGCGTTCGCCATAAGCAAACATCATATCGTCTTTGGTGAGCACTTTTTTAACCCGGCCGTTTGCGACTTCCTTATCTGGTTTTCCATAAGGTTTGCTTCCGATCTGCCATTTATACGAAGGCAATACCACAAGCGGATACAGCCAACGCTCACGTCCGGCTTTCGGAAGGTTCGTGGCTTTGATCTCAAGCCTGCGGTCGCCTTTTCTGCCTGGAGGCAAGTCTGTAAATTCCGGTGCGCCGTTGTAGGAATTGAGGTTGATGTATAATTTTTTGTCAAGCTGAAGTTCTACCCGAAGAAACATCGTCGGGTAATAAGCATCGCTTAACGTGGCTTCTTTTGAATCGAAAATAGAGTTGACATCGGTTACCGTTGCATAGAAATAATAGTCGATGATATCTCCGGGCTCAAGGTTGGGAATGGCAATTTTGCGGTCGTCTTCGGTGGTTTTGGCTTCTTTTGCCGCGTCGATTTCGATTTCTTTACCATCTGGCTTGATGATCCGGATTCCGATCATATCATTGTCCATGTTGCGCTTTCGGTCTGAAAAACCTTTATATGACAATTCAGAAAAGTCCTTCACGGCAGCCGCATCCTGCAATTTGATACGACGGCGGAAACCGCTTTTGGGGTAAAACATGGGGTAATAGTAATAATTGTATTCGTAGATGATTACTGCCGATTCAGATTTCCATTCGTCCGGAACGTCCTTTACGGAAGCTTCAGGATCTTTGAGTCCCCAGAACATTTCCCGGACTTCCTCTTTGTCCTGGGCAAAAGCAGCGGTAAAGCACAGCAAAAGCAGCGCGGCAAATTTGTTTTTCATGGTTAGGATTTGGTCAACACGATTTGTTGTTTATAAATGGTATTCAGGTTGGTCAACAGGTCGTTCCAGGCCGTGATTTCTTTGATCGGGATGGTTCCGTTGGGAAATTCAAAGGCCTTTTTACACGTGATTTCGGTTGGGGTCTTGGTGAAATTGAGCGTCACCGAATAGTCTTTTCCTTTATAAGTGAGGCTGTCCGGAAGCTTGTCGACTTTGTATCCGGATGGGATTTCAAGGACGATGGAAGATTCGTAATTCGTCTTGTAATCAAACTGATAATCGGTCTTTCTTTCCTTGAGGAAAAAATTGCCGAATTCGCGAAGGAAATCCATATCGACATAAATCTCATCGTCAAATCCGGATACTTTGTTATCGAGCGTGACATCGTAATCGAGCTTAAGCTGCTGTTCGCGGTTGCTCATATCTGTCGTAACCAAATTGCTGACTTTGATGTTTTTATCGCGCTTTGACAGATAGTTCGACAAAGCGTCTTTTTGCTTATTGTTCTCAATCTGATTAAATCCATACAGGAATTCCATACAGCTTTCACCGGCGAACGTGCGTGAACATTTACCTTTGAGCGATTCTTTATCGATACTCATCCGGATAGCGAACGTTTCTTTATTCTTGGTATCGGAAGACGATGGGATTTTGTCGATGATGAATTTGTCGCCGTCTTCGATCATGACTTCCTTGTTCTGGATGCGTTCGGCGTATTGGCCAAACGGATTGAATTTTTCGGTTCCGTCGAGGTAATATTTCTTGCCTTTATAGATGAGCGCACAAATCATATGATTGTCCACGGCCAAAGACGGCAAGGTGTAATCATAGGCAATGTGTTTGGTTCCGATCCAGGCCAGACGCGCATCGAAACCCGCTACTTTGAGCATCTCCTTGATCAGGTTGGCCATGCCTTTACAATCTCCGTAACGCTTGGTGAATACCTTGTCTGCATCATCGGGCTTGAAACCGGCAATGCCGTCTTCGAATGCGATGTAACGGATGTTGTCCTGCACCCAATAATAGATGTTCTTGATTTTTTCTTCGTCAGTCTTGGCTTTTGCCGTCAGTTCATCGACTTTGGGCTTGAGCACCGATTCATTTGTTTTGGTCATATCGACAAGCGACTTGTACCATTTGTATAAATCTGCCGTGGAATTGAAAAGTGCCGCTTTCTGTCCGTCTTTATCGTATGATTTGGCTACGATGAGCAAATGTGGATACAGGTAACTTCTGCCAGGCGCATTTTCTTCTTTGAACGCGGCAGGGATATTTTTGAGCCGATAGGTATATTCTGTCGTTTTGCCTGATGGCGTCTTTTGTTTGACAATATCGTATCCGCCAAAGTTGAATTCACGTATGTCGACATCGAGCCAATCCGGAACAATAATCTTGATCGTTTTGTCTATGACCGGATATTCGTCTGTAAAATAAACCGAAGTAAAATACTTGACGTCGTCGTACTGTTTGTCCATCTCATACAGATAACTGTAACCCTGAACCGGGAAATCGACCGACATGTATTTCACACGTGCATCTACATAGAACAAATCCTTATCAGCATAGTATTCATCCTTGACAAAGAATTTTGCTTTTTTTCCGTTCCGATACTGTAGCTCAAAGTGATCGATGCGCGATTCGGTATTGTAAAATTCATACTTGTGGATGTCCGACCTGTAATTCAGGTTCATTAGTTTCTCACGGACTTTATTCAGGACGGTTACCTGCTTTTTGTCACTGTCGAAACCGAATTCGATGTTATCGGAACTTTCAAGAATGGCAATGTCATCTTTGGAATAGGTCTCACGCAGGTTTTTTGCAAGCGAAATATCTTCGGGCGTCGGATCAAAAGCTTTCTGCGCAGAAACACTGCAACAGAAAACTGCGATCGCTAAGGTCATCAGTCTCTTCATTTTATTTCGTGGAAATGCCCGCAAAATAAGAGAATGCCACACATCAAACAAGAGCTTGGGAAAAATATTTTTTGATTCTGTAACTTTTTTTGACCTCTTGCCGTACAAGCCCCGTATCTTCTAAAAAAGGAATCCCTTACATGAGACAATTAAAAATTACGAAGCAGGTAACCAACCGGGAAACTGCTTCACTGGACAAGTACCTTCAGGAAATTGGGAAAGTCGACCTTATCACCGCTGACGAAGAGGTGGAATTAGCACAAAAAATCAAAGCCGGAGACCAGAGAGCATTGGAAAAGCTTACAAAAGCCAACCTTCGTTTCGTGGTTTCGGTCGCAAAACAATACCAAAACCAGGGCTTGACCCTACCCGATTTGATCAACGAAGGAAACCTTGGCCTTATCAAGGCTGCACAACGTTTTGACGAGACCCGCGGTTTCAAATTCATTTCTTACGCCGTTTGGTGGATCCGTCAATCGATTCTTCAGGCTTTGGCAGAACAATCACGTATCGTTCGTTTACCATTGAACAAAATCGGGTCGATCAACAAGATCAACAAAATGTACGCTTTGCTGGAACAATCCAACGAGCGTCCGCCAAGTGCAGAGGAAATCGCGAAGGAACTTGACATGACTGTCAACGACGTAAAGGAATCGATGAAGAATTCCGGTCGTCACCTTTCGATGGATGCACCTCTTGTTGAAGGAGAAGATTCAAACCTTTACGATGTACTTCGTTCGGGTGAATCGCCGAATCCGGATCGTGAATTGATCCATGAATCATTGCGTACCGAAATCGAGCGTTCTTTGGAAACGTTAACCCCGCGTGAAGCAGATGTGGTTCGTTTATACTTCGGATTGGGCGACCAACACCCAATGACGCTTGAAGAAATAGGCGAGACTTTTGATCTGACACGTGAGCGCGTGCGTCAAATCAAGGAAAAGGCAATCCGCAGATTGAAGCATACGTCCCGCAGTAAAATCCTGAAAACCTATTTAGGATAAATGCAAACCGGCATATGTATTTTTTGCGTATGTTTGGAAATTGAAACTGATAATTATATTATTAATAATATAGTACCGCAACAACAGTCTGATTAACTGTTCGTTTTTTGATTGATGATTGAAACTCCGGCTGATTACCGGAGTTTTGTTTTTTAAGGAAACCAGCCAACGCGCCATCTGGCTCCTTCACTAAAAAAGTCCACTGGACTTTTTCTTAACGCTTGGCCCTGGTCAGTTCGCTTCGCTCGGGTATCCCGGAGTTTTGTTTTTTATGCGTCGCTTCGCTCCTTTTTGACACGAAGACTCTAAGGCACTAAGACACAAAGATTTTTTGTGTATAAAAATCGAATTACCGGAAACAATTCCATAACAACCATACGTCATATCTCCGTTCATAGCCCCGAATATTTACCTACTTTTGGGCCAAGGTTTATCCAATCGGACGTTTATGAACAAATCTGAGTATTTCAGCTCACTTACCGGAATCAGGGCAATAGCTGCCTATATGGTCTTTATACACCATATCCATCTTTTTAAAGGCACGCCGATTTTTGATTTCACTTACGAGTTCCATATTGGGGTTTCCATATTCTTTGTACTCAGTGGTTTTTTGATTACCTACAGATATTCCGACCTCAACAATTTCAACATGAAACAATACATGGTGAATCGAATCGCGCGGATATTCCCCGTTTATTTTTTGCTCACTTCGCTTACATTTTTAGCTTTCTATCTCAAAGGTTCCGAAAGCCTGACTACAATCACGTGGCTTTATCTGTCGAACATCACCTTTTTACGCGGATTCTTCGACAGTTTAAAATTCAGCGGAATCTCCCAAGGTTGGTCATTGACCGTCGAAGAAACGTTCTATCTTTTGGCTCCTTTGCTATTCTTCCTGATCAAAAAAAGCAAATCATACCTATATGCATTGCCGGTGCTGCTTTTGGCATTCGGGGCTTTATTGGTCGTCATTTTCTCGCGTATGGACTTTTTCGGGTTCTTCGGATCGTTTGAATTTATGCTGAGCTATACGTTTTTCGGACGCTGCATAGAATTTTTTGCGGGAATTGGCTTAGGCATTATTTATAAAAAGGGAACGTTCAAAAGTGCTTTCAATTATTTCACTTACTTAGGGATATTGGGCATTATTGTCTCCATATTCGGAATCAGTTTCGGAAGACATATGTACAATCAGGAAATCGGTTCTGTGATGCGGCGTGTTTTCCTTTTGGTCATTCTGCCTATTATTGGGGTGCTTCCCTTATTTTACGGATTGCTGACCGAAAAAACACCTGTATCGCGAGTACTCGGCAGCAAGCTTTTCATTTTGCTCGGAAAAAGTTCCTATGTATTTTACCTGATCCATATTGGCATCATCCAATCTTCAATAAACAAAATATCGGACAATCCGTTGTTTACATTTATCGTACTGAATTTGATTTCAATCGGGCTTTTCAAAATGTTCGAAGAACCGGTAAATAATTTTATCCGGGCAAAATATGCCGCCAGGATTTCTTCGGCCAAACTTAAAACAGCCGAACAAAATCATTAAAGCCTAACGATTTTCTTTCGGAACAACAACTTCAATCTTCATTTTTCGCAAAAGGTTTCTATCTTTGATTTTTGCAACAAAATGAAAGCAACGACAATTCCCGAATTTTACGCCGAATTACACCAACACCTGCCACAAGAGGTAAGCCGCGAGATTGGGCATTTCAATGTGTTCAATTATGAAGAAGTCTACAAAGGATGCAAAAACCAACAGATGCCTTACAACCGGCGTACGTATTACAAAATAAGCTTATTGCTGGAGCATAATGAGGCGCAATATGCTGACAAGACCATTGAAATTGACAATCCATCGCTGTTATTCGCCACACCTCACATCCCTTATAATTGGATCAGTAAGTGTGACCAACAGCGCGGATTTTTCTGTGTATTTACAGAAGATTTCATGGCGCCGGCCAAAATAGGAATCAGACTGGAAGACTTTACATTGTTTCAACCGGGTAATGTGCCGATTTTCAGACTTGAACCAGACCATATCGATTATCTGACAAATCTATTCCAAAAAATAAACACCGAACTTTCAGGTGATTATGCATTCAAATATGACCTGATTCGGAACTACGTGATGGAACTGATTCATTTTGGACAGAAACTCCAACCGGCAACAGCACTTTATCCGAAACACAATGCCACTTCACGCATTACGTCGCTTTTCATTGAGCTTCTGGAACGGCAATTTCCAATCGAGAACAAACAACAGCGTCCAAACCTGCGAACCGCGAGTCATTTTGCCGATCAATTGGCCGTACACGTCAATCATTTGAATAAAGTACTCAAAGAAACCACGGGCCTGACCACAAGCAATTTGGTAAGCAAACGTTTTTTGCAGGAAGCCAAGATTTTGCTCAAACAGACAGATTGGTCGGTTTCTGAAATCTCGGACAGCCTGGGCTTTGAGGAAATCGCCCACTTTTCTAATTTTTTCCGAAAACAGGAAGGCCTTTCCCCTCTTGCTTTTCGCGACATTTGATTTTCGCAAATTCCCGATTGACGGTTGCAAACACGGTCATGTGATATGACCGTAATTTTGTCTCATAAAATTTTAAAATCATGAGCAACAAAATTGCATTGGTCACCGGCGGAAGCCGCGGCCTCGGAAAAAATATGGCACTTCAATTAGCTGCAAAAGGCCTGGATGTTGTCATAACCTATAACAGCCGCAAAGATGAGGCGGAAGAAGTGGTAAAAGCCATCCAATCTGTCGGTCAAAAAGCTGCTGCCATCCAACTCGACGCATCTAAATCTGGTGTTTACGATGATTTCTACAACAGATTGAAGCCTGTGCTCAAGGAAACGTTCGGAACTTCAACATTCGATTACCTGGTCAACAATGCCGGTTTCGGAATCCACAAATCCATAGAAGAAACTACAGAAGAAGACTTTGTCCAATTGACGCACATCCATTTGATGGCGCCATTTTTCCTGTCGCAAAAAGCACTTCCGCTTTTGAATGACAATGGCGGAATCGTGAATATTTCTTCAGGTCTTGCACGGTTCTCTTTCCCTGGTTACGCAGCGTATGGTGCATTGAAAGGGGGCGTGGAAACATTGACCCGTTATCTGGCGAAAGAATTCGGAGGTCGTGGCATTCGCGCCAACGTAGTAGCTCCTGGCGCTATTGAGACTGATTTTGGCGGAGCAGCCGTACGGAACAATCCGGAACTCAAACAACAACTGGCTTCATTGACAGCTTTGGGGCGTGTTGGACAAGCCGATGATCTTGGAGGCGTTGTCGCTTTCCTTTGTTCAGATGATTCCAAATGGGTCAACGGGCAACGCATTGAAGTTGCAGGCGGGATTTTTCTGTAATGGGCACGGAGATGGTCATCTCGAAGATTTAGTCCATCTTCAATAAATTAAAAAGTCAAGCTCTTTACACATTCTCAGGCATATAATTGCCAAAATGTGTAGAGAGCTTGATTTATTTATGGATTACTTTTCCCAGTTCAGGTTATCCTTAAAGAAATTTGTATACCTATTGCTTATTATTTATTGTTATTGCGTATTGATTACTGTCGATTATCTATCCTCTCCGTTTACTTATCTTTGCCATACAACTCATCTACAATGAAAAACCCAATCGTAGCTCCGTCTGTCCTTGCAGCCGATTTCGCCAATCTGCAACGCGATATTGAAATGATAAACGAAAGCCAGGCCGACTGGTTCCATGTCGACATTATGGACGGCGTTTTTGTTCCGAATATCTCTTTTGGGATGCCTGTACTCGAAGCGATTTCGAAGCATGCAAAAAAAACGATCGATGTTCATTTGATGATTGTAGATCCGGATCGATACATCAAGACGTTTGCAGATTTGGGCGCCAACAGGCTGACCGTCCACTACGAAGCCTGCGTTCACTTACACCGTACGCTTCAGGTAATAAAAGCCGAAGGAATGAAAACCGGTGTCGCTTTGAATCCGCACACGCCGGTTTCGCTTTTAGAAGATTCGATCATGGATATTGATTTGGTTTGCCTGATGAGTGTCAATCCGGGTTTTGGCGGACAATCATTCATTGAACATACCTACACGAAAATCGCCAAATTAAAAGAAATCATTTCCCGAAACGGTGCCCCGACACTTATTGAAATTGACGGTGGTGTGAACAGCGGAAACGCAAAGAAACTGCTTGATGCCGGAGCCGATGTACTGGTAGCCGGAAACTTTGTGTTCCGTTCTGAAAACCCAGCCGAAACCATTGCTTTGCTAAAAGCCGTAACGGTTTAATTGCGGTAGTTGAGCATCTTTGAAATGCTTGTGAATAGTTGCGGAAATCGTCTTTGGAATTCATCGGGCGTTTCAAAGAAATGTTCGAGTACTACGGCAAGGAATTCGAATTGGTCGGTGTAAGCGTATTCCCGCAGATAGCCGGATTCGCGTAAGGCGCGGTTGTTATTCGGATGCATCACTTCACGCATGCACTCTTTGTAAAGTTTGGCAAAAACCAAGGCACTGATATCGGCACTTCGCGTTCCGTGAAAATGCATCACATGGGCAAATTCATGGATTCCGAGATTGAGATTGTCGTTCGATGCATCTTCTCCTGAAACAAAATCGGCCCATGAAAAAACCACAGCTTTCATCCGCGGATTGAATTCGCCTTTATGCAGGTTTCCTGTAGCTGATGACTCGTAAACTTCCGGAAAAATAACGATGCGTTCAAAAACTTTAGTCAGGTAATTACGCCATCCGAATGACATCATGATATAGGCATGAGCCACACGGATACGAACCTCATCGGTCACTTCAAAACCCTCTTTTCCAATAAATTCATAATTGTCCAGGAAACGGGCTATACGGTGTTCGAAATACTGTTTTCGATTGTCGTCAAGTCGTCTGTAAAAAGCAGAATGTTCATGCAGAAAAGACTGGTCGCTTAAAGCCAGGCGTTTTTTTACCGGATAGAAATGGACATAAAACGGCCGGTCGAAAAATCCGGCGTAAACGGTTTCCAACTTCAGGATAATGATACTGAAGAAAAAAAGGACGAACGCCAAAAATACCAACAGTACGAAAACGATGGCCAGGATTTCCATATAGCTGCAAATATAACTGACCAAAAACAAAAATCCCCGTCCGGATTACTCTGAACGGGGATTTTATTTAAATGAAAGATATTCTTATTGCTTAACGACTTTTATGATTTTTGAACCCGTAGCAGTAGAAACATTCGCAAAGTACATTCCTGTTGAAAGACCTGACGCATCGATTGCAGCTTCAGATGTATTCGGATGCATTTCCATGACCACTTTTCCTGAGAAATCTGTCACGCGAATTTTTTCAATTGTCTGCCCGTTGGCCGAAACATTCCAGTTGTTGCGGGTTGGATTTGGATAAGCCTTTACGTCAGATTGCTGGAATTGCTCCAAGCCAAGAAGCGCAAAAGTGTAAACACCTGTCTGGCGGTTGAAAGCCAGGCTGTAATTCCCTGCAACATCTGGATTGATATCGCCACCACTTTGAGTTCCAATTCCCGATGGAAATTCAGGAGTCGTACTTGCGCCCCATTGTACAGTCCAAGCGTTGTCTGCGCGAAATTTAAAGGCATTTCCACCCGCAGTCAATGCAATGCTTGTCAGATAATAATTTACGCCATCGTCTGTATCCAAAACCAGTGGATCAATCTCTCCGGGCGTGTTCAGCGGCCATCCCGCAGTGGTAGCATTCCCTACAATGGCAATTGTTGGAAACGTAAAGGTGTAGGCCAATGTCTGTAAATTAAATGTGACATTATAGTTGGCTTCTACAGCTATGCTAACCGCAGTCTGCGCATCAAGAACGGCAGTTCCCACCAGGTCAGCCGAATTTTCCGGGCCCCAGTTTGTCGTAGCGCTCCAGGTATGGTTTTGGCGCCATTTAACAGCTGCAGGATATAAATGTACACCGTTGGCGCTGTAATGGATACCATCTGTCGTACCCAAATCAAAATCGGCATCGAATACGTCTGTACCACTAACTGCTGTTCCGACCAGGCTGATTGTTGGATAGATATTTGAGATAGTAAAACTGTAAGCCAGAGTAGTACTGTTAAATGTAACATTGTAAATACCTACAGGCAAAGCGAGATTTGTTCCGCTATTGGAAACCGCCGTGCCAGTCAAAGGACTGAAACCTCCCGGATTTCCTGCTGATCCCCAGTTGTGATCCCATGTGTAATCGGCACGGAATTTAAAGGATCCATTCCCGACCACCAGGTTTTCAAGTGTCCAGTTAATACCGTCCGTGCTTGTCATTTGATTGATATCTTCGGTTGTCGGATAACCCGGAGAATCTGGCCAACCACCAACTCCATCGCCGGTAATGCCCATTTTAGTGTATTGCGCATTGCCCAGCGACATTGCGAACAAACAAATCAGTAAAGTAATTTTTTTCATGTTAGAGATAATTAAGTGAATTGGTTAAAGATAATGAAATTTTATAGCGAATAAAATATACGATATTCATTAGGAGCCAAAATTATCTGAGAAGCGAGCGCAACAGCTTGTCCCGTAAATGCATCGTTCCAACCAACGTTTGAAAGATTCGCAGGAAAAATGTAATTTGATTGTGCATTTGTCATATTAGCAAGCACAAGTACCTCATTCCCATCTTTTTTCATGGTGAATGCAGTTACCGATGCGGAACTGTAACCGGTATAATTTCCTCTTTTCACAGCATCACTCGAATTACGGAACGCAATGATCTTTTTGTATTCGGCAAGCACAGATGCATCACCCGAATTCCAGTCAATAGGAACCGCCGACATAAAATCGATTCGTTGGTTATAGCCCACTTCCTGTCCGTTATAAATCATCGGGACAGATTTCATCGTGGAAGCCACGGCAAAAGCAGCCATAGATCCATCGCGTCCGTGAAAAAGCTCATATGGCGTGCCGTCGCTCCAGTTCACGTCGTGGTTTGTCGTATAGCGGACAATTCGGTTTTCCTCGTTGTAATTATTGCCGTATTCAAGTGCATTTGCGTCCTGAAGAGAAGTCGCAGGCTTGTTCTCGGAATACACTTTTTCAAGCGCACTGAAGAATCCGAAACCGAACGTGTAATCGAACCCGGCATAAAAATGATTGACACGTGTTCCTTCGGCCAGCATCAAAATATCTTGGTTTTTGATCGACCGCAATTGCGGGATCGCTTCAGACCAAAAACTCTGCTGGACAAAATCGGCGGCATCACAACGAAAGCCATCGATGTTTGCATTGTATACCCAATAAGACATAGCATCTATCATGGCCTTACGCATTTCCAGGTTGTTATAATCCAATTGAGCGACATCGAGCCAATTCGTTCCAGCCGGATGCTGGATAACCCCGTTTTCATTCCGGACATAATATTCCGGATGTTCGGTGATCCAGTTATTGTCCATAGCCGTGTGGTTCGCGACCCAATCGAGAATGACTGCCATTCCCATTTCGTGTGCCTCCGACACCAACGCACGCAAATCTTCAAGAGTCCCGAATGAAGGATTGACGGCTTTGTAATCTTTAACGGCATAAGGCGAACCCAGTTCACCCACGGCATCAAGTTCACCAACCGGATAAATCGGCATCAGGTAAACCACGTTGGCACCGAGCTCCTTTATTTTCGTCAGGCCGTCACGAACTCCATTGAGATTTCCCTGCGGACTGTAAGACCGGATGTTGACCTGATAAATAATCGCATCCTGTTTTTTTGGCATTGCCGTAAAAGCGGAACCGTATTGTTCGTAAGGCGAAGGTGCAGCTGTATTGTCATCGGAATTACAGGCCCAAAGGCTCATCCCGATAAATAAGGCGATGGAAATTCTATATATCTTTTTCATTTTTTACTGTAGTGTTACGGTGTAGGCTGCCGATGGTGGAACGGTTGCATCCGGCATATCCAGGGTTACTATATACGTTCCGGCGACATCTATGGTATGTGCGCCCGGATTATCGAGGAAGACGACGAAGTCCGTGCTGTTGTTCGGGCCGTAGTTGATCGTCCACGAATCATTGAGACGGAACTTCAAAGCACCGGGAACCAATGCGCCGGTAAATTTCCAGATGTGGTTTTGGTAATCCCAGACCATATCGGTATCGGTATTCCATTGTCCCACGGTTGAAGTTCCGATTACCCCCCATGAATACGGAACGGCCGTGTAACTCATGGTATTGAGATTCAGCGTAATCTGATATGTTCCGGCAGCAGGCACATGAAGGTTGTTTATGCCGGGCGATGTGAGATTGCCGTTCGCATCACCTCCGTAAGGCTGATCCCAGTTTGGCCCTGTCGTAAATTTGAATTCCAATTGGCCCGCAGGAAAAGTCAGGAAACCTTGATAAACGCCGGAGCTTATTGCAGCAAGTGTAGCAGCAGTTGCCGGTTGCCAGTTCTGATATTGCCCGGGAACATACACTTGGCCGAAAGCAATCGGTTCGGTAAAAGGAACTACTAGAATTGTGGTTGCAGATGAAAACACGCTTCTGTCCATGTACGCTTCCACACGTACCACAAGTTCTCCCTGAACATCAGAAACGAGTCCGAGCGTATGAGCCATATTGTTTATTTCATCACCTAGGAACGATTTGCTTAACACATCTTCACCTGCATCCAGGGTGATTGCATTTTCCCAGGCATTGTCTCCGATGGTATCGGTAGCTACATCAAACTGGATTTTGTAGGTGACAGGCGCATCTATCGGAAATTGGACATGCGGCCACGAAACGGTAACAATGTTCTGGTATTGATTGTCCGAAGTTATTGCCAGAGTATTCGGGGTGGCAATGACAGGTTCCTCAAAACTTACTTTTGCCAAGGTAGTCAGCTCGGCATCATCGCACGACACTCCCAAAAAAGCAATGGCTGCGATAACCATTATTTTATTCAGATACTTCTTCATGATCTATAGAATTAATAACCTGGATTTTGTTGAAGGTTGGGGTTTGTATCCAATGCATCGGTAGGAATCGGGAATACGTTATGGTTATCCGGGGAAGCCGCGCGGAACTGGTTGGCATTGAGGAATGTCCCAAACCGGATCATGTCCTGACGGCGATGGGCTTCCCAGTTCAATTCGAACCCTCTCTCGTTGTAAATATCCATCAGTGATGGATCTGAAGCCAAAACAGCCATTCCGGCACGCTGGCGGACTTGGTCTACGAATGGTTTTGCAGTTGAGGCATTTCCTAACCTGAGATTGCATTCGGCTTTCATCAGCAAAATATCGGCATAGCGGTAAATCGGGAAGTCGTTTGACGCACCACCACCATTCAACGGCAAGGCCGGATAGAATTTCACATCGCGCACACCGGCCATCGGCGCTGCTCCCGGGTTGTCCAGGCTTCCTACCTCAAGCGTATAATTGACGCCTCCACCCTGGTCGCCAACAAGAAATTGCTTTTTGCGGATGTCACCATCTGCAAACGACTCATAAAACGGCGAAGGGACAATGGTTCCGTTCCAGCCGCTGTAACCAAAAAGCGCCTGACCGTGAGGGCCGTAAAGGCTGCGGAGTGCATAGACGTTTCTCGATACGATATCAACCGTTGAAAACATCGCCAATATTGTTTCATCTTCGGGCAGCATATCCCCGAACAACTCATAATAGCTGTTCCCAAGCGGGCTTCCGGCGTTAGTATTCGCCGGATGCAATGAAAATCCACCCGTAGAGATCACGTCACAGGCGGCAAGGCAATCCTGCCAGTGTGCCGTTCCGGTATATACTTCGGCGTTCAGGTATACTTTTGCCAATAGTGCATAACCAGCCCATCTGTTGAACCTTCCATAGTATTCGCCGCCTTTTGTAGAAGAAAGCAAATCGATGTTTTCTGTAAGCTCACTGACAATGAAATCATAGACTTCAGTTCTTGAAGCTTGGGGGATCTGATCTGCAGGTATGCCGTTTTCGGTATAAAAAGGAACGCTTCCGAAATCGTCTATGAGCATATAGTAGAAAAAAGCACGCAGCACTTTGGCCTCAGCGATCTTTGCAGGATCTGCATTTGCATTTTCAAGCAAACCTACAGCGCGGTTGGCCTGATAGATTGACTTATAGAGCCAGTTCCATGTATTGGTCAGGATAAAATCAGACGGCAGCCATTCATGTTTGTATAATCTCGCGAAATCCAATTGCCAGTCACCCGTAGTCCGGTGTGGAATGACCTGTTCGTCTGCTGTCATGCAATTAAGATCATACCATCCGTTATCGGCTCCGGCATAACCTACTCCGTTCCAGTTTCCGGCAACCTGGGAATACACCGCCGCGAGTGCTGCGTTTGCTCCTTCTTCTGTTCCGTAGAAGGTTTCCTCGATATATTGGTCATAGACGTTTTCGTCTACATTCGTGCAACCCGCCATTGCCATCAGGGCAAGACTGGCCAGCAAGATGTTCTTTTTCAGTTTTAGTATTCTTTTCATTTTCAATTTTTTATCTGATTTTCAAATTCAGTCCTAATGCCACCGTGCGTGTCCGCGGATAGATTCCATTATCGTTCCCGCCTCCTTGTGAGCCGCTGAAATTGAGTTCCGGATCAAGTCCTTTGTATTTTGTGAACAATGCAAGATTGTTGGTTACCAGCGTAATTCGCAATGCTTCGAGATATTTGAAATCGCCAAAGTTGATATTGTATCCGAAAGTCATGTTCTCAAGACGAATAAAAGAACCATCCTCAAGCCAGTAATCTGAAGAATATGGAGACGTATAAATGCGATCCTGCGCTGCGCTTTGCAACAGATTCGATTTACCGATATTTTCCTCGTAACTCAAGGTCGCCCGGAGCCCGTTGTAAATTTTATTTCCACCCGACCCTCTCCACAACATAGAGAAGTCAACGTTTTTGTACTGGATCGTAGGGTTGAAGGAAAAAGTATAAGTCGGCAAAACAGAGCCTTTAAAGAATTTGTCGGGGCTGTCATTTCCCTGATCGATGATAGGCCCGCTTCCGTCTGCGTCGAGAACCGTTTCTTTTCCATTGTCATCCACTCCGGTATGGTGCAGGATGTTGAACGTGCCCAGCGGCTGGCCTTCTATCAAATAAGAGTTGAGACCCCAGCTTACATAATCTGTATTCAGGGCCAAGCCATTTACGGTGGCGTCGAGCGAAAGAATTTTGTTCTTAAGCAGCGACATGTTTCCGGCGAGCGTCACACGGGTATTTTCTGTCTTGACGATATCGTACGCCAGGGCGAGTTCCAGGCCTTTGTTTTCCATGCTTCCGCCATTCGTCTTCAAAAACTGATATTCGAACTGGTTCACGGACACTTCATAGGTCAACAGCAAATCGTCCGTCCTGGATCTGTACACATCGAACGAACCACGGAATCTGTTATCGAACATGGCAAAATCAAATCCCAGGTTGGTTTGTTTTTTCACTTCCCATTTCAAATCCGGATTCGGATTCTGGTTGCGTCCGAAATTGAGTATCGGCTCGCCACCAAAATACGTTTGTCCATAAGGCCCCACCAATCCAATCGAATTCAACGGGGTCAGGCCCTGTTGGTTTCCGGTTTCTCCATAGCCTCCACGGATCTTGAATTCATTGATGAATTTTACGTCCTTCATAAACGATTCGTTATGCACTTGCCAGGCAACGGATGCCGCCGGAAAATTTCCCCATTTGTGGTTCGCCCCGAAAACGGTAGATCCGTCTCGTCTTAAACTGGCTGTCAGTAGGTATCGGTCACCAAAACCGTAATTCACACGGCCGAGGAACGAAATGGCACGGCGGTCGTTTTTATAAGAAGCCACATCGCCAGGAAGCGAAGCCGAAGCATCGCCCAACTGCAACGCATGGTAAGCCGTAAGGTCATTTATAAAACCGCGTGCCTGGGCATACGTTCCGGTATACACCTGGCTTTGCCATTCGTAAAGCCCCAACAGGTTGACAGTATGTCTCCCGAAATTTTTTGTATAGGTAAGGCTCATGTCCATAAGCCTTTCGTTCTGCTTGCGGTTCCAGACGTTTGCAAAACCTTTTTGGTTGATGGCATTTGCATCTGTAGATTCGACAGGAATATAAAAACCTTCCATGCTGTTCGTCTTTCTCCAGCTTCCGAACCAGCTCGCCGTAAGCCCGGGCAACAAATCAAGTTCGGCCTTGAGGCTTCCAAGGAAGTTGTCGTTTTCGCCTTCGCCAATCGTGGTTTCGGCAACGGCGTATGGATTCAGGTATTGGAATAAATTAGGATCTGTAAAATAAGTCCCGTCTGTATTAAATACGGGATCTGTCGGTCGCATGACGTAAGCCTGGGAAATCAGGTTCGACGTAAATGCCGCACGCCCGATGGTTTGTACCATACGATTAGTATTACTGATTCCGCTGTTCATGTTGAACGTCAACCGCAATTTATCATCAAGTCCTTTTTGGGTCGCCTGGAAAGTCCCGATATATCGCTTATTGTTTGAATTGATCACTATTCCCTCCTGAAGTATTGCTGTTATGGCGGCACGATAACTGAATTTATCCGTTCCGCCTCCGAACGACAGGTTATAATTCTGGGTATAGCCATTTTGCGTCATGATATCGTACCAATCCGTATTCGCACCGTGGTTGGCCGAAGCAGGTACCCCAACCCGTTGTGCTTCGGCCCACCATTCGTCGGCATTCATCATATCTAATTTTTTGGGTATCTGATCGAAAGATCCAGTCGCATTGAATTCTATAGTCGTCTTTCCGGCTTTGCCTTTTTTCAGTGTCACGATGAGTACTCCCGGAGCGCCTCTGGATCCGTAAATCGCAGTTGCCGAAGCATCTTTGAGTACATCGATGGAAGCGATTTCGCTTGGAGGTATCGTATTCAAAAAGTCAAGGTCGCCCTGAATCCCATCGACAACAACCAACGGATCGGCCCCACCTATAAGCGATGAAACTCCGCGAATCCTTATGCTTGGCCGGGTTCCCGGTTCGCTTCCTGTCTGGGTCACCGAAACACCGGGTAATTTTCCGGCAATAAGCTGAAGCGGATCTGTAATAGCGCCTTTGTTCATGTCTTTTTCCTGGATGGAGCCTATGGCGCCGGTGACGTCCCTGCGCTTTGCCGTTCCATAACCAACCACCACGACTTCATTCAATGAATTGACTTCGGCCTTCAGTTTAATGACAGGCGGTTGCTGTCCAGCCGTAAACGAGAAGTTTTCGTATCCGATAAATGTTACGACTACGATGGAACTTTCAGTTTCTACGGTCAGCTCGAAATTCCCGTCAAGATCTGTCATGGCAGATGCTTTGGTCTTTTGGTCCATGACGGTCGCGCCCGGTAACGGCACTCCGTTTTCATCGACAATCTTTCCTTTTATCGGATAAGGCAACATGGACCAGCCGGAATTGACCGGAACATCGATTTTTTTGAGGATAATCTGATTGTCGCTGATCTTGAAGCTCGTGCCGGTTCCGCTGAACAGTTGGGACAGCACAAAATCGACCGGTTTTTCCTTTACGCTTATGGATACTGTCCGCGCTAAATCGATATCGTTGACATTATAAATAAAACGAAAGTCGGTGGTTTGCTGGATGCGTTCGATCACCTTTTCAATGGCGACATTATTCACATTCAGCGTTACACGGTTTTTCTGGGCGTAGGTGCTGGCCTGCAGGTTGAACATACAAGTCAGCAATAATAGTGTGGTTAGTTTCACTTTGAGATCAATGTGGAAGAACGGCCTTGACCGCCGTTTCTCTGATTTTTTTTCCATAAATTCGTTGGGTTGATTGGATTGGATTCTGGTTCAATCGATTGGATTCTAAATCGGGATTTGTTCGCAGCATTTCCCGGTTTTCTTTTTTGTGTAGTGCTATGTCATGGGTTTTTCTTTTTCTGGATGATTAGTTTGTTTCCGGATATGCGATACTCTATCGGACGGATTTCATTGAAATAGCCCAGAACCTTAAGTACAGGCACATCGCTGAACGATGCATTGAAGCGTTCCGAAGCCAGTTGCGCATCACGATTCTCGATCACTACATTGTACTTCCGCTCCATTTTACGGCAAATCTGGGCGAATGTCAGGTTGTGGAAATACAATTCTCCCCGCACCCAACTGATGTAGGTTTCGGTAGCCACCGGACTCGTCTGGATTTTTTTGGTCGCGCGGTCATAACTTCCTTTTTCGCCGGGTTTGAGTAACAGGTTGGTTTTCGGATCGAACGACTGGTCTTTGGTAAACATACATATTGATCCTTCGGCAAGGACGGCCTCGGTGTGTTCGTCTTCCGGATAATTCGAAACATTGAAATGCGTTCCCAGGACACCGATGTTCATATCGTCCGTATTCACAATGAACGGATGCTTCTTGTCTTTGGCTACTTCAAAATACGCCTCTCCTTCCAGATAGACCAAACGCTGTGCACCTTTGAAGTTGACCGGGTATTTCAGTGTCGTTCCCGCGTTCAGGTACACGAGCGTCCCATCTGATAATTGGAGTGAAAAACGCTGGCCATACGGAATCGTAAGTGTATTGTAGGCCGATTCCGATTCGTCCGAACTGTCGTAGACCAACTTCCCATCTTCCTGATTAGCGATCAGCTTTCCATTTGAATCGAGAACCGCCACGTTTTGGCCGGATTTGAGGATGTGGATTTTTCCATCGGCGGTTTTAAGCGTGATGGCATTTGGCATTTCGGGCTTTGCAGCTGATGTCCCAACGTTGTTTGCAGTATCGGTTTGCCGGTAGAGGAACCAGGCCGACGAAAGCACGACCAGGAAAATGGCGGCAACAGAAGCATATCTCACAAACGGATAGTGCTTTTTGCGATACAACGGGATGACCGGGGTTTCCTCTCCGACGATGTTCCTGAAAATCCTGTCGGCTGTCGCATCGTCTAAATCATCGGAAGAAAGCATGGCTTCGGTTTCTTCGACATTCGGAAAATCAGCTGTTAATTCCTGTTTTTTAAAATAAGTGATAACCTGTCCCAATTCCTCTTCGGAACATTCATTCCTGTAGAATTTTTCAAGAAGCTCCTTTATATCGTATTCGTGGTTCACGTGTTTTGTATTGGCGATTTGATATAATACAGCGCAAACGTGAAAGAGTACTACTCAATCGATGTAGATTTTTTTTTGAAGTTCGGGAGATGGGGAGAGTTTGAAAAGTCGGGAAAGTCCGAAAAGTCTGAAAAGTCGGGAAAGACCGGAAAGTCCGGAAAGTCTGGAAAGTCGGAAATGATTGGGAAAATTGAGACTTTGAACTCTGTCGGAACCAATTCAATTAAGCTAAAACAACCGAAGGAATTTAAACAAACCGGAACAAAACCAGGACAATTAAATCCAAAAGCGATAAACGATCTGCCGCATAAGACGAATAAAAAATAATTGATTGTGCCTCGCGATTTAAGTTTATCGATGCCTCTTTGAGAAAACGGTCGAAACCCAGATTAATTTATTGAACGTATGAACCACAAAAAATTAACATTTTATTGCGCTTTGCTCCATACAGTTCGGCTACGCCTCGGGTGATACAGAAAAAATGTATCTAACCTAAAATCGGATTTTGTAGGGATGGCATTGGCCCCTCCCCGGTTCAAAGCTACCATTCCATTCGATACACCGGGTACATAAAAAATGTAAAACCCGAGGCGCAGCCGAACTGTATGGAGCGAAGCGGGAATAAAATCTTAAAATCCACAATCAGAACCACATAAGCCGACTATCGAATTGTCGGACATCAAAAAAAAATCACCCCGAAAGGTGACAACAGAAAAGTCAACGAGCTAAACCGCCTGATCGTGTTCATGCAGAATCAACCGCATGGTTTCAAGTGCCTTGCTCATCTGGTTCCGGACCGTATGCACCGAAATCCCGAGTTCACGCCCAATCTCTTCATAGGTCATCCCGTCTTTACGCGACATCTTGAAAATCTGCCGGCGTTTTTCAGGTAATGCGTTCATAGCTTGTTTGCGCAGCGCCTTGCATTCGTCCTGACGGATGGAGTAATCGGCTTCCTGCGCCAATTCATGGCTCGCATAAAAAATCCGTTCGCGAAGTTTTTCGTCAGATGCCGCCTTTGCCAACACATTAAACGCCGTATTGCGCGCAATGGTGAACACAAATGCCTTGAATGATTTTTGAGGATCGAGTTTTTCGCGCATCTGCCAGATTTTCATAAAGACATCCTGGACATTTTCCTCGGCGGCTTCACGGGATTTGAGCAGATTCAGGCTATAGACGAAAACGGGCTGCCGATACCTGTCAAACAACTTACGAAAAGCTGCTTGGTCGTGCGATTTCAAAAGTTGCACGAGCGCCGTTTCGTCAAGTATCAACCCGGATGACATCAGATCCTGAATTTTTTATGTGCGTTATTACGAATATGGAATTTTTGCAACTGCAAAATTGAGATTAACAAATATATAAAATTTGTAATGCAGCAATCGATTTCGTAGATTTTTTGTTGGGACGAGCCGTATGCGGTATTTTGTGGCAATTAGTGAGATGGAGCTTAACGAACAGACTTGTGAAATGGAACAGTCGGCCCCGATCTTGCAACTTCGACAAATAGAAAATCGGTATGGGGTGAAGTTCGGTGCTCTGATCTTATTGGTTATTCGTGATTTTTTTTAGTCTGTTCCAACCTTTTTATAAACATTGGACTCTATATGTATGAGCTTTAGCATTAAAACAAATAGTCACACAAAATCCTGTGTGAACATTTTTGTGGGAAGAAAAACGCACACGAAAAAAAACAAACCTAAAAAAAATTTGAGATGAGAAAAAAATCAACCACATCGTCTGTCCTGGGATTGACCCAACTGGAAATGGCCATGCTTTTAAACATAAACCCAAGCCAATACTCCATGTATGAATCCGGTCTTCGGGAATTGCCGGTACGCGCCGAAGTCTTGCTTTACAAAATTGAAATCGGCACTTTATTAAATCAACAGAAGTTAAAAGAGATTCAGCTCAGCGTGAAAAAACAGGAGTATGCAAAAAAACGTCTTGAGAATTGGCTCATGGATAACACCAAAGAAATATACCGGACTGAAAGGAAAATCGCCCAACAGCAAAAGAAAAAAGAGATTGCTGAAAAACTCAGGCCGATGGCTCAGTATTTAAATAACGAGGAAAAGGGATTGGTAAGCGATGATATTCTGTCGATCATCAATTGGAAAAGTGAATGGGATGGATTTGAGTTGGAGCGGTTGGAGGTTAGACTGGAAACGTTGAGGGTTGAGAGGAAGGGGATGTTGGGAAATAAAAAAAAAATTGAGGAAAATTTTCTATAAATTGCTACGCATATCTGAATGACGTTAGAATAATAATTAATGAATACTATCCCTAAATTCAACAAAACCTACCTTGCAATATACTATGCAAAAATTAATCAGTTGCCTTATCTTACTCATTCTAGCAAGTTGTCAAAAAGACGACAGTCCTCAGAATCCCGTTGACCAATTACCGCCGATTACCCATAGTGGTGAAGACACTTTTGGATTCCTTCTAAACGGAGAACCTATTTCTGTAACGAACAGCCTGGGCATGACGGCAATCTATCAGGGAGGAGGTATTCAATTTGGAAGCAGGGGTGTCTATATTGTTGCGCTCGATCCTTTTACCGTCAACGTCCCATACGCTTTTTTAGACATAGGTCAGGGTACCGCACGAGCCGAATACACACAAAATCAGGCCTGTTATTATGACGAGGCTGATACCTTTGAAGGCTCAGTGACGTTTCTTCATATCAACACTGTCAATTATACTATATCCGGCACATTCGAATTTTCTACAGTAAATGATCAATGCGATACTGTCAGGATTACTAATGGCCGTTTTGATATGAGATATACTCCTTGAATACCAATTTAAACCAAATAGCATGAAAAGATTTTTACTGTTGACTATTATCTGTTCATTTTCCTTGTGTAGTAGCCAGAATACTGACTATTACAATCGGATGCAATACATTTTTGGCAATATCAGCACGAGCAAAGTAACCACGGGCTACCTGAAGGAATTCGGGGTCCGCTACACTGAAATAGAAGCGTATAACGGCGCCCTGAGTACGGTCAATTGGGTTGACAAAGCCCAGTGGAATTCCATTTACAGTTCACTTTATACAATGAGGGTCGGAAATGTTGCCGCAGGTATGGCTTCCGCATCAAGTGTTTATACTAATTTAAACACACAGCAGGCAGCGACGTCAGATATACTGATTGCGGCCCAATATTACCAATACCAGCAATATAAAACGAATGCTGTGGCTAATGGCGATGTAACCATCAGCAACGACCAGATATTTGACGTAGGCAAACGTGTGCCCTATGACACCAAGACCGTTTTTGCGGCTTTTCCGTTAAAATCCAGTTTAAGGGGAAATACATTTTCCTTCAAAGTGCCAAACGCATTGATATACCTGAAGCCAGGAGCTGTCTTAAATCAGATCCAGGTTGATTTTGGCAACGGGCAGGGATATCAGACATTAGCATTGAATACGGCCAAAAGTGTAACGTACTCTTCCGGTGGCGAAAAAGAAATAAAGATTAAGTTTGGTTTCAGCGGAGGCGTGACCGTTTACAGCCACTCAAAAGTCCGGGTCGATTACATTCCGGCGACTCCTCCGTCCATGGCGAGGTATAACGGTGAAGGTTTGTTATACAACAATTTTGCTGTCACCGGTGACGCATGGAACGGAAGTTCGGCGACCGGTTTGGTTACCGTGGAACTTGCACCCGGCCATAGCCAGATTACCAAACCTTTGATTGTTGTCGAAGGGTTTGATCCTGATAACAGCTATAATTACACGGACTTTATAACCAATCAGGGAGAAGAGGACGTCGTCTCAAGTGGGACGATAGATGTAAAGATTGATTTAGCAACTGGCCTTACGCTGAATCAAGCCATAGAAAATGCAGGATATGACCTGGTCTTTGTCAACTTTGCCAACGGCACGGATTATATCCAACGCAATGCTTACATGGTCAAAGCAGTGATAAATTGGGTAAATGGCCTGAAAACAGGAAATGAAAAAAATGTGGTGATGGGCATGAGTATGGGCGGCCTTGTTGCCCGTTATGCATTGAGGGACATGGAAATCCATAACCAGATTCACGAAACCAAATTGTATATAAGCCACGACGCCCCGCATCAGGGCGCTAACGTCCCGTTGGCATACCAGGCTTTGGTAAGGCATTTGGTCGGGGAACAAATAACCTATCCGGTCTTTTTTACACTCATCAACCAGCAGATACAAAATTTCACCGACGACAACCCCTCCCTACTCGAAGGGCTTGCCCTATTACAGACCCCGGCCGCACAGCAAATGCTTATTTATCAATTGGACGGAACCGGAACCAATATTTCCATCAGTAATAATGCATTGCGAAGCAGCTTTGCTACTGAATACAAAAACATGGGATATCCCCAACAGGATAATATTCGCAATATCGCCATTGCCAATGGGTCAGAATGCGGTACTTCATTAGGCTTTGCGCCGTATGACACCTTATTCGACATGAATGACACAACAGATTTTGGTTATTTATGGCACAATGTATTTCTGGAAGTTTTCTACAGTCTTACCGGAAATCCGCAACAATTTACAACACCTCTTTTGACCAATACAGATGTGAAAGTTGAATTTAACCTGAAGGCTCTGCCCGATAGGCAAACACAACAAATCTATAAAGGAAAAATTTACATAAAGAAAACAATTCTTTGGGTGATTCATGTGGAAGAACAATTGATTGGGCAAAAAACATTGCAATCAGCGAATACAATGCTTGCCATTGATAACACTGGCGGAGGAATATATGATCTTGAATCCTTAAATTATAACCTACCACCGGATTATGAAGACAATGTATTGGAAACCCAATTTAATTTTGTACCTACGTACAGCAGCTTGGATATCGGATCAGGAAATCAACCCATTCTGTACACTGACCTATCAAGAACATACAGCCCATTGTCCCCACCCTTATCACCAAAAAACAGCCCGTTTGCAAACTTTTTTACAAACCCTTTAGCAAGTGAGAAACATATTCAGTTTACATTGAACAATGGCAATTGGCTGCTTAAAGAATTACAGGGAAATCCTGTCCTATATTCATGTGTATCATCATGTGAGGCTGCGAGTTTGCCACTCAAAATAAATGGAGTCAGCCAAATTTGTAACAATAGCACACAAACTTTTACTATTTCGAATCTGAATTCCAATTATAATGGCACCATAACCTGGTCTGTAAATCCGTCTGGTGCAGTATCCAATATCATTCAAAACGGAACTTCCGTAACTATAACATCATCTGGGAATTTAAATGGAAATGCAACGCTACAGGCATCCCTTACTACGGATTGCGAAAGTAAAACCATAAATAAAACCATATACATCGGAGCCCGAAGACCTCGCTTACTAGACGAAAATGGAGAAGAGGTATTCGGTGTTCAGGGATATACATCAATTTACTATAATGTAAATTTTGAAGTTCCGACAGGTGCATTGGAATGGGAATGGCGACAGATATCGGGAAATTACAACTTACTGAACGTAGCTAATAATCATGCGACTATTTATAGTTCGCAACCTGCCTCCGGAATATTCGACGTCCGGACACGAGATGCATGCGGATGGAGCCCCAGAACAATGATTACAGTAAATATTACAAATAACAATAATCTGATGACCACTCAGGAAAACTATGTTGCCTTTCCAAATCCGGCAACAAATGTCCTTAATATTCAGGAGGCATCAAATTATGAGAATGAGAATTCAAATTTACAAAGTGAAGATTTAAATAGCCTCTCAGAGAATAATTCGTCTTCATCAACCTTATATGATTTTAGTGGCAACCCGGTAAAGAATATCTCTCCGGCAAACGGGCAAATGGATTTACAGGGATTGCCAGCAGGGCAATATATTCTGGTAATCATTTACGGAAGTAACACCGAAAGCCATCAGATTGTTATACAGTAGAATTACAATTCAATTATGCTGACTTTAGATGAAAAGAAAGATGGTATATTAAATCGTTTACCGGTTGGCGTTTCGTGCGAACATTTTCGTGTGAAAATTTACACTCACAAAAAAACTCACACGAAATTCCGTGTGAGTTTTTGAATTGGCAGAAAATGTCGCACAAGATCTAAGTAGTTGCAAGTTGGATGATGAAATATTTCTGTCATCAGAATTATAGTTGAATGGGATTGCGTTACGCTGCGACACATTCGCCTTTGCAAGCTTGGCACTATCGCTTACAACCATTCATAAGCTCACGAATGGGATTTACTTCGTACAGTTCGGCTGCGCCTCGGGTGCGCCGACGGGCGCCATCCCTCAAAGCTCCGCACTGAAAGAAGAAATCCCGAGACCAAATGCTCAAGCAAGCTGGCCAGACCGCTTACAACCAGTTATGAGGTCACGAATGGGATTGCGCAAAAAGGCGCCATCCCTCAAAGCTCCGCGCTGAAAAAGAATAACCGCAAATAAAATGCTCAAGCAAGCTTGGCCTGGCCCGCTTACAACCAGTTATGAGGTCACGAATGGGATTGCGCAAAGGGGCGCCATCCCTCAAAGCTCCGCGCTGAAAAAGAATAACCGCAAACAAAATGCTCAAGCGGAGCTTGGCACGACCGCTTACAAACAATCATAAGCTCACGAATGGGATTGCGCCAAGGGGCGCCATCCCTCAAAGCTCCGCTTTGAGAATAGCATCCAAAAGAAAAAATGCGCTCAAGCAAGCTTGGCGCATTTTTTCTTTTGGATGCTATTCATTCGTGACCTCATCGGGATTCGAACCCAAATCTTCAGAACCGGAATCTGAAATTCTATCCATTGAACTATGAGGCCGGAGGGGAAACTATAGGGGCAATTTATGCCAGTAGTTTCTTTACTATGGTGGAAATGGTCTTTCCGTCGGCTTTGCCTGCAAGTTCGGCGCTGGCAAGGCCCATTACTTTGCCCATGTTGGCCATTCCCGATAAACCATTATCTGAAATGATTTTGGAAACGGCGGCTTCGATTTCGGCTTCACTGAGCTGGGCCGGAAGGAATTTTTCTATGATGGCAGCTTGTGCAATTTCCGGTTCGGCCAGGTCGGGACGTTTTTGTTCGACATAAATGGCCGCGGCATCCTTGCGCTGTTTTACAAGGCGCTGGAGCAGTTTTATTTCTTCGTCAGCTGACAATTCCTCTTTGGCGCCGGTTTCGGTCTGCATCAATAAAATAGCCGATTTGACAGCCCGTAACGACTCCAAAGCCAAGGTGTCTTTGGCGCGCATGGCGTTTTTGATTTCTTCGTTTATTTCTATCAGCAGACTCATGATTTCCGTTTTTAAATGGGTGCGAAGATAAATAAAATAACCCGAAAACACTTGCGTATTTTCGGGCTATCTTAAGAAAAAATGGTTGAGTTAGTCTACATTGTCATGTAGAAAAGAGTTGTTGGAACGCAATTGTAAATCGTCGTTGCTGTCGGTTCCAAGTGAAAGTCTTGAATTCATGTTCGTAGCCGGATTCGATGTGATGTCGATACCTGATCTTTTGTAGGCAGGCTCTTTCTCGATCTCATCGATACGCGACGGGCTGTTGTGGAATTTATAGTTGAATTCCTTCAGCTTGCGGCGACGCTCATCGGCACGGTACTTCAGTGTTTCTTCGATTGACATTTCCAAAGGTGAAACTTCTTCGAATGCCGGAGAGAAATTAGAAACCGGTTCGTCGATTTTCTTCATCGTGATATTGAGTTCTTCCGCAATTGGTTCCGCTACCTGTTGCACCGGTTTTGAACTCATCAGGTCGTTTTCGATCTCCATGTATTCTTCAAGAGAATATTTGACAACGCCTGTCTCGTTGAGTTCGGTCATCGGGACAACCTGAACCGCTTCGTTTACTTTGATATCGCGGGTTTCCTGAGTCAGCTCAAACAAGATACGGTCTTCGTTGACTGCAGGCTTTGCAGGAACCGGAATATCGAAACTGAACGTCGGTTGTTCCTGTTGAACATACGTCGGTTGCTGTACTTTGATTTCCTTTACTTCAGGAGTCGTGATGAAAAAGTCAATTTCATTCACGGCCGAGATCACTTCAAACGTCACATCGAGGTTTTTGATGAATTCCGATGTAGGAACCAAATCCATCTCAGGAAGTCTCACTGGCGCAGGTACGACTGCAACAGGTGCAGGAATGGCAACCGGCTCGGCCTCGGTCAGTTCAAAAATTATTTTTTCTTCTTTAGGCGCCGCCGTCTCCTGAACCGGGGCCAACTGAAAAGCCGGAACTTCCTTGTTTTGGCTCAGGTCGTGCTCGAGTTTGTGCTCGCCGTCAAGTGAATGGATGATTTTTTTAGGTTCGGTATTGACGATATGTGTCTGCTGGTCTGTATTGAAACCGGTCGCGATAATTGTCACAGCGATAGAATCGCCAAGGGTTTCATCTTCGCCCACACCCATGATGATGTTGGCATTGTAGCCCGCTTCACTCTGGATATAGTCGTTTATTTCACCTATTTCGTCAATCGTGATCTCGCTGCTTCCGGAAACGATCAATAGCAATACGTTCTTGGCTCCCGAGATTTTATTGTCGTTCAAAAGCGGAGAATCAAGAGCCGCCATGATGCCTTCTTTCGCACGGTTTTCGCCAATGGCAGTCGCCGATCCCATGATGGCGGTTCCACTGTTCGAAAGCACCGTCTTGGCATCTTTCAAGTCGATGTTCTGCGTATAGTGGTGCGTAATGACTTCGGCAATTCCACGTGATGCGGTAGCAAGCACTTCGTCTGCTTTTGAGAAACCGGCCTTGAAGCCAAGGTTCCCGTATACCTCACGTAGTTTGTTGTTGTTGATGACAATAAGCGAATCGACCTGTTTGCGCAATCTTTCGATTCCCTGCAACGCCTGGTCCAGACGCACTTTTCCTTCAAACTGGAACGGCATGGTAACAATACCTACAGTCAGGATGTCTTTTTCTTTGGCAAGCTGGGCGATTACAGGAGCAGCACCGGTTCCGGTTCCGCCGCCCATTCCGGCCGTGATGAAAACCATTTTGGTGTTGCTGTCTAGCATCTTCTCGATTTCCGGGATGCTTTCGATAGCCGACTGCTGCCCTACTTCGGGATTTGCACCGGCACCTAAGCCTTCAGTAAGGTTAACACCCAACTGGATTTTGTTCGGAACAGCACTGTTCTGAAGCGCTTGTGAATCGGTGTTGCAGACAATGAAGTCTACGCCTTTGATTCCTTGTTTGAACATGTGGTTGATGGCATTGCTTCCGCCTCCGCCTACGCCTATTACCTTGATTACGTTCGACTGGTTTTTGGGCAGGTCGAAGGAAATGCTACCAAAATCTGAGTTGCCTGTCATACTGTCTCGAATTGAATTTTGCTTGCTATTGTCTTTGTTTTGTCTGTCTTTTCTGGTACGCGATTACTCTGCGTTGTCGAGGAATTCCTTGATCTTGTCGACGTATTTGTCGAAGAACGAACGCCTGATTTTCTGTTCGGTCGAATTCATCTCGCGTTTCGGCTCCGTTTTGAAAGTCACTGTTTCGGCCACTTCTTCTTTCTGGACTTCAGGCTGTGCAACTGCAACCGGTTCCGGCGTACGAATAGGTTCCGGTTGGGCAACCGGCTGTCTGTTATACACGGGCGGCGCAACCGTTTCCACATGCATCTTTACGGCACTATGTGTCTTGTTCGCCACACTGTTCATCACCAATCCTACTGCGGTTGCATATAAAGGACTTGAGATTTCCTCGTCTGAATTTCCTGCCAAATGTTCGTTCGGATACCCGATGCGCGTATCCATTCCCGTGATGTATTCCACGAGTTGCTTGATGTGGTTGAGTTGGGAACCGCCACCCGTGAGTACAATACCGGCAATCAGTTTCTTGCGCGGATCTTCATGCCCGTAGGATTTGATTTCGGCAAAAACCTGCTCGATGATTTCCACGACACGGGCATGGATGATCTTTGACAGGTTCTTCAATGAAATCTCTTTCGGCTCACGACCGCGAAGCCCCGGAATCGAAACAATCTCGTTGTCTTTATTTTCACCAGGCCAGGCCGATCCGAATTTCACTTTAAGCAGTTCCGCCTGCTTCTCGATGATGGAACAACCTTCCTTAATATCTTCTGTAATGACGTTTCCGCCGAATGGGATTACCGCTGTATGACGGATGATGCCGTCTTTGAAAATGGCCAGGTCCGTAGTTCCGCCACCGATATCGATAAGGGCAACCCCGGCTTCTTTTTCTTCCTGGCTCAACACCGCATCGGATGAGGCAAGTGGCTCTAGCGTCAATCCGGACAATTCGATGCCTGAACTCTGGACGCATCTGCCCACATTCCTGATGGATGATGCCTGACCGACAACGACATGAAAACTCGACTCCAATCGCCCGCCGTACATACCGATAGGTTCCTTGATTTGGGATTGCCCGTCAATCTTGAATTCCTGTGGAAGCACGTGGATGATTTCCTCGCCCGGCAACATAGCCAGTTTCCCGACCTGGTCGATCAGTTGCTGGATGTCTGCATCGCCAATCACTGCGTCTGCATTCGGACGGCTGACGTAATCGCTGTGCTGGATGCTGCGGATATGCTGGCCTGCAATCCCGACGACTACGTCTTTGATTTTGTAACCTGAATTGTTTTCGGCTTCGATTACAGCCTGCTGGATCGACTGGATCGTCTGGGTGATGTTGTTCACCACGCCACGCGCCACGCCAAGGCTTTTTGACTTTCCGACACCCAGTATCTCAAGTTTGCCATATTCGTTTTTCTTCCCGATCATGGCTACGATCTTGGTGGTCCCGATGTCTAAACCTACTCCGATATTCTCTTTTTCCATATTCGTTGTTATTTGGTGCAAACTACTTGTTGTGTAAACCTGAGATTGATCTTTTTATATTTCTTAATCGTACTGTCCTGCGCGGCTTTCTGGAAGAAGGCCTTGTAATTCCGGAACTTGCGTTCAATGTTGATCGGCTTGCCGAAATCAATCACGTAATCAAAATTCCGATTGCTCATTTCGAGGCTTCCCGACGGATTGACCTTTATGCCAACGATGTTCTTCTTCAAAAAATCATCATCGTGGACAGATCGGAAAACTTCGTGAAGGGCAGCACTGTCTTTTGCCATCAAATCACCGGTCACCAATGGCACACGAGCCGTATGCAATGTGGAAAGCGGCATTTTTTTCCCTTCGTAATCAACATAAAAAGAACCGGTTTCATCAAACACTCTCACAACAGGTGTTTTTTGTTTCACCATAGCTCTCAATACACCATCCACGCTCACGAAAATTTGTGACTTTTCCACCATTTCATGGGCATTGACGGCCTTTTCGAGCTTGTTCAAATCTAAATTTTCTTTTGCAACGGTTCCGGAAGGGCTATTTTTTTCTATTAACAATTTATTAACCGATTCAGGGCTTATGAACAGTTCCGACGGGTTGTCGAAAACGACTTCGGCCTTTTTGATTTTCCGGTGTGCATTACGCTCGGAACTGAATGCGTATAAAAAAATCGCAAGCCCAAAAACAAGCAGCAGCCTTATGTTTATCCAGTTAAAAATTTTCATGATAATGCTTTTTTTATTTCACCCACAAGTTCACCTATGTCACCTGCGCCTATTGTCACGAAAATATCGGCATCGGAGTTTATCAATCTTGGAATCAGGGCCGATTTCGAAATCAGCTCCTTGTTCGGGTTTTCAATTTTCGACAACAGCCATTCAGAGGTTATTCCTTCCATTGGAAGTTCTCTGGCCGGATAAATATCGAGCAGCAACACTTCGTCAAATTGGGACAGGCTTTTGGCAAATCCATCGGCGAAATCTTTGGTGCGGCTGAACAGGTGCGGCTGGAAAACGGCAAGCACTTTTTTACCCGGATACAGTTCACGAACAGCCTGGTGCACCGCATCGATTTCGGTCGGATGATGGGCGTAATCGTCAATATAAACGCGGGAATCTGTTTTTATCTGATAGGAAAACCGTCTTTTGATTCCTTTGAATGAAATAAGTGCATTGCGGATTTTTTCAGCAGAAAGACCGAATGTACGAGCCATCGCCAAGGCCATTAAGGCATTACTCAAATTATGATGACCCGGAAGCGCAAATCGCAAATCAGGGATTATTTCGTCCGGCGTCCGGACATCGAACACGTATTCCGAATTGATGACGCGAATGTTGAACGCCTTGAAATTGGCATCTTTGTTCACTGCAACCGTTTTTCCTTCCAATGGTAATCCGTCGGCGATGAACAACATGCCTTTATCTGAAACCTTATCGGCGAACTCGCGGAACGAAGCTTCAATCGTAGCAACATCTCCGTAAATATCCAGATGATCGGCATCCATCGATGTTATACAGGCAATATCCGGATGCAGGTGAAGGAATGACCGGTCGAATTCATCGGCTTCCACAACTGTAATCGATGTTCCATTTCCGATCAGGTTCGAATCGTAATTCTCCACGATACCACCAAGAAAAGCAGTCACATCGGCACCGCTTTCAAATAAAATATGACCGAGAATGCTCGAAGTAGTCGTCTTTCCATGCGTTCCGGCAACGGCAAAACAAAACGTGTCTTTGGTGATGATGCCAAGCACTTCTGCCCGTTTCTTCACTTCATATCCATTCTGTAAAAAATAATTCCATTCCGAATGATTCTTCGGAACCGCCGGTGTAATCACAACAAGCGTATTTTCCTTTTTGAACGATTCGGGAATCAGGCTCAAACTGTCTTCAAAGTGAATGTCGATGCCTTTTTGCTGAAGCGCGAAGGTTAGTTCCGTAGGTGTCTTGTCATAACCCGCAACGTTTTTTCCGGCGTATTTGAAATAACGGGCGAGAGCGGACATCCCGATGCCTCCGATGCCGATGAAATAGACGTTATGGATTTGGCCTAAGTTCAAAATTATTATTTATTGTTATTTTATTATTTATTGGATCAAATTGAACATATCGTTTCTTTTGCCCCACTTAACTGTTAACCGTTAACTGTTAATCCTATTAACTTCTCGATTTCATCGGCTATGTCGTTCGTAGCATTGACCTTAGCGAGTTTCAAAATGTTTTCGCTGAGTTCGCTTTGCAAATCTTCGTCATTAACCAGGTTACTGAAAGTCGGTTCGAATTGGGTATCGAGTTCACTTTCGCGCATCAGTATCGCACCTTTTTTATCTGCGATAGCTTTTGCATTTTTTGTCTGGTGGTCTTCGGCCACATTCGGTGAAGGAATAAAGATTACCGGTTTGCCAACGATGCAAAGTTCAGATACTGACGACGCCCCGGCTCTTGAGATCACGACATCTGCGGCAGCGTAAACCAAATCCATACGGTCGATGAACGACAACACGGACACATTCGGTTTTTCATCGAAATGCTTGTACTCTTCAAAATACAACTTCCCACATTGCCAGATGACCTGAACATTCTGTGCTGTAAAATTCACCAACTCTTTTGCGATAAGTTGGTTGATGCGGCGGGCACCTAAACTCCCGCCTAACACCAACAACGTTTTTTTATCGGGGTCGAGGCCGAAAGCGGTGATTGCTTCCTTTCTCTTTCCGTGTAAATCTATAAGGTCGCTGCGGACCGGATTTCCGGTGAAGACGATTTTATCTTTCGGGAAGAAACGCTCAAGGTTATCGTAGGCGACACAAATCTTCGAGGCTTTCTTGGCCAGCATCTTATTCGTTATTCCCGGGAAGGAATTTTGTTCCTGGACAACAATCGGGATTCCTGCGTTTGCCGCTACCTGTAATAAGGGGCCGCTTGCAAATCCGCCGGTACCAATGGCAATGTCGGGTTTGAATTCGCGGACGATTTTTCCGGCGTTAATTAAACTTGACATTAGTTTTATCGGAAACATCGCATTGTCAATCGACAACTTGCGCTGCAACCCAGAAATCCAAAGGCCTTTGATGGCATAACCGGCTTGCGGAACTTTCTGCATTTCCATACGGTCTTTGGCACCAACGAAAAGAAACTCCGCATCGGGGAAGCGTCGTTTCAGTTCATTGGCAATGGCGATCGCGGGGTAAATGTGTCCTCCGGTTCCGCCGCCTGATAGTATGAATTTATAGGGTTTCAATTTTTTTTGATTGTTGGATTAACTGCGTTTTGCTTCGTTTAGTTCGGCTGGCGCCTTGGGTGGTGGATTATCGAACTGCTTGAATTTGTGATTGAGTTTTATGTTTTTGAACTTGAACTTTTGAAACTTGAGATCTTTACTTTTAACTTTTTGTACATTTTTTATGTAATCGACGTATTTGCAGGATCATTAACTTGCCACTGGGGAGGGGCCAATGGTGTTCCCTACAAAATCCCGAAATAGCTTGATTACATTTTTCATGTAACAATTGTTAAATTTTTCCGCGTACGGCATCCATTGGATTACTTCTGTCTTCTATTGAAAAACCTGCAACGGCAAGTTCCTGCTCTTTTAATGCATTTTCGGCGGCTTCTTCTCGCTTGATTTGTTGGTCGATCATACGTTGAAGTGCTTCGTCCCTTTTTTGTTTGTCTTCTAAATCCTGGGCGATTTCTTCTTCTTTTCTGGTTACTCCAATGATAATTCCAAGGGCGATACACGTCATCCAGATCGAACTTCCCCCACTTGATATCAAGGGCAACGTCTGGCCTGTGACCGGCAATAAATTCACGGCAACCGCCATGTTGATCATCGCCTGGAAAACAATCGGAAAGCCAAGGCCGACGACTATAAGTTTTGCGAATCGCGAAGTGGCTTTGTGGGCTGCGACGATGAATCTGAAAAACAACAACAGATATAGAAACATAACGCCTAATCCGCCAACGAGTCCGTATTCTTCAACAATAATGGCGTAAATAAAATCGGAAGACGATTGCGGCAAAAAGTTTTTCTGGACGCTTTTTCCGGGACCGAGACCGTAGACTTGGCCTGATGCAATGGCTATCTTGGAGAGGTTCGTCTGATAGTGCTCGTCATCTGTATCCTCATCTTTATCTGTCGCCTTGAAACTGTCGAGACGTGCTTCCCAGGTATGGACACGATTGAAGAACTTCGCTTCGGGGAATGCTTTTCCAATCAGCACGAACAAAGCCAAGGCGGCGATTCCGCAACCGATGATGATGCCTATATATCTTAACGGATATTGTCCGACGAAAACCAACATAATGACCATGGCGAACATCAAGGCAGCTGTGGAAAAGTTGGCCGGAAGGATCAGCATTACGGTAATAAAAACGGGAAGCCACAATTCAAACAACGACGATTTAAATGTCATTGGCGTTTCGCGCTTTCTGGATAGATAGTGGGCAACGTAAACCATCAGCAGCAATTGGGCGAACGTAGATGGCTGGAAGGTAATGCCGACGAATGGGATCTGTATCCAACGACTCGCATTCGCACCGCCAATCGTTGTTCCTTTCAATAAGGTAAAGAGCAATAAAGCCCACGCTATCGGCAATACGAAAATCATTCCGCGGATCAATGTGTTGGGAAGTTTGTGTACCCAATAAATCATGCAGAAACCTATGAAAATATGAGCGAAATGCTTAATTAGGAAACTTATCGTATTTCCGGTTCCGTGGTTTGCATACGCCAGGTTGCTGCTCGCCGAAAACACCGGCATGAATGAAAACAGCGCCAATAAAGCGACGAAAGCCCAGATGACTTTATCTCCTTTTAAATTATATAGTAGCTGTTTCATTATTTTGGACGCGCTGCGCTTTTGGATTATTGGACTTTGTTATTCTGGAATTTTACAATCAACAGAATTTTCAGATTTACCGTATTGGATATATTGAACTCTATTTATCTCTCGGTGTTTTCCGGCTTTTCCGACTTTCCGGACTTTTCCGGCTCAGTCTTCCAAACTCCCGAACTCCCGATCTACAAACTATAAATTATGTACCGCGTTCTTAAACTGTTTCCCCCTATCTTCATAATTCTCAAACAAATCGAAACTCGCGCAAGCCGGTGACAACAAAACACTGTCGCCTTTTTCCGCCAGTTTTTGGGCTGTACGGACGGCATCGGTCATGTTATCGACTTCAACCATCATATCCACGATATTCCCAAAGGCATCGATGATTTTTTTATTGTCAAGCCCGAGGCAGATGATCGCCTTTACTTTCTCATTCACAAGCGGCATCAGCTCCTCGTAATCGTTTCCTTTATCGACACCTCCCACAATCCATACAGTCGGGGCGGTCATGCTGTCAAGTGCGTAGAACGTCGCATTGACATTCGTCGCTTTCGAGTCGTTGATATATTGGACATTCTGGATTTTGAGGACTTTTTCCAGACGATGCTCCACGCCCTGGAAATTCGTCAGGCTTTCACGAATCGTCTCTTTTCTAATCTGCATCAGCTTGGCCACCGAAGCAGCCGCCATCGCGTTCTTCAGGTTGTGCTTACCTTCAAGCGAAACCGCATCGGTCTCCATGATGAACTCTTCTTCGTTGATGTTGATTTCCATTTTGTCGTTGTTTAAGTAGGCTCCGGTTTTCAAGGTCTTGGTCAGGGAAAAAGGTATTAATTGTGCTTTTGTTTTGTTTTTGGACAACCAGTCCGTAATCGCTTCATCGTCGGCGTCATAAATCAGGTAATCGGTTTTTTTCTGGTTCATCGTGATGCGGAACTTGGCATCGATGTATTTTTCGTATTTATAATCGTATCGATCCAAATGATCGGGACTGATATTGGTGATGACTGCAATATGCGGTGCATAATCCACGATTCCGTCAAGCTGGAAACTACTCAGTTCAAGCACGTAAGAATCGTAATGATCTTCGGCGACCTGCCAGGCAAAGCTCTTCCCGATGTTCCCGCCGATACCAATGTTCAATCCGCCGGCTTTGAGCAAATGGTGCGTCAGCATGGTAGTTGTCGTCTTTCCATTGCTTCCGGTAATGCCGATGGTGACTGCTTTGGTGAACTTATTGGCGAATTCGATCTCAGAAATAACCTCGATCTTTTTCTTGTGCAGCTTCTTTACGATGTCGGCTTTATCCGGAATTCCGGGGCTTTTCATGACGATATCGGCATTGAGCACTTTATCTTCGGTATGCCCGCCGTCTTCAAATTTGATTTTGTTGATGGCAAGCACTTCTTTGTAATAGTCTTTGATCGGGCCGAAATCTGACACGAACACATCGAATCCTTCTTTCTTTCCAAGGATTGCCGTTCCTACCCCGCTTTCGCCTCCGCCAAGTATGACCAGTCGCTTCTTCATCGGAGTTTCAGGGTTACGATGGACAGAATGGCTAGCAAAATCCCGACGATCCAGAAACGGGTCACGATCTTACTCTCGTGATAGCCTTTTTTCTGGTAGTGATGATGCAATGGCGACATAAGGAAAATCCGTTTGCCTTCGCCTGTGCGTTTCTTGGTCCATTTGAAATAACTCACCTGTAATACGACCGATGCATTCTCGACAATGAAAATCCCGCACACCAATGGAATCAGCAATTCTTTCCGGACGGCAATAGCCAAAACCGCTATGATTCCACCAATCGTGAGACTTCCGGTATCGCCCATAAAAACAGCCGCGGGATACGAATTGTACCAAAGGAAACCAATGAGCGCACCCACGAAAGCCGCTATGAAAACCGTCATTTCCCCCGAATTCGGGATATACATGATATTGAGGTAATTCGAGAAGATGATGTTACCCGAGACGAAAGTGAAAATCCCTATCGCCAACACCGATATCGCCGATGTTCCCGCTGCCAATCCGTCGATTCCGTCAGTCAGGTTCGCCCCATTTGAAACCGCTGTGATAATGAAAATCACTACCGGGATAAAGATCAGCCACGCATAATCGCGGTAATTCCCGCCGAAAGGTTTGAGCACTTCTGCATAATCGAGCTCGTTGTTCTTGAAAAAAGGAATGGTTGTAGTAGTCGATTTTTCTTCAATCGGCGCCGCATAAACCACTGGTGTTTCGGTTTGCTGGCGTGCAAAGACGTTGGTGTATTGCGTATCGGTTCGAACGGTAACACCCGGATCGAAATACAGCACGATTCCCACAATCAGCCCAAGTCCTACCTGACCGATTACTTTGAAAACCCCCTTTAAACCTTGTTTGTCTTTCTTGAAAATCTTGATGTAATCGTCAATGAAACCAATCGTCCCCATCCAGAGCGTGGTCACGATAAGCAAAACGATGTAGATATTGTCGAGTCGTGTCAGCAACAGAACCGGAATCAGCGTGGCGAAAATGATGATCAAACCACCCATTGTAGGCGTTCCCGCTTTTTGGTTCTGGCCTTCGAGACCTAGTTCGCGTATGGTTTCCCCAACCTGCTGATTACGCAAAAAGTTGATGATCTTCTTTCCGTAAATCGTCGAAATCAAAAGCGACAGCAACACCGCAAGGCCGGATCGGAACGTGATGTACTGGAACACCCCGGTTCCCGGAACGTTCATCTTATTCAGATATTCGAAGAGATAATACAGCATCGTTTATTTGTTTAATTGATCCAACAGTTCGCGCACGGTCGCCATGTCGTCAAAGTCATAGCGCACGCCTTTGATTTCCTGATAGGTTTCGTGTCCTTTTCCCGCAATCAGGATGATATCATTACCGGATGCGAGCTGACAGGCCGTTTTGATAGCTTGTTTCCGATCTGTAATCGCAATGGTCTTTTTGTAATTCTGGGGTTGTACACCGGCTTCCATTTCAGAAATGATTTCATCCGGGTCTTCGCTTCTCGGATTGTCCGACGTGAGGATGACTTTGTCGCTCAATGACGTCGCGATGTCAGCCATAATAGGACGTTTCGTTTTATCCCTATCGCCTCCGCAGCCAACCACAGTAATCAATTGTTCGTTTCTCGTGCGGATGTCGTTGATGGTTTTGAGCACGTTTTCCAAAGCATCGGGCGTATGTGCATAATCTACTATAGCCGTGATTTTTCTTTCGGATACAATGAATTGGAATCGTCCTGAAACGCTTTCGAGCTCACTCATCAACCGAAGCACCTCCAATTGCTCAAGGCCCAGATTGACCGCGGCCCCATAAATCGCCAGCAGGTTATACGCATTGAAAGTTCCGATCAGACGAACCCAAAGTTCATTGTCGTTGATCTTCAAAAGCAAACCTGACAATTGGTTTTCAAGGATAGTCGCCCTATAATCGGCATATGTCTTTAAAGCGTACGTCAGTTTTTTGGCACCCGTATTCTGTAACATCACAAGACCGTTCTTGTCATCTATGTTCGTCAATGCAAAAGCTGTCCGTGGTAAATTATCGAAGAACGATTTCTTGACATCGCGGTATTCGGCGAACGTGGCGTGATAATCCAGATGGTCGTGTGACAGGTTCGTGAAGATGCCGCCTGCGAAGTGCAAGCCTTCCGAACGTTTTTGATGAATACCGTGTGAAGACACTTCCATAAAGCAATAATCTACACCCGTATCGACCATTTCACGCAGATACCTATTTATGGTTAGTGAATCCGGAGTCGTATGCGTCGCTTTGTATTCAGTATCATCGACAAGGATTTTTACCGTCGACAACAATCCCGATTTGAAGCCCGCTTTTTTAAACAGCTGATACAGCAAAGAAGCAATCGTAGTTTTTCCATTTGTCCCGGTAATCCCTACAAGCTTGAGATCGTTTGACGGATTTCCATAAAAATTGGCCGCGATGTATGCCAGTGCCTTGTTTGTGTCTTTGACCTGGACGTAAGTGATTCCGCTCACGATGATTTCCGGAAACGTATCACAGATAATCGCAGTCGCGCCTTTGTTGATCGCTTTTTCTATAAAATCGTGACCGTCCGAAACCGTTCCGCGAATAGCAACGAAAACATCGTCTGCCTCAATCTTTCGCGAATCGAAATCAGGTTGACGCACTTCTATTTCTGTCGATCCTTTGACCGCTTCGATAGACACTTTGTATAATAAGTCCTTTAACTGTTTCATGAGGATAAGTCAAGGATGATGACATCGTCAGGCGAAATGGAGCGGCCTGCTTCAATCGATTGTTTTTTCACTTTTCCGGTACCTTTCACTTTTACTTTGAGGCCCATGTTTCCGAGCAGGGCAACGGCATCCATTCCGGTCATTCCTTTTAAGTTCGGAACCGTTCCGGGCTTTACCTTTTGGGTTTCTGCGTAATAATCGTTGAAATTCTGCTCCTGGATTTTGTTTTTGGAATCGATGTTTTTGATTGAATTCATCGACGGTGCGTCCGTATAGATTTTTTGGGCGATACGTTTGAAAACCGGTCCGGCGACATCGGCTCCGTAGTAATTGTTTTTCGAAGTATTTGGTTCGTGGACGACCACGATGCACGAATATTTAGGGTCGTTTGCAGGAAAATAGCCTACAAAAGATGATACGTAATGTTTTTCCGTTCCATCTTTTTTATTGTAGTTCGCTGCTGCGGTCCCCGTTTTTCCGGCCATCGGAAAATTCTTTGAATACAACTTCTTGGCGGTTCCGTTCTTCACGACATTCTCGAGACAGGCGCGCAGTTTTTTGGTGGTTTCGTCCGAACAGACTTTCGGGTTGATGACCTTTTTGTCGTATTTCTTGATAGTCCGGTTCCATTCCCTGATTTCCGAAACGAACTGAGGCTTCACCATTTCCCCATTGTTCGCCACGGCATTGTAAAAGGTCAGGGTTTGCAGAGGCGTAATCGAAACCCCGTAACCAAAAGCCATCCAAGGCATTGCGATGGCGCTCCAGTTGCGTCCGCCTTCCTGTGGAATGAATGGAACGCCTTCGCCTTCAAACGGCAATCCCAGTTTTTTATCGAGTCCGAAATGCTTCAAATGATTGACGAACTGCATCGGATCTTCCTTATAGGCATTGTAAACAGCCTGGACGAGAACGGTATTCGATGAAACTTCGAATCCGCGTCCGAGTGAAATCTTCCCGTAACCGCCTTCATGGGAATCGCGAACATGGCGGCCGCGAATGGTGAAATCGCCTCCACGACTGTCGTAAATATCGCTTGTATCTGCTTTTTTGTCTTCGAATAACGCCATCAAATCGGCGAGTTTGTAGGTCGAGCCCGGTTCGTGCGATTCAGAAACTGCGTAATTGACGCGTTCGTAATAGGTGCTGTCTTCCTTTTTATCGCGTCCAAGGTTAGCAATCGCCTTAATGTAACCGGTTTTGGTTTCCATTACGACGACGCAACCGTGATCTGCATTATATTCCTGCAATTGCTTTAGAAGTGCATGATGAGCGATATCCTGTATATAGACGTCGATTGTGGAAATGATGTCATAACCATCCTGCGGATCAACCTCATTCTGGTCGCGGATGGGTTTCCATTGTCCTTTTGCAATTTTTTGTTTGAGGACGCGACCGTCCTTTCCGTCGAGGTATTTTTTGTACGCGCCTTCGATTCCTTTGGCGTAATGCTTTCCATCGGGACGGATGATGTCATAACCGATAGTCCGTTTGGCAATCATCCCGATCGGATGCTCACGTATGGTATATTGCTCCACGATCAATCCACCTTTGAATGCACCTTTGCTGAATAACGGGAAGGTTTTTATACGGACATATTCGGTATAACTGAGATTTCTCGCGATAAGGTAAAACCGGTTTTTTGTTCCGCGGGCACGGCGCAATCCGGCATCGTAATAGGATGACGGTTTACCAAACATAAGCCCTAAAGAATCGGCCAAAGCAGAAACATTGGCATTGAAATCTTCAGATTTAGGCGCGACGGCATCGAACCGGATGTTGTAATTCGGGATTGAGGTAGCGAGCAAGCTTCCATCTGCGGAATACACATTGCCTTTATTTGCCGGAATGACAAAATTCTTGACTGTTCGCTCTTTTGCCAGCTGTCGGTAATGATCGCCTTCGACCCATTGGATATTGCACAATTTGACCACAATGCCAATCGCCATCAGGAAAATCCCGACGGCAACGAGGTAAATGCGGTACGATGTGTTTTTTTCTTCTACCATAATTTTGAAAAGAATCCTTTTTCCTCAGGCTTGCGGACTGTAATTTTTTGTGGCGGGACCGACGACGGGAATATTTTCCTGGCTTCCATGGTCTTTGAAACCGTCGATTCCATTTTGAGCTGCATCAGTTCCGATCTTCTGTCCACGAATTCAGACCGCAATTCCTTGACTTCACTCGTAAGTGCCACAATCTTGAATACCTTTTTGTCATACCATTGCGTGTTGGCGATCATGATGATGGCCAGGATGATCAAAAAAACGATGAAGCGCCAGTTACGTGTCGCATCTTCGTTGATCAGGTATCTCGCTTTCAGTATGCTGTATACGTTCATAGTCAGAGTTTTTCGGCGATTCTCAGTTTGGCGCTGCGGGCGCGGTTGTTCTCGCGGATTTCATCTTCGGTTGGAATAACGAGTTTGCCAACGGCCTGCATCGGAACAGAAAACCGTCCGAAGACGTCGCGCTCCGGTTCACCTTCAAACATTCCGTTCTTGATAAAGCGTTTGACAAGGCGGTCTTCGAGCGAATGATACGAGATCACGCTGAGCCTGCCGCCTTCGACAAGCACTTCAAGCGATTGCTGTAAAAAATCACGCAGCACATCCATCTCACGATTGACTTCGATCCGGATGGCCTGATAAATCTGGGCGAGTATTTTATTACTCTTATGGGCGGGCAAAAAGCGGTATAAAACAGTTTTTAGCTGAACCGTATCTTTGATTGGAGCCTGGATCCTGGCTTCGATGATGGTTCGGGAAAGTGCGGCTGCATTTTTCAATTCACCGTATTCTGAGAATACGTGGCGCAATTGGGCATCGTCATAGGTATTGACAACCTGATAGGCATCAAGCGAATCCGATTGGTTCATGCGCATATCCAAAGCACCTTCAAAACGGGTCGAAAATCCGCGCTCGGGAACATCGAATTGATGTGATGAAACACCTAAATCACCAAGGATTCCGTCTACCTGGCGCACACCGTGAAAGCGCAAAAAGCGTTTCATCAATCCGAAATTTTCATTGATGAGTGTGAACCGTGAATCGTCGATAGCATTTGCCAAGGCATCTTTATCCTGGTCAAATGCGTACAATTTTCCGTTCGGGCCAAGGCGTCGCAGGATTTCGCGCGAATGTCCGCCACCGCCAAAAGTCACATCAACGTAAGTTCCGTCAGGCTTTATATTGAGCCCGTCGACGCTTTCGTGAAGCAGCACCGGATTATGATATTCCATTATCGCCGTCATTTACATTTCCCATTACATCTTCGGCCAGGTCGGCAAAATCTATTTCACTGTTGTCGAGGGATTTCTCATAAAGATCCTTATCCCAGATTTCCACGATGTTGACTGCCGATGACAGCACCACATCTTTATCGATACTCGCAAACGACACTAAATCTTTAGCGATCAAAAGCCGTCCGAGGTTATCGATTTCGACCATTTTCACACCGGCTGTAAACCTGCGGATGAAGTCGTTGTTCTTTTTGACGAATCGGTTGAGCTTGTTGATTTTCTGCATCATGGCATTCCATTCGCTCATCGGATACAACTCCAAACAAGGCTGAAACACAGAACGTTTGAGCACAAAGCCATCCTGAAGCGCACCCGAAAGTTGCTTCTTCAGAGGCGCCGGGATCATCAACCGACCCTTTGCGTCTACTTTGCATTCATATGTTCCAACAATAGCTTCCAATTCCCACTAATACTAAGAATGTAGCAAAAATAAAAATTATTTACCACGATTTACCACTTCCTACCACTTTGTTGATAAGTTTAACCGATTCGTACTGAACGCGCAAGCTATCAGCACGTTTGGCCGCATAGGCATTGGAATGATTAGAAATGACTTTGGTGGGAGATAATTTTCAGGCAGATAGATTATAAAAACAAAATGAAAGAAGTTTCTGATTAACAACTTATTGAATATCCAATTCAGGCCTCGCTATAAGTTTCATCTCAAGTCGCTTAAAATTAATCCTGCCTGATGGTAAATTACCTATCTTTGCGCCATCTATTGCAACACAAATTCATGGAACAAGACCTGATTAAAGAAGGAAAATATAAGTATTCCGAATTTGGAGAAGGTACGCCGATTGTAGTTTTACACGGCTTGATGGGCGGCCTGAGTAATTTTAGCGGTGTCGCCGAATATTTCCCACTTCACGGATACAAGGTCGTGATGCCCGAATTACCACTTTATACCCAAAACATCCTAAAAACAAACGTCAAGGCTTTTGCGCGTTGGGTAAAGGATTTTATCACTTACAAAGGTTTCGATCGTGTAATCCTTTTAGGAAATTCATTGGGTGGCCATATTGCCTTGTACCACGCCAAGATGTATCCAGAGAAAATGTCTGGGTTGATCTTGACCGGAAGTTCAGGGCTTTACGAAAGCGCGATGGGAGATTCGTACCCAAGACGCGGCGACAAAGACTACATCCAGAAAAAAGCCGAAGAAGTTTTCTACGACCCAAAAATCGCGACCCCTGAACTCGTTGACGAAGTATATCAGGTAGCGAACGACCGACTTAAGCTGGTCAAGACACTGACAATCGCAAAAAGCGCCATCCGTCATAATATGGCGAAGGACTTACCTAAAATGCACATCCACACCTGCCTGATCTGGGGCGCGAACGACAAAGTGACACCGCCTGAAGTTGCAGAAGAATTCCATCAGCTATTGCCGAATTCAGATTTATATTGGATCGATAAATGCGGACACGCCGCCATGATGGAACATCCGGACGAATTCAACCGGTTGATGCACGAATGGCTTAAAAAGATGAAACTCTGAAAAAGTTCCGTCAGCCCCGACTTTCGGACTTTCCGGACTTTTCGGACTAATACAAACCTCATGAAAATCAACACAGCCGAATTTATCGTCAGCAACTCCGATGCATCGCTTTGTCCAAAGGAAATGCTCCCGGAATATGCGTTCATCGGACGATCCAACGTAGGTAAATCGTCGTTGATCAACATGATTACGAATCATAAAAAGCTGGCAAAGACATCTGCAAGACCTGGAAAAACACAGCTGATCAACCACTTCAAGATCAACAGCAACTGGTTTCTCGTCGATTTACCGGGTTATGGATTTGCAAAAGTTTCGAAATCGACCAAAGCGACCTTCCAGAAATTCATCACGGAATATTTTGAGAAACGTGAGCAATTGACGTGTGCTTTTATACTGATCGACATTCGGCTCGAAGCGCAAAAAATCGATTTGGAATTCATCAATTATTTAGGGACAATCGAAGTTCCGTTCTGTATCATCTTTACCAAAGCCGACAAAATCGGGAAGACAAAAATCGATGCGGCGGTTGCGGCTTACCGGAAAGCATTGCTTGCCAACAATTGGGAAGAGATGCCGCAACATTTCGTGACTTCATCAGAAACCGCGTTGGGCAAAGACGAACTGTTGCAGTTCATTGACGACGTGAACCACGAGGTTTTCAACTCTTGATTTTATCCTCGGGATTTCATCTGAAAACCTGAAAAATTATTTTAATTCGTCTTTTTCAATTCCATCTTTTCGGCGAAATAATCGCAAAAGTCACGCATGGAACCCGACATTTTTTCATCGTCGGTGGCACGCTCGAACGTATCGGCCATCGCTACTAGGGTCTGATGGAAGAATTTTTTCATTTCGTCTACCGGCATATCCTTGGTCCACAAATCGATGCGAAGCGTTTCCTGCTCCTTATGGTCCCAAAGGGCGAGCATCATGGCTTTTACCCGTTCGTTTACGATTCCCCCGTCCTGGGCGCTCCAATAGAGTTTGTCGGGAACGCGGTTTTCATCAAGGGCAACGGTGATTTTTATTTCGGAAGTAGTGGTCTTACTCATCTGATTTTTGTGGTTTGTAACGTGATTGCTCAAACAATTGCTTACTGTCGAGCAATAACAATTGCTGAAGGTTTGTTTTATTGTTTTCCATATATGACCGGACGATCTGCCAGCCAATGAATTCCCCTATCCTTCCCGGCGACTCATTGTCTATTTCCAAATAGAATTTTGAAAAAGGTGCCGGCATGAGGAATCGTTGGGCGAGTTTCTGGTCCGTGCTATACAGCAGGTTGTTTTCGAGGAAATTGCGCCAGATCTCATATTCGTTGGCCTTGCTCCAGGCGAGTTGTTCGGGTGAATAATTGATCTTGTCTTCGTCCGATGTTTCAGGCGTCAGTACATCTTTCATGTATAGTTCTTTCCCGGCACGTATCATCTGCGATAGAAAATCATTTTCTGCCGGCGGGATTTTGGTGTTGGCAAAAGCCGATACGACATCGGGCAGCAATTGTTTTTCGTCGAACCCGCGTCTCTGGTAATCGGGAAAATCGTTCACATAGAATTTATGGTCTTTGCCCAGATACAATTCAAGCGAAAGTATCAATGTATCTTGTGCATAGAAGACTTTATTGTTGTAATCCATCTGGCCTATGATGGTATAGGTGACCGGTGTTTTCGTCCTTGGGAAATAATATTTAAGGTGCTTGAACAAGTCTTCCAATTCAGATTCCTGTTTGGAGAAATTGCCGAATTTTTTCTCGACTTCCGTAAACACTTCCCGCCACAATGGATTCTGCATTTTATTGGTCCAGACCGAATCCGGTTCATTGCCACGGAAGAAAAACGGATATTCCATTTTCAGATCCTGAAGATCAGCTGGCTTGGCTTCATAGAAGTCTTTATCAAACCTGTGTACTTCCATTTTCACAGGGATTTCCTCTACTTCTTTCTCGACTTTCGATTTTTTGTCGCAGGATGCAACCGTAAGAATAATGAAGAATGGGATTAGCAGTTTTCTCATTTGTTAGTTAACTTTAGCGAAAAGTTTCCGGTGTGCAAATATACCGGTTTAATCACTGATTATGCGCCAAAACAAAAAAAGCAGCCTGCAGGTCGAAAAGACGGCGGCTTACATTTCAGAGTGGCTGAAAGATTACGCCAACAACGCAAAAGTATCAGGTTTTGTTGTCGGTGTTTCCGGCGGGATCGATTCCGCGGTGACATCAACCCTGTGTGCACTGACCGGAATGAAAACCATCTGTTTCGAACTTCCCATCCATCAGCCGTCAAACCATGTATCTCGTGCGCGGGAACATATCGACCAGCTTTCAAAAAGATTCCCGAATGTGTCACGCGGTATTACAGATTTGACTGAAACATTTGAAACCATCAAAGCTGCCTTTCCAAATGACGGAGATGAAGCTACCTTGCATCTTGCCTTAGCCAACACCCGCGCCAGATTGCGAATGACGACATTGTATTTCCACGCCGGCGTGAATCATTGCATCGTGGCAGGAACCGGAAATAAAGTGGAAGATTTCGGGGTCGGGTTTTATACCAAATACGGCGATGGTGGAGTCGATGTAAGCCCGATAGCAGATTTGATGAAGTCCGATGTCTATGCGTTGGGACAATATCTCGGAGTTCCCGACAGTATCTTGAATGCCGTGCCTTCAGACGGCTTGTTCCATGATGACCGCACTGACGAAGATCAGCTTGGTGCCTCCTACGACGAACTCGAATGGGCTATGGAACAGCTTGAGGCAGGGAAAACGCCAGACGATTTTGAAGGCCGCCAAAAAGAAGCATTCACCATATTCACAAGGCTGAACAGAGCGAATAAACATAAGATGGATCCTATACCGGTTTGCATGATTCCCACATCTTTGAGATAAATCGATGTAGAACGGTGGAACTTTGGCAAAAATTCCTACCTTTACTTATATACGCAATGCTAACTACTTAAATACCAGCATTATGATTAATGTTTGTTTGGCCGATAATTTTCCTGTAGTCCATTTTGGGGTAAGATCTTATTTTAAGGATCACCCGGATATCAATATAGTTTCCAACGTAGGTAACTTCTTTATGATACCGGAAGCACTCAAGAATAAACCAATCGATGTGTTGCTCATGGACCTCGAACTCGAGGGGCTAAACAGTATTTACGAAGTGAAGGCTATCATCAAGAACAATCCGAATACAAAGGTCATTATTTTCACGAGCCTGTCGGAACAGATTTATGCACCTAATGCCATCAAATCCGGTGTTTCGGGCTATGTGCATAAGTCATCCAAACTGGAACAACTGGGCGTTACGATCATGAAAGTGCATTCAGGGAATATCATGCTCAGCGATACGATCCGCAAAAACCTCGCGCTGATCGCCAAACAAAACAAAAGCGAACGTTTATACCGCAAATTATCGAACCGTGAAATCGAGGTGCTTCGTTATTTGAGCGACGGCAAGAAGAACAACGAGATTTCCAAAATACTCAACCTCAACGAGAAAACAGTCAGTACCTATAAACTCCGGTTACTTACCAAACTTAATGTGACGAACCTGGTCGATTTGGTCAATAAGGCCAAAACGTTGGATATTGTTTAATGATAACGCGACATCACGCGGCCGAGTTTATTTGAAAACGAATTGATCAACTGACCGTAATCCATAGCAGCAGAAAGCGTTTCAGAATTATCAGCATCGGGCTCACTGCTGAGTTCGCCTTTTAAAGACTGGATAATCGCATCTACCAGATACCAACGCATGGTAAGGATTGTTTCCGTTACATATTGACCGACGCTTTGGTCTTTTAATTTGACGATAATCTGCTGTGATTCCCAATTATGTAGCGCCTCGCGTTCTTCGTTCATGAGAATGTCCGATATGACCGGTTGGAATTCCTGAGGCAATTGAATCATATACTTATCCAATTCAAAACCTTCTTCAGACTGGAAATTCTCCATCAAGTTCGAATAAATGTCACGGAAAACCGGATTGGCCAATTCTGTTTCATCTTCCTGCAGACTGAGGAAAATCCTATTATACACGGGAACTTCCTTTTTTTCTGAAACCAGTTCCAATTCACCTTCGGCATTGGCCTTGTAAAAGCTGTCTTCGAATTCCTCCACGCGGGTTCCGTACAAAAGCAATATCGAAATCAACCGTCTTTCAAGTTCGTCAAGCACATTGATGCTGACCTGTCCCGATTCTTCGTTTCGGACAACCTCAAAAGCCTTTTTCTCCTCACGCAGTTTCGCATCAGCGTCCTTGACTTCCTTTTGCATGATCTGGGCGAGCGAACTCACCAAGACCTGTTCAGAAATATCCATGATCCGTGAACATTCCTGAATGTAGATCTCACGTTGGATCCTGTCTGGGATTTTAGAAATACTAACGACCATATCACGGATCAAACCAGCTTTTTTAACCGGATCGTTAGCCGCTTCGTCCATCAAAAGCGATGCTTTGAAGCGGATAAAATCGACGGCATTCTTTTCAAGGAAAGCCACCAATTCTTCGTGAGGCGTCTTTTTGGCGAAACTATCCGGATCTTCTCCGTCTGGGAACGTACAGACCTTGACGTTCATGCCTTGTTCAAGTATCAGGTCGATTCCGCGGACAGAAGCCCGTAAACCGGCGGCATCACCGTCAAACAGCACTGTGATATTTTTTGTAAGCCGATTGATAAGCCTAATCTGGTCCGGAGTCAAAGCCGTTCCTGACGATGCGACCACGTTTTCAATCCCGGCTTGCTGGAACTGGATCACATCTGTATAGCCTTCGACGAGATAGCAATTATCGAGTTTCGCAATGGCCTGTTTCGCCTGGAATATTCCGTACAGGACTTTGCTTTTGTGGTAGATTTCGCTCTCTGGTGAATTGAGGTATTTGGCTACTTTTTTTTCGTTCGTCAGAATACGTCCGCCAAAACCGAGGACTCGCCCCGAAAGCCCATGTATCGGGAACATGACTCGACCGCGGAACCTGTCTGCCATACGCCCGTCTTCGCGAACGATGGTCAAACCTGTTCCTTCTAAGAATTCGAGCTGATAGCCTTTACCGAGTGCTTCTTTTGAAAACGCTTCCCAGCCTTCAGGCGAATAACCGAGCCCGAACTTCTTGATGGTTTCCATCGTAAAGCCACGTTCTTTGAAATAACTGAGGCCTATCGCCTGGCCTTCATCTGTGCGTAACAACGTATCGTGAAACCACTTTTGGGCGAATTCAGAAACCAGGAACAGGCTCTCGCGGGCGTCGATAGCTGCCTTTTCCTCATCGGTCTTTTCGGTTTCCTCAAGTTCGATGTTGTATTTTTTGGCGAGATAACGAATGGCTTCGGGATAACTCAACTTTTCGTGTTCCATAAGGAAAGCAACGGCATTGCCACCTTTTCCCGACGAGAAATCTTTCCAGATTTGCTTTACGGGTGACACCATGAACGAAGGCGAACGCTCATCTGTAAACGGACTCAATCCTTTGAGGTTGGAACCCGAACGTTTGAGCTGGACGAAATCGCCGATGACCTCCTCGACGCGGGCGGTTTCAAAAACGGTATCGATGGATGCTTTTGAGATCATGATTTGCGAAGATACAAAGGTAACTTTTTCAACCGATGCTTCTGAACGACAATTCGGCTTTCAACTTTGACCGACAAATTCATCTTCAGGAATCATTTTGTCGGCAGTGTGCGACTAATGGTGTGCGACAAAAAAAATCGTCGCAGAAATTTTGTCGGTGAATCCAAAGAAAAAAAAAAACGCCTCCGTTTCCGGAAGCGCTTCAAGGTAACTACTCAAATAAAATTTAATTCCAGTCAAAACGGACACCGAAAGAAATGTTGTTCTGATCTATGGCATTGTCCGTAAAGAACGGTTGCAGGTCATATTTGGCGAACAGCGATACATCTCCATACCCCACGTAGGCGCTTAATCCGTAGACAAAATCGTTGACATTGAAATCGCCTTTTTCCTTGCTTTTGACCGTATTGCCTGCCTCGTTGTCGTATTTGGTGAACTGGCGGTTTCCAAGGTTCGCCCCTGCATAGCCGCCCAACCCGACGCGGAACGAATCGTGCGTCTTGAAAATCTTTTTATCGCCATCCATTTTAGGTTTGGTAAAATCGAATTCCAAATGAACCGGAACCACCATGTTTATCGCTTTGAAACGCGTGTCGCGCATGCCAATTCCGGGATTGACCAGATTGGTCTGGTTTCCGTCGACCTCAAAGACACGTTTGTTGGTAGACCTCAGATTGTTGAGCTGGACGGACAATCCGTAGGTAAGGTGGACCAGGTTGTGGTTTTTGGCCAACCGGGTATTCAAGGTAAAACCATATTCATAATAATGTGAACCCCAAATGCGGTAATCGGAATGAGCCAAAGCGCCATCGGTGAGCAAATTATTGAGCCCGAAAGCAAAAACAGCCTGTGATGTGGTGCGTGACTCGGAATGTGGAATCGTATCCTTTTTCTTGTTGTTATTGTTGTACGAAATCTTAAAGCCGCCTTTTTCGGCCACTACTTCAGACGCGACCTGACCGTCAACTTTTTCCTGTACCAGCTTGCGCAATTCATCCTGGGCTGCAGCCGTGCGACGTTCGATATTGTTGGCGCGGAATTGGGCGAAGTCAATTTTTTGCTGATCGGCCTGTTCCGGGCTTATGGTTCCTTTTTCAAGGTTTTCGTTGACGCGGTCGACTTCGCCTTTGAGTGCGTCTTTCTCCTCTTTGGTGATCTGTTCGATCTTGTCTGCTATGATGCGGGCTTTGGCTTCAAAGGTTTCCTGGGCGACTATTTTGCTTGTGAAAAGGCATAGCAAAGCCGCAACGTAAAAAATAACGTTCTTCATGATTTTAAGGATTTAATGATTGGTGTTGATTGATTAATGACTCTCTTCGAGGTTCCTGTTCTCGACGGCAACCTTTACATTCTGGACCGTCCGGAGGAAACGCTGGCGTGTAGTAAGTTCCTCCTGTTTATCTACGTTCTCGAGCAGGCTGCGGGCATCCACTTTCACGACAGATGTCTTTTGGGCTTCGGTTTTGGATTTGATCGCGGCCAGAAGTGATTCGGGAATTCCGGAATTATTGTTGTTCACCGTCTTTTCTACAGGCGCTGTGATTTCACGTTGAACCGGTGCTTCTGGCTTTTCCGGATTTTGGATCACGGCAAGCATTTCCTTTTGATGACGCGGTTGCAAATGAACTCTTTTATTTTGCGAAGGTTGGTTTTTGGTTTCAGACGGAACCGTTTCCGCAACCTGGATTGCAGGCGTATCCATTGAATCCGATGCTTTCCCATCCGGAACCGATTCTGTTTTGGCTACTGCAGACGATCCGCCATCAATAGTTTGGACGGCATTCCCTTTCGGAAAAAACAAACTGGCAAACAAAGCAATTCCAACAACTGCTGCGGCTACAAAGAACCAATACTTACGACGCGGTCTCTTTTGCGCTTCGGCTGTAGCCAACATGGCATCCAATCTGTCCCAGGCCGCAGCACTTGGGTTTATTTCGCGGGTGGAAAGCTTTTCGCTGAACTCCCTTTCTAATTTATTCCGTCCCATAAATATAATTTTTTTGTTTCTCCAGGTTATCCTGGAGCATTTTCCTGGCGTGTGACAATTGTGATCTCGATGTGCCTTCATTGATTCCAAGCATGTCGGCAATTTCCTTATGCTTGTAACCTTCTATGGCGTAGAGGTTGAAAATCATTCGATACCCTTCGGGCAATTCGTCTATGAGTGATTGGATATCGTCTACACTCAAGCCGCTTTCGATATTGTTGAACGATTCTTCCGGATGATAGCTGTCTTCAAGGAAACTCACTTTCTTTTGGGCCCGAAGCCACGAAATGCTCTCATTGACCATGATCCGCCGGATCCATCCTTCAAAACTTCCCTTGTTCTCGAAATTCCCGAGGTTGGAAAACACTTTCATGAACGCAGTGATCATTACATCTTCGGCGTGGTGGATGTCTTTGGTGTACTGACGGCACACCGAAAGCATCTTAGGCGCAAATTTCGAATAGATTTTCTGTTGGGCGTGGCGGTTGTTGCGGCACGCTTCGGCTATCGTTTCGTTTAAATCCTGATGTAGTGAAATGACTTTCAAAACCGGTTATTAAGTATTTTCAAAAGCATAGACGCAGGCTTTTGGATTTTCGTTGTAGCAAAGTGCAAAAAAGGAAGAAAATAATTTTTAATCAATTATTTTACAGAAACTTACAGAGATGAAAATAATTATTTTTTTCTTTCGATGACGTAGTTGACCATAAGTTCGAGAGCCGATTTGTATTCAGATTCCGGGAAGCTTTTAAGGCATTCCAGTGCCTTTATGCGGAATTCTTCCATCTTGTTCTCGGCATATTCCAAACCGCGGTTGTTCTTTACAAAAGCGATTACTTCTTTGACACGCTTCTTATCCTTATTGTGGTTTTTGATGGAATTGATGACCCAATCCTTATCTTTTTTGGAAACGGAATTCAACACATGAATCAGCGGCAATGTCATTTTTTGTTCCTTGATGTCGATTCCGGTTGGTTTACCGATGACTTCATCCGTATAATCAAAAAGGTCGTCCTTGATCTGGAACGCCATTCCGATGAGTTCACCAAAATTGCGCATGTTTTCCACGACCGATGCATCTTCTGAAACAGATCTGGCTCCAAGTGCACAACACGAAGCAATCAACGTTGCGGTCTTTTTTCGAATGATGTCGTAATACACATCTTCTGTAATATCAAGCCGTCGTGCTTTTTCAATCTGCAATAATTCCCCTTCGCTCATTTCACGCACGGCAACGGAAATAATCTGAAGCAGGTCGAAATCACCGTTGTCAATAGAAAGCAATAATCCTTTCGACAACAGGTAATCGCCAACAAGAACAGCGATTTTATTTTTCCAAAGCGCGTTGATGGAAAAGAACCCGCGTCTTTGGTTACTGTCGTCGACCACATCATCGTGGACCAAAGTAGCCGTATGGATGAGTTCGATTACAGATGCGCCGCGATACGTTCGTTCGTTCACTCCCGAGTCTGAAACCATTTTGGCGACAAGGAAAACAAACATCGGCCGCATCTGTTTGCCCTTTCGGTTTACGATATAGTACGTAATGCGGTTGAGCAGCGCCACATGAGACGTCATGGACTGATAGAACTTCTTTTCGAAGAGTTCCATTTCGGCCTGAATCGGCTGCTTGATTTGCGCTGTGATGTTCATTGAAGCCCAAAGATAACAGTAACCTCACTATTTTTTTTATACCATTGTAAACCTTTTGTTAAAGTGTTCATCTATTGCCCGCTCGGGCCACAGGTAAAACCCAAAAGCGACCCGAAATAACATCTAAAACCTCAGCCTTATGAAAAGAAAATTGCTAATTGCCCTGATCGCACTCGGACTATTCGCGACAGGTTGTAACCGGGACGATGAAGACCGGTTCAATTCAGAAGATGCACGTGTCAATGCCGAAATGGACGGAATAAGCGACGACATCAGTACCATTGCGGAAGATCAATATCGCGTCCAGCTCGCGGCAACCGGACGTTCGGCAGCCGGAGCTTTCCAGAGCATCCTTCCCAATTGCGCCACCGTTTCAACAACATTTACAGCCACTTCCTGGACTTCGGTCATTACGTTTGGGGAAGGTTGTACACTGAACAACGGCAGTTCGGTTTCAGGTACGATCACAGTGACCGGAAGCACCGATTTCAGTTCCGAACCTTATGTAATCGATTACACGCTGACAGATTTCTATCACAACGACCGACTTGTAGAAGGCAACCGCAACCTAAGTTTCACCAACCAAAGCACAACGGCCCAACCTGAATCGCATACCGTGGCCGATATCGACTTTAATTATGTAGTCACCTACCCGAATGGGAATGTCTACACCAGAAACGGCCACCGCGTGCGCGAATTGATTGCCGGTTACGACACACCCTACTGGCTTGACAATGTGTACCTGGTTTCCGGAAGCTGGACAACGACTTTCCCATCAGGCACGCAAACATCCACAGTAGGCACACCACTTCGGTTTGAAATGACATGTCCGCACATCGTAAGCGGAACGCTGAATATAACCCGTGGGGAAAATTCCGCCGTACTTGATTACGGAAACGGACAGTGCGATGCCAATGCAACACTCTCGATAAACGGAGGTTCGGCAATCGCAATCACTCTGGGATATTGATACTTTTTTGATCTATGCCTGAAGACGTTCCGGGAAACCGGGGCGTTTTTTTATGCCTCTTCCTTATTGGCAAGCTGGCCACACGCTGCATCGATATCTTTTCCGCGGCTACGGCGCACTTTGGCTACGATATCATTGTTTTCGAGTGCTTTGATGTAGGCATCTATGGCGGCATCGTCGGCTTGCTGGAATTCATCGTCACCTATGGCGTTGTATTCGATCAGGTTGACCTTGCAAGGCACGTATTTGCAGAATTTCACCAACGCATCGATTGACTTTTTATCGTCGTTGATTCCTTTCCAGACCACATATTCGTAGGTAACACGGCTTTTGGTTTTCTGATACCAGTATTGCAGCGCGTCACGCAGATCCGTCAACGGGAAATTCTTGCTGAAAGGCATAATTCTATTCCGGGTTTCTTCAACAGCCGAATGGAGTGACACGGCCAGTTTGAATCTGACGCCATCGTCAGCCATTTTGCGGATCATTTTCGGAATGCCCGAAGTGGAAACCGTAATGCGTTTTGGCGACATTCCCAAACCTTCTTCCGAAGTGATTTTTTCTATCGCAGACAATACATTGTTGTAATTCATCAACGGTTCGCCCATTCCCATAAAAACAATGTTCGACAACGGACGGTCGTGATACAGGCGGCTTTCTTTATCGATCGCGGCAACCTGGTCGAAGATTTCATCCGGATTCAGGTTTCGCATACGCTTGAGTTGGGCCGTCGCACAAAAATTACAATCGAGGCTACAACCTACTTGAGAAGATACACAAGCGGTCGTCCGGGTTTCGGTCGGGATCAATACACTTTCTACGAGCAAACCATCGTGAAGCCGAACCGCATTCTTTACGGTTCCGTCTTCGCTTTGCTGCATCTTATCGACCTTGATAAAATTGATGACGAAATTTTTCTCGAGAAGCTCGCGTGTCGATTTCGACAAGTTGGTCATATCTTCGAACTTGTGGGCGCTCTTGCCCCAAAGCCATTCATAGACCTGGTTTCCACGGAAAGACTTGTCGCCCTGGGAAACAAAAAAATCCCGGAGCTGGTCTTTTGAAAGTGCGCGAATGTCCTTCTTTTCCAATTGCATCGGGCAAAGGTACGTTAAAATGGCTTTTTTGAAAAATACCGACTAAACCATTGAAGGCTATATCAGTCAGGGAAACCGTCACCTCTAAAAAAACAGCATGAAATATCTTTGGCTCTTTCTTCTCGCACCTGTTATTTCAGTTGCACAATTCCAAGGCCCGGTTCCAGCCATTTCTTCAGGTTATGGAGCCGACGGGAATCATCCCGTAAGCCACATCGACATCACAAACGATCATTGGGATGCCAATCATCCGATTTCTGTTTTCTATCCGTCAGATTACACCTCAGCCGTACCGACTATTTTCTATTCGCACGGTTATGCTTCCACCGACACCTTGTATCATATCGAAAACATCCGCCATCTTGTAACCCGCGGATACGCCGTAGTTTTTGTCCCGTATAAAACGGTCGGCGTCGATATTCCGGAACGCTACAATACACTGTTCGACGGATTTGAAAAAGCGGCCCAGCTTCATCCGGAATTCATTGATACGAGCCGCGTCGGTTTCTTTGGACAATCGTTCGGAGGTGGTGCTACGCCTCGCCTCGCCTATCGCGCGTTTACCGAAAACAATTGGGGAAGCAACGGCAAATTCATTTACTGTTCGGCACCTTGGTATTCGTATGAGTTGGGTTCGGATAATTTGCCGCAATATCCTGTCGATTGCAATATGCTGACGGTTTTGTACGATGACGACACCACAAACGACCACCGTATGGGCATGGATATTTTCAACCACATTGCCATTCCGGCATCGCATAAAGATTGCCTGATTGTGCATTCGATTACGGTCGACGGATACGATTATGTGGCCGATCATACGCTTCCGGCACAATACAGTGACAGCGGTGAATTCGATGCGCTTGATTCTTATGTGACGTTCCGGCTCATGGATGCGCTCGCCGATTATTCGTTCACCGGAAATACGACGGCCCAGCAAATGGCATTGGGCAACGGAAGCACGGCACAAATCAATATGGAAAGTTTGGGGAATCTGACCTGGACAGATGCACCGTCGCCAACGCATTTGCAAAGCACGTATGAATTTCCGTGTTCGGCCGATGTGAACGAAAGAGGTGAATTCTGCCAGGAAATCTTATCGGTCGCCCAAAACCAGGTTGAAAAGATACTGGTGTATCCGAATCCGGCTTCCAATGTGTTGTCGATCCAAAATCTGCCGCAGGGAAATCCCGAAATCCGCATCGTCAATAATCTTGGTCAAGTCCTCAAAACCGAACGAAATGCCACTTCGATCGATGTATCTGATTTGAAAATGGGTTCATATTTTCTGCAGATCAATTTCGATAATCAAAAAACATCGGTACCATTTATAAAATCATCGCGCTGATTCCTGTTATTTTTGCATAAAAAGGTATCATGCATTTCATTTCCGAAGCACTCGAAAGCTATTCTGAAAACCATTCGCAACCCGAACCGGAATTGCTGGCAAAACTGAATCGCGAAACACACCAGAAGATTTTACAGCCCCGAATGCTCAGCGGACATTTGCAGGGACGTGTTTTGAGTATGATTTCGAAAATTTCAAAACCGAAAAATATCCTTGAAATCGGGACGTATACCGGTTATGCAACACTTTGCCTTGCCGAAGGTCTGGCTACGGACGGAAGCATCGACACCATTGACAACAACGAGGAATTGTTCGACTTCCAGCGTAAGTATTTCGATTTGTCCGAACACGGAAACCAGATTATACAACACCTTGGGAATGCGCTTGAAATCATTCCGATGATCGATAAAAAATACGATTTGGTTTTTATAGATGCCGACAAGGAAAACTATTCGAATTATTTCGACCTCATCGTTCCCAAAATGAACAAAGGCGGACTGATTCTTTCAGATAACGTACTATGGAGCGGAAAAATCCTTGAACCCGTAAAGCCAAACGATAAAAGCACCATCGCGCTTCTCGCCTACAACGAAAAAATAAATTCAGATGCCCGTGTGGAAACGGTCTTGTTACCCATTCGTGACGGGCTCACTGTTAGTCGGGTGGTCTAGGTTTTCTTTTTGGTCCGGAAAAAACCGGTTGCGCAGATAGGCGTAAAGACGAAGCAACAGCCAGCCGGTAAAAATCCCATACGCGTACCCACAAAGAATATCTAGCGGATAATGCAACCCGAGGTAAATGCGGCTATAAGCAAATATAAGCGGCCACAGGAAAAAGAAACCCAAATACTTTATATACGGTTTCATCACGTGGTACACAAAAAACGCAACCGCCATGGAGTTGGACGCGTGTCCGGAAATAAAGCTGAACGATTTACGTGTCTGTACAATCCGCATGAGCTTTGCGAGCTCAGGATTATTTCCGGGCCGTAATCGCTGGACCGTATATTTGAAAAGATTGGTGGTTTGGTCTGTCAGCAATAACAATAAGGCGATACAGACGATAATCAGCACGGCGTGTCTCCATCCGAGCCTTTTGAAAGTCAGGTATAGGATAATGGCAAAAATCGGGATCCAACTCGTGAATTTCGTGATGAGTAACCACAACGGATCAAAAGTTTCGGAGCCGAGGTTATTCAGCCACAAAAAAACTTCGCGATCTATTTCAAGCAGCTTTTCGAGCATTATCTCTGGCGTTGGATTGGACCTGACGTAATATCTTCAATATCCTGACGGGACTGTTCCAAAGATTCCGAGTGTCCACCGATATTTTCTTTCGCCTTCTCGATTTCGCGGTTGATACTTCCTTTTATATCCAAAAGCGATTTATCGAGACCGTTGGCTTCGGCCCCTTTCTGGATTTCAGATTTGATATCGTTGGTGGCATCTTTCAATTGACGCATTCCCTTACCGAGCGCCCTTGCCATTTCAGGGATTTTATCTGACCCGAATAGCATCAGTGCTATAAAGATGATGAAGATCATTTCTCCTCCGCCGATTCCGAACATAAGTAGTAAAATTAATTTTCCAAAGTTACGAAGTTGCCTGCCGTCGCGGTTTGGATGTTAACAAATTATTCGATGAATGTGTTACGCAAAAAGCTGTTACTCAAAATCGCGTAACAGGAAATCGCGTAACAACATTTTTTTCATTAATCGAATTTAGATTTTTGTGCAGAAGACGGCCATTGGTTATTCGACGTATCGATGTCGGCTGTCTCCAATTTCGGGTCGAGCTCGATTTTCTTGATTTTCTTGTTTACGGCAAAAACACGGCTCACGGTTTCATCGTTCTTTCTCCAGATCTGGGCAGGGAATGTCTGTGTTTCGACAGAATCATCTTCGTAGGTAATCGCGACGATGATTGGCATGACCAAACCTCCGGGCTTCACGAAATCGACCTGATAGAAATATTTAGGGTCGCTGAGTTTCTGGCGTTCTGCCTCGGTAAAGTTCGCTTTGACGTATTCATCGAGCGTACTGACCTGTGAAATCGCAAATGGTTTTTTATCAGATTCAGGAAGATCCGAATCAGCGGTAAGATACACGAGCGGGCCTGACATCTGGCGGCGATTCCGGCGATTCACTTCCGGCGCTTTGTAACCTGCCGGTGCTTTGTCGCTGACGAAATACTGTTTTACTTCCTTGATCCCGATGTCACAGAAATCTGTCGTATAAAACCAACCGCGGAAAAACCAGTCCAAATCTGTCGCAGACGCATCTTCCATCGTCCGGAAAAAATCGTCGGGCGTGGGATGTTTGAATTTCCAACGGTTCGCATACATCTTGAACGAATAATCGAAAAGCTCATGGCCCATGATGGTTTCGCGAAGCATCATCAAGCCAGTTGCCGGTTTTCCGTACGCATTATTGCCGAATTGCTTGATGCTTTCCGAATTGGACATAATTGGTTCAAGCCCGGATTGCGCACCGCTCATATACGGAACCACTAATTTCGGCAAACCTCTGTCAAGCGGGAAGTTCGGGTCGAATTCGAGTTCGGCCAACGTTTCCAAAAAGGTATTGAGGCCTTCATCCATCCACGTCCATTGGCGCTCGTCCGAATTGACGATCATCGGGAAAAAGTTATGCCCTACTTCATGGATGATGACACCGAGCATTCCGTATTTGGTCCTGTCGCTGTATTTCCCGCCTTCATCGGGACGACCGAAATTCCAGCAGATCATTGGGTATTCCATTCCCTGGTCCTGGGCGTTGACAGATATGGCCTTTGGATACGGATAATCGAACGTCTTTGCGGAATACGATTTCAACGTGTGGGCAACCGCTCTCGTAGAATACTCTTCCCACATCGGGTTTCCTTCTTTCGGATAGAGCGAAACCGCCATCACGTCTTTGCCGCCAAGTTTTACGGCCATGGCATCTGAAATGAATTTTCTTGAAGTCGAAATCCCAAAATCACGTACGTTTTCTGCTTTGAATTTCCAGGTTTTTTTCTTGTCGGAAAACCCTTTTTCATTTTTTTCGGCTTCAGCCTGGGTGATGATGACGACAGGTTTATCGTATGATTTTGTCGCCTGCTCGTATCGTTTGATTTGTTCGGGTGTGTAGACTTCATTCCGGTTCTGCAACACTCCGGTCGCATCGAGGAAATGATCGGCCGGAACGGTAATATCGACTTCGAAATTACCGAACGGCAACGCGAATTCTCCCGAACCCCAGAACTGCATGTTCTGCCAGCCTTCCACATCGTTGTAAACGGCCATCCGCGGATAGAACTGCGCGAGGACGTATAATCTGTTACCGTCTTTTGGGAAATATTCGTAACCCGAACGGCCGCCGTCTTTCATATAATTATTGATGTTGTACCACCATTTGACCGAAAACGAAATGGTTTCGCCACCTTTCAAAGGCTGGGGCAGATTGATACGCATCATGGTTTGGTTGATGGTGTACGACAATGGTTTTCCTGTGGCATCTTTAACCGATTCGATCTTGAAACCTCCATCGAATTTCTCTTCAAGGTATTGACGTGAAAAACCGGAAGCGCCCATGGCCGGAGTAAGACCATTACTTTCAGCCAATGGACTCAGCGAAGTACGCGACTGTTGGTTCTGGTCGAGCTGCATCCATAAATATTCAAGCGGTTCCTTGGCGTTGTTATGATACGTGATAGTCTCTGTTCCGGAGAGTTTTGCATTTTTATCGTCAAGCTCCACGCTCATTTTGTAATCGGCCTGCTGCTGGTAATATTCCGGGCCCGGTGCACCTGAAGCCGTGCGGTACATATTCGGCGTAGCGAGCAAATCATACATCTGGCGGAATTTGTTGACATCTGGATGTCCCTGTTCCTTTGGCTTTTCCTGTGCAAAACAAGGAATTACGACCAGGCTAAGGAGTGCAAAGATTTTCTTCATAAAAGGTAAAAATGCTAAAATAAGTGATTTGCGTCAGAATTCGGCGCTATCGACAGGTTCATCGGGTGTGAGCAGTAAATTCTTTTTTTGTTTGCCCACTTTTATCTGTATGATATTCTGCTGACTCGTTACAAAATCGAACAGTATCGTATTGCTGACCTCAATTTTTTTGACAGATTGTATCGCATTGGCTGACAGATAGGAAATAAAGACACCATTTTCGAATTCGGCACTTTTAAATTCCATGGCCGCAGGTTTTCCATTTACTTCGATACTGAACTTTTCCTTCAGGTAGGATTGCCATTGCGCCATTTCCTGCTTGTCTGATTTCCCGTCGGCAAAATGAAACGGATGTTTGTACTTTTTTTCAAGTGCCTTATCAAGGTCGTCGGCAAAAATACGACAGGTAATTTCGAGCCGGCTTTTGGAGGCATTGTGTTCTATCTGGTAAATCCCGACATAAAACTTATGTACAAACGAGCACAAAATCAGGAACAACGGAAGCAGCAAAACAAGACTTTTTTTCATTCTTTTCCGGGCTTTTCTTTTGGCATCGCGGTTTCCGTTTCGTTTATGATCTTGACATATTCGGCAGAAAGTTCGGCCAATGCCAGCGAAGTCCGGATTTTGTTATTGAGCTCGACCGCTTCCGCCACATCCTGGAATTCGACGCAATAGTAGCGGAAACCGTCGATATAATCTGCCGGGATATGCAACTGCTTCTCGTAATAATCGTCGGGGAACATGGCATCGAGTTTGGCCAGAAGCCGTTCTTTTTTCTCGGTCGCGACCACTTTACGCGCCATTTTGATACGGCCGGAAAGCGTATTGATCAAAAGATCGAGCGGGCCACTTTTGGCTGCGTAGAGTTTTTTCTCGGCCGGCGTATTTATTTTCTGGCCTTTCGGGACAATTCCGAGCGATTCCGGATTAATATTCTGCAATACCACGACTTCCTCCAACTGTTCCGGTTTTTTGATGAGCTTCAGATTGAATTCTCCGGTAGCATAATCGTTATGGGTGATTGTATATCTTTTGTATTCGTAGGCGACGGATGGAAATATGATCAGGTCTTCTTCTTTTGCCGGAATTTCAAAATAGCCGTTTCCGTCTGAAACCGCCGTTTTTTCATTGACCAGATTCATGACCTGGACGCCAATTGCGATGCCTTCATCTGAAAATACTTTACCGCGTATCATCTTTTCCTGGGCATTTCCCAAAAAGACACAAAAAACGAAAAGTAAAATCAGACTAACCTTTTTCATTGGAAACGAGTTCATTGAAAACTGCCGAATCAGCCGCCATGATAAATTCCATCTGGGCTTTGTTTCCTCCATCAAGTGCCTTTAAAAATTCCGGATTGTAGATCATATAATATTTGAATCCCTGAATATATTCCGGTTGGATTTTGAGGCGAGAGACAAAATAATCGTCAGGGAAAAGTTCTCCCAGTTTTTTAATGTACAATTCCTTCTTCTCGACCGCCAGTTCTTTGGTAAGCAATTTGGACCTTCCGCTTATGGCATTGATGATCGGGTCGATTGAAAACGCGACAAAAGGCACTGGAAAAAGGATAAACACCGGATTAAAATGAGTTGCCGCATTGTGCTTTCTCTCGGCAGGCGTATACTTCTTTTTTCCGGCCGGAATGCCAAGCGATTCGGGGCTGATGTCATGATAGACGACAACCTCGTCGAGTTTTTCCACTTTCGGGACCAGTGTTATGGAGATTTTTCCGGCAGATAAATCTTCGGCTTCAATGATGCGTCTTTTGTATTCGTAATTGACCGATGAGAAAATCAATAATTCACCTTCCGATACTTTAATCGAAAAATTCCCGGAATCATCAGAAACCGTCACCTGTTCCGTCACCAGGTTCATCACTGAGATTCCTGCCACCGCTTTGCCCGAAGACATTATATTGCCCTGCAGGACTTGCTGTGCCTGGACAAATGACAAGGAGAAAAGCCATAAAAGAATCCAGTTATTTTTGCCCATCTTTCAGGGTGTTGAGATATTTCGGGGCGAGCTTGCTGAGTTCAAAATCGATGTCCTCATCATTTCCGGCTTCTACGATTTTGACGAATTTGGGATCTTCGGCCGCATAAAATTGAAAACCTTTGACATAATCGACCGGTATTTTGAGCGTTTCAGTGTAGTAATTTTCCGGATGCATTTCAGAAAGCTTTGCAATAGTGGCTTCCTTTTTTTCTGTGGCGACTTCTTTTTTGGCATCAGATGTCTGGCCGGATATCGCGTTGATGACACGGTCGGTGGAAATGGCCGTATAGGCTTTATCCCCATCGCGCTGAACTGCCGAAGTCGTGGAAGACTTGAGTTTGCGTTCGGCTTTGGAGTATTTCTTTTTATCGGCAGGTTCGATTCCAAGCGATTTTGAACTCGGGATTGACTCTACCGTTACCTGGCTCAATTGGGTTGCGCCTGTATTTATTTTAAGTTCGACCAGATCCTGGTTCATGTCGAGCGCACTAAGCACATATTTTATGGCCGGAAATTCATTGCTGGTGATGTAAAGTGTATCGGCGGCTTTTGCCTGGATTGTAAAATAGCCACCATTTGAAGTGGCAGTCGATTTTTTGGTCTGAAGGTTACGGATATTGACCTCGTCATTAGTCGCGACAAGCGTCCCTATAGTGATTCTTCCCTGGACAGGTTTCCTCGATTGGGCAAAAATAAAAAGGCTGAAAGTAAGTAGTAAAAAGGTAAAGATCGATCTCATTTTGGCAGTATTCAGGTTGTCGCAGTAAATGTATTGGAAGAATCGCAACGATTCTTTGACGATGCTTGTAAAGTTATGTTAATATGAAAGTTTGGGGATTGCTATCTTTGAGGCCAATGAAATGAATGCGTTTATGAAAAAAATGATCATTGCAAGCACCTCGACTTTGCATGGCGGACAATATCTGGAATATATCAAAGATCAAATCGCTTCACTTTTTGAAGGACGGAAATCTATTTTGTTTGTCCCATTTGCACGTCCCGGTGGAATTTCGTGGGACGATTATACATCTCGTGCCGCTACTTTTTTCAGGACTTTAGGAATCGACGTACGTGGATTGCATGAATTCGAAGACAAAGTCGAAGCCATTTCACAAGCCGAAGGAATTTTCACCGGCGGCGGAAACACATTCGTCCTTGTCAATGAACTCTACCGACATAACCTGATGCCCGTTTTGAAAGAAGCTGTGAATTCAGGCACGCCTTATTTGGGAAGCAGCGCCGGAAGCAACATTACCGGCTTATCGATGCAGACCACGAATGACATGCCTATAGTGCAGGTTCCGGATTACCGGACAATCGGGGCGATTCCGTTCAATCTAAACCCGCATTATCTTGATCCCGATCCGGAAGGAAAACATATGGGTGAGACACGTGAAACCCGGATAAAGGAATTCCATATATATAATTCAGTTCCGGTTTTGGGATTGAGGGAAGGAAGCTGGTTGAATGTTTCCGGCGATAAAATTACGCTTGAAGGCGGTTTGGAAGCGCGGTTGTTCCGTCAGGGAAAAGAAGCTACGGAATTGGAAAGCGGTTCCGATTTGTCCGGATTGCGTTAGTACCCGAGACTTTAGCCGAATTGGCGAAGCAATGCGAGTGAAAATCCTTTTGCAGCGTTCTTTCGCGCAAAAGATTAGCTCACCAAAATTTATTTTTTTGATTGTGTTCGCTCAGTTCGCTGTGCTCGGGTGGAACGGGTCAGCCCGGCGTCGGCCACAATTTGTTTACTTTATACATTAAAGTTTCCGGCCGACGCAATGTCCGTAAAATAAAAAAAGCCCCAGAAAAATCTGAGGCTTTGAGCGGAAGACGAGGCTCGAACTCGCGACAACCAGCTTGGAAGGCTGGAGCTCTACCAACTGAGCTACTTCCGCAATGCGGGTGCAAATATAAGGCATAAGTTTTTTCAGATGCAAATTTTTTGAATGAAAAATCGAAGTTTTTTTTGCCGGCCTGACTCGGGAAACGACACCACATTTATCCTCAAAAAGTTATATCTTTAAAACAAACCAAAATCACGATGCCCCAAATACGCCCGATTCACTCCATACAGACCTATGCCGTCCGCCATCCGGTTTTGCGGCCGGGAAAACCGGTAGAAACCTGTGTATTTGACGGGGACGATTTGAATTCCACTTCTCATTTCGGGCTGTTCGACAATTCGGAACTGCGTGGCGTGGCTTCTTTGTTCCGCAATAACCATCCCGGCTTTCGCGAAGAAAGACAATTCCAGTTGCGTGGCATGGCGGTGCTCGAAGAATACCAGGGTTTTGGTTACGGACGCCAGTTGGTGCAAAGCTGTGAAGACGAAACCCGTCGACGTGCAGGCGAACTGCTTTGGTTCAATGCACGCGAAGGCGCTGTTGGATTTTATGAAAACATGGGCTACAAAATCACGGGTAAAGCTTTTTTGATAAACGGGATTGGCATGCATTACGTCATGTTCAAACGAATTTGAGTGGCATGAAAAAGTTGTTGTATTGGATTGCGATTGGCATTCTCGCTGTCGGATGCAAAAAAGAACCGGAGAACGATGCTGTTTCCTCACCGAAAACTGTAGTCCGCACGGTTGGCCCGATTGCATTCGATTCTTCTAAGGTAATCCGTTACAAATACAAACCATTGCTCAATTTCTATCGGCTGAACGATTACCATACTTTTTGGGAAAACGAGGCAAAAAGAAAAAATGCATTATTGGTTTTGGCCGATTCATATAAACTTGGCTTTGACCCCGAATTCTATGGGATAACAAGATTGAATTCGTTTGAAAAAAGATATAAAACATTGATTGATGCCGAACGTGTCACCTATGATATCTTGCTTACCTATTCACTCAGGAGCTACTTAGCCCATGTTTACGAAGGCCAGTGCGATGTTCGGAAACTGAATTTAAACTGGGCGATTTACCGTCATACCAAACCAATTACAGATTTGATGCTTGGCGGGATAAAAGGCGATTCATTGTCAAAAGTAATCCGCTTCCTCGAGCCGAAGCATCCGGTTTATAAAGGCCTCATCAAAGCGTTGGCGATGATTGATGCATTGCCTGCTTCCGATTTCAAAACCATCAGGATTGACGGAAGAATAAGACGGGGCGATTCTGTCGCCGTGGTATCAGAAGTAAAAAAACGATTGATATTTTGGGGCGATTTATCTGCGAAAGCGAATACATCGGCATTTTTCAATTCCCAAACCATCCGTGCCTTATGGCGTTTCCAGAAAAGACACGGATTACCGGTTACAGGTTCGCTGACAAAAGCGACGGTCGAGGCGTTGAACTGCAAGCCGTCGGTCCGCAGAAAACAAATTGTGGTGAACATTGAGCGCTGGCGTTGGTTTCCGCACAGTATGGACGGGCAATATGTAATTGTAAATATTCCCGATTATTCGTTGTATCTCATAAAAGACAAAGACACCTTGGATTCCAGGAAAGTCGTGGTTGGCAAAGCCGAAAGAAGCACACCGGTACTTACATCGACGTTCAATGAAATCATCCTGAACCCTACATGGACGGTTCCGCCCACAATCATCAAGGAAGATCTTGGACCCGATGCCGCCAAGGATACGAATTATTTCAAAAACCATCGGCTGACCATTTACGACTGGAAGAAAAAACTCGTTTCACCTTCAAAATGGGATGCGACAAAACCAAATGATTACTATTACGTCCAGGATCCGGGAAGCGATAATTCACTCGGAAATGTCAAGTTCAACTTCCCGAATAATTTCATGGTGTATCTGCACGATACGAATCACCGCGATTATTTTTCGTATCACAAACGCTCGCTGAGTTCAGGTTGTGTACGCGTTGAAAATCCGTTGCCGCTCGCCCAGCAATTGATCAACGACGAACAATGGACGCTGGACAAAATAAATGAGGTGGTCGTCACCAAGGAAACCACCTCTGTAAAATTAAAAGACAAAATAAAAATCTATCAGTTGTATTGGACGGCCTGGCTCAATAACAAAGGCCAGATTGAATTCCGGGAAGATATCTACAATCTTGACGAGCCGCTATACGCCGCCTTACGAAAATAACTTTGAAAAGCTGGAGTCGCCGGAAGGATGATAAATAAACAGGCAGGATTTCCCTTTGATGGTTCCGATTATATCTTTCACCAATTCCTGTGGAATGGCCGGGCAACCCTGGCTGCGGCCTAACCTGTGGTGGTTTTTGATGAAGGAATCGCAAACATAATCGGCTCCGTGCATTACGACTGCACGTGATCTGGCGTGATCATTAAGACCTTTCTGGAGACCGTCGAGTTTAAGCGACATACCGTGTTTTCCTCTATATACTTCACCTGTGGTGAAAAACCCGAGGCTGCTCATATTCGATTCGCCTTTGTTTGAAAAATTCAGGGCGAACTCATCACCGGAATTACGTCCGTGTGCCACAAGCGAATTAAAAAGTACTTTATTGGTTACCAGATCAATGACCCACAACCGTTTTGAGTTGGAAGACATGCTGAAATCTACAAGCGTAAGGATGTCCTTTGTGACTTTTCCTTCTGCTTTCAATTTGTAAAAACCTTGCAGGGCTTTAAAGAAACTGGCTTTTTGGGGAAGTGCCGATGATCCTGCATCAAGATGCGAATACACGTTTTCGAGCTGGGCTTCGACCGTGTTGGTTGCAATAGCCGTTTTAGGTGCGTTTAATGCCTTTTCAGCAGGACTGAAAGACAATACCAGTAAAAGCAGGGCGGGAAATAACTTGTAAATCATTGATATTCTTATAGGTTAAACTTAGATTGGGGACGGCAAATCTAACTAACCACTTTGGTTCCACCAAAATTTTTAAGGGTTTTTTATCGTTGAAGTGTTCGATTTAATCGACGAAAACGATATAATTCCCTTTTCCGCCGTGCCATCCACATCATCTTTTTCATTTACAGCGGATTGTTTAAACGAGCGTAGTTTCAATTTATTGTAAACAAATTGCAATATTCCCATTATTAGTTACATTTGTGCTGAGTGACGACCCCAATCGATGAGCCTGATAAAACGGATAATTCCCTGTATTTTATTGATTTCCGGCGTTTGCTATTCGCAGAAAAAAAGTCTTCGCGCCGAAACTGTCACATCTTCCATTTCAATTAACGGAAAACTCGACGATCCTGACTGGGAAAATGCTCAGGTAGCTTCTGATTTTGTCATGTACATGCCGGACAACGGCAAACCTGAAAATCCCGGAACAAAAACCGAAGTTCGCGTCCTGTATGACAATAATGCCATATATATCGGGGCCATCCTATATGATAACGAACCTGGAAAAATCCTGAAAGAAATTACGGATCGTGACGATTTTGGAACTTCAGAACATTTTGGTGTATACCTCAACGGTTTCAATGACGGACAACAGGATTACCGTTTTTTCGTAAGCGCTTCTGGCGTACAGATGGATTGCCTTGCTACTGAAACAGATGAAGATTTTTCATGGGATGCCATTTGGAACTCAAGTGTTTCCATCACAGATTTCGGATGGGTAGTCGAAATGCGTATTCCCTACGCAGCTTTGCGTTTCGGAAACCAGAAAGACCAAACCTGGGGCTTAAACTTTTACCGCGAACTCAGGCGTTACCGGCAGAAATTCACCTGGAGTTTCATAGACACAAACATTGGTGCCGTAATGACACAAGCCGGTTTACTCGAAGGCATCCATGACATTCATCCGCCAACACGGCTGTTCTTTATCCCTTACTCTTCTTACTACTACGATTATACGGGTGGCGTTGCAGACAACAAGATCAAAGTAGGCATGGATATAAAATACGGCATAAGCGATTCGTTTACGCTGGATGCCATACTGGTTCCGGATTTCGGTCAGACCAAATTCGACAATGTGGTACTGAACCTCACACCTTTCGAACAGCAATTCAATGAAAACCGTCCTTTTTTTACAGAAGGCACAGACTTGTTCAACAAAGGAAATTTACTGTATTCCAGACGAATCGGCGGTCCTCCGTCAACCTATCCGGTAACGGCAGACAATGAAGTAGTGAGTCAATACCCTAACAGTGTAGATCTCTTAAATGCCATAAAAATCAGCGGACGCACCAAAGGCGGTCTTGGAATTGGCGTATTGAATGCGGTGACGGAAGAAACCACAGCGAACGTAACCAATACAGATACCGGGCAATCGCGCCATGTAATCGTGGAGCCACTTACGAATTATAACCTCACGGTTCTTGACCAACGTTTCAACGGGAACTCATCCGTGTCGTTTGTCAACACCAATGTGACACGCAACGGAAGTTATCGCGACGCCAACGTCTCGGCTTTGGTTTGGGATTTGAATACTAAAGGAAATACATACAAACTCGCCGGAGATTTCAAATACAGTTACATCAACGACGCGAAAGATTACGACGGATTCAAGACCGCCCTCAATTTGATCCGGACACACGGAAATAACAGGTTCGATATACTTGCCAAATACATATCAGGCGGTTACGACATCAATGACATGGGGATTGCCTTTATCAATAACTATTATAGTTTCTACGCCAATTATAGCTATCGCATCCTGAATCCGACCGAACATTTCAACACCTTCAAATACAGTTCGTCGACTTCGATAGAAATACAGAATTCCACCGGAAAAATCCAGGATTATTTCTGGAACGCGCGTTTTGATTTTACACTTAAGAAAAACGATTCGTTCAACATTGGCATGGAAATGCGGCCGGTCGAGACCTTCGATTTTTACCAACCACGCGTTACCGGAAGATATTCGTATAATCCGAGGAGTATGCTCGCCTACTCGATTTTTTCATCGAACTACAACCGCAAGTTTGCCATAGATGCGAATCCGTCAATGGACGCCTCTTATGAAAAAGGCCGCTACGGATATGGTTTTTATCTGAGCCCACGTTACCGGATAACCGACAGGTTGTTGTTTTCGGCATCATTCGATCTGTACAAAAAATTCAACGACAGAGGTTATATTGACCAGGACGACACCAACATTTACTATGGACAGCGTGACCGCAAAACCATAAGTACCGAACTGACGGGCCGCTACTCCATCAACAACAAAATGACCATTAACCTCACCGCGCGTTATTACTGGTCTTATGCCGATTATGAGCGTCTGTTCACGTTAAATGACGACGGCTATCTGACAGATTTCACCGCGTCCCAACAAACCATAGACAGTTACAACCAAAACCTCAGCCTGTGGAATTTCGACTTGAGTTATAACTGGTGGTTCGCGCCTGCAAGCCAGATTTCAGTCCTGTACCGAAACAATTCCGAATATTACAGCAGCCTTGTCGATCCGCGGTTCGGACACAATACCAAAAACGTTTTGGACACTCCACTGAATACAGTGCTTTCGGTCAGCGTCAGGTATTATATCGACTACAACGTTTTCAAGTCAAAATAGTCATAAAGATAACCCTCCTATCCTTCAATCGGTTTCCCAATTGCCTATCTTTGATACCCGAGATTAAAATCTGTAAGACATGAACAAAAAAGTGATCCTCATGATCCTTGACGGATGGGGAATTGCGCCGGACAAAAAAGTTTCGGCACCAGACAATGCCAACGTTCCTTTCATCAATAGCCTGTACCAGAAATACCCGACGGCCCAACTGCGGACTGACGGTTTGAATGTAGGTTTGCCCGATGGACAGATGGGAAATTCCGAAGTCGGACACATGAACCTCGGTGCCGGACGCATCATTTACCAGGATCTTGTCCGTATAAACCTCGCGGTTGAAAGACACGAACTCCAGCATGAAAAGACACTTACAGATGCGTTCCAATATGCCAAAGACAACAATAAACCGGTGCATTTGCTCGGATTGCTGTCAGACGGAGGCGTGCATTCCCACATCAATCACCTTAAAGGACTTGTAGATGCGACAACAGCCGCCGGGCTTCACGATGTTTTTATCCATGCCTTTACGGACGGACGCGACGTCGACCCGAAATCAGGTGCCGGTTTTGTAGCAGATTTAGAAAATTTCCTTACAGACAAACCGGCCAAACTGGCTTCCGTCGTGGGCCGATACTATGCCATGGATCGCGACAAACGCTGGGAACGCGTCAAAAAAGCATATGACCTTGTCGTAAATGGAGTGGGAACACCGTCGACCGATGCCGTAAAAAGCATCAATGAGAGTTATGATAAAAACATCACTGATGAGTTCATTGATCCGATTGTAATGACTGAAGGCGACCATCCGATAGCAACCATCAAACCGGACGATGTAGTCATTTTCTTCAATTTCCGTACAGATCGCGGACGCCAACTGACCGAAGTGCTTTCCCAATGGGATTGTGAGGAACAAGGTATGCACAAAATGAACCTGTATTACGTGACGATGACCAATTACGACGACACGTTCAAAGGCATCCACGTAGTTTACGACAAAGACAATATCACAAAAACACTTGGCGAAATCGTATCATTGGCTGGAAAAAAACAAATCCGCATGGCCGAAACGGAGAAATATCCGCATGTGACCTTTTTCTTTTCAGGCGGACGCGAAGAACCTTTCGAAGGCGAAATGCGAATCCTCAAGAATTCACCCAAAGTCGCAACCTATGACCTGAAACCGGAAATGAGCGCATATGAACTTGCCGACGCACTGGTTCCGGAACTCAATGCAAAATCAGCCGATTTTGTCTGCCTCAATTTTGCAAACGGAGATATGGTTGGTCATACCGGCGTTTTTGAAGCCGCCATAAAAGCCTGCGAAGCCGTGAACAACTGCGCCGAAAAGGTCATCAATGCCGCTTTGGAAAACGGATACACGACACTCGTAATCGCCGACCACGGAAACTGCGAAACCATGATCAATCCGGACGGAACGCCAAATACGGCCCACACGACGAATCCGGTTCCTTTGGTGATAGTAGATCCGGAAATCAAAACCATCAATAACGGAATCCTCGGCGACATTGCCCCGACTATATTGCATTTGATGGGCATTCCACAACCCGAAGAAATGACACAACATTCATTAGTCTAAAAACATGAGCAAGACATATACAGCTTCACGTCTTTCAGAAGGCAACAAGGTTTTCCCGGCTTCGATTACGGTCGAACAAGGCGGATTGACCATCAAAATTCCGGGACTTTGGAAAAATGAGGAAACATTCCTTGGCTATAAGGACATTGCCGGAGTTTCCATCGACACACCGCTGATTGGCTATTCCACTATTGAATTCAACGTACAGGGAAATGTGATCTCGGCCCACGGCTTCAAGAAAAGCGAAGTGCGTGAGATCAAGGAAGCGATCCATAAGGGAAAGAATTCCTGAAATCTTAAAACCTAATCAAGGCTGTCTCAAGAGGCAGCCTTTTTTATTTTGACCAGATGGCAAAACCAAAAACTCAGTTAACCTACAGATTTATTTCCATTGGAAATCTGTATTTTTGCGCCCTAAATTCGTCCAGATGATAATCCAGAAAACAGCCGAAGAAATCGAACTCATGCGAGAAAGTGCCTTGCTGGTTTCCAAAACCCTTGGTATGATCGCTTCAGAAATCAAGCCCGGTGTAACCACGCTCCAGCTTGATAAAATGGCTGAAGCTTTTATCCGCGATCACAAAGGCGTTCCCGGATTTTTGGGTCTGTACGGTTGTCCGTCAACGCTTTTGACCAGTGTAAACGAGCAGGTCGTACATGGTTTGCCTACGGACAGGCCAATCGAAGACGGCGATATCGTATCTGTCGACTGTGGTGTTTTCATGAATGATTTTTACGGAGACCACGCCTACACGTTTGAAATTGGCGAAGTCGATCCAAAGACGAAAAAATTACTTGAAGTCACCAAAGAATCGCTCTACGTTGGAATCCGCGCGTTCAAAGCCGGAAACCGCACAGAAGATGTTGGCAATGCCATCCAGACTTTTACCGAAGCCCATGGTTACGGCGTAGTCCGCGAACTCGTCGGTCACGGATTAGGCCGCAAAATGCACGAAGACCCGGAAATGCCGAATTACGGAAAACGAGGTCGCGGAAAACTATTCGTAGAAGGCATGGTCGTGGCCATCGAACCTATGATAAACCTCGGTGTCCGAAATGTCAAAACACTTAAAGACGGTTGGACAATCGTGACCGCCGACAAAAAACCGAGTGCGCACTTCGAGCACGACGTAGCCTTAATCAACGGAAAACCGGAATTGCTTTCTACGTTCCAGTACATATACAAAGCACTTGGAATCGAAAGCGATGAAGAAAACGAATTCCGAAGCCATGCACTGGTGATTTCATGAAGAAACTGTTCAAATTTGTACTCAACACCATTCCGCGACCAATCCTGATCCGGCTGAGTTATGTGGCGCGTCCCGTCCTTGCCGCGTTTTTGAGCGGAAATGAATTCACAGATCCAATCGATGGCAAAAGCTTCCGCAATTTTTTACCCTACGGATACGGGAATCAGCGCAACAACGTATTATCTCCCAGCACACTTTCATTGGAGCGCCATAGATTATTGTGGCTGTATCTAAAGAATGAAACCGACTTTTTCTCGGCACCAAAAAAAGTGCTCCATTTTGCACCGGAACAAGCGTTTTACAAACTGTTTCGAAACCAGAAAAACCTTGATTACACCACAACTGACCTGAATTCACCATTGGCTGATGTCAAAGCCGATATCTGTAATTTGCCTTTTGAAGACAATGCCTACGATGTGATTCTGTGCAACCACGTTTTGGAACACATTCCGGACGACACCAAAGCGATGCAGGAATTATATCGGATCCTGAAACCCGGCGGTATGGGCATTTTACAGATTCCGCAGGATTTGAAGCGTGGGAAAACATTTGAAGACGATTCGATTACCGATAGAAAACAACGGGCCGAGATCTTTGGCCAATACGACCATGTGCGCGTTTACGGACGCGACTATTTCGACAAGCTCAGAAGCATTGGCTTTACAGTCGAAGAGATAGATTACACCAAAAAACTAAGCCCGGAAGAAGTGCGTCGTTACTGTCTTGCCCCGGGCGAAATCATTCCTGTGGTTTCCAAATAAGTTTCAATCTTTTGGTGTCGGATTGCCTTTGCCTGTATTGATCAGGTTTTGCAGGCTTCCGAGCAAATAATCATTCCAGGCATTGGAACAGGCGTCATAACATTCCACTTTTGGGTCAAGGCCAATTTGCGTAAACGTGACGCGCGTTCCTGATGCTTCAGTCGTAATCTCAAAAACAATTTCCATCCCTTTCCACTCTTCTTTATTTTTCACAAAGTTGAGTCGATTTTCCGTAGTCAGCCAAACGATTTTCCGGTCTGGAATTACAGTTGTGAGTTTGTGTTTCGAGTAATGTATATCTCCAAATTGTACCGAAAATTCATCACCTTCGTCTTTGGATTTTCCTTTTACATGCTGCGTCCACCATTTATCGACGGAACTGATTGCCTCGAAAACATCATGCGGAGACTTTTGCGTTACGAAACTCACGTGGTAATTATCGGATTGTCCTGAATTCATGTTATTTTTCCTGAGCAGATATTCGTTGAATCCGCCTTCCTTTGGATTCGGCTGGCCTTTTCCGGTAACGATCAGGTCCTTGAGGCTGTTCTGGATGTATTGCGCCCAGGCATCGTTGCAAATCTGGAAACATTCGTATTTGGGAGTCAATCCGTGATGTGTGAAATTCAGTTGTGTTTTGCCGCCGGATTCAGAAATGGTGAACTCGATAGTATTCCCAACCCATTCTGATGGATCACTTATAAAATTGAATTTATTTTCAAGCACTTCCCAAACCACCTTCTTATTTGGGATTGATTCGATGATTTTGATTTTGCAAATGTGGACGTCTCGGTAATGGTAATCGAAAACACCACCTGGCTTTTGAGTTTCTCCGGATATTTCCTCACTCCACCAGGCTGACGGATGATTCACCGCGTCGAATACGGCTTTTGCGGGTTTGTCTACAATAAATGATGTGGTAAAATCTTGTGGTTCCATAACTGTTGATTTAGATTGAGCGTGGCCTGTTATTGAAACAATCAGTGCCGAAATGCCGATAATGGCTTTTACTTTTCTCATGATAATTGGTTTGCAGATCAAAGTTACCGTACCGATTGCTACCTGAAGAATGGCAAAATCACCTATATGACGGGTTGATTCAGACAGGCGTTCTGTTTACCTTTATCAAAAATTCCAAACATGAAGCATTTGACAATCCTGGTTCCGGAAGGAAAAGGCAACAACATCAGCAGCATTGCCGGAGCCTATAAGATTTTTTCGCGTGCCAATGATTTCAGGTCACTGAACGGAAGCCGGCCTGTATTTACTATTGAACTCGTTGGGCTCAGTGGTTCGGCGACGTTTTATGACGGATTGTTCAGCGTCAGGCCGCACAAGCAGCTTCGTGAGGTCAAATCGACCGACCTCATCATCATTCCATCATTGAACCATGCGTTTGACGAAGCATTGAAGCAGAACAGTGAACTTGTAAACTGGCTCAAAGAACAGCATGCCAAAGGAGCTGAAATCGCTTCGATATGCACCGGTGCTTTCCTGCTGGCCGCGACAGGAATCATCGACGGCAAGAAATGTTCGACACATTGGGCAGCCGCCGATGAACTCAGAAAAAGATATCCTACAATAAATCTTCAGCCGGATTTATTGATAACTGATGAAGATGGAATTTACACCAACGGTGGTGCCTATTCCTTTTTAAACCTTATGATCTATCTGGTCGAGAAATTCTACGGACGCGAAACGGCCATCTATTGTTCCAAGGTTTTCCAGATTGATACCGGACGCGACAGCCAGGCTTCGTTTGCCATTTTCAACGGACAGAAAAGACATGGAGACGATTTGGTCCTGGCCGCCCAGGAATTCATGGAAAAACGCGTGGCCGAAAAATTCTCGGTAGATGGTTTATGCGATACATTCCGCATTGGAAGACGCAGTTTTGACCGCCGGTTTTTACGGGCGACGGGTAATTCCGCATTGGAATACATGCAGCGCATACGCATTGAAACGGCAAAAAAAGCGCTTGAAAGTTCGGTGGAAACGGTAGCCGAAATCATGTACGGTTCCGGATATTCAGATGCAAAGGCATTCCGGGATGTATTCCGGAAAATAACAGGATTGTCACCTGCGGAATATCGGCTCAAATACCAACAATTGGTTTTTTAGACCTCAAAGCCCAACCCCGATGCGAGCGGTTAGCTTTTGCCACGAACATGGCTTGATTTTTCGCGTATGGGGCAGCGACTAAAAGAAGCTCGCCCCATACGCTGAAAAATGCCATGACCGTGTCAAAACTATGAGCGGGCAGCGGGAACATGCTCCAAAAAATCAAAATAGAAGCCGTTGGTCTTTTTGTTATATTTACAGAATTGCAATTCATTGACCAATGACTAAATTCCTGACCGCCGCCCTGTTGCTGGTTTTCATTTCGATGACAGCCCAGGTGGAAACCGAAGTCCAGCCGCCTTACAATATCAAATCGGTAGCTTTTATCCAGGCCAGCCAAGGCACCATACCTATATTCGGCCTCAACGATGCATTTACGATCCAGTTTGATGATTTATTCGGGAACGAAGCGAATTACTACTATCAGATTGTGCATTGCGATTACGACTGGAAACCTTCGCAATTAGTCAAAAGCGAATATCTGGCGGGTTTTGACGATTTACGGATACAGACCTATACAAATTCATTCAACACCTTACAAGTATATTCACACTATACGTTGAGCCTTCCGAACCGTCAGACGCAACTCCGGGTAAGCGGGAATTACATGCTCAAAATCCTGAATGAAGACCGTGACGTGGTTTTCTCACGCAAGTTCATTTTGGTCGAGGAACTGGTTTCGGTGCCTTTGCAGATAAAACGCTCACGGACTATGTCTACAGTCAATTATATGCACAATATGGATTTTTCGATCAAATCCCAAAGTATCATTTTCCAGAACCCGCTGAGAAACGTAAAAGTATTGCTGATGCAGAACGGTCGTTTCGACAACGCCATCATGAACATCAAACCGCAATACACGATTGGGAACGACCTGATTTACAAATATGACCAGGAAACCCAGTTTTGGGCCGGGAATGAATACCTGTACTGGGAAAACAAAGACGTGAGAGCGGCCGGAAATGGTGTAAGCCGTATCGATTCGAACGGTTCGCTTTACAACACGCATTTATATCCGACACAGGCCAGAGGTTCGCAACCTTACACCTATTTTCCCGACTCGAACGGAAATTATTTCCCGTTGAATATCAATGCAGAAAACAATGATGTCGAGGCAGATTACACTTGGGTTTATTTCAGTCTTTCTGCCCCAGCCTATTTTGGAAATGGAAAAATCTATGTGAACGGCATGTTCAATAATTATGCGCATTCACCGGAATACGAAATGGAATATAACGAAAAAAGTGCCCTTTGGGAAAAGGCGGTCGTTGTAAAGCAAGGTTACACAAACTACCAATACACTATTGTAAATCCAGATGGAAACGTAGATAACGCAAATGCAATAGACGGGAATTTCTACCAAACCGAAAGCAATTATTTCGTCATTGTGTATTACCGCGAGAACAATTCCCGTTATGACCGCGTGATTGGAAAAGGTGTCGCAAGTTCAACGAATATCATCAATTAAGGAAAATTTCATATTGAAACTCACCTCTCTACACGATTTTTTGTAAATTTGGCACGTGTACTTTCACCGTTACTTCCTCAATATGGTATCGCAAATAACAAGAGGCATAAAAATTTCCGTGGCTACGAGTTTTGAAGGAACTTACTTCAAAAACCATAAGTTGCACTATGCGTTCAATTACCATATCACCATTGAAAATCACAGTAAAGATTCCGTTCAGTTGACGACACGTCACTGGGAAATATTCGATTCTCTTAACGATATCGAAACCGTTGACGGCGAAGGTGTAATTGGAAAAAAACCAGTCCTTAAACCGGGCGAAACACATACATACAGTTCCGGTTGCCTTATCGCTTCACCGTTTGGGGCTATGCGCGGCTGGTTCAATATGATCAACTTTACTTCTACCCGTAACTTTCGTGTTGCTGTCCCTACTTTCAGGCTGAGTGCGCCGTTTGCTTTAAACTAATTTGAAATCCGTTTAGATTCGCTCTCGGTTTTTAATCAATTGGTTTCTTCCGATCTCCCGATCTTCAAACTTAATTCCCAACTTCTCCTTATCTTTGAGCTGCCTTAAAAATCAGGCAACTTAAAAATATATAGCCATGCCGAAAGGATTCTTCCATGTACCCAAAGCCATAAACGAACCGGTAAAATCATATGCACCGGATTCACCAGAAAAAGCGTCGGTGCTTGCCGCTTACAAACAACAATGGAACGAGCAGATCGAAGTTCCGTTATTCATAGGAAAAGAGCAGATAAAGACCGGGAATACGCGCAACATGACTGCACCGCACGACCATCAGCATGTTGTAGGGAAATACCATCTGGCAGAAAAACAACACGTAGAAAAAGCAATCGCTTCGTGTCTTGAAGCCCGAAAGGAATGGTCTCAATTGGCGTGGGAACAACGTGCCGCAATCTTCCTCAAAGCCGCCGAACTTATTGCCGGCCCGTATCGTGCCAAAATCAATGCGGCGACCATGATTGCCCAATCCAAAACAATCTTCCAGGCCGAAATTGACGCCGCCTGCGAACTCATCGACTTTTTGCGTTTCAACGTGGAATTCATGGTCCAGATATACAACGATCAGCCAAAATCCACGTCAGATATGTGGAACCGTGTGGAATATCGTCCGCTTGAAGGTTTTGTATATGCCGTGACTCCGTTCAACTTTACTGCGATTTCCGCCAACCTTCCTGCGAGTGCCGCTTTGATGGGCAACGTCGTGGTCTGGAAGCCGAGCGATTCACAGGTTTTTTCTGCAAAAGTCATTATCGATGTTTTCCGTGAAGCAGGTGTTCCGGACGGTGTCATCAACGTGGTTTTTGGCGATGCGAAGATGATTTCAGAAACGGTTTACGCAAGTCCTGATTTCGCAGGAATCCACTTTACAGGATCGACCCACGTGTTCAAGGATATTTTCAAACACATAGGCAACAACATCGAAATCTATAAAACCTACCCCAGAATTGTCGGGGAAACCGGCGGAAAGGATTTTATCGTGGCGCATCCGTCGGCGAATGTACGTCAGGTCGTGACGGGAATCGTCCGGGGTGCCTTTGAATTCCAGGGACAGAAATGTTCGGCGGCTTCACGGGCTTACATTCCGCAGAGTTTGTGGCCGGAAGTCAAATCGGAACTTGAAAAAGACATGAAAACCCTCAAAATGGGTTCGCCGGAAGATTTCTCGAATTTCATCACGGCTGTAATCCATGAAGGTTCTTTCGACAAATTGGCCTCTGCCATAGATCAGGCGAAAAAAGACAATGACGCCGAAGTGATCATCGGCGGAAACTACGACAAATCCAAAGGCTGGTTCATAGAGCCAACCGTCATCTTAACCACGAACCCAAAATACGCGACCATGGAAACCGAATTATTCGGGCCAGTCATGACGATTTATGTTTACGACGATTCCAAATGGGAAGAAACGTTGAAACTTGTAGACCAAACATCTGCTTATGCCTTGACGGGAGCCATTTTCTCACAAGACCGTTACGCGATAAACCAGGCGACTAAAACTTTGGAAAACTGTGCCGGTAACTTCTACATCAATGACAAGCCAACCGGAGCCGTCGTGGGAATGCAGCCTTTTGGCGGCGCAAGGGCTTCCGGAACCAATGATAAAGCGGGTTCGATGCAGAATTTGCTGCGTTGGGTTTCTCCGCGAACCATCAAGGAAACGTTTGTTACGCCGGTGGATTACCGATATCCGTTTCTCGGTGAAAATAAATAAATCATTAAGCCTCTGAAATAGAGGCTTTTTTATTCAACTAAAATTCTATATTTGAAAAACCTTTAAATCCTACTTATGAAAAAACTTCTACTTTTTGCCAGTTTGACTTTTGCAGTTGCCGGATTTTCGCAATCAGAGATAACCCATTTTATGGGAAATACTCAAATTACCGGAGGCGATGATGGCTTTAGCGCAAGAGGGTATTATCGCGGCACTTTCGAATCTGCACCGGACGAGTCCGCTACCGGACCAAATGCAACCTGGGATTTTAGCGGCGTTGTGTTCGAACAAATGGAATCCTATAGTAATGCGCTTCCGACAGATGCCGAAATCGCGAACTACCCGGAATGTAATTTTGTTTCTACCGGATATGACATGGAAACCAGTGCTGAGGTGGGAAAACTGTACGCAAAGTTCTTCAACGTTGGAGAATTCGTAATCCTGGGAAACACGCTGGATGTATTGTCACTGACATTTTCCGGAGACGGCGCATCAGTAGGCCAATTTCCGATGAGCTATGAAAGTACGTCAAGCGATGTCGTTTCCGGAACTTTCGTTTATTCCGGGCCGCAGGGCGATTTCAACGGAGATTTTACCGGAACAATGACATCTACTTATGATGCTTACGGAACAATCGATTATGTCCTTGAAAATACCGAAACGTCTGCCAGTGTAAACAGGCTTAGCGTTGTGCTGAACCTAACTTTCGGGACGGCAGATTTTCCGTCGGCGGGAACACTGATGCAAACCTCGAATTACTATTACGATGGCAATGGGTTCTGGCCTTCCATCAGAAGCGTAAAAAGCCATTTTATGGTGCCGTTGCTGAGCATTGACCAGACCACGACATATCTTGAAAAAAGTACGGATGCCCTTCTTTCTACTCCTGAAACAGTGGCCAACGCACTATCCGTATATCCAAACCCGGTCAAGGACATTCTTAGAATTTCAGGCATATCTGGTAACATCCAAGCCAGCATATTTGATGTGAACGGCCGATTGATGCTAAATCAGCAAATCAATTCAAACGGAATCGACCTGAGCTCATTGCAAAATGGAATCTACCTGGTCAAAGTCTCCGACGATACCGGAACAACAACCCAAAAAGTTGTCAAGCAATAAAAAACAAGCCCTGATCTTCGGGGCTTTTTTAATACAATATTTGTGTACTTTTAATCAGGTAACCCATTCATTATGAAAAGAAAACTACTCTTGTCATTTTTTGTTTTTTCCATTGCCGCGTATGCTCAGCAACCTATAAGCCATTTCCAGGGAACGTTACCTGTTTCGGGTGATGTGGATGGTGTGACGGAAAGATTCTATTTCCGTGGAATCCCAAGCGTTCCCGTAGATCAATCTCCCCAAGGTGTCAATGCATCGTGGGATTTTTCGGCTGTATCTTTTATTCTGGATCACCACGATTATAAGAATAGTATTCCCGATTCTCAGGCAACAACGAACTATCCAGGTTGTAATTTCCAAACAACGATTACAGAAGACATTCCGGAAGAAACCGCAAATGTCTATGCCAATTATACAGATGGGGCTTATTCCATTTTAAGGGCCGATGGGGAAATAATGACGCTCGATTATTCTGTCAACAATGCCTTTGTCGGGCAATTCCCAATGGATTACGGATATATTTCATCCGATGCCACAGGCGGAAACTTTACCTATAACGGAAGCCTGGGAACTTTTCAGGGCACATTTGCGGGAACACTCGATTCTTATTTTGATGCTTACGGAACACTTTCTTATAAAAACGATGATGGTGTAACGGCTTCGACCACCGTTAGCAGGCTTAAGGTAACACAGGTCATTTCGCTTTCGGTTCCCTTTTTGCCAGATGCCGGCAACCTCATACAAACCTCTTATTATTATTTTTCAGAAGATGAATTCGGGATATGGCCATTTATCAGGAGCATCGAAACGACCCTTGTGGTTCCGATATTAGGAATAAACGAAAATTTGGTCATCCTCGAAAAAGGCACCGATGCATTTCTGGGAACTCCGGATGCAACTCTTGCTTCCGTTTCAATCTATCCGAACCCCACGTCAAGTGTATTGCACGTAAATTCACAGCATCTTCTAAAGTCGGTTGAGCTATTTTCCATCGATGGTAAAAAAATCAGCAAATCTCCCGGAAATTCAATTGACGTCAGCAACCTGAATAGCGGTTTGTATAGGGTTGGAATTGATAATGGCTCCGGAATTATCTATAAAAAGTTCATTAAAAAATGATGCTGCATTGTTCCTTTTGACTATTTTACTATCTGATTCAACAAAAAAACTATGAAAAAATACCTACTCGTTTGCCTTATCGGTTTCAGCGCTTTTGCACAATCGCCTATCCCTACATTTTATGGATACGGAAGCTGGCCCGCATACACCGTTTGTACAACTCCAACGCCAATCGACCAGACTGCCTCAGGTGAAAACATAACCTGGAATTTCGATCAGTTGGTGGAACTCGGATTATCTGAATCCCATACCATTGACCCGTTGCCTGCCGAAGTGACCACGTTTCCTAATACCACACTTGTCAACCAGACGAATACCATGGTTGGCGGGACTTCTTACCTGAATAACATTTATTTCTCAGATACGGCCGGAACCGTTTCAGTAACCGGCGTAAGCAATCCAGATGTAACCCTGAATTTCAGTACAAACAATGCGACCCTTGGCGCTTTTCCAATGGCATATGGTTTTTCAAATTCCGATGCGATTGCCGGAACTTTTGCCTATTCTACATACGAAGGAACTTTTACCGGAACGGCCGTTACAACCGTAGATGCCTACGGAACATTGAGCATGAACATATCGGGAATTGGACCGAACACCCCAATTGAAGTTACGCGCCTTAAAACCGTAATGACGCTTTCGCTTAACTATATCCTGCCAAACGTAGGGACAATTATCCAGACAACATATAGTTATTACGCTGCCAATTATCCCGGCTACCCCATTTTCCGTTCCACAACCAACGACATCAGTGTTCCCATTGCGTCCATCAATGATGTAACCACAACGTATGAAAGCTTCCAGATGGCGTTATTAAATGCTCCGGAAGCTTCTGTGCCGCAAATTTCACTCGCTAAAAATCCGGTACGTAATGTTCTTGAAATTGTTGGTGCCGACACTATTGAAAAGATAGAAATCGCCGATTTGAGCGGCAGGATCGTGTCTCAAACCAACTCTTCCGAATCAATCGATGTCAGCGGGCTTAGCAGTGGTGTTTACGTTGCCCTGATTCATATGGGACAAAATACTGTCAGTCGGAAATTCATCAAAATTACTGAGTAATCATTACTTTTTAATTAAGTCACTTTTGTTTTAAATGTCCCGACCCGACTTTAAACGATGCCCTTAAAAACAAAATCCTGCTTTACCGGCAGGATTTTTTTGTGGGTTTTCTTGACTTCATTTTGAATGATGCACCGTCTTCCGGGGCCACATTTCATTCGGTGCGGACCACACGACGTAAACGCGAATCCGGCTACTATTCCTAACAGCATAATCTTTTTCATGCGCAGATAACGCACTCGAATTATAATTATTGCTTCTCCACGAAAGTTAACTGCATGGATTTCAGTGTCTCCAGATAATCACGACTGTTTGAAAGCCTCGGAATCTTATGTTGACCGCCGAGTTTACCCTGATCACGCAGCCAGTCGTAAAATAAGTTGTCGCGGGCCGCATTTACAATTAGCGGATTCAACGTCATGTTGTTGTATCTTTTGGCCTCGTAATCTGAATTGAGGCTTTGGAGCGCTTCATCCAATATGCGTCCGAATTGTTCGACATCGGCAGGCGGAACCTTGAATTCGATCATCCATTCGTGTGCACCTTTTTGCTTTCCATCCATAAACACAGGGGCGACCGTGTAATCTTTGACTTCGCTTGACGTGGCGGCACAGGCTTTCGCTAAAGCAGAATCGGTATTTTCAACCATGAGTTCCTCACCAAAAACATTGATGTAATGTTTGGTGCGTCCGCTTACTTTGATGCGATATGGATTGAATGATGTGAATCTAACCGTATCGCCAATGACATAGCGCCATAAACCTGAATTCGTCGTAAGGACAACTGCATAATTCTTGTGCAGTTCGACTTCGGAAAGCGGAATGACACGCTGGTTTTCCGTTCCAAAAGAATCCATCGGAATAAATTCATAGAAGATGCCGTAATCGAGCATCAGCAGTAATTCAGATGAATCGTTACGGTCCTGTATCGCAAAAAAACCTTCCGATGCATTGTAGATTTCGTAGTATTTGAAATCTGACTTCGGAAGCAATCGCGCATATTGGTCGCGATACGGTTCAAAACTGACGCCTCCGTGGAAATAGACTTCCAAATGCGGCCACAACTCCAACAGATGCATCTTTCCGGAATCTTCGAGAATCCGGTTCATCAACACCAAAAGCCACGATGGAACGCCGGCAAAACTGGTCACGTTTTCATTTCTTGTTTCAGAAACAATCGCCTTGAGTTTGCTTTCCCATTCGCTCATCAATGAAACCTTATTGCTTGGGGTCGAACTGAATTCGGCCCACATAGGCATATTCTCGATCAGGATGGCAGACAAATCGCCAAAGAAACTGTTGTTGTCTTCATAAATCTGCGCACTTCCTCCGAGCCGGAGACTTTTACCCACGAACAATTGGGAATTTTCGTTGTTGTTCAAATACATGCACAACAAATCCTTGCTGCCTTTGTAATGGCAATCTTCAAGGGCTTCGTAGCTTACGGGAATGAATTTGCTTTTGGCATTCGTGGTTCCACTTGATTTGGCGAACCATTTTACAGGCGAATTCCAGAAAACGAATTGTTCACCCAGGCGCGTACGTTCGATCAGTGGCTGTATTTCCTCATAATTCCTGACGGGCACACGTTCGGCGAACTGGCGGTAATTTTTTATGGATGAAAAATCGAATTCTTTGCCGATGACCGTGTTTTCTGAACTTCCAATCAGATTCATCAGCAATTCCTCCTGTACCTCATTCGGATATTTGAGGAACAATTCGATTTGGTGGATGCGCTGTTTCAGCACCCAGGACGCAATCGAATTGATAATGGGAAGCGGCATTTTGTTTTATCTTTACGCTAAAATAACATTTTTTGATGCATTACGAAGGCACGCTTTCAAAAATGGCGACCGAGCCAACCGAGCCAATCCAGTATTTCTTAGTTTTCGAAGACAGTTTTCTCAATATGAATCAGGTTTTAGGACGTGATTTGAGTATAGAATTTACAGGTTATCAATGCCTCGAATGTGGCAAGCGCAAGAAAATTTTCAGACAAGGATTTTGTTACGATTGCTTTTACGCAAGTGCGTCTGCCGGCGATTGGATCATGCGGCCCGAATTGAGTACGGCACATTTAGGAATTGCCGATCGCGACCTCGATTATGAATCAAGTGTCCAATTGCAGCCGCATATCGTGTATCTGGCGTTGTCGAGTGAAGTAAAAGTCGGGGTTACGAGAAAAACCCAGGTTCCGACACGTTGGATCGATCAAGGCGCAGATGAAGCAGTAACTATTCTTGAAGTACCTAACAGATATTTGGCCGGAATCACCGAAGTCGCTCTCAAAAATCATTTTGTAGATAAGACCAACTGGCGCAAAATGTTGCAGAATGAAGTATTGACACTCGATCTGCTCGAAGAAAAAGGGCGCATTTTTGATTTTCTGCCGGAAGAAGTCAGGCCGTATTTCAATACAGATTTAAACGAACACCTCAAAATCAATTATCCGGTTTTGGCCTATCCCAAAAAAGTGACAAGCCTGAATCTGGATAAAACCACGCGATATTCAGGGAAACTTATCGGAATCAAAGGCCAATATCTGATCTTTGAAGACGGAACTGTCTTTAATATTCGCGGTTATGAAGGCTATCGGGTTTCGCTGACAGTCTAAGGTTTCTTTTCTTCTTTTTTCTTTTTCCCGAACATATCCAAAATTCCCTGGGCGGCTTTTTTGACATCATCGTTCTTGGCGGCCTTAGTCGTGTCTGTTTTTGTTCCGGATGAAGATTTCGTTCCATTTAATATATTGGTCAATGCAGACGAACCCTGATTTACCAATTTGTCTTTCTGTGCCGCAACTATCTGATTCGTCAAAGCTGTCATCGATGCTTTCAAGTCTGTATTAACAGTCGGATTCTTGAAATTCCCGCCAATGTTCGCAGTTACCGGAATATTTTTGAGTTTGCTGATGTCGGTAGCCGATAATTTCGCGAGCATACCGCCAGCTTCATTACCCAGATATTTCGCCGGAACGTCAAACGTGAGTTTATACGCCATAGTCTGGTCGAATCCGTGAGATCCTGAAATATCCACATTGATATCCTGATACTTTATCTTGAACGGCTTCACGTTGACGCGGCCATTGGTGAAAGTAAGCACAGCTTTGAGGTCGTTGAGATTGAGTTTGCTCAGGTCGATGAAACTCACATTCTGATCCAGTTTGTTCAGCAAAGGAGACGTCTTTTCATTGACGGTTGTCGACAATAACTGGCCAAGCAAATCTCCGTTGATCGTATTCAAAACCGGCGTCATTTCTTTTGCGTCGAGCTTTCCGTTGACCTTGATCGTAGAATTGAGTTTTCCGTTGACGACACCGGCAATCGGAGCGATGCTTTTCATCATTTCCAATTGGGTGAACGTCTGTTGGATATCCACTTTGTTCATGCCGAGGTCAAGATTGAATGTCGGAACCGCTTCTTTGGTCGACACATCGCCTGTAACCGCAATGGAACCGTCGAAAATATCGGTCTTTACATTTTCAAGCCGTGCCTTTTCATCTTTGAGAATGATTTTTCCCGACACATTTTTCAAAGTCAGGTTGTCATATAAAACCGTATTTGCTTTCGCGTTAAGCGTACAATCCAGAAATCCCGGAATCTTTACGGCTTCCTTAGGTTTTTCTTCAGCTTTCGTCGGAGTCGTTTCGCTCATAAAATCAGATACGGCGAATTGATTCGAAGTCAGGTTGAAATTCCCACGGATGGTTTGTTTCTTGAGCATAAAACCAAGCAGGTTTTCCAACGTCCCGTTGATACGCAAATCTGTCTTTCCGGTTTTGGCTGAGAAATCACGCAGGGTTATTTTGGCTTTGTTGAATTGAAGGTCTGCGGTTTGGATTTGGTATTTTTTCTTTGATTCATCGGTGTAATCGAACCCGGAAAGCACCAGGTTTCCGGAACCGTCGATTCTGTCATAGGCATTTTCTTCAACCGCTTTCATGTCGAAATTCGCGGCGATATCGGCTTTGAGGATTCCAGATAAAGGCGTGTCGAGTTTCACCGGATAGGCTTTGGTCACGTTCGCCAGGTTGATTGTTCCTTTAGCCTTAGCATCGACAAGTGGGTTTTCTGCGAGGTTTTTAATATTCGCGCTCATGTCAAAAACATCCTGATCTATGCGGAAAGAAAGTTTGTCAAGGTTCACATAGGTATCGTTCGGCAAGCCTGTCTCATTCTTGATTTTGGTGTCGATGACGATATTTTGTACCGATTTAGGCAAATCCGGATATTGGAACGAGGCATTGTTCGAAGCGATCGCGAGATTGAATTTCGGAACCGTCGTATCGGTCAAATCACCTTTGGCAAAACCTTCAACCTTGAAATCGCCTGTCGTCTTTACATTTTTAAGGCTTCCGGAATAGGCCGATGGAATAAGCGCAAGGAAATTCTGGAATCCCGATTCGGGTGTCTTGAATGTCAAATCGTAGCGTTGCCCGTTGTCAAGCAGCTGCAGATAACCGTCGAATTCGAGCGGCAGTTTATTGATAAGCGCTTTGTTCTTTTTGAAGCCGAATTTCATCTGATCCAGATCAATCGCAAGAACCGCATCGAGCTGCAAAGCGACTTTATTGAGGTAATTCATTTTGTCCATCGTCAATGAAACCAAAGCCGCCGATTTGGTGTCGAGGTCGAGTTTGCTTCCGGTGAAATCACCCGTTCCGCTATGGTTCAAACTGTCAATGACCATAGCGATTTTCGATTTTTCATCGGCGTATTTAAAACGGAAGTTTTCTATGGAATACTTCTGGACTTTGAATTTTAAAGGTGTGTCGTCACTCGGGCCTTTGTCTTCTTCTTTGTTTTTTAGGGCGATGTCGTAATTCCCGATCCCGTCTTTGTTGAAAAGGATGTTGACCTTTCCGCCTTTGCTTGAAAACGATTCTATTTCCATGCCTTCATCGGCGCTGTTGAAAAGCTGCTTTACCGACATTTTGAGGTTCAGTTCACCGGCATAGAAAAGCGTATCGCCTGCAAACGGCGCTTTATTGATGACGCTGATTTTCTCGATCTGGACATCGGCCATCGGGAATGCAGAAAACAAACTCAATCCGACATCTTCGACGGCAACCGTCGCATCAAGGTTTTTATTGATGGATGAAACCACCATTTCGCGGATTTTATCCTTGAACAGATAAGGGGCTGCAACTAAAATGATGATCAAGACCAATATGGTAATTCCGGTCCATTTGAGGATTTTCTTTAGCATAATCAAATTGTTGGGGAAACAAAAAACCCGCAATTCCAACGAACTGCGGGTCAAACTTAGAATTTTTCTTACGGCATCAAAAACCGACTGCGGAATTTTAGCAGTATTTTAATGTATGTCGATGGTAAACGGCATAGCAGCCTGTATTCCTTTGCGACGTGTGATGGCCTGGATCTTTTGAAGCGTCTGGTAATTCTCGTTCCCGATTTCTTCCTTGATGAATGCTTCGCGGCTCTGTCCGAAAGGGAAATTTGCAAACATGTCTTCAAATTTCTTGTCGTATTCCGGATAATCAACCGTGCGGTAATCATTGGTTTTTCCGAGTGCGGCAGCTTCTTTTATCGCGTCGTCCATACCTCCGATTTTATCCACAAGCCCAATTTTGAGTGCCTGTTCGCCGGTCCACACGCGACCTTGTCCGATTGAATCGACTGCAGCGACATTCATGTTACGGCCTTTAGCCACTTTTGTAGTGAAATCTTTGTAGATACGTTCGATTTCATCCAATACGACCGCGCGGTAGTTGTCATCGAGCGGACGGAACGGGCTATAACCTGCAGCATTTTGGTGTGTCTTGACCTGCTCGGTCGTAATCCCAATTTTGGTGGCAAGAGGTGTCACGTTCGGTAAGGTCCCGAAAACACCTATCGAACCAGTGATGGTACTTTTTTCTGCGAAAATCTTATTGGCGTTACAAGAAATATAATAGCCGCCTGATGCCGCATAATTACCCATGGAAACCACAACCGGCAGTTTCTTTTTGGTCAGTTCGATTTCACGCCAGATCAAATCAGATGTCAACGCGCTTCCGCCTGGACTGTTCACCCGAAGTACGACAGCTTTCACTTTTTTGTCCTTGCGGATTTCCTGAAGTGAACGGATGATTGATTTTTCCCCGATGTAATTCACGTCGCCTTCGCCTTGAAGAATTTCGCCTTGGGCATAGATGACGGCGATTTTATCGGAAGCTCCAATGTTTTTTGGTGTCAACGATACATTCCGGGCATAGTCTGACAAATCGATTTTGTTGTAGTCGTCGTCTTTGTCCTTAACGCCGAGTGCTTTTCTCAAACCCGCGTGATATTCGTCCTCGTAAGCGATTTTATCGATCAGTTTGAGGCTTTTGGCTCCTTCGGGAGTTCTGGCCAATAATCCATTTGCGATAGCATTCAGTTGATCTACAGGAACTTTACGGCTTTGTGAGATATCTTCCACGACAGAACTCCAGATCGAGTTCAACATCGCGGTCAATTGTTCGCGGTTCGGTTCGCTCATGTGGTTTTCAAGGAACGGTTCCACGGCGCTCTTGTATTTTCCATGGCGGATGACTTCCATATGCACACCCGATTTTTCCTGAAGGTCTTTAAAGTACATGACTTCCGTAGCCAAGCCTTTGAAATCGACTTCTCCCTGCGGATTGAGGTAAATGGTATCGGCTACCGAATTGAGGTAATATTCTTTCTGAGAATACGAATTGGAATATGCAACGATGAATTTGCCTGATTTTTTAAAGTCCACAAGCGCATCACGGACCGCTTTTGTCTGCGCTATGCCAATGCCGTTTTCATCGTTTAGAATCGAGATTCCTTTGATATTATCATCCTGGGCGGCTTCTTCAATAGATGCGATCACATCCATAAGGCCGACATTTTTTTCAGTTTCAAAAACAGTTACCCACGGATCCTTGTATTTTCCGGCGTAATCTTCGGTGACCTTACTCAAATTGAACTCAAGGACGGAATTGCTTTTGACCGAGACACTTTCCGAATCGCCTCCGCCAAAAATAGCCGCGACCAGGATCAGCATAAAGAAACCGATTACGAAAAACAGGAACAATCCTACGATTGTCGCCAATACATTACCTAAAAATTTCATCTTGATATTTTGTTTGTTACTAAGTCTTTGGAATAGACAGGATGTTACATCCAAAGCACCCGCTAATTTTGCAGGCACGCAAATATAATCCTATTACACCGATTCTTTTTAGTTATTTTGTGGCCTATGGAACTGCAGCATGAGGTAATTCTGGCCATTGGCAGCAATGAGGGAAATCGGTTGGAACAGGTTTCCGATGCCATCTTTGCATTGCACCAAAAAGTCGGAACGGTCATCAGGCTTTCAAAACTTTACGAGTCTGAATCCTGGGGATTTTCTTCGGAACCTTTTTATAATTGCGCTGTTCTTATACATTCTTTTTTTGAAGCGGAACACATTCTCGACCTGATTCTTTCCATCGAGGAAAAAGCCGGAAGAAAACGTTCAGGTGAACCCGGTTATACAGCACGAACGCTGGATATCGACATGATCACGTTTGATTCGGAAATCATCCAAAACGAACGATTGACCATTCCGCATCCGCTGATGCAGGAAAGGAAATTCGTTTTGTTGCCTATGCGTGATCTACAGACGATGTGGCATCATCCGATCACTGGAAGGACAGTTGCAGAAATGATTGCCGAAACTTCCGATGCATCTGATTGTCATCCGATAGGAAATCTGCCAAAACCATTGGCAAACATCAGGCTTGACCGATTGAATCATATTGCCATTGAAGGAAATATCGGAGCCGGAAAAACCACGCTGGCCAAACGGATTGCCGAAGATTTCAATGCGAAAGTTGTCTTGGAACGATTTGCGGATAATCCGTTCCTGCCCAAATTTTATGAAGACCAGAACCGGTATGCGTTTCCGCTTGAAATGTCGTTCCTGGCTGATAGGTTCCAACAGGTTTCGGATGATTTGTCGCAGTTCGATTTATTCCGCGATTTCATCATTGCCGATTACCATTTGTTCAAATCGCTCATTTTTGCAAAAGTGACGCTTGCCGAAGAAGAGTTCCGATTGTATAGAAAACTGTTCGACATCATTTACCGCGAAGTCCCAAAGCCCGATTTATATGTGTTTTTGTATCAGGATACGCCGAGGCTTCTGGAAAACATCCGAAAACGCGGCCGCAGTTACGAACAACAGATCCCGGCCGATTATCTCGAAAAGATCAACAAAGGCTATCTGGATTACATCCGCAATAATTCCGATACGAATGTGCTGCTGATTGATATAACCCACCGTGATTTCGTGAACCATCAGGAAGACTACATTTTTATCCTCGAAGAAATCAATTCCAAGATTGCCGCACTTAACGCTTAAGGGTAAAATGTCCGCGCACAACCGGTGTTCCGTTTGCCAGATCGAGCAGGAACCAATAATCGTCCGAAGGCATCTGACGTGAAATATACGTTCCATCCCAAACCAGATTGCTTTTATCCAACACCTGTATCAACTTTCCGAACCGGTCAAAAATGCTCAGGCTCGCACCAGGATAAAAGATGAGGCTTGTCGCCGTCCAGATATCGTTGAAACCATCCTGGTTTGGCGTAAAGAACAAGGGTATCGAAACGATCGCAGTAAACGGAACGGAATCATCGCCGCAGCCATGAATTTCGTTCGCCGTTATTTCTGAAATCGGGGAACCGTCGACCCCAAAAACAGGTGATGCCTGAAAAGGCCCGCCATCTATCGAATATTCAAAGTCACCTGCATTCTCTGTATAAACCGTCAGTACATTTCCAATAACCACTACAGAACTTATTATTGGCGCGCGTTTTTCAAGAACCGTAATGGTCTTTACCGCAGAACAATTTTCCGGAGCCGGACTCGTCACGGTAACAGTGTAAACCCCTGATGCACTTACCAGTTTTGTCTGTGTCGTTTCTCCACCTGGATTCCATAAATAGGTTTGTCCGCTTATTCCGGCATCAAGCAGTACGGAGTCGTTTTCACAAATGCCAACATTAGGTTCGTCTGTGACTTGCGGCTTTTCATATACTACAGCCGTTACGGCCTGTCGCGGTCCTCCTGGGCATGTTTGACTGAACGCTTCAAGATAATAGGTCGCAGATTCCGTGAGGAACGGTGTTGTAAAATCGGCACCTGTAAATACCAACGTGCCTGCAACCGGATCGTCGTACCAATTTACTGTGCCTGTTGTTGAAGTTGCATGTATCGTAACGATACCTTCACAGCTTGGTGCGGGCGGAGTAATCGTCAATGCAGGAATTGGGTTTACAGTAGCCGCGACCAATGTGCGTGCACCGGTAGTACATGAAGGCGGAAATGCGGAAGCGTAATAATTGGTAGTCGAAGTAAGAAAAGGAGTCGTAAACGAATTTCCTGTAAAAACAAGATTTCCTCCTGTAGCACTATCATACCAATACACCGATGAAAATTCTGCGGTTGCCGTAAGCGTCAAGGTCCCATCTCCGCAACGCGAAGCAGGAGTAGAAGTCAAAAGTCTCGGAACACTAATGGTGGTACTTGTCGAAATCTGAAGGATAGGATCACCTGGCATTCCGCCATATTCCACTATATACCCTTTAGGCTGATAATCCCCGCTGGCTTCTCCCGTATTGGAAAGATCGTTCCATGACCCCGGAGTTCCTACACCCGGAGCCGTGACGTGGGCGTAATCTTCATTGCCAGCATTGTTTGGCTCACCCACATTCCAATTCGAATACGTAAGCGTAATTCCATTATTCCAGAATATACTGCCATTTTCCGGGCCTGTTACCCACATCCACACCCCTTCAGTGGCCTGATCACTCCCTCCTATCCAACCTGCGCCGCTTGATTGTTCCCCGGAAAGTACAGCTTCATCCTGGGCGCCAATAGTTGCCAGATAACCTTGTAAACCATAATAGGTACTGTTCTCCGCTTCAATCTTTGCCTGAGACCAGGTGATTCCGATCGATGGGATAAACCTGTAATAATGATCTGTAGAAGGCAGATAATTAGCCTGTCCGATAGTAATCGAGAAATTCCTTGTTCCATTAGGAGCAGGAAGTGAAGAATTGTAAACGACATCTTCAATGATATCTTCAAAAACAGTAGTAAGCAACGGTCCGGAAACACTTGTGATGGAGAGTTTACCGGTTGCCGAATTCCATGTTGCAGTGACTTCCGGATGGCTGCCGGAAAGTGAAAGCTGGTCTGTGCCCGCCTGATAGCCGGTCGAAATCTGGATGTAGACCGCATCCAAGAAGTTGTCTGCGGGATCAGGAGTTATACTCATGCTCGTGACGATTGGAATAGGCGATCCGGGGCAATACAGTTGATTGCCCGTTGCTTGTAAAATGGGTTGTGCTTTTACAGAAATGAATCCGAGAAACAGGATTAATAATAAAAGATACTTTCGGAAAATCACTTGACAGACATAAATTTTGAATAAAAATCCCAAACAACAACACCGGCCGATACGGCAATGTTCAGCGAGTGTTTGCTTCCGGATTGTGGAATTTCCAAAGCGGCTTCGCAATATTCCAATGCGTTTTGTGATACGCCAAAGACTTCGTTCCCAAAAACCAATGCATACTTCTGACCATCTTCCGGTTCGAATTCGCGCAAATCGATACTGTTTTCAATTTGTTCCACTGCAAAAACACGGTAACCGTCTTTCTTTAGTTTTTCAAGAGCTGAATCTATGGAAGGAAAATGTTCCCAAGCCACGGTTTCGGTAGCGCCAAGTGCCGTTTTATTGATTTCCTTATTGGGCGGAGTCGCAGTGATGCCACAAAGGAATATCGATTCAACCAGAAAAGCATCGGCCGTGCGGAATACAGATCCTATGTTATTTCCGCTTCTCACGTCGTCAAGTACAATGACCAAAGGCATTTTTTGAGCCTCATGGAATGCTTCGGTCGTAAGCCTGCCGAGTTCTTCGTTCAGGAGTTTTCTCATGGATTAGAAGATAGTCAAATCTTTTGATATAAAAAAAGCCTCCCGTTTGGGAAGCTTTTATATGAATTTAGTTCCGAATTAGCCTTTTGGAGCTTCTTCTGCAAGAACATTACCTTTGATAGTCAAAACTTTAGGTGTTTCAGAGGCGTTTGTAGTAACAGTTACAGTCTTGGTAAATGCACCAACACGGTCCGTAGCATACTTTACACCGATAACTCCTTTTGCACCTGGCATAATTGGTTCAGTTGGCTTGGTAGGAACTGTACAACCACATGATCCGGTAGCATTTGTGACGATAAGCGGCTTGTTTCCGTTGTTAACGAATACGAATTCACGTTTTCCGTCGGCATTTTTGTTAATTGTTCCGTAATCGATGGTTTCGTTCTCAAATACGATTCCAGGTCCGTCAACTTTACTTTCGGTTTTAGCGGCAGGCTTGGCAGCAGCAGTTTTAGTTGTAGTTGTTGACTTCTTTGCTGTTTTAGTCTGGGCTTGAGAAACTGTCAATCCACCAACAGCCAAAAGGGCTAGCAAAACTATTTTTTTCATCTGATTTTGATTAAAGTAGTGACAAACTTATAGAAAAAAAGCACTGATAGCCTATTAAGAATCATAAAATTAATTTAATTTTTTTGCCCCGGACTTTTTAGGGCAAATTCAGTAAATTCGCCCTTCACTAATATTTTACCCCCGAAAATTTGAAAGCATCGCAAAAAGAGGTGAAAGAAACACCTTTGATGAAGCAGTACAACGAGATAAAAAACAAATATCCCGATGCCTGTCTGTTGTTTCGGGTCGGGGATTTTTATGAGACTTTCGGAGAAGATGCCATACGTGCTTCAGGCATTTTAGGAATTGTCCTGACCAAGCGCGGTGCGGGTTCCGAAACAGAAACGGCCCTTGCCGGATTTCCGCATCATTCCCTGAATACGTATCTGCCTAAATTAGTTAAAGCGGGGTTGCGTGTTGCCATATGCGATCAGCTCGAAGACCCGAAGATGACCAAGACCATTGTCAAACGCGGCGTGACAGAGCTCGTGACTCCGGGCGTTTCGTTCAATGACGAAGTATTGCAGGCGCGATCGAACAATTTCCTCGCGGCAGTCCATATCGGTAAAAAACTAATCGGAATATCATTTCTCGACGTTTCAACCGGTGAATTTCTTTCGGCTCAGGGAAGTGCCGAATACATCGACAAATTATTGCAGAATTTTTCACCGAGTGAAGTTCTCGTAAATAAAGGGTGTAAGTCAGATTTCCAACAGCACTTCGGAACCAGATACCATACTTTTTTTCTCGAAGATTGGATCTTCAAACCAGATTATGCCAATGAGGTCCTGACGAATCATTTCAAGACCAATTCACTCAAAGGTTTTGGTGTCGATGATTTGGCCGACGGAATCATCGCTGCAGGCGCCATATTGTATTATCTGTCCGAGACACGTCACGACCGGATGCAGCATATTTCCGCGTTGCAACGAATTGCCGAAGATAGATATGTGTGGATGGACCGATTCACGGTACGCAATCTCGAACTGTACTTCAGTTTGAACCAAAATGCGGTGACGTTACTCGATGTAGTTGATAAAACGCTGTCTCCCATGGGCGCGCGTTTGCTCAGGCGATGGATTGCACTTCCGTTGAAGGACATCGATTCAATCCGGGAACGACACGATATCGTTTCTGTATTTACATCTGATAAATCGTTGCTTTCGGGTTTCCGTTCCGGGCTTTCGGCCATTGGCGACCTGGAACGGTTGGTAGCCAAGATCGCTACCGGAAAAGTATCGCCCCGTGAAATGATCACATTGCGGAATTCACTCGAAGCCATTGTGCCTTTACAGCAATCTGCTTCAAAATCCGGTGATAAAGCTCTTCAGGAAATGGGTGCGAAACTCGATCCATGTGACTTGTTGCGTGAAAAAATATCGGCTACCTTAAATGAAGAAGCACCTGTCGCTATCTCAAAAGGAAACGCTATTGCCAAAGGCGTTCATGCCACATTGGATGAATTGCGCGATATTTCGGCATCGGGTAAAGGGTTTCTCGACCGGATTGAAAAAGAAGAAAGCGCACGTACCGGAATCTCATCGCTTAAAATATCGTTCAATAACGTATTTGGATATTTTATCGAAGTCCGCAATGCGCATAAGGATAAGGTTCCCGCGGAATGGATCCGCAAGCAAACCCTTGTCAATGCAGAACGATATATTACAGAAGAGCTAAAGGAATACGAACAGAAAATCCTCGGAGCCGAAGAAAAAATCCAGCAACTCGAACAGCAATTATTCGAAGAACTGGTTTCATGGACAGCCGGATATATACAAAAGGTACAGCATAATGCCAACCTGATTGCCCAACTCGATTGCCTGTGTGGATTTGCCCAGCTTGCCCTCGACAATAAATATGTAAGGCCACAAGTTACTGATTCATTTGTGATCGATATCAAATCCGGGCGACATCCGGTAATCGAAAAACAATTGCCCGTCGGGACGCCTTATGTGGCGAACGATGTATATCTGGATACCCAAAGTCAACAGATAATCATGATTACCGGGCCGAATATGTCCGGTAAATCGGCTATTTTAAGACAGACGGCACTGATTACATTATTGGCGCAAACGGGAAGTTTCGTTCCGGCAAAAGAAGCGTCAATTGGAATCGTAGATGCCATTTTTACGCGCGTCGGTTCATCGGACAATATCTCGATGGGTGAATCCACGTTCATGGTCGAAATGAACGAAACCTCATCCATCCTTAATAATCTTAGCCATAGAAGTCTGGTTCTGCTAGATGAAATCGGGCGCGGCACAAGTACGTACGACGGGATTTCAATCGCCTGGGCCATCGCAGAATTTTTGCACGAACATCCCGGAAAGCCCAAAACGTTATTCGCGACACACTATCACGAGCTTAATGAGATGACCGATATTTTACCCAGGATCCGTAATTACAACGTGTCAGTAAAAGAAATGAAAGACACGGTGTTGTTTTTGCGGAAGCTGGTTGAAGGCGGAAGCGAACACAGCTTTGGGATACACGTAGCGAAAATGGCCGGAATGCCGCAAACCGTGGTTGCCAAGGCGCAAAAGATGCTCAAAAGACTGGAGCGTGATCATTCTGCCGATGCATTACAGGGAAATTTGGTGGCCGAAGAACTGCAATTGAGCTTTTTCAACCTCGATGACCCGTTACTCGAAGAAATCCGTGAAGATATCAGCAGTATCGATATGGACAAATTGACTCCGATAGAAGCGCTGATGAAACTCAACGAACTCCAGAAAATGCTTACCCGGAAAAAATAAACCCTTAAAACAACAAAGGTTCAACGCATTAAATTTTTGTAATGAAATTTTTGCCGGATTGCGTTTGCATTATTGGATTTAAATATTAAATTTGCCCTCGCGTTACAGAAATGTAGGCGTTCTTTTAAAAAGTGAATTGCGAAAATAGCTCAGTTGGTAGAGCGCGACCTTGCCAAGGTCGAGGTCGCGGGTTCGAATCCCGTTTTTCGCTCTAAGGTGCGACTACCGCTCGGATGGTGAAATCGGTAGACACGCTGGACTTAAAATCCAGTGGGCAGTAATGCCTGTGCGGGTTCAAGTCCCGCTCCGAGTACGAAGTAAACCCGTAAGGAAATTTCCTTACGGGTTTTTTTATGTCTTTTCGGTTCGGTTCAGCGCAAAAAAAAGCCCCGCAATGCGGAGCTTATTTCTTTTCTGAAAACAGAGAGAATTATTTCTTCTCAGTTGTAGTTTCAGTTGTAGTAGTAGTTGTAGCAGCAGGTGCAGCAGCAGCTGTAGTGTCAGCAGCAGGAGCAGCAGCAGTTGTGTCAACAGCAGGCTCAGTTACAACTTCAGTTGTAGCTTCAGTTGTAGTTTCTTCTGGTTTCTCTTCGTTTTGCTTGCATGAAACAACTGTCAAAGCAGCAACCATAGCTAGGCTTAAAAATACTTTTTTCATCTTACTTAATTATAAAAGGTTAATTATTAATTCGTGGCAAAGATATAAATTTTTTAATTCGGTAATTTTTTTTTCAAAAATTTTCCGGCGTTGAACTTATTCGTTTTGCCGTCGCGCATTTTACAAGTACTGTGCCAGAAAATGCAGAATATGAAAAATTATTTGTTTTTTTTCGGATGAACCAGTTTAAGCTCATTCATAAGGTTTTGGGCATTGGCAAATTTGTCTATGATGAACAACAAATATCTCGCATCCATCATAATATTGCGGCAAATCGAAGGGTCGTAGTGAATATCGCTCATTGTTCCTTCCCAGACACGGTCAAAATTCAACCCGATAAGATTTCCCTTTGCATCAATAGCCGGGCTTCCTGAATTCCCACCTGTCGTATGGTTGGTCCCGATAAAACAAACCGGCATTTTTCCTTTAACGCCATAAGGCCCGTACTCTTTTTTGTTATACAGGTCGATCAGCTTTTGCGGCACATCGAACTCATAATCTCCGGGAATATATTTCTCCATCACCCCATCCAGATACGTCACGGGCTCATAGTAAACGGCATCTTTTGGCTGATAGCCTTTTACTTTGCCGTACGTTACGCGTAAGGTTGAATTCGCGTCGGGGAAAATCCGTCCGTCTTTATTCAATTCCAGTTGGGCCTTCATGTAATCGCGTTGCAGACCAGAAATGGAAAGGTTGATTTCTTCATATTTGGATGAAATCTTATCATAATAGGTATCGGCCATAGCTTTTATCACCTGATAACCCGGATCGGCGTTGAGTTTCGCCAAAACGGTTTTACTGTCGCCGTCCAACAGCTCTTTAACGCCATTCCAACTCGTAAGCTTTGTTCCGGAATACACTTTTTGGGTAAGATTCGTCGCATCGATATTCTTCAAAGACTCAGGCACGAACTGCTGAGGCGTCTTTTTGGAGTATATGCCGATCAATTGTTCGAAGACTTTCTCATCGACCTGTTTGTTGTAGTCCTTGTAAAAGTCACCGAGTCCGTCAGATAAATTCTGCTTACGCGCGTTGAACGCCTGTTCCCCTTTGGCCTGTAAAATCTGCTCAAGCTGATACATTTTAAATCCAACAGTAAGCAATTCCTGGTTCCGGAGCGCTACTTCCATAAAAATATCACGCGATAAGGCATACGGGGCAATCTCATTGTATTTGATTTCGAACTGCGACAATACATTTCCATATTCAGCCTGTTTCCCGGCTTTATTGACTTTCTGTGCAAACTCCTTTTCTTCCTGCTGTTTCAGGCCGATGGCATTCGTTTTTTTCAAACCTTGCGTTTCCCCAATCCACTTTTTCCAGTAGTTGGCAATGCTTGCATATTTTGAGGCATACTGTATTTTGATTGCCTGATCCTTACGCATGAAGCCGTCTTCCACTTTCAAAGCGGCTTCGCGTATTTCTATTTTTGCCGGATTCAGTTCGTTGACGATTTGCGCCACTGCAAACGATGGCAGGTATTCGGTCGTTCTTCCCGGATAACCGAAAACCAGCGTAAAGTCGTCTTCTGAAATCCCGTCAAGTGAAATCGGGAGAAAATGTTTCGGCACATAAGGCACGTTGTCTTTTGAATAGGCAGCCGGTTTGTTGTTTTTGTCGGCGTAAATCCGGAACAGTGAAAAATCGCCCGTATGCCGGGGCCAGACCCAGTTATCCGTATCGGAACCAAACTTTCCGATTGAAGATGGCGGTGCACCTACCAAACGGATGTCCTTGAATGTTTCGGTCACAAAAAGCATATATTGGTTACCTTCGTAAAACGTCCGGATCTTGTTTTCCTGCCAGCTTTCTTTTGGCAATGAGGCCGAAAGCGCCGTAATATTTTCCTGTATTTTTTTTTGCCTGTCGGCTTCGGCCAATGATGGTGTGCCTTCGAGAACCTTTGCCGTCACGTCTTCAATGCGTACAATAAAAGTCACGACCATATCCGGATTCGGCAACTCATCTTCCATCTTATACGCCCAGAAACCATCCTGAAGATAATCGTGCTCCACGCTGGAATGATTTTGTATCGCATCGAAACCGCAGTGATGATTCGTCAATACGAGTCCTTTTGGCGAGATCACTTCAGACGTGCATCCGCCGTTGAACTGTGGCACCGCATCTTTAAGGCTCGATTTGTTCACATCGTAAATATCGCTGACCGACATTTTCATGCCGAGGCTTTTCATTTCCTTTGCATTCATCCCGTCAAGCAAAGACGGAATCCACATGCCACCTTGTTGTGAAAAACAAGTTCCAGAAACAAGCAAGAGGAGTAACTTAAGTATTCGCATCAAATTATTAATTAGTAATCGTTAATTGTTAATTATCCCGGTTTCCAGGCGAGCAACTTTCGCTTGTGTTGTTTGAAACCTTTGTCGAGATATAATTTTTGTGCCGATTCATTATGCGGTTCGACTTCAAGATATAGCAATTTGAGTTGACGCCTTTTTGCTTCCGAGATGATGAAATCCACCGCGACTTTCCCGATGCCTTGCCCGCGGAATTCGTCCTTAATATACAGCTCATCCAAAAAACCGATCCAGCCGCCGTACTCGAAACTGAATATCAGTGTCAGGATGATGTACCCGCATGTCGTTTCCTCTTTTGTAACCAGCCAGACGCCTCCGTGTTTTTCGTCCTTGATGAATTCGGACAACAATGCGCCGGATTTCGTTTGATCCATCGGATAGCCGTCTATGGCATAAAAATCCTGCATCAGCTGCGTGATTTCTGGAACGTTTGTCTGCAATGCCGGTTTAATCGTTACGTCCATCTTCAAAATAAGTGACGATTTTATCCACGGCGCCTTTATTCATCTGGACAAACGTGCTGCAAATGTGGCCTTTTTCAAGTCGTTCATCTGAATTCGAAAGCAACGCATCCAGGGTTTCGGTAAGTTCGGAGCCAGTTTTGATTGAAACACATCCGCCCATATTGACCAAAGCAGTCGCCTCTGCAAAATGCGAGTAATTCGGCCCGATGACAACCGGAACGCCAAAAGTCGCCGGTTCCAGGATGTTGTGGACGCCCGGATTGCCGAAACCGCCGCCCACGTAAGCGATATCGGCATAACTGTAGATTTTGGTCAGCATGCCTACATTGTCCACGATCAGTACATCATATTCCGAAAGGTTTTTTCCTTCACGATCAGAAAACAACAGCACATTCTTCAAAAGACCGTCCTTAAGTTTGGCAATCTGCGGTTCTTTTATGTTATGAGGCGCGAAAATATATTTGATGTCATTCCGGCCTTGGTTAATGTACGCAGACAGCAACAATTCATCTTCCGGCCACGAACTTCCAATCACGACAGTCAGTTTGCCGTGGCAGAATTTTTCGATAACCTCAAGTGAGTTGTCTTTTTCAAGGATAGCTGCCACCCGATCGAACCTTGTATCGCCCGAAACCGTGGCATTGAATTTTTCCAGCTTGGCCAACAATTCCTTTGAAGTCGCATTCTGCACAAAGAAATGCTCAAAGGCATCAAGCGCTTTTCTGTAGAAGTTTCCGTACCATTTAAAGAAAACCTGGTTCTCGCGAAAAATTCCTGAAACCAGGAACGTCCGGATATTTCGTTTTTTTAGTTCATTGAGATAATTGGGCCAGTATTCGTATTTGATCATAAACACGATTTCCGGATGTACGATGTCGAGGAATTTTTTGGCATTTGACACCGTATCCATCGGCAGGTAAACCGTCACATTTGCCACTGTGTTGTTTTTACGGACTTCGTATCCGGATGGGGAAAAGAACGTCAACACCATTTTATGCGATGGGAATTTGAGACGCATCTGCTCCATGACCGGAAGTCCTTGTTCATATTCGCCCAGTGAAGCGGCGTGGAACCAGATGGTTTTATCTGAGCTTGAAATTTTTTCCGAAAGATTGGTAAAAACAGATTTTCGTCCGGAAACAAAAAGTTTCATTTTGGCACTGGACCCGGCCACGATACGCAGAAAAAACCACGCAATTGAAATGAGTATATCGTACAGGAAAAACATTGTGGCCAAATATACGGGTTTATATACAGCATTGGAACGGGGCTGCTTCGAATCATGGTTTAGTCTCGTTTTACTTTTGCCCCATTTTTGGCATATAGGTACGGCTGGCTGGCCCGTATTTTTGAAAATGCACCAAAGCGAGAGTAAAGCAAGAGTAAAACGAGAGTAAAACGAAACCTGCAGGAACCTGCAAAAACCGCCGGATTCGGTCAAAACTGGCAAAAAGCGGCAGAATCCGGCAAAATGATATAGTTGCCACTCCGCTTTGCTCCATACAATTCGGCAAAAAAGCGTCGGGTGTTCATTATTAATAATCAGTATTTATTAATTCAAAAACCTCATTTTCCTACCTTTGGTGGCAATTACAATCCTGCATGAAAAAAATCCAGATGGTCGACCTGAAATCCCAGTACGACCGCATCAAAGAAACAGTCAATTCCGGAATACAGGAAGTTCTTGACAATACGGCTTATATCAACGGGCCACAGGTACACAGTTTTCAAAAATCGTTGGAGGAATACCTCGGAGCCAAACACGTAATTCCGTGTGCCAATGGAACCGATGCCTTGCAAATCGCCATGATGGGTCTCGGCCTTCAACCCGGAGACGAGGTCATCACCGCCGATTTCACGTTTGCCGCAACGGTAGAAGTCATCGCGCTTTTGCAACTGACTCCGGTTCTCGTAGACGTCGAGGCTGACACGTTCAATATTTCCATCGATGCTATCAAAAAAGCCATCACGCCAAAGACAAAGGCTATCGTTCCGGTGCATCTGTTCGGGCAGGCGGCCAATATGGATGCCATCATGGAACTCGCGGCCGAGCATAATTTATATGTCATAGAGGACAACGCCCAGGCTATCGGCGCGAATTATAAATCCAAAGATGGTTCCAGCAAAAAAGTCGGAACAATAGGCCATGTCGCTTCGACTTCGTTCTTTCCCTCCAAAAACCTTGGTTGCTACGGTGATGGCGGTGCGATTTTCACCAATGACGACGCACTTGCCCACACCCTTCGCGGTATCGTGAACCACGGCATGTACGTGCGTTACCACCATGATGTGGTCGGGGTGAATTCACGTCTGGACAGTGTTCAGGCTGCCGTTTTAAATGCAAAATTACCGTTGCTTGACCAATATAACGACGCGCGTCAGTTGGCGGCTTCCAAATATTCATCGGCTCTTGCCAACCACAAAAACATAATTACACCAGTTATTGAAGGTGCCAAAGACAGCCACGTGTTCCACCAATACACGCTGCGTATCATCGATGCCGACCGCGATGCGCTGATGCAGCACCTGCTCGACAACGGCATTCCGTGTGCCATTTACTACCCTATTCCGCTTCACGCCCAAAAAGCGTATGCCGATTCACGCTACGACGAAAGTGATTTTCCGGTGACGAATCAACTGTGCAAAGAAGTGCTGTCGCTGCCAATGCACACCGAACTTGACGACGAACAGATTGGGTTTATTACGAATACGATATTGGATTTTTTAAAATAATTTCAGGAGCCGGGAACCTGCTGCCCGCTCCACCCGAGCGCAGCGAACGGATCGAACACAAAAAGAAAATCGAGTCCTGTGAGATAATCTTTGTTCGCCAACAAGGCTTCACAAAGGATTTTCACTCACATCAGGGCTAGGGCTTTCAGACCAGCATGCTTTATGAAAATACTTGTTACAGGAGGCTTAGGCTTCATCGGGTCTCACACCGTAGTTGAACTTCAGAAAGAGGGTTTTAACGTAGTCGTGATCGACAATCTGTCAAACGCCAGCGAATCGGTACTTGATGGCATTGCGGCTATTTCAGGTAAAAAACCGGCTTTTGAAAAGATTGACCTGCGGGACAAAGCATCAGTATCGGATTTCTTCAGGAGATACAATGATGTTTTGGGCGTCATCCATTTTGCAGCTTCAAAAGCGGTAGGTGAAAGTGTCGAGAATCCGCTGTTGTATTATGAGAACAATATCAATGCACTAGTCTATCTGCTTCAGGAACTATCCCAAAAACCGGAGGCACATTTTATTTTCAGTTCGTCCTGCACGGTCTACGGACAGGCCGAAAAAATGCCGATTACAGAAGATGCATCCGTTCAACCTGCGATGTCGCCTTACGGAAACACCAAACAGATTGGAGAGGAAATTATACAGGATGTCGCCAAAGTAACAGGCATCGATGCTATTTTGTTGCGTTACTTCAACCCAATCGGAGCGCATGATTCGGCGCAAATAGGTGAATTGCCTATCGGCGTGCCCCAAAACCTCGTCCCGTACATCACGCAAACGGCAATGGGATTGCGCAAGGAACTTTCTGTTTACGGAAACGATTATCCAACACCGGACGGGACGTGCATACGCGATTACATACACGTCGTCGATCTGGCCAATGCACATGTTACGGCATTGAAGCGTCTCGTTGAAAAGAAAAACATTCAAAAGGTAGAAACCTTCAACCTTGGTACGGGAACCGGAAGCTCGGTATTGGAAGTCATCAATGCCTTTGAAAAAGTCAGCGGCCAAAAACTGCCTTATAAAATAGTCGATCGTCGTGAAGGCGATGTGATTTCGGCTTATGCATCAACTGATAAAGCCAATGAAATCTTGGGCTGGAAAACCAAATTGACGTTGGAAGACGGACTTAGAAGTGCGTGGAAGTGGGAGCAAAAAGTGCGGTCATGACTTGGCTCCGTTTTTCCCTGTTAACGGCGTTTGTTTTTTGCCTGACCACTGTTTCTGTGCAGTCGCAAAGCCAGCCGTTGACTATTGGTGAAATACGGACGCTAAAGTCTGAAATACTTAAGGAAGACCGCGTCCTCAATATTTATCTGCCTCAAGACTACGATAAAGACAAAGCGTATCCCGTGATTTATTTGCTTGACGGGAGCCGCAATGAAGACTTCCTTCATGTGGTCGGGCTCGTGCAGTTTTTCAACATGACATTCCAAATGCCGGATTTCATTGTAGTTGGGATTGCCAATGTCGACCGTAAACGCGATTTTACATTCCATACAGATTTGGCCGACCTTAAGAAAAGTTATCCCACGACAGGTCATTCGGAAGCCTTCATCGATTTCATCGAAAAGGAGCTGCAACCTTTCATAGCATCGACATATAAAACCGACGGTACAAAATACATCATCGGCCAATCTTTGGGTGGTTTACTCGCTACGGAAATCCTGCTCAAAAAGCCGGAATTGTTTTCACACTATCTCATCGTCAGCCCAAGCCTTTGGTGGGATAATGAAAGCCTAATGTCTAAAATGGACGGATTGTTATCGGTTAATCCAAAAGATAAAAAGTACGTGTATGTCGCTGTCGGCAAAGACGAAGACAGGGTCATGCAGCGCGAAGCATCGGAACTTTCAAAGGTTCTTGGGAAACATGCAACCATTACGTCAGATTATATGCTGATGGAAAAAGACAACCACGCGACTATCCTTCACAATGCATTGTATCAGGGTTTGTTGAAGCTCTTTCCTTACAAAAACTGATAGTAGAAACAAAAAAAGGAGACCAATTAACGATCTCCTTTTTGTTTTATCAAGCGGCTGTCAATTCGCTCCGGCCACTTCCGCAGTCGGATCTATTTTCTTGATCAATCCCTGCAATACATTTCCGGGGCCGATTTCGGTGAACAAAGTGGCTCCGTCCTTCACCATTTGCTGAACCGACTGTGTCCATTTTACAGGAGCCGTCAATTGCACAATGAGGTTTTTCTTTATTTCAGACGGGTCGCTCACCGCATTTGCCGTCACGTTTTGATAGACCGGGCAAACAGGGGTTGAAAAATGGGTAGCTTCTATCGCAGCGGCGAGTTCTTCGCGTGCAGGTTCCATCATAGGAGAGTGGAAAGCACCGCCCACGGGAAGTATCAGCGCGCGTTTTGCACCGGCGGCTTTCATGGCTTCACAGGCTCTTTCGACGGCTCCGGTTTCACCTGAAATCACAAGCTGTCCGGGACAGTTATAGTTTGCCGGAACGACTACGCCATCTATCGAGGCACATACTTCCTCTACTTTTTCATCGGTCAGTCCTAAAACGGCAGCCATGGTAGAGGGTGTGATCTCGCACGCTTTCTGCATGGCGATGGCACGTTGGGAAACCAATTTGAGCCCGTCTTCAAAAGAAAGCGTCCCATTGGCTACAAGTGCGGAGAATTCGCCCAGCGAATGTCCGGCGACCATTTCCGGTTTGAAACTTTCGTTCATGGTTTTGGCCAGGATAACCGAATGCAGGAAAACGGCCGGTTGTGTCACTTTGGTTTGCTTGAGTTCATCGGCTGTGCCTTCGAACATAATATCTGTGATACGGAAACCCAGGATTTCGTTCGCGCGTTCAAAAAGTTCCCTGGCTAAGTCGGACTGTTCGTACAACTCTTTTCCCATTCCGGTGAATTGCGCTCCCTGTCCGGGAAAAACATATGCTTTCATAAAGTGTGTTCTGAGATTTTGAGTCACAAAAATACCTTTTTTTGGCAAACCACCTTATAAAAACAAAGAACCCGGACAATGCCGGGTTCTTTAACCAACCAACGGTTTTATAGAACAAAATAAACATTCTTGACATTCGCAGCGGCCAGGGGACTTGGAACCGGCTTGGGAAGTTCGCGCTCGTATTCCTCGCGGAATTCATTGACCATTTCGAGCAGGTTCTTTTCTATGTTGTGGGAAATCACCGTCATTGGCGTATCTGTCGGACGGCTTTCGAACGGATCCTGCAAATGGATCGCCATCTTCTCGATGAGGAAGAACGCCGCACCAATGGTAGAGGTCACCGGAATCACGAGCCATCCTAAATCCTGTATCATTCCAAAAGGCAACAACATAATAAAAAGACACAATGTGAAACGGATGTACATGCTGTACGTAGTCGGGAAAATCGTGTTCTTGATACGCTCACATTTCCCCATCGAATCACAAAGGCGCGTCAGGGTGTTATCGACTTCTACCTGTTGGAACGTATTGAGTTTTCCCCTATTCGTAGCCCTGGCCAATTCGCGTCCGTGCAATAGCAGCAGTGCGTTTGGAATGTGCCGGTGACGTTTGACGAACTGCATTTCTTCATCGTCGAGCAAATTCCGTATTGGCTTCAGGCTTTCTTTTCCTCTGAGTGTATTGGCAAGGCTGTAGCACCATGCGGCTTGTCTTTTGGCGAATTTTTCCTTGAAACGGATGGCTTCATCAGAAAAATCGTCTTCTTTATAAAACGCGATGACCTGTCGTATCAGCGATCGGGAGTCGTTTACGATTCCGCCCCATACGATACGTGCTTCCCACCAACGATCATAGGCCTGGTTCGATTTAAAGGCCAACAATAGTGATATGATGGTTCCTACGATTCCCGGAATCGCGATAGGAATGGTCAACGGAACGGCTTCGTAAAAGTGATGTATGAGCCAGAAAGCGGTGGAATAGATAACGACGAGTGCAAGTTCGATGCGTATTTTCCCAAGTACATATTGCATTGGGATTCTTTTTTTAAGTAGCATAAATTCAGGATTTAGGGTTATATGGCATTTTCATAGACAGATAGAACAGAGAGACCGAATGATTCCGGAAAGGCAGCATCATTTTTCCGGCGTCCTGTTTTTTCCGTGCGTCGGGTGTGTATCAGAACATCAATATCTCTTAAGTCGATGGTTTCAGACAGCAATTGTCTCAGGCTTTGCTCTTCGGAACTGATATTGGCCTGGCTGACGATTTGTATGGGAAGCTTTCGGTTAATCTGAAGCTGTAATTCGTGTACGGGTAATTGTCCGAGGCCATTTTCGATCAACAGCGCTTTTCGCAATTCCGGAGTCGCCGTTTCCGAAAGTTGTAAAATGGGAAGTTTGCTTAATGAAAGCCACTTGACACAACTCGTATGGGTCGATTGTGTTGAATTCGCATAAGAGGCTGGAATGATGACAAGGCCGGTTTCCATAGCCTGGAGTAAATTGCGCAGCAACGGACCCGAAAGCGAATACTGTGTATGGAATTTTAGTGAAAAGCCCGATTTCCTTGCCACATCGCGGCAATCGTCAAGAACCGATAATTGGCTTGCTGTCAATTCATGGCGCATGCTCCTTAAAAGTGCGGAGGCAGATTCCGAGGTTGGGGCATCGGCTGTAAGCAACAACATGATTTCCGTTCCGGTTCCGGAGGCGCTGCAAATGGCGGTGCGGACTGCGATTTCTGTATCTGGCGATAAATGGGTCGGGATGAGTATATTTTTCATGATGTCCATTTTTTAGTACATCACAAAACAACCTATCTCAAATTAGAGCAAACTTAAAGCACCATTAGAATTTCCTAAGAAACCACATTAGAATTTCTAATCTGTTTCCTGGTAAAGACAATCTGGGCCATTGTCCCTTTTTCCTGCTCGGACTGGATCTGGAGTTCGCCTCCATGCATACGGATGATTTTTGAAGCAAGGGGCAATCCGAGGCCATAACCTGTATATTTTGCGGCTTTTTTTCCGCGGAAGAACGGTTCGTATAAATGGGGCAAATCTTCGGCGGGGATTCCGATGCCGATGTCGGTTATACGAATTTTGATGGTTGTAGCATCGGCAGTCAATTCTACGAAAACCACTTCATTGTCGGAATATTTGACCCCATTCGAAATGATGTTGGCCAATGCCAGTTCAAGCAGCGGACGATTGCACGGTAACAAAAGCAATTCTTCATTCTCCGGCAGATGGTCAAGGCGCAGGCTAATTTTATTTTCGGGATAGATCTTGTCCAGATGATCCTTTACGGTTTCCAGCAATTCGTCCATCCGCGACACATCCAGAACTTGTTTGTTGCCGTCGTAACCGGTCTGTGTCAGTTTCAAAAGGCTTTCGGTGAGGTTGCCCAAACGTGCGGCCTGTGAATGGATGTTGTGGAGCGATTCTTCGTATTCGGCGATTGAACGCGGTTTGAGCAGCATGATTTCAGATTCTGCTATAATCGTAGTAATCGGCGTCTTGAGTTCATGTGAGGCGTTATTGATAAAATTAGCCTGTATTTCGAACGATGTTTCCAACCGGTCGAGCATATCGTTGAACGTCCGGGTCAGGCCGGCCACTTCGTCTTCGTCGCTGGTTTCCTCAAGGCGTTTGTGCAGGTTCGAAGCGGTAATCCGATTGGCTTCTTTCGTGATCCGTGCCATCGGGTTGAGCACGCGTCCGGCAAAAAACCGGCCCAGGAAATAAGCAAGCCCAATGAAAAGGATACACCCAATGATAAAAATCCGGATGATATATTGCGTTGTCGTGTCACCCCGTCGGTCACGCGCGGTAATGACTACTATGTATTTCGATTGTGCCGATTCGAATTGCTGACCGTAATAGTAGCGGCTGGTTTCGGTTTCTACCCAGCTTGAATCCGTCGCAAGTATTTCTTTATAGAATTCGGGTGGCAGATGCAGTTTCGGGTCGTATTGGAACGTTCCGTTTTCATGTACCGGAAGCACGAAATCATCTTCGTCTATGAGTTCTTCAAGGCCGTTGGTTTTTAGGTTGCGGTAATAAGCTGCCTTTTGCGGGTCATTCTGGTCGTGGATGGAAGCCACGATCTTCGCCCGGTCCTTAAGTCGTTTGATAAAATAATACTGGTTGTTCTGACGGAAAAGAATCACTACGATAACGCAAAGCAGCAACGTACTGAAGAACGAAAGGATTACATACGTAAAAGCGATTTTCTTGCGTAGCTTCATCAGGGTTTCAGCGTATAGCCCAAACCTTTGACGGTATGGATGAGCGGTTCTTTGTAGGGCTTGTCGATTTTTTTACGCAGGTAATTGATGTAGACATCGACCACATTGGTATTCATGTCAAAGTTGATGTCCCACACGTTGTCGAGTATTTGTTCACGGCTGACTACATTGTTCCGGTGTTTTGCCAGAAAATGCAACAGGCGGAATTCTTTGGCGGTCAAAGAAATGGAATCATCGCCCCGCTTGACTTTTTTGGTGCGGTTGTCAATAAACAAATCATCGATTACAATAGTGTCGGGCTGATGGTTTTCAATGGATGACCGGCGCACCAATGCATTGACGCGGGCTTCGAGTTCCGAAAAACGAAACGGTTTGACCATATAATCATCGGCTCCTGAATCAAGGCCGTTGACGACATTTTCCGTACTTCCGAGAGCAGTTAATAAAATGACAGGGACAAAGTTTTTGTTTTTACGCAGGTCACGACATATGGCGATTCCGTTTCCGTCCGGAAGCATCACGTCAAGGATGACCGCGTCAAAGGTGTGCTGGCTGAGTAACGAAAGTGCCGTGGTCGCATCGAGGGCAGCACTTACATCGTGGTTCTTCTCACTGAATCCTTTGCGGATAATGGCGAGCAATTGCGGTTCATCTTCAACGATTAGTAACTTCATAAAAACGGGTCGAACATCAAAAATAGAGATTGAAATCAAAAAATTTCGCTAAAACTGGGTTATTCAGTCAATTATTGTTGATTTCTCAGTGGTTTGGGAATCAAATTTTACGGAAACAAAAAAACCCCGCCAATTTTAGCGAGGTCATTATAAAAATAAAGCGGTTGCGATTATGGATGTACCGAAACCAGAGCAGCCGCAGCTTTTGCTTTTTCGACCAGTTCAGTGACCGGGGTTTCAGGGCTGTCGCTGACCAATGCAACGCCCATCCTTCTATACGGACGCGACGTCGGTTTTCCGAACAGGCGGAAATCTGTTTTGGGTAAAGCGGCAAGTCCCGCAATTCCGGAAAATGTTGGGTTTTGTGAGTTTTCAGACGCCAGTATCACGGCACTTGCGCCCGCTTTTTCAAGTCGTATCTCAAAAATAGGAAGGCTCAGGATGGCGCGCAGGTGCAATTCGAATTCATTGAAATTCTGTGTTCCGCCAAGTGTCACCATTCCGGTATCGTGCGGACGAGGGGAAAGTTCCGAGAAATACACGCCGTCATCGGCCAAAAAGAATTCGACTCCGAATATTCCGGCACCACTAAGTGCTTCGGTAACTTTTTCGGCCATGTCCTGTGCTTCATACAGGTCTTTGTCCGACACCAAAGCGGGTTGCCAGCTTTCCTGGTAATCACCGCGTTCCTGACGGTGGCCGATAGGTGAGCAGAACAATGTCGGACCGTTATTTTGGGTCACGGTCAGCAACGTAATCTCTGAATTGAACTTTACGAATGCTTCTACAATGACTTCCACAACATCTCCACGTGAACCTTCGACTGCGTATTTCCACGCCTTCTCAATGTCTTCTTCAGATTTTATAGTCGATTGGCCTTTGCCTGAGGAAGACATCAATGGTTTTACGACGCATGGAATGCCGACTTCAGAGACGGCTTTCTGCAATTCTTCGGATGAAGTCGCGTATCTGTAATTTGCGGTTTTAAGTCCGAGTTCTTTGGCCGCAAGATCACGAATCGCCTTTCGGTTCATGGTAAAGTTCGCCGCTTTGGCCGATGGGACAACCGTGATTCCCTGTTTTTCATAGTCGTAAAAACGTTCGGTACGGATGGCTTCAATTTCCGGAACGATAAAGTCCGGGTTGTGTTTGGCGACGATGCGGTCCAGTTCGGAACCATCGAGCATATTGATGACTTCAAAGCCGTGTGCGACCTGCATGGCCGGTGCATTTTCGTATGAATCGACGGCAATTACTTTCTGGCCGATACGTTGGGCGGCGATGACGAATTCTTTTCCGAGTTCACCTGAACCGAGAAGAAGTATTTTCTTTTGCATGGATGTTTGTCTTTTGTTGATTCGTTTATTTGAATCGATGGATTTTTGGCCGGAGCATGAGGTAAATCCGAAATAATTAAAATAAAAAAGCCCCGATAATTCGAGGCCGTATTGTTTAGGCCAGGGCCTCTTTGATTTGTGTGAATGCTTTGACGAGTTGTTCCTCGCTTGTTGCATAAGACAGCCTGATGCAGTTCGGGTTGCCAAAAGCATCACCGGTTACACAGGCCACGTTCGCTTCTGCCAAGAGATACATTGACAAATCATCGGCGTTCCTGATTTCTTTTCCGCGAAGCGTTTTTCCAAAGAACGAAGAAACATCCGGGAATGCATAGAAAGCTCCGTCCGGAACATTGATTTTCAAGCCCGGGATATCTTTGATCATGTTTATTACAAGGTCGCGGCGGGATTTAAAGGCTGAAACCATATCGTTTAAAACAGATGGATCGGCATCAACGGCAGTGATCGTTGCACGTTGGGCAATTGAATTCGCGCCGGACGTAACCTGGCCCTGCATTTTAGTACAGGCTTTGGCAATGAATTCAGGTGCGCCAATGTATCCGATTCTCCAGCCGGTCATGGCGAATGCTTTCGCGACTCCGTTTACGGTTATGGTCCTGTCAAACATTCCCGGGATTGAAGCGATGGAGCAGAATGTTCCGGAGAAGTTGATGTGTTCGTAGATTTCGTCCGAAACCACAAAAATATTCGGGTGTTTTTCAAGTACGGCGGCCAATGCGGTCAGTTCTTCACGACTGTATACGGAGCCGCTTGGGTTGCATGGAGAAGAATACCATACCATTTTGGTTTTTGGCGTAATGGCTTTTTCGAGTTGTTCGGCTGTGATCTTGAAATCTGATTCTACAGATGTCGGCACTTCGACAGGAATTCCGCCAGCCATCTTGACGATTTCGAAATAAGAAACCCAATATGGTGCAGGCAAAATGACTTCATCCCCATCATTGAGCATGACTTGTGCGATATTGTAGAGCGATTGTTTCGCGCCTGTAGAAACTACAATGTTCGCTGGTTTGTAATCCAGGTCGTTATCTCGTTTGAATTTGCGGCAGATAGCGTCTTTCAATTCCGCATATCCGTCAACAGGCGAATAGGTGCTGTAATTTTCGTCTATCGCTTTTTTTGCCGCTTCTTTGATGAAATCAGGCGTATTAAAATCTGGTTCGCCAAGGCTAAGGCTTATGATATCTTTTCCCTGAGCCTTTAATTCGCGGGCCAATGCAGCCATGGCGAGGGTTTGGGAAGTGGAAAGTTGGTTGATTCTGTCTGAAAGGAATTCGCTCATATGTGGTGTTGGATTGTTTTAATGTCAGGCCAGGCTGGGTTTGGTACCGAGTTCTTTCAAATGGCGAAAATGTGCCGCGATGGCCGAACGCATGGTGCGGAATTCATGGTACGGCAGGTTGCATTCCTGGGCTGTTTGTTTGACGATGCGTCCGATTTTGCCGTAATGGACATGGCTGATGTTCGGGAAGATATGATGTTCGATCTGATGGTTCAAACCGCCGGTGAACCAGTTGACTATTTTGTTGCGCGGTGCAAAATTGGCTGTCGTGTACAATTGATGGATAGCCCAAGTGTTGGCCAAGGCGCCGTTGTCGTCGGGAACGGGATTATCGGTTTCCTCGACAATATGGGCCAATTGGAATACGATGCTTAGGATCAATCCGGCGACATAGTGCATCACGAAAAACCCGATGAGGACTTTCCACCACGCAAGACCCAAAACCATCGGTACGACCAACCAAATGGAGAAATAAATCGCTTTTGTGATAAGCAATGTTGTCCATTGAAATACCGGGCTTTTGAATTTTCCATATGATAGTTTTCGCTTCAGATAACGTTTCATCTGACGGAAATCTGTCGTAATCGCCCAATTGAACGTCAATAAACCGTAAAGGAAAACAGAATAATAATGTTGGAATTTGTGGAATCTTCTCCATTCTGCATCTTTGGAAAACCGAATGATGCGACCTGCTTCGAGATCTTCATCGTGGCCGTGGACGTTGGTATAGGTATGATGCAAAACGTTGTGCTGCACCTGCCAGTTATAAACGTTTCCAGCCAGGACATAGATGGTTCCGCCCATGAATTTATTGACCCACGATTTTGACGAATACGATCCGTGGTTTCCGTCGTGCATAACGTTCATCCCAATTCCGGCCATCCCAATTCCCATGACTATAGATAACAGCAAATGTGCCCAGAAAGGCAAATCAAGTGAAAGGATCAGGAAATAAGGCGCTAAGAAAATAGCGAAAAGAATGGCTGTTTTCAGGTAGATTTGCCAGTTGCCCGTTTTCCGGAGGTTGTTTTCGCGGAAATAGGTATTGACCTTGGAATTCAGTGTCCTGAAGAATTTGGTCTGATCCTGGGTCGAAAATGTCGGGAGATTCTGTGTCATAACGAAAATAGCTTGGCAAAGGTAATTAATTAATAGGCGGTCAAAAAGTAATGAACGCGGATTTTATGCCTGTAATATGTACTTTTGCCAAATGGACGAAATCATTCACTATTTTCCGGAAATTTCTGATATGCAGAGACACCAATTTGCACTGCTGTCAAAGGTTTACGCCGATTGGAACTCAAAAATAAACGTGATTTCACGAAAGGACATAGATGAGCTTTACACCCGTCACGTATTGCATTCATTGGCTATTGCGAAGATCCAGCCTTTTTTGCCAGGAGCTTCCGTTTTGGATGTCGGGACAGGCGGCGGCTTTCCGGGAATTCCGTTGGCGATTTTGTTTCCTGAGACTGATTTTTACCTGATAGATGTGATCGGGAAAAAGATAAAAGTAGTTCAGGCCGTAGCTGATGAGCTCGGATTAAAGAATGTTCGTACAGCTCAGATGAGGGCGGAAAATGTAGACGAGAACTTTGATTTTATCGTCAGTCGTGCCGTAACCAATATGCCTGATTTCGTGACTTGGGTGAGAGGAAAAGTTAAAAAAGAATCGAAGCACGAACTCCAAAATGGAATCCTCTATCTAAAAGGCGGAGATTTGACCGAAGAACTCAGCATATTCCAGAAAACGGTATTGTATGATATTCCGGAATTCTTTAAAGAGGAATTCTTTGAGACTAAAAAAGTCGTCTATTTGCCGTTGAAATACAAATAATCCCTTACTTATTTTTACAAACTGACCCCAAAAGTCAAGCACCTTTGGGGTCAATTCAATAAATTTATTTTTCTATCGACAAACTCTTTAAGACGCTATTTCAAGTCGTTTAAGCAAGTTTTTGTTAAGCCGCTCGTACGCATATTCCTTATCGATGACCAGCAATTTCTCGTCGGTTGCAGGAAGTTCATACATGGCATCGGTCAAAATCGCTTCGCATAAGGAACGAAGTCCGCGGGCACCCAATTTGTATTCGAGCGCTTTTTCCACAATGAAATCAAGAGCTTCGTCTTCAATCCTGAAATCGACTCCGTCCATGGAGAACAACTTTGCGTATTGTTTGATCAGGGCGTTTTTCGGTTCGGTCAGAATGGCCCTGAGCGTTTCGGCATCAAGCGGATCCATATGAGTCAATACCGGCAAACGACCAATGATTTCAGGAATCAGACCGAAATCGCGTATGTCTTTCGGGATGATGTATTGCAGCAGGTTGTCTTTATCGATTTTGGTCGAATTTTTAGTCGTATAACCTACAACCTGGCGATTCAGACGTTTGGAAATTAATTTTTCCACACCATCGAAGGCACCTCCGGCAATAAACAAAATGTTTTGCGTATTGACTTCGACGAACTTCTGGTCCGGATGCTTTCGCCCACCTTTTGGCGGAACATTGACAACCGTTCCTTCGAGAAGCTTGAGCAATGCCTGTTGTACGCCTTCACCGGAAACATCACGGGTTATGGAAGGATTATCACTCTTACGGGCAATCTTATCGATTTCATCAATGAAGACGATTCCGCGTTCGGCTTTGGCCACATCGTAATCGGCGGCTTGCAATAGACGGGTCAGAATGCTTTCGACATCTTCACCAACATAACCGGCCTCCGTAAGTACCGTGGCATCGACAATCGCCAACGGAACGTCAAGCATACGGGCAATGGTTTTGGCCACCAACGTCTTTCCGGTTCCGGTTTGGCCGACCATGATGATGTTGCTCTTTTCGATTTCGACATCGTCGCTTCCTGCAGGCTGCATCAATCGTTTGTAATGATTGTAAACCGCCACCGACATCACCTTTTTGGTCTGATCCTGCCCGATCACATATTCGTCGAGGAACGCACGTATCTCATGCGGTTTCTTTAAAACAAGGTCTGTCGAGAGTTTGGATTGTCCGCTCGATTTGAGCTCTTCCATCACAATCCCGTGCGCCTGTTCGATGCATTTGTCGCAAATGTGCGCGTTGATTCCGGCAATCAGCAGGTTGGTTTCGGGTTTTTTCCGTCCGCAGAAGGAACAATCTAAAATTTCTTTCGCCATGGCATCAGAAGAAAATTCCCGGCTTTGGTTAGTCCGGGAATTCGAGTTTGTTTTTAATTAGGACTTGCGAAGTACTTCGTCAATCATTCCGTACTCTTTGGCTTCTTCGGCCTTCATCCAGTAATCGCGCTCGCTGTCTTTGTGGACGCGGTCATACGATTGTCCTGAATGATCGGAAATGATCTTATACAGTTCTTCTTTCAATTTTAGCATTTCACGCAGGTTGATTTCCATATCGGTAGCAACACCTTGTGCGCCGCCTGAAGGTTGGTGGATCATGACACGTGAATGTGGCAAAGCCGAACGTTTTCCGGCAGCACCGGCACAAAGCAATACAGCACCCATCGAGGCAGCCATGCCTGTACAAATCGTAGCCACATCCGGCCCGATGAATTGCATGGTATCATAAATCCCAAGACCTGCATAAACGCTTCCGCCCGGAGAATTGATATAGATTTGGACGTCTTTTGACGAATCGACGCTCGCCAGAAACAGCAACTGCGCCTGTACGATGTTCGCGATCTGGTCGTCGATCCCCGTTCCAAGGAAAATGATGCGATCCATCATCAGACGCGAGAAAACATCGAGCTGTGAAATGTTCAGCGGACGTTCCTCAATGATGTAAGGCGTCAGGTTTGTCGGTGTCATCGCACCGACGATTTTATCGTAATACATGGAGTTCACCCCGTGTTGTTTGGTGGCAAACTTTTTAAATTCTTTACCGTAGTTCATGTTGTGTAAAAGATTTGCTTAAAAATTAAGAGGCGCCAAGCAAAAAGTTTGGCGCCTCAAAGATACTGTTTTTTTAATCCGCTTATTCGCCGTAGCTGGCTTTAACGAACTCTTCGTAAGAAACTTCTTTCGTCTTGGCTTTTACCTTTTCTTTGAACAGATTCAACATTTTTTCGCTCATCACCTGCTCGCTCAAACGCTTGATTTCGTCCTGGTTCTGAAGCACTCGCGCAACAATATTATTCACGTCTTCTTCTGTCGGATCAAGTTGTCCGAACTGCGCCATTTGCTTGCGGATCATCGTCGCTGTATAATCTTTGAGATCGTCGAACGTAATCTGAAGTCCGTTTCCGGTGATGATCTTGCCTTCGATCAATTGGTAACGAAGACCATTTTCTGAACGGCTGTATTCTTCTTCTGCCTGTTCAGCGGTAAGCGCTTTTTCACCTGCCGTCTGGATCCATTTTTTAAGGAAAGTCGATGGAAGGTCGAATTTGGTATCGGAGATCAACGATTCGGTTACGTCGTTCAAAAACTTCTGGTCGGCTTGCTGTGCGAATTGCTTCTCTGCATCTTGCTTTATTTGAGCTTTCAGGTCTTCCAGGCTGGAAACTTTTCCTTCTCCAAAAAGCTTTCCGAACAATTCTTCATTCAATTCAGCCGGTTCAGTCGCCGTTACTTCTTCGATTTTGAAATCGACATCGATGTCAAGTCCGTGAACCTGATCATGATCGAGTTTGAGGTAATCCATCAGTTTGTGATCGTCATCGAACAAACCTTTCGTATTTACAGTTACGATATCACCGACTTTTTTCCCGATGAATTTCGCAGCTTCTTTCTTGTTTTTGAAAACGTCAAGACTGAAACGCGCCGGGCTGTCGATTCCTTTTTCTTCGTTAAGGAATGTTCCGGAGAGATCGTCACCTTCGGCTACTTCGTCTTTCTGGATCATTTTACCGTATTGCTTGCGGATGCGTAGTACTTGATCGTCAAGCAACTTCTCATCGGCAACTACTTTATATTGTGTCAGATTTTTGACGGTAGATAAATCGACATCGAATGAAGGCGCAAAACCAAGTTCGAACTCGAAGCTTATATCGTCTTTGTCCAGATCAAGGTCTTCTTTGACAACCGGAAGCGGATTTCCGAGGATTTCGAGCTTTTCGTCCTGCATGTATTTGTTCAGGCTTTGTTGCAAAACTTTATTGAGTTCTTCGAGTTTTACAGCTTTCCCGTATTGCTTTTTGATCAGGCTCATTGGAACGGTTCCTTTGCGGAAACCGGGAATATTTGCAGTCTTGCGGTAATTCGTCAATACTTTTTCAACTTCGCCTTCGTAATCAGATTTATTGAGTTCAATGGTTACGATGGCATTCAGTGCATCGACATTATTTCTTGTGATATTCATATCAGGTACATTGTAAAATTGGTCGGCAAAATTAGTCTTTTTTTGCCTGCGTTACAAGTGAAGGAAAGTATAAAATTTTGATACTTAATCTTTACTGAATGAAAACAGTATCGATTGGAAAACAGAAAGGATGATACTGAAAAGCAAAGCCGTAAGAAACGACGACACATCGAACCCGCCGACAATGTAATCGCAAAGCATTATCACCAGTGCATTGATCACCAAAAGGAACAATCCAAGCGTAAAAATCGTCACCGGCAATGTAAATAAAACCAGTATCGGCTTGACGAACAAATTCAAAAGCGCCAATACGACGGCAACGATCAACGCCGTCACGAATCCGTCGACATGCACGCCTGGTAAAAAATACGAAATGCCCATAACGAGCAACGCGGTTACAATAAGTCTCAAGAGTAAATTCATAAATAACTATTTTATTATTGTTTCAGAAAAAGCAACGTGCTTTGCAGGAAAGCGGCAGGTTGTTCGGCATGGAGCCAGTGACCTGCATCTTTTAAAGTTACGATAATTGCTTTGGGGAATTGCTTTTTTATATCGTCAATGTCTTCATCTTTGATATAATTGGAATTGGCGCCGCGAAGGAACAACGTCGGCTTATCGAAAATGACATTTTCCGGCAACGCTTCACCGATATTTTCAATTTCTTTTGTCAGCACCGGAAGATTGAACCTGAAATCCAGTTGCCCAGGTTCCTTCCAATACAAATTCTTGGCGAGGAACTGAACGGTTCCGGCATCATCAACATAGGTTTTCAGTTGCTCTTCAACTTGCGAACGCGATGGTTTTTGAGAGAAATCAATCGAATTCAAACCGGCGAGAATATCCTGATGGTGCTGACGGTAATATTTAGGCCCGATGTCCGCAATAATCAACTTCTGTACAAGATCAGGATTCCGGGTCGCGAGCAACATAGCGATTTTCCCGCCCATAGAATGCCCAATCACATCAACCGATGCCAATTGATGATCGCTGCAATATTCGAGCACATCGTCAACCATTACTTTATAATTGGATTCGTCGGAATGACCGCTTTTTCCGTGGTTCCGCATATCGATGGCATGGACTTCATAACCTTCTTCCGCATATTGTCCGGCGAACGTTTTCCAGTTGTCGGACGAACCAAGGAATCCGTGGATGATCAAAAGCGGCTGGCCGGAACCTTCTATTCTTGAATTTAGTTTCACGAAAAACTATTTTTTATTGGTATTTTTTATTTCAGGCGTTGCAGATACATCTGTACCGCATTTTCCAAACCAAGATAAAGCGACTCGGCAATCAAAGCGTGCCCAATTGAAACTTCAAGCAAATTCGGGATGCTGTTCTTAAAGAAGCTCAGATTGTCGAGGCTCAAATCATGGCCGGCATTGATCCCAAGGCCGAGTTCATGTGCTTTATGTGCAGCGGCGACATAAGACAAAATCCCGTCTTCGTTTCCGCCTGCGTATTCCGTCGCATAAGATTCGGTGTATAGCTCTATACGGTCTGTTCCGGTTTCGGCGGCACCTTCTACATATTCGATTATCGGATCGACAAAAATGGAAGTCCGGATTCCGTTGCGTTTGAATTCCGAGATGATTTCAGACAGGAAACTTCTATTGGCTTTTGTGTCCCAGCCGGCGTTCGACGTGATCGCATCATCTGCATCGGGAACCAAAGTCACCTGATGCGGCTTGACTTCAAGTACCAGATCGATGAATTTTTGGGCCGGATTTCCTTCGATATTAAGTTCCGTTTTTACCACCGCTTTCAAATCGCGCGCATCCTGATACCTGATATGTCGTTCGTCCGGACGCGGATGGATGGTGATTCCTTGTGCGCCGAAACGCTCTATATCGGCAGCCGCCTTTAACAAATCGGGCACATTTCCGCCTCTTGCATTTCGCAGGGTCGCGATCTTATTGATGTTTACGCTGAGCTTCGTCATGAGTGTCGCTAAAGATTATCTTACAAAAATACAAAGTAAAGCCACGGCCTTTGTTGCAAAATTTGATTAATTTGCAATCGTTATGAAAGAGACAAAATGAGCGATGTTACCCAATATCTGAACAATGACTTTCGGGCGATAGACAGTTCCGAAACACTTTCATCGGTAAAAGATTTTTTCGCCGATGGCCATTTTACGCATTTTCCGGTTACTGAAAACGATATTTACATAGGTTCGATCGGTGCCGACGATGCCGATACTTTTGAAGACGACAAACAATTATCGCATTACAGATACGCCTTGGAAGGATTTTTTGCCCGGACGAATATGTTCTGGCTCGACGTTCTGGAACTTTTTGCCATCAACGCAACCAATGTGATTCCGGTTCTGGATGAATCGAATAAATACGTTGGCTATTATGAAATGGCCGATATTGTCCGATTGTTCAACGAAACACCTTTTTTGAAAGAGCAAGGCGGAATCATCGTGGTTGAAAAAGGCGTCGCCGATTATTCCATCGGGCAGATTACCCAAATCGTGGAAAGCAACAATGGGAAAATCCTCGGATTGTTTATTTCTGAATCGACTGTCGATACGGTTCAGGTGACGATTAAAATCGCGATTGGCGGCATCAATGAAATCATCCAGACGTTCCGTCGATACGATTATGAGATTATTTCGGAACATCAGGAAGATAATTATTTGAGGAACTTGAAGGATCGTTCGGATTATTTGGATAAGTATTTAAATATTTAGTCCGGAAAGTTTTTGGTCCGAAAAGTCCGAAAAGTCGGGAATGTCAGAAAAGACCGAAAGACCGGTAGAAAAAGAAGATTAAAAATAAGACAACCTATGGCTGGAAAAATTAATACAGCTCTAACTTTTAGATCTTTTCGGACATTCCCGACTTTTCGGACTTTCCCGACTCCAAACACATGAAAGTAGCCATCTACGGACAATATTACCAAAATTCCACCGAGCCTATCATTAAGGATATCTTTGTTTTCTTCAACAAGAACAATGTAGACCTGTATATCGAATCGAATTTCCTCAAGATTCTTTACGACAAGGAAATCGTCAAAAAGGAATACAAGACCTTTTCATCCCACGAAGAACTCGACAATTCTTTTGACATCCTGATAAGTATCGGTGGGGACGGAACCATACTTCGCGCAGCCACTTTAGTCCGCGATTCCGGAATACCGATTTTGGGAATCAACGCCGGACGACTTGGGTTCCTGGCAAGCGTCCAGAAAGACCATATCGAAGACTTCATGCAATTCGTGATCGACAAGAATTACAGTTTGTCTCCACGGACTTTGCTCAGCCTTGAAGTGGAACCTGAAATAGCAGATGTCAAAGCGATAAATTTCGCGATGAACGAGATTTCAGTCAGCCGAAAAGACACGACTTCAATGATCACGATAGAAACCTGGCTCAACGGCGAATACTTAAATTCGTATTGGGCAGACGGACTCATCATTGCAACGCCTACTGGATCGACCGGTTATTCATTGAGCTGTGGCGGCCCGATTCTGACGCCGGACGCCGGAAGCCTTGTCATTACGCCAATCGCACCACACAACCTGAACGCCCGTCCGTTGGTGATTCCGGACAATACCGAAATCCGACTCAGGGTTACGGGCCGTGAAGAACAATACCTGGTTTCATTGGATTCGAGGATTGCATCGGTCCCAAATGAATCTGTGCTGACCATCAGGAAAACACCTTTCCAGATCAACATGGCAGAAATTCCGGGTGAGACTTTCCTCAAAACACTGCGTAAAAAACTGCTTTGGGGCGAAGACAAAAGAAATTAGCCAATTTAACTTGCATTCATACTAAGTCCACAGCCCTGCCGTTTTGGTTTGGGGCCGATTAATTTTGTGCCTGGCTGAGATTTCTGATTTAACTTCCCTCAGGCTTACCATTATTGTTATATTTGCACGCTATTTTAAACCCGATGACGAAACGGTTTTTTTTATTGCTTTCCTTGTTCTGCCTCAATGCGGTATCTGCCCAGATTTATGAAATCGGAATTTTCGCAGGCGCCAGTAATTACATAGGCGATGTTGGGGCAACAACGTACATCCGTCCAAACGAACCTGCATTCGGGGCTTTATTCAAATGGAACCGGAGCCCGCGCCATTCATGGCGAATTTCCTACACACAAACGACTCTTAGCGCAGATGACCGCGATTCTGATACCCAAGCCCGCCAACAACGCGGCCTGAAGTTCAAGAACGATATGAAAGAACTATCTTTGGGGCTTGAATTTGATTTTTTCGACTTCAACCTGCACGATGGGAAAAAGAAACTCACGCCATATGTGTATTCCGGATTAAGCGCGATGATGTACAACGAAATGTATTACGACGGCATAGACAACAATGCAAAATCTGATGGAAATGGTTTTTCTATGGCCATCCCGATGATTGTCGGCATCAAGACCAATGTCGCCGATCATTTCGTAATTGGCCTTGAAGCAGGAGCACGCTGGACTTTCACCGATAACATTGACGGCAGCGCCCCGAAAAACGAAACTGCATCGGTGCAAAAATTCGGGAATATAAATAATAAGGACTGGTATATGTTCACTGGCCTTACCTTAACTTATACGTTCGGCAACAAGCCTTGCTATTGCGCCCAGTGATGGATTTACTTTCGCAAATACAACCGGAAAAACTTCCGCAACATCTCGCCATTATTATGGATGGCAACGGCCGATGGGCCAAACAACAGGGAATGCTGAGGGCTTTCGGACATGAAAACGGGACCAAATCTGTAAGAAGGACTGTCGAAGCCTGCGCAAGGCTCGGAATACCCAACCTGACCCTTTACGCTTTTTCCACCGAAAACTGGAACCGCCCTAAACTTGAAGTGGATATGCTGATGAAATTGCTCATCGGCGCACTTAAAAAGGAACTCAAGACATTGACCCAAAACGACATTAAATTAAATGCGATTGGCAATCTCGACACACTTCCCGCTAAAGTAAAAAAAGAACTTTCGGACGTTATGGAAAAGACTTCCGGCAATAAGAGAATGACGCTTACACTGGCACTCAGTTATGGTTCCAGGGAAGAACTAACCCGCGCCATCCGTGAGATTTCGGCCTTAGTTAAAAATAATATAATTTCAACAGGCAGTATTGATGAATCGATTATTAATCAGCATCTTTACACGCAAAATTTACCGGACGTCGACCTGCTGATACGTACCAGCGGCGAGCATCGGATCAGTAATTTCCTGCTTTGGCAAATCGCTTATGCAGAACTTTATTTCACCGATGTATTATGGCCAGATTTCAAGGAGGAAGACTTGTATCAAGCTATTATCAGCTATCAGACCAGAGAGCGAAGATTCGGTAAGACCAGCGAACAAATAAAATAATTTCTTAGTGTTACAAAGTACCTTTCGGCTAGTTCTGACCCTTCTGTTTTTTTCTTTTTTCTCCCAACTGAGCGCGCAGGACAGGCTGCCTTTTGACCAAGGCCGCAAATATTTTTTGGCCGATGTCAATGTAACGGGCAAGATTTCGTTCAACCAGGCGACCGTTGTTACGTTTGCCGGATTGCAGAAAGGACAGGAAATTACGGTTCCAGGAGAACAAATCAGCAACGCAATCAAAAAACTGGGAAAGCTCGGCTTGTTCAGCGATATCGATTTTTACGTCGACAAGATCGAACAGGACTCTATCTGGCTCGAACTCAACATCAACGAACTTCCAAAACTAAACGAAGTCAAAATAACCGGTGTCAAAAAGAGTAAAGTCGAAGGTCTCATCAAAGATACAGGTCTTACGAAAGGTAAAGTCGTAAACGAAAACCTGGTCACGACGACCCGAAATTACATTGAAAACAAATATCGCAAAGACGGTTTTTACAATACTAAGGTAAACATCAATACCGTCGCCGCCGATTCAACGGGCGGAAGCACCGTGAATATGGTCGTTGCGATTGATAAAGGCAAGAAAATCAAGGTTCGCAGCATTGAATTCGAAGGCAATGAGAAGTTTACGGATGGAAAACTTCGCGGGGCCATGAAAAATACCAAGCGCAAAAGTTTCTTCCGCGTTTGGAAAGCCTCCAAATTCATCCCTGAAAAATATAAGGAAGACCTTACCAAGATTGTAGACAAATACAAAGAAAAAGGATATCGCGATGCACGTGTAGTCTATGATTCGGTCAAATTCGACTCCAAACGCAAAGACATAAACATTGACATCAAGCTTGAAGAAGGGCGCAAATATTACTTCGGAGACATCAAATTCCTTGGAAATACGGTCTATTCCAACCAACAATTGCAGAGTTTGCTCGGCGTAAAAAAGGGCGACGTCTACAATGGTGTCCTCTTGGAAAAACGAATTGCCGACAAGACCAACCCAGACAGTGAAGACATCACCAACTTATACCAGAACAACGGTTATCTGTTCTCTTCGATAAACGCAGTGGAAGTCCGCACAGCCAATGATACCATCGATTTTGAGATACGGATTATCGAAGGCCCGGTTGCCTACTTCAACAAAATTTCGGTAATCGGTAACGACAAGACGCACGATGAAGTCATCTATCGGGAATTACGTACCAAGCCGGGACAGAAGTACAGCAAAGAGGAAATTGTGCGTTCGGTGCGTGAAATCGGGGCACTTGGTTTCTTTGATCCGGAGACGATCCGTCCGGAACTTAAAAATGTAGATCCATCGGCTGGAACTGTAGATGTGGAATGGAACCTGACCGAAAAGGGTTCGAGCCAGATTGAACTGCAAGGCGGTTATGGCGGCGGTGGTTTCATCGGGACACTCGGTTTGTCTTTCAACAACTTCTCGATGCGAAATATCTTCAAAAAAGATGCATATAAGCCGCTTCCGATGGGTGACGGCCAGAAAGTATCGCTAAGGCTTCAGGGGAGTTCGTACTTCCAGACTTATAGTGCGTCGTTTTCAGAGCCTTGGTTCGGAGGCCGCAAACCGGTTCAGTTCAGCGCCTCGGTTTCCCACTCCAAACAGTTCTTGTATTCTTACGGAACGGGTAGCGCTAATGTGGACAGAAGCAAAAGTTTCAATATTACTTCACTCTCAGTTGGTATTGCCAAACGCCTTAGTGTGCCTGACGACTCCTTCGTGCTCTCTCATAGCGTAAGTTTCCAGTATTACGATTTGAACAATTACAATACGGGATTGTTCACCTTCGGAAATGGATCTTCGCGAAACCTTGCGTATACCATTGGACTTAGTCGTAATAATAAAGGGGTGAACCCAATTTTCCCGACTTACGGATCTGAATTTAGCGTAACGGCTAAACTGACGCCTCCGTACTCGATGTTCAACAAAATTGATTATGCACATTTAGGGGATTTGCCAGATTATAAAACGACAAATGATACAGGATCCGGTTATTTTGGAACCGATGGTGTTTGGGTGGCTCCGGGAGATTATATCACTTCTACAGGCGTCAAGGCGAATAGCGTTGATGAAGCCGCGGTAGACCAGTCAAAAGTAGACCAGAAAAAGTTTAACTGGCTGGAATACTATAAAATAAAATTCAAAGCCGATTGGTATACCAAAATTTATGGTAAATTAGTCCTCCGTACATTAGGGGAATTCGGTTTCCTTGGTGCGTATAACAGTAACAGGGGACTTGTTCCTTTTGAGCGTTTCTTTTTGGGCGGGGATGGATTGGCCAACTTTGCACTTGACGGACGTGAGGTTATCCAATTGCGTGGGTATCCGAACCAATCGCTATCTAATACAGATGGAGGAACAATCTATAACAAGTTCTCGTTAGAATTGCGTTATCCGGTCACAATGGCTGCATCTGCCTCGATATTTGTACTTACATTTGCCGAAGCCGGAGCGTCTTATGACAATTTTCAGGAATATAATCCGTTTGCGTTAAAACGCTCCGCCGGATTTGGTCTGCGGGTTTTCATGCCTGCGTTCGGATTGTTGGGAATTGATTTCGGACACGGATTCGACCCGCTACCAGGCCAGACAGTTAAGAATGGCTGGGAGACGCATTTTATTATCGGTCAACAATTTTAAGTATAGTTGATACGATATTTATCAAGCAATTTTTGTCTATGAAAAGAATATTGTTTTTATTATTTACCCTTGGTTTTTTTGCAACAGAAGCGAATAGCCAGGGTCGGGGCATCAAAATCGGTTATATAGATATGGAGTATATTCTCCAGAACGTCCCTGATTTTGCCCAGGCCAATAATGAACTCGAACAAAAAGCCCAGAAATGGAAGCAGGAAATCGAGACCAAAAAGAACGATATCGCCAAATTAAAAGACGGGCTTAAAACCGAGCGTGTCTTACTCACCAAAGAACTTATAGAAGAACGCGAAGAAGAAATCGCTTTCCAGGAAAAAGAGTTGCTTGATTATCAGCAAAAGCGTTTCGGCCCGACCGGCGACCTTGTCACACAAAAATCAGTATTGATCAAACCAATACAGGATCAGGTTTTTACTGCAGCCCAGGATATTGCTGATGCCAAAAAATATGATTTCATTTTCGACAAGTCTTCCGATTTGACCATGCTTTTCGCCGCAAAAAAATACGATATAAGCGATCAGGTAGTGCGTTCATTGACACGTGCAAGCCGCCGCGAACAAATGTCGAAAAAACAGCTTAAAGAAGAAGCCGCCAAAGAAGCCAAAGAAGACATGATTGACGAAAATCCTGCACTTCAGGAGCGTCAGAAAGTCTTGGACGAGAAAAAGGCTGCGCGTGAAAAGCTAATGGCCGACAGAAAAGCCGCTGCCGATGCGAAACGCCAGGAAGCTGCAGACAAACGTGAGCAGCAAAAGGCAGAAAGGGAAGCTAAGAAAAACGGAACAGCAGTTCCGCCAACAACTCCACCCGCCAGTCCGGAAGCTACCGAGGGAGCAAAATCTGAAGATAAAACCGAGAAACCAGCTGCAGCTGCCAAGACTGCTCCTTCTGAAACAACCGAAGCAACAACCCCGGCTCAGGACGCCAAGAAAAAATCTGCTGAAGAACGTGCACAAATTTTGGAGGATCGCCGCAAAGCCTTAGAAGAGAAGCGTAAAAAGGCTATAGAAGACAGAGAAGCCGCAAAAAAAGCAAAACAGCAAAAAGCAGCGGAAGCAAAAGAAACAACCGAAACACAAAAAGACACCATTAAAAATTAAAACCCTTTAAATACAATTGAAAATGAAACAGTTAAAAGTTCTGCTAATTTCGGCGATAGTAGTTTTGATGGCACAGGCCGCGACAGCGCAAGCCAAGGTTGCCCATGTTGATGTAGCTGATATTATGCAGAAAATGCCGGCAATGGTAGATGCGCAAAAACAACTCGCAAAACTTGGGGAAACCTATGACGCCGGATACAAAACATTGGTCGATGAGTATCAGGCAAAAATCAAGAAATACGATCAGGAAGCTGCAACAGTAACCGATGCAATCAACGACGAACGTTCAAAAGAAGTTCAGGAAATGCAAAAGCGCATCGTTGACTACCGCGACAACGCACAAAAAGAATTACAGAAAAAAGAGTCTGATCTTGTAAAACCAATAATGGACAAGGTTAAGGCATCTATTGAGAAAGTCGGTAAAGCCAAAGGTTTCCAATATGTCCTTAACGCTGCAGATTTACTTTTAGCTGATGGTCCGAACATTACGGCTGACGTAAAAAAAGACCTTGGTTTCCAATAAGAAATAATCATCATTACTTCCGGAACTGCCTCCCAAAAAGAGGCAGTTTTTTTATATTTGCCTATGACCAACAACAATCCGGTAGGCTTTTTCGATTCTGGCGTCGGTGGAATTTCTATCTGGATGGAATTCCATAACCTGCTGCCGAACGAAAGTTCGATTTACCTGGCAGATAGCAAAAACGCACCTTATGGTCAAAAAACAAAGAACGAGATCATTGCGTTAAGCAAAAAAAACACTGAATTCCTTCTAAGACAAAACTGTAAATTGATTGTTGTGGCTTGCAATACGGCAACTACGAATGCCATTGCAGAACTTCGGGACGAATATGATATTTCATTCATTGGGATTGAGCCTGCCATCAAACCCGCCGCATTAGGCTCACAGACGCACACAATAGGCGTCCTGGCCACCAAAGGAACGTTAAGCAGCGAATTGTTCAGCAAGGCCGTGGAAACCTATTCAAATACCAAAATCATCGAACAGGTAGGATTCGATCTGGTCCGATTGATCGAGCAAGGCCAGATGCATTCCGAACGAATGTCTGAACTGCTATATTCTTACATGGAACCTATGATTCGGGAAAATGTAGATTATCTGGTATTGGGCTGTACACACTACCCGTTTCTGATACCTCAGATAAAGAAACTACTACCGGATCATGTGCGTATTATAGATTCAGGGGAAGCCGTGGCAAAAAGGACATATCGTATTTTGGAATCGGTAGGTTTTTCAGACAATCCAAAGCCAATCAACAGCTTTTACACAAACGGCAATCCTGACGTTTTACAACAATTGATCGGCGATTCATTTAAAGCTGAAATCCGCGACTTTTAATCATTCACGGAACCAACTCGCATACATCACGTAATTATTGGATATACGTCCTATTTCCCCTGCAAAATCAGACTGGTCGATATCCTTTACTTTCTTCGCAGGAACGCCCGCATAAATACTTCCGGATTCCACAATGGTATTTTGAGTGACGACGGCTCCGGCAGCTATGATGGAATTGCTGTTTATGATACAATTATCCATAATTATCGCCCCCATTCCAATCAGCACATTGTCATGTAACGTACACCCATGTACAATGGCGTTGTGTCCTATTGAGACATTGTTTCCTATCACAGTCGGATGTTTCTGATACGTACAATGAATAATCGCACCATCCTGGATATTAACTTTATTGCCGATTTTGATAAAATGGACATCGCCACGAATGACAGCATTGAACCACACACTACATTCTGTTCCTAAAACCACATCCCCAACAATTGTAGCATTTTCTGCAACAAAACAATCCTGCGGTATGCTTGGGAATTTTCCGTTTACTGCTTTGATTATCATATAAAAAATAGTCCCGGTGTTATTCCGGGACTTGTTATTAGTTTACTGCTGGACAGTTACAGTGATATTTTTCACGTTTACACAGGAAGTTGAATCCGAGGGTAAGTTGATGATAGCCTCCTTCTGCAAACTTAATTTTTCCGGCGATGTGCGAATACGTATAGGCGAACATGAAGTTCCCGACGTTGATTCCCACTAAAGGAGAAATTGACTGATAGTATTGTTCAGAGGTTGTATTCCCATCACGGAATTCAGCACCATCAAAACTTCTTCTGTAAGATACACCACCCCAAAGACGACCGAAGTCAAGGTTTTTATAAACTTTCAGGTTGACGTCGATGCTTTTTTCCGCAGTTTGGTCGGTGTATTGAAATAATACCGATGGTTCCCACAACAATCTCTCTTCATCTCCAAAAGTATAACCTAAGCTCAAGAGAAATCTGCGAATGTTGTCAGATTCATAAGCCGAATAAATTTCACGACGCGTTTCCAAAACATTCTTCGCCGTAAAATGTGCATAAAAATCAAGATAGTTATATGACGCTCCAATATCGACATTGATATAAGAATCCTTTTGTACGATTCCACCAATGTTGGGATCAAAATCACCCGATTCGATAAAATCCGTTTCATCAAGTGAACTTTGGATAAGACCTACGTTCACACCGAATGACAACTGATTCAAATCTACCGCATCCCTTGAAAACATGATGTGGTGGGCATAACTGAATTTAATACCGGTTTGATAGTGATATCCGTTACGGTCATTAAAAACTATCGCACCAATACCTTCATGTTCGCCTACCGGGGCATTGATGCTGAGAGTCTGCAATGATGGTGCATCCTTTTCTCCGAACCATTGCTGGCGGCCTGTCAAACGCACTTTAGCGCAATTCGCAGCACCCGCCATAGATGGATGGATCAAATAATAGTTATCTGTCAAGTAATCGGAATATACGGCAATTCCTTCCTGAGCAAATGATAATTGTGTTAGCAGTAATAGGCCAAATAAATACCGTTTTTTTAGATTCATGGGGGTTTATCGTTTTAATGCAAAATGTGCTTTAAACTCCTTCTCTACCCCATTTTCCGTATAGATGACATTAAACCAGTAATCAGTTGAAGGCACTTGATGCCCATTATATGTACCGTCCCAGCCATCTCCCGGAGCATGGATTTGCTTAAGGAGTTTTCCATAGCGGTCAAATATATAAATTTTTGGGCTTGCCTGAGCGGTTGGCCAACTAATATTCCACGTATCGTGTATTCCGTCCCCGTTCGGAGTGAAATAATGCGGGTAATCGATGATGAATACATCGGGTATGACGATCTCGTCGCAATAGCCCACCACGCGTACGC